>NZ_CP032084.1:3741931-4989241 GCF_003600685.1 Achromobacter sp. B7
CACGCGAACCAGGAGACAACATGAATAAACTGTTCTGCGCGGCTGCCGCGGCGGGCGCCGTTCTACTTGCCGGACCCGCGGCGCAGGCCGCCGGTTATCCGGAAAAGCCGGTCACCATGATCGTGCCCTTCGTGCCGGGCGGCTCGTCCGACATCACCGCGCGCTCGGTCACGCCCGCGCTGACCAAGATCCTGGGCCAGACCTTCGTGGTCGAGAACAAGCCCGGCGCCAACAGCGCCATCGGTGCACAGGCGCTGGCCCGCAGCACGCCCGACGGCTACACGATGATGGTGGGCTCGATCGGCACCTTCGCTATCAACGAGGCGCTGTACAAGAACCTGTCCTACAACCCCAGCAAGGACTTTGCTTACCTGACGCAGGCGGTGCGCAACCCCAATGTGCTGGTCGCGTCTCCCAACTTTCCCGCCAGCACGGTGGCCGAACTGGTGGCCTATGCCAAGAAGAATCCGGGCAGCGTGTCGTACGCGTCGTCCGGCACCGGGTCGTCCGACCACCTGTCGGCGGTGCTGTTTCGCCAGCGCACGGACAGCACGGGCGTGGACGTGCCCTACAAGGGCGGCGGCGCTGCCATCGCGGACCTGATCGGCGGACAGGTGAACGTGTCGTTCCAGAACCTGGGCGCGGTGCAAAACCACATCAAGGCCGGCAAGCTCAAGGCGCTGGCCATCACCGGCGATGCCCGAGCGACCGACCTGCCCAACGTGCCGACCTTGGCCGAAGCCGGCATCAAGGACATGGTGGTGTATTCCTGGCAAGGCTTTGCCGTGCCCAAGAACACGCCGCCGGCAGTCGTTGAACAGCTGTCCAAGGCTTTGCAGACGGCGTTGCGCGACCCGAAGACCGAGCAGACGCTGCAAGGCCTGGGCTTTGAAGTCGTGGCGAATACTCCGCAGCAGTTCACCGCCTTCCAGCAAGGCGAGGTCAAGCGTTGGAAGGACGTCATCCAGAAGGCGAACATCCAGCTGGAGTGAAAACCGCCACGCCCGATCAAGGCCAAGGCCAGCGCCAGGACCAGGGCCAGGGCCAGGCAACCGCGAGGGGATGCCTACGGGCATCCCCTCAGCGGTTTTCAAGGTCGAATCAAGTAGCATGACCGTTTTGCCACCCATCCGTACGACAACATGACCACCAAGCATCGCATCATCCAGGTCGGCTCGCTGGCCGGCTCGCCTTCCGCCAACAAGAACCTAGCCGAGCGCTATGACGTCGTGGAGCTATGGAAATTCCCCGACCGCAAGGCGGCCTTGGCTGAACATGGCAAGGGCATCGCTGCCGTCGTCACGTCGGCCAACTTTGGCGCGGACGCCGAACTGATCAACGCGCTGCCCGACCTGAAAGCCATTTGCAGCTGGGGCGTGGGCTATGAAACCATCGACGTGGACGCCGCCAAAAAACGTGGCGTGCAGGTCAGCAACACGCCGGACGTGCTGACGGACTGCGTCGCGGATCTGGCCTGGGGCTTGTTGATCGCGGGTGCGCGCCGCATGGGCCAGGGCGAACGCTTTGTGCGCGCCGGCCAATGGGGTCAGGTGCACGGCAGCATCCCGCTGGGCCAGCGCGTCAGCGGCAAGAAGCTGGGCATCGTGGGCCTGGGCCGCATCGGCGAAGCCATCGCCAAGCGTGGCACGGGTTTCGACATGGACGTGCGCTATCACAACCGCAGAAAGCGCGACGACATCGCGTACGGCTACGAAGCATCGCTGGTGGACCTGGCCGCGTGGGCGGACTTCCTGGTGGTCGCCACCGTGGGCGGGCCCAGCACGCGCCACCTGGTCAACCAGGCCGTGCTGGAAGCGTTGGGTCCCAAGGGCATCATCGTCAATATCGCGCGCGGGCCGGTCATTGACGAGGCCGCGCTGGTGGCCGCACTGGAAGCGGGCAAGCTGGGCTGCGCGGCGCTGGACGTGTTCGAGCACGAACCCAAGGTGCCGGACGCATTGAAGACCAGCGACAACGCCGTCGTGCTGCCGCACATCGGCAGCGCCACGCTGGAGACCCGCCTGGCCATGGAAAACCTGATGCTGGACAACCTGAAGGCGTACTTCGACACGGGCCACGTGATTACGCCGGTGGAATGAACGCCGCCGCGCGATGGCGCGGCCAAGCAGATAGCAAAAGAACAGAAAGCAAAAACGAAAAAGCCTCTCGGTGCCCATACCGAGAGGCTTTCGACTTTCCGGCCCCAAGAGGTCGGTAGTCTTCCTGCAAAGGAACTACATCGGGCTTTTCAGCCCCCTGCCTACTTCGCCGGCGTCGTGGCGCCGGAATGGTCCATCTTTGATGCGCCTGATTTCGCGGCCGCCGGTTTGGCGGACGTTTTGTCAGACTTGTGATGCTTATGCTGCGCGTGGGTCTTGGTATCACCCGCCTTGGTCGTGGCATCGGCGCCCGCCGCGAACGCCGAAGGCGCAGCAGCAAGACCGAGGCACAAGGCCGAGGTGGATAAGAACGCAGCGATACGGGAGTGAGTCGTCATTACATGAACTCCTGAATGTGCAAGGCCGAAGCCTAACCGACACGGGGCGGCAACATCGCCGCTTACCCCGTACTCCGTTTGAAGTTCACCGGCTGCGAAGGTTCAACGCGGAACCAGAAAATTTCGGCTGCTAACGCTTGGAAATATGGCTTGAGGATATGGCTTAAGGATATGGCTTGAAGTTATGCCTACGGTTATGCCTACGACTCAAACGCCAGCAAGGCCACGGTGGCGAACAGCATCAACGCAAAGCAGACTCTCAGCTTGCGTTCAGGCAGCTTGTAGGCCAGGCGCACACCGACCGGCACGAACAGCAGGCTGCCGATGGCCAAGGGCACGCCCACCGTCCAGTCCGCCTGGCCGGCCCATGCATACGTGATCAGCGCGATGGTCGATCCGGGGATCACCATGCTTAGGGCCAAGGCCTGCGCCACCGTCTGCGGCAAGCGGAACACCGTGGTGATGATGGGCACGGCCAGCACCGCACCGCCCACGCCGAAGAAGCCGCCCAACGTGCCGCACAGCATGCCCAGCACGCTGGCGCGGCGCGGGGTGAAGACCGGCGCACGCTTGTGGTCGGAGTGCGGCTTCTGGTCGGACTGCGGCTTGTGGTCGGACTGCGCTTTGGACGGCGCTTGCCCTGCTGCACGGCGCGCGGCAAGGCGGCCCGCACGCCAGGTCTGCCAGACGTAGAACAGCGCGATAAAGAACAGGAACACGGCGAAGCTTCGACGCAGCACGCTGGAATCAATGCCCAGCGCCAGCCGCGCGCCCACCCACGTGAACACCACCGCGCCGGCCGCCCCGGCAGCCGCCACGCGCTTGTCGATGCGCGTTTGCTGGTTGTATTTCCGCACCGCCATGGTGATGGCGGGCAGCACCATGATCAGCGCGGTGCCCTGCGCCAACTGCTGCGACATGCCCATCAACAGCACCAGCGCCGGAATGGCGATGAGCCCGCCCCCGATGCCCAGCACGCCGCCCATGAAACCAATCAGGCTACCCGCGGCCAGGCACGCGGCAATCACTAACAGACTCACGTCTTGCTCCAACAGCCCTTGCCTGCGCGGCAAGGGGAAAACAGCGCGTCAGCGCAACTTGTCCAACGCGGCGTCCAGCCGGTCCACCGCCCAGATCTCCAACCCTTCAATGGGTTGGCGCGGTGCGTTGGCCTTGGGAATCAGCGCAATCGAAAAACCCAACTTGGCGGCTTCGCGCAAGCGTTCCTGACCGCGCGGCGCGGGACGGATCTCGCCGGCCAGACCAACTTCGCCGAACGCGATCAGGCCGCGCGGCAAGGGCTTGTCGCGCAACGAAGACATGATGGCCAGCAGCACCGGCAAGTCGGCGGCCGGTTCGGTGATGCGCACGCCGCCCACGGCGTTGACGAACACGTCCTGGTCAAACGTGGTGACACCCGCGTGCCGGTGCATCACCGCCAGCAACATGGCCAGCCGATTGCCTTCAAGGCCCACCGTCAGGCGGCGCGGATTGGGCGAATGCGAACTGTCGACCAAGGCCTGGATCTCAACCAGCAGCGGGCGCGTGCCCTCTTGCGTGGCCATCACGCAGGAACCGGCCACCTGCTGCTCGTGCTGGGACAGGAACAGCGCGGACGGGTTGGCCACGCCGCGCAGGCCACGGTCGGTCATCGCAAAAACGCCCAGCTCGTTGACGGCGCCAAAGCGGTTCTTGAATGCGCGCACCAGCCGGAACGAGGAATGCGTGTCGCCTTCGAAATACAGCACGGTGTCCACAATGTGCTCCAGCACGCGCGGGCCGGCCAGCGCGCCGTCCTTGGTGACGTGGCCGATCATGACGATCGCGATGCCGGTCTGCTTGGCCAGGCGCGTCAATTGCGCCGCGCATTCGCGCACCTGCGACACCGAACCCGGCGCGGCGCTGAGTTCGCCGCTGTACAGGGTCTGGATCGAGTCGATGACGGCCACGGTAGGCTTCTGTTCGGACACGGCGGCCTGGATCGCTTCCAGGCGGATCTCGGCCAGCAGGTTCACGTTGCCCGTCTGCAAGTCCAGCCGGCGTGCGCGCAAGGCGACCTGTTCGGCCGATTCCTCGCCCGTCACATACAGCACGTTGGTGGTTTCGGACAGCGAGGCCAGCGCCTGCAACAACAGCGTGGATTTGCCGATCCCCGGATCGCCGCCGATCAGCACCACGGCGCCCGCGACCAGGCCGCCGCCCAGGACGCGGTCGAATTCGTCCAGCCCGGTCGGCTGGCGTGGTGTTTCGCGGGCTTCGATTTCAGACAGGCTGCGCACCGGGCTGGCAGAGGCCAGCGGCGCGTAACGGTGCGCGGCGGCGGCGGGCGTCGAGGACTCGACGGTTTCTTCCAGCGTGTTCCAGGCGTTGCAATGCGGGCATTTGCCCTGCCACTTCGGGGTGGTGCCGCCGCAGTCGGCGCACACATATACGGTTCGGGATTTGGCCATGCGCGAAAGTGTACCGGCAAGCGCAAGATTTCAATCTGCTTTCAATAACAGGGCCGGGCCAAAATAACATCGCCGCCGTGCAAGAAAACCCCGCCCGGAATCGCGCAAATCGCGCATAATCGTCCAGTGCAGCGCATTGTCGAACCGCCCAGCCCAGGGCGGCATACCCGGCGCCGAACGCCCCTCAGGGCGCGGCAACGGGAATCGCGGCGCATTCGCCCTGCGGCCCTGGCCGCATAAACCGGAACACGACCCTAGCCACGACGAGACCGCCGGACCACCGGCGCGGCGCCCAGCAAGGTCAAACGCGTAGGCGTCTTGCCACCAGACGCCGCCGCGAGGAGTACGCGCATGAGCATTACCTATCGGCCCCCCTTCGACGAAGACGATGAACGGGATCTGCGCGCCCTGTACCGCAAGCCCGGACCCGGCAGCAGCCCCGAACTGGACGCGGCGGTACGTCGTGCCTGGCACCCTGGCCACAGCTGGCACCCCGGCTGGGCAGCCGCCGCCTGCGCCGCCATGGTCGCCGGCTTGTTCGCCTGGACGGACATGCGCGAAGCCGCGGACATGCACGAGCAGAATTCGCCGCTGACCGCCTCCCATGACAGCAGCACCGACCGCAACCCCGCCCCCATTGCATTGACGGAAGCACTGGTGGGCAAGTCGGCCACTGTGGCCCAACGCGTCTCTGCCCCCCAAAACGAACCTGCCGCTGTCCCGCCGCTACCGGCAGCCACCGCCGAACCGCAACCGCAAGCCGCCCCCGCGGGCGTTGCACAGGAAGGCGACGCCACCGCCACCGAGGTCGTGGCGTTCAGCGAAGCCGATATCGAAGCCCGCGTGGCGCACATCCGGCAGTTGGTGCAAGACGACCAGCAAGCCGATGCCGTGCAGGCCTTGCACGAACTGCAACAAGGCGCGCCCGACCTGGCCTTGCCCGACGACTTGCAGGAATTGGCGCAGCAGAACCCCGCTTGACGGCAGGGCATAGCGACGCCGCACTGCTTGCCCGCACCGCCGCCCGCCGCGCCCATCAGGCGCCGCCGGCGGCGCCTGATGGGCGCAAGACGCATCAAAATTTGTGGTCAAAAAATGGGCGGCTTCTTGCTAACATAGCCGCCATGAGTCCCAGCTTCCACCACCGCAATCTTCCCCACCTGCTGCTATACGCGCGCGAAACCCTGATGGCGCATTTCCGCCCCGTGCTGCACGCGGCCGGCGTCACCGAGCAACAATGGCGGGTGTTGCGCACCCTTAGCGAAACGGGCGCGATGGAGCCCAACCAGATTGCGCGCAGTTGCCAGATCCTCAGCCCCAGCCTGACCCGGATGCTGGCCGGCATGGAAGAACAGGGCCTGATCAAGCGTGCCCGCTCCAGCGCGGACCAGCGTCGCCAGGAAATATCCCTGACGCCCAAAAGCCACAAGCTGATCGACCGCATGCGCCCGCAGGTGGACGCGAAGTATCAGGAAATCGAGGCCAAGATCGGCAAGGAATTGCTCGACCGCCTGTATCAGGACGTGGACACAATGGTCGAGCTGATACGCCGCGACCCGCCCCCGGCCGACGCCAAGGAAACGGCCGACGCGTAGCAGCATCGGCCCGCCACCTGCCGAAACTTAGTCCGGCACCGGAAAGATCGCGTTGATCTGCCCCGTGCCCGAACTGGTGAAGTAGTCGGTGACGATTTCCACCGGCCTGTCGTAGCCGTCCCACCCCAGCAGGCCCAGCAGCATGGCGGTGTCGTGCATGCCGCCCTCGCCCACGCACAAATCGGCGTATTCGGGCAGCATGGCGCAAAACGTCTTCCAGTCGCCCTGGCGCCAAAGATCGACGACGCGCAAGTCCACCTGCTTGAAAAATTCGCGGCTGATCTGGTGCATCGCGGCTTCGGGGCTGTTGTTGTCGTTAAAGCGATGCGACAACGACCCGCTGGCCAACACGGCAACGCGGCTGTCGCTGGCCTGGATGGCCTGGCCCAACGCCGCGCCAAAGCGCCGGCTTTCGTCCAGGCCGTGCCAGGCGCACCATGCCGCTACCGACACCACCTTGAAGCGGCCATCGGCGTTCATGTAGCGCATGGGCACCAGCGTGCCGTATTCCAGTTCCAGGCTGTCGATTTCGTGGCTGCGCGTGCCCACGCCCGCCGCGTTGGCGCTTTCGGCGATGCGGCGACCCAGATCGGGGTTGCCGTCGTACGCGTAGTGCATGTCCTTGATGAAATGCGGCAGTTCGTTGCTGGTGTAGCAGCCCTTGAAGGCGCGGTTGGCGTTGACGTGATACCCCGCGTTCACCAGCCAATGCACGTCCAGCACCACGATCGTGTCCACGTCCAGCTCGCGGCAGCGTTGGCCGATGATGCGGTGGCCTTCGATGGCGGCCTCGCGGCAACCGTGATGTTTGCCGGGAAGCTCCGACAAGTACATCGACGGCACGTGGGTCACCTTGGCGGCCAGTGCAAGCTTACCCATGATGGTTGTCTCCTTGTTGCATTCACACGCCCCATCTGGGGATGTGGTGGCTGCCCATCGACACGCACACGTTCTTGATTTCGGCGAACACCTCGTAGCTGTATTCCCCGCCTTCGCGTCCCGTGCCGGATTCCTTGGTGCCGCCGAACGGCTGGCGCAGATCGCGTACGTTTTGGCTGTTGATGAACACCATGCCTGCTTCGATGCCACGCGCCAAGCGGTGCGCGCGGCCGATGTCGCTCGTCCAGATGTACGAGGCCAGGCCGTATTTGACATCGTTGGCCAGCGCCAGCCCGTGGGCTTCGTCCTTGAACGGGATCAGGCAGGCGACCGGCCCGAAAATTTCTTCCTGCGCGCAACGCATGCGGTTGTCCACGTCGGCCAGCACCGTGGGCCGCACGAAATTGCCGCGCGCCAGATGCGCGGGCAACCCTTCCGGCTTGCCCGCGCCGCCCGCCAGGATACGCGCCCCTTCCTGTTCGGCCAGCTGAATGTAGCCGGTGACCTTTTCCCAATGCTGACGCGTGATCATCGCGCCCACGTGAGTGGCCTCATCAGCAGGGTCGCCGACCACCAGGCGCTGGGCGCGCGCGGCGAACTTTCGCACGAAATCGTCGTAGATGGATTGCTGCACGAAGATGCGCGAACCCGCGGTGCAGCGTTCGCCGTTCAGCGAAAAAATCGTGAAGAGCGCCGCGTCCAGCGCGCGGTCGACATCAGCGTCGTCAAAAATCAGCACGGGCGATTTGCCGCCCAGCTCCATCGAATATTTCTTGATGCCGCCCGCGTTGGCCATGATTTTCTTGCCGGTGACCGTGCCGCCGGTGAACGAGATGGCGCGCACGCCCGGGTGCCGCACCAGCGCATCGCCCGCGTCCGCGCCATAGCCCTGCACCACGTTCAGCACGCCGGCGGGAATGCCGGCTTCGAGCGCCAGCCGGCCCAATTGGTCGGCGGTCAGCGGGGACAATTCAGACATCTTCAACACGGCGGTATTGCCCAGCGCCAGGCACGGCGCCGTCTTCCAGGTGGCCGTCATGAAGGGCACGTTCCACGGTGACACCAGCGCGCACACGCCCACCGGCTGATACAGCGTGTAGTTCAGCATTTGATCGTCCACCGGATAGGTGTGGCCGTTCATGCGGGTGCAGACTTCGGCAAAGAAATTGAAGTTCTCGGACGCGCGCGGAATCAGCTGTTTGCGCGTTTGCGAAATGGGCAGGCCCGTGTCCTGGGTTTCCAGTTCGGCCAGGTGCGGCACGTTGGCGTCGATAAGTTCGCCCAGGCGGCGCATCAACCGCGCGCGCTCCTTGGCGGGCGTGTTAGCCCACTTGGGAAACGCGTCCGCCGCCGCCGCCACGGCCGCGTCGATTTCTTTCTGCCCGCCCGCCGCCACTTCGGCAATGGCCTCGCCCGTGGCGGGGTTGTAGGTGACGAAGCGGTCAGCGCTATCGACCTGCTGGCCGTTGATCCAATGCTTGATGCTCACGTGCGGCTCCTCGTTCTTATCGCGGCGCAATGCGTCGCCCCATTTAATTAACACGTTAACTTTATGCTGCCGGGATGGCGCTGTCAACGGTGGGATTCCCGGGTCGCATCGCGCGTCTGGCGCATTGCCGTCGATCCGCTTTCCCGCTATTCTAATTAACATGCTAACTATTTTGGCGGAGACACCATGCCCCATATCTGGATCGAGTATTCAGGCAACCTCGCCCTGGATACCCGTGCGCTGATGCGCGCGGTGCAAGGCGCCGCCGTCGGCGACGGCAGCTTGTTTCCGCTGGCAGGCGCCCGCACCCGGGCACTGCGTGTGGACGACTGCCTGATCGTGGACGGCCACCCCGACAACGCGTTCGTGCACGTGGTGCTGCGCATCGGCCACGGCCGCACCGACGCGCAAAAGGCCGCGTTGGGCGAGCGGGTGTTCCTGGCGCTGAACACCGCGCTGGCGCCGCACCTGGCCATGCGGCCCTTGGGCATTTCGATGCAGATCGAAGAAGCGGACCCGGTGCTGAACTACAAGCACAACAACTACCGCCACTATCTTGCGCAACGCGCCGAAGCGGCCAGCGCGGCCTTGGCGCAGCCGCCGCGCACCGTGGTCGGTGTGGCGCTCAACACGCGCCAGTCGCTTGACGCATTGGGCGACGCCGTCAACGCGCCGCCCTACAAGGCCGCCCCGCGCGCACCCGTGCTGTACATCAAGCCCGCCAACACCTATGCGCGCGACGGCGACACCATCACGCTACCCGCCGATGTGCAAGAGGTGCAGGTAGTCGCCTGCCTGGGCGTGGTGTTCGCGCGCCGCGCCAGTCGTGTCAGCCAGGCGGATGCGCTGGACTACGTGGCGGGCTATCGCGTGGTGGCGGACCTTTGCGTGCCGCACGACAGCTATTTCCGACCCGCCCTTAAACAACAGTGCCGCGATGGGTTCTGCCCCATCGGCGACACGCTGGCGCCGGTATCGCCGGCAATCAATCCGGATGCGTTGGACATCGAAGTGCTGGTGGACGGCGTCGTCAGGCAGCGCGCCAGCACGGCCGACCTGTTCCGCCCCGTTGCGCGCCTGATCGCCGACGTGACCGAATTCATGAGCTTTGACGCCGGCGACATCCTGCTGGTGGGTACGCCGCACGATGCGCCACGCGTGCGCGCGGGGCAACGCTATGACATCCGCATCGCGCAGGTCGGCACGCTGGGCAACACGTTGGCCGCAACCTGAGGACATCACCATGAAACACGCACGCATCGCTTACGAAGGCGTCATCCACTCCGTTACCGAAGCCGACGGCGAGCCGGGCAGCGTACTGCTGCCGGACGGGCGCGTCCTGGCCGAAGACGCGGTGACATGGTTGCCGCCCATCGAACCGCGCACCACCTTCACACTGGCCATCAACTACGCGGATCACGCCAAGGAACTGGCGTTCAAGGCGCCCGACGAGCCGCTGGGTTTTCTGAAGGCCGCCAACACGTTCGTGGGCCATCGCGCGCACACACTGCGCCCGGCCGACGTGGCATTCATGCACTACGAGTGCGAGCTGGCCGTGGTCATCGGCAAGACGGCGCGCAACGTCACGCGCGGGCTGGCCTACGACTATGTCGCGGGCTACACGGTGGCCAACGACTATGCGCTGCGCGACTACCTTGAAAATTGGTATCGCCCCAACCTGCGCGTGAAAAACCGCGATACGTGCACGCCGCTGGGCCCCTGGCTGGTGGACCGCGACGATGTGCCCGACCCCATGAACCTGACGCTGCGCACCACGGTCAACGGCGTTCAGACCCAGCTTGGCAACACGCGCGACATGGTGTTCGACGTGCCTGCGCTGATTGAATATTTCAGCAGTTTCATGACCTTGTCCCCAGGCGACCTGATCCTGACCGGCACGCCGGACGGCATCGTCAACGTCATGCCCGGCGACGTGGTCGTGACGGAAATCGAAGGCGTCGGAAGGCTGGTCAACACGCTGGCGCCCTTCCCGTCTTAACCCTAATCCGGACCTTCCATGCTAGACACCCAAACCGTACGCAGCATCGCCGCGCGCCTGCATGAAGCAGAACGCACGCGGACGCAGATCCGCCAGATTTCGCTGGACCATCCCGACATCGATATCGCCGACGCCTACGCCGTCCAGCGCGCCTGGATGGACATCAAGCTGGCCGAAGGCCGCACCCGGCGCGGTCACAAGATCGGTCTGACGTCCCGCGCGATGCAGCAGTCATCGCAGATCGACGAGCCCGATTTCGGCATGCTGCTGGACGACATGTTCTTCGAGGATGGCGGCACCATTCCCGCCGGCCGCTTCATCCTGCCGCGTCTGGAAGTCGAGCTGGCCTTCGTGCTGGGCAAGCGGCTGCAAGGCCCGCACGTGACGCTGTTCCAGGTGTATGACGCGGTGGACTACGTGATCCCCGCGCTGGAGATCATCGACGCGCGCTCGCACGGCATCGACCCCGACACCAAGCGGCCGCGCAAGGTGTTCGACACCATCGCCGACAACGCGGCGAACGCAGGCGTGGTGATGGGCGGGCGGCCTATAAAGATGGGCGATTTCGACCTGCGCTGGGTCGGCGCGATTTTGTCGCGCAACGCCGTGATCGAAGAAACCGGCGTGGCGGCGGGCGTCTTGAATCACCCGGCCAATGGCGTAGTATGGCTGGCTAACAAGCTGGCCGCCCACGACGTGGCGCTTGAAGCGGGCGAGATCATTCTGTCGGGTTCCTTCACCCGCCCCGTTGCCGCCCGGCCGGGCGACACCTTCCACGTCGATTACGGGGCGCTGGGTTCCGTCAACTGTCATTTCAACTAACACGGCACGCCGTCCATGGACATCCTGACCAATACCTTCAAGCAAGCCTTGCGCGACCGCCAACCCCAGATCGGCCTGTGGGCCGGCCTGGCCAGCGCCTACACATCTGAAATCATTGCGGGGGCCGGCTTCGACTGGCTGCTGATCGACGGCGAACATGCGCCGAACACCTTGCAGACCACCTTGTCGCAATTGCAATCCGTGGCCGCCTATCCGGTGGCGCCCGTGGTGCGCCCGGCGTGGAACGACCCGGTGCAGATCAAGCAGATCCTGGACACCGGCGCGCAGACCTTGCTGGTGCCGATGATCCAGTCCGCCGACGAAGCGCGCGCGGCCGTGGCGGCGGTGCGCTATCCGCCGGCCGGCATCCGGGGCGTGGGCAGCGCGCTGGCGCGTTCGTCGCGCTGGAACCGCATCCCCAACTACCTGGAACGCGCCAACGATCAGATGTGCGTGCTGGTGCAGATTGAAACGCCGGCCGGCATCGACGCGCTGGACGACATCCTGGCGGTGGATGGCGTGGACGGGGCCTTCATCGGCCCAGCCGATTTGTCCGCGGGCATGGGCTTTTTGGGGCAGCCGGATCACCCCGAGGTGCTGGCAACCATCGACCAGGCCATTGCGCGCATCGTGCGGTCTGGCAAGGCCGCGGGCATCCTGCACAGCGGCGTGGCGCAGGCCAAGCACTACCTGTCGTTGGGCGCGACCTTCGTGGCAGTTGGCGTGGATGCCGTGTTGCTGGCGCGCGCGGCGGAAAACCTGGCCGGCGAATTCAAGGACGTGCGGCCGGTGGCGGCGGGCAAAGGCCCCTACTGAATCCGCGACGCATCAAACGGGCAGAAAAAAAGCGCACCGACTAATTCCGGTGCGCTTTTTGTTTGGACATGACCGTGATCAGGATCGGCCGGCCACGCTGCCGCCGCCGTCCACGCCCAGCACCTGGCCGGTAATGAACCCCGCGTCGTCCGACAGCAGGAAGGCAATGGCGGCCGCCACTTCGGCCGGCGTGCCCAGTCGCTTCATGGGCACGGAGGCCAGCGCGCGCTTTTCGCCATCGCTACCTGCCGGGCGGGTGGCGCGGAACATTTCCGTTTCAATCGGGCCGGGCGCGACCGCGTTGGCGGTCACGCCGTATTCGGCCAGTTCAAGGGCCCACGTGCGGGTGCAGCCCACCAGTGCGCTCTTGGCGGCCGAGTACGCCGTACGGTCCAACCCGCCATGGATGGCGCGGCTGACCACGTTGACGATGCGGCCGGCGCGGCGCACCTTCATGGATTCGATGAACGCCTGGGTGACCTGCACCGCCACGCGCACATTCAGGTCCAGCACGTTGTACAGCGTGGCCAGGTCGATTTCGCCCAAGGGCTGCGGCGACGCAATGCCCACGTTGTTGACCACGGCGTCCACCGGAAACTTCTCGCGGATTTCGCGCAGCACTTCCTCGGTGCGGCCGGCGTCAGCCAGGTCACAGGCATACAGATAGCCGGGAAAGTCCACATCGGTGGTGTTGCGCGCAATGCCGACCACATGACAGCCCATGTCGGACAGACGCTGCGTCAGCGCCCAGCCTATGCCCTTGGTGGCGCCCGTAATGAGCACACATTTGTCCTTCATGGATTGAAACCTCGTCGTCAGATTGCTGGGTCAAAAACGGGCGCGTGGGCGCCCGGTGTTCCAAGTAGACACCATCCGGGGATGGCTGTCTTGTAAATTGCGTAGCAATTTCTGCCCACCGGACACCCGGCCAAAATCGGCCAGGTCGGGCGGCGATACGCTCAGGCGTCGCGGCTGACCGGCACGCGTGGCGCCAGGGCGCACAGCAATTCGTAGCCGATGGTGCCGGCGGCCTGTGCCACTTCGTCCACCGAGGGGCCGTCTTCGCCCCACAACACGACGGGCGCGCCGACACCGGCGGCGGGAATCGGGTCCAGGTCGACGATCAGCATGTCCATCGACACGCGGCCGACCAATTGCGTACGGATGCCCGCCACGACCACGGGCGTGCCGGTGGTGGCGTGGCGCGGGTAGCCGTCGGCGTAGCCGCAGGCGACGATGCCGATCCGCATGGCGCGTTCGGCGCGGAAAATCGCACCGTAGCCCACGGAATCGCCCGCCTTCAGTTCCTGCACGGCGATGATTTCAGAGGCCAGCGTCATGGCCGGCTTCAGGCCGAAGGACGCGGCTTCGGCATCCGCGAACGGCGACGCGCCGTACAGGCAGATGCCCGGGCGCACCCAATGGGTCTGAGTGGGCGAGCTGACGGCGATGTCGGCAAAGCGCAGCGTGGCGGCCGAGTTGCAGACGCTGATGGTGCCGGGCATCTTATGCGTCACCGAATTAAACAGGGCCAGCTGCTCGCTCACGCCCTGGGGGCCGTCGGCGCAGGCAAAGTGCGTCATCTTGCCCACCGACCCCAGCGTGCCCTGCTGCTGTAGCAACATGGCGCGTTCATGGGCAGCGGGGTAGGAAGCCGGGCTGAAACCCAGGCGGTTCATGCCGCTGTTGAGCTTGAGCATGACATCCACGCGCCGGGTGAAACGGGCGCGCGATAGCATGTCCAGCTGCTCGCGATTGTGTACCGTGGTGCTCAGGTGATAGCGGTCGACCAGATCCAGGTCGGCGGGTTTGAAGAACCCTTCCAGCAGCAGGATCGGGCCGCCCCAACCGGCCTCGCGGCAGCGCACGGCCTCGTCCAGGTCCAGCATGGCCAGGCCCTGCGCCTTGGAAAACCCCGTCACCGCCTGCTCGATGCCATGGCCGTAGGCATTGGCCTTGATGACTGCCCAGATGGACGGCGGCAACCCGCCCGCGGCGGCGGCGGTCTGTTCAAGATGGTGGCGCACGGTGGCAAGATTGTGCGCAAGCGCGGAGACGGAGACGGTGGCGGATATGGGGCGCGGCATGGTGTGGGATCCTGTGGCGCTTAAGTCTAACTGATCGCCGCCCGAGAGGGAGGGCATCTGCAATGACATCTCTGATGGCATCGCGCCCCCAAAGGCGACTACTCTAAAATGGTGCGATCCCGTCCCGGGACCGCCCTCTGTACCGCTATCCATGTCCATCGATCACTACGAGAACTTTCCCGTCGCCTCGCTGCTGTTGCCGCGCAGGCTGCGCGGCGCCGTGACCGATATCTACCGGTTTGCCCGCGCCGCGGACGATATTGCCGATGAAGGCAGCGCGTCCGACGAAGAACGGCTGGCGCAACTGGCGGCTTTCCGCACCGAACTGCACCGCATCGGCGCCGAACCGGGCGTGACGCCCGCGCCGGGCTTGCCGCCGCTGGCCGACATCTTTACGCCGCTGGCCCAGACCATCGCGCGCCACCAACTGCCCATCACGCCGTTCTACGACCTGCTGTCCGCATTCGAGCAGGACATCACCGTCAAGCGCTACGAAGACTACGGCACGCTTGCCGACTACTGCACGCGCTCGGCCAACCCGGTGGGCCGCCTGATGCTGCATCTGTTCGACGCGTGCAGCCCCCAGGACGTGGCCGAAAGCGACGCCATCTGCACCGGCTTGCAGCTGGTGAACTTTTGGCAGGACGTGCGGGTCGATTGGCACAAGCAGCGCGTGTACCTGCCGCAAGAAGACCTGCGCCGCCATGGCATTACCGAAGAAGACCTGGCGGCGTGCCGGCTGACCCCGCAATGGCGCGAGCTGATGGCCTTCGAGGTCGAACGCACGCGTGCACTGCTACACTTCGGCGCTCCGCTGGCGCGCCGCTTGCCCGGCCGCATCGGCCTGGAGCTGCGCCTGGTGGTGCAAGGCGGGCTGCGCGTGCTGGAGCGTATCGAGGCGAGCGGCTACGATGTATTCATGAACCGCCCCGAATTGGGCGCCAAAGACTGGGCCATCATGCTGTGGCGCTCTATCAAGTAACAGGCCCTGCCTATCTATGACCCCTGACGAATATTGCCAGGAGAAAGCCGCCAAAAGCGGTTCCAGCTTCTACTACTCATTCCTGTTCCTGCCGCCCGAACGCCGCCGCGCGATCACGGCGCTTTACGCCTACTGCCGCGAAGTGGACGACGTGGTCGACGAATGCACCGACCCGTCGCTGGCCCGCATCAAGCTGGCCTGGTGGCGCACGCAGGTCGACCAGATGTTCGACGGCAAGCCCGATCACCCCGTGACGCGCGCGCTGCAACCGCACCTACAAACCTGTTCCATCACCCGCGAACGCTTGCTGGCCGTGGTGGACGGCATGGAAATGGACCTGGACCAGACGCGCTACCTGGACTGGCCCGGCCTGCGCAAATACTGCTGGCACGCGGCCGGCGTGGTGGGCGAATTGTCCGCCGGCGTGTTCGGCTATAGCGATCCCAAGACGCTGGTCTATGCCGAAAAGCTGGGCCTGGCGTTCCAGATGACGAACATCATCCGCGACGTCGGCGACGACGCGCGCCGGGGCCGCATCTACATCCCGGTCAACGACATGCAGCAGTTCGAGGTCAAGGCCTCGGACATCCTGAATGGCGAATACTCCGAGCGCTTCAGCGCGCTGATGAAGTTCCAGGCCGATCGCGCCCGCGAACTCTATCGCGAAGCCATGAGCAACCTGCCCGAGGTCGACCGCCGTTCGCAGCGGCCGGGCTTGATGATGGCGGCCATCTACTACGCGCTGCTTGATGAAATCGAGCGCGACAACTGGCAGGTGCTGCACCAGCGCATCTCGCTCACGCCACTGCGCAAGCTGTGGCTGGCCTGGAAAACGTGGGTGGGCGGCGGACGCGGACTGGTCCGCCGGCTGGCGCGGTGAAGGCGGCGGTAATCGGCGCGGGCTGGGCCGGCTTGGCGGCCAGCATCGCGCTGCGCGAAGCCGGCGCCAAGGTCACGGTATTTGAAGCCGGCCACACGCCCGGCGGCCGCGCGCGCCGCGTCTTCCATGAATCGTTTGAAGCGCCGCTGGACAACGGCCAGCACATTTTGTCGGGCGCCTACCGGCATACGCTGGCGCTGATGCGCCGCGTGGGCCGCAACCCCGATGCGCTGCTGATGCGCCGGCCGCTGCGGCTGGCCAGCCTGGACGGGCGCTTTCGCCTGTCCGCGCCCCGGCTGCCCGCGCCCCTGCACATGGCCGCCGCCTTGCTGTTTGCACGCGGCCTGAGCTGGGCCGACCGCTATGCGTCGCTGCGCCTGATGCGCGGTTTGAAAGCCATGTCCTGGTCTCCGCCGCGCGACTGGACAGTGCTGCATCTGCTGCACTATCACGCGCAGTCCGATGCGCTGATCCGGCAGCTTTGGGAACCGCTGTGCCTGGCGGCGCTGAACACCCCGTGCGCCACCGCCAGCGCCACACTGTTTGCGCGCGTGTTGCGCGACAGCCTGGCAGGCACGCGCGAAGACAGCGATCTGCTGCTGCCCTGCACCGACCTGTCGGCGCTGTGGCCCGACGCCGCGGCGCGCCAGGTCACCATGCGCTACGGCAACACGGTGCGCCAGCTGCATCCGTCGGACGACGGCATTGTGGTCAACCAGGAACGCTTTGACGCCGCCGTGCTGGCCGTGCCCCCGACGTACGCGGCTCGCTTGCTGGACGCGTCCTTGCGCCAAGCCGGCGCGACGGGCCTGCTGGAAGCGCTGAAGGCCTTTGACTACCTGCCCATCGCCACCCTGAACGTGCGGCTGGCCGAACCCTGGCGGCTGCCCGAACCCATGATGATGCTGCGCGAGGAAGCCGCGCGCGGGCATGTGGGGCAATGGGTTTTTGACCGTGCGCAATTGGCGGGTGACGCCAAGGCGGGCGAATTTGCCGTGGTGGCCAGCGCCGCCACCAGCATCGCCGAACGCAACCGGCGCCAGGTGATCGAAGCGCTGATCGACCAGGTGGCCGAACAGGCGGCGCGCCATCCCGCGCGTTTGCCCCCCATGCCGGAAGTGACGGCGGCCGAACTGCTCATTGAAAAGCGCGCCACTTTCGCGGCGGTGCCGGGCGTGACGCGCCCACTGAACACTACCCCATGGCGCACGCTGGCCCTGGCGGGCGACTGGACCGATACCGGCTACCCCGGCGTGCTGGAAGGCGCGGTGCGCAGCGGCCTGCAAGCCGCTCGCGTGTTGAACCCCCGCGCCGATTAACGCGTGAACGCGGCGGGCGCAAGCCCGCCGCCCGCGCGTAGCGGCAGGGCTTGGCCGTAGCGCGTAGCCGCAGGGCTTGGCCGTAGCGCTTGGCCGTAGCACCCAACCCCAGCGTTTTGCCGCGGCACTTAACCGTGGCGCCTGACGCCTACCGCCTTACGCCTAACGCCTTGCGCCTCGCGCATCGCGCATCGCGCCTTGCCCCTAGCGCAGCCAGTGCACCGTGGCGATGCCCGCGGCCGTCAGCGCCAAGGACCCCGCCAGACTCACCCCCGCATAGCCCAGGGCCGTACCATACGCGCCGCGCTCAAGCATCGATACCGTTTCCGCCGAGAAGGTGGAAAACGTCGTCAAGCCTCCCATGAACCCGGTGATGGCGCCCAGCCGGATCCACGTCGGCCATTCGGGGTGCCCGGCCACCAGCGCCAACGCCACGCCCACGAAATAACCGCCCGCCAGATTCACCGTGAACGTGCCCCAGGGCCACGACTCGACGTTCAGCCACAGGCTGACCAGCCAACGCGTCCAGGCACCCAGCACGGCGCCCAGGCCCACGGCCAGGAAATTCAACGGGATCAGGGTTTGATAGGCAGACATAAGTCGGGGCGCCTGACATCGGCCGGCGCGCAAGGCAAAAGACCAGCAGCAGCATAACGCGCCCAAGGCGCAGCCGCGCAACAACCGTCAACGCGCAGCGGCGTAGGGATCGTGAACGCGCCGGCGCGTGGGAACCGTCAACGCGCCACCCGCTTTGCCCCCGCGCCGCCTTCGAAATCGATTGAAATCAGCGTCCGTGAACCGCCCGGTCTTTTATACGAGTAATTCTCATTAAATGTTAGAATCCGCCGCTTCAAACCGAATCCCGCATGGACAGTCAACCCACTCCACGGCGCCGGGCCTACTGGCTCAAGACGCTGCATCAATGGCATTGGATCAGCTCGGCGCTATGCCTGCTGGGCATGCTGCTGTTTGCTGTCACCGGCCTCACGCTGAACAACGCGTCGCACATCGAATCCCGTGCGGTGGTAACGAGCCGGCAAGCGCAATTGCCCGGCCCCGTCCTTAAGCAACTGACCGCGCCGTCCGACCAGAAAAAGGCGCCGTTGCCGGCCCCTGTCGCACGGTGGCTGGACGATACGCTGGATGCCGGGGCCGCGGGCAGGGCCGCCGAATGGTCCGCCGACGAGGTCTACCTGTCATTGCCCCGCGCGGGCGGCGACGCCTGGCTGTCCATCGACCGCGCCAGCGGCGATGTCGAATACGAGCGCACCGATCGCGGATGGGTGTCTTACCTGAACGATTTGCACAAGGGCCGCAACACCGGCCTGGCCTGGAGCTGGTTCCTGGACATCTTCGCCGTTGCCTGCCTGGTCTTTTCGCTGACCGGGCTGGTGCTGCTGAAGATGCACGCCGGCAACCGCAGCGCCACCTGGCCCATGGTGGGGCTGGGCGTCGTGATTCCCGTCGTCCTGGCGCTGCTCTTCATCCACTGATGCTCGTCCCCTGATTCCTTCGATCCGCCCCTGGAGATTTCCATGCGCAAACTGTTGTTGTCGGCCCTCTTGGCCGGCGCGATCGCCCGAACGGCCAATGCGGCCGACATCGGCCTGTCCATCGAGGTGCCGCGCCTGGATGTGGCCGAATACCACCGCCCGTACGTCGCGATCTGGATCGAAAACCCCGACCAGAGCGTGGCCGCCGACCTGGCCGTCTGGTACGACGTGGCCAAGAAGAACAACGAAGGCACCGAGTGGCTCAAGGACATGCGCCAATGGTGGCGCCGCAGCGGCCGCAACCAGCAGTTCCCGGTGGACGGAGTCAGCGGCGCGACCAAGCCCGTGGGCAAGCACACGCTGAGCTTTGACGCGGCCTCCAAGCCCTTGGCATCCCTCAAACCCGGCCAGTACGCGGTCGTGGTGGAAGCGGCGCGTGAAGTCGGCGGCCGTGAATTGGTGCGCATTCCCTTCCAGTGGCCCGCGCAAAAGGCCGAACAACTGACCGCGCAAGGCGAACACGAACTGGGCGCCATCGCGCTCAACCTCAAACCCTGATGCCCCGCATGCCTTCAAGGACCGCAACCATGAAATCCGCCGCCAAACTGGCCGCCGCCCTGGCGCTGTGCCTGCCCTTTGCCGCCCACGCGCATGACGTGTGGATCGTGCCGTCGTCCACCGTGCTGTCGGGCACCGACAGCTGGATCACCGTTGACGCCGCCGTCGGCAACGACAAGTTCTACTTCAACCATGCGCCGATGCGCCTGGACGGCCTGGCCGTCATCGCGCCGGACGGCAACCCCGCCGAAGCCGAAAACCTGAACCGTGGCAAGCTGCGCAGCACGTTCGACCTGCAACTGAAGCAAAGCGGCACGTATCGCGTGGCCGTGGTCAACGACGGCGTGTTTGCGCGCTGGAAGGAAGACGGCAAGAACAAGCGCTACTTCGGCAAGGTCGAAGGCATGGCGCAGGCGGTACCCGCCAACGCGCAAGAACTGGAAGTGTCCCAAAGCCTGGGCCGAGTCGAAACGTTCGTGACGGCGGGCAAGCCGTCGACCATCAAGCCGGTGGGCCGTGGCCTGGAGCTGGCGCCGGTCACGCACCCGAACGACTTATTCACGGACGAAGCGGCCAGCTTCCAGATGCTGCTGGACGGCCAGCCCGCCGCCAACCTGGAAGTGAACGTCGTACCCGGCGGCAGCCGCTATCGCGACAAGGTCGGCGAGATCAAGCTGACCACCGACAAGGACGGCAAGTTCTCGGTCAAGTGGCCGCAGCCCGGCCTGTACTGGATCGAGGCCGGCATGGAAGACGCCAAGGTCAGCGTGCCGAAGGCAACCAAGCGCCGCCTGTCCTACGCCGGCACCGTCGAAGTGCTGCAACCCTGAGGCGTGCGCGTGTCGGCAGCCCGGTCCTATGCGCCTCGCGGCACGGCGCCCCCCGCCGTGCGCGTGAGCTATGGCGCCATGCCGGCGGCGCGCCCCGCATCCCCAGCGTTGTCAGCATCGCCAGCCTTGTCAGCGTTGCCCGCCGTGGCCACGTGGTCCGCGCCGACCGCGCTGCCTGCCCCGCCCGCACAGCCCGCGCTGGCAGCGTTAGCGGGCGCGACCATGGGCACAACGTGGTCCGCACGCCTGGCGCTGCCGGCCCGCATCGACAGTGCCGCCGCGCGCCGCGCTATCCAGGCGGCGCTGGACGACGTCGTGGCGCAGATGAGTACCTGGGAATCGGCCTCCGACATCACGCGGTTCAACCGGGCCCCAGAAGGCTGGCAGGTGCTGCCCGACGGTTTTTTCTACGTGCTGCGCCATGCCCTGGCCTTGGCCGAGGACAGCGGCGGCGCGTATGACCCAACGGTGGGGCCGCTGGTCAACGCCTGGGGCTTTGGCCCGCACCAGCGCGCGTTTGAACCGCCCTCGCCTGCCGCCATCGACGCGGCGCGCGCGCGTTGCGGTTGGCGCCGCGTGCCGCTGGACGTGGCACGGCAAGCCGCGATGCAGCCCGGCGGCACGTACCTGGATCTGTCTTCCATCGCCAAAGGCCATGGCGTGGACCGCGCGGCCTTGGCGCTGGACGCGCTCGGTATCTCGCAATACCTGGTGGAAGTGGGCGGCGAATTGCGCGCGCGCGGCAGGCGGCCCGATGGCCAAGCCTGGCGCGTCGCGATCGAGGTGCCGGATGCCAGCGACCAGCACGCGCTGGCCTTGCCCCTGCAAGACCTTTGCATCGCCACGTCCGGCGACTATCGGCGACACGCCGGCAGCGGCGACGCACGCTATGCCCACACCATCGATCCGCGTAGCGGGCAGCCGGTGCGCAACAACGTGGCGTCCGTGTCCGTGCTGCACGCCGAATGCATGCAGGCGGACGCGCTGGCCACGGTCTTGACGGTGCTGGGCGAGGCCGACGGCCTGGCCTACGCCCGCCGCCACGACCTGGCGTCCCTGTTCATCCTGCGCGACGCCCACGATTACCGCGTCGTCGCCACCCCGGCGTTTCAGGCGCTGGCCCGAACTTCCTGACCCGATGAGCCCTACCCGATTGTTCGCCGCAGCGTGCGTGGTGGCAGTGTGGCTGCTGCTGTGCCTGTGGGCGTGGCGCCGCGCGCGGCGGCATCAGGCCAGCCAGGCGCGGGCGCTGGCCGCCTTGAGCCTGAACGCCGACGGGGGTTCTGATTCCGATGCCGTGCTGATCGCATATGCCAGCCAGACCGGCTATGCGGAGGCCCTGGCCGAACAAACCGCGCAATCACTGCGCGCGGGCGGCCTGACGGTGCATGTGGCGTCGCTGGGGCAGCTGGATGTGGCGCGCTTGTCGGGGCAATCGCCCGCCTACCGCCGCGTGCTGTTCGTGGTCAGCACCTATGGCGAAGGCGATCCGCCCGACGCCGCGGCCGCCTTTGCCAGCCAGATGCAGGCCGCGCCCTCCCGGGCATTGGCCGGTGTGCAGGTTGCGGTGCTGGCGCTGGGCGATAGCGAATACACGCGGTTCTGCGGTTTTGGGCATCAGCTGAACGACTGGCTGCACGCCCAGGGCGCCACCCCCTTGTTCGACATGGTGGAAGTGGACAACGGCGACCCCGCTGCGCTGCGCCACTGGCAACATCACCTGAGCCTGTTGACCGGCCGCAGCGACCTGCCCGATTGGCAGGCGCCGGACTACGAACCGTGGCGGCTCGCAGCGCGCACGCTGCAAAACCCCGGCAGCGCGGGCGGTCCATGCTACCTGTTGACGCTAACCCCGCCGGCCCACGGCAAGCCAAGTTGGCTGGCTGGCGATATCGCGGAAATCGGCCCCCGGCTGGAACGCGGCGGGCCGATGCAAGCACACCGCGAATATTCCATTGCGTCGCTGCCGGAAGAGGGGGCCATTGACCTGCTGGTGCGCCAGATGCCCGGGGCAGACGGCGGCCTGGGCGTAGGTAGCGGCTGGCTGACACAGGTGGCGCAGGTGGGCGATCAGATCGATCTGCGCGTACGCACCAATCGCAACTTCCATGCGCCGGACGATGGCCGTCCGATGATATTGGTGGGTAACGGCACCGGGCTGGCCGGGCTGCGCGCGCTGATCAAGGCGCGACGCGCGGCGGGGCATCGACGCAACTGGCTGATCTTCGGCGAACGCAACGCCGCGCACGATGCATTTTGCCGCGCCGACATCGACGTCTGGAAAGCCGACGGCACGCTGGAACGCGTGGACACCGTTTATTCGCGCGACCAAGCCCAGCGCCGCTACGTGCAACACGTGCTGCGCGAGCAAGCCGATGCGTTACGCGCCTGGGTGGCGGACGGCGCCGCCATCTACGTCTGCGGCAGCCTGCAAGGCATGGCGTCCGGGGTAGACGCGGCACTGCAAGACGTGCTGGGCGACGACGCCTTGCAGGCGTTGCTGCACGCCGGCCGTTACCGGCGCGACGTGTACTAAGGCTACGGCGCTGCGCCCGACACTATCGCAGCCGGGACCTGCCGCAGCCCGGCCCCAGTTGCTGATTGCGGCTTGATCTCGCGCGGATCGATCTCATTGCAGCTTGATCGCATCGCAGCTTGATCGCATCACAGCCGGCCCGCATCACAGCCAGATCTCATTGCAGCTTGATCTGCGCGCGGTCGATCACCGTCTTCCAGCGGTCGCGTTCCGTGCGAATTTGTTCCGCGAATTCCGCCGGCGTATTGCCCAGTGCAAAGGCGCCCGTTTCCTCCATCTTCGCCGCCGTGGCCGGGTCGCGCACGGCTTGCGCAAACGCCTGGGCCAGCTTGTCGCGCACATCGGCGGGCATGCCGGCCGGGCCCACCACGCCGTACCAGGCCGTGACGTCGTAGTCCTTGTAACCCTGCTCGGCGAACGTCGGCACATCGGGCAGGCGCGGGTTGCGCTCGGTGCCCGTGATGGCCAGCGCGTGCAGATGCTTGCTTTTCACATACGGCAGCGACGACGGGAAATTATCGAAGATGACCGGTACCACGCCGCCCACCGTATCGGTTAACGCCGGCGCCGAGCCCCGGTACGAAATACTGTTCATCTTGCCGCCGATGATCTGCAAGAACCAGATCATGCCCAAGTCGTTCACCCCGCCCGCGCCCGCGTTGGCGTAGCCGTCCTTGTTCGGATTGGCGCGCACGTGCGCCACAAAATCGGCCAGCGTCCGTGCCGGATAGCTCGGGTTGACGCTAAGAATATTGGGGCTGGTGACCAGGTTGCTGATCGGCGTGAAATCCTTGACCGGGTCGTAGGCCAGGTTGGGGAACAAGTGCGGCGCGGTGCCGTGCGTGCTGACGGTGGCCAGGCCCACGGTGTAGCCGTCGGGTTTGGCGCGCGCCGTGGCCGCCATGCCGATGGTGCCGGACGCGCCGGTACGGTTTTCCACCACGATCTGCTGGCCCAGGATCTCGCCCGCCTTGGCCGCTGCGACACGGCCGACGATGTCGGTGGGGCCACCCGCCGGGAACGGCACGATAAGGGTGATGGGATGGTCCGGGAACGCGGCGTGGGCGGTGGGCAACAGCGCCGCCAGCGCCAGGGCAATCAATGTCTTTTGCATCATGATGGGTTTGTCTCCTTGGGGTTTTTGTATGTGGCTTCGCGCCGCAAGATCTTGCCGGGGCGGTTCATGCCCGGCGTTTCCGGGAATACCGGTTGGCCATTGACCAGCACGTGTTCAACGCCAATGGACGGCAGCGTCGGCGCGTCCCAGGTGGCGCAATCGGCCACGGTGTCCGCGTCGAACACCACGATGTCCGCCCAGGCGCCCACGCTGAGCTGGCCGCGCCCGGACAGCCCGAACACGCGCGCGGGCAACGCCGTCATCTTGGCCACGGCGGCTTCAAGCGTCAGCAATTCGGCCTCGCGCACATAGCGGCCCAGCACCCGCGTGAAGCTGCCCCACAGGCGCGGATGCGGGTGCGCATCATTGGGCAGGCCGTCCGACCCGACCATGCAGCATTCGTGTTGAAAGATGCGCTGCACTTCGGTCTCGTCCATAGCGAAGTAAATGGCGCCTGCCGGACACAGCCGCTGCGCGGCCTGCGTCTTGTCGCAGCCCCAGCGCGTGGCAATGTCGGCCAGCGATTCGCCGCTGCATTCCGGATGCGGTACCGACCACGTAATGCGAATGTCGTCGATGCTGTCGGCGCGTTCGGGAATCAGGATCGTCGAGCTGCCGGGATACGGGTAGATGTCCAGCGCCACGTCGATGCCCTCGGCGCGCGCGCGGTCGATGTTGGCCAGCGTGACGCGGCTTTTGCCCCAGTTGCGCGGCATCATGCACTTGTGGTGCGACAGCACCGTGGCGCAGCCCGTGTTGCGCCCGACGGAAAGCACCTCGTCCACGGCGGCTTCAACCTCGTCGCCTTCGTTGCGGATGTGGCTGGTGTGCAGCGCGCCGTGCGCGGCCGCCACGCGGGCCAGGCCGTCCAGTTCATCTTGTTGCGCGGCGCCGCCCGGCTGGTAGGCCAGCCCTGTGCTGAAACCCACCGCGCCGGCCGTCAACGCATCGTCCAGCATGCGCTGCATGGTGTCCTGCTCGTCCGGCGTTGGCGTGGCGGTCGGGTCGCGCATGGCGGCCAGGCGCAGGTTGGCGTGGCCCACCAGCGCCGCGACGTTGATCATGGGTTGCTGCGCGCGCAGGGTATCGAAATAGGCGTGCATGTCGGCAAACAGCGGCGTTTCGCCCAGCAGCGCCAAGGCCGCCGCCGTATTGCCCGGCAAGGGCGCGGGCGCGCCGCTGACGCCGCAATTGCCCACCACCACCGACGTAATGCCCTGGCTGGTCTTCCACGGCAAGCCGGGCTTTTCCACGAACATCAAGTCATCGTGACCGTGCGAATCGATGAACCCGGGCGCCACAATCTTGCCGCGCGCATCGATGCGGCGCGTGGCCTGGACCTGGGCCAGGTCGCCGATGGCCGCCACGCGTTCGTCTTTCACCCCTACGTCCGCCAGCCGTCGCGGGCCGCCCAGGCCATCGATGACCCAGCCGCCTTCAATGATCAGATCCAATTTTCCGTGTTGCATGTTCGTCCTGCCTGGATGAAGCCCCTAGTATCGTCCGGCCAATCAATCTGGAAAAATTGTTTTTATTGATCCATCTATCGTGGTTTGAAATGAATCGCCTGCCCAAGCATGTCACCTTGAAGCACCTGACCGCGTTTGTCGCGGTGGCCCAGGAATCCAGCTTCACGCACGCCGCCAAGCGGCTGTTCCAGACCCAATCGTCCGTGACCAGCCTGGTGCGCCAGCTGGAAGACGCGCTGGCCACGCAGCTGTTCGCGCGCACCAGCCGGCGCGTGCTGCTGACCGCGGCGGGCGAAGAATTTTTGCCGCGCGTGATGCGCTTGCTGGCCGATTTTGATGGCGTGATCGAAGACGTGGTGCGCTATGGCGCGCTGGAGCGCGGGCGCGTGGGCGTGGCCGCCGCGCCATCGGCCATCACCGAAATCATCGCGCCGGCGGCGGCCGCATTCGCGGCCCAATATCCCGCCGTGCGCCTATACCTGAGCGACGACAATTCCGGCCGCATCCAGCGCAAGGTGGCGGCGCGCGAAGTGGACTTCGGCTTGACCAGCCGGTGGGCCGATGCGCCCGGTCTGCACTTTGAACCCTTGCTGGAAGACCGCTTCGGCGTGTTGTACCGGGCCGATGACCCGCATCTGAAGCCGGGGCGGGACGGCACGATGCGCTGGTCGGACCTGGCGGGGCGCAAATTGGTGGGGGTGGTGGACGAAACCGGCATCATGGCGTTGCTGCGCGCCCGCGCCGACTTGCCGATCGAGGCCGGCGCACCGTTCTACGAAGCGTCCAGCACCACGTCGCAGGCGGCGCTGGTCAAGGCCGGGCTGGGCGTGGCGCTGTTGCCGGCGCTGGCCGCCGCCCGGGTACAGGAACCCGGCTTGGCCTATGCGCTGCTGGCGCGCCCGACGGTGGTGCGCACGGTGTGCGTCATCCGCCATAAGGAATACCCGACCAGTCCGGCGGCGCAGGCGTTGATCCGCGCGATCCACGATTACCTGCGCGGCGCGCCACTGCCCGCCGGGTGCAAGCGCGTGCCTGCCAGCCGCAAGACGCTGGCCGAAATGCCGCTGACCTAAATGCTGCTGAAATAAATGCCGCTGACCGAAATGCCGCTGACCGAGATGCCGCTGGCTTAGCGGAGGCGACTGCGCTATCCGCTATGCCTGGCCGGCGCGCAGCTTTTCGTCCAGCGCCGCCAGGCCCGCCGCGAACACATTCTGCCCCACGGCATGGGCCACATCGGCAAGCTCGGCGCCTTCGACACGGAAGTCCGCCCACCATTGCACCAGCGTGTGTTCGCCCGATGGCTGCCCCGATGTCTGCTCAGACTGCGTGATGCGATGCAAGGACACGCCCGCCGTGTAGTCGCGCATGGGCAGGTCGGTTTCAATGATCGAATAGCGCAGCGCCGCGTTGGGGTCGTCCAGCATCAACAACTGTTCGCGCACAAAGCCCGATGGTTCAAGCGCCAGATACCGCACGCTGCCCACCGCGTCATGGCGCCCGTCCGCTTCCAGGCGGCTTTGCGCCACGCCCGGATGCCAGGCGGCCAGGCCGTTGAAATCGCGAAAGCACGGCCACACCTGTTCAAGCGGTGCGTGGACAACGGCACTGACGAAGACGGTATGCGACATGAGCACCTCAGAAGGTCAGGTTTTTGAATTCGCGGGTGGCGGCGGTCAAGGCCAGTTCCGTGGGCAGGCGTTCCATCGAACTGGCGCCGTAGAAACCATGGCATTGCTTGCAGTGGCGCAGCACGTAAGCGGCGTCCTGGGGGGTGGCGATGGGCCCGCCGTGGCATAGCACGATGATATCCGGACGCACCGCCAGCGCGGCATCGGCAATGCGGTCGATGGCGGCAACGCAATCGTCCAGCGTCTGCGACGTTTCCGCGCCGATGGACCCGCCCGTCGTCAGGCCCATATGGGCCACGATGATGTCCGCGCCCGCTTTCGACATGGCGACGGCGTCGTCCTCGTTGAAAACGTACGGCGTAGTCAGCATGCCCTTTTGATGGGCCAGGCGGATCATGTCGACTTCCAGCGCGTAGCCCATGCCGGTTTCTTCAAGGTTGGCGCGGAACGTGCCGTCGATCAGGCCGACGGTGGGAAAGTTCTGCACGCCGGCAAAGCCCTGGCGTGTCAGGTCATCCAGGAACACATCGAAATCGCAGAACGGATCGGTGCCGTTCACGCCGGCCAGCACGGGCGTCTTCTTGACCACCGGCAGCACTTCGCGGCCCATGTCGACCACGATCTCGTTGGCGTTGCCGTAGGCCAGCAAGCCGGCCAGCGAGCCGCGTCCCGCCATGCGATAGCGGCCCGAGTTATAGATGACGATCAAGTCGATGCCACCCGCTTCCTCGCACTTGGCCGACAAGCCCGTGCCCGCGCCACCGCCGACGATAGGCGTGCGGGCGCGCACCATGGCGCGAAACTTGTCCAGCAGTTCGTTACGGTCAAAACGCGGCATGGGGCCTTCCTTAATGGGTAGCGAATTCAAGGGGTAGCGAATTCAACGGGTAGCGATGTCAAGAAATTGGTCCACCGCCGTCCTGGCGAACAGCGGGTCGTTGATATGGCACGGCACGCGCACCAGGCGGCGGTCGGCGGTCTGCACCACATTGGCCTCAAGCGCCGCGAACAAGGCGGCGTCGGCCTCGGGGTTCCAGAACGCCTGGCCCGGTGCATCCAGCGCTGATACGCCGCCTTCCGGTATCAAGAAGCGCACGGGTCCATTGCATTGGTTCAGCTTCTCGGCGATCCACTCGCCCTGCCGTCGATTTTCCTCGACCGTGGTGCGCATCAGCGTCACCTGCGGATTGTGCGGATAGAACTGGCGGCCCTGATAGCGCTCGGGAACGGTGTCCATGCCGCCAAAATTGACCATGTCCAACGCGCCGCAAGACCCCACATAGGGCGCGCCCGTGCGAGCCACGGCGCCGAAGCGGTCTTGCGTGCAGGCCAGCACGCCGCCAAAAAGAAAGTCGCAGACTTCGGTGGTCGTCAGGTCCAGCACGCCGGCCAGCAAGCCGCTGTCCAACAGCTTTTCCATCGACTGCCCGCCCGTGCCCGTGGCGTGGAACACCAGGCAGTCATAGCGCGATTCCAGCAGCGGGGTCACCTGCTGCACGCAGGCCGTCGTGACGCCGAACATGGTGATGCCCACGGCGGGGCGGCCATCATCGGCGGTGGCGCTAGCCGCGGCCATGCGATGCGCGCCGGCAATGGCCCCCGCCGCATTGGCCAGCACGCGGCGCGAAATGCGGTTCAGCCCGGCCACGTCGGTCACGGAATACATCATCGCGATGTCGGACGGGCCGACATAGGGCGCGACGTTGCCCGATGCCATCGTGGACACCATCACCTTGGGCGTGCCGATGGGCAGCGCGCGCATGGCCGGGGCGATCAGCGCCGTGCCGCCGGAGCCGCCCAGGCCCAACAGCGCGCCGATGCCGGCGTGGCCGGCCACGTAGCGCTCGAACGCCAGCGCCATGGCGGCGATGGCCGTGCCGCGATCACCGGTGAACACGGCTTCCGCCCCGCCCGGGTGGCTGGCGGCGACGTCGCGCGCCTGAATCTGCGCGGCACTGGGCGCGCCCGTGGTGGACACGTCCACCGACACCACGTCCACGCCGTCGCGGCGCAGCAGGTCCACCACGTACTCGGCTTCCTGGCCCTTGGTGTCATAGGTGGCGGCAACAAATACCCGCCGGTTCGAATGCGTCATGGCTCCTCCGCGGGCGGCTACACTCGGTGCGCGCCTCGATATGTGAGGCCCTGAAGGCCTGTGTAGAATCAAGAAATGAGACGAAAGAATCATACTGAGACGCCTGTCTCACGTCAAACTCCCGCCGTCCCGGCCAGCCGTTCGGCCACGAGCGGCACAGCCCGGCTGATCGCGCCCGCCAGCCGTCAGGCCGAGGCCAGCGGCGAACCGCCGCACGGGCCACGCGCCCGCATGCGCAAGACCTTGCTGGACGCAGCGCAACAGCTGATGGCCCAGGGCATCACCCCGTCGGTAGCGGAATTGGCGGAACATGCCAAGGTGTCGCGCGCAACCGCGTATCGCTACTTTCCCAGCCAAAGCGCATTGATCGCGGCCGTGGTGGACGAAAGCCTGGGCCCCATCCTCGCCTGGGATTCCGACTCGTCCGACGCAGCCGCCCGTGTCGACGAACTGCTGCGCTTTGCCTACCCCCGGCTGGCGTCCCACGAAGCGCCGCTGCGCGCGGCCATCATGGTGTCGCTACAGCAGCATGCGCAAGCCAGCGCCGGCAAGGACGCCGCCGAGCCTCGACTGGTGCGCGGCCATCGCGTCGACATCCTCAAGCGCGCCATCGCGCCGCTGGCGCAGACATTGACATCCGCGCAACAGGACCGCGTGGCGCAAGCGCTTTCGCTGGTGTATGGCACCGAAGTGTTCCTGGTGTTGAAAGACATCTGGCAACTGGACCTGCCCGCCGTCACGGACGTGGTGCGCTGGACGGCCAACGCCATCATCACGCAGGCGCTCGCCGAAGCGGGCACCGGCGCGGGCACCGGCGCGGGCTCGGGCGTGGGCAAGGCCAAGGGCGGCAGCACGCGCAAGCGTTAGGCACCCGCGTCGTATCGCGGTGGCCTGCTGTCATGCCCGCGTCACTCGTCGTGGGCATAGTTCGGCGTTTTGCGGCCCGCCGCTGCGGGTCGCCAGACGTTGGAGTGTGTCCATGCAGTTCGAAGTATCCCGCGTGCGGCGGGCCATCTTGCCCCTGTCGCTGGCTTGCGTCACCTTGTTGAGCGCTTGCGGTGGCAGCGACGACGACGATGAACCCGTCGCGCCCCCCACCCCGCCTGTGGTGACCGAGCCGGCGCCGCCGGTCGAGCCCACCAAGCCCGTCGAAACCGGCGCCTGGACCACGGGCGACCTGCACGTGCACACCTATCAGTCCGACGACGCGCAGGTCAGCCTGGAAAGCGCGCTGGACCAGGCCTTTGACCGCTACAAGCTGGACTGGGCGGCCATTTCAAACCACCTGCGGCTATCGGGACGCGACCATACCGGCACTACGCTGGCAGGCGGCGCCATCCCGTTTTCCACCGGCATGGCGCAGTATGAAGTGCCGTTCATCAAGACCGCGCAGGCCGCCGGGCGCTATGCCGACAAGATCATCTTCTCGTCGTTCGAATGGGACATGCCGACGCATGACCACGTGAACATCGGCATCGGCACCGACGACCCGCTGTCGGACAAGTCGCTGCAAGCCGTGGCCGAATTCGAATACCTGTTCACCAACCGCGCCCCTGCCCTGTTCGACCCCTTGCTGGTGTCGCGCCTGGCGGGCCAGACGCGCGCCTACACCACGCATGCCGATTCGCTGGCGGCGTTGGCGTGGCTGCGCGACAAGCACCCCGACAGCTACATGCTGCTGAACCACCCGTCGCGTTACGCGGGCAAGTACACCGCCGCGCAGCTGCGCGAAATGAACGACCTGGCGCCCGGCATCTTCTTCGCCATCGAAGGCATGGTCGGCAACCAGATGGAACCGGATCGCGGCGGCTACGCCACGGCCTACACCAACGCGTTCCTGCCCAACCGCACGTACGGCGGCGTGGACTATCTGGTGGCGCACCTGGGCGGCACCTGGGACGCGCTGCTGGGCGAAGGCCGACGCATCTGGACGGTGGCCGATTCCGACTTCCACTTCCGCACCGCCTCAGGGCTGTACAGCTCGGGCTACGCGCCGGGCGAATACGCCAAGACGCATGTGTGGAAGGACGGCGACGACATGAAGGCGGTGGTGGCCGGCTTGAAAAGCGGCCGGGTCTTCGGCGTGTTCGGCGACCTGATCGATGCGCTGGACTTCCAGGCGCAAGGCGCGGCCGGCGTCGTGCACATGGGCGGCGAACTGCAAGCCACGAAGGGCGAAAAGGTGGAAGTCACCATCCGCTTTCGCAGCCCGGACAGCAACCATTACGAATACCCGATCGAAAGCGGCAACCCCACCTACGTCAAGCCCACCGTCAACCACGTGGACCTGATCGTGGGCGACGTCGGGGCACGCGCCGCCGCCGGCACCCCGGGATATGACGCCGACACCAACCCGTCCACCCGTGTGCTGGCCCGCTACACACGCGCCGACTGGACGGTGGACGCCGACGGCTACAACGTCATCAAGACCACGATCACGGCAGACAAGAGCCAGTACCTGCGTTTGCGCGGCACCAATCTTGGCGTTGACGTTACCGGCGAGACGGCGGCCGGTGAACCGCTGCCCGACGCCAAGGTGGACCTGGCCGACAACGTCGCGCGCTTTAACGCGATCAACGCGCGCAACTACAACGACCTGTGGTTCTATTCGAACCCGGTGTTCGTGACGGTTGCGCAGTAAGTCCTGCACGGAGCGTAAAAAAAGCCTGGCATTTTTCAATGCCAGGCTTTTTGTTTACCGCAACGCTACCGGTTTACTGCAACGTGCGGGTGAACACGAATTCCCCGTCGCGCCAATCCACCGGCACGACATCGCGCGGCCCGAACTTGCCTTCCAGGATCAGGCGCGCGACCGGGTTTTCGATCTGCTGCTGGATGGCACGCTTCAAGGGGCGTGCGCCAAACACCGGATCGAAGCCGGAACGCGCCAGTTCCGCCAGCGCGGCCTCGGTGACTTCCAGCCGCATCTCCTGCTTTTCCAACCGGGCGCCAAGGCGGCGCAACTGGATCCGGGCGATGGACTCGATGTGCTGCGCTTCCAGCCCATGGAACACCACCACTTCGTCGATACGGTTCAGGAACTCAGGACGCAGGGTCTGCTTGAGCTCGCCCCACACCACTTCCTTGACCACGTCGTACGGCTGGCCCGCCAGGCTCTGGATGTGATGCGAACCCAGGTTGGACGTCATCACGATCACCGTGTTGCGGAAGTCCACCGTGCGGCCCTGGCCATCGGTCAGGCGACCGTCGTCCAGCACTTGCAGCAGCACATTGAACACGTCCGGATGCGCCTTTTCGACTTCGTCCAGCAGCACCACGCTGTACGGCTTGCGACGCACGGCTTCGGTCAGGTAGCCGCCCTCTTCGTAGCCCACATATCCGGGCGGCGCACCGATCAGCCGCGCCACCGAATGCTTCTCCATGAACTCGCTCATGTCGATGCGGATCAGGTGCTCTTCAGAGTCGAACATGAACTCGGCCAGCGCACGCGTCAGTTCGGTCTTGCCTACCCCGGTGGGGCCCAGGAACAGGAACGATCCATAAGGCCGAGCCGGGTCCGCCAAGCCCGCACGCGAACGGCGGATGGCGTCCGACACCAGGCGCACGGCCTCGTCCTGGCCGACCACGCGCTTGTGCAGGAATTCCTCCATGTGCAGCAGCTTTTCGCGTTCGCCCTGCATCATCTTGGACACCGGAATACCGGTGGCGCGCGAGACGACTTCGGCGATTTCTTCCGCCCCCACACGCGTGCGCAACAGACGCGGACGGCCATTGTCGCCCTCGGCGTTTTCCGCGGCCTGCGCGGCGCCCACTTCGGCGGCCTTCAGTCGCGATTCCAGGTCAGGCAGCTTGCCGTATTGCAGTTCGGCCAGCTTGTCGAATTGGCCCTTGCGCTGCAATTCCGCCATTTCGGCGCGCACGCTGTCGATCTCTTCCTTGATGGCCTGCGTGCCTTGCACGGCGGCCTTCTCGGCCTTCCAGATTTCCTCGAAGTCGTTGTATTCGCGTTGCAGCTTTTCCAGCTCGTCTTCGATGACGCCCAGGCGTCGCTTGGAGGCGTCGTCGGTTTCCTTCTTGACGGCTTCGCGCTCGATCTTCAGCTGGATGATGCGACGGTCGAGCTTGTCCATCACTTCCGGCTTGGAATCGATTTCCATGCGGATGCGCGCCCCGGCCTCGTCGATCAGGTCAATGGCCTTGTCGGGCAGGAAGCGGTCGGTGATGTAGCGGTGCGACAGCTCGGCGGCCGCGACGATGGCCGGGTCGGTGATTTCAACACCGTGGTGTATCTCGTAGCGCTCTTGCAGGCCGCGCAGGATGGCGATGGTGGATTCCACGTCGGGCTCGTCCACCAGCACCTTCTGGAAGCGGCGTTCAAGCGCGGCATCCTTTTCGATGTACTTGCGGTATTCGTCCAGTGTGGTCGCGCCAATGCAGTGCAGCTCGCCGCGTGCCAACGCGGGCTTGAGCATGTTGCCCGCGTCCATCGCGCCCTCGGCCTTGCCCGCGCCGACCATGGTGTGCAGCTCGTCGATGAAGACGATGTTGCTGCCGTCGTCCTGGCCCAATTCCTTGAGCACGGCCTTCAGGCGTTCTTCGAATTCGCCACGGAACTTGGCGCCGGCCAAAAGCGCCGCCAGGTCCAGCGACAGCACGCGCTTGCCGCGCAGGCTTTCGGGCACTTCGTCGTTGACGATGCGCTGCGCCAGGCCTTCGACGATGGCGGTCTTGCCCACGCCGGGTTCGCCGATCAGCACGGGGTTGTTCTTGGTGCGGCGTTGCAGGATCTGGATGGTGCGGCGGATTTCATCATCGCGGCCGATCACGGGATCCAGCTTGCCCTGGCGCGCGCGCTCGGTCAGGTCCAGGGTGTACTTGGACAGGGCTTCGCGGTTGGATTCGCCTTCGGCGCCGGACACGTTTTCGCCCCCGCGCACGGCGTCGATGGCGGCTTCCAGGGCTTTCTTCTGCAACCCCGCTTCACGCAGGATGCGGCCGGCCTCGCCTTTGTCTTCGGCCAGCGCCAGCAGGAACAGCTCGCTGGCAATATAGGTGTCGCCACGGCGCGCGGCTTCCTTGTCGGTGCGGGTCAGCACCGCGTTCAGGTCGCGGCCCACTTGCACGTTGTCGTCGCCCTGCACTTGCGGCAACGACTTCATCGCTGCTTCAAGCGCGGGGGTCAGGCGGTTGACCGCCACGCCCGCTCGCGCCAGCAGGCTGCCCGCGCCGCTGTCCGGGTCGGATAGCAGCGCAGACAGCACGTGCACGGGCTCGATATAGGGGTGGTCGTTGCGCGCGGCCAGACTTTGGGCGTCGGCCAGGGCTTGCTGGAACTTGGTGGTTAGTTTGTCGAATCGCATAATGGTCGTTTGGCTTGTTGGAGAGCCTGACCGATACGTGCCGGCTGGCTCGATACCCTGAATATGTGGCCGGATGACAAAATTTCAACACCCTGCCGCCCACTTCACTGCTTCGACGTGCGAGATAAACCGATTTATGAGCATATACGTTTTCGTCTACGGCACCCTACGCACGGGCGAAATCAATGATCTGGCGCAAGCCGCCGCCCGGCGCGGCCTGCCCGAGGCCCATTGGATAGGCCCGGCCACGGTGCCCGGCATGCTGGTCGACTTCGGCTCATGGCCCGGCCTAATCCCGGTGGATGACGGGCGGCGGGTGCGCGGCGATGTGTATCGGGTCGACCCGGCGCTGATCGCGCTGATGGACGAGATCGAAGAATACGTACCCGGGCAAGCCTGCTGTTTCGTGCGCCGGGAGACCATCGCGCGCCTGGATTCGCCCCTGAACGGCGCGCGGGACGTGCACTGCCAGTACTATCCCATTGATCCGTCGCTGCGAGCGTTGGCCGTGGATATCCCGGCAGACGACTGGATCGCCTATCGGCAATCGCGTCCGGCAACCAAGGGCACGTAAGACGCCCGTAGTAACAACCGACTACAATGCTTTTTGTCTTCACGCTTGTACACCCGTACGCGCCATTCCTGGCGCGACGGGCACTATAAAGGTCATCGTATGCAAAAACGGGTTCCCGTCGCCCCGGATGCCGCCCACTGTTCCACGTGTATGTTGGGCCACGTGTGTGTGCCCGTGGGCATGGCAGCCGCCGAAGTGGAAAAGCTGGACGAGCTGGTGCAAGAACGCGTACGCCTTGAGAAAGGCAAGATGCTGTACTCGCTGGACCACCCGCTTGATGCTGTCTATGGCGTGCGCTTTGGCAGCATCAAGACGCAGCTGGAAGACGCCACCGGCCAGATCCAGATCACCGGCTTTCACCTGCCGGGCGAAATCGTCGGCATGGACGGCATGCTTGAAGGCAAGCACGTGTCCGCCGCCGTCGCGCTGGAAGACTCCGAGGTTTGCGTCATCCGCCTGAACGAAGTGGATCGCGTGGCTGCGCACCTGCCCTCGCTGCAACAGCAGTTTCGCCGCCTGATGAGCCGCGAGATCACGCGGTCGCACCAGATGCTGGCCTCGTTGGGTTCGATGCGTTCCGAGCAGCGCCTGGCCGCCTTCCTGTTGAATCTGTCGCAACGCTATGCCTCGCTGGGCTATTCGTCGACCGAGTTCGTGCTGCGCATGAGCCGCGAAGAAATCGGCAACTTCCTGGGCTTGACCTTGGAAACCGTCAGCCGATTGTTCTCCCGATTCGCGCGCGAAGGCCTGATCAAGATCAACCAGCGCGAGGTCCGCATCCTGGACCTGCCCGCCCTGAAGCAACTGCTGGGCCACGAGGCCTGCTGAACGCCCGCCGCGCCATGCGACGCGCGCCTGCCCCGTCCGCTGCCCACGCCGCGCTCGCCAGCGTTCGTGCCGCCGTCGGCCCCACCACGCGCCCCGCCTCCTGGCGGGCGCTTGGCGTAGCGCTGGGCGTGTCGCTGGCCCTGGCTGCCTTGCTTGCGCCAAGGCTTGCCCCCGCGCAGACCCCCTTGCCCGACCCCTATGACTACGACGAAACGGTGCCCGCGCCCAAACGCGCCGCGCCCTTGCGTTGGCAGCCCGTTGAACTGGGCAAGCCGGGCCATCGCTACAAGATTCCCGTCTACGCCAACCGCAACCTGACCAAGGACGACCTGCGCGACATCAAGCAGGTGTTGATCGTGGTGCACGGCGTCAAGCGCGACGCCGACCGCTACTACGACACCGCCGCGCAGCTGCTGTCGCACAACCCCGACCGCGCCCGCGACACTTTGATTCTGGCGCCCCGGTTTTCGGGGTCGATCGACTCGGGCTTTGGCGGCATGGCCGCGTGGCGCAAATCCAGTTGGGAAGACGGCGAAGAAAGCATCCAGGCCAGCGGCCGCCCCGCGCCGGTGGCCTCGTTCCAGGTGCTGGACGACCTGCTGCGCAGCCTGGACGACCGCAAGCGCCTGCCCGCTTTGGCAGGCATCGTGCTGGCCGGCCACTCCGCCGGTGCGCAGCTGGTGCAACGCTACGCCATCCTGAACAACGTTGACGGCGCGCTGCGGCGCGATGGCCTGGCGTTGCGCTACGTCATCGCCAACCCGTCGTCCTACCTGTACCTGACCAACGAGCGCCCCCGCGCCGACGGCAAGGGCTATGCGCCCTACGAACGCGGCATCTGTCCCACCTATAACCAGTACAAGTACGGCACGGACAAGCTGCCCGCCTACGCCCGCGAAACCGACGATACCCGGCTGTTCGTACGCTACGCGGCGCGCGACGTCACCTATCTGTTGGGCGGCGCCGACAACAACCCCGAACACCGGCTGCTGGACAAGACCTGCGGCGCCGAAGCCCAGGGCGCCACGCGCCTGGCCCGTGGCACGGGCTATATCCAATACGAATATGTGCTGGCCGGGCGTGGCCCGAAACCCGTGCCTTTGCATCGCAGCAGCTTCGAGGTGGGCGGCGTCGGGCATGACAACAAGGGCATGTTCACATCGGTCTGCGGCGCCCAGGCGTTGCTGGGCAGCGACGCCCAGACGGACGATCGCGCCGCCGCGTGCGACATCATCAAGCCGCGCGGCAAATAGGTGGCAAACAGAGGCGGCCAACAGCCTCTATAGCGTGCCTGCCGCCGCGCTGTGCGATGCGTACCGATGCACGGCAATGGGGCGGAATGTGCCTTGGCCGCAAGCGGCATACCTGACTACATCCTTAAAGAATCGCCCTTGCCGACGCGTGCATTTCGCGGCGGCCAGGCGCAACATATTGCCCATGCGTGTTCCATTTCGCGGCTGACCTTGCGATCTTGACGGGCGAGGACTAGGCGCGCTCGCGTGTCCGGCGACTCCCCGACAAGCTCACCTTGAGAACAGTCATGACGCAAACGTATCTGGCCATGCCCGACGCAAAACGCCGCATCAAGGCCATCTTCATCGGCTCCATGGGCAACTTGGTCGAGTGGTACGACTTCTACGCCTACACCGCCTTTGCGCTGTATTTCGCGCCCGCCTTTTTTCCTTCGCACGATCCCGTCGTCCAGCAGTTGAATGCGGCCACGCTGTTCGCGGCCGGCTTCATCGTGCGGCCATTGGGCGGTTGGCTGTTCGGCCACCTTGCAGACCGGCACGGGCGGCGCCTGTCGTTGATGGTATCGGTGGGGATGATGTGCGTGGGCTCGCTGATCATCGCGCTGACGCCCACCTACGCCACGATCGGCTTGGCCGCGCCCGCCCTGCTGGCGCTGGCACGCGTGGTCGAAGGCCTGAGCCTGGGCGGCGAGTATGGCGCCAGCGCTACCTACCTGACCGAAATTGCCGACCCCGAACATCGCGGCTTTTATTCCAGCTTCCAATACGTCACGCTGATCGGCGGCCAGCTTTGCGCCATCCTGGTATTGCTGCTGTTGCAGAACGTGTTCCTGACGCATGAAGAACTGGTGCAATGGGGTTGGCGCATTCCGTTCGTGATCGGCGCATTGCTGGCCATCGTGACGGCGCTGATGCGGCGCGACATGCCGGAAACCGATTCGTATAAAGCGGCGCAAGAGGCACAAAAAGCCAAGCCCAGAACGAGTTCGCTGCGCGGCCTGACAAAGTACCCGCGCGAGGTCGCCATCGTGGTTGGCCTGACAGCCGGCGGCACGGCTGCGTTCTACACGTTCACCACGTATATGCAGACCTTTGTTCGCCAGACGGCGGGCTTTACCGACATCACCACCACCTACATCATCGCCGGCTCGTTGATCTTTGCCTTGATCCTTCAGCCACTGTATGGCGCGCTGTCCGACAAGGTAGGCCGCAAGCCGCTGCTGATTTTCTTCGGCGTTGCGGGCGCGGCGCTGACCGTGCCCATTTTGATGACCCTGTCGCACACCCGGTCCCCTTTCATCGCGTTCCTGCTGATCTGCGGCGCCTGGGTTTTCACGGCGGGCTACACATCGATCAACGCTGTCGTGAAGGCGGAATTGTTTCCCACCAACATCCGCGCCACGGGCGTGGCCGTGCCCTACGCCATTACCGTGTCGATCTTCGGCGGCACGGCGCCGGCCATCGCGCTGTTCTTCAAGCAGCAAGGCCACGAGCAATGGTTCTACTACTACCTGGCGGGCGTGATCTTCGTGTCCCTGCTGGTGTATGCCACGATGCGAGACACCAAGCATCAATCCGCCATGCACCGCCACGATTGACGTCAGGGAAATTCCCAATCACCGCCGGCTTGACGCCGGCTTTTTTCCGGGCGGATACTTAACCTTATGGTTAACTTAAACGATGACACGCTGGACAGCGTCTTTTCCGCCCTGGCCGACGGCACGCGGCGCCGGGTGCTGGCCGACCTGGAAAACGGCGCCGCGTCCGTCAGCGAACTGGCGCGCCCGCACGCCATGTCTTTGCCCGCCTTCCTGAAGCACCTGCGGGTGCTGGAAGACGCGGGGCTGATCGCACGGGCCAAGGACGGGCGCGTGGTCAGCTGCACCCTGTCGCCCGAGCCGATGCGGGCCGCATCCGACTGGCTGGCGCGCTACGAGAAGTTCTGGACCGGGCAACTGGATTCACTGGCCCGATACCTGTATCACGACGAGGAGATCCACCCATGCCCACCGACCCCATCCCGAACAAGCCCAGCGACAGCGCCGCAACTTCCGGCCGCGACCAACGCCGCAGCGCCGGCCGCGACGCCGACGCCAGCGCCCCGCTTGAACTCCGACTCACCCGACGCTTCACCGCGTCGGCCGAACGCCTCTGGCGCGCGTGGACCGACCCGCAAGCGCTAATGCAATGGTTCGGCCCCACCGGCACGCAGCGCGTGTTGCAGGCCGACACCGACGTGCGCGTAGGCGGCGCCTATGAAGTGGGCTTTGTGACGGAAGACGGCCAGGCGCATTACGCCAGCGGCGTGTACCAGGAAGTCGAACCGCAGCGCCGCCTGGTGTTCACCTGGGCATGGCGCGACACGCCCGACGACACCTCATTGATCACGCTTGAATTCACCCCCGCGCAGGGCGGCACCGAATTGGCCTTCCTGCAAACCCCGTTTGTCGATCAGCCCACCCGAGACGGCCACGAAGCCGGCTGGGCGGGCGCCATGGATCGGCTGGCGGATCACCTGGCAAGCGCCGTCTGAGTTGCCTTGCCGCCCGCGGGCCGGACCGGCCCGCCATCAGGAGCCGCATCATGCAGACAAATCACGCCGTCGTATCACGCCCCGAATGGGAAGCCGCGCGCCTGGCGCTGCTGGCCCGCGAAAAAGCACTGACCCGCAACCAGGACGCGCTGGCCCGCGAACGCCTTGAGCTGCCCTGGGTACAGGTCCAGAAGCGCTACCAGTTTCAAGGCGAGCACGGGCCGGTGGGCCTGGCCGATCTGTTCGCCAGCAACAGCCAGTTGCTGGTCTACCACTTCATGTATGGGCCGGATTGGCAGGAAGGCTGCGTAGGTTGCTCGTTCCTGGTCGACCATCTGGAGGCGGCAATGATGCATCTGCGCCATCACGACGTGTCGGTAGTTGCCGTATCGCGCGCGCCGCTGGGCAAGCTGCAAGCGTTCAAGCAACGGATGGGCTGGCAGTTTCCATGGGTGTCGTCCGAAGGTTGCGACTTTAATTTCGACATGCAGGCCTCGGTGGCCCAGGCTGACGGCAGCGTGCAAGAGCGATCAGGCATCAGCGCGTTTTTCCGTGACCCGGACGGTGAGATTTTCCACACCTATTCAACGTTCGAACGCGGCGTGGAACGCCTGGTGGGCGCCTACAACTACCTGGAATTCGCGCCACTGGGCCGTAACGAATCCGGCCCGCACTTCAACCTGGGCGACTGGGTGCGCCACCATGACCGGTACGACAACGCCCCGTCGGCCTGCCACGCGTGCGGCTAGCGCGGCGCGGGCGGCTAGCAGGGCGCGGGCCGCTACGCGGGCAGCGCGCGCCATGGCACGGCTATGGCTGGCTTGCGTGGCGGCCATGCTGATCGGGCTGGCCATCGACACACGCCAGACGCCCGCGCCCTTGCTCGCCAGCGAATGCGGCGCGCCGGGCACCTGGTGGGAGTTGGCGTGGCGGCATGCCGTCCTGATGCCCGCCACCAGCGTCGCGATGGCACTGGCGGCGCTGGCGCCCTGGCCCGGCGTGCCGTCGACCGGGGCGCGCATGTTGTGCGCCGCGCTGATGGCTGCCGGCATGGTGCTCGGCGCACGGCTGGGCGTGGGGATGGCGCTAGCGGCCGGCGCCGCGCCGTTTGTCGGCTTGGTACTGGGCATGGCGGCAGGCATGGCGATGGCGGTACTGCCTTTGGCCGCGCAGAGATGGGCTTAGGGCGTGCAGAGAGGGGCTTAGGGGGGTGCAGGGATGGGTTTAGGGCGCGCAGAGACGGGCTTAGGGCACGCAGAGACGGGCTTAAGGCACGCAGAGACGGGCTTAAGGCGCGCAGAGACGGGCTTAAGGCGTGCAGAGACGGGCTTAAGGCGCGCAGAGACGGACTTAGGGCGCGTATAGACGGGCTCAGGGCGCTCGAGCTTCCTTGGCTGCCTTCAGCGCCGCGCCCCGGTCAACGGGCGCGCGACCGGCGCCGTGGGCGCAAGCGGCTCGGCAAGCGGGGCCTGGATCTCAAGCGCCGAGGTCGCGCGGGCCACGCATGGCAGGATCCAACCCTCTTCCTTTTCGTCCCGCGACAACCCGGGCCACTGGACCGCGTACGTCACCGAGCCATCCAGCATCAGGCACATGCAGGCCCGGCACGTGCCGTTGCGGCACGAACTGGGCAGCTTGATGCCGGCCGCCTGGGCCGCCAACAGCACCGAGCTGTCCGCCTCGGCATCGAAACGCAGGCCGGACGGCTGGACCAGGACAGGGAATGCGGCCATGGCGACTGGCTTGCCGTGACGGCTAGGCGGCGTTGTCTTGCCAGTCCAGCTTCCACGCGCCCGACAAGACGTTTTGCATCCACAACACGCACGTCAAGGTCTTGGCGTCGGTGACTTCGCCACGGCTGCATGCAGCCAGAAGTTCGCTGGGGTCGGCGCTGATCACATCCAGGAATTCGTCCTGGTCCAGTTGCCTGTCGCCGGCGCGCAGGCCGCGCGCAAAAAAGATGTGGATGATCTCGGTGGAATAGGCAATCGCCAGATGCAACGCGCCGGCATGCGCCCACTGGTCGGCGGTATAGCCGGTTTCTTCAAGCAATTCGCGTTTGCCGCACACCAGCGGGTCTTCGCCCGGGTCGAGCTTGCCGGCGGGGAATTCGGTCATGACGCGACCGATCGGGTAGCGGAACTGGCGTTCAAGCAAAACCCGGCCGTCGTCAAGCAACGGAATCACCACGACAGCGCCCGGATGCACGATGTATTCGCGGGTGGCGGTGTGGCCGTTGGGCAGGCTGACGGTATCGCGGCGAACCTTCAAAAAGCTGCCTTCAAACGGCGCTTCGCTGTTCACCAGCGTTTCGACAAGATGCGTATCGCTAACGGAAGATGGGCGGGTCATGACGGCAACTGGGTCAGTTGAAACAAGCGGGCGGCGGGCCGCCCCGGGCAAGCTTTGCAGCTTACCATCGCCGCCGGGCGCGGCGCGTTAACGGGTCGCGCACGGGCTTGAACCCGCTTGTCTCAGGCGTCCAGCGCCGGACTGAAGCAAGGCATCCCTGCCCCCCCGGCGTCCTGCAACGGCGAGGCTTAGTCGAACTTGCGCCTGGCGTCCAGCGCCAGGCCGGCGCCGATGCTGCCGAACAGGTCGCCTTCCACGCTGCGCGCGCCCGGCACCAGGGCCGACACGGTCTCGCGCAAGCGCGGCACGCGGCTGGAGCCGCCAGTAAAAAACACCGTGTCCACATCGGCCGTGGCCACGCCCGCGTCGCGCAGCAAGGCCCCAACGGTGATTTCCACCTTTTCAATCAGGCGGCTGACGCAGGCGTCAAACGAGGCCCGCGTCACGTCCACGCCCAAGTCCGGGGCCACGCGCGACAGATCAATGCGCGCGGCCGGATTTTCAGACAGCGCGATCTTGGCCTCTTCCACCTGCACCGCCACCCAGTGGCCGGCACGCTGCTTCACCAGGTTCAACAGCAGGTCGATCTTGTCGCGGTCGCCGGCTTCGGCACGGATGTACGCAAAGTGCTCTGCCGCCTTGCGCGTGTAGGCCTGGTTGATGGTGTGCCAGCAGGCCAGGTTGCCGTATTGGGTCGACGGCACATCCTTGCCGCTACGCAACTGGCTGCCCAGCCCCAGCAAGGGCATCACGTGCGCCAGACTCAGTTGCTTGTCGAAATCCACCCCGCCGATATGCACGCCGCCGTACGCCAGGATATCTTCGCGCCGGTCCGCCTTGGCGGCGCGGCCCGGACCCAGCCGGATCAAGGAAAAGTCCGACGTACCGCCGCCGATGTCGATGACCAGCACCAGCTCTTCGCGGTCAATCTGCGATTCGTAGTCGAACGCGGCGGCCAGCGGCTCAAACTGGAATTCGATATCGGTGAACCCGACGCTGCGCGCGATCTCGCCCAGCGTATCCTGCGCGGTCTGGTCGGCGGTGGTGTTGTCATCAACAAAGAACACCGGCCGGCCCAGCACGGCGCGCGTAAAGTCCCGGCCGGCAGCCGTTTCGGCGCGCCGCTTCAGCTCGGCGATAAAGCGCGTCAGCAGCACGCGGAACGGAATGGAACGCCCCTGCACTTCCGTGGACCCGTCGATCAGCGAACTGCCCAGCAAGCTTTTCATCGAACGCATCAAGCGTCCGTCGTAACCCGCCAGATAATCGGAAATCGCCGCGCGGCCGTAGCTGACCTCGGCGTCTTCGTCATGGAAGAAAATGGCCGACGGCAAGGTGGTCTTGCCGTCTTCCAGGGCGAGAAGCGCGCGCTGATCGGGGCGGCTCCAGCCGACGGTGGAGTTAGACGTACCGAAGTCGACGCCGCATGCGGTGGAGATCATGGAGAATTCTGGGGCTGAAAGCAAAACGGCGGACAAGTGTACTCGCTTCACCCGGACGCAGCGGTCATGGTCTGTCCCTAAATGCGCCATTCGGCGACTTATGTGCGGCGGGGCCGGCCTGAACCGAAAAACTCAAACCGCACATCGGAACGGTACGAGATCGGGACTCCTTGCCGCCCCGGCCCCACGCGCGCGCCCGCGCTCATCAGCCTAGTTCTTCAAGATCCCGTCCAGCGAATGCAGCACGATGTCGGTGGTGCTGCCCAGGCTGAGCGCAAATGCGGCGTATAGGGCGGCCAGCAGTAGCGCGGCGCTGAGCCAGGGCGTCCACCAGGGCCATTGGCGGCCGACGCGATAGCGGCGGGATGCGATGTTGGTGCTGGCGTCTGTCAGGGCTTCCGGGGTTTCGCCGCGCAGTTCGCGCAAGGCGCGGTGCAGCTTGACGATGATGGTTTGCAGTGCCTCGTTCTGGTTGTGCTGCAAGCCGTACTTGCCTTTGAAGCCCAGGCACAGGCATAGGTATTTGAATTCCAGCACGTCGCGATAGCGCGCGGGGTCCATCATCATGCGCGAAAGGACCGTGAAGAATTTCTCGCCGCCCCAAGTTTCGCTGTGGTTCACGCTTAGCAGCGAGCGTTCCGCCCATGATGAATGCGCGCCCCAGGGCGTGCCCATCACGGCTTCGTCGATAAAGGTGCACAGCGCATAGCGGTACGCCAGTTGCGTGGCGCCGTCGTAGCCATGCTGGCGGATTTCTTCGTCCAGCGCGGATATCTGGTCGCGTACGGTGGCGTAGAGGTCTTGGATGTCGTCGTATTCGCTTAGTTTGCGCAGGCGGATCACCAGGCCGAACAGCGGCAGCGCGCCGTCCACCAAGGGGTTGTAGCCGTGGCCGCGCAGCTGAAAGCCCAGGTCTTCGTCGCGGTCGATATGGCCGATGGTGTCGTAGCCGATGCGCGCTTTGTCATTGATTTCGGGCGTGGCGGATGTGCGCAGGAACTTGCCGCTGGGACGCTCGGTGGTGGCGGGGGTCGTCATGTCATTGGCTCCTGATGGCCCACAGTTGCAATTCCATCTCGGGGTAGTCGCCGGCGATGTGCAGGCCGAAACCCGCGGTATCCCGAAGCATCTGCCAGGAAGGATGGCTGCGGTCGAACTGGAAATACGTGAACCCCGCGTGGAACGGCAAATGGCGCGGCGCGACCGGCAACGGCTGCAAGGGGATACCCGGCAGTTGCAGGCTGACCAGTTCGCCCAGCTTTTCCATCGACGCCACCTTGGTCTGCTGCATGAACTGCTGGCGCAACCGGTCCAGCGGCATGCGCGCGCGCACCGCCAGGATGAAGTCGGCGTCCGCATACAGCGCGCGGTCATGCACGGCGGCGGTTAGCACGCCATATTGCTGGCGCTCAATCGGCAGCGAGACGGCGCGCGGCTGCAACACCGTGCTTAGCGCGCGTCGCAGCGTGTCTTCCAGCATCCGGAACGATAGTCGGGGGTCGTCGTGCTGATAGGCCGGAAACTCTTGCGGCAAGCGCCCTTCGTCGGTAAAGGTGACCAGCTCGCCACACGCCTGGCTGAACGCGATGTACAGCTGTTCGGGGTGCACATGGCGCAAGCGGGACAGGTGCAAAAACCACGGATGCAGTCGGTTCAACACCAGCAGCAGGTTGAAGTCGGTGACGTCCGCCACGCCTGCCTGCCCCGGCGAGCCGATGCGTTCGGCAATGTTCTTGGCGCGTTCCCGCATCAGGCCCGCGATCTCGCCCAGGTAACGCTTGAGCGGCGGAATGGCGTTCAGCGACATGCCGGTGGGGTAGAACGCATCGTCCAACAGCAGGCTGCCGTCCGGGCGCCGATCCAGCAATCGGCACAGCGCCACGCCCGTGAACGCGCTGCGGTCCTCGCGTTCAAGCGTCAGCTGAAGGTTGGGCGCGGCCAGGTCCATCGACACGTAATCGCCTTCCTGGCTGTGCGTATCGCGCACCTCTTCGCTGCGTGTCACGTAGCGTGCCTTGGCATAAGTGTCCGGCCATTGCACTTCCAGCACGCCGTCCGAACGCAGCGGCAGGGTCAGGTAGACGGTCTGGTTGACGGACGACGTGTCGGTGATGGCCAGCGGCACGGGCGGCGGCTGGTCGTTGGGGATATCGAACACCGTGCCGTCCGGCATCACGCCTCTGGCCCGCACGATGGCGATTTTGCCGAAGCTCAGGTATTCCTGGTTCAGCTCCAGTTCGCTCAGCCCATAAAGGTGTTCGCTGACCCCGCCGATGCGTTGGTTCGCGTGGTGTTCCAGGGCGCGGGCCTGCTGCTGAAAGTGCTGGGGCTTGACGAACAGCCCTTCGTTCCAGATGACGGGGTTGCGTGTAGTCATGGTTGGGATCTCGGTTGCGACGCGCGAAAGCTCTCATCGACAATGCCGACGCGGTTGCCGTGCAACGTCATCAACAGCGCGTAGCGGCGGCCATTGGGTTCCAGTCGGAAAGCCTGCTTCCATACCGCGCCGTTCTGATCGTGGAAGTCGGCCACGATGGCGACGTAGCGGGTGTCTTTATCGATGCGGGCGAAGTCGATGAATTTGAACTGGCCCGGCTGCAACACATAGTCGTCCTGGCTGATATAGGTGCTGCCCAGCGCCTTTTTCAAATCCTTGGCCAGTTGCTCCGGGTCCGCGTTCAGCAGCAGCGAATCGTCTTTCAGTTGCAGCACCCTGAAGGCGATGGGGGTCGCGGCGCCGCGCGGCGGCGGGGCGGGATCGGCCGGTGGCAGGCTGGCCCCTCGGCTGTACTGGCCCAGCCCAAGGCCCAGGCCTGTGCCGGTGGCCGAACCCGTGCCCGTGTCGCCGCCCGTGGCGGAACCCAGGTCGCCCGCGCCCCCCATCGGCGACATCGCGCCGGGCGCTTCGGTCGCCGGCGCGCTGGCCAAGCCACCGCCCAGCGGCAAGGGCACGCCTGAAAAGTCCTGCTCCAGCACGTGCCGCCCGGAACCAAATTGCCGCCCCGGCAGGTAGTGCGCCGAAATGCCCGGCGGCACCGTCAGGTCGCGCGTGACGACGGCGCCCGTCGACGGACCGGACGCAGGCACGGACTTGGGGGGTGCATGGCTTGCCACACCCTCCACGCCCTGCGCGTCCGCCACGTCCGCCACCTCCGTCTCCTGCGCCACCTCGGCCGGATCACGCCACAACTTGGACGACCCGGTATCCACGCGCCGCAAGGGGTGCAAGGACGGGCGCCCCTCTTCCAGTTCCTCAAGCAGGCTGCGCAGGCTTTCGATCAGCTCCTGGCGGTCGCCGCTTTTCAGCTTGACCTCAAGCGGCCCCTCTTCACGGTTGGACGCGGGGTCCGGCCCGGTATCGGCGCTGTCGTCCGGCATGCTGGCGGGGTTGGGGTTGACGTCGGCGGCGGCGTACAGGCTCAGGCCGACCAGCGAGGGCTGTTCATCGGGTGGCCCGATCGGAATGGACGGGTCCATCAGAATCTGCCCCGTCTTGGACAGCACATCGCCCACCGTGCCGCAGGCAGTCAACAGCGTGGACAGCAAGACAACGACAACAAGCCGCTTCATTCGGCCTCCGCCCGCAACACCCGGTCGTACGCCTGCTCGAACACGTCCCAGAACAGTTTTTCAAAGCCGCGTTGGCGTGTGGATGCCAGCTCGTCGTAGTAGTGCGTGTACATGCCCCACGCCCAGCCATCGCCGCCGCCCGCGTCCGATGCCTGGTCGGGGCGGTAACGGTTGAAGCGTTGCAGCAGCAACGCCGGCGCCAGGCTGCGCAATACCGCGTCCAACCCGGCCTGGATCGCCAGCGTGACCGCGCCGTGGTGCGCGTGCAACTGCGCCAGGCTTTCGTCGACCGCCGCCTTGGGCGACAGGTGCACCACGCTGCGATCGGTGGCGAACATGGCGCGCACCGTGTCGGGATAGCTCAGGCCCAGTCGCAAGGGGTTGTCTTCAATCGGTTGCAGGCTGCGGCCCAACAGCCGCCGTGGCTGCGCGGCGTCCGGTTGCTCAGCGTAGACCCGGGCGATGCCGCGAATGGCGGCATTAAGCGCCTGCCCGGCCTCGTGCAACAGCGCTTGTCCGGCCTGCGCGTCCAGCGGCCCCAGCGGCACCTCCAGCCCTTGCATCAACAGCTCGGCGGCCTCGGTCGGATCGCCCACCATGGCCTGCCGGTTGTTCAGGCGATACGGTTGGGGCGATGGTTTATGCAGGGACTTCGGCATGGAAACTTCTCCGGGAAATGGCAAGGGAGAGCCGGTCACGGGCGACCCCGTCACGGCTTCGAATCGCGTGGTGGCAAGGTCTGCCTGGGTCGGCGCGGCCGAGCCGCCGCGGCGCACATCCCACGGTTCCATCACCACGGGAGGCGACGCGGCGGCGCGCTCGGCGGCATCCAGCGCCCGCAAGGGGTCGCTGTCGGCACGCGCGTCAAACGGTGTGCTCAGCGCCAGAAAGTCCGCGTCCACAGGCGCTGGCGCGGCGTCTTGTTCAAACACGTAGGAACCGGCGGGCAAGTCGTCATGGCCGCTGGACTCGCCTTCCAGGATCTCGCCTACGCCGTACTGCGCCAGGTGCCGCGCCGGGTCCAGCAATTCCTGGTGCGGATGATTCAGGTGCACGGTGATGTGGTACGGCCCTATGTGCAGGACGTCGCCGTCACGCAGCTTGGCGGCGACCATCTTGCCCAGCGGCGCGTCGGCATCATTCACGCGCGTCTGGCCGCTGCGGTCCACGACGCAAAAGGCGGCATCGCGATAGACGATTTCGCTATGAATCGGGTCGACGCGTCCGCTCTTGTCGGGCAGCGTCCAATCGGCGCCACGTCCCCCTATCGTGCCGCCGGCGGCGTCAAAACTGTGACGCGGCTTGCTGCCGTGAATCAGGGATCCGGGGTTGGCGACAACAAGCGCCAACGCCGTGGGCAAGGTTGCGGTAGCGGTCATAGACGGGCCTTGATACGAACGGTGAATGGTCGGCGCGCCGCCGTGTGCTGGACAAAGCTGGTCCAGCCCAGGTGGGCGCCGGTGTCGCGTCCCAGGTTGAAGGGCGGCACCTGGTCATGCCGCAAGCCCAGCTCCAGGTCATAGGCGGCGGGGTCGCGCAACAGGAAGTCGATCAGCTTGCGCAGCCGTTCAAAGTTCTCGCCGCTGGGCAAAAATTCACGGAACCGCGCCTGATCCAGATCGCCGATCACAATGGAGAACTTGCTGTAGCGCGTGCGCACCCGCCCGCCCACCACGAAGCTGTCGCCCAGCACTCCGTTGCGGCGTCCAAGCCGCAAGCGCTGGCTGTCCGCCACATGCATGTAGCGCTGCTCGAACTCGCGCACGCCCACGTGCTTCAGGTCAAAGCAATGCGCGACAATGCCCGACACCACCTGCGGTGAGCGGCTGCGGCTGGCGATAACGCCGGCAAAACTCAACAGCCGGCTCCAGGGGATGGGCGTGGCGCCGCGCAGTTCGACGTCGCCCAGGCCCACCATGGCAAACACATAGCGAGAAAACCGATCCCGCGCTTCCCGCCGGAACCTGACGTAGTAGCGGTATTTGCGCCACGCCTGATGCAGCAGCGTCAACAACCGATGGTTGAAAAAATCCAGAAACGCCGGGCGGATGCCCACGCCTTGGCCGTACTCGTAGGCCAGCCGGTCCAGGTAGTGGCCGGGCAACGGGGAGTCCGGCCCGTGCAGGCCGAAGAACGTTGCCTGCACGTGGTAGTCGGCGCGCGCGCCGGCAGGCATGCGTTCCGCCAACGCCACGTCCGATGCGGGAAACCCCAGCCCCGCGTAGCTGCTCAGGCGCACACGCTGGCGCTCGGGCTCGTGGCTGTCCCGGGACTCCAGGTCATCGTCATGCAGGCCGTGCAGTTGCTCCAGCAACCGGAAGAAGTCGTAGTTCTTCGCATCGGCCAGCAAATGGTCCGCTAGATCAGCGGTTGTCTTCCTGTTTGCATCGGCCATTCGTAGTGCTCGTTGTTACCGGTGTTGGCGGCTTCCAGCAGGTGGAAGGAATTGATGCTGGCGTACAAGGCAAAGAAGTGGCTTAACACCGTGCCGAACAGATACAGATCGCCCTCGCAGAGAAACGCGGCGGGATCCAGCTTGAGCCGCGTCTTCAGGCCCCGTATCGGCAAGCCCTTCATGAGCAGGTCGGTGGGTTGCGTGACGGCGTCGCCGATTCCGTCCAGCCGCTTGCTGCCGGCGCGCGCATGCTGGATGTCATGCAAGGCCGCGAAGTCATAGGCACGCAAGACAGCCTTCAGCGGTTCGGTGGACAGCAGCGACAGATAATTCAGCGACAGGTTTGAAATCAGCGTCCACTGCAACGCGCCGTCCAATACCGGCCGGTACGGCGCGGTCGGGCGCACGATGTTGCTGTAGGTGGCGAACGTGGGCGTCGTCTGCGTCTGCACGCAGATATCGCCCACGCCCAATGCCAGCGGCAAGTCTCGATTGGTGCACGTCAGCGCCAGCGAGACGGTTTCGTCTTCGTCGATGTAGTCGGTTTCGTCGCCACGGATAAACGCAATGCGATGCGCGACGCCCTGCTCGCCGATGGCGTTTTCGATGCGGCTGCGGTAGTACAGCGCGTGGCGGCCGCGTGCGTGTTCGATTTCATGTTGCAGCGATTCAAACGGATGAAACGTGCGCAGGTAGCGGCCGCGCTTGCCTTCGGCGACTCTCTGCCAGCCAGTGACTTCGTCGATGCTGAATATTTCGCACGCGTCGGCGCGGTGGCCGCCGGGCAACAGTCGCTGGTCCACCGCGCGCCCATTCAGGTTGATCGGCTCGGCATCCTGCTCGAACAGATTCACCGCGGGCGCGCAATACAAGGCCAGATCACCGATGCGCAGCCGGATGTCGGCGGGCATGGGCCGCGTGAAATGGAACTCCAGCCGCACGCGTTCGGTCGTGGCCTCGGGCCACAACGAGCGCAGCGCATTCAGGCTGAAGAACAGGAAGCGACGCGGGAAAATGAAATATTCCTGAAGGATGCGATACCCATCGAAGACATTCCTGGGATACGGCAGCAGCGATTCTTCGGGCGCAAAACCGGGAAACGTGACCTGCCGGGGCGAGAGCGTGCGCGTCTGCCCCCGGCTTCCAGGCGGATTTCGCCCAGGTAGCAAGACAGCCACAGGTACAGCGTCATGGCGGTGGTGTCGTCGCCCGACAGATGAAAATCCAGTTTGTCGCAGTCGAAGGTATCGATGGCATTTCCCGCCAGCGGCGCCAGATCGACGCGCATGATGGATTTCTCGCGCGTATGCGCATCGCTGACCTCGACGATTTCCAGCGGATAGATCACCACATCCGTGCTGGTACGAAACTGGCAACGGGTGCCATCGACCGGCCGCGACAGCACGCGCGTGCCCTTCGGAATCACCTGCCGCGTCGTGATCGCGCGTTCGACCGGGTTGAACCGCATGATGGTCGCGCTGGGCAAGGGCCGCAGGTAATTCGGCCAAAGCAGTTGCAGCAGCGAATGGGTAAGTTCCGGCAGGTCGTCTTCGATCTTCAGGCGCAGCTTGGCCGTCAGGAATGCAAAGCCCTCTAGCAGCCGTTCCACGTCAGGGTCGGCGGCCTCGTCCCCCAAAAACTGCGACAGCTGTGGGTTGTCACGCGCGAACTCGCGTCCAAGCCGCCGCAGGTAATCGATCTCTTCGCGAAATTTTCCTCGCAACGGCATGTCGTCCCGCCTCCGTGGCACCGCGCTCAAACAACCCGGGCGTACCGGTCCTGATGGTGAATCACCAGATCGATCTCCACTTGTTCTTCGTGGTTCATGACCGGCACCAGGCATTCCAGCCTGAAGTTCAAACTAAGGGGTTGGGCAGGGTCCGGCCGCGAATGCACATGCAGGACCTTGATGCGCGGTTCAAAAGCCAGAACCGACGCGCGGATGTCCTGGCTGACGTGCGCGAGCAAGTCGGCGCTGCCCATCGCGGCGTCGTTGAAATCATGCAGCCCCAACTCGGGGCTGCTCATCGAGCAGCCCCGCCGGCTATTGAGGATGCGTTCCAGGTGACGTTTGATGGCGTGGATACGTTCGGCGGCCAGCTCCTGCCGGGAACGGGTGCGCCGGGGCTGGGCGTCCGGCACCAGCCGTTCAAACAAACTGCCCTGCCCCCGCGACCTGGGCATCCGCCTGCCCCTTTATTCCTTGTCCAGCCTGCCAACCAGCGACAGCTCGAAGTTGGCGCCCATGTACTTGAAGTGCGGACGCACCGCCAGCGACACCTGGTACCAACCGGGATTGCCATCGATGTCCTGCACCATGACCTTGGCGGCGCGCAGCGGGCGACGGCTGCGCACATCGGCGGACGGGCTTTCCTGGTCGGCGATGTACTGCCGCAGCCACGTGTTCAGTTCGCGCTCCAGATCCTGGCGTTCTTTCCAGCTGCCGATCTGCTCGCGCTGCAATACCTTGATGTAGTGCGCCAGGCGGTTGACGATGAACATGTACGGCAGTTGCGTGCCCAGCTTGAAGTTGGTCTGCGCGGCCTGGCCTTCCGGCGTCTTTTGGAACAGCTTGGGTTTTTGCACCGAGTTGGCCGAGAAGAACGCGGCGTTGTCGCTGTCCTTGCGCATCGTCAGCGCGATGAAGCCCTCTTCGGCAAGCTCAAATTCCTTGCGGTCCGAGATCAGCACTTCGGTGGGGATCTTGGCCTGCAACTGACCCAGCGATTCGTACAGGTGCACCGGCAGGTCGTCCACCGCGCCGCCCGACAAGGGGCCGATGATGTTGGGGCACCAGCGGTACTTGGCAAAGCTGTCGGTGATGCGGCTGGCCAGCAGGTACGACGTGTTGCCCCACAAGTAGTTCTCGTGAGCCCCGTCGATGGTTTCGCGGTAGTTGAAACTGTTGACGGGATTTTCCAGCGGGTCGTACGGTTGGCGCAGCAGGAAGCGCGGCATCGTCAGGCCCAGGTAGCGCGCGTCTTCGGATTCGCGCAGGCCGCGCCACTTGGTAAAGCGCGGGCCTTCGAAGATGTCTCGCACTTCCTTCAGGTTGGGCAGTTCCTGGAAGCTCTTGATGTTCAGGAACTCTGCCCCGGCCGCGGCCAGGAACGGCGCGTGCGACATGGCGCCCACGGAAGCCACATAGGCAAGCAGCTTGATGTCGGGCGACGACGGGCCGAACGTGTAATTGCTGACGATGGTGGCCACCGGCTCGCCGCCGAACTGGCCGTAGCCAGCCGTGTAGACCTGCTTGTACAAGCCGCTGCGCGTGATGTCGCCGGCGCCTTCAAAGTCTTCCAGCATTTCGTCTTTGGTGACGTGCAGGACTTCGATCTTGATGTTCTCGCGAAAATCGGTACGGTCCACCAGCAGCTTCAGGCCGCGCCAGGCCGACTCCAGCTCTTGCAACGGCGCCTGGTGCAGGATGGCGTCCATTTGCAGACCCAGCTTGCGATCGATCTGCGCAATCATCTGGTCGACCAGCTGCTTGTTGACCTGTTGTTGCGGTTCTTGCGTTCGTAGAATTTCCGAGATGAACGCGGCAACCCCGCGCTCGGCCACGGCATAGCCTTCGTGACTGGGTTCGATGCGGGTCTGGGCCATGATCTGCTCCAGCAACCCGATCGACGGCTTATCTTCCAACTTTGCGGCGGCTTGGGCCTTCATGCTCATATCCTTTGATTGCGGTTTGGCATTGCGACAGCAAGGGCGGCTTACGCGGCCGGCTTGTCCAACACAAGGTTCAGTTCCTTGGCCAGCGCCGTGCGCGCCTTGTCATCGGCCAGCAGCGTCTGCAACTGTTTGCGAAACGCCGGCACGTTGCCCAGCGGGCCCTTAAGCGCCACCAACGCTTCGCGCAGGTCCAGCAGCTTGTTCAGCTCGGGCACCTGCCGGGCGATGGCGTCAGGCGCGAAGTCCTTCATGCGCTTGAAGTTCAGCGACACGTTCAGCGTGTCGTCTTCCTGCCCCGCCTCGCCAAGACGCGAAGGCACTTGCATCGTCAGGGCCAGGCCGGCTTCGCCCATGACGTCGTCAAAGTTGTCTTTGTCGATGCGAACGGCCTGGCGCTCTTCCAACGCCGTCTCTTCACCGTGGCCTTTGAAGTCGCCGGTGATCAGCATCTTCAACGGCAATTCCACTTCGGCTTGCTGGTCGCCGGTGGCGGGCACGTACTTGATGTTGATCCGTTCCGGCGGGGCGACGGAGACCGATTTCTTCGACATGAAAGCTCCTGTTGTGAATAAGACAAACCACTCGGGGCTACCGCGATAAGTAGTGCTGGGATGCTAAGAGCGTGGGATACGAAGTCGCAATAGGACGAATAAGAAAACGCCGGAACATTCGCGAATGTGGGCTTTTCGACTTAGTAGTAACCGCGATATTTATGTCTTTCTGATTCCTCCTATGGAAATAAAAACCGCGCCATGGTGTCGTTGCGGATTACTTCTTTGTTCGAAAGTGTGTGAGTCATGATCAGAATTGATCTCTCTTCCCTCATCGATCGCTTGAACCCCATCTGCCGCCAGGCGGTCGAAGAAGCCGCCAGCCTGTGCATCAGCCAGCATTGCGCCGAAATCACCGTTGCGCATGTCCTGACCAAGCTGGTGGATCAGCCGCTGTCCGACATGCGCGTGCTGATCCAGCACGCCGGCCTTGACGCCGATTCCGTGCGGCAGGCGCTGGCCGGCGGCAACCCTTATCACGAGGCCGCGCCGGGCCAATACCCCAGCTTTTCTCCGCTGCTGATCGAATGGCTGCAAGAGGCCTGGCTGCTGGCGTCGCTTGAACTTGCACAGGTCAAGCTGCGCGGCGGCAGTCTGGCGCTGGCCGCGCTGTTGAACCCCGGGCGCTACCTGCCATTGGCCGCCATCACCCTGTTCGAACACGTCAACCGCGAAGCGCTGCGCAAAGCGTTCAACACGCTGTTCGCGCAGTCGGCGGAATCGCCCGGTCCCGGGGCGGACGCGCCCGCCACGCCGATCGATGGCGACGACACGGCCCTTGCCAGATACGGGCACGACTTCACCGCGCAGGCCCGCGCGGGCACGGTTGACCCGGTGCTGTGCCGCGACGCCGAAATCGACTTGATGATCGACATCCTTTCCCGGCGTCGCAAGAACAACCCGATCGTGGTGGGCGACGCGGGCGTGGGCAAAAGCGCGGTGGTGGAAGGGCTGGCGCTGCGCATCGTGCAGCAGCGTGTGCCCGAACCATTGCGTCATGTTGCGCTGTGGGGCCTGGACCTGGGCGCGTTGCAGGCAGGCGCGTCGGTCAAGGGCGAATTCGAAAAGCGCTTGAAAAGCGTCATTGACCAAGTCAAGGCGTCGGCGGGCCGCATCGTCCTGTTCATTGACGAAGCCCATACGCTGATCGGCGCGGGTAATGTGGCCGGCGGCAGCGATGCCGCCAACCTGCTCAAGCCCGCCCTGGCGCGCGGCGAGCTACGCACCATCGCCGCCACCACATGGTCGGAATACAAAAAGTACTTTGAAAAAGACCCCGCGCTGACGCGTCGCTTTCAGCTGGTGAAACTGGAAGAGCCCACCCAGGAACAAGCGGTGCATATTCTTCGCGGCCTGCGGGCGACCTACGAACAGGCGCATCGCGTCTACATCGGCGATGACGCCTTGCGGGCCGCCGTCAGCCTGTCCGCGCGTTACCTGTCCGGCCGTCAACTTCCCGACAAGGCCATCGATGTGCTGGACACCGCCAGCGCACGCGTTGCGACCGCGCTGGCCGAGCCCCCTCGCCGCTTGACCGCGCTGGAGCACGAGCAGATGCAGATCACGGCGGAACTGGCCCAGTTGCGGCGCGATGCGCGCGCGGGCCGCGCGCCCGACCCGCGTCGCATTGCCCAGCTTGAAACGGATGGCGTGGCCGTGACCGAGCGCATGGTGGCGCTGCAACAGGCATGGGAGCGCCAACAGGCACTGGTGGATAAGATCCTGGGCCTGCGCGCCGCGCTGCCGTCGCAAGACGCGGTCGCGGATAACCTCGTCGCGGATGGCGCCGTCGCGGATGGCGCCGTCGCAGATGGCGACGGCTCGGGCGATGGCTCGGGCGATGGCGACGTGCTGGCCGCCACGGTCGCTGAACTTCACCACCTGCAACGCGATGGCGCGCTGCTGCACGCCGACGTCGGCCACGAACAGATCGCACAAGTCATCGCCGACTGGACCGGCATCCCCGCCACCACCATCAGTCGTGGCCAGATGGAACGGCTGACGCAATTGCCCGACGTTCTGCGCGCGCGCATCAAGGGCCAGGACGCGGCCATCGACCGCATCCACAAGCACCTGTTGACCGCCATGGCCGACCTGCGCCGGCCCGGAACGCCCTTGGGCGCATTTCTGCTGGCCGGCCCCAGCGGCGTGGGCAAGACCGAAACGGCGCTGGCGCTGGCCGACGCGCTCTTTGGCGGCAGGCAGTTCCTGACGACGATCAATATGTCGGAATTCCAGGAACGGCACACGGTGTCGCGGCTGCTGGGCGCGCCTCCCGGTTATGTCGGGTATGGCGAAGGCGGCGTGTTGACCGAAGCCATCCGGCGTCAGCCCTATTCCATTGTGCTGCTGGACGAAGTGGAAAAGGCCCACCCCGAAGTCATGAGCCTGTTCTACCAGGCCTTCGACAAAGGCGAGCTTGCCGACGGCGAAGGCCGCCAGATCGACTGCAAGAACGTGTTGTTCTTCCTGACTTCGAACCTGGGCTTCGACCAACAGGACGGGCAGCTTGCCGACCTGTCCGAAGACGCCTTGCGCGCCCGCTTGGGCGCCTTCTTCAAGCCCGCTCTGCTTGCGCGGATGCAGCTGGTTCCCTACCAGTACCTGGGCGAAGACGTGCTGGACCAGATCATCCATAGCCGCCTTGAGCGCCTGCGCGTGCAGTTTGCCGCCCGCTACGACGCCACCCTGGACATTACGGCAAGCGCCCGCGACGAGTTGCGCGGACGCTGCATCCGCCACGAAAACGGTGCGCGCCTGCTCGACGCCAGCATCGATGGCGAACTGCTGCCGCCGCTGTCATTAGCCGTGCTGCGGCGGCTGGCTACGGGCGAGTCCATTGGCGGCGCGCATCTGCATTGGGCCGAGGGCGCATTCACCGCCCAGTTGCATTGAGGCCCGACATGGACGCGCAAAGCGTGGCAAACGTTGCCCGCGACATGGCAAGCGCCAGCCGGCCCGACGCGCTGGCGCAAGTGTTCGTGGCCGCCTGCGCGGCAGCGCCCGCCATCTCGGCCGCCTGCCTGTACGCGCGCAACGCCACGGGCGACGCGCTGGTGCCGTTGGCGTCGGCCGGGTCTCCCGGCCCCGACCTGCACGACATCAGCATGGACGCGCTGGACGACCCCCTGGTCTACGCAATGACCAGTGGCAAGCCCTGCCTGGTAGAGCAGATGTCCGCTCTGGTGGGCGTGGGGTCCGGCTTCGAACGGCTGCGTGAACGCCTGGGCACGCGGCATGGCTTGCTGGTCCTGCCCTTGCTCGATGCACGCCGGCAGTCGTTGGCCGTGTTGGTTCTGGCGGGGCCGTCGCTGACCTTGTCCACGTGGCGCGACCACCCAGTCTGGCGCGCCTTGCAAGCGATGCACGAAGCGCTTTTCGCACGGCTGCACGCCCAGGCGCATGCCGCCGACGATGCGCGCTACCAACAGGCGCTACGCCAGACCCCGGCGGCCGACGCAGGCAAACAGCGCGCCGCGCGCTTGCTGGCGGCCGAATTCATTGGCGTCAGCGCGGCGGCGAAAGCGGCACGGGAAGCGATGCTGCGTTTCGCGGATTCGGCGTTGGCCGTGCTGCTGACGGGCGAAACGGGCACAGGCAAGGACCACGCCGCCTGGTTGATACACCAGGCCTCGTCACGCAACGGCAAGTTCGTGCCCGTGAACTGCGCGGCCATTCCGCAAGACCTGATCGAAGCCGAGTTGTTCGGCAACGTGCGCGGCGCGTACACCGGCGCCGTGCAGGCGCGTACCGGCCTGGTTGCCGAAGCCGACGGCGGCACCCTGTTCCTGGATGAGATCGGCGACATGCCCATGGCGTTGCAAGGCACGCTGTTGCGGCTACTCAATGAAAAGAAGTTCCGGCCGCTGGGCGCCACGCGCGAGCACGGCTCGGACTTCCGCCTGATCTGCGCTACCCACCGACCATTGCCGCAGCTGATCCGCGATGGCCGTTTTCGCGAAGACCTGTACTTTCGGATCCGGCAGCTGACGCTGGCCCTGCCGCCACTGCGCGAGCGTCCGGAAGACATTCCCGCGCTGGCCCTGCACACCGTTCTGCAACACAACCGAGAACGGCAGACTCGCGTGGCGGGTATCGCGCCGGACGCCCTCGCGGTGCTGGCGGCGCACGCCCTGCCGGGCAACGTGCGCCAGCTTCGCAGCCTGATCCTGGTGGCGTCCGAAAGAACAGCGCCAGGCCAGGCCATCCGCGCCGACACGCTTGAACTGTCGCAGGGCGACGTGCCGCCGCTGGCGGGCCACAGCGCCGGCGCCGATCTGCTGCATGGCCTGCTGCATACGGACAACCTGCCGCAGGCGCTGGACGCCTTTCAAAGCCTGGTCATCCGTGCGCGCCTGCGGCAAGTCAATGGATCTCGCACCCGGGCGGCCCAAAGCCTGGGTATCCCCAAACGTACGCTGGCGCGCCGCTGTCAGGCGTGGAATCTGGATCGGGAGGACCACACTTCATGAAACTTGCCCCTAGCTTGGTTGTGCTGATGCTGGCCGCGCCCGTCGGGCAGGCGGCCAACGACCTAGACGCGTTCGCGCGCGACTGCACGCAGATCGTGTCCGGCGTTGAACGGCTGGCCTGCTTTGACGCGGCGGCGGGCACACCGCCCACGCTCTCCGCGCCGCTGAACGGCCATCGGCACACGGTTGCGCTGGACCCGGCCGCAGGCATCCCCTCGACCGCCGAGCCGGCCCCGGCCCCCGACGCGTCGACCGCACTGCTGCCGCCTTCGGCCCGTGCGTACGACATCGTCAGGCAGAACGAATCGACACGCCCGGAGAACGACAGATCGTTTTTGATAAGCGACTCGAACGAGCCGCCCGCCGGACAGCAGCGCGTGGTGATTTCCGCGCCCGCGTTGAACATGCGCCCGCCTATCTATCTGGCCATCACCTGCCTGTCCAACATTTCGCGGTTGCAGCTACTGGCCGACCGGCCGTTTGAACGGCACCAGATGTCGGTGCGGCTGTACATGGACGACCGTCCGCTGTCGCCCGCGCGGCCGTGGCGCGTGCTGGACGAAGGCAACGTGGCGGACGCCGGCCGGGGCCTGGTTGCCATCGAACAACTGCGGCCCTTCGTCGCGGGCGCGCGGCTGCGTGTGGAAAGCGACTATGCGCCTGTCAACGGCCTGACGTTCGACGCCACGGGCCTGCAAGCGCTGTTGTCGCGCCAGCGCGAGGCGTGTCACTGGTGACGCACTACGCCCCGCTTGACATGGATGCCCTGCTGGCGCCACTGGATGCCCGCCAGCCCGCCGGCCACTTCGACGAAGAAGACGAAACCTTCCAGGCGATCGACCACGAGATGATCAAACTGGGCGGTCTGCAAGAAGCGCGGCTGGACTGGTTGTACGTGGACGAGGCCGCTCGCCAGTACCTGGCGTCACAGTGCAAGCATTTTCGCGTCGCGGGCCACTTGATTTCCGCGCGCATCAAGGCAGGCTCATGGCGCCGCTGGGCCGAAGCGGCCGATGTGCTGGCGGGCATGGTCGAGCACTACTGGGAGACCGGGCATCCCAAGCCCGGCCCGACGGGTTACCTGGGCAAGCGCCGACTGGTGTCTTTGTTGGCCGACCGCCTGCGCGACGCGCTGGAAACGCTGCCGGCCGCCAGTTTCAACCAGGCGGATCAGGCGCGCGCGCAGCACGCGCTGGACCGGCTTCAGGCCAGTGCGCCCCAGGCCAAGCTGGACCAGGCATTGTTGACCCGATTGGAAGCGCACTTTTCCCGCCGTGTCGAACAGGCCCGCTATCCCGACGCCGCGGCATCGGCCGCCCCCAGAAGAGGTGCCGGGCAACAAGGCGGCCAGGCCATCAGCGAGAGCTTTTTCGGCGGACCCGGTGGGTCTGCCAGTGGGTCTGCTGGCACCCCTGCCAGCTCCTTTTCCAGCGCCGCGCCAACCGCCTCGCTTAGCGCCGGCGACGAGCGCGAGAACCGCCGTTCCCTGTTGAGCGTGGCCGAATTCATCAACCAGCAGGACGCTTACGATCCCACCGGTTACCAGCTGCGCCGCTTCGCCCTGTGGGCGCATCTGCACGCGGCGCCCAACACGCGCCACGGCATGCGCACCGAATTAATGGCGGTGCCGGCCGATATCGTGGACGGCTACGGCGAAGCCCTGGCCGGCAACGCCGTCAACCCGGCGCTGCTGCAACGGGTTGAAAAAAGCGTCGTCGCCTCGCCCTACTGGATACGCGGCAGCTTTCTGGCAGCCGGTATCGCCGCGCGCCTTGAAATGAAGGACGCCGCCGCCGCGATCCGGCTTGCCACGGAACGCTTCGTGCGCCGCATTCCCGCGTTAGTGGACCTGAGCTTCAGCGACGGCCGGGCCTTTGTCGACAGCGAAACACTGGCCTGGATCAGCGGCGCGGATGCCCACGACGGCAGCGTCGGCCCGCATCCGGAATTTGCCGCCCTGCGTGAAGAACTGATTGCGCAGCTGGACAGCGACGGTGTCGAAACCGTGCTGCATCGGCTGCAAGAACAACAGGGCAATTCGGAATCGCCACGCCAGCGCGCGTACGCCACCGTCATCGCAGCGGACCTGCTTGCCGCTCGCGGCCTGTCATGGCTGGCTCAGAACCTCTACACGAATGTGGCCGTCACGCTGCGCGCGATGCCCGCCCACGAATGGGAGCCCGAGCTGGCCGAACAATTGAACCCATACCTGCCCGTCCGCCCCGCCAGCGACGCGGACAGCAAGAGCCAAGGAGTCCTGCGATGAAGAATGTGTGGTCGATGATCAAGCGCTACGGCATGCCGGTCGCCAGCCAATTCAAAAGCGCCATGCCGATCCTGGTGCTGATCGCCATCGTGTTCCTGCTGATCGGCCTTTGGTGGCTGGGCCCGTTCTGGACCTGGCGTGGCCAGCAACCCCTTGCCGATCTGACCTTGCGTATCCTGTGCACGCTGCTGATCCTGATGGCGCCGGCGCTGGGGTGGCTGTGGGCGCTGCGCCGACGCAATCGCCGGCTGGAGGCCGAGCGCGGCGCCTTGGCGCAGCGCGAAGACGACCCGGTGCTGCGCTTCGTGCAGGCGCAAGAGCGCGCGCTGGATCAAAGCCTGAACGTGCTGCGTTCCAACCTGAAGGGCCGCAACGCGATCTACGAGCTGCCGTGGTACCTGGTGCTGGGTCAGGAAAATACCGGCAAGACCAGCTTCATCAACCGATCCAGCCAAAGCTTTTCACTAAGCAACGAGATCAAGGCCGGCGTGCGCCGCGCGTATGCGGACCCGGACCTGGCGTATGACATCGATTGGTGGATGGGTGATGAAGCGGTGCTGATCGACCCACCCGGCGAACTTGTCAGCCAGACAGAGGCCGCGCCCGCGCCAGAAGTCGCGGACCGTGTATCGGATCGCGCCATGTCCGGCGGCGCGGCGGCAGCTGCTGCTCAGGCCGCCCCGCAAAGCGGCGCGCAAGTCGCCGACCAAGCCGACGGTCCAGTCACCCCGCAATCTCCCCCACAATCTCCCCCGCTGGCGGCGCCCTCGTCGCGCTCGCTGGGGCAGGTCTTGTTGCCGCCCGGCGCGCACGCAAGACTGTGGGCCGGGCTGTTGGACTGGCTGGGTCGCAACCGCAGCCGGCGCCCGCTGAACGGCGTCGTGTTGATGGTTGACCTGGTGACGCTGCTGAATCAAAAAGCCAGCGACCGCAAGGCCTTGGCGATTCTGCTGCGCACGCGCCTGGCGGAACTGAGCCGCCACCTGGGCACGCGCCCGCCGCTGTATGTGGTCCTGAGCAAGTTCGACCTGCTCAACGGATTCGAACCGTTCTTTGCCCGTCTGCCGCGTGCCGTGCGCGAAGACATCTTCGGCTTCACCTTCACGCTGGACTCGGTGCACGACTACGACGCGTGGCTGGACGAGCTGGCCGGCCGCTATGACGGCTTCATCCAACGCTTGAACGAACAGATATTCGACGCGCTGGGCGAGGCCGCCACGATGCAGGCGCGCGAAGCACTGTTTTCGCTGGTGCGGCAATTGGCCGGCATGCGGCCGGTGCTGCTGAGCTTTCTGGAAGACGTCCTGGGCAGTGACCGATACATCACGCCCGCCCTGCCGCGCGGCGTGTATTTTTCGTCCGTCTATCAGCAGGGGCTGCTGTGCGACGCCTTCATCAATGCCGCGTCGCAATCGTATGGCCTTGAAGAGGCGCCCGCGCATGCCAAGCCCAGCGGCCGCTCGGTGGTGTATTTCGCGCAGCAGGTGTTCCAGCGCATCATCTACCCCGAGGCCGGCCTGGCGGGCGACAACCTGAAGGTCATGGCCGACAAGCGCCGCACGCTGCTGGTGGGGTTTGGCGTGGCCGGGCTGGGCTGCCTGCTGATGGCCGGCGGCTGGTACCACTACCACGGCGTCAACCGCCAGATGGCAATGTCCGTGCTGGAAAAAAGCCGCGAATTCAGCGTCCACAAGATTGACGGCAGCAGCGACCCCACGGGCCGCAACCTGTTGCAGCCGCTGGACCAGATTCGCAGCGCCGTCGCGGTCGTGGGCGATTACCGCAGTGCCTGGCCGGTGGTGTCCGAGCTGGGCCTGCACCAAGGCCGCAAGATCGGGCCTAAGGTCGACGAGGCTTATTTGCAATTGCTGTCGAAGCGCTTTCTGCCGGAGTTGGCCAGCGGCGTCATGCACGCCATCAATAGCGCGCCCTCGGGCAGCAACCAGCAACTGGCGGCGCTGCGCGTCTATCGCATGATCGAAGACCGCGACAACCGCCGCGCGCCCATTGTCGAAGACTGGATGACACAGCAATGGCAGGCCGCGTACCCGGGCCAGGGCTCGGTGCAGAACGGCCTGATGCGGCATCTGGACTACGCCATGAAATATGCCGACGCCGAGCTTCCCCAACACCAGGCGCGCATCGCCGACGTCCAGCAGCGCCTGCGACAGTTGCCCATGCCGCAGCGCGTCTACATGACGATGCGCGAACAGGCGGGCAAGATCCTGCATTCGCCGCTGGACCTGCGCCATGAGGTCGGCCCGGCGTTCGACATCCTGTACAAGGATCCGGCCGCGCCGGGCAGCACGGCGGGCGCGACCACGCGCATCGATCCGCTGCTGACGGCGGCGGGCTACCACGGCTACTTTGCCGCGCACGGCAAGGACTTTACCGACCTGGCAATGATCGACCGCTGGACGCTGGGCGAGCGCCAACGCATCGACTATTCAGAGGCCGATAAACAGGTGCTGGCCGAACGCGTGCGCGCGCTGTACAGCAGCGACTACATCGACACCTGGCAACGCAACCTGAACCAGCTTGAAGTGGTGGACTTCAACGACCTGGGCCAGGCGGTAACGGTGCTGGGCAATGTCACCAGCCCGGCCGCGCCGCTGCGCCGGCTGCTCGAGACCGTGCGCGACAACACGGTATTGAGCCCACCCTCGCCCGGGGTCGCCACGCCGGGCCAGCCCACCGACAAGGTCGAGCCGGTGACGGCCAATGCCATCACCGGCGCCAACGTTCCGCAGGTGGCGGTCATTGCGCGGCCGTTTGCGCCCTTGTCGGAACTGCTGCTGTCCAAGGGCGACAAGCCTTCGTACCTGGACGAAAGCATGGGCGCCATTGGCCGCGTCCACGACACGCTGAAAGGCGTGCATGACAGCGCTGAACCCGGCAAGGCCGCGCTGGCCGTCGTGCTGGACCGCTTTGCGCTCAAGGGGGCCGACCCCATCGGCAACCTGCAACGCGTGGCGGTGGGCCTGCCCGAACCGCTGAACCGGCAAGTGAAAAAGCTGGCGGACGAATCCTCGCAGGTGCTGCTGATCGAGGCGCTGAAGGAACTGGAACGGCGGTGGGACACCGACGTCTACCGCTATTACCAGGAACGGCTGGCCGGGCGCTATCCGTTCAATCCGAACAGCCGCGTGGACGCCTCGCTGGAAGACTTCACGGCGCTGTTCGGGCCGCAAGGCAGGCTGGCGCAGTTCAAGGAGCAATACTTGAAATTGTTCTTTGACGACAACCTTGAAGCCTTGTATTCGGAACGCCGAGGCGGCTACCTGGTTCGCATGGACGTGCTGGAGCAGCTTGAGGCAGCCGACCGAATCCGCGATGCCTTCTTCAACAGCCGAGGGGCGCTGGGCGTGCAGTTCAGTATCGAACCGCTGGGGCTGACGTCCAGCCGACGCAGCAGCGTGCTAAGCGTCGAAGGGCAGTTGATTGCCTACAGCCACGGGCCTAGCAATAGCGTCGGCCTGATCTGGCCGAACAATCTGGGCGACTCGACGGAAAGCCGCATCACGCTGGTCAGCGCGGCGGGCACCAGCAGCGGGCTGGTGTATCGCGGGTCGTGGTCGATGTTTCGCCTGTTGAGCCAGGCGCGCCTGGACAGCGCAACGGCCAATAGCGTGGACCTGAGCTTTTCCGCCAACGACGGCGCGATGCGCTATCGCATCACGGCCGAGAAATCCAATAACCCGTTCACGCAAGCGAGTTTTGACGGGTTCGTCTTGCCGCAAACGCTGCTGGCCGAGGCATCCAAGCCGACGCCGACTCCGCCCGCGCCCCTCTTCACCCCGGCGGCCAACCCCAAGGCAAGCACGCCCAAGGGGCCGCCGCGTTCGCCGCCCAAGGCAAGCGCCGCGCTGCCCAAGCTGGCCATCAATACGGCACCGCGCTGATGAATCTTGGGAACGCCGCAGCGGCATTTTGCAATGCACGCCCTGAGCAACCGGCATCCAGGCTGGCACGGCTGCTCTCGGCCGGCAAGCGACACCGACCGGGTCCTGCAAACGGCTGAAGTCGGCTCGGTCCAGCGGGCAACTGGACCCGGCAGGATCCAGCAATTGGCCGATGCCGACCCGGTCCGGCGGGCAACAGAACACGGCAGAATCCAGCAATTGGCCGATGCCGGCCCGGTCCGGCGCGTCCGGTGTACGGCTTACTGCTGCTGGCGGCGTTGTTCCAGCTCTTTCAGGCACTGTGCAACGCCGGCCTGCATCTGCGCGTTGGACACCGCCGCGCGGTCAGACACTTCACGGCAGCGCACATACTGCGCACGGCTTTCCTCGGTGTCGCGCATGACTGGCGGGGGTGCGCTCGGGTCAGGCGTGACGGTCATGCGCAAGGTCGACGGCGGCGACTGGCTGCCGTCCTTGGAAGGCATGCTGGGAAATTGCATTTCCTGGGATGCGGGCGCGGGGCTTTGCATGGACTGCGCATGCGTCACGCTTGCGGCGCCCAGCGTGCAAAGCGCGGCGAACACGGCGGCAGGAACGGAGAATTTCTTCATGGGGACCTCTTCTTTAATGGGCAAGCGCCCTTGGCGACCGGATTGTGGATGCGCGGCCGCCCGGGGCGCGCCGGCTAATCGTAGCGCCCGGTGCGCGCTCTCGTCGTGCCAAACCGCTACAAGCGCCCCCGCAGTTGTTTCGCGCCGTTTCCGACCCGGCCATGCCATCGGGCATTGGGGCGGCCCCAGATGGCTCGGTCCGAAGCAAAGCTCGGGGCTAAATCCGGGGCTAAATCCGGGCCTGAACCCGGGGCCAAATCTGCGGCTAAATCCGACGCTGAATCTGGGCCTGAATCCGGTGCTACGCCTTGGGCGCAGACCCGGACCGCGACGTACGCAGCGGCGCCAGCAAGGACGACAAGCCGTTGTGATCCAGTTCATGCATCAGCGCCAGCAGGCGGCCCAGCTCGCCGGGCGGAAAGCCCTTGCGCGCGAACCACGCCAGGTAAGGGCCGGGCAGGTCGGCGATGAGTCGCCCTTTGTACTTGCCGAACGGCATGTCGCGGGTCACCAGCAGGTTGAGCAGTTCAGGGTCCATGGCGCATCAAGAGATTAAGCCGGCAGTCTACCCCAGCAGTTCTGCCTTGCCATGCACCCTTCCCGCAACGGATTGCGGCACTTTACATCCCGTTTCAGCACCCTCCCGTTACTGTCCGTATCGTGAATCCGGCAGGACATGTTCCGGCAAAAACACTAACCCACAGGAGCTCGCCATGATGAAAACCACCCTGACCTGCACCCTGAGCCTGGCCTTGGTTGCCGGCTGCGCGCCGTTCAAGTCGCATGACGCGCGCGATACGCCCGCCGATAACCACACCGCCCGCAATGCGCTGGACTGGCCAGGCAGCTACGAAGGCACGCTGCCCTGCGCGGATTGCCCCGGCATCAAGACGCGCTTGACACTGCTCAAGGGCGACCGCTACGAGCGCCAGACCCAGTACCTCGACCGTGAGCCGCAACCCGAAATCGTGACCGGCACGTTCAGCTGGGAGTCGGACGGCAGCACCATCCGCCTGGACGCTTCCGGCGACAGCCAGCGCTACTTCGTCGCCGAGAACCAGGTGACGATGCTGTACCGCGACGGCACCCGCCCCACGGGTCCACTGGCCCCGCACTACGTGCTGCGCCGCGCGCAATAAGGCGCGGGTCGGGCTTCGTGCCGGCGCGAAAGCACGCGGACACAGGTGCGACTTCCAGGAGCCAGGTGCGGCCGTGTGCGGGCGCGAAGCCCGCAATGCACAGGCGCCGTCGATCCGGCTATTCTTGAGGGCAAACCGCTGCGCCCTGACGGCGCGGCGCATACCGATCAAGGAAGCCATGAAGACCGACCACGAGCTGCTTTCCGCATTCGCCCCCACCGGCACGCTGCGCGCGTCCATCAACCTGGGCAATCCCATTCTGGCCAACACCGACCCGGCCACCGGCCAGCCGGTTGGCGTCTCGGTGGACCTGGCCACGGAACTGGCGCGGCGCCTGGACGTCAAGCTGGAATTGGTGGTTTTCAAATCGGCCGGCGAATCGGTCAACGCGGTGGCGGCCGAGCAGGCGGACGTGGGGTTCTTCGCGATCGACCCCTTGCGTGGCGAACAAATCGCCTTTACCGCCCCCTACGTCGTGATCGAAGGCGCCTACCTGGTACGCGACGATTCGCCGGTCACCGCCATGGAACAGGTCGACAGCCAGGGCGTGCGAGTGACGGTCGGCAAAGGCAGCGCCTACGACCTGTACCTGACGCGCGAACTGAAGCACGCCGAGATCTTCCGCGCGCCGACCTCGCCCGCCGTCGTCGATACCTTCATGAAAGAAAATCTGGAAGTGGCCGCAGGCGTCAAGCAGCAGCTGCAAGCCGACGCCGCGCGCCTGGGCGGCCTCCGGCTACTGGACGGCCATTTCATGCTGATACGCCAGGCAATGGGCGTGCCCAAGAGCCGGGGCGACAAGGCCAGCGCGTATCTGTCGGCCTATGTGGAAGCGATGAAGAAGGCCGGGTTCGTGGCCGACGCGCTGGCGCGTCACAAGATCCAGGGCGCGGCGGTGGCGCCGCTGGAAGCGACGGGGGCCTGAGCCGGATTGTTTTGGCGGGCGCGCCCCGCCGCTTCGTTATGCGAGCGACGCGGGCGGGGCGTTGCCCAAGGTGACGTCCGGTGCGATGTCCGGTGCATTAGCCGGTGCGCTAGCCGGTGTGATGTCCGACACGCGCGCTCCGAGGTGACGTCCGATGTGATGTCCGACGTGATGTCCGATGTGATCTCCGATGCGATGTCCGATGTCCGATGTCCGCGCCTACCCCGGTGTCCCGCCCTGCCCCTCGCCCAGGCTTGCACTCAGCATCTCTCGCAGCTTGAACTTCTGGACCTTGCCCGTGGGCGTGGTCGGCAGTTGGTCCAGCACTTCCAGGCGTTCGGGAATGTACTGCCTGGTCACGCCGAAGCCTTTTAAGAACTGCACCAGATCCTGCAAGCTCAATGCCTGCCCGGGCTTGAGCGTTACCACCGCGCAGGCGCGTTCACCCAGGCGCGCGTCCGGATACGCCGCGATGGCCGCCATCTCCACAGCGGGATGCCGATACAGCAGCGACTCGATTTCAACCACGGGGATGTTCTCGCCGCCTCGGATGATCACGTCCTTGCTGCGCCCCGTAATGCGCAAGTAGCCGTCGGCGTCGATGCGGGCCATGTCGCCCGTATCGAACCAGCCGTCGGCGTCGGTGGCGTTCAACTGCGGCCGCTTCAGGTAGCCGCCAAAATTGGAGCATGACCGTAGCCAAAGCTGGCCTTCGACGCCGGCGGGCAAGGCTGCGCCCGACGCGTCCCTGACTTTGATTTCAACGCCGGGCAGTGGCTTGCCGTCGGTCGTGCAGGCCCGCGTGTCGTCATCGTCCAGCAACGTCAACGTGACCGCGCCGTTTTCCGTCATCCCCCAGGCCGAGATGATTTTCGCGCCCAGCGCGCGAGTGGCCTGTTCGACAAGGGGGCCGGGGATGGGCGCGCCCGCGCAAAGAAAGACGCGCAGCGTGGGCACCGTCAAGCCCGACTGCGCCACCTGACGTGCGATATCCGTCAGGAACGGCGTCGATGCCATGCTGAACGTGACGCCCAGTTCGCGCATCAGCGCAACGGCTTTCTCGGCATTCCAGATATCCAGCGTGACGGCGCTCGCGCCCAGGTAGAACGGCATCATCAAGCCGTACATAAAGCCGGTCTGGTGCGCCATAGGCGAGCCCATCAGCACAACATCGTCCGAGCCCAGGCGCAGCCGCTCGGCGTAAGCGGCGATGTTGGACAAGCAGGTGTTGGCGGTGTGCATGACGCCCTTGGGCTCGCCCGTGGTGCCAGACGTGTACATCAGTTGTGTGACATCATCCGGGCCGGGGCGAGACTGGGTCAGGATGCGTTCGGCATCCGGCTCGCGTTCCCATTCAGGCCCCGCCAGCAGCGCCTGGAAGCTGTCGGCGCCCTGGCCACCGACCACGATCACATGCTGTAGCGCTGGCAGATCCGCGCGCAAGCCGGCCACCATCTCCGGGTAGTCAAAGCCCCGAAACCGATGCGGCACGATCAGCACGCGCGCTTCGCCATGGCGCAGCATGAAAGAGAGCTCACGCTGCCGAAAAATATGCATCAGCGGATTCATCACCGCGCCGATGCGCGAGCAGGCCAGATACGTGACGACGAATTCCCAGCCATTGGGCAACTGGCACGCCACCACGTCGCCGCGCCCGACGCCCAGGCGCGCCAGCCCCACGGCAGCGCGGTCGGCCAGCGCCGCCATTTCGCGATAGGTGAATGTGCGCTGCGTGCCGGCGTCGGACTGCACGGCCGTCAATGCAACTTTGTCGGGATCCGCCGCCACGCATTTGTCCAGCAGGTCGTTGATGGTCACGTCCCGCCACCAGCCGCGCGCGATGCTCAACGCCCGGCGCGGCGCAATCAATACGGCGTCAAATTCCATGGATGCGTCTCCCAGAGAGGTTGCAAGGAATGCGGGGATATCAAGCGGCCACGGCGCGTCGACCCGCGCGCTCGCGAGCGATGATGATTTTCATGATTTGCGCGGTGCCGTCGCCGATCTGGAATCCCAGCACGTCGCGTAGCCGTTGCTCCATCAGCCCGTGGTCGTATCCGCCATGGCCGAACGTCAGCAGGCATTGATGCACCACGTCGTACGCCAGCTTCGGTGCCCACCATTTGCACATGGCGGCTTGCGCGCTGTGGGGCAGGTTGCGGTCCTTCAGCCACAAGGTCTGAAGGCACAGCAGCCGCGCCGCCTCAAGCTGGGTTTCGGCCTCGGCCAGCGGATGCGACACGCCCTGGAATGCGGTCAAGGGTTTGCCGAAGGCCTCGCGCTGGGCGGCATACGCCCACGTCTCATCCAGCGCTGCGCGCGCCACCGCCAGCACCTGTAGCCCGATCAGCGCGCGCGAATAATCAAAGCCCTGCATGACCTGGACAAAGCCGTGGCCTTCCTGCCCCAGCCGGTGGTCCGCCGGCACCCGCACGTTTTCGAAGAACAGCGAGCCACGTCCGATGGCGCGTTGCCCGTGGCAGTCAAAGCGGTTGCGCGTGATGCCGGGCAAGTCCATCGGCACCAGCAAGGCCGTCACGCCATGCGCGCCCGATTCCACGGTGCCACTGCGGCCGAACACGATGGCGGCGTCCGCTTGGTCCGCAGCGGAGATGGATGTTTTTTCACCGTTGACCACGTAGTGCCCGTCCACGCGCTCGACCCGCAGCCGCAGGTTGGCGGCATCCGAACCGCCGCGCGGCTCCGTCAAGGCAATGGACAGCAACGCATCGCCCTGCGTCAGCCGGGTCAGCCACGGCGCGGCGACCTCGCGCTGGCCATGCTGCGCCAGGATCTGCCCATTCAACGAAGCCAGCAGATTGACGTAGGAAAAGCTCAAGTCGGCGCGCGCGATCTGCTCGTGGATGACGCCGGCCGCCATGCAGCCCAGGCCCTGTCCGCCACAATCCTCGGGCAACTCGGGCGCGATGAACCCCAACTGCCCCATTTCGCGCATCAGGCCGCGATCCAGCACGCGGGTCCTGTCGCGCTCCAGGTAGCCGGGCGCCACGCGGCCGTCCGCGAATCGCCCCGCGTGCTCGGCCAAGACGGACAGGTCTTCGTCGATGTACGGATTCATGTTGTCTCCTCCGGCGCGCCGGTCGTTGCGGCGCAGGCTCGGTTATTTCGCGTAGCGGCGGAAATCCGGTTTGCGCTTTTCCTGGAACGCGCGCACGCCCTCGCGGGATTCCTCGGTGTCGTAATAGAGTTTCAACGCGTACATGCCCATGCCGGCGATGCCCGCCTGATGCGCCGTGTCCATATTGAACGAGCGCTTGGCGATGGCGATGGCGGTAGGGCTTTTCTCCATGATCTCGGCGCACCACCTGGTCACTTCGTCGTCCAGTTGTTCGTGCGGCACGACGGCGTTGACCAGGCCCATGGCCAAGGCTTCCGAGGCCGGATAGCGTCGGCACAGGTACCAGATCTCGCGCGCCTTCTTTTCGCCCACGACGCGCGCCAGGTACGCGGTGCCGTACCCCGGGTCCACCGACCCGACCTTCGGGCCCACCTGGCCGAACACGGCTTTATCGGACGCAATCGTGATGTCGCAAATGGTGCACAGCACGTTGCCGCCGCCGATGGCGTAGCCCTGGACGCGCGCGATCACCGGCTTGGGCACGTCGCGAATGGCGCTGTGCAGTTCTTCCATGGGCAGGCCGATGGTGCCGCGTCCGTCGTACTGGCCGGCGTGCGCGGATTGGTCGCCGCCGGTACAGAACGCCTTGTCGCCCGCGCCCGCCAGCACGATGACGCCGATGTCGGGCGCGTAGCCGGCGCGGTTGATGGCGTGAATGAGTTCGTCGCAGGTGCGGCCACGAAACGCGTTCATCTTTTCGGGCCGGTTGATCGTGATCCAGGCGGCGCCATCGCGCACGTCGTAGAGAATGTCTTCGTAGTCCATCTTGGCTCCTCAAGGGGCATGCGAAAGCGGTGTCGTCCGCCTTCAGCCGTTCATCGTCAAACCGCCCGACACGCTCAATACCTGCCCGGTGATGTAGGCGGCGTCATCGCTGGCAAAGAACAGGATCGCGCCGGGCAGGTCGTCCGGCTGGCCGATGCGGCCCAAGGGAATGGCGCGGGTAAAGGCCTCAAGCAATTTCTCGGGGTTGCCGGCGCCTTCCTTGTAATCGGCGAACAGCGCGGTGTCCGTCGGGCCCGGGCACACCACATTGACCGTGATGCCATGACGCGCGTGCTCGCGGGCGATGGTCTTGGAAAACGCCACCAAGCCGCCCTTGCACGCCGCGTACACCGCTTCGCCCGAAGACCCGACGCGCGCCGCGTCCGACGCGATGTTGACGATGCGCCCCGCCTTGCGCGCCGCCATGCCGGGCAGCACGGCGTGGTGCAAATGCAAGGCGCCCACCAGGTTGATGGCGATCAGCCGTTCCCATTGCGCGGGTTCCGTCTTGGTGAATGGCTTGAACACGTCCCACCCGGCGTTGTTGACCAGGATGTCGATGGGCCCCAGCACGGTTTCCGTTTCGGCGATGGCCGCGTCCACCTCGTGGCGCTGAGTAATGTCACAAGCGATGGCCAACGCGCGCCCGCCCGCCGCTTCGATCTTTTCGGCTACCCGCCGCGCATGCTCTTCGTTCAAGTCCAGCACGGCCACGGCAGCGCCTTCCCTGGAGAAACGCGCGCAGGTCGCGCCCCCTATCCCCCCACCGCCGCCCGTTACCACAGCCGTCTTGCCTGCCAGTCTTTGCATGATTTCCTCTGCGCGGGTTGCAGGCTTGGTATCCTTGCCAACGAATCAGGCCAAGCCCATATACGTAAACATGTTGACGTATATTAGAGACTTGGCGACGCCGCATCAAGTTGCGAAACACGGTACGAAGCTTATGAAAAACCCTAATAAAAACACCGAAACTGCCAGAATGGAGTTAGCCAACCGGTTGTTCTTCCGGTTATACCAATGCGCCAACATGCTGCATAAAACAGGTAGCCGAGCGGTGGAACACCTGGGGCTGACCACGCAGCAATGGGCGGTATTGGGCGCGTTATCGCGGCCAGAGGCGGCCGACGGAATGAGCGTGGGCGATCTGGCGCGCTACCTGATGGTCAGCCGCCAGAGCCTGTCGGGTTTGCTTGGCCGGATGGAGCGTGACGGCCATATCGGCAGTGCGCCGGATGGGCGCGACCGGCGCTCGCGCTTGATCACGATGACGCCATCCGGTCGCAAAGTGTGGGTGCACGACGCCGTTCCGCGCATCCATGATTACTACGAAGACGCGCTGGCCGACTTCTCGGTTGGCGACCTGAGCCACACGCTGCACTATCTGTTGAAGCTGCTGGAGAACATGCAAGGCATGGACAAGGACGCGCCGCAAGACGACGCGCCCTGACCTTGCTCGCCTGACTAGTGGCTGATCATCCAGGGCCTGGCGCCCGCGAAGGACTTCGCCCCGTCGGTGCTGGTTCGCGTCTTGCCGGACGCACGGCCGCCCGAGCAACACCCGCAGTTCATGCCATGGCCCGCGCGCGAGCTTCGCGGCTCGTTTGCGCTGCGTTCATTGACCGCACGCGCGCGGTTCACGGCGGACGACAAGGCCGAAATGGCCGGCGCGCCGCCGATGATGCGCGCGGACAACGCGCCGCATTGCGGGCACGCGGCCGGGTCGCGCCATTGCGCCAGCGGCCGCAACGCGGCAAAGTCGCCGCATCCGCCGCAGGAATAGTCATACATGGGCATCGCGGTTCTCCTGGCGGTCGCGTGACAGCGGCATGTCTACCCCGCCCCGGATATGTTTGATCGGCCCGGATGCCGAGGGCTGGATATCGAAGTCGAAGATCTCGGTGGGCAGCCACAGCGTGGCGCAGGAATTGGGGATGTCGACCACGCCGCTGATGTGGCCTTGCACGGGCGCGCAGCCCAGAAGCGAATAGGCCTGGGCGCCGGAATAGCCGAATTTCTTCAGGTATTCGATGGCGTTCAGGCACGCCTGCCGGTACGCCACGTTCACGTCCAGGTAGTGCTGCTTGCCTTCTTCGTCCACCGAGATGCCTTCGAAGATCAGGTAGTCCTTGTAGGCCGGGGTGATGGGGCTGGGCTTGAAGATCGGGTTCTTGATGGCGTACTTTTCCATGCCGCCCTTGATGAGCGACACGCGCATGTGCACCCAGCCCGCCATTTCGATCGCGCCGCAGAACGTGATTTCGCCATCGCCCTGCGAGAAGTGCAGATCGCCGACCGACAAGCCGCCGCCGTCGACGTACACCGGGAAGAACACGCGGGCGCCGCGCGACAAGTCCTTGATATCGCAGTTGCCGCCGTGCTCGCGCGGCGGCACGGTACGTGCGCCCTCGGCTGCTGCGCGGTCGCGGTCAGCACCTTGCAAAGCGCCCATGTGGGCCGTCTTGGGCGCGGGCGGGTTCGCCAGCGGCGGTACACGGTTGGGGTTGGTGTCGATCAGCGCCTGTTCGCGCCGGTTCCACGTTTGCAGCAGCTTCTTGTCGGGCAGGCAACCGATCAGGCCCGGATGGATCAGGCCCGCGAAATTCACCCCGGGGATATGGCGGGACGACGTGAACATGCCGTGAAAATCCCAGATGGATTTTTGCGCATGGGGGAAATGTTCGGTCAGGAAACCGCCCCCGTTATTGCGGCTGAAAAAGCCGTTGAACCCCCACAGGCTGTCGGGCTTGGCGCCGATATCCAGCAGGTCAACCACCAGCAAGTCACCGGGTTGCGCGCCTTCTACGCCCACCGGCCCCGACAGAAAGTGCACGGTGGACAGGTCCACATCGCGCACGTCGTCGGCGCTGTCGTCGTTCTTGATGGCGCCGCCGGTCCAGTCATAGGTTTCCAGCACGAAGTCGTCGCCCGGCTTGACCCAGACGGCCATGGGGATATCGGGGTGCCACCGATTATGGATGTGCTTGTTTTCGTAAGGGGACTGGTCCAGGTCGACCGTGATGAGGGGTGTCGTCATTCTCTTTCATCTCCAACGTACGTGTTGATAAAACAGAACAGCAGCCAAGAAGGCGCCCGATCCCGTTGCGGGTCGGGTCATTTTGAAAAGGTGAACGGTGATCGATGTGCTGATTGATGGTAGACGCGTTCGGGCGATTCACCATACTGGTTTTCCATGCAGTGGCAGGCGTGCGGCGCACCATGCCACGGGGCATTTTTCGCACCAGTTATGATGCACACCACGTCATACCAAGGCTTTTCGCATGGCAGCAACCCCCCGCCGGCCCCTGGCCGTTTTTTTGATCCTGACGGCATGCGCCGCCGGGTCCGCGCACGCGGACGACGCGTGTGTGTCGCGCGTCGACGAGCAACTGCGCTCGATCAAGCGCGCGCAGGATGTGCAGCGCACGCGCGAAGCCGCCAACAATCTGCAATTGAACCGCGAGCTGTGCCAGGGTCGGCTGGACCTGCTGGATGCCCGCTATGCGTTGGTCGATGATTTCGAGGCGTGCCGCCGCAACGGCACGACGTTCTCGGAGTCGGTCGTGCGCGACCTGACTCGCGCGTCGGACGAGTTGGCCGACGCAAAGGCGGCGTGGGTCCGCACCTGCGGCCGCCAGATGAAAGACTGACCGCGGACCCACCGCAGAACAGACGGCAAGTGGGGGCGAAGGGCCGACCGGTCGGTCAATAAGCCCATTGGCCCTTGCCCTCCGTTGTCCCGCCGCCTTGCCGATCGCTCAGATCGTCATTTCCATTTCCACGCTTTGCGGGTAGAAAATGGCGCGGCTGGGATCGAAGCCGTAACGCGATTCGAACTGCGTCGCGTCGGCCGCCAGCGCCAGCACGGACTCCAGGATGAAATCCGCCTTGGCGTCCGGCAACAGCACACTGAAGTTCAGGCGGATGAAGCCGGGCTTTTCAATCTCGCGGCCGTCCAGGATGGCTTGCCGCATCTGCCGCGACTGCGCCGGCCCGATATCAAGAAGCCGGTGCACATACGGCCCCGCGCAGGCGCAACCCCCGCGCGCCTGGATGCCGAAACGGTCGCTTAACATGCGCGTCACCAATTGCTGGTGCACATAGCCGCCCTTGCCGTCGCGTACCCGAAACGAGAAGATCGGCAAGCGCTCGGCCGTCAGCGAGCCCAGCAATTCCAGGGGTTCCGCGCCTTGCCAGGCGGCAAGCGCGCGCTGCACGAAATGCGCGTTGCGCTCACGCATGAAGTCGGCGCCCAGCGCTTCCTTGACCAGGAGCACCAAGGCGGCGCGGATGTCGCCCACCACGTTGGGCGTACCCGCCTCTTCGCGCGATTCCAGGCTGGCGCTGTAGTCATGACCCTCGGGCGACACGAATTTGACGGTGCCGCCGCCCGGCCAGGTGGGCGTGGTGTCGATCACCGCATCGCGGCGAACGATCAGCACACCGGATGCGCCCGGCCCGCCAATGAATTTATGCGGCGAGAACACAATGGCGTCGATGTGCGCATTGGGTGCCGGCGACATACGGACCGGCAGGTACGGCGCGCCGCCCGCGTAGTCCCACAACATCTTGGCGCCTGCCTGCTTGACGCGCCGGGTGATGCCGGCCACATCAGCCACGATGCCGGTCACGTTCGAGGCGGCCGACAACGCGCAGATCAGCAGCGTGCCGGCGGGCGCGTTCAGCGCGGCGTCCAGCGCCGCCAAGTCGGGACCGCCCTCGGCGGCTTCGGCAACTTCCACAATCTGCGCGCCGCATTCGCGCCACGGCAAGATATTGGAATGGTGCTCGTACGGGCCGATGATGACGCGGACGGGCTTGCCTGCCGCTACCGCCGCATGCACGCCAAACAAATGCACCAGGCGGTTGATGCCCGCCGTGGCGCCGGACCCGGCGAAGATCACGGCATGGGCGTCGGTGGCGCCGCAGCAACGCGCGACAGCGGCGCGGGCCTCGCGGCGCAAGCGGGTAATGAAACCGCCGCAATACGAGGCTTCGGTGTGCGAATTGGCGTAATACGGAAGCACTTGTTCCATGACAAAGCGCTCGACCTGCATCAGCGCGCGGCCCGAGGCCACGTAGTCGGCATAGACCAGCGGCTTGCGGCCAAACGGGCCGTCGACGAACGCGTCTTTGCCAATCAGGCCATCGGCAAGCTGGGCCGCGATGTCGGGGGATGCCAGGCTGTCTTGAAACTGCTGCAAGGGACTTGCGGTGTTTGAGGCCCCGGCCGTGGCCGAGGCGGTAAGCGTCGTCATGATAAGTCTTCCAATTGATGCGAAATATCATACGATGGAAGCCGACAACAAACATCACCGTTATTTTGCGTAAATCAATATAACTTGGGTCATATGAACGAACGGATGGAGAAAATAGACAAGCTTGATCTGAGCATCATTGCTTGCCTGCAAAAAGACGGTTCCCTGTCCCAGCGCGAGCTGGCCGACCGGGTCGGCCTTTCGCAGAACGCGTGCTGGCGCCGGCTACAGCGCTTGAACGCATGCGGCATCATTCGCGGCACCCGCGCCGAGGTCAGCCTGGTGGCGCTGGGGCTGGACCTGACCGTGTTTGTGATGATCCGAACCAGCCACCACGCCAAGGCCTGGGCCGACGGCTTTCGCCAACACGTCGAGCGCCTGCCCGAAGTGACCGAGTTCTATCGCATCGGTGGCGATTGGGACTACCTGATCAAGGTGGTCTGCCGGGGCATGGCCGGCTACGACCGCTTCTACCAAAAGCTCATCACAGACTTCGAACTGTCGACTGTGACGGGCTTTTTCAGCATGGAAGCCATCATCGAAAACCGGCCGCCCGATCTGCGGCTGTTGGAGACCTGAAAGGGCTACGTCGGTGGGCCGGAGCGGGAACTTTCGCGTACGATGCGGTTCGAACGCCAGTGCCGCCCGCACTCTCCCGGAGACTCCCCAGGCCATGATTCTTTAAGCACTCCCTTTGATTTCCCTTTGCCTTGCAGTGCGCTGCCCTATGGCCGCTGCCGCGCAAAGCGTTTCATTATTTCGGAGAGCTATCCATGGCCCGGTCATCCAGCGCGCCGCCCCCGGCGCAACCCTTGACGCATTCGGCGTCGTCCTTCCTTGGTTTGCAGCATGTCAGCTTCGCGCTGCCCGACGGCCGCGTGCTGCTAGACGACGTCACCCACGACTTCGCGCGCGTCCGCCATGGCGTCATCGGGCGCAACGGCGCGGGTAAATCAGTGCTGCTGCGCGTCATGCTCGGCACCCTGCCGCCGCAGTCCGGCCGCGTTGTGCGCCACGGGAAACTGGCCCATGTGGCGCAGACGCCGGCTTGGCCCGATACCGCCACGCTGGCGGATGTTGCGGGCCTGGGTCCCGTGTTTCGCGCCTTGGCCAATATCGAAGCAGGTAGCACCGACCGGGCAGACTTTGACTTGGCGGAAGGCCATTGGCTGATCCATCAAGACTGGGCGCGCATGCTTGCCGACGCCGCCCTGCCGGACTGGCAACCCGCAAATCCCGCCTGCGCGGCAAGTGGCGGCGAGTTGACCCGCGTGGCACTGGCCGGCGCCTTCCTGCAAGGCGCCGACGCCCTGTTGCTGGACGAACCCACCAACCACCTGGACACGCGCGCCCGCGATTGGCTGACAGAAAAAATCCACGCATGGCGCGGCGCGCTGATCGTCGTCAGCCACGACCGCCGCTTGCTGGACGCCATGGACAGCATCGTCGAACTGGACAACGCCGCCCTTCGCGGCCACGCCGGCAACTACAGCGCCTGGCGCGCGCAACGCGACAGCCAGGACGCCGCCGCGCACACGGCCCTGGCGCATGCGCGCCATGAACGCGCCAAGGGCCTGCGTGCGCTGCGGCAACAGCACGACGCCCAGCAGCAGCGCACCGCGCGCAACAGCCGCAACGCCCGCGAAACCAATCAGGCCGCCGTGTTGCTGGGCGGCAAAAAGGCCAGCGCGCAAGCGCACGCGGGACGTGATCGCCAGCGCCGTCAGGACGCCGCCGCCGCCTTGGACGTCGCCGTCAGACAGGCCGCCTCGCTGGCCCCCACGGCCGCGGACGTGGCGCTGGCATTGCCCGACACCACGGTGCCGGCCGGGCGGCGCGTTCTACACCTGGAGGCCGCCCTGCCCCCGTGGCCGCCCCGCGCCAAACCGCTTAGCTTGACGTTGGACGGCCCGTTCCGGCTGGCAATCCAAGGCCCCAACGGCTGCGGCAAAAGCACACTGCTAGCGATGCTGGCCGGTGTGCTTGCCCCGCGTGCCGGCCGCTGCGACGTGCGCGTGCCCACCGCGATGCTGGACCAGGCCGCAAATGCATTGCCTGCAAGCGCATGGCCTGCAAACGCATTGCCCGCAAGCGCATTGCCGGCAAACGCATTGCCCGCAAACGCGTCGCTATTGCAAACCCTGGAGGCGCAGGGCGCGCCGCTGTCACCGGGCGAACTGCGCAGCCGGCTGGCCCTGCTGGGCCTGGGCGCAGCGCAGGTCCAGGCGCCCGCAGCCACGTTAAGCGGCGGTGAACGCATCAAGGCGGCGCTGGCCTGCGCGTTGTGGCGAAAGCAACCCGCGCAGTTGCTGTTGCTGGACGAACCCACGAACCACCTGGACATGGCCTCGGCGCAGGCGCTGGAAGACGCTTTGGCGCATTACCCCGGCGCCATGGTGGTGGTGTCGCACGATGCGGCGTTTCAGGACCGGATCGGCCCCACGCACTATTTAACGTGCGGCGACGACGGGACGTGGTCGCTACGGGAAAGCGCTCCTGCATAGATTTTTCAGACGCCGGAGGTGGCCTCTGCCATGTCGGTTAGTCGCGCCTGGCGAGGCGGCGCCTTGCGCTTTTTAGCAAAGACGAACACGTGCTGAAAGTCGTCGTCCACGCGATGAATGTCAGCCTGCACCCCGACAATCGGCGGCACGAACGATTCGAAATACTCGCGTACTACGGGCATCACTGGAAACGGTGCCCGATCCGGTCGGTCGTTATAGCCCAGCACCAGCAGGCCACCCGGCTTTAATACGAGTTCGCATTGCGTCAGCAGACGCCTGAACTCGGCTGCGTTATTAATACCGAAACCCAACAAGCCGTTTGCCACCACCACATCGAACGCGTTCCGGCCATAGTGATCCGCCATGTGGATGGCGCTCCCCGTCCAATGGCTACCCGGCCGCCCATACACTGCCTTGCGCGCCTCGATATCCAGCGAATGAAACTGGCATAGCAATAAGCGCGGGTAATGCCAGTTGTGCTTGTCGATGCCCACGAACAGGGTTTTGATGTCGTGGTCCGCTACGGCCGCCATTTCATTCAGATAACCGAATACGGATTCCTCCAAAAAGTCGCGGTTCGGCGCGCGAAGGCGGAAATCGATATTCAACCGTTCGGCCGTTCTTGGGGACAACTTGAACAGCACCCGCTTAAGTAACGTCTTGAGATCCCGCATCCCACTTCCATTTTTATTGTGATTTTCAAGGGCTTTGGCCTCAAGGCGGCCCGTGTCCGACTTGAGGCCAAAGCGATTGAAAAATGATAGGGAGCGGCCGCGCAAGAACTATCAGAAGATTCCCAATCAGCACCAGGACGATTACTAAAATGGATCTGAGTAGCCCTCGCCTCTCGCACCGCTTGTAGGTGTGCGCCCGGCCCTGGCCCTTATTACCCAGGGTTATCCCGAATGCCTGCATAACAACAAATCGTCAATAATTCGCCAACGTTTTGTCATCGATCCGTCCCTTTACACCTGCCATGTCTGCCTCCATCCGGGACGCCATCGTTTCTTCCGCCCATCTGGCCACGTCCGCCCCGCAGTTATCCGAGGTGGAATTTGGCCTGATCATCGCGTCGCACGCGTTCAACCGCTGGATGGTGCGCTGCATGGCCTGCGCCGGCCTGCCCGATCTGACCTCGCTGGACATCCTGGTGCTGAACCACGTGTATCACCGTGGACGCGGCAAGAAGCTGGCCGACATCTGCTTCACCCTGAACGTCGAAGACACGCACCTGGTGAACTATTCGCTTAAGAAACTTGAGCGGCTGGGCGTCGTGCAAAGCGCCAAGACGGGCAAGGAAGTGATCTACACCACCACCGACGCCGGCGCCGCCGCCATTGCGCGTTACGCCGAAGTGCGCGAGCAGTGCCTGGTCAAGTCGTTCATCGACTCGCCCGCCGCGGACGAAGCCAGCCACCAGCTGGCCAACACCCTGCGCGCCCTGTCGGGCCTGTACGACCAGGCTGCCCGCGCCGCCACCTCGCTGTGAGAATCCACGTTGTCTAGCACCACCGCTTCTTCATCCGCCCCGCTGCTGTCCGTGCGCGGCGTATCGGTTGACTTCAATACCGACAACGGCGTGTTTCGCGCCGTCGACGGCCTGGACTTTGACGTCCAGCCGGGCCGGACGCTGGCGATTGTTGGCGAGTCCGGTTCGGGCAAGTCCGTCACGTCCATGGCGATCATGCGGCTGACGGATTACTCGAACGGGCGCATCGCCACCGGCCAGATCCTGTTTCGCGACGACAACGGCCGCGAAACCGATCTGACCCGCGCCACCGACGAGCAGATGCGCGCCATTCGCGGCAACGACATCGCGATGATCTTCCAGGAACCGATGACGTCGCTGAACCCCGTGTTCACCATCGGCGACCAGATCGTGGAAGCCATCATGCTGCACCAGCAGCTGTCGCGCTCGGCCGCACGCGCGTGCGCGCGCAAGCTGCTGGACAAGGTGCGCCTGCCGGACGCCAAGCAGCTGCTGGACCGCTATCCCCATCAACTGTCGGGCGGCATGCGCCAGCGCGTGATGATCGCCATGGCACTGTCGTGCCAGCCGCGCCTGCTGATCGCCGACGAACCCACCACCGCGCTGGACGTCACCATCCAGGCACAGATCCTGAACACCATCCGCGAACTGCAACGCGACCTGGGCACCGCCGTCATCTTCATCACGCATGACATGGGCGTGGTGGCCGAGATGGCCGACGACGTGGTCGTGATGCTGCGCGGCAAGAAAGTCGAACAAGGCACCGTCGAGCAAATTTTCAATGCGCCCAAGCACCCGTACACGCGCGCGCTGCTGGCCGCCGTGCCTCGCCTGGGCAGCCTGACCGGCCGCGACCTGCCGCTGCGCACGCCGCAAACCGTGCTGGAAGGCGACACGCTGCGCGAAGTGGGCGAAACCCGCGAACAAGACACGGCCACCTACGACGCCCCCGTGCTGCGCGTGGAAAAACTGACGACGCGTTTTGACGTCGGCCACAATTTGTTCGGCCGCGTCACGCACCGCGTGCACGCCGTGGAAGAAGTCAGCTTTGACGTCTATCCCGGCGAAACGCTGGCGCTGGTGGGCGAGTCCGGCAGCGGCAAGTCGACCATCGGCAAGACCTTGCAGCAGCTGGTGGCCCCCACCTCGGGCGCCGTGCGCTACAACGGCCAGGACATTTTTTCGATGGACGCCGCCGGCCGCCAACGCCTGCGCCAGGAAATCCAGTACATCTTCCAGGACCCGTACGCGTCGCTGGACCCGCGCAAGACGGTGGCTTTCAGCATTGCCGAACCGATCCGCACGCACGGCTTGCTGCATGGCGAAGACGCCATCGCGCGCCGAGTGGGCGAGCTGCTGGAACAGGTGGGCTTAAAGCCCGAGCATGCCAAGCGCTATCCGCATGAATTCTCGGGTGGCCAGCGTCAGCGCGTGTGCATCGCGCGCGCCCTGGCCAGCAACCCCAAGCTGATCATTGCCGACGAATCCGTGTCGGCGCTGGACGTGTCCATCCAGGCGCAGATCCTGAACCTGCTGATGGATCTGCAAAAGGACCGCGGCCTGTCATACCTGTTCATCACGCACGACATGGCGGTGGTGGAAAAGGTCAGCCATCGTGTCGCGGTGCTGTACCTGGGCCAGATCGTGGAACTGGGCACGCGCCGGCAGATCTTTGAATCGCCGCAGCACCCGTACACGCGCAAGCTGCTGGCCGCCGTGCCGGTGGCCGAGCCCGGCCGCCACATCGACACGTCGCTGATCGAAGGTGAAATCCCTAGCCCGGTACGCCGCGTCGGCGACGAACCGGCCATTATTCCGCTGACTGAATTCGCGCCCGGCCACCAAGTGGCCCGCGCGGCCTAGCCTCAGCCCCCCTTTTTTCCTCGGTGTGATCCGAGTTCCCGTCCCTGGAGCGAACATGCAATTCCTACGCACCACCTTCACCGCCACCGCCCTGACCCTGGCGTTGGGCGGCGCGATGCCCGCCGTCTTCTCGACCGCGCATGCCGCCGGCACGCTCAGCGTAGCCATCAACCAGGACCCGGGCAGCTGGGATCCCATCGACACCTTTGTGACGTTCTGGGGCTCGGTGGGCGGCAACCTGTATGACGGCCTGACCATGCGCGGCGCCGACCTGAAGCTGCAACCCGGCCTGGCCACCAGCTGGGAATACCTGGACGACAACAAGCGCCTGCGCTTCAAGCTGCGCGAAGGCGTCAAGTTCCATAACGGCGAACCCTTCAACGCCGAAGCCGTGAAGTTCACGTTTGAACGCCTGCTGGGCGCGGAAGGCGCCAAGGGCCCGCAAAAGTCCAACTACGATTCCATCGGCGAAATCAAGGTGGTGGACGAGTACACCGTCGACTTCATCCTGAAGCAGCCGGACCCCGTGCTCTTGACCAAGCTGGCCGGCTACGGCGCCATGATCGTGCCACCCAAGTACATCAAGGAAAAAGGCGAGGACTACTTCAACACGAACCCGGTCGGCACCGGCCCGTTCAAGTTTGAAAGCTATCAACCCAAGGTCAACGTGACCTTGGCGCGCAACGACGACTACTGGGGCGGCAAGCCCAAGCTGGATAAGGTCGTGTACCGCTTCATCAGCGAACCCGGCACGCAAGTGGCCGAGCTGCAAGCCGGCCGCATCGACATTGCCACGCTGATCCCGCTGGGCCTGATCGAAACGGTGAAGAAGTCGGGCAACGCCGACGTTATCTCGACGGGCGGCCCGGTTGCCTTTGCGCTGCGCTACAAGACCACCGGCGGCATCACGCAGAACCGTGACGTGCGCCGCGCGCTGATCATGGCGGTGGACCGCGAGGCCATCGTCAAGCAGCTGCTGCTGGGCCAGGCCAAGGTCATTGCCAGCTTCCAGGGCCCGCAATCGTTCGGCTACAACCCCGACCAAAAGCCGCTGCCCTTCAACCCCGCCGAAGCCAAGAAGCTGCTGGCCGCCGCCGGCGTGAAGCCGGGCGCCACCGTGCAGATCGACGTGCGCGGCAGCGATTCGAACTTCCGCGAAGTGGCCCAGGCCGTGTCCGGCTACCTGCAAGGCGTGGGCGTGCGCGCCACCATCAAGCCGTATGAAACCGGCGTGCTGCTCAACGACATCATCCCGGGCGGCAAGACGGGCGAGATGTGGCAGAACCAATGGGGCGGCTGGACGTACGACTACGACAACACCGCGTACCTGATGTATCACACTGGCCAGAAATGGAACCCGTACGACAACGACGCCAAACTGAACGGCATGCTGGAAGCGCAGCGCACCGTCTATGACGTGAAGAAGCGCGAAGCCATGTTGCAGGAAATCGCTGCGTACGTCGCCGATCAGGCGCTGGAAATGCCGCTGTACAGCCTGAACACGATCGTGGGCGTGAACAAGCGCGTGAAGAACCTGGAAGTGCCCGGCGATATCCGCTTCCGTTTCCTTCAGACCAGCGTGGAGTAACGACCCCGAAGCGCCAGGCGCTTCGCCCCAGGGACAAGCCCGCGGCCGGCAAGGCCGGCCTCGCGGCCCTCCCTGGCAGGGTTCGAGCAGGACTCATAGCATTCACTCACTGATCCGCCCCGGTGAAAACCGGGGCGGCGCCTCATGACCGGATTTCTTATTAAGCGCGTGTTGCAGGCGGTCTTCGTGATCGTCGCCGTGACATTGCTGGTTTCCTATGCAGTACGCCTGACCGGCGACCCCGCGCTGATGCTCAGCCAGGGTTCGGGCAGCGTGACCGAACAAGACCTGGCCAACATCCGCCAGGCGCTGGGCCTGAACCGCCCCTTCCACGAACAATACCTGTCGTACATGCAAGGGCTGTTGCACGGCGATTTCGGCCGCAGCTTCATGGGCGGCACGTCTGTCGCCAAGTTGATCGGCGACGCCCTGCCCGCCACGCTGATGCTGGCGTTTACGTCGTTGATCGTGTCGATTCTGATCTCGCTGCCGCTGGGCATCCAGGCGGCCATCAAGCGCGGCAAGGCCACCGACCAGGCCATCCGCATCCTGTCGCTGGTGGGCCTGTCGTTTCCGAACTTCTGGCTGGCGCTGATGCTGGTGCTGCTGCTGTCGATCACCTTTCCGCTGCTGCCGCCTTCGGGCTGGAGCGGACCGGCCAGCCTGGTGCTGCCGTCGCTGACGATGGCCATCATCCTTAGCGCCACCAACATCCGCCTGGTGCGCACAACCATGCTGGAAACGCTGTCGGCGCAATACATCATGGTGGCGCGCAGCAAGGGCCTGAAGGAACGCGTGGTGCTGTACAAGCATGCGCTGCGCAATTGCGCGATTCCGCTCATCACGTATCTGGGCCTGCAATTTGGCGGCCTGATCGGCGGCATCGTCGTCATTGAAATGGTCTTTAACTGGCCGGGCCTGGGCACGCTGGCGTTCGACGCCATTTCGGGCCGCGACTACCCGGTGCTGCAAGGCACGGTCACCGTGCTGGCCACCGTCATCGTCCTGGTCAACCTGATCGTCGACATCGCCTACGGCATCGTCGACCCCCGTATCCGCACGCGTTGAGCCTTATGCAGACAACCTCCTCCACCGCCGCCGCGCCCAAGCCTTTCAAGCCGCGCAGCCGCTATCGTTCGCTGGAATTCGTGCTGGGCGCGTTGCTGACCGGCGTGATGATCCTGTTGGTGCTGACGTCGGGCTGGCTGTTTCCCGATGGCGGCGAATCCATGGACCTGGCCGCCCGCCTGATGGCCCCGTTCACGTCGGCCGCGCATCCCTTCGGCACCGACCCGCTGGGCCGCGACGTGCTGGCGCGTGTCATCGTCGGCGGCAAGATCTCGTTGATGGTGGGCTTTGCGTCCGTGATCGGCGGCGCGCTGCTGGGCATCGTCATGGGCCTGATCGCCGGCTACTACCGCGGCTTCTGGGACATGATCGTCATGCGCTTTGCCGACGTGCAGCTGGCGCTGCCGTTCATCCTGGTGGCCATCACGTTCATTGCCATCCTGGGCGGCGGCCTGTTCAACGTGATCTTCTTCATGATCGTGTCGCAGTGGGTGCAGTATGCGCGGCTGGTGCGCGCCCAGGTGCTGGCGCTGCGCGAACGCGAATTCGTGCTGGCCGCCCGCGCCTTCGGCGTGCGTGACCTGGCCATGATCCGCCACCACATCGTGCCCAACCTGCTGGGCCCGCTGGTGATTCTGATGACCTTGAACGTGGCCAACAACATCCTTCTGGAAAGCAGCCTGACCTTCCTGGGCCTGGGCGTGGATCCCATGATTCCCAGCTGGGGCGGCATGCTGGCCGATGGCCGCACGTATATGCAGACCGCATGGTGGGTCAGCGTCTTTCCCGGCGTGGCGATCATGCTGACCGTGTTAGGCCTGAACCTGCTGGGCGATTGGCTGCGCGACCGCCTGGACCCCACCGGAAAGGTGTAAAAGACCAAATGCCCCGCAAGGGGCATTTGTGAATTTGCAGGATGCCGCCTGAACCCCGAAGGAACACAAAGCATGTCTTTGCTTGATAAAACATTTGACCGCACGCTGGACGCCTGGACCCATGCCTACCTGGCGCCCGCCTGGCGTGGCGCGGTCGTGGAAGGCTGGCTGTTCGAAGGCGTGCAAGCCCGCCGCGCGGCGCAGGCCCGGCTGGCGCAGGCCGGCGTCACCGCGCGTTTTCGCAGCGCCTACAAGCCGCTGCTGCATTTCTTTTTGGAAGACGTCCAGCGCGAGGGCCTGGTGTCCGCGCTGGTGCGCTACCCGCTGCATGAACACGCGCAGGCCAAGCGCTTCACGCTCGAAGCGTATCCGCTGATTGCTTTGCTGGACGGCGTGCGCGTCGTCATGCAGGCCGGCGCCAACGACTTGCATTACGACGTCACCCTGACCTACGCCGACGGCCGCCAGGTTGACGCACGCGTGTTCGCCCCCAACGTCGTGGGCGCGGCCCAGGATGGCACGCCCGAACTGTCGCCTACCGGCTGGCTGCGCGTGCAGGACGCTGACGGCGTCGTGCAAACCGATGGCGCGCAATCGACGGAATACCAGCAGGCGTTCCGCAGCATCGTGGACACGGTGCGCAACCACCCGTGGGGCGCGCATGAACCGTATTTCGACCGCCTGGAGATCCGCGTGGACCTGCCCGGCATGGACTTCGCGCTGCCGGTAGATGAAGAAATCGTCAGCACCTTCGAAGCCCTGCACGAGGACGTATATTTCACGTTGCTGGAACATTTTCAGCATCATTCCGGCCGCCCGTCGGGTGACCGCGGCTTGCAACCGGGCCAGATCATTCCCGACATCCGCCGGCATGACGGCGCGGCGCGAGTGCAGATATCGCTTGAGCCGTTTACGCACGTCGCACCGGTCACGCCCGTGCCGCCCAACGCCCCGTTGGCGCAGTGCCGCGAGCCCCTGACGGCGGGCCAGATCGCCGGCTGTGTGGCGGCTTTTGGCGGCGACACCTTCCAGGCAGTGTCGCGTCAAGGCCGCCCGGTGCTGGGGACTTATGTCCGTGGCCCCGGCCCCGCCGTGTTCATTTCGGGCGCGCAGCATGCCAATGAAACCTCGGGCGTCGTCGGCGCATTGCGCGCCACCCAGGCGCTGGCCGAACGCGGCGACGCGCACTTCGCGCTGATCGCCTTGGAAAACCCCGATGGCTACGCCCTGTTCAACCGCCTGCGCGAACACCACCCGCGCCACATGCTGCATGCCTCGCGCTACAGCGCGCTAGGCGACGACATCGCGTATCGCGAGCACGCCCCGTTTTTCGAACGCGACGGGCGCCATCAGGCGCATGCCATCAGCGGCGCGCAATTGCACATCAACTTGCACGGCTACCCCGCGCACGAATGGACCCGGCCGCTATCGGGCTACCTGCCCCGCAATTTTGAACTGTGGACGATTCCCAAGGGATTCTTCCTGGTGCTGCGCCATCATCCGGGCTGGGGCGACCGAGCGCGCCGCTTGATAGAAGGCGTCACCGCGCGGCTGGCGCGTAACGTGCCGGGGCTGGTGGAATTCAATGCGCGCCAATTGGAACTGTTTCACGCGCATGCGCTCGAAACGGGATTCGATGTCATGAACGGCATTCCCGTGCAGATCACCGAGACCGACCGCGAAGAACTTCCGCTGGCGCTGATTTCCGAGTTTCCGGATGAAACGGTCTACGGCGACCGCTTTATCTTCGCGCATACTGTGCAAATGGAAACCGTCCTGGCGGCGACTGACCTGTACCGCTCAGGGCTGTAAAGACCAATAAGAAATGAATATCCGAGAACGCAATCACGGCGACGACCTGGCCCTGGCGGACATCTGGCTCCGTTCGGTGCGCGCCACGCATTCCTTCCTGACCGAAAAAGAAATCCAGGGCATGTACCCGCAGGTCCTCAACACTTACCTGCCGTCCGTGCGGGTGTGGGTCTGCGAAGACGAAGACGGCGACATCGCCGGCTTCATGGGGCTGACGGGCAACAAGGTCGACATGCTGTTCGTGGATGCCAGCAAGCGCGGCAAGGGCGCGGGCCGCCGCCTGCTGAACTTTGCCCGTTCACTGCATGGCACGCTGCTGGTGGACGTCAATGAACAAAACCCGCAGGCGCATGGCTTCTACAAGCACTACGGGTTCGTCGACACCGGCCGCTCGGCGCACGATGACGCCGGCCGCCCCTTCCCCATCATTCACATGAAGCTGGCGGGCTGACCGCCTCATGACGGCTACGCCAGGCTTTCAAGGCCTGGCGATAGTTTTCCATGGCTTCGTCATACCGGTCGTACACGCAGGGGATGCAGCCGCTGTTGCAGCATTCATCCGGCGCGGGCGGTTCCGGCGGGACGGGGATGGGATCGTCGTCGGGCGGGGTCGGTAGGCGGGTGCTCATGGCCGGATGTTAACGCGACGGCAACGCTGTATTTGCATCGGCCACGTCTTGCTGGTCGCGCCATTGCCTGCGGTGAATCTCGTAGCGGACCTTGGTGTTGGAGTCGGGCTTGGCGTTGGCGTTGTTGGCGTTGTCAGTTGCCGCCTCCACATCGCCAAGCAGGCGCATGCCGATCTTTTCCAACACCCGGCGCGATGCCGCGTTGGATCGGATCGCGACCGCGCACAACGTGTCCACCGGCAGCAGCCTGAAACCCAATCCGACCAGCGCCGTTGAGATCTCGACGGCGTAACCCCGGCCCCAGCAATCCGGCTCGAACGCGTAGGCAAGCTCGATGGCGCCGCCTTCATCGGTAAGCGTGAACTTCAGGCCGGCGCGCCCTGCCAACGCGCCATGCTCCCGGGTTTGCAGCACATACATGCCGTAGCCATGGTCCAGCCAATGGGCCACGTTTTGCGCCAAGTACAACCGGCTGGCGGCGGCGTCGCGCGTACCGCCCATGGTGGCCATCACGTCCGCATTGGCATGCATCTGCGTGATGAACGACAGGTGCGACTGACGCATGCGCTCGGCGCGCAAGCGGGGTGTCAGGAAAACGTCAGGAAATGCGGCGTGCGGCATGACAGTCGAAAAGAAAACGGGGCGGCTACATCATAGCGGCGCAAGGCGACGCATGACAGTAGCCGCCCCGGTACGGCGGGCTTACTTCGCGGGCCGCGCGCGCAGGGCGTCGGGCTTGTCGGCCTTCAGCGCATCCAGAATGCGTTTGCCCACCCGGCCATCTTGCGGCAGGTTGCGGCGTTCCTGTTCGGCGCGCACCGCGTCGCGGGTCTTGGCGCCGGGTATGCCGTCCGCCTCGCCCACGTCGTAGCCCCGGCCGTACAGCTCTTCTTGCAACTGCTTGATCTCGGCGCGCGACAGGCCGGGGTCATCTGTCGGCCACGCCGCGATGATGCCCGGGCGGCCCTGCAAGCGGTTCAGCAGCAACGACACCGCCAGCCCATAACGGCGCGACTGGTTGTAATGCAGGATGGCGTCAAAGTTCACCGTCGCCAGAAACACCGGCCCCTTGGCGCCGGTGGGCGCGAACAGATAGGCTTGCTCGTCATTGCCCGACGGCAGCTTCAGCACCGACCCATCACCCTGCTTCAAGCCGGCCTGCGCCCATTGGGCAATCGTGCGGCGGTCTTGCGAGCCCACATACTCCGCGTCCGGTTCAGGAGGGATGGCGGCGGCCAATTCGGCCGGCACGCGCACTTCCACCACGGCCGGCAGCCCATGCGTCCACTTGGCGCGGCGCTTGCGCAGATGGTTGGCGGTAGACGCCAGCGCGTCAGGCAGCGAATTGTAAAGATCGATGCGGCCATCGCCGTCGCCATCGGCGGCCAGTTCGTAGAAGGACGTCGGAATGAACTGCGTCATCCCGAAAGCGCCGCTCCAGGAACCCACGAAGCTGTCCGCCGGCACCGTGCCGTCACGCAGCAGACGCACCGAGGCGTAGGCGTTTTTTTCCCACAGCGTTTTGTTTTCCGTGCAGGCGCGCGTCAACCAGGCGTTCAGCACGTCGGTCTTGCCGATCTGCCGGCCGTAGTTCGTTTCAATACCAAAAATCGCCACCAGCGTGGCGGGGTCCACCTGGTATTGCTGGCTGATGGTGGCCAGTTGCGGGCCCACCTTCTTCATCACCGCCAGGCCGTCATTGACGCGTTCGTCGTCCACGGTCTTGGCGATGTAGTCCCACCAGCTTTCGCGCCCTTCGGGCTGGCCCTTGGCGGACGCAACGGTAGTGGGCAGAAGCTTGGCGCTGGCTGTGTATTTATCCCAATCCGCCACGGTCAGGCCATTGGCGGCGGCACCCTTGCGCAACTTGGCGATACACGCCTTCGTGTCCAGCTCGGTCGGAATGATGACCGTCGGCGCGGCGGCGGCAGGCGCGGCTGCAGGCGCGGCAGTAGCGGGCGTCCCGCTAGCGGCGGGGGCCGCAGCGGGCGTCGCAGTGGCCGGCGTAGCAGCGGCGTCCGGAGCAGCGGCGGCCGGAGCGGCAGCGGCCGGAGCGGCAGCGGCCGGAGCAGCAGCGGCCGGAGCGGCAGCGGCCGGAGCGGCAGCGGGCGCCGACGCGGGGGCCGGCGCGGGCGTTGCGGTGCCGGCCTTTGTGGCTTCCTGCTCGGCAACAACGTCGTCAAAGCTGCGCTTGGGCGTCAGCGGCGGCTGGGCCGGCGCAGGTGCGCTCTGCACGCGCGTGCCGGTGGCGGACGCAGGCGATTGCGCCTGAGCAGCGCCCGCGACGGCGATGATGGCCGCCGCCAACACAAGGCGCGACAGGCCAGGGGAATCGATTCGAGGGCGTGAAGAACGCAGACGCATGGTATTCCTGAAAAATCCAAGTCAGCCCGGATCGTACCGCGACCGGCCGCCGAAATCGAACGCGGCGCAGTGATGTTTTTGCGTCGCCCCTTGCCGCCCCGCCTGACGTCAGGCCGCGTGGGACTGCGCTTTATCGACCGGCGGCGCGCGCAACACACGCAGGCAGACCGCCATCGCAATCAGGCTGAACACCGCAAAGCCCAGCGCCTGTCCCAGCAGCACGCCCTCGGCGCCACCATAGTGCGCGCCCAGCCACACAAACGGGATCGTGCCTACCGTGGACCGCAGCCAACCGATCATCGTCGAATACGTGGCGTACCCCAGGTTGTTGAACACGGCGATCGACACGAAGAACAGGCTGTTTACTGCCCAGGCGAAGCTGCCGTAGCGGCAAAAGAAAATCACCAGCTCACGCCCCGGCCCCGTCATGCGGAACAGGTCGGCCACCCACGGCGCGGCCAGCGCCAGCAAGGTCGCCGCACCCAGGCCATACACCACAGCCCAGCGCGACGTCAGGCTTACCGCCTGCCTGACACGGTCCCATTGGCCCGCGCCCAGGTTCTGTCCAAGAATGGGGCCTATCGCGCCGGGCAGCACGAAGTAAAGCGAATAAGCCAGTTGCAGCACGCGGTCGACCACCGTCGCCCCCGCCATGACGCTGGGGCCAAACGTGGCGTAGGTCGACACGGTGAAGATCACGGCCGCTGGCGTCGCCAGCGCGGTCAATGCGGCCGGCAGCGCGATCCTGCCTATGGCGGCCAGGTCGCCAAGCAGCGCGGCCCGCCCAGGCCAAGCCACCAGGCGATGCTTGCGGAACACCAACCAGCCGCCCAACGCCACGGTGGCCATGCGCCCCACCCCGCCCGCCCACGCAATGCCTTGCATGCCGCCGTCCAGCACGAAGATGACGATGGGATCCAGCACCGCCACCGTCGTCGTGCCTGCCAACAGCACCCACATGGACTGCCTGCCGCGCCCCGATGCCCGCAGCAGGTTGGACAACATCATGCCGATGCCCATCACCGCTGCGAACGGCGTCGTGATCAGCACGTAGGACAACAGGTGTTCGCGCATGTCGGGCGCCAAATTGATCGCCGCCGTGAACGGGCCGATTGCCGCCAAAAAGAGGACACCGGCCGCCAGCGCGGACCCTGCCATCAAGATGAGCGACGCACCGGCCAACGTGCGCGCGCGCGGCGCATTGCCCGCGCCCAGTGCGCGCGACACCAGCGCGGCGCCGCCCACGGTGACGCCGATGCACACGGACGTGATCGTGAACTGCGTCATCGACCCAAAGCCCACCGCGCCCATCACGGCTTCGTCCTGCAAGGTGCCCAGATACAGCAACGACAGGAATTCCACAGCGAAGACGGCCAGCATGCTGGCCCAGCCGGTCAACACCATTTCAAGCACATGCGGCCCGAGCGGCCCCGCTATGAAACGGGCGCGCGAGACGTCAGCCTGGGGATACGCTGACTGGCCGGCGCCGCCGGGTGCGTGGTCGTCTACGCCCGGCTCAAGCCCCACGCTGGTGGATGCGGCTTCAGGTCGCTTCGCGCCGGGCGTATCCACTGCTATCTACCGAGGCGCCGCGTCGCCGCGCAGCTGCTGCAAGCGTTCGATGGCCGCCTCCAGGCCTTGCGCGGCGGCGGCTTCGTACCAGTGCAGTGCGGCTTTCATATCCGTCTGTTCCAGAATCATCGCCTGCACGTATTGCGCATCGGGATTGCCGCGCTGCGCATCGGCCAGCAAGGCGCGCTGCGCCAGGGCGTCCTGACGCGGCGACTCGCCATACACGTGCGCGTCATTGCCCACCGGGTCTTCGATCATGCCGCGCAGCGAAGGCGGGTTATGTGCAAACTGCTGCCGCCAGAACAACGCGGTCAGCAGGATGAAGGCGATGAAGACCAAGGCAACGATAAGCAGGTTTTTACGAGTCATGGGGGCATGAAATACGGGATGAAAATCAGGGCTGAAGCGGCGCGAACCAATATTGCGACACACTGCTTTCGTTGGAATACCACGGCAGCAAGCCGATGCTGTCAGACTCGCGCTGCACCGTCACCAGCAGGCCGCCGTCCTGGGGTCGAAACATTGCCACGTGGCGTCGCACACCCATGGCTTCATGCTGGCGCCAATCGTGCCGCACGCTGACCCATAACCTGCCCTGGGTGCAGCCGGTGTAGCGCCGGATGCCGTCGGGCATGTTCAAACGCGCATCGCCCGGCATGGCCGTCATGTCCTGCGCGCCGTCCTGCATCGGCAGCCGCGCGGCGGAGCGCGAGCCCTGCCCGTCCAGCGCCAGCACGCTCCAGCCCCGGGCTTCGGCCACCAGTGACACAGTCGCCTGATCCGTCAACCGCCATTCCGGCAGCAGCGATTCGCGCATGCCCGGCAAGCCCAGCGGATACAGGAAGAAGGTGCGCAAGTCCTTTAACGCCCCGTTTTCTTCGCCCGCGCGCAATTCGCCCCGGGCGCGATAGGTGCCCGCCAGCTCCGGACATTGCGCGGGGTCCGAAGGCAGCACCACCGGCTCGCCGCTTTTGAACGACGGCCACGTGACGGCCACTTCATCCACGCGCGACACGCCGCAAGCGGCCAAGGTCAACGTCAACAGGCCGGCCGCCCCCATGCGGACAAGCGAACGCGCGCGGCTCGCGCAGGGCGTAGCAAGCGGTTGGGCGGAAAATAGGGATGAATTCATGGTTGCGCGCGTCCAGCCGGGATCGGCGCTGAACTATATCTGAAACCCGCCCCGCCGTTGCCAAGCGGTGCGCGGCGGAGAATAATCGGCACATCTCCACCGGCCAGGCACCATGACACCGTTCCGAGGCAAACTTCGCATCCGGCACCTGGAAATCGTGCTGACCGTCTCCGAGCTGGGCAACCTGTCCAAAGCGGCGGCGCAGCTGCACAGCACGCAATCCGGCTTGTCGCGCGCCATCGCCGAGATCGAGGAGCTGGTGGGCGCGCGCCTGTTCGAGCGCACGGCCAAGGGCACCACCTGCACGCCGCTGGGCGAGGCGATGTGCCGCCACGCCCGCCTGCTGCTGACGGATTTTCGCAAGGCAGAGATCGACCTGGCCGCCGTGTCGCGCGGCGACGAAGGCAGTCTGACCGTCGGCTGCTTCTCGATGTTTGCCGGCTGGCCGGTGGCGCAGGCGGCGCGCTCGTTTCGGCAAGCCTATCCGCGCATCACGCTGACCATCGAGATCGGCACGCACGAACGCCTGATCGAAGACCTGGACGCGGGCGCGCTGGACGTGCTGATCAGCCGATTTTCGTCCACCGTCAACCCGCAGATCTATCGTTCCACCACCTTGCTGGAAGACGCCGTCGTGCTCGGTTGCGCCACGCACCATCCGTTGGCCGGGGTGGCGGGCACGACGCTGGCTGACTATGTGGCTTACCCCTGGATCACCGCGTTGCCTGGAAGCCGTATCCGAGGCGAGCTGGAAATGTCCCTGCGCCAGGCCGGTTTGGCGATTCCGGATATGATCGGCGCCCTGTCCCTGGAGTTTGGCCGCGAAATGCTGCTGGACGGGCACTACCTGTGGATGCTGCCCGGCAGCGTGGCCACGGTGCGCCAGGCTCGCGGCGAACTGGTCGTGCTGCCCGCGCGCCCCGCGATCAAGAAGTCCCCGCTTGCCGCGATCTGGCGGCGCGACCGCCCCAGCACCCGACAGGCCCGCGCTTTCGCGGCGCATCTGGCGCAGGCCATCGAAGCGGACGACATCGCGCTGGCCGCGTGATCGTTCGTTATAACGCCGGCACTTTTCGCCGATCCTCTTTTTCTGAACACGCCCCTTTTTTTCGGAGCACCCATGTACGACTGGCTCAACGCACTGCCCAAGGCGGAACTGCACCTGCACCTGGAAGGCTCGCTGGAACCCGAGCTGCTGTTCCAGCTGGCGCAACGCAACGGTGTTGCGCTGCCCTGGCCCGACATCGATGCGCTGCGCGGCGCCTACAACTACGGCAACCTTCAAGAATTTCTGGACCTGTATTACATGGGCGCGGACGTGCTGCGCACCGAGCAGGACTTCTACGACCTGACCTGGGCCTACCTGTTGAAGTGCCGCGAGCAGAACGTGGTGCACACCGAACCCTTCTTCGATCCGCAAACGCACACCGATCGCGGTATTCCGTTCCAGGTCGTGCTGGATGGCATCAGCCGCGCACTGGAAGACGGCCGCAAGCAGTTGGGCGTATCCAGCGGACTGATCCTGAGCTTCCTGCGCCACCTGCCCGAAGAGCAAGCCATGCGCACGCTGGAACAGGCCCTGCCCTTTCGCGACGCATTCATCGCCGTCGGCCTGGACAGCAGCGAAAAAGGTTTCCCGCCGCGTTTGTTCCAGCGCGTCTTCGACCGCGCCCGCGCCGAAGGGCTGCCCGCCGTGGCGCATGCGGGCGAAGAAGGCCCGCCCGAGTACATCTGGGAAGCGCTGGACCTGTTGAAGGTGCTGCGCGTGGACCACGGCGTGCGCGCTGCCGAAGACCCGAACCTGATCGCGCGGCTGATCGACGAACAGATCCCCCTGACCGTCTGTCCGCTATCCAACACCCGGCTACGCGTCTTCGAACACATGCGCGACCACAACATCCTGTCGCTGCTGGACGCGGGCGTGAAGGTCACCGTGAATTCGGATGATCCGGCTTATTTCGGCGGGTATGTGACCGAGAATTTTCAGGCGCTGCATGAACATTTGGGCATGACGCAAGATCAGGCGAAGGCGCTGGCGGATAACAGTCTGGATGCGCGCATCGCGAAGTGAGGCGTGGAGGAAGGCGGCGGGCCGTGGCTGGAAGTAAGGCACCAGAGGGATCAGCCTCTGGCTATTTCGCGGGCTTGATTCACTCTGGTATCGCGGATCACGGCGCGCTCCGCGATTCGATGTCCATTGCCTCCGGCCATTCAACCAACGGCGCCCAACGCAGCGCCAGGTTGTATGCCGGCACGTCATTCGCATCGCGTGGTTCGATGTCGCACGGCGGCAATGCGTCGGGGCCTTGCTGCATGTAGGTGCAGACATAGGCCCAGAGATTGTCCAGATCTTTGTTGTACGTGCTGAGGGGGAAACGTTCGATGACCTCGTTCGTGCCTGGCTTGACGATGGCGATTGAGACGCCCCACTTGATCATCAGGGTGCCGCTGGACGAGGCTCCCCATTGCTCCCAGACTTCCGCGCGAACGTCGTCCCAGTCGTAGCTGGCGGTGGTGACGTACCAGTGGGAGAAGGGTTTCCACCAGACCATGTGGAAACCATAGACGTAGATTTTTCGGCGGAGACGGTTGAAGCGGATGGGAAGGTCGCGGGGTTGCGTGACGTCGGTCCGATACATGAGCACACTGATCCAAGCGCATAGGGCCATTGCGAAGAGCCCAATCACCAGGTTAAACAGAACATCTTGATTAATGCTTGCGAAAGCACGTAAGAGTGTTCTGAAAATGACCCCAGGCATTTCAACGACTGCGCAATAGCCTGTGATGATGACGGCGAACAGCAACACCCCGCGTACGCTGGAAGAACGTCTGGAAAGTTCCAAGTAGGTATCGTCAACGTGATTTGGCCCACTTTCTTTCAGGCTCGGCTTCACAACAGGCGTTTCGCCGGGCCCGGGTAAGTCGCGCTGCCATCCCACGCATTGCGGAGTCAAGATAGAACGCGCCATCACGCCACCTCCGTCATCGTGACGCTCGCATAACCGGCAAGATCGTCCTTGTCATACCAATAGATAATGCTGACCGTAGCACTCTTGATCCCGTGCAGAGGTCCGAGCCAGTAATTACAAGCTAGCACCGGCGCCTCTTTCGTCGGCAACAGATGGCCTTTAGGCGTCAGCCGCCGAAATTCATCCAGAACAAGTGCTCCTCGTACGCTATTGTGATGGACGGCCTCAAGGACACCTTCTACCGGCATCGGAGTGTGTCGTCCGACTTTGTCTATCCCGAAGCACTCTACAAAAAGCCTGAATTCATAGCATGAATGCTCCGGATCAAAGCCAGGCAGTACGATCCGATAGCCGAGCTCCAATCCCGATTCCATGCCGCCCGTTGCCTGGATCTGCAATACGTCGGCCGCCAGGAGCGAATCGAAGTCCATTGGCCTTCTTGCAGGATGAAAGCCGAGGATCGCCTCCATACCGATAAGTGCGGCATTCAGCTCCGAGATTGCGGCATCCATTTGATCTGCCGTTGCCCAGCGGAACCCTTCGTCTGCCTGACCGAAGTATGAACGGCGGGACCACAGCTCTAGAGCATCCGACTCTCTGCCTTTGGCGACCCTGCCCAGGGCGAATGCTAGAAGTCCGGCCGCGATACCAATACCCAGAGATCCTATCAGCGCCGCCCCGGTTAATGCTCCATACACGCTAAAAAATGCTCCGCCAAACGCGATGGCGCCAGACATTCTGTACTTCTCGCCAGCATCGCCATCCCCCACCCCATCGGCACGCCCCGCGGCCCCCAAGCTTCCAACCCCATCCGCCACTCCCCCCAAAGCCGCAATCGCGCCACCGGCTATAACCAACCCCTTCCCCAGCCCAATCGCCTTCGCGATCACGCCAAGCTCGACATTCGCGACCCGTCGCATAAACGGCTGGACCGCCTCGCCGGCCACACTGAGCGCCAACCTGCCCGCCTCGACACCCGCCCGAGCATGCCGATGACCGCTCCACACAACGCTGCCATCGCCTCTGCATGCTCCACGTCCACCGTGCTACGAGCGGATTCCAGGCAGGTTTGCACGCCGTCGTGAAAAGAGTAGAGGCTGACAAGCGATAGTGCGCCGTATGCCGAAACAGAGCCGCGCTGGGGCCGAGATACTGCAGTTGCCCGCGCTAGCCGCACCGTCACGGCGCGCTCCGCGATTCGATGTCCATTGCCTCCGGCCATTCAACCAACGGCGCCCAACGCAGCGCCAGGTTGTATGCCGGCACGTCATTCGCATCGCGTGGTTCGACGTCGCACGGCGGCAAGGCGTCGGGGCCTTGCTGCATGTAGGTGCAGACATAGGCCCAGAGATTGTCCAGGTCCTTGTTGTAGGTGCTGAGGTGGAAGCGTTCGATAACTTCGTTCGTACCGGGTTTGACGATGGCGATTGAGACACCCCACGTGACCATCAGGGTGCCACTGGACGAGGCACCCCATTGCTCCCAGACTTCCGCGCGAACGTCGTCCCAGTCGTAGCTGGCGGTGGTGACGTACCAGTGGGAGAAAGGCTTCCACCAGACCATGTGGAAACCGTAGACGTAGATTTTTCGGCGAAGACGGTTGAACCGGATGGGGAGGTCGCGGGGTTGAGTGACTTCGGTTCGATACGCAAGCACGGTGCTCCAGATGCATAGCGCCACGACGAGCAGCGCGGCCAGAACCATAAGCAGATCGGATGAACTAAAAGTTGATAGCGCGTGCAAAATCGCCGTAAAAAGGGCGCGTGGCGCCTCAACGACGGTGCAATAACCCATTAAGACCACCCCGTACAGCAAAATTCCACGAATGGTGGACGAACGCCTGGGCAATTCCAAGTAAATGCCGTCAACGTGGTTCGGCGCATCCGCCCTTATGCTTGGTGTCACCACAGGTGGGTCACCAGGCCCCGGCAAATCGCGTTTCCATCCCGCACACTGCGGAACAAGTTTGGATCGCGCCATTAAGCCACCTCCGTCATTGTGATGCTGGCATAGCCGGCGACATCGTCCTTGTCACACCAATAGGCGATGCTGACCGTAGCACTCTTGATTCCGTGTAGGGGTTCGAGCCAGTATTTGCAAGCTAGAACTGGCGCTTCCTTAGTCGGCAATACATGGCCTTTAGGCGTCAACCATCGAAACTCATCGAGAGCCGGAGCACTTAGGGCGCTGTTGTGATGAACGGCCTCGAGCACGCCTTCCATCGCCGCCGGAGCGTGTCGTCCGACTTTGTCTATCCCGAAGCACTCTACAAGTAGCTTGAATTCATAGCGTGACACCTCCGGATCGAAGCCGGGCAGGACGATTCGATAGCCGAGCTCGGAGCGCGACTCCATGCCGCCCGACGCCTGGATTTGCAATATGTCGGCCGCCAGAAGCGACTCGACGTCCATCGGCCGCACGACCGAACGAAAGCCGAGGATCGCCTCCATACCAATAAGTGCGGCATTCAGTTCCGAAATCGCGGCATCCATTTGATCTGCCGTCAGCCAGCGGAAGTTAGGCTCTGCCTGACCGAAATACGAACGACGAGCCCATAACTCCAGGGCATCTGACTCTCGCGCTTTTGCACTCTGCGACAAGATGAACGCTAAAAGCCCGACCGCTATGCCGATGCCTAGCGGTCCCATCAACACCGGCTTAGTCGCGGCCCCGATCAGACTAAAGAAAGCTCCACCAAACGAGGCTAGCCCAGCAAATGTGTATGTCGTCCTTGCTTTTCCATCCCTAACAGCAGCTGCTCGCCCTCCCGCCGCAAACGCACCCACCCCATCCGCCACTCCCCCCAACGCCGCTATCGCCCCACCCGCTTTCACCAACCCCTTCCCCAACCCAATCGCCTTCGCGACCACGCCCAGCTCCGCATTCGCAATCCTCCGCATAAACGGCTGGACCGCCTCGCCTGCCACACTGACCGCCAACCCGCCCGCCTCGACACCCGCGCCTAGCATGCCGATGCCCGCTCCGTACAACGCAGCCATCGCCTCTGCATGCTCCGCGCCCACCGCGTTTCGAGCGGATTCCAGGCTGGTTTGTACGCTGTCGTGCAGAAAGTAGAGGCTGACGAGCGATAGCGCGCCGTAGCCCGAGCCTACCGACAGACGCTTCAAGCTGACGAAGCCGTTCTTGGCGAATTCTCGGGCTTGTTCGGCGGTCAGTTCCAGACCGATCAGCAGGTCGGCCACCGGGGCTTCCAGGTGATGGACGCCTATCGACAGTCTTCGCATCAGGCCGCCCGCCATGGCGCGCGTACTGTGCGTGACGTCATCAATGGCCGCTTGCATGCTGTGCGCGGCGTCTCGCGCTGCGTCGGACACGTCCGCCGCGCCGGTCCTCATTGTTTTTATTCTCTGGGCGATATCCTCCGCGCTGCCTTCCATCCAGATCGTCACGTCGACCAGCAGCTTGTGCAACGCAGGGTCCGGGATGCTGATCAGGCCGGCGAAGATGAAAGCGCGTACGCGGCGGCCGGTGTTTTGGTTCAGGGATTCGCCGACGCGTTGCAGTTCGTCGGCGTAAATGGCGAGGAGTTCGCTGACCGTCAGTTGGATCACGACCTGCGTCATTTGCGCACCACGGTACAGCCAGGCGCCGCCGACGTGCACGGCGTTGACGGCCGCGCGGGTGGCGTCGTTTAACTGGGCGTGAAGTCGGCTGCTGGCGCCGTGCACGGCGGCCAGCAGCTGGTCCGCGGCGTCCGCCGCCAAGCCTTCGCGCCAGGCGCCGATCTCTTTGCTGCTGACCAGGTTTTTGACGGCGTCGAAGTATTTCTTCGCGGCGTCGTTGGCCCCGCCCCCAGCCCCTGCACTGAACAGGGGCAGAAAGCTGGATTGCAGATCGCTGCGTTGGCCGTTCAACGCCAGATAGACGGCGCTGTGGGGGTCGGACAATAGCTGCTTCCAAGCCTGCGATGTGGGACCTGGATTGTCGGTGCGGGCGGGATCGGCAGCACCACCCGTATGTCCGGCAGTCGGCGGATTCGCCGTCGCAGCCGAACTGGCGGCGGCGGAGGAAACGCCGCTACCCGCAACGGCGAGCGGCACAGACGCCGCATCGGTAATGCCGCCGTCCAGGCACGCGCTGACCATCAGCAGGCGCAGGCGGCGCGAGCGTTCATCGGTGTCGCTGTAATCCAGGTCTACCACCCGCTTCCAGGCTGCGCCGCGCACAACCTGTGCCCAGTCTTCGCCATAGGCATCGATGATTGCCTCCAGCCGTTTGGACTCCTTGTCATAGCTCGCTTGAAAACTGGCGCGGCCCTTGCGGCCTAGCTCGGAGGGCGGGTCAGATTCCCAATAGCGTTCCTTCAGCCGATCCATCCGCTGCTCGGTCTTGTAGGCGATGCGTTCGCGGCGCTCCAAGGCCAGATCCCGGAAGATCGGCGCCATGCCGGATTCGCTGGGCATCGTGTCCAGCATGTAGGTGGGGCTGTCCGGTATCTCGGCATCGGCCTGGGCGGCGTAAAGCTGTTCAATGCCCAGCAAACATTGCGAGGTCAGATACGCATAGCGCCGCTGCGGCTCTTCCGCCCACATGCGCTTTTGCGTGTAGGCGGCCAAACGGAAGTTGTTCAGTTCCTGCGCCAGGCCCACCGGGTCGGGCAGGATCAGCCCGGGCACGCCCTTGGCCAGATCATGCTGAAGCTCCATCAGCCTCAGATAGTTGCGCATGCCCGTAGCCTGCAATACCCGCGAATGCCAGCCATGAACGCTGCCAAAATCACGGACGGCGTGGCTGTACTCTGCTATGTGTCGATCGATGCGGTGAGCGTGTTCCAGCGCCAGCGCCGCGCCTCCCGCCGTGGGCTCTTTGCGCAGCTTGGATAGGTCCAGGATGACAAAGCGCAGTGCGTGGTCCGAGTTGGCTGTCGCCTGTTGGGCACCAGCGACTGCATGTGCCGCGCGTGCCGTCCCGTGTGACGCGCCCGCTGCCGGCTGTGAGGCCCCCGCTGCCTTCGCGGCACCCGCGCCGGTCTTGTACGCGTCCAGCACAGCCACGGGCCACGGGTCTTGCGCGTACGCGACCCAGGCTGTCGTGTACATATCGACGTCGATACCGATAAAAGATGCCGGCAGATCGTGCGCGCTTTGGACGCAGCGTTCGGACAAGAGCGCGGGTGGGCCCTTGGCCATCTCGTAAGGGTCGAATTGACGCAGGTGACCGGCGTCAGTGACTTCGTACGCCTGCCAGACCTCATGGTCCAACAGCACGTAGACGTAACCACTACGTAGAATGCGCAGCGACTGTTGCAAGTCGGGGTGCGTCGTTGCGCCGTGCCTGTGCAACGATGCTGCCTTGGGAATGACGGCCGGGCGCAGCAACAGGATCGGGATGCCGGTGCGCCGGCAGGCGGGGCAGCTGCCCAATGGCAGGGGCGACGTCTCTTGGGCGGCAATAGCTAATTGGCTGCTGGTGGTCATGGCGGGGAACCTACTTGGTCAAGATGGGTGGCAATGCGGTGCCAGGCATGGTCGCCATACGCAGCCAGCACGGTGGACGCACCGCCGGGCGCTGCACGGGCAAGTGCGAGTCGCAGCGGTTCGTAATCGAGTAAGCGCGGGTGTATTGCGGCTTGATGCAGCGCCAGCACGATGATGTCCCGGGTATCTGACAGCCCGGCTTCCCGGGCTTGGCGTATCCAGCGAAAGGCTTGTGCGGCGGCCTGCGGAGGCAATAGCGAGGGACCTTGCCAGCGACCCGGTGCGTACGACAATGGCAATTGCAGCGATCGGCGCCAGGCCGACAGCAGTTGCGCAATTAGCGGCGCGTCACGTTGAGTCTGTCGGGCAAGCGCGGGGAGCTCGGCGCCAATGCGCCCGACGCCAATCCCGACATCAATCCCCGTACTGCGCTGGAAACCATTCACCATCGCAAGCGATCCCCAACTGCTAGGCAACAACCACGTGCGTATGGGCCACATCAGCGGCCCCAGCGTTTCAGCGTGGATGGACGCGGCCAGCAGTTCCAGGCGCAACGGTTCAAACCATGGCGACATTCCGCGCGGGGAATCGGCCGAAAAGTCCATGCAGCGCGCGGCCACGTGATCGGCCAACGTCTGCCCGTCCAGGGGACTGAGCAGGCAGCCGCACACATAGCGACGGCGGCGGGCGGCGTCCGCCTGCGCAAGGCGTTGGGCCAGCCCCATGAGTTCGGGCGCGGGCACATCCGCACTTCCCGCCAACCGGACCAGCACTGGGCATGCCTTTGGCGAGTGGGCCAGGTCGGGGCGCGCGACGGTCGTTAGCGCATCGGCGCCCAACATCTTGGTCAACGACGCAAGACTCAAACCATGCTCCGGCGCGCAGTCCGCCAGGGGATTCAACAACAGGTAGACGCTGTCATCCGCTGCGCGGCGCGCTGCGACCAGGGCGGCCATCGTGCCTGGCGTCGGGGTGTCTGTCGGCATCATGCGTGCCGCGGGCCGGACCGCCCCCTTCGTAGCCGCCTTCGTAGCCGCCGTCATATTGCCCGGCGTCACCGTGCGCCCCGTCATCGCGCGCGTTCCATGCAATCGTCCAGCAAGCCTTCGACGACATCGCCCGCCATCGACAGCGAATTGCCGCCGCCGCCCGCCTGCGCCACCGGGCCTTTTAGGTTGATGGCAAGTGCTTCCAATGTGATGCCGGAACCATTGATCGTGATGGTGCCGCCCGGCCCCTTGATCACCACGCTTTGCGCGGCCTGCAATTCCAGCGTGACCGTCTTGCCCTCGATCCGCTCGCCTGCATGCACCTGGAAATGCCCCTGCACCTTATGTTCCACATGCCCGCCCGTTTCGATCCAGTGATTGGCCACCGTCTTGTCGCGGCGGTTGTTGCCCACGTCTTCCGTGCGGTCCCGGCCGGTGGCGATGGTGTGGTTGCGGTCGATGGTCAGGAAGTCGTCCTGGCCGATGGTGTGGCGGCGGTCCTGGCCGATGTGGACCTGTTCATCGCTGCCCACCGATTCGCTGCGGTCGTGGCCGATGGTGATGGTTTCGTCATGCTCGACCTGTTCGCTGCGGTCGTTGCCGACGAAGGTGGTCTCGTTGTGGTTGACGTGGATGTTCTGGTCTTTTTGCGCGTGAACGTAGATCTCTTCCTGATCCCGTTCATCCTCAAAGCGCAGCTCGTTATAGCCCTCGCCCTTGTGCGTCTGTCTTTTGATCGTCATGCGCGTTTTGTGGCGCGGCAGCTCGTAGGGCGGCGGGTTGATCGACCGGTGCGTTCTGCCCGTGACGATCGGCTGCGAGCTATCGCCATCCAGAAAGCTGACGATGACTTCCTGGCCGATGCGCGGGATGGCCATGTGGCCCCAGCCCGCACCCGCCCAGTTCTGCGACACGCGGATCCAGCACGAGCTGTGCTCGTTGTTCTGCCCCAGCCGGTCCCACGGAAACTGCACCTTGATGCGGCCGAATTCGTCGCAATAGATTTCTTCATTGGGCGGGCCGACCACGCTGGCGATCTGCGGGCCGTCCACGCGCGGCTTGCGGCTGGGCGCGGGTTTCCAGTCGACCTTGTCGGGCACGATGTCGGCGGTGTAGCCGTAGCGCGTGCCTTGCTCGGCGCCCGCGCCGTCTTCTTCCTGGCTGCTGTGCTGGATGCCGTGGTGGCGCATGCGCACCGGGCGCCAGCCGTGGTTCCAGTCATCACGCGGGTGGCCGGTCAGGTCGAACGCCACGCCGGGAATCAGTCGCGCATCGTCGCCGTGCACCTGGGCCATGCGCGCATCGCGGCGCAAGCCCAGCAGGCGGCTTTGCGTGAAGGGTTTGCCGGCCTCGTCGCGCTTGTAGCGGCCGGGGTAGTTGTAGCGCTCGTAGCGGCCGTCTTGGTGTTGCAGGTCGGTGGCGACCTGCGTGTGTTCCTGGTCGTACTGCGGGTGTGTGTAGGTGTAGTCGCGTTGCGTCTGGCGGGCGGTGCGTAGTTGTTCGGTGTAGATGAAGCGATGCAATGCGGGCTGGTGTTGATCGCCGCCTGGCGTGGGGTTGTAGAGGACCGGCCCGCCGGCGATCTCGCCATGGATGTAGATGCGGTCGCCGTGGATCAGGCGGTGGGAATTTTCGGTATGGGCGTAGCGGTGGAAGTAGCCCTCTTCGGCGGCCAGGCGCGCCACGAAATCCAGATCGGTTTCGCCGGCCTGCACGCAGTATTCACGCACCAGGTGGTGGTGGGTGGTGACCTGTTCGTAGTCGGTAATGCCATGGCGCTTGAAGACATCGGCCAAAATTTCCGGCACGGACAGTTGCTGGTAGATGCGCCAGTCCGAACACAGCGCCGCGCGCGCCAGCGACGGTTCGACCACGCCGCGGTAACGCGTACGCCGAAAGCCGGTGTCGCCTTGCTCGAAGGCGGTGACGATGCCATGCACGTGGCGCACGGGCACATCGCCCCGCCATAGCGTGAACAACGCTGTCTGATCCAGCAGCGCGCCAAAGTCGATGGCGGGGTCGAAGCTGGATAGTTCAAGGTCCAACCGATAGGTCTCGGATAGCGCCTCGTCCAGCGTGAATTCAATAACGTCGAACGCCACGCCACGGGCAGCGGGCACGAAGGTAAAACGCAGGTCGGATGAGTGGGCCATGGGGATCCTGGAATAAGTCCCCACAGCTATGCAACATCCATGCCAACTTTCACGGCGTCCGGTTAAACCCAATGCTTTCAGCGACTTAGGATTTCGGGCGCAGTGCGAACGGCGAAGAAATGGACCTGGTTATGGCCAAACGCGCCGAAAGCCGTGAAAACACAGGTTTTCCTCGCTAAAACCGGCTTGTTCTGCAATAAATCAGGCCAGATCTGGCTCGAAGTTTTGCAAGTGCCTGATTCCTAAGGAGGTTCACTGGGCCAGAATTGGCCCGATCGGGTCAATTCTGGCCCGCGCGACGGTGGGCGGTCTTAGTCCGGCATGTCCTTTTACGCCGCTCTTTTACGCTGCTCTTTGACGCCGCCCATTTACGCTGCCCATTTACGCTGCCCATTTACGCCGCCCTTTTACGCTGCCCTTTTACGCTGCCCATTTACGCCGCCCTATTTACGCCGCCCATTTACGCCGCCCTTGCCTCCCGGCTGGCCATGCGGGTTTCGCATGGCCTCGATCAAAACCGGCATGTCCGCCGCGCCGCTTTCGTCCCTACCATAGGCCTGCTATCCCGACGCCGGCAGCTTGGCGCCATATGAACAGCAACCACGAAAAGACAGGGGCAACGATGAATCAAACCGTCCACGCGACGCTGCCGGCAGGCACGCTGACCGGTGTGCAGGAACGCGGCGGCGTGTGCCGCTTTAGCGCCATTCCCTATGCGCGGCCGCCGGTGGGCAAGCTGCGTTTTGCGCCCCCTGAAGCCGCGACCTGGCAAGGGGATCTGGATGCCACGCAGCCCGGCCCCGTGGCGCCGCAACTGCCGTCGCGCCTGCGCGATGCCATGGGTGACTTCAACGCGCCGCAATCCGAAGACTGTCTGCATCTGACGGTATGGACGCCGGGCGCGGACGGCGCGCGTCGCCCGGTCGTGGTGTGGCTGCATGGCGGCGCTTGGCAAAGCGGCGGCGGCGCGCTGGACTGGTATGACGGGTCCGCCCTGGCCGCTCGTGGCGACGTGGTGGTGGTGGCGGTCAACTACCGGCTGGCCGCGCTGGGCTGGCTGTACGTGCCGGGTCAGACCGCGAACGTGGGGCTGTTGGACCAAGAGGCCGCCATCGATTGGGTGTTTGACAACATCACGGGACTGGGCGGCGACCCCGAACGCGTCACGGTGATGGGACAGTCGGCCGGCGCGTCGTCGATCTGCGCAATGCTGGCGCGCAAGCCGCGCTTCTCGCGCGCTATCTTGCAAAGCGCCGCGCTGGGCCGGGGGTTTCGGTCGGCGGCACAGGCGCAGGCGCTGGGCCAGGCCTTTCTAGAGGCGGCCGGCGTCGCGTCGCTGGACGCCGCGCGCGCGCTTCCCGTTTCCGCTTTGCTGGCCGCGCAGCAATCGCCCGCGGTCGCGGAGGTGTTGCGGGCCGAAGGAAGCAGCCGCAGCCAGTTCTGCCCGGTGTTGGACGGGCACGTGCTGCCCGAGGACATCGCGCCCGCGCTACAGCGGGCCGCGTCCCGCGCCGACGTGCTGGTGGCGTACACGCGCAATGAAATGGCGGCCTTTCCCGGGTACGTGGCGAATGCAACAAGGGCCGAAGCGCAGGCGACGACGGATAACCACGCCCGCGCCCACGTCGACTCCAGCCACGTCGGCAATGTCAGCCCCGGCCACGTCGACCCCAGCCGGGTCGACCACGTCAAGCCGGGCCACGTCGACCACGTCGGCCCCGCCCTTGACGACCCCATCGGTGATCAGGTGTTCGGCGCACCGTCACGCGCGTGGGCGCGGGCGGCGGTCACGCAGGGCCGTCAAGCCTGGCTGGCGCGCTTCGACGTTGCTCCGACCGCGCGCTTCAAGGCGTGCCACTGCATTGAACTGCCCTTCGTGTTCGACACGGTATCCGCGTTCGGCGACGCGCCGATGCTGGCCGGATTGGACGCGGACCACGCGCAGCGCCTGACCGCGCAGACGCAGCAGGCATGGCTCGCGTTCATACGCGGCGACGCACCCGATTGGCCGATGGCGCCGCACCTGCACGTCTTTGCCTGAAGGCTGATGTCGGGCGCCGGATGCCACACGCCGGATGTCACATGCCAGACGCCACATGCCAGATGTCACTGCCGGATGTCACATGCCAGACGCCACATGCCTGACCTTTGACGCCGAACATTCTGTACACACCTACAACACAAGGGGAATTCCATGATTAAGCACATTGCGCCGATGCGCACGTTGGCACTGATGCTAATGCTCGCGATGCTGACGCCGCTGGCCGCGCAGGCCGCCTATCCCGACAAGCCGGTCAAGATCATCGTGTCCAATCCGCCCGGCGGCCCGGTGGACGTGATGCTGCGCGTGCTGGCCAGCAAGCTGGGCGCGGCGTGGAACCAGCCCGTCGTCGTCGAGAACCGCCCTGGCGCGTCCGGCATCATCAGCACCGGCGCGCTGGTGAAGTCCGCGCCCGACGGCTATACGCTGGGCATGGTGGTGGCCTCGTCCGTGACCATCGTGCCCTTCGCTGTCGACAGCCTGCCTTTTGATACGCAAAAAGACTTGCAGCCGATTTCGCTGGTGGCGCGCACGCCATTCATCTTCATCGTGCCCAAGGACAGCCCGCTTAAGACCTGGGACGACTTCGTGCGCGAAAGCAAGACGCGCAGCCTGAGCGTCGGCTCGTTTTCCATCGGCACCGCGTTTCATCTGGTCTGGGAACAAACCGCGCGGCGCGCCGGCATCCGCGCGTTGTACGTGCCGTCGTCCTCGTCAGGCAAAACGCAGAACGATCTGATAGGCGGTCAATTGGACGTGGGCCTGGACGCGCCATCAAGTTCCAAGGGCTTGATCGACAGCGGCCGTTTGCGCGCGTTGGCAATCACCAGTCCGGAACGCTTTGGGGGCCTGCCGGACACGCCCACGTTAAAGGAGTCCGGCTTGAAGGATTACGCCCCGCAACCCTGGATCGGCTTGATGGCCCCCGCCGGCGTGCCGCAAGACCGCGTGGCGCTGATTCAGAAATCGGTGGCGGACATTCTGAAAGAACCGGCGATGCGCGCGCAGATGGAAACATTGGGCATGATTCCAATCGGCAGCACGCCGGAAGAACTGGCGGCCACGATCAAGGCGGACCGAGCCGACATGGAGCCGCTGATCAAGGAGCTGGGCATCAAGCTGCAATAGAAAATGCGGCGGTCGAAAATTTGGCTCGTCCAACCTTTCACCGCCGGAAATTCCACCTTTCGGAATCAAAACGGTCGGAATTTAATCATCCGTAACAAACACGCCGGCCGCGTGGCGCTTGGGTAAGATCCTTGTCCAATAACAGGTTAACAACCACGAGGAGAACACCCATGCAGTCTCGCAACATGCGATTCCGGTTGGCGCCGCTGGCCCTGGCCGCCCATCTGCTGATGAGCGGCCCGGCAGCCGCGCAAAGCGCCCCCGGCACGCAAGGCCCGCTGGCCCCCGCCCCCAACGCCGCGCTGTCCGAACAGATCGACACCCGCGCCCGCGCCATCGAGGACAAGCTCATCGCGTGGCGCCGCGACATTCATCAACACCCCGAACTCGGCAACCAGGAAACGCGCACGTCCAAGCTGGTGGCGGGCCACCTGCGCGCGCTGGGCATGGATGTGAAGACCGGCGTGGCGGGCACGGGGGTTGTCGCCGTGCTCAAGGGGGGCAAGCCCGGCCCCGTGGTGGCGTTGCGCGCCGACATGGACGCGTTGCCCGTCAAGGAACAAGTCGACGTACCCTTTGCGTCGAAAGCCAAGGGCACGTACCTGGGCAAGGAAGTGGACGTGATGCACGCCTGCGGGCACGACACCCACACGGCCATCCTGATGGCCACGGCCGAAGTGCTGGCCGGCATGAAAGACCAGCTGCCCGGCAGCGTGAAATTCATCTTCCAGCCCGCCGAGGAAAGCCCGGCCGACTTCGAACCGGACGGCAAGAAGATCTGGGGCGCCAAGATGATGGTGCAGGAAGGCGTGCTGGACAATCCCAAGGTGGACGCCATCTTCGGCCTGCACGTGTCCAGCGCGTATCCGGCCGGCTGGTTGTCGTGGCGCAGCGGCCCGGCCATGGCCGCCGCCGACCAGTTCTGGATCGACGTCACCGGCAAGCAGACGCATGGCGCGCGCCCGTGGTCGGGCATCGACCCTATCGTCGTCAGCTCGCAGATCATTCTGGGTTTGCAGACCATTCCCAGCCGCCAGATCAACAGCATGCTGGAGCCGGCCGTCATCACGGTGGGCGCCATCCACGGCGGCAATCGCATGAACATCGTGCCGGACAGCGTGGCCATGACGGGCACCATCCGCACCTACGACGAAGGCATGAAGAAGGACATCCACCAACGCATCGCGCGTACCGCCGACATGATTGCGCAAAGCGCGGGCGCCAAGGCCGATGTGCGCGTGGTGGAACTCTACAACGCCACCGTCAACAACCCGGCGTTGACCGAGAAGATGGGCTCGACCTTGCGGCGCGTGGCAGGCGAAGGCAACTATGGCTTGCAGCCCAAGTCCACCGCGTCCGAGGACTTTTCGTTCTATCAAGAGAAGGTGCCGGGCATGTTCTTCTACCTGGGTGTCACGCCCAAGGGCACCGACGTGGACAAGGCCGCGCCCAACCATTCGCCGCGCTTTTACGTGGATGAATCCGGCCTGATCAACGGGGTGCGCGCGTTGTCGAACCTGACGGTGGACTACATGGCGCGCGCGCAACAACAATCCGGCAGCTGAGCCGGTAGCCTGCGGTCGCTACGCATTGACGCCCGCCCGGGCGCTGGATAAAGTGGCTGGCAACCTTGCGCCATCGGCATCGATGGCGTTCTTTTTTCTTGGCCCGGCTTGCGGTGCGCCGCAGCCCTACCTTCCGGATTCACCATGAACAGCTACCGCGTCGGCATCGCCGGCTTCGGCGCCATCGGCCAGGCCGTGGCGCAATCCCTGGATGCCGGGCTGCCCGGCCTGACCCTGTCCGCCGTCGCGGTGCGCGACCCCAAGGCCGCGCCCGACTTCGCCTGGACCCAGGCGGCCCCCAGGTTCACCACGCTGGACGCCCTGCACGAGCATTGCGACGTGGTCGTTGAATGTGCGCCCGCCGCCGTGTTTCGCAGCATTGCCGAACCCGTGCTGCGTGCCGGCAAGAAGCTGGTGGTGCTCAGTTCCGGTGCGCTGCTGGCCAACGAAGACCTGATCGACGTGGCGCGCCAGCATCACGGGCAGATCCTGGTGCCGTCCGGCGCCATCCTGGGGCTGGACGCCATTACGGCAGCCGCCGAAGGCGTCATCCATTCCGTCACGATGATCACCCGCAAGCCGCCGCGCGGCCTGCTGGGCGCGCCTTACCTTACCGACAACAACATCAGCCTGGACGACGTCACCGAACCGCGCTTGATCTTCCGCGGCTCGCCGCGCGATGCCGCCACGGGCTTTCCGGCCAACCTGAATGTGGCGGTCAGCGTGTCGCTGGCCGGCATCGGGCCGGACCGCACCACGCTGGAAATCTGGGCCGACCCGTCGCTGGAACGCAACGTGCATCGCGTGGAAGTCGTGTCCGACTCGGCAAATTTTTCGATGGAAATCCAGAACATCCCTTCCGCCAATCCCAAGACCGGCCGCATCACCGCGCAAAGCGTCGTTGCCGCGTTGCGCAAGCTGACGGGGCCTTTGCGCGTGGGCACGTAAGCGTCACGCCGCCTCGCGCAGCGGCGCGCCCTGCGGCGGGCCATACGGGTCCATCGGCCCGATCGGTCCCATCGTCCAGCCGCCCGCGCCGTCCAGTTGCAACCGGTGCGTGTGGAACGGGTCCAGCGTGCTGCGATGGCCCACGCTGACCAGCATGCAATCGGGCAAGGCGCTGCGCAGCAGGCTGTATAGCGAATGTTCCAGGCCTTCGTCGGTCGCCGATGTGGCTTCGTCCAGGAACACGATGGCCGGTCGATTGAACAGCACGCGGGCAAAGGCCACGCGCTGCTGCTCGCCAATCGACAAGATGCGTGACCAATCCGCAACCTCGTCCAGCCGTTGGCTCAAGTGGCCCAGGTTGACCTGATGCAGCGCCTGGGCCAGGCGCGCATCGTCTTGCGGCTGCGCGTGTCCGGGATACGCCACGGCACTGCGCAGATCGCCCAGCGGCAGATACGGCCGTTGCGACAGGAACAACGCCGACGCGCCTTCCGGCCGCCGCACCTGGCCCTGTGCATACGGCCACAAGCCCGCCAGCGCGCGCAGCAATGTCGTCTTGCCGCTGCCCGACGGCCCCTTGATCAGCAGGGTCTGGCCAGGCCGCAGGCGCAAGGTCAGCTCGCGCAGCAAGGTGCTGCCGTCCGGCCGCCTGACCGTGACGCCATCAATGTCCAGGCCGTTGGGCAAGGGTTCGGTATGCACCGTCGGCAGCGCGCGCGCCGCTTCGTTGGCATCCAGGAAGCCGTTCAGCCGGTCCAGCGTGGCGCGGTACTGCGCAAAGGTGTCGTACGACGTGCGAAAGAACGACAGCGCGTCCTGCACCTGCCCAAAGGCCTGCGACGTTTGAATCACATCACCCAGCTTGATGGCGCCGCTGAAGAAACGTGGCGCCTGCAAGATAAACGGAAACACCACGGCCACCTGGCTGACCGACAAGTTGAACCCGTCGAACTTCAAGCCTCGGTACACGCGTGCCCACAGGTTGACGATGTAGGCGGAAAACCGCTGCAACAGGTTCCGGCTTTCTACGGCTTCGCCTTGATAGAACGCGACGTTCTCGGCGTTTTCGCGCAGCCGCACCAGCGCATAGCGGAAATTGGCCGTCAATCTTTCAGACAGAAAATTCAGGCGGATCAGCGGGCGGCCGATCTTGAAGGCAAACCAGGTTGCGACAATTACGTACAGGAACACGACGAAGACCATCGCGCGCGGAATCTCCACGCCCGCCACCGTCAGCGGCCCGGACAGGCCCCACAAAATTCCCGTGAACGCCACCAGCGACACCATCGCGCTTAACGCGCCGATGGCCAGCGTGCGCGAGCCCGTCACGAACATGGCGATGTCTTGCTCGATGCGCTGGTCGGGGTTGTCGACCGGCTCTTCAACAAAGTGGCCTCGGTAGTACGCGCCCGCGCCCAGCCAGTCGCGCGTCAGCCGGTCGTTCAGCCAGACGCGCCAATGAATGTCGAAGGCCTGGCCGGCGTAGCTGTCCGCCAGCGAGCGCACCACGTGCACACAGGCCAATACCGAAAAGATGCCCAGGAAGCGCCAGAAGGCGCTTTGGTCCAGCGCTTGCAACGCGCTGTAGAAGCCGTTGTACCAAAACGAAAACAGCACCGTCATGCGCACGGCAGCCATCGCCAGCAGCAACAACAACGCCAGCATCAGCAGCGGCCGCCAACTGCGTCGAGGCGTCAGGTACGGCCATGCCAGGCGCCAGAACTTGCGCCCCCAGTCCGTTGTGCGTGCCAGCACGACGGACACGGCCACCAGCACGACGGCCGTGATGCCAAACGCTTGCGCCAGCCAGATGGCGCTTTCCATCAACTGCTGCTGCCAGTTCAAATTCATTGGCGCACCCCATTCGGAACCGTTTCTGGTTAGACGGGACGCATGCGCCGGGTTCCGCGAAAACTGCCGCTTTAAGCGTCGCTTAAGCGTTCTGGCCAGGCAATTGAAGGCGGGTTGAAAGATTGGCGCAAATCAACCTCTGCCCAGGTCCAGATTGGCGAAGACGTCGGCCAGCGTGGGCACGGATCGGGCGGGCCAGATGGCGCTCAGGTCGAAGCTGGGCAGCGCCTGTCCGTCGCGCACTTCGCAAAAGCGGACGCCGCCGAAGTTCATGGTGCGAATCCAGCTGGGCAAGAGCGCCACCCCGCAGCCGCCCGCCACGCACGACAACACGGTCAGCGTGCGGTTGGCCTCTTGCGCGACCTGCACCGCATGCCCGCCCTTGCGCATCGCGTCCATGATGCCGGCATAGAACGCCGGCAATTGCGCTTGCGGATACATCACCAGACCGGCTTGTGCAATTTGCGCCATCGTCACCGTGCCATCGTCCGCCACGTCGAACTCGTCCGGCACTGCCGCCACCAGCCGGTCGCGCAACAGCTGGCGTTCGCGCATGCGCCCGCCCACTGCGACCGGCGTGTGCATCAGGCCGATATCGATTTCGCCGGTTTGTAGCGCATCGGCCTGTTCGGCGTTGCTCATCTCGCGCAGGATCACCCGCACGCCGGGCGCCTGCCGACGCATTTCGCGCAGCGCGCGCGGCAGGGTGTCGAATAGCGCGGAGGACACCAGCCCCACCGTCAACTGCCCCGCGCTGCCGCGCCCGATCTCGCGCGCGCGATGCGCCGCTGCGTCGATGCGGGCCACGCTGATACGCACGTCCTCCAGGATGGCCAGCGCGGCGGGCGTGGGCGCGGCGCCCTGTCGCGAGCGGTCGAAAAGGCGCACGCCCAGGTCTTTTTCCATGCGGCCAAGCGCCTGGCTCAGCGCCGGCTGCGCGATGCCCAGCCATTCCGACGCGCGGCTGACGCTGCCATGGTCCACCACCGCCAGAAAATAGCGCAGGTGTCGGGTTTCCATATTGATCCGATATATAAAAAGCGGTTTTAGCCAATAGAAAACTATACCCGCGCTGCCTAGAATCCGCCTCATAGAACAGCGCGCGGCCACGCCGGCGCACAAAACAGGAGACCGCGTTGCCCCCGTCCCCCCTCGGCGTTGCCGTCGATACCCATGCCCATGTTTTCCGGCAAGGGCTGGCGCTGGCGAACGCCCGGCGCCACACGCCCGATTACGACGCCACGCTGGAGCAATACCTGGCGCTGCTGGACGCCGATGGATTGAGCCACGGCGTACTGGTGCAGCCCAGCTTCCTGGGCACCGACAACAGCCATCTGGTGCACGCATTGCGCGCGGCCCCGCAGCGCCTGCGTGGTGTCGCCGTCGTGTCGCCCGAGGTCACCGACGCACAGTTGCAGGCACTGGCCGACGCCGGTGTCGTGGGGATGCGGCTGAACCTCATCGGCCTGCCCTCGCCCGACCTGCAAGCCGCCGACTGGCAGGCTTTGCTGGCCCGGGTCAACGCGCTGGCCTGGCATGTTGAAGTGCACATGCAAGCCGGCAGGCTGCGCGAGGTGTTGCCCGCGCTGCTGGCCGCGGGTTGCCGCGTGGTTGTCGATCATTTCGGTCGGCCTGACCCGGCGCTGGGCGTGTCGGACCCGGGCTTTGCCTACCTGCTGCAACAGGCCGAAAGCGGGCAGGTATGGGTGAAGCTGTCGGCGCCGTACCGGAATTGGCGGGTGGCGGATAGCACTGACCGCAGCGATGCCACCGCGCCCACCGGCCCCACCTTTCGCCCCGGGATCCCCGATTACGGCGTTGCCGGCCGTCAGGCTGCCCAGCTTTTGCTGCGCGCCTATACGGCCAAGCGTCTGATGTGGGGTAGCGACTGGCCACACACCGAACACCGCCACCTGGCGTCCTACCCGGCTGCGACGCAGTGGCTGGACGGGTGGATCGACGATCCCGCGCAGCGACGCATCGTGCTGGCGGACACGCCGATGCAGCTATTCAACATCCAAAGCCAGAGCCAAGGCTAGACCCACGGCCAGGCCCAAGGCCAGAACCAAAACCAAAACCAGATCCAACTCCCAGGAGACAAATCATGACCCCCTTCATCAAACGTCTGGCGCGTAGCAGCGCCATGCTGGTCGCCGCCGGCCTGCTGGCGGGTGCGGCCGCGACCGCATCCGCCGCCTACCCCGAGCGCGCTGTCACGCTGGTGGTGACCTACCCGCCCGGCGGCACGGTGGACGTGGTGGCGCGGCTGATCGGCCCCAAGCTGGCCGCCGAACTTGGCCAGCCCGTGGTCATCGAAAACCGCGGTGGCGCGGGCGGCATGATCGGCGGCGCGGTCGTCGCCAAGGCGCAGCCCGACGGCTACACGCTGATGCTGGACGCGTCCAACCACGCGCAGAATCCCGCGCTGCATTCCAAGATGCAGTTCGATACGCTGACCGCTTTCGCGCCCGTGTCGCTGCTGCTGCGCGTGCCCAACGTGCTGGTCGTCACGCCGTCGTACGAAGTGAAGTCCGTGGCCGACCTGATCAGGCTGGGGCAGCCCGGACAGAAAGAGCAGGTGTACTTTGCATCGGCCGGCCCGGGGTCGGCCCAGCACTTGGCCGGCGAACTGTTCAATCTGCTCGCCAAGACGCATTTGCAGCACGTGGCCTACAAGGGCGGCGGCCCGGCCATGATCGATGTCATGTCGGGCCAGGTGCCCGTGATGTTCGCCAGCATGGGCTCGGCCTGGCAGCACGTGAAAAACGGCAAGCTGCGCGCGGTGGCGGTCGGCGGGCTGGAGCGGTCCAAGACGGCACCCGACTTGCCCACCATCGCGGAATCCGGCGTGCCGGGCTACGAGACGTATGAATGGAACGCGGTGTTCGCCCCCGCTGGCACGCCGCCGGCCATCGTCGACAAGGTGTCGCAAGCGTTGGCCAAGGTGCTGCGCGACCCGGCGATTGCCGAGCAGCTTGCCGGCATTGGCGCGGAGCCCATCGGCTCGACGCCGGCCGAACTGGACACGTTCCGCCGCGCCGAAATCGCCAAGTGGCAGCGCGTGGTCAGCGAAGCAAATCTGAAACTGGATTGATGGCGGGGCGGGCCATCTTGCCCGCCCCATCGCTACATCGCCGCATCGCTACATCGCCGCATTGCTACACCGCCGCATCGCTACACCGCTACACCGCTACATCGCTGCATCGCTGCATCGCTACACCGCTGCACCGTTACATCGCTATACCGCCACACCGCTGCACCGCCACACCGCTGCGCCGCTACACCGCCACGCAGCAACACAGCAACGCACCCCAGCCGCCCAGCCCCCCAGCGCCCCATCTCCAAGGGGCGCTTTTTTTGCGCCGGCGTCCCGGCGCTATGATTGCGGCTTGGCTAGAACCCACGCAAAGAGCAGCAACATGGACAAGATTCGACTCGACAAATGGCTATGGGCCGCGCGCTTTTACAAGACGCGCAGCCTGGCCGTGCAAGAGATCGGCAAGGGTCGCGTCTTCGTGAACGACCAGGCCGCCAAACCGTCGCGCGAGGTCGCGCCCGGCGATCGCATCACGATCCGCAAGGAAGATCCGGCGCTACAGGTAAAGGTGGTTGCGGTCAGCGGGGTGCGCGGCCCCGCGCCCGTGGCGCGCCTGTTGTATGAGGAAACGCCGGACAGCATCGCCGCCCGCGAACGCGCGGCGGAAATGCGGCGGCTGGCGCCCGAGCCCGCGCTGGGTATCGAAACCGGCCGGCCCACCAAGCGTGACCGCCGCCTGATCGACCTGATGCGAGGCAAGTAATGAAGCGCGCAACCACCGGCGGGCTGGTCTATTCCACCGAAAGCGGTCGCATGTGCCCGCAGTGCCGCCAGCCGCTGGCGCAATGCCAATGCCAGGCGGCAGCGCGCGGCGCACCGGCGGGCGACGGCGTTGCCCGCGTATCACGCGAGACCAAGGGCCGGGGCGGCAAAAGCGTGACCGTGGTGCGGGGCCTGGCCCTGGACCCGATGGCGCTTGCCGTGCTGGGCAAGCAATTGCGCACGGCCTGCGGGTCGGGCGGCACGGTCAAGGACGGGGTGATCGAAGTGCAGGGCGACCACTGCGCACGCATCATCGAAGTGCTGACTACCAGCGGCCATCGCGCCAAGCGCGCCGGCGGCTGAATCAACGAGACAACCATGAACGATCTGGCAGTAAGCGGCGTGACCAGCTGGCACGCCCATGTGTACTTCGACGCGGCCAGCCGCGATGCCGCGTTTGCGTTGCGAGAGCGCGTGGTGGCGCAATTCGACGGCAAGATGGAAATGGGGCGCTTCCATGAGCGCCCCGTCGGCCCGCATCCGCAATGGAGCTATCAGATTGCCTTCGGCCCCGAGCAGTTGGCCGAGATCGCCACGTGGCTGACGTTGAACCACGGCGCGCTGGACGTTTTCATGCATCCCAACACAGGCGATTCGCTGCGCGACCACCGTGATTGCGCGGTGTGGATCGGCCATAGCCACACGTTGAACCTGGCCGCGCTGGGCGGCTGAACACTTACAGCGCGCGGCCCACGATCAAGGGGTCCAGCGCCAGGCCCGGTTCGGCGCTTTTGCCTTCGTACGGCAGGCGGCTCAGCACGTAGCGCATGGCGTTCAGCCGCGCGCGCTTCTTGCAGTCCGACTTGACCACGATCCACGGCGCGTCCGCGGTATCGGTATGCGCGAACATTGCCTCTTTGGCGCGCGTGTAGTCGTCCCATTTGTCCAGCGACGCCAGATCCACGGGGCTTAATTTCCATTGCTTCAGCGGGTGCACCTTGCGTTGCAGGAAACGGCGGCGCTGCTCTTCCTGGCTGACCGAGAACCAGAATTTCACCAAGTGAATGCCGCTGGACACCAGGTGGCGTTCGAAGTCAGGCACCTGACGCAGGAAATCCAGGTATTCCTGCTGCGTGCAAAAGCCCATCACGCGCTCGACGCCCGCGCGGTTGTACCAGGACCGATCGAACATCACGATCTCGCCAGCCGTGGGCAGATGCTGCACGTAGCGCTGGAAATACCATTGGCCTTTTTCCGTGTCGGACGGTTTTTCCAGGGCCACCACGCGCGCGCCGCGCGGGTTCAAGTGTTCCATCATGCGTTTGATGGTGCCGCCCTTGCCCGCTGCATCGCGCCCTTCAAACAGAATCACCACGCGCTGGCCTGTGGCTTTGACCCAGGCTTGGAGCTTCAGCAGTTCGACCTGCAACTGGTATTTCTGCTTTTCATAATTGCGGCGCAGCATGCGGTTGCGATACGGATAGATGCCGTCGCGCCAGTCCGTCGCCAGCTCTTCGTCGGGGTTGCGGCGCACGGCCGGACCCTGCGCGTTTGCCTCCAGCAAGGCGCGATGCACGGCGCGTGCATCGTCGGGCGACAGCTCTTCAATAACGGACCGCAGCGCCTCGTGCGCTTGCGCTTGGGGCACCACGTTGTAGCGCCGCGCGATGTCAGCCAACACCGACACCGCTTCCTGGCGCGCGGCGTCTTCGCGCGCCACGACTTTCTTGCGCGCCAGCAGGGTTTGCTCGGAGGGCTGCTTGGTGGCGGGGCCGGAGGCCGTCTTGGGGGTCGCCTTGGAAGTCGCCTGTGAAGTCGCTTTGGAAGTCGCTTTGGAAGCCGCCTGGGAAGTCGCCTGGGAAGTCGCCTGGAAAGTCCCTTTAGAAGCCCTCTTCGTCGCCGGGCCTGCCGCCGCCTTGGCGGTTCCGGCGCTTCGCTGGGCGGCGGGCGACGGGGTGCCGCGCTTGCGCGGTGTCGCGGCAACGTCTTGCTTAGGGGCTGCTTGCGGTGTCTTGTCTGTCATCGATCCTGTCCTTGCTGCGCTGGTCGTCTGCCCCACGCCGGTCGCCCCGTCACGGGGCGCCCATTCGGGCAAGGCGCCACCCTACCCGCTTGTAGACGGCATGGAATTGACGAGAATCAAACGTTGTAACATTTATTACATGGTCGCGCCCCGCTACACTCTGGCAACTCCCGCCCGCACGGCCCGCCAGCCTTTCCCCGATTCCCATCCCGTATCCCATCCCGATTCCCATGTGGTCAAGCATCAAGCGCTTTCTGTCCGGCCCGCCCCCCGTGGAAGACCCGTTCCGGCAGTCGGTCAGCTTTGACGACACCGGCTTCACCCGGCACTGCGAACTGGCGCGCGCAATCGGCCTGCAAGAGCACTGGGCCTGGGCTGACGTTCACGAATTCGGCTTTTCTTTTCGCCCGGCGATATACCCCGACCCCTGGTCCGGCGACTACATGGAAAGCCTTTGGTATCTATGGGTGCGTTGTGACGACGGCGACATGATGCGGGTGATCCTGGACGAGCGCCTGCTTGACGCCAAGCACTTGCCGCCCGCCCTGCTCCGCAACCTGCCGGGGCTGGACATGGGCGTGCTGCATGAAGGGCTGGCCACCGCCGCGCGCGGCGACCGCTACTTTGAAGGCGAAGGCGAATGGGCGGCGTGGCGGCGCAATGCCGCCGCGTCATAGCGCCCGGCGGGCGGCTTCGGCACGGTACTTGCGGTAGCTGCGGTACTCCGTTACGACTGCCGGCGCGCGTTGACGCGTGCCGGCCCGCTTACTACATTCATGCCCTATGACCCCAATCTTGGTGCGCCATGACTCCGCAGGAAGACACCCTTACGCTTTCCAGGCGCTTGCGCGTGCGTCGTGACGGCCGGCGCTTACTGGCGGGGGCCGCGCTGATTCTGCTGGCGCTGGGCTTGGCCGTGGGCTGGAACCGGATGGGCGAGCGCGCGGAGGAAAAAGTCGCCACCGCTGAAATCCGCAAGGTGGCCGACACCCTGAACCAGATGGTGACGGGCGGCGACGGCGTGCCGGACAACCTGCCGTCCATCGACCCCACTCCCAAGGCGAAAGGCTTTTACGGGGAATTGGAACGCGCGATCAAGACAGTGGCCGGCGAACGCGTTGCGCAGCACAAGGCCTATCTGAATGAACTGAAAGACATCGGCATGCCCCGGCTGCTGGACGCGCATCGGCTGGCGCTGGACACCGGGCTGGTGGAAAGCCGCATGATTCTTGAGCTTGCCGAGCGGCTGGTGCCGAAGTACCGCGATCAGAGCATGCAGGTGCTGAAAGACATGCCTGACCTGATCCGGTCCCTGGCCATCCGCGAACCCGAAAAGCAGAAAATGATGGCGACGCTGACGTCTACGCTGGCGCGGCGCAGCGACAGCCTGGGCAAGGTCTGGTTGTTGGAAACGCGCATCCTGCAAGAGTTTGGCCAGATGATCACGCTGCTGGATGACAACCGTCAGTATTGGTACGCGGATCACGACGAACTGATGTTCGAACGCGACGATGATCTGAAACGCTTTTACGCGCACATGGCGGCCATCAACACCATGGCGACCGAACAGGAAAAGCTGGGCAAGCAGCAGCTGGCTAATTTGTTCTCGGCGCTGCCGTAGCGTTGCCGTTGAGTTCCCGTGGTGTTGTGCCTCGGTGTTGCCGTGGTGTTGCCTCGGTGTTGCCTCGGTGTTGCCGTTGAGTTGCCGTAGCGTTGCCGTGGTGTTGCTGCGGTGTTGCCGTAGCGCTGCCCGGCGCCGCCGCCCCGCACCCGCCCTTCAGTGGCGGGAACGTGGGCGCGGGCGCTCGTTGTTGAAAGCGCTGGGGTCCGCCGGAAAATCAGGCCCATGAAACATCGAAGCCGCGTCCAGCGCGGCGCCAAGCAGCGCCTGGAACCAGCCGCGATGGCCGGGCCGGCGTGGCGACGCGTTGCCGTCTTCCCGGCGCGCGTCGGTCTGGACAGTGCGGGTGGTCATGATTGAATCGCCTTCGCGGTCTTGCGCGGATACGTCCGTGCAAAGCAAAGCACGCGCGGACAGGACAGACGATTCTAGGCAGCCGACCGCCGCCCGCCAACGACGCGTTGGTTGAATCCTTATTACAAGCTTGGGGCGATATTGCCCGCGCGCGTCAGAACGGCTTGACCAGCACCAATGTCACGATGACGCCGCAGGCAATGACGGTGAACGGCGCGTAGAAGTCCACCATCGGCGGGCGTTTCAGCGTGCCGTTGGCCATGCGACGCAGCGACGCGCTTTGGATGCCGAGCAAGGCCGACAGCGCCAAGGCAAACCCCGCCTTGACCCAAATCCAGTTCATGGCGAACCAGCCGAACGTCATGGCCAGATGCAGGCCGATCAGCCAGGACACGACCATCGCGGGCGTCGTCACCCACAACGTCCAACGACGCAGCGCGCCAAGCATCTTGCGTTCCTTGGGCGCTTCATCGCCCTCTTGCGGCGCCGACGACAGCAGGAACAGCGAGACAAACAGCGAGCCCCCAAGCCAGGCCACCACGGCGGCCACGTGGGCCATTTTCAGCAGTTGATAAGTCATGGCCGGCATTATCGCCGGATGCGGCGGCGGGCAGTAGTCGGCTGCGGCGACAGGTCGGTCGCGCGGGATGACATGCCCGAGGGCACGACCGAGTGCACGCCGGGCCCGGCGTGCGCGGCAGGGGTCAGTTGCCGGTGGCGGACGCCGACGCTGCGGGGCTGGCAGCGGCGCCGCTGACGGTAGAGGAGACGCCCGCCGTGGTACCGGTGATCGCAGCCGTGGCCGGCCCCCCGGCGCCGGTCGTAGCGCCGGTCGTAGCGCTGGCGGTCGCACCGGTCGTAGCAGCGGACGGGCTGACCGCCGACGGAGTCGAAATCGACGCGCCCGGCCCCGGCAACGCCGGAGACGTGGCGGGCGTGGCGGGCGGGGCGCCGGTTTGGGTATTGCCCGGCGTCGATGACGGCGCGGCGTGCGGCGCGTCCGCGGCGGGCTTTTGCGTGGTCGTGTCAGTGGCCTTGTCACCGGCCTTGTCACCGGCCTTATCACTGCCCTTGTCGCTGCCGGCGCCCGGCCCTGACGGCCCGTTCGCCGCAGCGGGATTCAGGGTGTCGGCGGGCGCATCCGGGGACACGACGGGATCGGCGGGCGGTGCCGGCGGCTTGGCTTGAGACGCGCGGGCGCGCGGGCTTGGCGGTACGTGCGGGGCGGCGGCGGCTTCCGCGTCGGGCAGGAAGCGCTGCAACAGCTGGAAAAAGCCTTCGTAGAATTTCGGACGCGACACCGTCTGGCTAGCCGTTTTGACCAGCGAGTCGTCGCTGGAGCCGAACGGCATCGACACCTGGCCCAGCACGCTGACGCCCACGCTGGCCGAGCTGGAAGTGCGCTTGATCGAATAGCGGTCTTGCACCGCGTTGGCAAACACCGTGGCGCGCTGGTTGGCGCTGCCGTCCGAGGCGCAGTCGATATTGAAATTGATCTGCGTGTGCAACCCGTCTTCACCCTGGAAGTTCTTGTGCCCGGACACGCGGGCCGCGTCGAAGCGGTCGATGTTGTAGCCCTGGCTCAGCAAGGCGCGGCGGCCCGCATCGCAAGCGGTGGTGCTGGCCGTGGGGAAGGTGCGCGAGAACACGTCGTTCTGTGTGAAGTCTTCCCGTTCGTAGGCCGGCTTGGGTGAACTGCATCCCGCAAGGATCGCCGTCAGGCAGACAAACAGGGCAACGGGCAGACGACGGGTAACGCAAGGCATGAGGGGTCCGGCTTTAGGCGTAAAGCGGGCATTATCGGCCAGGAAGGGGGCGGCTGGCGAATCTCGCCTGCCCCGCGTGATCCCTTGAAACAGTTTTAACGGGGCCGGGGCGACAGCACAGTTCCGACCCCGTTTTCTGCACGCCCTTCCTCTTGCCCCAGGCTGCGCCGATAGCTGGCGCAACCCGCCGCCAGCAGCAACACGCACAGCACCGTGGCCACGCCAATCAGCAGCGATAAGGACTGCCCGACCGCCGCCGGATTCTTGAACAGACGATCGGTCAACAAAGCCACCGCCGTCGTCCCCAGCCCCAGGCCGATCAAATTGGAGATCAACAGGAACAGCGCCGACACCTGCGCGCGGATCTGGTTGGGCGGCAATATCTGCATGGCCGCCGTGGACGTCGGCATGGGAAAGGACGCAAAGAACATCGCGGGCAGCAACAGCGCCACCGACGCCGCCAAGCTGTCCACCTGCGTGAACGCCACGGCGGGCAGCGCCATGCCGACCGCCCCGATCACGCCCGCCCGCAGCGGCGCATCGCGATAGCCGCGCTTGGCCAGCGCGTCCATCAGCCAGCCGCCGCAAAATACGCCCGCCGTATTGGCCACCAGCACTACGACACCCAGCATGTAGCCCACATCCACCGGCGACATGCCGAACTTGCGCATGTAGAAAGCGGGCGTCCAACCCAACAGGGCAAACAGCACCATGGCATAGAACGAAAAGCCCAGGTAGTGGCAAAAGAACGTGCGGCGATGGCGGCCCAGGAAACGGAACGTGTCGCCCACCGTAGGCTTGTGCGCGTGGCCGTCTGCGCTACGGCGCAAGCCCAGGCGCTGCGGATCGCGCACCGTCAGCAGGATAACCAGCGCCACCAGCAGGCCCGGCAGGCCCACGATGAAAAACGTGACCTGCCACGGCCGCATCGCGCCGACCCACGGCACCACCACGCTGTCCACGCTTTTAAGCAGGTTGATGACATAGCCGCCGATCAAAAACGCCATGCCGCCACCAATGAACGAGCCGATCGAATAGATGCCGACGGCGCGGCCCAGCTTGTCGCGCGGAAACATATCGCTAAGCATGGAATACGTGGCGGGTGACAAGGCGGCCTCGCCCACGCCCACCCCGATGCGCGCCAGGAACATGTGCGCAAAGCTGCGCGACAGGCCACAGGCGGCAGTGGCCAGGCTCCAGAACGCCACGCCGATGGCAATGATTTTCGGACGCGAATAGCGGTCGGCCAACAAGGCGATGGGGATGCCCATGACGGCGTAGAACAGCGAGAACGCCAAGCCGTGCAGCAGGCTGAACTGCGTGTCGGACAGTTGCAGATCGTGCTTGATGGGTTCGATCATCAGCGCCAGGATCTGTCTGTCGACGAAGGAAAATATGTACGCTAGCATGCATATCACGACGACGTACCACTCGTAGGCGTAGCTTCGTTTCGTCAGTGGCGGCAGCGTCGCGTCAGTCATGTTTTTCCCTTGTTTTCCTTAGTCTTGTCCATCGTTTGTAGGTCTTTGCGCAGCGGGACTCTATACGCCGCGCGCAACGACTATTCCCACCGCGCAGGAAAGCATGTTCAACGACACCTATCCGCTGAACCGCCATTGCTTGCTGGACTCGGGCAACGCCGCCGAGGTCAAGGACCAGGTCAGCCAGCACCTCTGGTCGCACCGCATGTGCGTGGCTCAGGGCAAACCCTTGCAATCGCGGCTGTATGGCGTGTTCTTCGGCAACGCGGCGCTGTTTGACCTGCACTACGGCGCCGAAGTCGAAATCGACGCGGGCGACATCTCCAGCTACTACCTGATCCGCATCACGCTGCAAGGCTCGGGCCTGGTCACGCTGGGCAAGCGCAGTGCGTCCATGCAAGCGGGCAGCCTCACCATTTCGTCGCCGTCGGAACCCAGCGTGATCAGCATCGGCCGCGACTGCCGCAACCTGATCCTGCGTGTCGAGCGGCAAGCGCTGGAACATCAATTGCAGCGCCTGCTGGACCGCCCCATCAAGCACGCGCTGGTGTTCGACCTGGAAGCGCCGCCCGATTCCCCCGGCCTTGCCGCCGTGCGCGAAACACTGGACTACCTATGCCGCCTTTATCAGCACCCCGCCATTGACGGCGTCACGCAGACGCTTGCGGCCGGCTTTTCCGACTACCTGCTGGCGCTGCTGCTGACCCAAGTGCCGCACAACTATTCCGACGCGTTGCGCGCCGACCACCGCCAGCCCCTGCCTCAGCATGTGCGCGCCGCGCGCGACTACATCGAAAGCCATGTCGACGAAGCGATTTCATTGGCGGACCTGGCGGCGCACTGCGGCGTGTCGGTGCGAACGCTGCAAAACGGCTTCACGCAGTTTCTCAAGCAAAGCCCCAGCGACTACGTGCGCAACCACCGCCTGGCCCTGGTGCACGCCGCGCTGGAACAGGCGCGCGGCGGCGACAGCGTGACCGATATCCTGCTGCGCCACGGCGTCAGCAGCTTCGGCCATTTCGCCACGCATTACCGCAAGCGCTACGGCTGCCTGCCGTCGGACACGCTGCGTCGGCCTCGCCCCTGACGCGCCGTCGCACTCCCCGGCAAGCACCTGCGTTGTCCCCTGCCCACGCGGCCGCGACACGCTGCCTGCGCTGCCCAAATCCCTTGCCGGATCGGAACGGAGCTTGCGCGTTTGGCGCAGCCCAGGCGCCACGCCGTCGCTAGGATCAAGCCTTCAAAGAAGGAGCTTGATCATGCGAATCAGCGTAATTGGCGGCGGCCACGGCTGCTACGCGGCCGCGGCCGAACTAGCCGAAAACGGACACGAGGTGTGCTGGTGGCGCCGCGACGACGCCGCGTTCGACGGCTTGCGACAGGCCGGCGCGCTGACCGTCACCGACTATCGCGGCACGCGCCAGGTTCCGTTGGGCCAGGGTCCCGGCCACCTGGCGCTGCAAGGCTCGCTGAAGGCCGCGCTGACTGACGCGCGGGTTGTCGTCATCCCCCTGCCCTCGACCACGCACGATGCGCTGGCGCCCATGCTGGCCCCGCTGTTGCAGGACGGGCAGGTGGTGTTCCTGCCGCCCGGCACCTTTGGCAGCTACCTGTTTGCGCGCGCGCAGCGGGACGCCGGCAATACCGCCCGCGTGGCGTTTGCCGAGACGGGCACCCTGCCCTACCTGGCGCGCAAGCACGGCAACACGGTCGTCATCAGCGGCTACGCCACGCGCTTGCCCACCGGCGTGTTCCCCAGCCGGCTGACCGACGACGCGCTGGCGTTGCTGGGCCAGGTCTACCCCAGCATCGAGCCCATCGAAGACGGATTGGCGGGCGCCTTGATGAACGCCGGCCCCATCATCCATCCGCCGCTCATCATGATGAACGCGGGCCCCCTGGAGCATTTCGATAAGTGGGACATCCACAACGAAGGCACCCAGCCATCAATCCGCCGCGTTACCGACGCGCTGGACGCCGAACGCATCGCCATCCGCGAGGCGCTGGGCTATGCCGCGCCGCACTTTCCGCTGGCCGACCACTACGCCACGGAAGGCGATGAATGGATGTACGGCCGTGGCGCGCACGGCAAGCTGACCGACAGTGGCGACTGGCGTGAAGCCATCGACCTGCACACGCACCGCTACATGCTTGAGGACACGCGGCTTGGCCTGTCCTTGCTGGTGTCCACGGGGCGCTGGGCGGGCGTACCGACGCCGGTGGCGCAAGGCTTGCTAAGCATTGCCGGCGCCATCACCGGCCGCGATCTTTACGCCGAGGGCCGCACGCTGGAAAGTCTCGGCCTGGAGCGCCTGTCGCGCGCCGGCATGGCGGAATTGCTGGAACAAGGATGCTGACCATGGAAGACAGAATCTGCGTGATCGGCGCCGGGCGCATGGGGGAAGGCATCACGCTGTCGTACATCCACGCGGGACGCGCCGTGACACTGGTCGACATCAAGCCCAGGACTCAGGCGGAACAAGCCGATCACCACGCGCGCGTGCTGGCGAACCTGCGGCGCGAATTGGGCGCGCTAAGCCGGCTTGGCCTGCTGGATGACCAGCAGGCCGAGACCGCCATGCAGCGCGTGCGCCTGTGCGGCCGCGACGACGCCGTGGCCGACCTGCAACGCGCGCGCATCATCTTCGAAGCCGTGCCGGAACGCCTGGACGCCAAGCGCGACACCTTCGCCTGGCTGGGCCGCGTGTGCGCGCCGGACACCGTTATTGCGTCAACCACGTCCACGTTCCTGGTGACCGGGCTGGCCGAATTGATGCCGGGCCCCGAGCGTTTTTTGAACGCGCACTGGCTCAACCCCGCCTATCTGATACCGCTGGTCGAAGTCAGCGCCGGGCCGCGCACCGCCGACGCCGCCCTGCAAGCGTTGCTGGCCGTGCTGCGCCAAGCCGGCAAGACGCCCGTGCAATGCGCGCCCACGGCGGGCTACATCGTGCCACGCATCCAGGCCCTGGCCATGAACGAGGCCGCGCGCATGGTCGAGGAAGGCGTGGCCAGCGCCGAAGATATCGACACCGCCGTGCGTCTGGGATTCGGCTTGCGGTTTTCGGTGCTGGGCCTGTTGGAGTTCATCGACTGGGGCGGCGGCGACATTCTGTACTACGCATCGCGCTACCTTGAAGCCCAGATCGGCCCACGCTTTGCATCGCCCGATGTCATCGCCAAAAACATGGAGCAAGGCCGCAACGGCTTGCGCGATGGCAAGGGCTTCTACGACTACGCCGACCTGGACGTGGACGCCTACAAGATGCAGCGCCTGGGACAGCTGTGCAAAAGGCTGGAGGTCATGGGGCTATTGCCGCGTTTTGATGGAGCCCACACGGCGGCGGGTACGGAAGCTTGACGGCTGACAGGGGCCGGCCACGGCCTTCGGCCTGCCACTGTCTTCTGCCTGTTTCAGTTCGCTTGCGCGCGGGCTTCGGATTGCGTTTCCGGGGCCGATCCCGAATCCGTTCCCGTTCCCGTATCCGTTCTTGCTCCCGCCGCCGTTTCCCCTTCAAGAATGCGATACGCCAGCCGCACGCGGGCGTCGTTCGGAATGTTCCGATTCGCCAGGATCACCACGCCGATTTTCCTGGCCGGCACAAACGCCACGTAGGCGCCAAAGCCATTGGTGGAACCCGTCTTGTTGATCCACACATCGGCACGCGGGGGCTGCGGCGGGGTCAGGGCCTTGGCCGGGTGGCTCTGGCTGTTCAACGTGCCGGCGTTGGCCGCCAACAGCGCTTTCAGCGTCACCGGATACGCCAGTTGTTCCCAGGCCAGGTCCTGCGTCATTCCACCCACGTGGTAGTAGCCCACATGCGTATCGGCCAAGGCCTTGGATAGCACGGCGTCGTTGACGACGGCCTTGGCGATCTTCGCATCCCGGGCGGCCTTGGCGCTGAATTCCGCGGGCGCTGACGCCACGCCCATGTTCGCGTCCACGAAGCGGATCAGGTCGCTGGCGCTGGTCTTGACGCCGTAGGCTTCGTCGGCCAGCACGCCCGGGTTCACACGCACCGGCGCGTTCTGTTTGTTGTAGCCCTGCGCGTAGTCGCCCATCCTGGCGGCGGGCACGTGGATATAGGTGTTGGTCAGGCCCAGTTTGGGCAACAGCGTCTTCTCCATGGCCTGCGCATAGGGCTGGCCCAGGCTCTTGGCCGCCACCACGCCCAGCATGCCGATGCTGGGGTTGGCATACGTGCGGTAGGTGCCCGGTGCATAGCGCGGCGTCCACGCCGACAGGTAGGCCATCAGCTGGGCCTCGTCGCCCACCGTGTCCGGCACTTGCAGCGGGAAGCCGCCGCCCGTGTGCGTGCCCAGGTGGATCAGGTTCAGCTTGCCGAATTCCGTGCCTTGCAAGGCAGGCACGAAGCGCGCCGGGCTGTCGGTCAGCGACAGCTTGCCCAGCGCCTGGGCGTAGGTCGCGAGCGTCGCGGTAAAGGTCTTGCTGATCGAGCCCAGTTCAAACAGCGTGTCGCGGCTGACGGGCGCATGCGTTTGCAGCGAGGCCACCCCATAGCTGCGAAATTCATGCCGCCCTTCGCGCGTGACGGCGATGGCCAGGCCCGCCACGTCGTACTCGCGCATTACCGCATGCACGGCGTCGTCGATGTCGGCGCCGGGGGCCACCGGCTCGGCCGCGGCCAACGAAACCAGGGCGCCGCCGGCCATCACGGCCAGGGTTTGCAAAACAGTGCGTCGCGCGGCACGAAAACTCATTTCTATCGTCCTATTCGGTTCACGCCGGCCCAACGGCGCACGCGACATAGTACTAACCCTGAAGCAAATGCGACATGAACTTAGCTATTCTCTACCCCGTCGATTCAAAACCGCGCAGAAGAGACCGGCCCTGGCGGCCGGCGCCGACGGAGCAACCGCCCCGGAAACTCTCAGGCAACAGGACTGCGCGCGTATAGACAATCTGGAGAGAGGCGCCGTGCGCGCCCACCGAAGGGGAACCCGCCGCCCGCGCGGGTGAAACTCTCAGGTACCAAAGACAGATGGGGTGCCGCGTCCACATTGGTCGCGGCCACCTTGTCTGGAGCCACCATGCCCCGCATCGCCATCATTGGCGCCGGTATCACCGGCGTCACGTCCGCCTATGCCCTGTCGAATCTGGGATACGCGGTCACCGTCTACGACCGCCAACGCTATCCCGCCATGGAAACGTCCTATGCCAACGGCGGCCAGCTATCCGCCAGCAACGCCGAAGTCTGGAACAGCACGGCCACGATCATCAAAGGGCTACGCTGGATGCTGCGCAAAAACGCGCCGCTGTTGCTGAACCCCCGCTTCAGCTGGCACAAGTATTCGTGGCTGGCGCAGTTCATGGCGCAAATTCCCAACTACCGCGACAACACCATCGCCACCACGCGCATGGCCATCGAAGCGCGCCGGCATCTATTCGACATGGCCGAGGCGGAAGGCATCGACTTCGATCTGGAGCGCCGGGGCATCCTGCACATCTACCACGACGCCGACAGCTTCAAGGCCGCGCATCGCGCCAACGCGCTGCTGCAAGCCGGCGGCCTGGACCGCTACGCAGTCACCGCCGACGAAGCGCGCGCCATCGAACCCGCCATGCAAACCGGATGCCACGGCGGCTTCTACACGCCATCGGACGCCACCGGCGACATCCACAAGTTCACGCGTGGTCTGGCCCAGGCATGCGAACGCCGTGGCGTCACGTTCGTGCACGATGCCGACATCGACAACATCCAACGCCACGACCGCCCTTACGTGCTGGACATCCGCCGCGACGGCGGCACCCAGCGCGAACGGCACGAAGCGGACGCCATCGTCGTGTGCGCGGGCGCGGCCAGCAGAAAGTTCGCCCGCCTGCTGGGAGATTCCATCAACATCTATCCGGTCAAGGGCTATTCGATCAGCGTGCACCTGGACGACGCCGACAGCCAGGGCGCCGCGCCCCGCGTCAGCCTGCTGGACGAAGCCGCGAAGATCGTCACCAGCCGCCTGGGCGACCGCTTTCGCGTGGCGGGTACGGCGGAATTCAACGGCTTCAACATGGACATCCGTGCCGAACGCGTGCAGCCGCTGATCGACTGGACGCGTAAACACTTCCCCAACATCAACACCACGCGCGTCGTGCCGTGGTGCGGCCTGCGCCCCATGACCCCCAACATGATGCCGCGCGTGGGGCCGGGCAAACGCCCAGGCGTGTTCTACAACACGGGGCACGGACACCTGGGGTGGACGTTGTCAGCCGCGACGGCGCAGGTGCTGGCGCAAAGCGTCAGGGCGGCGTTGCCGGCGCCATCAACAGCGTATAGGGGTTGATCGCGCCGCCGTCGTAGATGCCGTAATGCAAATGCGGCGGCGTTCCTCGCGCGTTGCCGGTGTTGCCGACGTAGCCCAGCACGTCTCCGGGGGCCACCAGCTGCCCCCGTTCAATATCGGCGTAGCCATCCAGGTGCGCGTAGTAATGGCGCTGGCGTCCGGGCCCGAGCACCCACACGACCTGGCCGCCCAGGTTGTTCGTGCCAACCTGCATGACCACGCCTTCCGTGGTGGACAGCACAGGCGTGCCGCGCGCGGCAAAGATGTCGATGCCTTCGTGTTGGCGGCCGCCGGACCGGGCCGCGCCCCATGTGTCGGTCAATCGTCTGGCGGACACGCCCTGTACCGGCACGGGCAAGGATGACGGGGCTTGTTGCCAGGCCAGCCGCGCCATATGCCACGGTGCGCGTGCGGCGTCGGGCAGGCGGGGCCACGCCCACGCAGCAAGCCAGACAAACAAGCCCAGGATGACGAGGCGCCAGAGGAAGCGCAATACAGGATTAACGGTCATGCAAGGTTCGACGGCGGGCTGGCCGAGGGGTTCCCGAGGGACTCCCGAGGGGTTCCCGAGGGGTTCCCGAGGGGTTCCCGAGGGGTTCCCTAGGGGGTTTCCGAGGGGGTGCCCGAGGGGTTCCCTAGGGGGTTTCCGAGGGGGTGCCCGAGGGGGTTTCCGAGTGGCTTCAGAGGAGCTTCAGAGGGGCTTCAAAGGGGTTTCAGAGTGGCCTGTTGCGCCGGCTATCAAGATCGCCCGCGGTTGCCCCGCCTATGCAAACACCAGGCATACCGGTGTTGGCGTCTGCGCTGCCACGTCCATGTCGCTTAGCTGCCCTGTTGCCACATCGATGCGCAGGCGCAGGATGGAGTCGCCCTTTTGGTTCAACGCGTACAGGCTGCCGCCGTCTGGCGCCAGGGTGAGTGCGCGGGGAAAGCGCAGCCCCTCGGTCCAGGTTTGTACGCGGCGTAATGCGCCATCCTTGGCGATGGCGAAGACGGCGATGCTGTCGGCTTGCGGGTGGTCGTTGTCGACGCGGCGGGTAGAGGCGTACAGGAAGCGGCCGGACGGGTGGACAAGCAACGCCGCCGCGTTGCCCGCGCCGGTGAATCCGGGCGGTGTGGCGGGGACCAGGTGGCGCTGCGCCAGCACCCGGCCGGCGTGGGCGTCGTAGCCGAAGCACGCGATTGAGGCGTCAAGTTCGTTCAAGACGTATAACAGCGCGCCATCGGGGTGCAGCGCAAGATGGCGTGGCCCGCTGCCCGCGGGCAGCGTCGTGCGCTCGGACAGCGACAGATTGCCATCCTTGAACGTGAACAGATTGATGCGATCGCTGCCCAGATCGGTGGCCAGGACGCGCTGGCCGGTGGAGTCGAACAGCACCATGTGCGGATGCGCGGATTGCTGTTCGGGGCGCGGCCCCGAGCCGGTTTCCTTGACGATGCCCGACACTTCACCCAACGCGCCGTCGGCCTGGACGGGCAACACGTTATACGTGCCACCCCCGTATTGCGCCGTGACCAGGTAGCGGCCGTCTGGCGATACGGCAAGAAACGCCGGCGCGGTGCTGGATAGCGACAGGGGCTGCCGGTTCAGCAAGCGCAGGCTGCCGTCAGCCGGGTCGATCGCATAGGATTCGGCGGTGCCTCGGGCCAGGCCTTCCCATTGATCGATCTCGTTGATGGCGTAGAGAAAGCGCTGCGTGGGGTGCACGGCCAAGTACGACGGGTTGTCGCTTTCCATCACCTGGATCAGATGCCAGCCGCCCTGCGGACGCAGGGCATAGGCGTGTATGCCGCGCGATGGCGGCCCGCCGGCCGTGCCCCCGGGCGCATCGCGGGTATAGGTGCCCACATAGGCGTAGCGGGGGTCGGCGCGCGCGGTGGCGGCGCCCATGGCCGACAGCCAGGGGCCTGCCGCGCCGGCCGCGGACAAGCTTCCGGCGAACTGGATGAAGGATCGGCGGGGTGCGCTGGATAGGGAATTCATGGCGAAGTCCGGCAAGGCGGGCGGCGCGTCATGACGGGCGCACCGACATCGCGTGGTGAAAAACGTTGTTGGGATCGTAGCGGCGCTTGACCTCTTGCAGGAAAGGATAAAGCCCGCCGTCGCCGTAGTACAACCGTGGCCAGAAGGGGTACGCCAGCATGTCGCTGTCGGGGTAGTTGATGTAGCACCCTTCGTAGCGGTCGCCGGGAAACGGGGTGCCGGCGTGGTCGGGCCGGGATGCCGGGTCGGCATATACGTCGCGATAGAAATCCGCCATCCAGCGTACATGCAGGGCGTCGTGGTCGGCGTGCGTCCAGTACGTTTGGTATTGCAGCTTCATGATCGACGCCCGCTGGTGCACGGCGGTGTCGCGCAGGCGATCCGGCTGGTTGACGGCGCCCCCGTACGAATCCACCTGCAACAGCGATTGGCGCAGGTCGGCGCCGGGGACATCGCGCGTCAGGTGGGCATGGATACGCGCGGCTTCGTGCGCCGTGAAATTGCGCTTCATGTAGGCGGATTTGTATTTGCCGCGCTGATTCGGCCCCGAGCCGTTAAGCGTTTGCGTGGCCACCAGCCAGTCATGGCGAATGACCGTATGCGGTTCGCTGCAAAGCAGGTCGCCGCCCGCGCGCGGACGTGGCAAGCCGGGCGTGGTGGCGCGCGCGGCCACCGGTGCGCAAGGGCGAAAGCGATCCAGGAAATCTTGCAGCACGGTCAGGTCCTGGCAGGTGCCGTCGGGGTTGCAGAACTGCACGATCATGACAATCTGCCCGGCGGAGCGATGCGTCAGTTTCAGCAGCGAGAACATGCCCCAGGTATCGGTGTCGCGGCCGCGCGTGTTCCAGTAGCTGCCGTAGATATCCAGCAACTGCGCAAAGCGCCCGGGCGTCATGCCCGCCCAGTCGAATGCGACGGTGGCGATGGCCACTTCGCGCGGGGCGCGCGGCAAGGCGGCAAAGCCATAGCTGGTGATCACGCCGAAATTGCCGCCACCACCGCCCCGGCATGCGCGGAACAGGTCGGCGTCTTGGGTGGCGCTGGCGGTGCGTGGCACGACATTGCCGTGGGCGTCCACGGTCAGGATGTCGACCGCGCTTAACCAGTCGCACGCCAGCCCTTGCAGGCGCGACAGCAGCCCATACCCGCCGCCGCTGATATGGCCGCCCGCGCCAACCGAGTAGCACGACCCGCCGGGTAGCGACACGCCGTGACGCTTGTAGAGGTCTTGATCGCCATTCCAGTTTTGCGAACCGGCCGCCACACGCAGCAGGCCATCCGAGGACGGCACGCGGTCCAGCAGGCTGAGGTCCAGGATGACGCCGCCGGGATTGTTGGAGACAAAGTCTTCGTAGCAATGGCCGCCGCTGCGTATCGTGGGGCGCTTGCCCTCGGCAACGATACGGCCCAGCGCTGCCGCCGCCTGGGCCGGGGTTTCGCATAGTTCGATGCGCGTGGCCGCATGGCTGGGCCGCGCGGGCCAGCGTAGGTTGAAGCCCTTTTTCAAGGTCTTGTAGCGGGGATCGCCTGGCGTCACGCTGATGCTCATCTTGACTCGCCCTCCTGGCCTGGGGTCAGGCCGCGACGTGTCAAGGATAGGCCGGTGGCGCGCCAATAGCTGTAGTAGAAATCTTATTTTCGGGGGGAGTTCGGCCAGCACTTTTGCCAGTGCCATAGCGAATTCTTCGACGTCCTATTGATAGCGGTCCCGATACCCGACCGGCGACATCCCGCAGTGCTTGCTGAAGATGTCGCGAAACGCCTTCGTGTCGTTGTAGCCCACTTCATACATGACTTCGGCCACGCTTTTGCGCGACGTTTCCAGCCGCTTCTTGGCGGCCTCCACGCGCACGCGTTGCAGGTACTGCACGATGCTGTTGCCGGTCGCCTGACGAAAGCGCCGTTCCAGCGTGCGCCGCCCCATCGCGTGGCGCTCGGCCAGGGATTCAACGGTGATCTTTTCGGTGTAGCAACGTTCGATGTAGCTCTGCACCGCGCGCACGACCTCGTCGGCATGCGCCTTCTGGCCGATGAACACGGCGAACGGCAGCTGGCTCTGGCGGCTCCAGTCCAGCTGGAAGTACTTGGCGCACCAGATGGCGGTATCGCGATCGGTGTACTTTTCGATCAGGTGCAGCACCAGATGCGCGGCGGAAAACGCGCCGCCGCTGGTGTAGACACCGTTTTCGGCCATCACCACGCGATCGCTGATCCAGTGGACATTGGGAAACAGGCTGGCGTACAGATTTTGCGCCACCCAATGCACCACCGCCTGCTGCCCGTCCAACACGCCGCCCGCCGCCAGCAAGGCGGCTCCCATGCACAGGCTGGCCACTTCGCCACCGGCGCGATGGTGGCTTGCCAGCCAATCGATCAGCTCGCGGTTGGACAGCACCACATCGGGCACCGCGCCCAGCAGGGGCGGCGCGATGCAGATATCGATACGCGGCGCATCGGCCAGCACCTGGTCCGCCAGCACCTTGATACGCCCGTCGTCCAGGCTGACCTCGCGCGTCAACGCCAGCGTGCACACGTGGAATTGCGGTTCGCGGCCTTGCGCGACCAGGTAGGCGTTGGCCACCTGGAAGCCGTGGCGCGCCGTTTCCAGGGACGCAATATTGGTGCCCGTCGGCAGCAGGAAAGCGACGTTTTTCATGTCGGTAAGCATACGCCCGAGCGCTGTCGCAATCCACCCGCAAGAATGTCGCAATCCCCTATCTGAAAGCGCCGGCGATCCCGATAAAGTGGCGTCTACCGGCCGCTCGTGCCGGGTGGACGCGGCGTGACCAGCGGGCATGCCGAATCCCACACAACAACAGCAACCGAGGAGTGTGCGATGCAGGAATACATAGATGGTTTTTTGCTGCCGGTGCCCAAGGCGAACGTGCCGGCCTACCAGAAGATGGCGGACCAGGCCAAGGCGGTCTGGCTGGAGCACGGCGCGCTGGATTACCGCGAAGGCGTGGCCGATGACCTGGCCAGCGAAACCTTCCGGTCGTTCAGGGAAGCGGCCAACGCCAAGGACGACGAAACCGTGGTGTTTGCCTGGATCGTGTACGCCAGCAAGGCCGAACGCGACCGGATCAACGCGCTGGTGATGGCCGACCCGCGCCTGGCCAACACGTGCTGCGAAGGCGTGTTCGATTTCAAACGCATGTGCTGGGGCGGATTCAGCACGCTGGTAGCAAAATAAAAACCGTGGGGCGTGTCGATATCGGCGCCGCCCGTTCGTCGTATAGGCAGGGACACGCCTACCGCCTGTCCCGCCAACCCAACACCGATTTTGGAGACGCATCATGGCTACGCCCGCAACCACGCCCATTCCCGCCGGCATGCACACGCTGACCGCGCACATCGTTTGCGAGGGCGCGTCCGACGCCATCGCCTTCTACAAAAAAGCCTTCGGCGCGGAAGAACTGGCGCGCATGCCCGGGCCGGAAGGCAAGGTCATGCACGCCGCCATCCGTATCGGCGATTCGGTGCTGATGCTGATGGACGATTTTCCTCAGTGGGGCAGCCTGGGCCCGAAGGCGCTGAAGGGCTCACCGGTGACGTTGCATCTGTACGTCAAGGACGTGGACGCCTCATTCAAACAGGCGGTGGATGCCGGCGCCACCGTGGCGATGCCGGTGGCCGACATGTTCTGGGGCGACCGCTACGGCCAGGTGATCGATCCGTTCGGCCACCGCTGGTCGATCGCCACGCACCAGTTCGACTACACGCCCGAGGAAATCCAGCAGAACATGGCCAAGATGGGCGAGATGTCAGGCTGCGGCAACGCCGACTGACCCGCCTGACGGCCCCGCGCTTCCTGGCCACGTCAACATCCGCTTACTGCGAATACGGACCCAGGAAGTCCAGCTTGCCGATCTTCACGCCGGCGTGGCGCAGGATGTCGTAAGCGGTCGTCACGTGGAAGTAGAAGTTGGGCAGCGCGAAGGTCAGCAGGTAGGTATCGCCGCGAAATTCCGGCTTGAAGTCGCCAAAGTTGACGACGATCTGCCGGTCTTCGGCGCCTTCCACCTGTTCGGCCGTCACGCTTTGCAGGTAGGCGATGGTGTTGGCGATGCGCTGCTGCAACTCTTCCAGGGTCTTTTCTTCGTCGGCAAACTTGGGCGCCTGCCCTTGCGACAGGCGCTGCGCCGCGAATTTGGCGGCGTCGCTGGCGCGTTGGATCTGACCGGACAGCGGGTACATGTCGGGCGCCAGGCGGGCGTTGACGAGTTCAGCGGGGTCGATGCCGGCGGCCTGGGCATGCGCGGCCGCTTTTTCAAGCAGCGTGGCCAGCACGGTCATGCCGCGGATGAAGACAGGCACGGAAGCCTGATAAACAGAAAGAGTCATGGCAGAAGTTCCAGGTGGGTCCTGGCCGGCGGCTGCGTCAATGCAGCGCCAACCGGGGATGCGGCGATGTTACCGCCGCGACGAGCCATCGCCATGACGCGCCGGGTCGACATATCCATTCCCAATCGGCGAACAATCGGTAGCTGGGTCCACGTCCTGGGTCGGGTCCAAGTCCTGGGTCGGGTCCGGATCTGGGTCGGGAGCTGGCCTGGGTCCGAGTCCGCGTCCGCGCTCACTGCCTGCTCAGGCCCCGGCCCCCGGTTCGCCCGCCCCCACGCGCCGCAGTCCCTGAAAAAACCGCCACACCAACGCCGACGCATCCGGGCCGTTGCGGGCGTGGTACTTCACCGACGGATCGCCGCCGCTCCAGGCGTGTTCCAGCCGCGTGATCTCGCACAGGCGCAGCACCGTCTTGCGTCCCCGCGTAAGGTCCACGCGGCGATAGGCCTTCTCGGACCCCAAACCCAGCACACGCTCGATGGGCATGTCCTCGGGGCGCGGGTGGTTCAAGGCGCGAAACTGCTCGAACAATTGCTTGGCGTTGCGCGGGGCCACCGCCGGGTCCAGCTGGCCGTGCAGGATCAGCGCGGGCATGCCCAGCTCGAACGCAGCGGGGTCCGCCACGTCACGCACCAGCGACGGCAACGGCTTGAGCGAGCCGCGCCGCATGGTGCTGATGCCGGCGGCGGCACTATGGGCGTCGCCCACCACCGGACCGGAATGCATGGCCACGGCAGCGATCAACGACGGGTGCCGCAGCGCCACCAGCGCCGCCATGCCGGCGCCCGCGGACAGGCCGGCCACATACACGCGTTCGGGATCCAGCCCATGCCGCGCCACTTCTGATTCGATCAACGCCGCAATCAGGTCTGCCTCGGCGCCGCCATGGGCGTCATCGGGTTGGAACCAGCGCCAGCAGCGCTGCACCTGGCGCGTCATGGATTGCTGCGGGTACAGCACCATGAAGCCGCCGGCGTCCGCCCATTGGTTCATGCGCGTGCCGCGTGCGAAAGCCAGCGCGGTCTGCCGGCAACCGTGCAGCATCACCACAACCGGCATACGACCCGGCGTGGCCCCGGCCGGGGTGTAACGCGCAAACGTCAGCTGCCGCCCCTTGCCGTCGGAAAATTGACGCGTGCCTTCCCAGCGCCCGTTGCCCAGCGATGGGGTCGCGGGCTGACGGGTCGCGGCAGCGGAAGACGCGGTCTTGGTAGCGGTCTTGGTAGCGCTCTTGCGTGGGGTGGTGGCGCGCTTTCTGGCGGGCTTGGGCGATGCCATGCGCAGCGCCGTGCGCTGTAGCTTGCTGATCTTCTTTGCGGCTTTGAAAAACAGATTGGAAAAACTGCGCGCCATTGGTAGGCCTCGGCCAGTAAACCTGCTTGAACCTTCCCGGCGTAGCCGGGGCCACCTGTCGCCATGGCGCACAGGCCACCAGCGCGACGGCGATGGTCAGATCGGTAAGGATATCCGTTGCGTCTTGCGCGACTGCGCGAGCGCGGGTGCGAGCCCAGAAAAAAGAACGTGGTCGCCTCTGTGGGCGGTAGAACTCAATCAAACGGTGTCGGTAAAACAGCCGCAGGAAATGTATCACAGGGTAACCAGCGTTCCCACCCTTTTGTCCCGAGCGTGGCAGCGCCTATTGCTGAAAATCAAAGCGATGCGGCTTTGCGACCGACTGGACGCCGCCGTGGCGTTGAGCCCGGCACGCAAAGCGCTTAAGGTGATGACCTTGCAACCCCCATCACGTATCACGCATTCACCAGACGCACCATGTTTCCCAACGACAGACCCCAGACCCTGGGCGAAGAAATCGCCAACACCATCAGCCACGGGATCGGCGCGGTAGGCGCTTTGGCCGCCGCGCCCATTTTGATCGTGGCCGCCGTGCGCCAGGGCGACGCGGCCTTCATCGCGGGGGCCGCGGTGTTCGCGGCGTCGATGTGCCTGTTGTACCTGGCGTCCACCATCTATCACGCGCTGCCGCTGTGCCGCGCCAAGCAGATTTTCAACGTCCTGGACCATTCGGCCATCTACCTGCTGATCGCCGGTACGTACACGCCGTTTGCGCTGGGCGCGCTGCGCGGGCCGTGGGGCTGGACGCTGTTCGGCCTGGTCTGGGCCATGGCCTTGCTGGGCGTGGGCCTGAAAGCCAGCAAACGCTTGAACCGGCCGGCGCTGTCCACCGGGCTGTACCTGGCGATGGGCTGGCTGGTGGTCATTGCCATCAAGCCGCTGATCGAAAGCGTGCCCACGGGCGGGCTGGGCTGGTTGGTGGCGGGCGGTCTGGCGTATACCGGCGGCGTCGTGTTCTTCGTGTTCGACAACCGTTGGCGCTACGGCCACTTCATCTGGCATCTATTCGTGCTGGCGGGCACCGTGTGCCACTTCTTCGCCGTGCTCTGGTACGCGGCGTGACGGGCAGGCCACAGGCCGCTACCCGCCGCGCAAGTAGTCCGTGGGCGACTGGCCCAGCACGCGTCGGAACATCGTTGAGAACGCCGCAGGGCTTTGGTAGCCGAAGTCCAGTGCAATGGTGGTGACGGCCCCGCCCGCAGCCAGCCTTGCAAGCGCCAGCACCACGCAGGCGCGTTGGCGCCATTCGGAAAACGTCATGCCCGTTTGGCGGCGGAAATAGCGGCTGAAGGTGCGCGGGCTCATGTGCAGGCGCGCGGCCCATGCGTCGGGCGGCGTGCGCGCATCCGGCGCGGCGATAAAGGCGCGGCACAGCGGCGCCAGCTTCTTGTCGCGAGGCAGCGGAATGTGCAGCGGCAACACCGGCGCACGGTCGATTTCATGCAGCAGCAAGGCCGCCAACGCGCCATCGCGCCCGCCTGACGCATACGCAGCGGGCATGTCCACCGCTTCCAGCAACAGCTGCCGCAGCAGCGGCGATACCTCGATTACCTCGCAGGCCTGGCGCCCTGCCCGCGCGGCATCTGGCTCGATATACGCGCTACGCGTGCTGACCTCCAGCATGCGCACCTGATGCGTCACCCCTGCCGGAATCCACACCGCGCGCTGGGGCGGCACCACCCAGTTGCCATCGCGTGTGGACACCTGCATCACGCCGGTCGCGCCGTACAGCAGTTGCGCGCGGCGGTGCGAATGCGCGGGCAGCACATGGCCGGTCGGATAGTCATTGCCGATGGCAACCACGGCGCGGTCCAGCTGATCGTAGCGGTCGATGTGCGTATTGCGCATGGCGGGAGCGGGGGGTGGGAGCGTGCGGTGGAAGAGAGGGGGCTGGAGTGCGGGGCTGGAGCGCGGGTCGGGAAATGTGCAGCCCGGCACCCGGCTTGGCCGAAACGCAAACATTATTGTCCAAAGCACGAAAGCCGGCCACCACATCCTTTCGTATCGTGACGACTTCCCAACCTGGACCCGTCCGATGCTCTACCTGATACTGGCTTTCTTTGGCTGCGCCAGCGGCGTCACCACCGTGCTGTTCGGCTTTGGCGGCGGCTTTGTCGTGGTGCCGGTGTTGTATGGCGTGTTGACCGCCGCGCATGGCGCGGACGACGCCGTCGGGGCATCGGCCATGCACATTGCCGTGGCCACCTCAACCTGCGTCATGGTCGTCAACGCCATCGCCGCCACGCGCCGCCAGCAGCGCGCGGGCAACCTGGTTCGCGCCTATATCTGGCCTCTGGCGGGGTACATCGCGGTGGGCGCATTGGTGGGCGCGTTGGCGGCCACGCATGCCAGTGGCACGCTGGTGCGCTGGGCCTTCGTGGCTTACCTGGCGGTGACGATTCTGGACTGCCTGCTGCGCCAGGGGTTCCTTGCGCAAGCCGACGGGGCCGACGCGGTGCCGTTGAGCCCAGGCGTGGTGGTGGGCGGCGGCGTGGTGATCGGCATCGTGGCCACGTTCCTGGGCGTGGGCGGCAGCGTGATGACGGTGCCCTTGCTGCGTCGGCGCGGCCTGCCGATGGCCAAGGCGGCGGCCATGGCCAACCCGTTGACGATACCCGTCGCCATCGTTGGCACCGTGGCCTACATGGCGGCGGCGCGCGATCTGCCCGCGCCGCTTGCGCCTTGGATCATCGGCTATGTCGACCTGCTGGCCTTCGCCGTGCTGGCGCTGGGCGCGCTACTGGGCATCCGCCTGGCGGCGCCGCTGATTCCGCGCCTGCCCGACCGCCTGCATGCGCGTGTCTACATCGCGTTGCTGGTGTCGGTGATGCTGGCCATGCTGCTGATGTAACGGCGCCGCGCGCCGCGACGCCAGCACCACCTTCGGCGGAAAACCGGCACACCTGCGGAAACATCGCGGCCAGCAGCGACTACGAAACCACGCAAAACGTTTCCGAACCGCCCCCCCGGCCCCCCTCCTGACAGGCTGCCCGCCATCGTGTCCTGCCGACACAGGAAAACACATCGCGAAACTTGTCCCATGGCGGTTGTGGTCGTCATCATGGTCGGACATTAACCGGAACACGGAGGTTTCATGCAGCGTTCCAAATACGCATTCCTATCCGCCGCCATCTTGTCGACGGCGCTGTCCGGTGCAGCGGCCATGGCGCAAAACGCCAGCCAGCCGCCGGCGCAACCGCAGATGGCCCCCGCCATCACGCAACCCACCGACCAGCAATTGCAGCGCTTCGCATCGGCATCGCAAAAGGTCTCGGGCGTGGTTGACGAATACCGCCCGAAGGTCGACGCCGCCAAGACCGATGACGCCAAGCAGAAGGTCGTGCAAGAAGCCGACGCCAAGATGGTGCAGCTGGTGCGCGCCGACGGCCTGACGGTGGAAGAATTCAACGGGATCGGCCAAGCCGTGCAACAGAATCCGCAGCTCAAGCAGCGGGTGATGAGCATGAGCAAAGGCGCGCCCAAGTAGGGCAACCAAAGCAGGGCAAGGCTGGACCGGGGATTGTCCAGCCTGCGCCACGCGTCCCTTGGGCGCGTGGCGCTTTTCATTGGCGCTTTTCCTTGACGTTTCCCGCACGGGCGCAAAGCAGTATCCTGGCAGCCGGTTTGCATTCGACCCACTCGGCAAGGAGCACGGCATCTTGACCCCGGACATCACCCTGTATGACCTGGCTGGCGCGGACGAGTCGCTGCGCTTCAGCCCGCACTGCTGGAAAACGCACATGGCGCTGGCGCACAAAGGCCTGTCGGCCAAGACCGTGCCCTGGCGTTTCACGGAAAAGGAAGCCATCGATTTTTCCGGCCAGAAGCTGGTGCCCGTGCTGGTGCACGGCGAACACGTGGTCAGCGATTCGTGGCGCATTGCCTGCTATCTGGAAGACACGTTCCCCGAGCGGCCCTCGCTATTTAACGGCGCGGGCGGGCGCGCGGTCAGCCTGTTTGCGAACGCCTGGGCCGACACCACCTTGGTGCCCGTGCTGGCGCGCTTGCTGCTGCCGGCCATCCACGGGCTGATCCACGAGAAAGACAAGGACTATTTCCGCGCCTCGCGCGAAAAGCGCTTTGGCCGTCTGGAAGACCTGCCGGCGGGTTACGACGAGCAGATCGGTGCGCTGCGCGCTGCGCTGCTGCCCTTGCGTCACACCTTGGCCCGGCAAGCTTTTCTGTCGGGCGAGCAGCACGGGTATGCCGACTACGCGGTCTTTGGCATGTTCATGTGGGCGCGCTGCACCAGCACGCTGGAACTGCTGGAGGCCGACGACCCGGTGTATGCCTGGCGCGAGCAGTTGCTGGACGCCTTCGACGGCCTGGCGCGCCGTGCGCCGGCCGTTGCTGGCTGATCGAGCTGATCGGTCGGGGCGGTTGGGACCGTCCCGACCGTTTGATTAGGTCTTCAGGCGATAACCCGTCTTGAAGATCCAGCGCACGCCGATCAGGCAGGCCAGCAGGAACACCAGCGTCATGCCCACGCTGACGCCGACGCTGACGTCCGACACGCCGTAGAACGCCCAGCGAAAGCCGCTGACCAGATAGACCACGGGGTTGAACAGCGTGGCGGTCTGCCAGAACGGCGGCAGCATCTTGATGGAATAGAAGGTGCCGCCCAGGAACGTCAACGGCGTGACGATCATCAGCGGAATGATTTGCAGCTTCTCGAACCCATCGGCCCAGACGCCGATGATGAAGCCGAACAGGCTGAACGTCACCGCCGTCAACACCAGAAAGCCCAGCATCCAGATGGGGTGCGCGATGTCGAACGACACGAACAGGCGCGCCGTGGCCAGCATGATCAGCCCCAGGATGATGGACTTGCTGGCGGCCGCCCCCACATACCCCATGACGATTTCCACGTACGAGATGGGCGCCGAATGGATTTCGTAGATGGTGCCGGAAAAGCGCGGCATATAGATGCCAAAGGACGCGTTGGCGATGCTTTGCGTCAGCAGCGACAGCATGATCATGCCCGGCACGATGAAGGCGCCGTAGCTGACCCCGTCGATCTCGACCATGTGCGAACCGATGGCGGACCCGAACACCACGAAATACAGCGACGTGGAGATCACGGGCGACAGCACGCTTTGCATCAGCGTGCGCCAGGCACGGGCCATTTCAAACAGGTAGATAGCGCGAATGGCGTAGAAGTTCATGATTGACCGTGTACCAGGCTGACAAAGATATCCTCAAGCGAGCTTTCCGATGAATTCAGGTCGGTGAATTCAATCTGAAGCCGGCTCAGGTCCTGCAGCAATTGCGAAATCTGCCCGCCGCCCTGGTTGTCGTAGGTGTAGACCAGTTGATAGCCATCGGCGGACAGGTCCAGCTGATAGGCGTCCAGCGCCGTCGGGATGCCGGGCAGCGGCGCCGTCAACGTCAGCGTCAGTTGGCGCTTGCCCAGCTTGGCCATCAGCGCGTTCTTTTCTTCCACCAGGATGATCTCGCCCTTGCGGATCACGCCGATGCGGTCGGCCATTTCCTGGGCTTCTTCGATGTAGTGCGTGGTCAGGATGATGGTGACGCCGCTTTCACGCAGGCGCCGCACCATTTCCCACATGCCACGGCGCAGCTCGACGTCCACGCCCGCCGTGGGCTCGTCCAGGAACAGGATGGCCGGCTCGTGCGACAAGGCCTTGGCGATCATCACGCGGCGCTTCATGCCGCCGGACAAGGCCATGATGCGGCTGTCCTTCTTGTCCCACAGCGACAGGTCGCGCAACACCTTTTCGATATAGGCCGGGTTGGCCGGCTTGCCGAACAGGCCACGGCTGAAGGTAACCGTGTTCCAGACGCTTTCAAACGCGTCGGTGGAAATTTCCTGGGGCACCAGCCCGATCTTGGAACGCGCGGCGCGAAAGTCCGACACGATGTCATGGCCATCGGCCAGCACCCGTCCATCGGACGGGTTGACGATGCCACAGATGATGCTGATCAGCGTCGTCTTGCCCGCGCCGTTCGGCCCGAGCAAGGCGAAGATCTCGCCGCGCTGGATTTCCAGGTTGACGCCCTTGAGCGCCTGGAATCCCGAGGCGTATCGCTTGGATAAACCTTGAACTGATATAACCGGCTGCACACGAGCCCCCAACGTGATCGATAGCCGGGAATTTTACTCGTTACCCTGGCGCCGCTTGGTCGACGTGGTGGAACGCTGTGTTTGGGCCCCGGCAGCGAGGCCGGGCCGGGGCCGCGCGATGCGCGCACGGGCGACGCAGCCGCCCTTCGAAGACAAGCCTGTTACCGCCCCCAGCGCAACACCAGCGGCTCCAGCCGCCGCGCCGTTTCCAGCAGGCCCTGGCGCACGTCGTCGCGCATCGGCGGAAACGGATGCCGGGGCGCGTCGCAATCGATCACGCCGCCCGCCTTCATCAGCGCCTTGGCCGTCAGGATGCCGCCCTGGCGGTTTTCGTAGTTGATCAGCGGCAGCCAGCGTTCGTACAGCCGGTAGGCCTCGTCGCGCCGGCCGTCGCGGTGCGCCTCGATGATGGGGCGGATGCCGTCGGCAAAGCCGCCGCCCGTCATCGACCCGGTGGCGCCCGCGTCCAGGTCCGGCAGCAACGTGATGGCTTCTTCGCCATCCCAGGGCCCTTCCACCGCTGCGCCGCCCAGCGCAATCAGGTCGCGCAGCTTCGAGGCCGCGCCCGCCGTTTCGATCTTGAAGTACGACACCTGTTCAATTTCGCGCGCCATCCTGGCCAGCAGCGCGGCGGACAGCGGCGTGCCTGCCACCGGGGCATCCTGGATCATGATGGGTATGTCCACCGCGTCCGACACCTGCTGGAAAAACCCTTCGATTTGCGCCTCGGGCACCCGGATCGTGGCGCCGTGATACGGCGGCATGATCATCAACATGGCCGCGCCCTGCTCTTGCGCGCGGCGGCTGCGCGCCGCACACACGCGCGTGCCGAAGTGCGTGGTCGTCACAATCACCGGCACGCGACCGGCCACGTGTTCCAGGATGGTTCGCGTCAGCACTTCCCGTTCATCGTCCGACAACACGAACTGCTCCGAGAAATTGGCCAGGATGCACAGGCCGTCCACGCCGGAATCGATCATGAAATCCACCGCGCGCTTCTGGCTGGGCAGGTCCAGCTCGCCTGATTCCGTGAACGTGGTGGGCACTACCGGGAAGATGCCGCGATAGCGCGGCGCCTGGGATATGGCAGTCATGGCGGCCTACTCGATGATGTTGAAATCGTTGAGGTATTCGGTTTTCAAGGTCAGCCCCAGGCCCGGCTTGTTGTCGTCCAGGTCGATGAAGCCTTCCTTGGCGACGGGCTCGCCGTCGAAGATGTAGTAGAACAGTTCGTTGCCCACTTCCACGTCGAACATCGGAAAGTACTCGCTCATGGGCGAGGCCAGCGTGCTCATCGTCAGGTGATAGTTGTGCATCTGGCCGGCGTGCGGAATGACCGGCACGCTATACGCTTCGCACAGCGCGTTGATCTTGTGCGCCGCCGTGATACCGCCCACGCGGTTGGTGTCGTACTGCACCACCGACACCGCCTTCCGGTCCAGCAATTGCTTGAATCCGTACAGCGAAAATTCGTGTTCGCCGCCCGAGATCGGAATCGAGGTCAGCTGGTTCAATTCGGCGTAGCCGTCGATATCGTCGGCAATGACGGGCTCTTCCAGCCAGCGCGGCTCAAATTTTTCAAGCTTGGGCAGGATGCGCTTGGCGTATTCCAGCGTCCAGCCCATATAGCATTCCAGCATCAGGTCGGTGTCGTAGCCGATGACTTCACGAATGGCTTGGACCGACTTCAGGTTTTCAACCACGCCCTTTTGCAAGTGCGCCGGGCCGTAGCCAAAGCGCATCTTGAACGCGGTAAAGCCCTGGTCCAGATAGGTCTGCGCTTCGTCTTGCATGGCTTTCAGGTCGGTGCGGTACAGCTTGGAGTAATAGACGGGAATCTTCTCCTTGGTACGCCCGCCCAGCAGCTTGAACACGGGCTTGCCCACCGACTTGCCCAGGATGTCCCAGATGGCCAGGTCCACGCCCGAAATCGCCGCCATGGTTACGCCCTTGCGGCCCCACGCATGCGTGGCGCGGTACATGCGCTGCCACAGGAATTCATAGTCCCAGGGGTCCTGCCCCACCACCAGCGGCGCCAGGTACTGGTCGATGATGGCTTTGGCCACGCGCGGCGCCAGCGCCACGTTGCCCAGCCCGACGATGCCGTCGTCCGTTTCCACTTCCACCACCGTCCAGCCATGAAAGCGGAAGGTGCTCATGGTTTCCTCGCGCGAGGGCACCAGGTCCATCGCGTTGGAGCAGAAGTTGCCTTGCGGCGGCACGGTCTTGCCGGTCCATTCGAAAACGCGGGCGCGGACGGATTTGATTTTCATGGTGTGATCCTGTTCAAACAAGGGAAGCTCGGTGCGACGCACCCGTGGACGCACCCATACGGCACGCAATCAGAAACGCCTGCCAGGTAGCGTCCACGTTGGCGCGGCCCTGGCCGGCGATGTCATACGCCGTGCCGTGCGCCGGCGTGGTGATGGGGATGGGCAGGCCGCCCTGCACGGTGACCCCGCGCGAAAAGCCCAGCAGCTTGATCGCGATCTGCCCCTGGTCGTGGTACATCGTGACAATTGCCTGGAACTGGCCCGCCTGCGCCTTCAGGAAAATCGTGTCGGCGGGAAACGGTCCGGCGATGGGCAAGCCTTCCTGGTTCAGCTGCCGCACGGCGGGTTCGATGATGTCGACTTCTTCGCGCCCGCACGTGCCGCCGTCGCCGCCGTGGGGGTTGAACGCCGCGACCGCCACACGCGGCTGGGCGATGCCGTTGGCCTGCAACGACCGGTAGATCAGGCGCGTTGCGGCCTTGATGCGGTCCACGCTTAACGCGGCGGCGGCGTCCTTCAAGGGAATGTGCGACGACACGCGCGACGTCCACAAGTCGCCCAACGTATTGAATTCACAGAAGGTGCCCGTCACGCCCAGGTACTGCGCAAAGTGGTGCAGTTCATCGTCGTGCTTCAAGCCGCCCTGCTTCATGGCGAACTTGTTCAAGGGCGCAAAGCAGATGGCGTCGATATGCCCGTCGCGCGCCGCGTCCATGCAGGCGTTCAGTACGCGCAATACCGACGCGCCGCCCGCCGCACCGGCCTGCCCCACGGTCACCTGGTCGGGGCGCACGGTGTCCATGGCCAGCCACGCGGGCCGGCTTGTGTCGGCGCGGGCCCGCACTGCCGCCATGCTGGTCACCGCTTCGGTGGGCACGTCCACGCCGGCCACGCGCTGGCCTTCGCGCCACAGCCAGGCATCGCCCACCAGCACGATATTGGCGCGTTCGCAGGCCTCGGCTTGCGCCAGCAAGCGCGCGATCAGTTCGGCGCCGATGCCGGCCGGGTCGCCCAGCGTCAAGGCCACCACGGGTTTTTGCGGCATATCCGGTTTTTGCTGCATAGCTATCTTTTGCTGCGCGTGCATACAAGCCTCACTCCACGGAAATGTGGTTCTTTTTGATGATGCCGGCGTAGCGCTGGTTTTCGGCGTTATGGAACTGCGCGAACTGCGCCTGGCTCATCGGGGTGATGTCCGCGCCAATGGCCAACAGCCGCGCCTGCGTCTCGGGCATGGCCAGAATGCGGTTCACGTCGTCGTGAATGCGTGTCTGGATGGCTGCCGGCGTGGCGGTGGGCATGTAGATGCCGTACCAGGCGCTCATTTCGACGCCGGGCACGCCGGCCTCGGCCATCGTCGGCACGTCGGGTAGCTGCGGGTTGCGCCGCGCGCTCAGCACCGCCAGCGCGCGCACCTTGCCGCTCTTGATGTGCGGGATGACCGACGACGCGGTTTCGAAAGCGATCTGCACCTGCCCGCCCATCAGGTCCACCATGGCCGGGCCGCTGCCGCGATACGGAATGTGCGTCATCTGCACGCCGGTGGCATCCTTGAAGAGTTCGGCCGCGATGTGTTGCGTGCTGCCCGAACCACTGCTGGCAAAGTTCAATTCACCCGGACGACGCTTCAGCAGCGCAATCAGCGCCTGCACCGAGTCGGCCGGCACCTGGTTGTTGACCACCAGGATGTTCGGCACCGCGCCCACGAACACCACGGGCGTCAGGTCGCGGTCGTTGTCGTAGGCCAGCTTCAGCAGATGCGGGGCGATGGCGTGGGCGGTGGACACGCCCATCACCATCGTGTGGTTGTCGGCGGACTTGGAGGCCAGATCGGCGGCCAGCGTGTTGGATGCGCCCGGCTTGTTTTCCACGACCACGGTCTGGCCCAGCATCGGCCCCAGCCGGTCGGCCACGGCGCGCGCCATGGCGTCCGTGCCACCGCCGGGTGCGGACCCCACCAGCAGGCGTAGCGGCTTGGTCGGCCAGTCGGCGCGCGGCGTCTGGGCGAACGCGGATGCCGACAGGCACAGGGTGCCCGCGGCCAATGCGGCCGTCGCCGCCAATATGCGGATCTTCATGGTTGTCTCCTTGATGTTTCTTCGCCGCATGGGCTAGTTGTTGTGCAGTCATCTTAGAAACAACGCCTGTTTCCGTAAAATGAAACTTTTGCACCAACCGTTCACCACAGGCGATCAATCATGGAACGCAACTTGAATGTGCCCGCCCTGCTGTCGCGGCTGCGCATGCGCCAGATCGTGCTGCTGCTGGCTATCGACGAACGCGGCACGCTGCGCGCGGCGGCGGCGCAGCTGAACATGACGCAGTCGGCCGCCAGCAAAATGCTGCACGAACTGGAATTGGCGTTGGGGCAGCCCCTGTTTGAACGGGTGGGTCGCGGGCTGGCGCTGACGCCCGCCGGCGTATGCGTGATGGGCTACTTTCGCGGCATGCGCGGCACCATGTCGTCGCTGGCGCGCGAGCTGGATGAATTGCGGCTGGGCAGCGCGGGCAAACTCTTCATCGGCAGCATCATGGCGGCCTCGCCCGGCCACCTGACCGACGCCTTGCTGCGCCTGAAGCAGACCTATCCGCTGCTGGCCGTGGAAATTGCCACGGGCACCAGCGACCTGCTGATCGCGCAGCTGAACGAAGGCAAGCTGGATGTGGTGATCGGCCGCATGCTGACCCTGTCGGACCGCAACTACGTGTTCCGGCCCATCGGCGACGAGGCGCTGTCGGTGATCGCGGCGGTGGACCATCCGCTGGCCGGGCAAAAGCGCCTGGCGTTCGACGCCATGTTGGCGTATCCCTGGATCTTGCAGCCGCACGGCAGCCCGATGCGCGATGTGATCGAACAGGAATTCCGGTCGCACAACGTGGCCACGCCGCCGGGGCTGATCGAGTCCGCGTCCATTTTGACCACCACCAACCTGGCGATGAAGTCGCACATGCTGGGGGTGATTCCCGAATCGGTGGCCAGCCGGTATGCGGCGCACGGGCTGCTGGCCATCCTGCCCTACCAGATACGCCAGTCGCTGACCGAGTTCGGCAGCATCGTCCCGCGCGACCGCCCATTAAGCGCGGCGGGCCAGCATTTTGTGGACCTGCTGCACGATATTCAACGATGATGCGCGCGCGTTAGGCGAATTTTGCGTATCAGGGGAAGTACAATCGCCGATTGCGCCCCGCGCGCGTTTTATCCGAGGTTTTCCCCGTGAGTGCCCTGCCCGCCTGTCCGAAATGCCAATCCGAATACACCTACGAAGACGGCGGCAACTACGTCTGCCCGGAGTGCGCGCATGAATGGTCCATCGCGGCCGGCGATGACACCGCAGCCACCGAGGACGCCCGCGTCTACCGCGATTCGGCCGGCAACGTGCTGCAGGACGGCGACACCATCACCGTCATCAAGGACTTGAAGCTCAAGGGCTCGGGCGGCGTGGTCAAGATGGGCACGAAGGTCAAGGGCATCCGCCTGGTCGACAGCGACCACGACATCGAGTGCAAGATCGACGGCTTTGGCCAGATGAGCCTGAAGTCGGAATTCGTGAAGAAGGTCTAGCGTCCGGTTGCGCCTGTCGCACTGCCCCGCGCACGGCGCGGGGCAGCGTTCTATCAAAGGTCTTCGTCTTCAACCGCCTTGGGCATCAGGTAGGCGGTCAGCAGGCTGGACAGCCCCGCCATCACCCACAGCACGAAGAACGACACCGTGTAAAAGCCCACGCGCCCGGTGGGCACGTGCCCGAAGATGGCCACATCCAGCGGGTCGATCAGCGCGAAGATCAACGCGCTGCCCATCGCCGCCGCCAAGAACGACGGCCACAAAATCCACATCAATGAACGCAGGCCCATCTGTGCTCTCCCTGGTTAAGGGTTGGCTTGCGCGGCGCGTGCGCCCTCGCTTGCCCGGGGTGCGACCTGTTCGATCACCAGGCCGCGCTTGACCACGCCGTCCTGGATCGGCTCGTGGGTGAAGTTGCTGTAGGCGAAGTAGATCGTGATGAAGCATCCGATCATGGCCGCGAAGGGGCCGGCCATCAGGATCCACGGCCAGGGCTCGCGGTACCAGGGCTTGGGCGTGGGCAGGGATGAGGCGGTTGTCATGGAAAGTCCTTGAAGCGGGCGAAGCGGGCTTAATCGGGTACGTAGAAACTGGCGGCTTCGTCGGTCTGGATGGACCGGTTTTCGCCGTCGTGGCCGCGCGCGCGCAGCGTGATGGGATGGGCGCCCGGCTCCACGCCGGCAGGCGCGCGGATCACCATGGGCACCAGCTTGTTGGCGGCCGGCTCCACGTCAACCATGTCGGACCCTTGGCGCCCGGCCATCACTTGCAGGCCCGGCATGCCGTCCGCCGACAGGCGCAACCGCATGGCGGTGTCCGACGTGTTGATGATTTGCAGGCGGTAGACGTTTTCGATCTGCCCGCCGGCCACTTCGCGGCCCAAGGCGCCCCGGTCACGGATGACGTCGACCCGCAAGGGGTTGCGCATGGCCAGCGACGCCACAAAGGCCACGGCCAGTATCAGGATCAGCGTGCCGTAGATCAGCACGCGCGGGCGCAGCAGATGCGAGCGCGCGCTTTTGGCGCTCAGGCCATCCTGCATGGCGCGGTCGGAGGTGTAGCGAATCAGGCCGGGTTCGTACTGCATCTTGTCCATGACCTGCTCGCAGGCGTCGATACAGGCGCCGCAGCCGATGCACATGTATTGCAGGCCGTCGCGGATGTCGATGCCGGTGGGGCACACTTGCACGCACAGGCTGCAATCGACACAGTCGCCCAGGCCGGCCGCCTTGTGATCCACTTTGCGCGAGCGCCCGCCGCGCGGGTCGCCCCGGCGCTTGTCATACGTAACCACAAAGGTGTCCGGGTCCACCATGACGCTTTGGAAGCGGGCATAGGGGCACATGTACTTGCACACGGATTCGCGCATGAAGCCGGCGTTGCCCCAGGTGGCAAAGCCATAGAACAACATCCAGAACCATTGCCACGGGCCGAGTTGCAGCGTGAACAATTCGTGGCCCAGTTCGCGGATCGGCGCGAAATAGCCGATGAAGGTCGACCCCGTCCACCAGGCCAGCGCAATCCACAGCACATGCTTGGTGATCTTTACGCGCGCCTTGTGCAGGCTCCAGGGTGCTTCGTCCAGACGGATGCGGGCGATGCGGTCGCCTTCGACCTTGCGCTCGATCCACATGAAGATTTCGGTGTAGACGGTTTGCGGACAGGCGTAGCCGCAGAACAGTCGGCCGGCGACGGCGGTGAACAGGAACAGCGCCAGCGCCGAGATGACCAGCAGCACGGCCAGGTACACCACGTCTTGCGGCCACAGCACCAGGCCGAACAGATAGAACTTGCGCGCGCCCAGGTCGAACAGCACGGCTTGGCGGCCGTTCCATTGCAGCCAGGGCAAGCCGTAGAAGATCAGCTGCGTGATGAAGACAAACGCGATGCGCCAGCGGGCAAAGTTGCCGCTGACGGATCGCGGATAGATCTTGCTGCGCACGCCGGCCAGCGTCTGCTCCAGGGTTTCGGCCCCGGGACGAGGCGGACGTGTGTGCGGGCGCCAGGGCGGCGGGTCGCCGCCAGGCTGCGTGCCGACGCTTGCGGTTGACCCTTCATCCATATGCTGCTCCGTACTGTAAGTCCATTGATGTGAAGGGCCGCCGGGGCGTCCCTTCACCTATGCGCCGCCGGCCGCGTTACTTGACCGCCGTGGTGCCGCCGACCGCGGCGGTACCGACCGCCGCGGTGCCGACCGCCGCGGTACCGACCGCCGCGGTATCGACCGCCGCGGTGCCGACCGCCGCCTGCCCGCCCGCTTCCGGCTTGTTCGACAAGCCCCATACCCACGCCGTCAACACCTTGATCTGCTCGGGATTCAGGATGTGTTCGTGCGCCGGCATGCGGTTGTCGCGACCGTCCAGGATGGTCTTGACGATGGAGGCTTCCGACGAGCCATACAGCCACACGTCGTCCGTCAGGTTGGGCGCGCCCACCAGCTGGTTGCCCTTGCCGTCCACACCGTGACAGGCGACGCAGAAGTTGCCGAACTCGCGCTTGCCACGAAACACGCGCACCGGGTCCGCCGTTAGCCCCGACAAGGACCGCACATACTGCGCGATGTCGCCGGCCGTCTTGGCATCGATGGCGGCCTTCCACGGCGGCATCACGCCATGGCGCCCTTCCTTGATGGTCTTCATGATGGTTTCGGGCGAACCGCCGTGCAGCCAGTCACCATCGGTCAGGTTGGGAAAGCTGGGGCCGCCCTTGGCGTCCGAGCCATGGCACTGCGCGCAGTTGTTCAGGAACAGGCGCTGGCCGATTTCACGGGCGCCCGTGTCCTGCGCGATCTGCGGCACGGTCATCGTTTCAAAACGCGCGTAGATGGGGCGCACGGCCTCGGCCATCTTGGCCTGCTGCCGCGCCACTTCCTCGGTGCTGCTGTAGCCCAGCTGGCCCTTGTACGAACCCAGGCCGGGCATGAAGAACAGATAGCCCAGCGCGAACAGGCACGCCAGCAGGTACATCCACGTCCACCACGTGGGAACAGGATTGTTCAGTTCGGTCAGGTCGCCGTCCCAGACGTGGCCGGTGTCTTCCACCTGCCCGGCGGCCGGCTTGGCGCCCAGCCAGCGGCGCTGCGTATACAGCAGCCACACGCACCAGACCACGCCGCCCACGGCAACGACCGAAATGAAAATGCCCCAGAAGCCATTGACGAAATCGCTCATGACCGATTCGCTCCATCTTGTTGTGCCTGTCCGAATTCATCGGGCAGTGCGAACGGCAACATGGCCGATTCGCGATTGGCGCTCTGGCGCCCGCGCGAGCAGGCCCACCAGACGATGCCGAAAAAGGTCGCCATGGAAATGGCGGTAATGAATGCGCTCAGGATGCCCAGCATGATCAGCCTCCCGAAGCCGCCGGCACGGCGGCTTGTGCAGCGGGTTGTGCAACGGGTTGTGCAACGGGTTGTGCAGCCGATTGCGCGGCGGCCTTCTTCGCCGCTTCGGCCGCCCGGGCCTCTTCGGCCTGCTTGGCGCGGCGCACGCCCACGCCCAGGCTTTGCAGGTAATCGACCAGCGCGTCTTCTTCCGTCTTGCCCTCGATGGCCTTGGGCGCGCCGGCGATCTGCTCGTCCGTGTAAGGCACGCCCAGCTTGCGCAGGGCAAGCATGCGTTCGGATACGTTCTGACCGGTGATCACCGTCTTTTGCAACCACGGATACGCGGGCATGTTCGATTCGGGCACCACCTTGCGCGGGTCGCGCAAGTGGATGCGGTGCCAGTCGTCGGAATAGCGTTCGCCCACGCGCGCCAGGTCGGGCCCGGTGCGCTTGGAACCCCACAGGAACGGATGATCGAAGACCGATTCGGCGGCCGTCGAATACGAACCGTAGCGCTGCACCTCGGCGGCCAGCACGCGCACCTGTTGCGAGTGGCAGCCCACGCAGCCTTCACGGATGTACACGTCGCGGCCCATCAGCCGCAGCGGGCTGTAGGGCTCGACGCCCGCCACCGGCTGCGTCGTGCTGTGCTGAAAGAACAGCGGAATGATCTGCACCAGGCCCGCGAAGGACACCACCAGGATGCTGGCGATGATCATCCAGCCGATGTTCTTCTCAAGCGTCTGGTGAGAAAAGAAGCCAGTTTTTTTGTTGGCCATGATGTCCTCGTCAAACAGTGGCGGGCACGGCGGGCGCGGCGGGTGCGGCGACCGACGGGCGAGCGGCATGGGGATCGTCAAGCGGAATGGCGGGGTTGACCGGCTGCGCGCCGCGCACCGTCTTCCACACGTTCCAGGCCATCACGAACACGCCCGACAGGAACAAGGTGCCACCCAGCAAGCGGATCAGGTAGTACGGAACCCGGGTCTTCAGTTCTTCGACAAAGCTGTAGACCAGCGTGCCGTCGGAGGCCGTGTCGCGCCACATCAGGCCCTGCTGCACCCCGGCAATCCACATCGCGGCGATGTACAGCACCACGCCGATGGTGGCGATCCAGAAGTGCAGTTCAATGGCCTTCACGCTGTACATCTTTTCGCGGCCATACAGGCGCGGGATCAGGTAGTAGAGCGAGCCGAAGGAAATCATCGCGACCCAGCCCAGCGCGCCGGAGTGCACGTGGCCGATGGTCCAGTCCGTGTAGTGCGACAGCGCGTTGACGGTGCGGATCGACATCATCGACCCTTCGAACGTGGACATGCCGTAGAACGACAGCGCGGTGACCATGAACTTCAGGATCGGGTCGGTGCGCAGCTTGTACCAGGCGCCTTGCAGCGTCATGATGCCGTTGATCATCCCGCCCCAGGACGGCGCCAGCAGGATCAGCGAAAACGTCATGCCCAGCGATTGCGTCCAGTCAGGCAGCGACGTGTACAGCAAGTGGTGCGGACCCGCCCACATGTACGTGAAGGCCAGCGCCCAGAAGTGGACGATGGACAGGCGGTAGGAATAGATGGGGCGGCCGGCCTGCTTGGGCACGAAGTAATACATCATGCCCAGGAAGCTGGTGGTCAGGAAAAAGCCCACCGCGTTATGGCCGTACCACCACTGCACCATGGCGTCCTGCACGCCGGCGTACGCCGAGTACGACTTCCACATCGACACCGGCATTTCGATGTTGTTGAAGATGTGCAGGATGGCGATGGTCAGGATGTACGAGCCGAAGAACCAGTTGGCCACGTAGATGTGCTTGGACCGGCGCTTGATGATGGTGCCGAAGAACACGATGGCGTAGGCGACCCAGACCAAGGTGATCAGGATGTCGATGGGCCATTCCAGTTCGGCGTATTCCTTGCTGCTGGTAAAGCCCATGGGCAAGGTGATCGCGGCGGCGACGATGACGATCTGCCAGCCCCAGAACGTGAAGGCGGCCAGCTTGTCGCAGAACAAGCGCGCCTGACAGGTGCGCTGGACAACGTAGTACGACGTCGTGAACAGAGCGCTGCCGCCAAAGGCGAAGATCACCGCGTTGGTGTGCAGCGGGCGCAGGCGGCCGTAGCTGAGCCATGCGGTGTCGAAATTCAACTGCGGCCAAATCAGCTGCGCGGCGATAAATACGCCCACAGCCATGCCGACTATTCCCCACACCACCGTCATGAGCGCGAACTGCCTCACGATCTTGTAGTTGAAGGTATCGGCCTTGCTTGCGATTGCGGGGCAATCGTTCATCACCCTTCCCCTAAAGTAACAAATAGCTCCAGGCTTGAATGATGGGACTAGGCACACAAGTCGACGTTGATATGGATCAAGCGCACAACGGCCAGGCAGGGAACGCGGCAATGCCGCAACGGACTCACGCGCGCGCGGGCGCCCAGGCGCCGGGGAACCGGGGTGTCGGAAATGGGTGGGCGGGGTTTGCGCTTAGCCGCGCGAGCCGCGACCGCTGTCGTCGTCGCGCAGGATCGCCGTGCCCGCGTTGTCGGTATCGTCGTACTGGCCGTTGAACACGGCCCACCACAGCGATACGCCGATGGCCAGCACGAACAGCAGCGACAAGGGCAGCAAGAGATAGAGGATGGTCATGGCGCGGCTTCCAGCGCGCCGACGGGTGCGCTGCCAACCGACCAGTCGCGGCGGCACAGGCGCCACGAGTTATAGGCCACGGCCAGCGAGGACAGCAGCATCGTGATGGCGGCCAGCCAGGGTTGCACCCAGCCCAACAACGCCAGCGGCGTCATCAGCAAATGCCAGATCAACGAGCCGTACAGGTTCTGGCGGGCTTTCTCGCGCGCGCGGCGCAGCAGCGCGCCCAGCGCGGCGTCCGACATGGTCGGGTGCGCGGCCAATGCCGAATGCGCGGACGCCATGGCAGTGGGCACCGCCATCGACATCGCACAGGGGCAGCTCATGACCAGCAGCGCCACCATCACGGGCAGGCTGTGGGCGGGGTCGATGGCCGCCCAGCCGATAGCGGCGGCCAGCGCCAGCACCACCTGCGCCAACACGAAGCGCGAGGCCAGCCGATCGGCGCGCGCGCCCAATTCCAGCCGTTGGGTTTCCACGCGCTGATGCCGCAGGCCGCCCGCCGCGTCGCCGAAGGATTGGCGGGCGCACAGTTCCAGGTAGCGCGCGGTCAGCAAGAACGCCACGAACATCGTGACGGAATCGAAATAGACGTCGCCGCGCCCGGTCCAGGTGGCGTGAACGCTGGGAACAAACGCCGCCACGATGCCCAACGCAACGGGCACGTCCATGCCCGCGCGGCCGTGGCGCAGGTTGTCACCGGCATGGCGCCAGATGGGCCAGGCCGAATACAGCACCACGGGAATGGTCAGGGCGAAGCTGGCCCAGTTCATCAGCACGATGGCCCAGTCCAGCGTTTCCAGCGCGTCGGCGGGCATGCTGTCATGGCGTAGGTAACCGGGCCACGCAAACATCATGACCTGCATCATGGCGAGCCACGCCAGCGACAGGCGCACCAAGGCGTGGCGGCGTTGCTGGCGGTCGGCGTCGGACAGGGACGCCGGGACGGCGAAAATCGATTTTGCTCGCATGCGCCGATGGTACCCAGCGGCGAAGGCCGGCACCTTGATCTGGATCAAGGCGGCATTTCCGGCGTCCAAGCGAGCTATCGCAACGCGCCGCGCTTTTTCAGGTCGGCCACCCGCTCGGCGCAGATTCCCGCTTCGGCCAGCACCTCTTCGCTGTGTTCGCCAAACGCGGGCGCGGCGCGCGGCGTGTCCGCCTGGCTGCGGCCGAACTTGATCGCCTGCGCGAAGCCCCGGTAGCTGCCAACGACCGGATGCGCGAATGTGGAGATCATCTTCTCGGCCTGCACCTGGGGAAAGTCGAACATGTCTTCAACGCCGCGCGCGGCGGCGCAAGGCACCTCTTCGCCAAACCAGGCCTCCCATTCCAGCGCGGTGCGCGCGCGCAGCGCTTCATGCAGGCGCGGCACGATTTCGTCGCGATGCTCGGCACGCTTGCGCACCGAGTCGTAACGCGGATTCGCAGCCAGGTCCGCCAGCCCGGTCTTCTCGCACAAGGCCTGCCAGAAGTGCGGCGTGTTGGCCGAGATATACAGATAGCCGCCGCCCGTGGGGTGCAGGCCCGTGATGCCGCCCGAACGCATGTCGCGCCCGATCTCGCGCGGTTCGCCCTCGGCCCAGACCAGCCGGGCCGATTGCAACGCCAGCGCGCTGCGCAGCAAGGACACGCCCACGAACTGCCCGCGACCGCTGCGTTCGCGTTCATACAGCGCCGACGCCACCCCGGCCGCCACCATGGACGACGCGTAGTAATCCACCACTGAGCCGTACAGGATCTCGGGCGGGCCTTCCGCCTTGCCCTGCAACGCGCACATGCCCGTCATGGTTTGCAGCACCTGGTCGTAGCCGGCCTTGTCCTTGAGCGGACCGGTTTCCCCATAGCCGGTGACGGCGCAGTAGATCAGCCGGGGGTTCACCTCGGCCAGCTGCTCGTAGGCGATGCCCAGGCGCGCGGGCACGCTGGGTCGGAAGTTGTGCACCAGCACGTCGGCCTGGCGCGCCAGGTCGTGCAGCACCGCCAACGCGTCGGGCTGTTTCAGGTCCAGCACCAGCCCGCGCTTGCCCCGGTTCACGCCCAGGAAGGCGCGGCTTTCGGTGTCCAGCGTGGATGGATACTTGCGCAGGTTGTCGCCCGTGGGCGGTTCCACCTTGATGACGTCCGCGCCCTGGTCCGCCAGCAGCGTGCAGCCATACGGCCCGGCGATGTAGGCGCTTAAGTCCAGCACGCGTACGCCCGCCAGCGGGCCACCGGTACAAACGTGTTCAGTTGCCATCATTGCTGTTGCTCCGTGCCGTCCAGCCCCAAGGCCTGGGCCGAACGCAGTATCGCTTCGGCGCGGCGCAGGAACGGGCCGTCGATCATGCGGCCGTCCACCACAAACGCGCCGACGCCTTTGTCCGATGCCTCGCGCGCGGCCTGCACCACGCGGGTAGCGTGGGCGATTTCTTCATCCGTCGGGCGAAACGCGGCGTTGACCAGCGGCACCTGGCGCGGGTGAATGCAGCTTTTGCCCAGGTAGCCCAGGCTGCGCGCCAGCTCGGCCTCGGCGCGAAAGCCCGCTTCGTCTTCGATATTGGCAAAGGCCGAGTCATAGGCAAACACCCCCGCCTCGGCCGCCGCCATGCGCAGCGCAAACATCGCCTGCTGCACGGCCACGTTCTGGCGGCGGCTGATGCCGGCGGGTTCGAAAAGATCCCCCAGGCCCAGCTGCAAGCCGGCCACCGACGGATGCGCGGCCGCCAAGGTGGCCGCCCGGCGCAGCGCGCGGGGCGATTCAATGTTCAACAGCAACCCGACCGGCTCCTTCACGCCATTGGCGGCACGCGCCTGTTCGATGGCGCTGGCCGCCGCCACCACGTCGGCCTCGCTTTCCGCCTTGGGCAGATTCACCAGATGCAGGCCCGGCCGCACCACCGCCTGCACGTCGGCATGAAAATGCCCGCTGTCCAGCGCGTTGACCCGCACGATCAGCGTCTTGCCCGACGCCGCGGTCTGCGGGTCGGCCAGCATGCGGGCCAGGTGCTCGCGCGCTTCGGCCTTGCGCGACGGGGCCACGGCGTCCTCCAGGTCGAACGACAACGCGTCCGCGGGGCCGCTCAATGCCTTGGCGAATAACTCGGGACGGGAACCTGGAACGAACAGTTTGCTTCTCATGCTTGCGCTCTTGTGACGGAGGTTGAATCGGGGTCGTGCTTATTGAATGGATATGTTCCGGTCGCGCGCCACCTGCTTCCACTTGGCGGCGTCGGCCTGCACCAGATCGGCAAACTGCGGCACGGTCAGTTCGGCCGGCACCGCGCTTTCCTCGGCGAACATGGCGCGCATCTTGTCGTCGTTGACGATGGCGCGGATCTCGGCGTTCAGCTTGTCCACCAGCGGCGCGGGGGTGCCGGCCGGGGCCAGCACGCCCCACCACAGTTCCACCGAGTAGCCGGGCTGGCCTTCACCGATGGTGGGCAGGTTGGGATAGAACTGCGACCGCTTGGGTGACGTGACGGCCAGCACGCGCAGCTTGCCGCCCTTGAGCAGCGATGCCGTCGACGCGAAGCTGCCGATCACGAAATCGACGCGGCCACCGGCCAAATCGTTCAGCGCGTGCGACATGCCCTTGTAGGGCACGTGCGTGAACGCCGTCTTCTCGCCACCCGCCAGGATTTCGCTGGCCATCTGGTTGACCGAGCCCAGCCCGGCGCTGCCGTAGGTCAGCTTGCCCGGTTCTTTGCGGCCGACAGCCAACAGGTCGGCCATGGATTGGTACGGCGAGTCCTTGCCCACCACCAAGGCCATCGGGCTGCGCGCCAGCATCGCCACGGGCGCGAAGCTGCGCACCACGTCGTACTTCAAATTGGTCTGTACCGCCGCGTTGGTGGTCAGCGTGGACGAAGACAGCATCAGCACCGTGCCGTCCTTGGGTGCGCGCGCGACGTATTCCGCGCCAATCGCCCCGCCCGCGCCGGGCCGGTTTTCAACAATGACGGTGTTCGACAGGCGCGCCCCCAGCTTTTCGGCCAGCACGCGTGCGAACACGTCATTGCTGCCGCCAGGCGGAAACGGCACCACCATGGTGATGGTGGGCGGTATGGAGGCGGACTGCGCCATGGCGGTCGCGGGCGCGCCCGCGGCAACCGCCAGCGTCAGGCTCAGGGCCAACGCGGGTATGGCCGCGCGCAGCGTGTGCAAAGTCAGGTTCATCGTAGGTCTCCTCGGTGTCGGTCTGTTCCGGCAGGCGTGGCACGCCCGTCCCGCAGCCGCTTTTCGTTGTGGTCGTCTCGCATACTAGGACCGGCCACTGATGATATAAAGCGAGGATTCTTAAAACACTACGTGAGGATTCCTGATGAAGATCGAATCTTTCCGTACGCTCAATGCGGTGCTGCGCGGCGGCAGCTTCGCGGCGGGCGCCGCGGACATGAACCTGTCGCCCAGCGCCGTCAGCTTGCAGATGAAGCAGATGGAGCAATACTTCGGCCAGCCGCTGTTCGACCGGTCGGCGCTACAGGTCAGGCCGAACGCCTTTGCCGCCGAAGTGGACGCGGTGCTGCAGGACGCGCTGGCCCGGCTGGACGAACTGCGCCGGCGCAGCACGCCCGCCGTTGAAGGGCGCGTGCGGCTGGGCACCATCGAACCGTTGCAGGTCACGCTGCTGCCCCCGCTGCTGCGCAAACTGCGGGAACGCTATCCCCAGCTGGACGTGCGGCTGGTGCGCGGCCGCGCCACCGAATTGACCGAGAAACTGAAAAAAGGGGAAATCGACGCCGCGATCATCACGCAGCCGCAGACGGGCGGGTCCAGCCGCCTGGTGTGGACGCCGCTGTTTCGGGAAACGCTGGTCCTGATCGCCCCGCCCGATTCCACGGAAACGCGCGTGGCCGAATTGTTCCAGCGCTACGAATGGATTCGCTTTGACAAGACCACTATCGGTGGCCGACTGGCCGCGCGCTATGTGGCGCAGCACGCGCCGCACGCGCGCTGCCGCATCGAAATGCAGTCCCTGGCGGCGCTGACGGCGCTGGTGTCCGCAGGGCTGGGGGTCTGTGTGCTGCCCGAGCCGGGGCGCAACCTGCTGGACGTGCATCCCGTGCGCGTGTTGCCGCTGGGCAAACACGCGCCGTACCGGCAGATTTCCTTTGTGTGCCGGCAAGCAGACGAAGAGAACCGGCTGGTGCAGGCGCTGCTGGAAGGTGCGCGGCCTTAGCTGGGCTCTGCCTGCTTGGCCATATCGATAAACGCGCGCAACGCCGACGATACGCGACGTTGCCTTGGGTAATACAGCATGAAGCCGGCAATTGTGGGGCACCAGTCATCCAGCATGCGCACCAGCCGGCCGGATTGCAGCAGGTCGCGCACGTAGTATTCCGGCACGCAGCCGATGCCGATGCCGTCCACCGCCGCGCGCACTTCCGCGTGCACGTCGCTAAGCGCGATGCGGCCGGACACGTCGACTTCAATCGCCACCCCGTCCTTTTCAAATTCCCATTTGTAGTAGCGCCCGCTGGGAAAGCGGTAGCGCACGCACTCGTGGGCCAGCAGGTCGTCGGGATGGCGCGGCAATGGCCGGCCCGCCAGGTAGGCGGGCGACGCCACGGTCGCCGCGCGCAGGCTGGGGCCGATCGGCACGGCCACCATGTCTTCCGGCACGGCCTCCAGCAAGCGCACGCCCGCATCGAAACCCGAGCCGACGATATCGACAAAGCTGTCGTCCTCGGCGATTTCCAGGCGGATATCCGGGTACGCCCCCAGGAAGCGCCCGGCCATCGGCATCAGCAACATGTAGGACGCGGCGCGAGACGTGTTGATCCGCAGCGTGCCGGACGCCGAACCCCGAAAGTGGTTCATCTCTTCCAACGCGTCGCCCAGGTTGGCAAGGGCGGGAAGCAGGCGCTCGGCCAGGCGCTGGCCGGCGTCGGTCAGCGCCACGCTGCGCGTCGTGCGGTTGAACAGGTTCACGCCCAACCGTTCTTCCAGGCTGCGGATCGCGTAGCTGACGGCGGACGTGGACAGGCCCAGTTCTTCGCCCGCGCGGCGAAAGCTGCAATGCCGGGCGACGGCGGCGAACGCCGCCAGGTGCGACAGGTTATCTGCCTGCATGATTATGCAAATTCCTTGAATAAAGCATGCGGAAATTCTAGCTTGATAGCGGGAATGCCGAGGAATATTGTGAACGTCTGCTTAACAAATTTAATTCGAGTTCACCATGATCCAAGCCCGTGGCTATGCCGCCCACAGTACCGACACCCCGCTCGTCCCGTTCAGCTTCACGCGCCGCGAGCCGGGCGATGACGACGTGCTGATCGACATTCTTTACAGCGGCATCTGCCATTCCGACTTGCATCAGGCGCGCGGCGACTGGGGCAATTCGGTGTTCCCGATGGTGCCGGGCCACGAGATCGTGGGCCGCGTGGCGCAAGTGGGCAAGAACGTCACCAAGTTCAAGGCAGGCGATTTCGCGGGTGTGGGTTGCATGGTGGATTCCTGCCTGCATTGCAAGGCCTGCCGCTTGAACCTGGAGCAGTACTGCGAGGAAGGCGCCACCCTGACCTATAACGACAAAGAACGCGGCAGCGACCAGCTGACGTTTGGCGGCTATTCCGACCGCATCGTCGTCAAGGAACACTTTGTTGTGAAGGTGTCTGACAAGCTGGATCTGAAGGCCGTTGCTCCGCTGCTGTGCGCCGGCATCACCACGTATTCGCCGCTGCGCCACTGGAAGGTCGGCCCCGGCCAGAAGGTGGGCGTGATCGGCTTGGGCGGGCTGGGCCACATGGGCGTGAAGTTTGCCCATGCCATGGGCGCACATGTCGTGATGATCACCACTTCCGCCGACAAGGGCCGCGACGCCAGGCGCCTGGGCGCCGACGAGGTGCTGGTGTCGCGCGACGCAGAGGCGATGGCGGCGCACGCGGGCACGTTCGATTTCCTGTTGAACACCGTGCCCGTCAGCCATGACGTGAACCCGTACCTGGCGCTGCTGACGCTGAACGGCACGATGGCGCTGGTGGGCGCGCTGACGCCGCTGGACCCGATTCCGGGCGCGAACCTCATCATGGGCCGCAAGTCGATCGCGGGCTCGGCCATCGGCGGCATGGAAGAAACGCAAGAGATGATGGACTTCTGCGCCGAACACGGCATCGTCAGCGATGTCGAGATCGTGCCGATCCAGGCCGTGAACGAGGCCTATGAACGGCTGGTAAAAAACGACGTGAAGTACCGCTTTGTCATCGACATGGCGTCGCTGGCGCAAGAGGCGGCGGCCGCTTAAGAGCAACAAGGCGCCGGGGGGCTGCGCCCCGAGGGAAAAAAAAGGGTGCCCGAAGGCACCCTGAATCCACCCTACAACAGCACCTACAACTGCAAAGCAATCTATCCGTGCGTCACCCGGTCAGCGCTCACCGGGTGACGCACCATGCGTTCAAGCAATCACGCATTCAAGCGTTCAAGCCACCTTCTGTTCCTTGCCGTGTTCGAACTGGGCTTCTTCCGTGGAGCCCGTCAGCGCCGTGGTCGAGGACTGGCCGTTTTCAATCGTCTGCGTCACGGCGTCGAAGTAGCCGGTGCCCACTTCGCGCTGGTGCTTCACGGCGGTGAAGCCCATTTCGGCGGCGGCGAATTCCTTCTGCTGCAATTCCACGAAGGCGCTCATCTGGCGGCGGGCATAGCCGTGGGCCAATTCGAACATGCCGTAGTTCAGTGCATGGAAGCCGGCCAGCGTGATGAACTGGAACTTGTAGCCCATGGCGCCCAGCTCGCGCTGGAACTTGGCGATGGTGCCGTCGTCCAGGTTCTTCTTCCAGTTGAACGAGGGCGAGCAGTTGTACGCCAGCAGCTTGCCCGGGAATTGGCGATGGATCGCGTCCGCGAACTTGCGGGCATATTCCAGGTTGGGCGTGGACGTTTCGCACCAGATCAGGTCGGCGTACGGCGCGTAGGCCAGGCCACGCGAAATGGCTTGATCGATGCCGGCCTTGGTGCGGAAGAAGCCTTCCACGGTGCGCTCGCCGGTGATGAACGGGCGGTCGTTTTCGTCCACGTCGCTGGTCACCAGGTCGGCGGCGTCGGCGTCGGTGCGGGCCAGCAGCACGGTCGGCGTGCCCATCGTGTCGGCCGCCAGGCGCGCCGACACCAGCTTGGCCACGGCTTCGCGGGTGGGCACCAGCACCTTGCCGCCCATGTGGCCGCACTTTTTCACGGACGCCAACTGGTCTTCGAAGTGCACGCCCGAGGCGCCGGCGTCGATCATTGCCTTCATCAGTTCAAAGGCATTGAGCACGCCGCCAAAGCCCGCTTCGGCATCGGCCACGATGGGCGCGAAGTAATCGATATAGCCTTCGTCGCCCGGGTTCTTGCCTTCCATCCATTGGATCTGGTCGCAGCGCGCCAACGAATTGTTGATGCGGCGAACCACTTGCGGCACCGAGTTGGCGGGGTACAGCGACTGGTCGGGATACATCTCGCCGGCCAGGTTGGCGTCGCCGGCCACTTGCCAGCCCGACAGGTAGATGGCCTTCAAACCGGCCTTGACCTGTTGCATGGCCTGGTTGCCGGTCAGGGCGCCCAGCGAATTCACGAAGGGTTCGCTATGCAGCAGTTCCCACAGACGGGTGGCGCCACGTTCGGCCAGCGTGTGCTGCACGCTGATCGAGCCGCGCAGGCGGATGACATCCTCGGCGCTGTAGTCGCGCTTGATGCCCTGCCAGCGGGTGTTCTCGGCCCAGTCTTTCTGCAAATTGCGGATTTCGGTTTCGCGAGTGCTCATGGTGATGCTCCTGGTCAGTGATAAGAAGACTTCAAAGATTCGCGTCTTGCATTGCGTGAATCGTTGGACAAAGTCTATGCCTCTGCTGCAAAGCAAGGTGGGCTTGTGTCTTATAGAAGACGAAAAATATTTGCCTATAAAATCAATAGGTTGAACGGGGCATTTCGCATCACGAAACGCTTTTGTCATCTATGAAATGCGCTTTGGTTGCGTAGCAGCAGGAACTTTCACATCACGAGACTTACATTTCACAATGCGGAAAAACGGCCTTTTTTGCAGCGCCTACAATGCCGCTATTCCCCAGCTATTCCTGATTTGCCATGACCCTGTCGCACGGCCCCCTGGGCCAGAGCGTGGCCTACGCCTCGCAATACGATCCCTCGCTGCTGTTCCCCATCGCGCGGTCGCACAACCGCGCGGCGCTGAACCTGACCGCCGGCAACCTGCCCTTTACGGGCGTTGATCTCTGGAACGCCTACGAGCTGTCCTGGCTGGACGCCAAGGGCAAGCCGCGCGTGGCAATGGCCACGTTCTCGGTGCCGGCCGACAGCCCCAACATCATCGAATCCAAGTCATTCAAGCTCTATCTGAATTCGTTCAACCAGACGCGGCTGGTCAATTCCGCCGCGCTGCGTGGGCGGCTGGAACGCGACCTGAGCGCCGCGGCCGGCGCGCCGGTGGGCCTGGACTTCTTCCTGCCCCAGCGCTTTTCCGAATTGCAGATGGGCGAGATGGACGGCATCTATATCGACAAGCTGGATATCGAGATCGACACCTACGAGCCGGCGCCGCAAGTGCTGCGCACGCGGCCGGGCAACGTGGTCCAGGAAACGCTGGCATCGCGGCTGTTGAAGTCCAACTGCCCCGTGACGGGCCAGCCGGATTGGGCCAGCGTGCAGATCCGCTACCGGGGCGCGCCCATCGACCGGGAATCGCTGCTGCGCTATGTGGTGTCTTTCCGCCAGCACGCCGAATTTCACGAACACTGCGTCGAGCGCATCTTCAGCGACATCATGCAGGCCTGCGCCCCCGAACAGCTGACCGTGTACGCGCGCTACACGCGCCGTGGTGGGCTGGACATCAACCCCTGGCGCAGCAACTTCGAAGCCGCGCCCCCGGCCGACGTGCGCACCGTTCGCCAATAAAGCCGACGCGGCGCGCCGCCTGGCGCGCGCCGCGGCTTGCCCGTTCTCACGCTTAGTTACATACGCACTGCCCGCCACCGTTTTCGTTTATGGTTCGCACGGCATCAGGGCGGGCCGACCGGCTCGCCGCCACATCCGAACCTTAGACATTTCACTCCCCCAAGGAGGCGGCAATGCAAGTGCGAGATTGGTTTGTCGAGCGTCAACCCGAGTACGCGCAATGGAGGCAAGACCTGCATGCGCACCCCGAGTTGAGTTTCCAGGAACACCGCACCGCCGAGCTCGTCGCGGCCAAGCTGCGGCAATGGGGTCTGGACGTGCATGCCGGCATCGGCGGCACAGGCGTGGTGGCCGTGTTGCAGGGCGAACGGCCGGGCAAGCGCCGCATCGGCCTGCGCGCCGACATGGACGCGCTGCCCATGCAGGAAAAAACCACGCTGCCCTACCGTTCCACCCATGAAGGCACGTTCCATGGCTGCGGCCACGACGGCCACACCGCCACGCTGCTGGCCGTGGCGCAGCACCTGTCGCAAAACCGGGACTTTGCCGGCACCATCAACTTCATCTTCCAGCCCGCCGAGGAAACCCTGGCCGGCGGCGTCGCGATGATGGCCGATGGACTCTTCAAGCGCTTTCCGTGCGACGAAATCTACGGCCTGCACAACAACCCCATGGTCGGCAAGGGCCGCGTGGCCGTGCGCGAAGGCGCATTGCTGGCAGCTTGTGACGGTTTTGTCATCCGCGTGCATGGCGTGGGCTGCCACGGCGGCATGCCGCAACAGGGCAATGACCCGGTCGTCATCGCCTGCCAGTTGGTGGGCATGCTGCAAACCGTTGTCAGCCGCGCGCTGGACCCTCTGGAATCGGGCGTGGTCAGCGTCGGCATGATGAACGGCGGCACTGCGCCCAACGTCATCCCCGACCTGATCGAGCTGCGCGGCACGATCCGCACCATGAGCCTCGCCGCCCGCGAAACAGCCCTGCGCCGGGTGCGTGAAATGTGCGAGGGGCTTGGGGTTGCCAACGCCACCCGCATCGACGTCGAATTCGGCATGGGCTGCCCCCCGACCATCAACGCGCCCGGGCCGGCGGCCACCGTCACGGCGGCCGCCACGCGCGTCGTCGGCGCCGACCTGGTCGATGACCGCATCACCCCGTTGATGGCGGGAGAAGATTTCGCGTATCTGCTCCAGGAATGTCCGGGCGCCTACTTCTTCGTAGGCCAGGACGGCCACTTCTGCCATCACCCGGAATACGACTTCGACGACGACATCCTGCCCACGGGCGCGGCCGTCTTCGTTGAGATCGTGCGCGACCGCCTGGGCTGATCCGCCCTTTTCCCTGGCTGTTTCCCTTAGCTTTTCCATCCACGGACGCGCCGCTGCGGCGCGCCCGTGTTCCCTTACGCCTGTACGGCGCTTGCAGGAGTCCGTGATGACGCCTCCGTCTTCCCCCGCTTATCAAGTTTCCGCCGCCATGCGCCGCCGCGTGGTCATTGCGTCGGTGCTGGGCAACGCCTTCGAATGGTTCGATTTCGCCATCTACGGCATGTTTGCCGCCGTGATATCACGGCTGTACTTCCCCACGGGCGACAACGCGACGTCGCTGCTGCTGGGGCTGGCGACCTTTGGCGTGGCCTTTGCGGTGCGACCCATCGGCGGGCTGGTGCTGGGCATGTACGCCGACCGCCACGGACGCCGGCGTGCGCTGTCGCTGATGATCCTGATGATGGCGGGCGGCACCGCCATGATCGGCGTGCTGCCCACCTACGCGTCCATCGGCATGGCCGCCAGCGTGCTGATGCTGGTGGCGCGCCTGATCCAGGGCTTTTCGGTGGGCGGCGAATATGCCAGCGCCAGCGCCATGCTGGTGGAGTTTGCGCCGCCCAACCGGCGCGGCCTGTACGGCAGCTTTCAGATGTGCTCGCAGGCGCTGGCGTTCTCGGCCGGCGCGGGCGTGGTCTATCTGCTGTCGTCCAACCTGTCGACCGCAGACCTGGAAAGCTGGGGTTGGCGCGTGCCGTTCCTGTTCGGCATCCTGATCGGGCCCATCGGCTATTACCTGCGCACGCAGGTGGACGAAACGCCCGAATTCCGCAAGTTTCAGGATCAGCGCGTCAAGCCCACGCAGACCACGCTGCGCACGCTGTTCTCGCGCTATCCGCGCGAACTGACCGGGTCGTTCTGCATTGTGGTCACGGGCACGGCGTCCAATTACGTCATGCTGCTATACCTGCCCCTGTTTGCCGTCACGGAGCTGGGCCTGACGATGGGCGACGCGCAGCTAAGCAGCGCCTTGGCCGCCGTGTTGCTGCTGGTGTTGTGCCCGCTGTCCGGCGCGCTGTCCGACCGCCTGTCGCGCCGCGCCCTGATGCTGCCGGCCACGTTCGCCTTTGGCGTCGTCACCTGGATCATGATGGCGCGCGTGCTGCAAGAGCCGTCGTTCGCCACCCTGCTGCAAGCGCAGTTGGCGGCGGCGGCGTGCATGGGCGTGATGTGGGGGCCGACGCCCGCGCTGATGACCGAGATCTTGCCGGTGAACCTGCGGTCCACGGGCGTATCCCTGTCGTACAACCTGGCCGTGATGCTGTTCGGCGGCCTGGCGCCTTTTATCAACACCGCGTTGATCCAACGTACGGGTGACCTGATGGTACCGGTGTACTACGTGGCGTTTTGCGTCTTCATCGGGCTGATCGGCTTGCTGCTGCTGGGGCCGGGCAAGCCGCGCGGCGATACCGGGCTGCACGCGGCGCTGCAAGAAAGGCCGGCGTAATGACGGCCTCGGCTTGAAAGCGGTGGCGCCGGCTCAGGGCCGGGCGACCGCCGCCCCCGCCATGACGGGATCGGCGCGGCGCGCCTGCACCGCGATCCATTGCGCCAGCAGCGCCGCCGCCGTGAACGCCACGCCCGCGCCCACCCACGGGCCCTGGCGGAAACCGGCATCCAGCAAAATGCCGAAGGCCAGCGGCCCCAGCGCCGACCCGACGTCCATGCCCGAATACACCAGCCCATAGACCGAACCGGTCGAGCCCTTGGGCGTTACACGGCGGATCAACATGTCGCGGGACGGCGCGGCCACGCCCGAGCAGAAGCCGGCCAGGCCCACCACCGGCGCGGCCAGGGCGGCGGGCACCCAGCCCAGCGCCAGCACCACCAGCGTCAAGCCCGCCAAGAGCAGCGCAACCATCACGGTGCGCTCGGTGCGCGGGTTGGCCGATACCAGGAAGCCGCCCGCCGCCATGCCCACGGCCGAGGCCACCATGTAGCCGGACAGAGCCGAGCTGGCCACCACGTTGGACAAGCCATACAGCTGATCCAGCAACGGAATCGTGTAGTTCTGCACCGATGACAAGGCAATCGACGTGCAGGCGAAGAACAGGAACGCGCCCCACAGCGCCGGCTTGGACAGCAACGTGGCCAAGGTGGCCAGCACGCCTTCTTGCGGTTTGGGCGCCTGCGCGGCCGCGGCCTTGGCCGGGGAGGCCGCCGTGTTGGTATTGCCGGTGTCGTCGCCCATGACGTCGGCGCTTAGCGGCAACGGGCCGCCCAGCAAGTGGCCGCCCAGCACGGTCAACAGCAGCACCACCGCCACCAACCCGGCGGCGCTGTAGGCCGCCACGCGCCAGTCGGCCAGCAGGATGATCGTGGTCATGAAAACCGGGGTCAGGGCCCAGCCCAGGTTGCCGGTCAGCCCATGCGCCGAAAACGCGTGGCCCAGCCGCGACGCCGTGATGCGGTGGTTGATGATGGAGTAATCGGCCGGGTGGAAAACGGAATTACCGATACCGCCGACGATAGCCGCCGCCATCAACATCGGGTAGCCGTTGGCCGACCCGATCAACACGCCCGACAGCACAAAGCACGCCAGGCCGAACCACAGCACGGGCCGTGCGCCGATGCGGTCCACGACAAAGCCGGACGACGCCTGCCCCACGCCCGACACGACGTAGAACGTGGCCACCAGCGCGCCGACGCGCGCGAAGTCCAGGCCGAAGGCCGTGGCCAGCGACACGTTCAGCAGCGGCAACACCAGTTGGAAGAAGTGCGAGGCGGCGTGCGCAACGCCGATCAGCAACATGGTTTTCCAGTCGCGCCGGCGAACGTCGGCTTCTGATGGAAGGATATGGGTGGCGGTGGTCATTGCAAAAAGCCGCGGCAGCGGCGCGTGGCGCAGGCGGCGAAGCCATGCGCGGGTTGTCTCCGGCAACGGCCGGGGAACCCGGACGTCGTGTTCATGGCGAATGCGGCGGCTGGGCCGGGCCGGATCGTGCCGGCCATCGCTCTTTCTCTATGTCGGCGGCCGTCCTGTCGCGAGCCGGGCCGCCGATTTGAAATTCAGGATACTGCCCGGTGGACCGGGCGCATACAGCACATACGGCCGATATGGCCGATATGGCCAACCCGCCGTAAACAACGCCTGCCAACGCCTACAGCGCCTTTTCGCGGATGGCGGGCCAGGCGCGTTGCAGGTAGTACAGCATCGACCAGACGGTCAGCACCGCCGCAACGATGATCAGTACATCGCCCAGCAGCTTGGTATTCATGCCGTAGATCGGCTGGTTGTACAGCAGGCACGGAATTGCCACCATCTGCGCAGCCGTCTTGAATTTGCCCAGCCGGTGCACCGCAACGCTGGCGCTGGCGCCAATTTTCGCCATCCATTCACGCAGGGCCGAAATGGTGATTTCGCGGCCGATGATGATCAGCGAGATAAACGCGTCGACACGGCTCAGGTCCAGCAGCACGATCAGCGCGGCGCACACCATCAGCTTGTCCGCGACGGGGTCCAGGAAGGCGCCGAACGCCGAGGTCTGGTTCCAGCGCCGGGCCAGCCAGCCGTCAAACCAATCGGTCAGTGCCGCGATGATGAACGCCCACGCCGCAAAAGAGTCGCGGGTGGGAACCGACATCCAGCTCTCGGGCAGGTAGAACAGCCCGACCACCAGCGGAATCATGGCGATGCGCAGCCATGTCAGGATAATGGGTACGTTAATTGGCATAGTGTCCGTATGCTACATCAGCCGGATGACGCTGGCTGTATCGGCGCGGTGGGTTGGCCGTGGGATGGCCGTGGGTTGGGCGCCCCTACCCACGCAGCGCCTCGTAGATGCGTTCCGCCAGGTCCTGCGAAATCCCGTCCACCGACGCCAGGTCCTCGATGCTGGCGGACGCCACCCCCGAAAACCCGCCAAACCGGGCCAGCAGTCGCTGCCGCCGCCGGGCGCCCACGCCCTCGATCTCTTCCAGCCGCGACACGTTGCGCGTCTTGGCGCGGCGCGCGCGCATGCCGGTAATGGCAAAGCGGTGCGCCTCGTCGCGCACCTGGGCGATCAGCATCAGCGCGGCGGACTCACCGCCCAGCGCCACGGGCGGGCGCTCGTCGGCAAACACCAGGGTTTCCAGGCCGACCTTGCGCCCTTCCCCCTTGGCCACGCCTACCAGCGTCTGGATATCCAGCCCCAATTCCGCGAACACCTTGCGCGCCACTTCGACCTGGCCCTTGCCGCCGTCGATCAGCACCAGCCCGGGCATCGGGGCTTCGCCGTCGGCCACCTTGGCGAACCGGCGCGTCAGCACCTGGCGCATCGCCGCGTAATCGTCACCCGGGGTGATGCCCGCAATGTTGTAACGGCGGTATAGCGACGGCTGCATGTCGTGGTGTTCGAACACCACGCAGGACGCCTGGGTGGCCTCGCCCGCCGTATGGCTGATGTCGAAACATTCAATGCGCAGCGCATCCAGCGCGGCCTCGTCGGTGTCCAGGTCCAGCGCCTCGGCCAGCGCCAGTGTGCGACCGGCGCGAGCGCCAGATTCGGTCAGTGCGCGCGCCAGGGCCATCTCGGCATTCTTGCCCGCCTGTTCCAGCCAGGATCGCCGCGCGCCCTGGGGCCGCGTCAGCATGCGCGACGGGCGCCCACCGGCCTGCTCGATCAGCAGGTTGATCAGTTCCGGGTCGGGCAAGGCGTGCGAACAGACCAGCACGGGCGGCATGGCGTTGTCGGTGTAGTGCTGGGCGATGAAGGCCTCCAGCACCTGCGGCGCGGCCTCGCCTTCGGCGTGCGTCGGAAAGAACGGCTTGTCGCCCAGGTGGCGGCCGCCGCGCACCATCGCCAGGTTCACGCAGACCTTGCCGCCCGCCACGGCCACCGCAATGATGTCGGTGTCTTCGCCGCTGGTGTTTTCCATGGTCTGCTGATGCAGCACGCGCGCCAGCGATCCCATCTGGTCGCGCAAGGCGGCGGCTTCTTCAAAGCGCAGCTCGCCCGCTGCCTGCTGCATGCGCGTTTCGATTTCGCCCATGACGTCTTTGGCCTCGCCGTTCAGAAAGCGCACGGCGCGCTGCACGTCGCGCTGGTATTCCTCGGCGTCGATCGCGCCTACGCAAGGCGCCGAACAGCGCCCGATCTGATGCAGCAGACAGGGCCGCGAGCGGTTGGCGAAGACGGTGTCTTCACAGGTGCGCAGGCGGAACACCTTTTGCAGGATCTGGATGGTTTCGCGCACGGCCCAGGCGTTGGGGAACGGCCCGAAGTACTGGCCGCGCTTGTTCGTCGCGCCCCGGTAGTAGGCAATGCGCGGCCATTCGTGGCCGGTGATCAGCAGGTACGGGTAGGACTTGTCGTCGCGAAACAGGATGTTGTAACGCGGCTTCAGGCTCTTGATGAGGTTGTTTTCCAGGATCAGCGCTTCGGCTTCCGAGCGCGTCACCGTGACCTCCAGCCGCGCCACCTTCGCCACCATCTGGGCGATGCGCGGGCTGGCCAGGTTCTTCTGGAAATACGACGAGACGCGCTTTTTCAGGTCGCGCGCCTTGCCGACATACATGACTTCACCGGCCGCATCCAGGTGTCGGTAGACACCCGGCAGATGCGGCAGGTCAGCCAGGAACGATTTGAGATTGAAGTCGTCGGGCATTCTGATAACGGCTTTCGGCCTGCAAGGTATCCCAGTCGGGCGCATCAAAACGCGGCATCAGGCGGCGGATGCGTTCGACCGATTCGGGCGCATGCTCGAACGTCAGTCGCGACAGCAGGTCGTCGGCCAGGTCCGGGCGGTTGCACACCAACACCATGTCGCAACCAGCGTTGAGCGCGGCGTTGGCACGGGCCAGGATATCACCTGCGACCGAGGCGCCTTCCATCGTCAGGTCGTCCGAGAAGACCACGCCGTCATAGCCCAGGCGCTTGCGCAGGATGTCCTGCACCCACTTTTTGGAAAAGCCGGCCGGGTGCTTGTCGACCTTGGGGTAGATCACGTGCGCGGGCATCACGGACGGCAGCACGGCGTCGCCCAGCCACGCGTACGGGGCGGCGTCGTCATTGAGGATGTCGTCCAGCTTGCGCGGGTCCACGGGGATCTCGTGGTGCGAATCGGCTTGCACATAACCATGCCCTGGGAAATGCTTGCCGCAGGCGGACATGCCGGCCAGCGACAGGCCCTGGATCAGGGCGCGCGACAGCATCGTGACCACGCGCGGGTCCGAATGGAAGGCGCGGTTGCCGATCACCTTGCTGACGCCGTAGTCCAGGTCCAGCACGGGGGTGAAGCTCATGTCCACGCCGCAGGCGCGCAGCTCGGCGGCCAGCACATAGCCGGCTTCCGTGGCCAGGCGCATGGCCTGCAAGGGGTCGCGGTCCCATAGCGTGCCCAGGTCGCGCATGGCGGGCAAGACGGTGAAGCCGTCTTCGCGGAAGCGCTGCACGCGGCCCCCCTCGTGGTCAACCAGGATCAGCAGCGGTTCCTTGCGGGCCTTGTGGATCTGGCGCGTCAGGCGGGTCAGCTGCTTGCGGCTTTCGAAGTTGCGGGCGAACAGAATCACGCCGCCCACCAGCGGATGGCGCAGACGCGTCTTTTCTTCTTTGGTAAGCGAGGTGCCCGCCACGTCGACCATCACGGGGCCGGGAGGCAGGACCACCTTGGATTTTTTCTTGGCCATGAGGCTGTCCTTATATCTGTGGGGCAAGCGGCGGGCGCGGGGCCTCGGCGCAAGCCGGGGCCGGGCTCGCGCCTACGGCTTGCGTTCGACCACCACGTAGGCGGCGGCCATGTCGGATTCGTCGGTAATGGATACGTGCGCGGCGCCGAAGCGCTGGCCATACCAGTCCAGCAATTCAGGGGCGATGACCAGCACCGGGCGCCCGCCCGGCGCGTTCAAGGTCTGCACGCGTCGCCAGGTCATGGGCATGCGCATGCCCAGCCCGATCGCCTTGGAAAACGCTTCCTTGGCGGCAAAGCGGGTGGCCAGAAAGCGGATGCCGCGCACCGGGTCGCGGGCGCGGCGCGCGTGGAATTTCAGCAATTCCTCGGCGCCCAGGATTTTTTCGGCAAAGCGGTCGCCGTGCCGTTCCAGCGCGCGTTCGATGCGGTCGATGCGCAACAAGTCCATGCCGATGCCGGCAATGGCGCCTGCGGGCAACGGGGCTTTGGGGGATTCAGACATGGGCGTCAACCAAAAACGGCAAAAACAGCGGCAAAAACAGCGGCGGGGCAAGCGTCGTGCGTATCCCTGCGATCCGGCCTGCGATCACAGGCCGCGCAGGGCCTTGAGCCGGGCTTGCACCATCACCGCCTTCATATCGCGCACGGCCTTTTCCCAGCCATCGAACACCGCCTGCGCCACGATGGCGTGGCCAATGTTCAGTTCGGAAATACCGTCGATGGCCGCCACCGGGGCGACGTTGCCCAGGTGCAGGCCGTGGCCGGCGTTCACGCGCAGGCCATGGCGCAAGCCTTCGGTGACCGCCACGCGGATGCGTTGCAATTCTGCCGCGCGGGCTTCCCCTTCGGCTTCGGCGTAGGCGCCCGTGTGCAGTTCGATCACCGTGGCGCCGGCCTTGGCCGCCGCCGCGATCTGCACCGGGTCTGCGTCGATGAACAACGACACCCGGATGCCGGCCTGGGTCAGCAAGCCCACCGCATCCGTCACCGCGCCCATGGCGCCGGCCACTTCCAGACCACCTTCGGTGGTCAGTTCGGTGCGCTTTTCAGGCACCAGGCAGACGTCGTTGGGTTTGACGGCGCAGGCAATCTCCAGCATTTCGGCGGTAATTGCGCATTCCAGGTTCATGCGCGTGCGCAGCTGCGGACGGATGGCGTAGACGTCCGCATCCTGGATATGGCGCCGGTCTTCACGCAGATGCAGCGTGATGAGGTCGGCGCCGGCGTCTTCGGCGCGCAGCGCGGCGGCCACCGGGTCCGGGTATACCGTATGGCGTTGTTGCCGCAACGTGGCAACGTGATCGATATTTACACCAAGTTCTATCATTGAGCGGTCGTCGTCACTTTGGTCGGTTCTTTCGTGGTTTCTTCCCAGCCGCCGCCCAACGCCTTGTAGAGCTCGACACGGTTGATCAGCGCGGCCAAACCGGTTTGCACCAGCGAAAGCTGGGCATTGAAGAAGTCCACCTGCGCGGTCTGCACTTGCAGGTAGCTGTCGATGCCATTGGTATAGCGCAAATTCGACAGTTCAAGCGTGCGCGAGGACGATTCCTGCAACGCGCGCTGCGCGTCCAGCTGCGCCCCGTACGTGGCTTCGCCCGCCAGCGCGTCTGACACTTCCCGGAACGCCTGCTGGATGGTCTGCTCGTACTGCGCCACGGCGATATTGTCGCGCGCCTTGGCCAAATTCAGCCCTTCGCGGATGCTGCCGCCCGCGAACAGCGGCGTGGTGATGGACGGCGAGAAACTCCAGTAGCCCTGCCCGCCCTTGAACAGATCGCCCAGCGACGGGCTGGCAACGCCCAACAGCCCCGTTAACGAAATGGTCGGGAAGAATGCGGCGCGCGCTGCGCCGATGTTGGCGTTGGCCGATAGCAGCTGGTTTTCGGCGGCCAGGATGTCGGGGCGACGTTCCAGCAGATCGGACGGCAGGCCGGACGGCACCGTGGCCAGCAACTGGTCGCGGCCAAACGGCGCGGCCGGCGGCAGGTCGGCGGGCAGCGGCGCGCCCACCAGCAGCACCAGGGCGTTCAAGGCCTGCGCACGGGCACGCGCCAGTTGCGCCAGGTCGGACGACGCCGTGTCCAGCAAGGACTTGGACTGGTTCAGATCCAGTTCCGAGGCCACGCCGCCGTCGAAACGGCGCTTGACCAGGTCATAGGATTCCTGGCGCGAGGCCAGCGTGCGTTGCGTCAAATCCAGCTGGACTTCGGCCGCGCGATAGTTGAAATACGACTGCGCGACGGAGCCGACCAGCGTGATCTGTACGGTTTTCTGCGCCTGCTCGGTCGACAGGTACTGCTGATACGCCGCTTCGGACAGATTGCGCAAACGGCCGAACAGATCGATTTCGAAGGTGGTCAGCCCGATACCGGCCTGGTACGAGCTGGAAATCGAACTGGAATCCGGCCCGCCCGCACGCATGTTGGCCGGCAGATGCTGGCGCTGGCCCTGGATGCCGGCGCCGATGCTGGGCCATTGCGCCCCGCGTTGAACGCCGTATTGGGCGCGCGCTTCTTCCACGCGCTGTACGGCCACGCGCAGGTCGCGGTTATTGACCAGCGCTAGCGAAATCAGGCTTTGCAGGCGAGGATCGCGGAAGAATTCGCGCCAGCCCAGGTCGGCGGCCGGCGTGCCGGCCTCGGGCACAACGGCCGAGGCCGGCTGCGTGCCCAACGACGTGGGATTGTTGTAGCCGCCGTATTGCACCTTGGGCTGATCGGGCCAGGCGCCCGTGACCGGGGCGTCGGGACGCTGGTAGTCGGGCGCCAGCGAGCAGCCGGCCAACGCCACCGCCACGAAGGCGGACAAGGCGGATTGCTTGATCATCAGGGCTTTCATGCCTTGCCCTCCGGGCCACCATTGGGTTGAACGGGGGTGTATCCCGCGTCTGCGTCGGGGGAGTCGCCGGCTGCCTTCTTGGCGGCCTGTTCTTCTTCCCAGGCCTTCAATTCGGCGCCCAACAGGCGCGGGCGGGTCTTGAACAGACCCAGCACCACCACGAAGAAGGTCGGCACGAAGATCACGGCGAACGGCGTGGCGGCCAACATGCCGCCCAGCACGCCCAAGCCGACCGCGCGCTGGCTGGCGGCGCCCGCGCCGGTGGCCATGGCCAGCGGCACCACGCCCAGGATGAACGCCAGCGACGTCATCAGAATGGGCCGGAACCGCAATCGGGCCGCTTCCACGGCGGATTCGTACAGCCCCATGCCCCGCGCGTACTGGTCCTTGGCGAACTCCACGATCAGAATGGCGTTCTTGGCCGCCAAGCCGATCACGGTCACCATGCCCACCTGGAAGTACACGTCGTTGGACATGCCCAGCGCGCTGACCAGCGCTACGGCGCCCAGCATGCCCAGCGGCACCACCAGCATGACCGACAGCGGGATGGCCCAGCTTTCATACAGCGCGGCCAACACCAGGAACACGATCAACAGCGACAGGCCCATCAGGATCGGCGCCTGGTTGCCCGCTTGCCGTTCCTGGTAGGACAGGCCCGTCCATTCGTAGCCGAAGCCTTGCGGCAGTTGCGCGACCAGGTTCTGCATTTCTTCCATGGCCTGGCCGGTGGTGTAACCCGGCGCGGCGCTGCCGCCGATACGCATGGATTCGTAGCTGTTGTAGCGCACCACCTGCACCGGCCCTTGCACCCACTCGGCCGACACGAAGGTGGACAGCGGCACCATGCCGCCCTGGGCGTTGCGCGCGTTCAGTTGCAACACGTCGGACAGTTGCATGCGATACGGCGCGTCCGCCTGGACCCAGATGTTCTGCATCCGGCCCATGTTGGGGAACTTGCTGAGGTAAGCCGAACCCACCGCCGTCGAGATCAGCGACGCCGCTTCGTTGAAGTCCACGCCCAAGGCCGCGGCCTTGTCGCGGTCAACGTTCAGCGTCAGCTGCGTACCGGCCGCCAGACCGGTGATGCGCACCTGCGACAGCACCGGGCTCTTCATTGCCATGCCCATCAGCTGGCCGGTGGCCGCGGCCAGGGCCTCGGACCCACCCGACCCACGATCCTGCAAGCGCAGGTCGAAGCCGGTGGCGTTACCCAACGACGAAATAGCCGGCGGCACCAACGTGAACACCTGCGCATCGTGGATGCCCATCAACTGCTTCTGGAAGGCATTGAACGCGATGGCGCCCGCGGAGTCCTGCTTGTCCTTGCGGTCCTTGAAGTCTTTCAAGGTGGTGAACGCGATAGCGGCGTTCAGCCCGTTACCGTTAAAGCTGTAGCCCTGCACGGTGATGATGTTTTCAACGGCCGGGACATTGCGGAAATATTCCTCGACCTGTTCGATCACTTCAACCGTGCGGTTGGCGCTGGCGCCCGTGGGCAGCTCGATGTTGCTGATCACGTAGCCCTGGTCTTCTTCGGGCAGGAACGAGGACGGCAGGCGCAGGTACAACCAGCCCAGCAGCAACACCAGCACCAGGAAGGCCAGCATCATGCGGCCGCCCTTGTGCAGAATGCGCGACACCCAGTTCTGATAGCCGTGCGTGGTGGCGTCGAACTTGCGGTTGAACCAGCCGAAAAAGCCCTTCTTCTCGTTGTGGTGGCCCTTGGGCACCGGCTTGAGAATGGTGGCGCACAAGGCCGGCGTGAAGGTCAGCGCCAGCAAGGCCGAGAAGAAGATCGACACGGCCATGGCCACCGAGAACTGCCGGTAGATCACGCCCACGGACCCGCTCATGAAGGCCAGCGGCAGGAACACCGTGACCAGCACCAGCGTGATGCCGATGATGGCGCCACTGATCTGCGGCATGGCTTTCTTGGTGGCTTCCTTGGGCGGCAGGCCTTCGGTGGCCATGATGCGTTCAACGTTTTCGACCACCACAATGGCGTCGTCCACCAGAATCCCGATGGCAAGCACCATCGCGAACATCGTCAATACGTTGATGGAAAAACCCAGCCCCAGCATCACCGCGAACGAGCCCAGCATGGCCACCGGCACCACCAGCGCCGGAATCAGCGTGTAGCGCACGTTCTGCAGGAACAGGTACATCACCAGGAACACCAGCACCATGGCTTCGACCAGGGTATGCAGCACCTGCTCGATCGACACCTTGACGTAAGGCGCGGTGTCGTAGGGGATGGCGTACTGGATGTTGCCCGGGAAGTACTTGGACAGCTCTTCCATCTGCTGGCGCACGCCCTGGGCCGTGGCCAGCGCGTTGGCGTCCGGCGACAGCACAATGGCGAAGGCCGCCGTGGGCTTGCCGTTCAGGCGGGCACCGAACTGGTAGTTGTCGGCGCCCACTTCCACGCGCGCGACGTCACGCAGCAGCACCTTGGAGCCATCGGTATTGGCGCGCAGCACGATCTTGCCGAAGCCTTCCACCGTGCTCAGCTGCCCGTTGGCCGTGACGGTGGCCGTGATGCGTTGCGATTCCGGGTTGGGCGGCGACCCGATGCTGCCACCGGAGATCAGCACGTTCTGCGCGGCAATCGCCTGATTGACGTCGTTCATGCTCAGGTTGAAGCCCACCAGCTTGTTGGGGTCCACCCAGATACGCATGGCGCGCGGCGCGGCGAACAGCTGGAACTGGCCCACGCCGGCCACCCGCGACACCGGGTTCTGCACGTTGCGCGTGATGTAGTCGGCCAGCGCCGTCTGATCCAGCGAGCCGTCGTTGGACGACAGCGTCACGATCATCAGGAAGCCGGTACTGGTCTGCTCGTATTGCAGGCCCTGCTGCTGCACGGCCGACGGCAACTGCGCGATCACGTTCGATACGCGGTTTTGCACGTCAACCTGCGCCAGGTCGGGGTTGGTGCCCGGGGCGAAGGTGGCGGTGATGGTGGCGGTGCCGTACGAATCGCTGACCGACTCGTAGTAGATCAGGCCCTTGGCACCGTTGAGCTTGTCTTCGATGATGCTGGTGACTGATTCCGCCACTTCCTTGGCGGACGCGCCCGGGTACGTGGCGGTGATGGTGATGGCCGGCGGGGCCACGTCCGGGTACTGCGCCACTGGCATGTTCGGGATGGCCAACACCCCGGCCAGCAAAATGAACAGGGCAACTACCCAGGCAAAAATTGGTCGATCAATGAAAAATTGCGGCATGTGGGCTGACTCTGAAAGCGATGCTCACCAAAGGGGAACGCGGCGCCTGTGCGCCGCGTGCCGCTTAAGATTTCTGGCCTGCGGCCTTGTCCTGCGTTGCGGGCTCGGCGGGCTTGGACGGATCGGCCGGTGCGGCCGGCTTGGCGCCGGGCTGCGCCGGCGCCTGGCCGTCTTTGGCGGCGGCCCCGTTCTTGGTCCATTGGCTGACCTGCACGGGCGCCCCTGGACGGATCTTCTGAAAGCCTTCAACCACGACCACGTCGCCGGCCTTCAGGCCGCTGGTGATCAGCCAGTTGTTCTTGATGGCGCCGCCGGTCGTGACGGGCAACTGCTGAATCTTGTTGTCCTTGACCAGCATCAGGCTTTGCGAGCCGTCTGCGGTGCGTTGCAGCGCCTGCTGCGGCACGACCAGCGCCTTGTCGTCAACGCCCTGCTCCAGCCGCACCCGCACGTACATGCCGGGCAACAGGATGCCGTCGGGGTTGGGCACTTCGGCGCGCAGGTTCACCTGGCCCGTGGACGGGTCCACGGTGATGCCGGTGAACAGCAGCTTGCCGGCGTGCTGGTATTCCGAACCGTCTTCCAGCACGACCGTGGCGCGCGCGGTGTCTTTACCCACCTGCTGCAACTGGCCGCTGGCAAACGCGCGGCGCAGCGTGGCCAGTTCGGCGGTGGACTGGGTGAAGTCCACGTAGACCGGGTCCAGCTGCTGCACGGTGGCCATCTGCGTGGCCGACGTGGATTCCACCAGCGCGCCCTCGGTCACCAGCGGCTTGCCGATGCGGCCCGTGATGGGCGAGGTGACGTCGGTGTAACCCAGGTTGATCTTGGCGTTGTCCTGCGCGGCCTTGGCGGCGGCGACCGCGGCGTCGGCCTGGCGGAACGAGGCCACCGCGTTGTCGTATTCCTGCTTGCTGACGGCGTTGGCCTTGACCAGCGGCGCGTAGCGGTCGGCCAGCAGCTTGGCGCTGAACAGATTCGCCTGTGCCTGCTTCAGCTGCGCCGTCGCCTGATCGTAGGCGGCCTTGTACGGCGCCGGATCGATCTTGAACAGCAGTTGGTTTTCCTTGACGTCGCCACCTTGCTCGAAGGTGATCTTCTGCACGATGCCGGTCACGCGCGAGCGGATCTGGGCGTCGCGCACGGCATCCACGCGGCCGGGCAGTTCGGAGACGATGGGCGCGCGCTCCGGCTGTACGGTGATGACGCTGACTTGAGGCATGCCAGGGTTCATCTGGGGCTTCTCGCCGCACCCGGCCAATATCAGCGCGAGGATGCCACCGGAAACTGCCAGACCTGAAACACGTTTAGGCGAAAACCGCATTGAAACCCCCGCGTAGCGTAGTGAACCGAACCAACAAAGCGATCAGATAATGCCTAACGTCAGTCATGGCACGTGAATAGCCCAATAATGTAACTCAGTTATTGGGGATTACACGTATTTTCAGCCGCTCAAACGATGCGCGGGAGAGACATTGCGCAACAGCCTCAGAGAGTGGAAAGCTCTCGGAGATTGCCCAGGAATACATAGCCCACGCCGTGCACAGTATGCAGCGGCAAGCGGATTCCCGCGCGCAGCACTTTGCTGCGCAGTCGGCAAATTGCCACATTCAACGTGCGCAGATTGGTGCTGGCGCGCGTGGCCATCAGCTCTTGGCGCAGCAGTTCGCGATTGGGGTTGCGCAGCAGGCACAAAAAGCACGCACGTTCGATTTCGGTCAAGTCGATACGCGCGCCGCTGGGTGCCAACAACGTCCACCCTCGGTAAAGCAGGCTCCACCAACCGTCGACCTGATCGCCGCTTGAGAACGTCGGCTCGTCGGCGTGGGGCAGTCGGGCGGCATCCGGCGGTTGCGGACCATGGGGGGCAAGAGCATCGAAAGCAGTCATCACATGTCTCCACCGGGGCGGCTTGGCCAACGGCGGCGCGGCCGGCTCCCGGAACTGGGTTGCTGGTGGTTCTGGGAGACTACCGGCGTTACGGCCTGATGACGCGCTCTTGATACGGGTTTGGCCTGAATATCAGACCAGTCCTATGCAAATGCTTATGAAGGGTGCTTGCCGTTGCGGTGGATATCGTGCGTCACGAAGCAACTGTCTTCGGTCGGACGGGCCAGAATGCCTGGCTTGGCTAGCGTCTGGCGGATATCCGCCAAGCCGGATTCCCAGTGTTCGCGCATGGCCTCGGTGCCGAATTCATAGTCCTTGGAATAGCGTTCCCGATGCTTGGATTCGTAGATCAGGTTGATGATGTTGGTGGCCGGCGTATGCGACAGCTTGCGGATGTCGGCCAGATCCGGGGCATTGCGCTCGGACTCGGGCATGCGCTCAAGCAAGCGCTGCAATCCGTGGCGCAACTTCAGCACGCGCCGCAGCTGGTCGGTGACCAGGCGCGTGCGGCTGGAATACTGGATGTCTTTCTGCCGTTCGGCCACCTCTTCCAGCGACGTCGGCAGCGCCCCCCGCGCGGGCCACAGGTCTACCTGGAAGGCCAGTGTGTCGCGCATGTTGTCGGTGGTCAGCACCTGCGCCAGCGGCGTGTTGGACACGACACCGCCATCCCAATAGTGTTCGCCATCGATTTCCACCGACGGAAAGCCCGGTGGCAAGGCGCCGGACGCCATGATGTGCTCGGGCCGCAGCGTGTCTTTCAGGCTGTCGAAATAAGCGAAGTTGCCCGACTGCACATTGACCACGCCGAAGCTGGCGCGCACGGCCCCACTGTTAAGCACGTCAAAGTCCACGAACTGGCGCAACGTGGCGGCCAGCGGCGTGGTGTCGTAGAAACTGGTGGACGCCGCGCCCCGGCCGCTGGCCCAGTAAGGCGGCGGAAAACGCGGTTTGAAAAAACCGGGCTGGCCCGAGAACAGCGCCTGGAAGGCAGACAGCTGGCCGTTCATGGCAGGCGACCCGAAGCCAAAGGGGATGCCTTCGAACATGCCCGCCAGCGTGTCGCCCCAGGGCACAGAGGCAAAGCCGGCAGGCCGGCAGATGGCTTCCCAGAAACCGCGCAGGCGATCCACCCGCTCGTCTTCGCGAGAGCCCGCGATGATGGCCGCGTTGATCGACCCGATGGAAATGCCGGATATCCAGTTGGGCCGGATGCCCGCCTCGTGCAAGCCCTGGTAGACGCCTGCCTGATAGGACCCCAGCGCCCCGCCCCCTTGCAACACCAGCGCGACGGTTTCGTAGGGTGGCGTATCGCCGGTGTCTTGGGATGGGGCGTTGCGACGAGCGGTCATGCGGCTACCTCGGGTCAGGGTTTGCTTTTGTCCGGCAACTGCGGCGCGGCCACGCCGGCGCGGAACGGATACTTGGCGAAGATCTGCGCCACGGCCTTGTCCACGTTCTGCGGCGTGTTGGCGCTGTCGGGATTCTGCACTTCGCCCACGGCCACGCCCTCCCACACCAATTGCTTGCGGCGCGCGTCCACCAGGTCGATGTTCAGCGTGCCTTCGGTGTATTGGTACACGTCGTCGCCCCAGCCGTAGCCGGGCCAACCGCCGTAAAAGCCGGAGCGATAGCCATAGTACGGGCCCATGGGCGGCGCCGCGGGCGTGACTTGGGTTTTTTGCTGGAGCTTGGCGCTGAAGTTGACCAGAAGGTCGGGATTGGACGGGGTGTAGGTGTAGCCCCGCATTTCCATCTGGCCGCGCGTGGCGTCCTTCAGGCGCTCGGTCAGCAGGCTGCTGTAGCCGGCTTTGTCGGTGCCCAGGGGGCTCATGAAACCGAAGGTCTGATACTGCGCGAAATTGGCTTGATGATCGTAATCGCCTTTGATCGTTGGCCCCGAGGCGCAAGCCGCGAGCAAGCCAGTCACGGAACCCGCCGCCAACCATTTCACCGCTTGAATCGCTTTCATGTCGATGTCTCCAAGAGCACTGGGCCACGCCATAGTGCCGCGAAGCCCGTAAACTTTCAACAGAATCTCATTCGCATCACGTGCCGGCTTCTGCCCTGTCGCGGCTGATCGGCCGCCAGGTCGGGCCACGTAGTTTGGACATCGTCCATTACACTCTTGGCTCGCTTTTGACCTTGACCCCGGCCCAACCCCTGAACCGTACCCCCTGCCCATGTTGGAACTTGACGGCTCGATCTGGTTTCGTTCCGGCGCCCAGACCTGGGGCGGAAAAAACCGCATAGACCTGCTGGCGCAAATCGACGCCACCGGCTCGATCACGGCCGCCGCGCGCGCCGTGGGCATGAGCTACAAGGGCGCCTGGGACGCCATCGACGCCATGAACAACCTGGCGGGCGAACCCCTGGTGCTGCGGGCGGCGGGCGGCAAAGGCGGTGGCGGTACGCAACTGACCGACCGCGCGCGCCGCCTCATCATGACGTTTCGCGCGCTCGAGGCCGAACACCAGAAGTTCATGGACAACCTGACGCGCGCCGGCCTGGACGCCAGCGGCGACATCGACCTGATGAGGCGCTTCATGTTGAAGACCAGCGCACGCAACAAGTTCCTGGGCACGGTGACCGATATCCGCACCGGCGCCGTGAACGACGAAGTGCAGCTGCGCATCGCGGGCGGCCACCTCATCACCGCCACCATCACCCGCGACAGCACCGCTGAACTTGGCCTGGCGCCGGGCAAGGAAGCGATTGCGCTGGTGAAGGCGTCGACCGTCATCGTGGGCGCGCCGGGCCCCGGCTTGCGGCTATCGGCGCGCAACCAGCTGCAAGGCCACATCACGGCTATCCGCCCCGGCGCGGTCAACAGCGAAATACTGATCGGCATGGAAGGCGGCGCCACGCTGGTGGCCATCGTGACCAACGACAGCGCGCAAGAGCTTGGGCTGGAAACGGGCGCGCCGGCCGTGGCCATCTTCAAGGCTTCCAGCGTGATCCTGGGCGTGCTGGACTGAAGCGCGGTCCACTCCGCCCTGCATTGTTCCTGCGCCATTCGCTGCGCCATTCCCTGCCCCAATCCCTGCGCCATTCCCTGCGCCTTTCCCCGCACTCCGCCTACACGCCCACGTCATCCCGGCGGCGGCCCACCCTGCCGTCGCGCACTTCGAAGACCTCGTCGGCCAGCGCGTCGACATCGGCGGGGTCGTGCGTGATCAGCAGCATCGGCACATCCAGTTGACGCTGCAAGGCATTCAATTCCTGGCGCATGCGGCCGCGCAGTTGCGAATCCAGCGCTGAAAAGGGTTCGTCCAGCAGCAGGATGTCCGGTTGCAGCATCAGCGCCCGAGCCAGCGCCACGCGCTGCTTCTGCCCGCCGGAGATCTCGCCGGGATAGCTGCCGACGATGGCGCCCAGTTCGAACGCATCCACCCAGCGCCGCGCCTCGGGCAGCACTTGGCGCCGGGGCGGATTGCGCCAGCCGCGCCGCAGCCCGAACGCGATGTTCTGCGCCACCGTCAGATGCGGAAACAGCGCGTAGTCCTGGAACAGATACGCCACCCGCCTCGAACGGGCGGGCAGGCACACGCCCGCCTGCGCATCGAACAGCACGCGCCCATTGATCTCGATGCGCCCGGCATCCGGACGCAGCAGCCCCGCCACGGCGCGCAGCGTCAGGCTCTTGCCCGCGCCCGATGGCCCGAACAGGGCAATGCGCTTGGACGACGACGTGAAGGCGGCGTCCAGCTCAAAATGCCGGTCGCCCGACACCATGCGTTTTTGCACCTGGATGCTGACGCTCATCGGCTGCCTCCGTCGCGCGCCCGGGCACCCTTGGGCACCAGCTTGCCCGCCACCACCAGCACCACCACGCAGGTGATGGACGTGACCAGCACCAATAGGTTGGCGGTACGGTCATCGCCCGCCTGCACCGCTTCGTAGATGGCCACCGACAGCGTCTGGGTACGGCCCGGCAGATTGCCCGCGATCATCAGCGTGGCGCCGAATTCGCCCAGGGCACGGGCAAAAGCCAGCAGCACGCCGGCCAGGATGCTGCGCGCCGCCAAGGGAAGCGTCACGCGGAAAAACACGCCGATTTCGCCCACGCCCAACACCCGGGCCGCGTTTTCAAGTTGCGCGTCCACGTTGTCGAACGCCGCCCGCGCCGACTTGAACACCAGCGGAAACGCCACGATGGACGCGGCAATCACCGCGCCCTGCCAGGTGAAGACCAGTTCGATATTCCACTTGGCCAGCGTTTCGCCGATGATGCCGCGACGGCCCAGCAATACCAGCAGGTAATAGCCCAGCACGGTGGGAGGCAGCACCAGCGGCAAGGTCAGCAGCGCGTCCAGCACATCGCGCCCCGGCCAGCGCCAGCGCGACAGCCCATAGGCCGCGGCGGTGCCGGCCAGCGTCGCCAGCAGCGTGGCCCAGCCCGCCACCTTCAGCGACAGCAGCAGCGGGACCCAGACGGGATCAGTCATCGGCGGCCGCCATCACCCAGGCTCAGGGCTGTTGAAAGCCGTAGCGCGCCAGGATGGCCTGCCCGGCGGGCGACAGCACATAGGCCACGAAACGCTGGGCTTCCTGGGCCGCGGCCTCGCGCGCGGTCACCGCAATGGGATAGGTGACGGGCGTTTGCGACGGCACGCGCAGCGCCACCTTGACCTTGTCGGGCATGATGGCGGCGTCCGTGGCGAACACGAAGCCGGCATCGACCTCGCCGCGCGAGACATAGTCCAGGCTTTGCCGCACGTTCTGCGCCAGCACGCTCTTGGCCTGCACGGCGGTCCACAAGCCGGCCGCTTCCAGCGCGCCCTGCGTGTAGCGCCCCACCGGCACCGACGCCGGGTTGCCGTAGGCAATGCGCTTGACGTCCGCGCGCGTCAGGTCGTTCAGCAACGTGATGTTGGCCTTGCTGTCCGCCGGCACGATCAGCACGATCTGGTTGGCGGCGAAGTCCACGCGCGAATCGCGTCGCACGGCCTTTTCCTCCACCGCCTTGTCCATCGCCTTTTGGTCCGCTGACGCGAACACATCGGCGGGAGCGCCCTTCACGATCTGCTGCAACAGCACGTCGGACGCGCCGAAGTTCAGCACGACATGGGTGCCGGGGTGTTCCTTTTCATAGCCTTGCGCCACGTCCTTGAACGCGTTGGTCAGGCTGGCCGCGGCGGACACGACCAGATCGGCGGCCTGGGCGCCTGCCCCCCACAGCGCGGAAATCGCCAGCGTCAGCGCCAGCATCGGACGTTTGCAAGACATGGTCTTCCTTGGAAATGGGGTCGATAACAGGGCCCCGTCGGTAACGAAATATATAGAGGTATATAACGCCCGTCAATTTGCCATCCCGCGCGTCCTGCGCCAGATCAAATCCAGGGAAAAAGCGGGATCAGCCCCGCGCGACCGTCGTCACGTTGACCGAGGCGGGCGCCAGCGCGTCGCGCAGGCTGGCCAGCGCCAACTCGGGCTGCGCCGCGCCGCACATGAAGATGTCCAGCGCCGCGAACCCGTGCTCGGGCCAGGAATGAATGCTGATGTGCGATTCGCTCAGCATGACCACGCCGGTCACGCCGGAGCCTTCACCGAAAAGATGGAAATGCGCGCTCAGCACGTGCGCGCCGGCGGCCCGCGCCGCCGCGATCAGCTGCGCTTCCAGGGCCACGGCGTCGGTCAGGCGATGGGCCGGCACCCCGCGAAAGTCGGCCAGCACATGACGGCCGGCGCAATCATGCACGGTCACTTGTGCGACCCGCCCGAAGACCAGCCCGAACTGCCGGATGAACTGCTGCCCCAACTGCTGCTGCTACCCCCGCCGCCACCCACCATGCGCACGCCGGGGGAATTGAAGCCCGTGGCCGCCAGGACGACCACCAGGGCATACACGCCATAGATAAACTTGCCCATGGTCCTAGTCGTCCCCTTCGGAAAGCTTGTCCGCCATCTTGGCGGGTAACCACAAGAACGCCAGCCCGATCAGGATCGGGATAAAGCGGCCGCCCAGGATATTGCTCAAATTCAAGAACACCATGCCGATCGTCGCGATCCAGGCCCATTTGCCATAGCCGCCACTGTTGCCTCCCCTCGGCAGCGCTTTTTGCGCGGCCAGCTTGGGGTCGTCGAACCACTGCGCCAACTGCGCCGGGGCCACGGGCGACGATGCCGACCAGCCCAATTCCGATTCGCTGCGTTCGCGCGTGAGCTTGAGCGTGCCGGCCTTGTAGTCGGTGATGTGCGTGGTGTCGCCCGCCTTGACGCGCCAGTTGAACGCGCCCAGCGGCATCTCGACCTGCGAGGTGTAGTCGTACAGCTTCTGGTACAGCTTCGAACGCCAGCGCACGCTGCTGGCGTTGTTCGGGCTGGGCCAGGTGTCGCACACCTGCACGCGTTCCCAGCCCTCGTCCGTTTCCACCAGCCAGATAAAGCCCTTGGCCGGATTGAACAGCAGGTATTCGATCCAGTCGGACGGCTCTTCGGGATCGCGGTCGGCGCATTTCATCAGCCCGATCAGGGTGTAGCTGGCGCCGTCGATCTTGGCCACCGCGCCCAGCGACAAGGTGGTCTTGATGGACTTGACCTTGCGCGCCTTCTCGATGACTTCGGCGGTGGGCCCGGAACAGTCGACGGTCGCCGCGCATGACGGGCACACCACGGTCGTCGCCATCGCCGCCACGAAGCTGATCGGCGCCCCGCAGTTGGGGCAGTCCAGCGCCTTGATCTGGCCGCGATAACGGCCGGCCGTCTCTTGCACTTGTTCGTCGCTGCGCAACGTGGCCGCCTGCATGGCGGACAGGTCGAAGGCCTTGCCGATGTACACCTCGGGTTCGGGGCCGTCTGAAAAATCCAGCGTGAGGAACGCGTCCAGGCTGCGGAAATCAGCCACCTTGGCGTCCCAGCCGTCGCCTGGCACGAAGGGCAATTCGCCCTGCGCGCCACTGGCCCGCGCCCGGCGCACGTCCGAGGCGATGAACCGCTGTCCGTCCAGTTTGAGCTCATCGCCCGGCGCGATGTCCGCAAACGCGGGCATGCCCTGTACCGACTTGACGCCGCGCCGCCGGGTCAGCGCGTACTGGCCCGACGCGTCCGACAGCCAGCCATCGGCGCCATCGTCGAACCACACGTACCACTCGTTCCAGAAGCCGTCGTCATAGCGCAGCTGGATGCGGCCGATCACGTCGAACCGCTTGCCGTCGGCCTTGCCCGCCGCGCCCAGGCACAGGGGCGAATAATCTTCCAGCACGTCGGCCATTTCGCCGATGCGCTTGACCGAGTCGGCATCTTTGAGCAAGGTGCTGCGGCATGCGCCGCAGACTGCCATGACGGAAGCGGTGGACGTGAACTTGACCGGGGCGCCGCACTGCGGACACAGAACCTGCTGCATGGGACCTTAGCTGGTAAGTTTCTTCAGCACTTCGGCCTTGGCCGTGTCGTAATCGGCGGCGGTGATCAGCCCTTTATCCAGCAGGTCTTTCAGCTGTTGCAAGCGCGCGACCGGGTCGGCGCCGGCGGCTGCCGGCGCCGGCTGAGCCGGCTGTGCGGGTTGCGCAGGCTGCCCGGCTTGTCCGGCTTGCCCCACGCCCAAGCCCGCAGCCATCGTCTGCCCCAGCGCCGCGCCGGCCGCCAGGCCCGCGCCGATGCCGGCGATGCCGCCTTCGTTCTGCGCGGCCAGCGGAATCGACGTGGCCGTCTGGTACTGGGTGAACTTGCCCAGGTCCCCCGCCATGCCCATGGAAATACGCGTGTCCAGCGCCTTTTGCAGCTCTTCGGGCAGCGACACGTTTTCAACGGTGAAGTTGTCCAGCTTGACGCCATAACGGTCGAACACCGGCGCCAGCGCCTCGCTGATGCTTTGCGACATCAAGCCCTGGTTGCCGGCGATATCCAGGAACGGCACCTTGGAGCCGCCCAGCGCCGTCGTCATGGCAGCCACCACCATGTTGCGCAGCTGCAATTCCAGGTCGTCGACCGTGTATTCGTCGCGCGTGCCGCTGATTTCGCGATAGAACTTGGCCGGGTCCGAAATCTGGTACGAATACACGCCGAACGCGCGCAGCCGCACCATGCCGAATTCGCTGTCGCGCAGCGTCACCGGCTGCGCCGTGCCCCAACGCCGGCCCAGTTGCAGGCGCGTGCTGAAAAAGATCACGTCCGACTTGAAGGGCGACTCGAACAGCTTGTCCCAGTTCTTCAGGTACGTCAGGATCGGCAGCGTCTGCGTCGTCAGCTTGTACATGCCGGGGCCGAACACATCGGCCACCTTGCCTTCATTGACGAACACCGCCATCTGCGATTCACGCACCGTCAGGCTGGCGCCGTACTGAATTTCAAAGTCCTGCATCGGATGGCGCCAGGCGAGCACGCCGTCGCGATCTTCGTTCCATTGCAGGATGTCGATGAACTGCTTGCGAATAAAGGAACCGAGACTCATAGGTCCTCCCGTGTCAGGTGGGATTGCGCGCGTTTGCCCTCAGGTCAGGCAGCCCGCGTTCACGATGCCGGCGGCCAGCGAGATCGAACCGATCAGGCCGCCCATGGCGATATTGTTTTGTTCGATGGCCTCGTTCATGCCGGCAATGGCCTTGTTGACCACGACATAAACGACGATCTGCACCAGCATGGCGGCCACGCCCCACACCAGGAACATCACGAAGCTGGCATGCACCGCGATGCTGGAACACAAGGTCAGGCTGAAGCCCACCAACGCACCGCCATAGGACAGCACGGCGGCGATATTGCCTTCGCGGATCAGGTCGAATTCCTTGTAGCGGGTCACGGCGGTATAGACCGCCGTGAAAACGCCCAGCATGACCAGCGCCGAGACGATATAGATCAGATAGGTCACCGCCGGATGCATCGCTTCTCCCATTGCCACCCTCCTAATTGCGCGCAGTATATACGCGGCGTTCGATATACTGCGAACGCATTTTTCGCCCCGGACACCCCAATGCGCGACCGCGTTCTCATCCTATCGGTATTGATCGTTGCTTCCTGCGGCTTGGGCTATGAGCTCATCAGCAGCGCGCTGGCCAGCTATTTACTGGGCGATTCGATCCTTCAGTTCTCCTCCGTTATCGGCTGCTATTTGTTCGCCATGGGCATCGGTTCGTGGTTGTCAAAATATGTAAGAGACGAAGACGTTTTGAATCGGTTCATCGACGTCGAACTGCTGGTGGCGTTGCTGGGCGGCGTCTCGGCCGCCGTGCTGTTCTTGGTGTTCGCCTGGCTGTCCGCGCCCTTTCGCGCGGCGCTGTATGTGGGCGTCTTTGTCATCGGCTTGATGGTGGGCATGGAGATCCCGCTGGTGATGCGCGTGTTCAATCAGCGCAAGACCGAATTCCGCGAGATCGTCAGCCGCGTGTTGACGTTCGACTATCTGGGCGCGCTGGCGGTGTCGCTGATCTTTCCGCTGCTGCTGGCGCCCAAGCTGGGCCTGCTGCGCACCAGTTTCCTGTTCGGCATCCTGAACGCCAGCGTGGCCTTGTGGACCACGTGGCTGTTCCGCGCCGAAGTGCGCCGCCCCGGCGAAAAAGCCATACGCGCCTGCGTCGTGATCGGCTTTCTGGCGCTGGGCTTCATCTATTCCACCGCGATGACGGCCTGGGCCGAAAAGGGCTTGTACGGCGATGACGTGGTGCACGCCGAAACCACGCCGTACCAGCGCCTGGTGGTGACGCGCTGGCATGACGACCTGCGCCTGTACATCAACAACAACCTGCAATTCTCGTCGCGCGACGAACACCGCTATCACGAATCGCTGGTGCATCCCGGGCTGCAAACGCTGCCCTGGGCGCGCAACGTCTTGGTGCTGGGCGGCGGCGATGGCTTGGCGGTGCGTGAAATCCTTAAGTACAAGCACATTGAACACATCACGCTGGTGGACCTGGACCCGGCCATGACCGGGCTGTTCTCGCGGTCCGATCCCCTGGTTGCGTTGAACCAGGGCGCACTGAAAGATCCCCGCGTCACCGTCATCAACGACGACGCCGGCCGCTGGCTGGAAACCCATGCCGAGGTCTACGACTTCATCGTGGTGGACTTTCCCGACCCGTCCAACTTCGGCCTGGGCCGCCTGTATTCCGTGCCGGTCTATCACCTGATGGCGCGCCACCTGGCCGAAAACGGCTACATGGTGATCCAGTCCACCTCGCCCTACTTCGCGCCGCGTTCGTTCTGGAGCGTGAACGCCACGCTGAAGGAAGCGGGCTTGAACACCTGGCCGTATCACACCTACGTGCCCTCGTTTGGCGATTGGGGCTTCATCCTGGCCAGCAAGCGCCGCGACTACACGCCGCCCGACAAGATCACCGTGCCCACGCGCTACCTGGACCCGGCAACCACGCGTGAACTCTTTCACTTCCCGGCGGACATGCCCGCGCTGGAGATGCCGCCCAACCGCTTGAACGAGCAGTCGCTGGTGCGCTATTTCGACGAGGACTGGCGCAAGGTCATCCGCTGATGCGCCGCCGCAGCTTTCTTCTGGGCGCGGCCACGGCGGCGGTGGCCGGCACCGCGGGCTACTACCGCCAGCGCATCGTCGAGACCCCGGCAAACGTGGCTTACCCCGGCATGCAGGCGGGCCACGCGCTGCGCGACGGCGCGGCCCTGCCCGCCGCCACCGCGCACCATCGGCACCAGGTCGTCATCCTGGGCGCGGGCGTGGCCGGCCTGTCATGCGCGTGGAAGCTGGCGCGCGAAGGGTTTACCGACTTTGTCGTGGTTCAGGGGCCGGAATTCGCCGGCAACGCCGCCGCCGGGCGGCAGGACGAACTGCACTATCCGCTGGGCGCGCATTACCTGCCGCTGCCTTCGATGGCGTCCACCCATGTGCGCCAGATGCTGGCCGACTTCGGCATCATCGAACACGGCGCGGGCGATGTCCGCCCGGTGTATGACGAATCCGTCCTGGTGCATTCGCCGCAAGAGCGCCTGCTGCGCAACGGGCGCTGGGAAGACGGCCTGCTGCCCATGACGGGCCTGCCCGATGCCGACGTGGCGCAGCACCATCGCTTCCTGGCGCTGGTCGAACGCCTGCACACGCAGCGGGGCAATGACGGGCGGCGCGTGTTCAGCATCCCGCTGGTGCTGTCCTCGCAAGACCCTGCCTGGCGCGCGCTGGATCAGATCCCCTTCAAGCAGTGGCTGGATCGCGAAGGCTACACGTCGCCCGCCTTGCACTGGTACCTGAACTACTGCTGCCGCGATGACTACGGCGCGGGCTACGACGTGGTGTCGGCCTGGGCCGGCCTGCACTACTTCGCCAGCCGCGACGGCCACGCGGCCAACGCGGGGGAAGGCGCGGTGCTGACGTGGCCGGGCGGGCTGGGCGTGCTGGCCGACCGCATGCGCCAGGCCATCGACGACAAGCTGGGCCACACACGCTGGCTCATGGCGGGTACGGCGGTGCGCATCGCCGACACGCCCGCCGGCCCGCTCACCACCTGCGTGGCCACGGGTTTGGCCCCGGGTTTGACGCCGGGTTTGGCCCCGGGTTTGACCCCAGACTCCACGCCGCGCGCCTACACCTTGCAAAGCCGGCGCACCGTCTGCGCCATGCCCTTGTTCGTGGCGCAACGCCTGTTGCCCGACATCCGCGCCTATGGCTACGACCCGGCCGTGCATGCGTCATCGCACGCGCCCTGGCTGGTGTCCAATTTTCTGCTGGAAGGCTATCCGCAGGAAGCGCCCGGCGAGCCGCTGTCCTGGGACAACGTCGTCTACCAAGGCCGTGCGCTGGGCTATGTGGTGTCCACGCACCAGCTGCTGCGCGTGGCGCGTTCGCCGCGATCCGTCTTCACCGCCTATCACGCCTTGAGCACGCAGACGCCCAACGCGGCGCGGCAGTGGCTCAGCACGGCCAGCCCCGAAGCCCTGCGCGACGAAGCGGCCGCCGACCTGATCGCCGCCTACGGCCGGGAATTCTGGCGCCATGCGCGCCGGCTGGACATCACCGTGCGCGGCCATGCGATGGCCTCGCCACTATGCGGCAGCCTGTCCAACGCCGGGCTGGCCGCGCTGCGCGAGGTGGACGGCCCCGTGCTGTTCGCCCATGCCGACTTGTCCGGGTATTCCGTCTTCGAGGAAGCGTCCTGGTGGGGCGTGGTGGCGGCCGGGCGGATATTGGGGCAAGCGCCGCCAAGCGCTTGATTCGGGTCCCCCGCAACAGGGCGACGCGCGCCCGAATCGCGACCCCGATTTTGCTACACGCGCCCGCATCCGCTGCCCTACAATCGCCCGTCATTCGGGCTACGAAGAAGAACTCATGGGAAAGCACGTCATCGTCCTGGGCGCCGGCATTGTGGGCGTGTGCTGCGCGCTGGAGCTGGTGCGACGCGGCTTGCGCGTGACGCTGGTCGACCGGCAGGCGCCCGGCATGGAAACGTCGATGGGCAACGCCGGCGTGCTGGCGCGCAGTTCGCTGATGCCGTTCAACCACCCCGGCCTGTGGGGCCAGTTGCCCCGCCTGATGAAGAACGACACCGTGCAGTTCCGGTATCGCGCGTCCTATCTGGCGCGGAACCTGGGCTGGGCAGCGCGCTTCCTGCTGAACGCGCGGCCGTCGGTGTTCAAGCAAACCACGCACGCGCTGGACGAACTGATCCGGGTGTCCGCCCCCGAACATCTGAGGCTGCTGGATGCCGCCGGCGCGCGCCATCGTTTGCGCGACACCGGCTGGGTGTTCCTGTACCGCAGCCCGGCCGCCTGGAACGCCAGCGCGTTGGCGCGCCAGACGTTTGCGCAATACCAGGTGCCCACGCAGACGCTGGACCCGGTTGAACTGGCCGCGTTGGAACCCGCGCTGTCACCCATCTTTCACCGTGCGCTGTGGATCCAGGGTTCGTATTCCGTTGACGACCCGCAGGCCGTGGTCACCGCGTACGCTGACCTGTTCCGGCAAGCGGGCGGCACGGTCAAGGCGATGACGGCCACCGGCATCCGGCGCGACGGCCAGGGCTGGACGGTGCAAGGAGCCCAAGGTTCGGAAACCCTGTCGGCCGATCAGGTGGTGGTGGCGTTGGGGCCGTGGTCCAAGGCGTTGCTCAAGACCACCGGCATCGATCTACCCATGGCGTTTGAACGCGGCTATCACATGCACTATCGCGGCCAGGACGGCGCGCGTGTGACGCGACCGGTGTACGACACCGGTGGCGGCTACGTGCTGTCGCCCATGGCGCGCGGGCTGCGCCTGACCACGGGCGTGGAACTGGACGCCTGCGAAGCCGCGCCGCGCATGACGCAATTGGAGCTGGCCGAAGCGCGAGCGCGCGAGGCCTTCCCGCTGGGGGAACGCGTGGACCCCGCCGCCTGGCTGGGCCGGCGCCCCACCCTGCCCGACAGCCGCCCGATGATCGGGCAGGCGCCCAAGCACCCGGGGCTATGGCTGGCGCTGGGGCATCAGCACATTGGCTTCAGCACGGCGCCGGGCACGGCGAAGCTATTGGGCGAACTGATGTTCGACAATCCCGACCCGTCGCGCCACCATGCGTTCCGGCCGGGGCGCTTCATCTAGGGCGCTTCGTCCAGAGCAGCTTCGTTCAGGGCTTCACCCCAGCAACAGCGCGTCGTCCGACAGCTTTTCGCCGCGCACGCGCTCGAACATCGCCAGTAGATCCGGCACATCCATGCCGCGGCGTTCATCGCCCGACACGTCCAGCACCACCTGCCCTTGATGCAGCATCACCGTGCGGTCGCCCACGTCCAGCGCCTGCCGCATGCTGTGCGTGACCATCATCGTGGTCAGCTGGCTTTCGGCAACGATGCGCGCCGTCAGTTGCAGCACGAAGTCGGCGGTACGCGGGTCCAGCGCGGCGGTGTGCTCGTCCAGCAGCAGGATGCGCGACGGCTGCAAGGCCGCCATCAGCAGGCTGACGGCCTGGCGCTGGCCGCCGGACAGCAGGCCGATGCGGTCGGTCAAGCGGTTTTCCAGGCCCAGGCCCAAGGTGGCCAGACGCTCACGAAAGCCGTCCTTCATCGACGCCTTGACCGCGCGGCTGTAGCCACGGCGCACGCCGCGCATCTGCGCCAGCGCCATGTTTTCTTCGATGGTCAGGTCTTCGCAGGTGCCCGCCATGGGGTCCTGGAACACGCGGGCCACACGGCCGGCGCGCGCCCACACGGGCTGGCGCGTCACGTCCACGCCGTTGATGTCGATGCGGCCCGAATCAATCGGCAGGTCGCCCGACACCGCGTTCAGGAACGTGGACTTGCCGGCGCCGTTCGAACCGATGACGGTCACGAACTGGCCTGACGGAATCTCCAGCGACAGGCCACGCAGCGCGCGCGTCTCGATGGGCGTTCCCGCGTTGAAGGTAATTTTCAGATCTTTTGCGGACAACATATCAGCGCCCCTTCTTGCCGACGATACGGCGCTTGAGCATCGGGATGACCAGGGCAATCGTGACCAGCACCGCGGTGACAAGGTTCAGGTCTTGTGCCTTAAGGCCGATGAAATCGCTATTGAGCGCCAACGCGATGAAAAAGCGGTAGACGATGGCGCCAATGATGACGGCCAGCGTCGCCAGCACCAGCTTGCGCGACGGCAGGATGCTTTCGCCGACGATCACCGCAGCCAGGCCGATCACGATGGTGCCGATGCCCATCGAGATATCCGAGCCGCCCTGCGTCTGCGCGAACAGCGCGCCGGCCAGCGCCACCAGCGCGTTGGACAGCGCCATGCCGCCCATGATCATGCGGCCGGTGTTGACACCCTGCGCGCGCGCCATGCGGCCGTTGGACCCGGTGGCGCGCACGGCCAGCCCGGTCTGCGTGGCAAAGAACCAGTCCAGCGCCAGCTTGGCCAGGATGACGATCACAATCAGGATCAGCGGGCGCGCGACATAGTCGGAGATCCAGCCCGGCTGCAAGATCGTGAACACGGTGGGTTCGGTGATCAGCGGAACGTTCGGCTTGCCCATGATGCGCAGGTTGATCGAGTACAGCGCGATCATCATCAGGATGCTGGCCAGCAGGTCCATGATCTTGAGCTTCACGTTCAGCATGCCCGTGATCAGGCCGGCGACCGCGCCCGCGAACGTGGCGATGATCGTGGCGGAAAACGGATCGGTGCCCGACGCAATCAGCGTGGCACAGACGGCGCCGCCCAGCGGAAAGCTGCCGTCAACGGTCAGGTCGGGGAAGCGCAGCAGGCGAAAGGAGATAAACACGCCCAAGGCCACCAGGCTGAAGATCAGCCCGATCTCCAACGCGCCTAACAACGAGAACAATGACATGGGTTAAATCCAATCAGGGTAAGGAAGGTGCATATTAAAGAGTTGAAACGTCGGATTTCTTGCGTTCAGGCATCAGTTTTACCCGAGCTTTCGCAACAAACGTTTCCCGGTTCGTCATTTTCTCGCGTTTCGTTCCAAAGCATCCGCGCGCTTGCCAGGCAGACCGGAAAGCGGCGACGTTCAAAGCCAGGAAAGGGAGCAAAACGGCAGGACCCGGTCGCGGTGCGACCCGAAAAAAGCTTAACAAAAACCCCGCGCACGCCGGGCGGCGTGGCGGGGTCTGGCGGGTGCCGCTTTACTTCACGACCACCGCGGCCGACTTGATCACGGCGTCCGACAGGGTCACGCCCTGCTTGGCGGCGGCGCCCGGGTTCACGTAGAGCTCAAGCTTGGAGATGACTTCCGACGGAATGGCGCCGGGCTTTTCGCCCTTGAGAATGCGCACGACCACCTTGCCGGTCTGCACGCCCAGGTCGTGGTAGTTGATCCCCAGCGCCGCGATACCGCCGCGCTTGACGCTGTCGGTATCCGAGGCGATCAGCGGGATCTTGGCGTCGTTGCCCACCTTGACCAGCGATTCATACGCCGACACGACGTTGTTGTCGGTGTTGGTGTAGATGACGTCGACCTTGCCGATCAGGCTGCGCGCGGCCGAGGCCACGTCAACCGAACGCGGGGCGGCGGCTTCAACCAGGCTCATGCCCGACTTGGGCAGGATTTCCTGCAACTTCTTCACCACCACGACCGAGTTGGCCTCGCCCGGGTTGTAGACGATGCCCACGCGCTTGGCGTTGGGGACGATTTTCTTGATGAGTTCAACCTGCTTTTCCAGCGCCAGCATGTCCGACACGCCGGTCACGTTGGTGCCCGTGGCGTCCATGCTCTTGACCAGCTGCGCTGCCACCGGGTCGGTCACGGCCGAATACACCACCGGCACGTCCTTGGTGGCGGCCACGACGGCCTGGGCCGAGGGCGTGGCGATCGCGACGATGGCGTCGGGACGGTCACCCACGAACTTGCGGGCGATCTGCGCGGCGGTGCCGTTATTGCCCTGCGCGCTTTGGTACTGCCACTTCAGGTTCTTGCCGGATTCGTAGCCGGCTTGCTTCAGGGCGTCTTGCACCCCATCACGCACGGCGTCCAGCGCCGGGTGCTCGACGATGGCGGTAATCGCCACCGACTTTTGCTGCGCCGACACTGGTGAGGCGATAGCCATCGCCAGCGACATGGCGCCAACCGTCAGAAAATGTTTTTTTCCGATCAGCATACGTAAGCTCCTTGAACCCTTGGTTTTTGTTCGTTATTACAACTACGCCGGCGGCTTCCCGTCGGTCGGTCAGCCGTAAAGCCATATAGTCTAACTTGCCGTCAGACAAAAGAATTTGCGGGGAATCCCTGAAATGGTGCATGCCGGCAAGCATGCTCCACGCCGGGGCGCGCCGCGCCAATATACTAAATATCGCCAAGGCCGACGGCGGATCGTCGGCCACATCCCAAGGCCTCATCATGATCAAACGCGCTCTGGGCCGTTCCGGCCTGCAAGTTCCCCCCCTGACTTTCGGCGGCAACGTCTTCGGCTGGACGGTCGACGAAGCCGGCGCCTATTCCCTGCTTGACGCCATGGTCGACGCGGGCCTGAATTTCATCGACACGGCCGACGTGTATTCGCGCTGGGTGCCCGGCAACCAGGGCGGCGAATCCGAAACGCTGATTGGCAAATGGCTCAAGCGATCCGGCAAGCGCGACCGCGTGATGATTGCCACCAAGGTCGGCATGGAAATGGGCCCCGACGCGCGCGGCCTGGCGCCCGCCTACATCCGGCGTTCACTGGATGCCTCGCTGGCGCGGCTGCAAACGGATTATGTGGACCTGTACCAGTCACACAAAGACGACCCCGATACGCCGTTGACGGACACGCTGGCGGAATACGCCAAGCACATCGAGTCCGGCAAGGTGCGCGCCATCGGCGCGTCAAACTACACGGCCGTGCGCCTGTCCGAAGCGCTGATCGCGGCCGAACGCCACGACCTGCCGCGCTACGAAAGCATCCAGCCCGAATACAACCTGTACAACCGCGCCGGGTTCGAGACCGGGCTGCAAGCCCTGGTGAAAACGCAGCAGATGGGCACCATCAATTACTACGCGCTGGCCAGCGGTTTTCTTAGCGGCAAATATCGCAGCGCGGCCGACGCCGGCAAAAGCGCGCGCGGCCAGAAGATTGTGGAGACCTATCTGAACGAACGCGGCCTGCGCATCCTGAAGGCGCTGGACGAGGTCTCGGAAGACGCCGGCTGCACGCCCGCGCAAGCCGCGCTGGCCTGGCAGATTGCGCAGCCGGGCATCACCTCGCCCATCGTCAGCGCCACGTCGTTGGCGCAGCTTGACGAACTGGTCAAGGCCGCCAGCCTGACGCTGACGCATGACCAGTTGGCCAAGCTGAGCCAGGCCAGCGAATGGCGCTAAGGCATTAATCCAGCTTCACGCCGGAATCTTTCACCACCTTGGCCCAGCGATCGACTTCGCTGTCGACGAACTTGCCAAAGTCGGCGCCCGTCAGCGTGGGCACCGCCGAGCCGTTGCCGGCCCACGTTTCCTTCAGCTTCGGGGTGTTCAGCGCCTTGGTGATTTCCACCGCCATCTTGTCGACCGCCTCTTTCGGCGTGCCGGTCGGCGCCCAGATGGCGTACCAGGTCGACACGACGTAATTCGGCACGCCGGCTTCGGCGGCGGTCGGCACGTTGGGCAGCGAGGCCGACCGTTCGTTGGCCGCGACGGCCAGGGGCTTGATGGCGCCCGCGCGTATATGTCCGGACGACGAACCCAGCCCATCGAACGCCAGGTCTACCTGACCACCGATCAACGCGGACAGCATCGGGCCGGCGCCCTGGTACGGCACGTCCACCAGCTTGATGCCGGTCTGCATGGCGAACAACTCGCCGGCCAGGTGGTGCGTGCTGCCCTTGCCGGCGGTGCCGTAGTTGATTTCGCCCGGATGCTTCTTGGCGTAGTCGACGAATTCCTGCAAGGTCTTGACCGGCAACTTGCCGGCGTTGATCACCACCACCTGCGGCGGCTGCGCCACCAGCGCGACCGGCACGAAGTCCTTCTGGATGTTGTAGTTCAGGCTTTTGTACAGCGACGGGGCCAACGCGTGGTGCGCGCCGCCCATGAAGAAGGTGTAGCCGTCGGGCCGGGCCTTGGCGGCGACGCCCGCGCCGACCGTGCCGCCCGCGCCGCCCTTGTTGTCGATCACCACCGTCTGGCCCAATTGCATGGTCAGTTGTTGGGCCAGCGGGCGGGCGAAGGTGTCCGTGCCGCCGCCTGCGGGGAACGGAACGATCAGCGTGATGGGGCGCTCTGGCCATTGCGCGGCGGCCGTGCCGCCGAAACCCAGGGCTGCCACGGCGACTAGGGCCACGGCGGACTTGCGAACTTTCATAATGTCTCCTCTTGCTGCATCACGGGGACGGCGCGGTTGTGTGCGTCTCGTCTCTTGAAATTCTTATTGAATGAATGCTGCCAGGACTGCAATGCGTAGTCGGATCGAGTCGGAAGGTCTCCTGTGTAGAAAAAAAATGCCGGCCCATGCAGGCCGGCATCTGGCATGGCGTCAAAGCGTCTTATAGGTTTCGCGCAGCACGTTCTTTTGGACCTTGCCCATCGTGTTGCGCGGCAATTGGTCAACGATGTGCACGCGCTTGGGCACCTTGAAGTTGGCGATGCGTGACTTCAGTTCCTGTTGCATCGCGCCCGCGTCCAGCGACGCGCCGTCCTTGGGCACGACCACCGCGACGACGGCTTCGCCGAAGTCCGCGTGCGGCACGCCGATGACGGCCGATTCCGCCACGCCAGGCATGTCGTCGATCAGCGTTTCGATTTCCTTGGGGTAGACGTTAAAGCCGCCCGAGATGATCAGGTCCTTGCTGCGCCCGACGATGGACAGCGTGTCGGCCGGCACTTCGCGCCCGGCGGATTCGCCGCCCCAGCGGCCGACGTCGCCCGTCTTGAACCAGCCGTCTTCGGTGAATTCCTCGCGCGTTTTTTCCGGCATGCGCCAGTAGCCCGAGAACACGTTCGGGCCACGCACCTGCACGTTGCCGATCTCGCCCGGCGCCAGTGGCACGCCCGCGTCGTCCACCACGCGCACCTGCACGCCCGGCAACGCGCGCCCGACCGTGCCGGCCAGGCGCTCGCCCTGGGCGGGGTCATAGGGGTTGGACGTCAGCATGACGGTTTCGCTCATGCCGTAGCGTTCCAGGATGGCGTGCCCGCTGCGCGCCTTGAAGTCCGAGAACGTTTCGGCCAACAACGGCGCCGACCCCGAGATGAACAGGCGCATGTTGGCGCACACGTCGCGGTTAAAGCGCGGGTCGGCCAGCAGACGCACGTAGTACGTGGGCACGCCCATCATCACCGTGCATTGCGGCAGATAATGCAGCGCCTGGTCGGCATCCAGCTTGGGCAGCCAGATCATCTTGGCGCCGGCCAGCAAGGCGCCGTGCGAGGCCACGAACAAGCCATGCACGTGGAAGATGGGCAACATGTGCAGCAGCACGTCGTCTTCGCGCCAGCCCCAGTATTCGTGCAGCACCTGCGCGTTGGCGGCCAGGTTGCCATGCGACAGCATCGCGCCCTTGCTGCGGCCGGTGGTGCCGGACGTATACAGAATGGCGGCCAGGTCGTCGGGCTTGCGCTGCACGGTCGCGAAGGTTTGCGGCAGGCCGGCGGCGGCGTCCAGCAGCGTGCCCGTGCGGTCTTCGTCCAGCGTGTAGACGTGCGCGCAGCCGGCCTTGTCGGCGGCGCGTTGCACCCAGTCCAGGTTCTTGCTGGCGCAGACCACTACGGCGGGCTCGGCGTTGCCCAGGAAGTATTCGATCTCGGCTTCGCGGTAGGCCGTGTTCAGCGGCAGGTACACCAGCCCGGCGCGCAAGGTGGCCAGGTACAACAGCAGCGCTTCCGGCGATTTTTCGACTTGCACGGCCACGCGCGAACCGTCGGGCAGGTCCAGCGACGTCAGCAGGTTGGCCAGGCACGCGGTGGCGCGGTCGATGTCATCCCAGGTGTATTGCAGGTCGGGCGTTTCCAGCGCGACTTTGCTGCGGTCTTTGGGAAAGCCGCCTTGCAGGACAGCATAGAGGTTGGCGTTGCTCACCTTGGTCAGTCTCCGGAAAAGGAAGGATCTACGCCGGCCAGGAAAGCGCGTACGCCTTCCTTGTGGTCCCGGCTTTCGGCATAGGAGAAATAGTCTTGATATTCGTCTTCGGTCAAGGCGCCCCCTTGGGCAAGCCGCGCCGACAGGCGTTTATTGATGCGGGCGGCCAATGGCGCGCCCTGGGCGATGCGATCGGCGCTGCGGCGGGCGGCATCGGCCACCTGATCGTCGGGCACGATGCGCGTCAGCAGCCCCAGGCCGTGCGCCTCGTCGGCGCCGAAGACCCGGCCTTCCAGCAAAATTGCCAGCGTGGCCGCGCGCCCGACCAGGGCCAGCAGGCCACGCATTTCATCGGGCGCCATGGGAAAGCCCAGGCGGTTGATCGGCACGCCGAAACGCGCCGACGCGCCAGCGATGCGCAAGTCGCACTGGCTGGCAATTTCCAGCCCGCCGCCCACGCACACGCCTTCGATCTGGGCGATGACGGGGTGCGGGCAGTCGGCCACGGCCCGCAAGGCGGGCGCCAGGATGTGGCGGTGGTAATGCTGCACGCCGGCGGCGTCGGCACGCTGCACGGGAAATTCGCGGATGTCGGCGCCCGCGGCAAAGTTGCCGCCATCGCCCCGCACGATCACGCAGCGCACGGTGCTGTCGGCGGCCAGGCGCGTGAACACGTCACCAAGCTCGCCCCACATGCCCACCGTTATCGCGTTCAACCGCCCCGGGTGCGATAACGTCACCCAGGCCAACGGCCCCTCGCGTTCCAGCCGCACGCGGCCGGTCACGTCTTGCGTCATGTCCCCTTGCCCCTTTTTTTTATTGATATGGACCGCTTTGTAAAGCGATCAGGCCACGCGTCCGACTCCCCGGCTTACCTGCGGCTTACCTTCGCCCAAGCGGGCAAGGTTGGTGTCCAGCTCGTCCAGGTCATACAGGTAGTTGACCATCAGCGCGCAAGACTGCTTCATGCCCTTGACCGAGGTGTCGGCCGCCCAGTTCAAGCGTTCGATGCGCGCGCCGTTGCCCAGGTGAAAACGCGCCACGGGGTCCAGCGGCAGCCCGTTCTTCATGGATTGCAAATACGTGGCGGCCAGCCGGAAGCCGGCGCGTTTGATCACGTCGGACGCCTTGCCCTGCGCGGCGGCCTTGGCCAGCCGCGACACCCAGCGCTGGCCGTCCGGCACCCCTTCGCGCTTGCGGTCCTTGGCGCGCGACTTGTCTTCGCGCACGATGGCCTCCACGGCGTCGGCGTCCAGCTTGCCCAGCCAATCCGAAAACCCGGGGATGGGCGACAGCGTGGCAAAGTTCTTCAGCTTGGGCAGCTCTTCCAGCAGCTGCTCGACCACGCGCTTGAGCAGGAAGTTGCCGAAGCTGATGCCCTTCAGGCCGGGCTGCGTATTCGAAATGGAATAGAAGATGGCCCAGCGCGCCTTGTCCAGATCCTGCGGCGGCAAGGTGCTGTCCAGCAGCACCTGCACGTTGTCGGCCATGCTGCTGGCAAACGCCACTTCCACGAAAATCAGCGGCACGCCCGGCATCTGCGGATGGAAATAGGCGTAGCAGCGGCGGTCGGGCGACACGCGGCGGCGCAGGTCGTCCCACGAGGTGATCTCGTGCACGGCTTCGTACAGGATCAGTTTTTCCAGCAGCGACGCGGGCGAATCCCAGGTCAGCGGGCGCAACTCCAGCAAACCCACGTCGAACCAGGCGGACAGCAACCCTTCCAGTTCCTTGTCCAGCCCCTGGATACCCGATACCTGCTTGCGCCAACGCAGCATGTCGGCGCGCAGATCCACCAGGAAGCGCAAGCCGTGCGGCAGCGCGTTAAAGCGCTTGAACAGGCGCGTGCCCTCGCCGCCGTCGCCCGCGTACGTGGCGCGCACCTGAGCCAACGCCGCCAGCATCAGCCGGCGGTCCTTGCTGTCGGCCGTGCTGTATTGCTCGCACCAGCGGCGCGCCAGCTTGTTGGCCGCCACATCGGTCAGGCGCGCCTCGAACAGGCGGCGCACCTCGGATTCGCTGGGCAGGCGCCCGCGTTCCCACAGCTTGCCCAGGCGCGTCATCAGGCTGGCGCCCTCGGCAGCCGCCGCGGGGTCGATCAGCTCGGGCTCGGGCTCAGGCGTGCGTGCGCCCCGCGCGGGCGCGAGATTGGCGGGTACGGACATGGGCGGGCTCCTCGATAACGATGGGATCGGATAACGCCGGATCGGCGGCGTCTTCATTGGCCAAAATGCGCAGCGCTTCCAGCTGCCGCATCAGATGGGTGTGCGCCAGGGCCTGGGCGGCCTCGCTGTCATGCGCTTTCAGGGCGTCGAAAATGGCCAGGTGTTCGGCGCAGGACTGCTGGATACGCCCGGGGCGCGCCAGACTGCGGTGCCGCGACAGGCTCAGGACCTTGCGCAGGTTGCCCACCATGTCCGACAGCCACTGGTTGCCGGCCAGCGCCTGGACGGCTTCGTGGATCAGGTAATTGGTTTGGTAGTAGGCGTCGATGCGGCCGGCGCGGGCATGGCCGGCCAGCTCGGCGTGCAGCGGCTCAAGCGCGGCCAGTTCGGCGTCGGTCGCCTTGCGGGCGGCTTCGAAAGCGCAGCGCCCTTCCAGCATGGCCATCAGCGGGAAGATGTCTTCCAGGTCTTGCGTGGACAGTTCATTGACAAAGCAGCCGCGGCGCGGCTCCAGCCGCACCAGCCCTTCGGTGGCCAGCACCTTCAGCGCCTCGCGCAAGGGGGTGCGGGATATGCCCATTTCGCCGGCCAGCCGAAGTTCGTCGATCCATTCGCCGTTGGACAGGGCGCGCGCATGGATCATGCCGCGCAGGCGATCCGCGACTTCCAGGTAAAGGGCTTGACGGACGATGGGTTGGCTCATGGGGGCCGGCGCGGGCAGCGCCGTAATTCATAATTATGAACAAGCCCATGTTAAATCCCGACGCGGAAAAAGGTAAACCCCTGGAAAACCCCTTCCGCCCGTCGGCTGCTTCAGAAGTGCAGAACCCCGTCCACGGCGTGGCGCGTCAGCGATCGGGCCCAACGGCGGGCCGGCAGGCCGTATTTGGATTCCACGACTTCGGCCCGCGCCAGCAGATCGGCGGGCGTCACTGCCAGGCGCGGGCCGGAGAAGGCCAGCACGATCTGGTTGCCGGCGTCCACCTCGGGCAGCAACACCACGCGGTCGTCGAAGGCCTTGGACAGGTTGTCGATGTTCTTGCCGAAGCTTTCGTGGCGGCCGAACAGGTTGACGGCCACCACGCCGACCTCGCCCAGCACGCGGCGGCAGTCGCGGTAGAACTTCACGCTGTCGCGCACGGGGCCTTCGGCCGAGGCGTCGTACAGGTCGACCATCAACACCGGGCAACGCCCGGCATTGGCGGGGTCGGCCACCCACTGGCCGGCGTCCGCGTGTTCGACCAGCAGCCGGTTCGAGCCCGGCAGGCGGAAGAACATATGGCAGGCGGCGGTTACGCGCGGGTTCCATTCCACGGCCAGCAGCGGGCTACGCGTGTGCTTGACGCAAAAGCGCGCCAGCGACCCCGCGCCCAGGCCCAACATGCCGATGGACTCTTCCTTGGGCGGTTCCAGGAACAGCAGCCAGGCCATCATCTGCGCGGTGTATTCCAGCACCAGTTCAGCCGGACGCTTGACGTGCATCGCACCCTGGACCCACGGGGTGTTGAAGTGCAGATAACGCACGCCATCCAGCTCGGACAGGGTCGGCTGGTCCAGTTCAGAGGGGAAGTTCGATTTATTCATGGCGGCGATTGTAGGTCGGACGCCGCGCCAACGGTGGCTCAAGGCAGATCAGCGTTTTCCTCGGCGGCGCCTTCCCAGATGCGCTCCAGCCACTGGGTGCAAGATGCGTCCGCATGCAGGCTTGCCGCCAAGCGCAACACCCGCTTCAGATACAAGTGCGCATCGCATTCCCAGGTGATCCCCATGGCGCCATGCACCTGGATGGCGTTCTGGGCCGCGCGCCGGCCCGCTTCCACCGCCAGCAGCGGCACGTAAAGGCTGTCGCGTTCGGCCGAGGGCGCGTCGGCATCGTGCGTGGCGGCGGCGGCTCGACCGGCCAGACGCGCATCGTCCAGCGCCATCCAGTCGTCCGCCAAGCGGTGCTTGATGGCCTGGTTGGCGCCGATGGCGCGGTCAAACTGCCGCCGTTCGCGGGCATACGCCGCCGCCATGTCCAGCGCGGCACTTGCCGCGCCCAGCAGCTCGGCCGACCGCAGCAAGGTCAGCCGCGTCTTCACGCGCCGCCACTGGCCGGCGTCCAACCGCACATCCACGGCTTCCGCTATGTCAGGACTCGCCACGCTTGCGACGGGCATCGTCGGGTCCAGCCCTGCCCTGCCCGCCACGGGCGCGTGGTGTTCCAGCCGCAACACGCCCGGCGCGGGGCAATGCACCGCCAAGCCGGACACGCCCTGGCCTGCGCCTTCCACAAACGCAGACCCGTCCGGGCGCAGCGTCACATCCGCGAAATATCGCTGGCCCTGCATCATCTGGCGCGCCCAGGTTGCCGCCGGCTCGGGCAAGCCCGCCTTGCACAGGGTTGGCAGCAGCACCAGGTTTGCCACCAGCGGCAGGCTAAGCAGATGACGCCCTGCCGCTTCGGCCACCACCCAGGCGTCGGCCAGCCCCAGGCCCAGGCCGTCTTGTTCAGCGGGCGCCAGCAGTGCGGGCCAGCCTTGTTCGCACAGGTCTTGCCACAGCGCCAGCCGATCGGCGGCCGGCTGCGTCGCGGCGGCGCGCGCCACGCGGGGCGGATGGCGATCCGCCAGAAAGCGCGCGGCCGATTCTTGCAGCATGCGCTGGTCTTCGTTCAAGGAAAAAGTCATGGTGTCGGCGTTGGTTCGAATCAGGCTTTGGGCTTTGGGCTTTGGGCTTCAGGCTTTAGGCAATCCCAGCATCTGCTCGGCGATGATGTTGCGCTGGATCTCGGAGGTGCCGGCCAGGATGGTTTCGGCGCGTGACCACAAGTAGGCGTGCGTCAGCGTTGCCGCGTCCGCGTCGATATCGGCGTTGAAATCGGCTTCGATACAAGCGTTGCAAGCGGGCCTGATGCCAGCTTCCCTATCGGCCTCAACACCGGCAGTACCGCGCACATTGATACCCGCATCGATACCCGCATCCATACCCGCATCGATACCCGCCTTGCAGACCGCGCCCGCCTTGCCGGCTCCCTTGCCGTCGCCCGCGCCATGCCCCGCCCCTTCCAGGCACGCGCCTTCTCCCAGCATCTGCAAGGACAGCTCCAGCAGGCGCTGGTGCGCCTCGCTCCAGTGAATCTTGGTGGACGACCCTTCCGGCCCGGGCGGATCACCACGCATGGCGCCTTCCAGCGCGCGCCGCGACTTCAACGCCAGCACGTGGCTGTCGGCCGCCAGCCGCGCCCAACGGTGGCGCACGTCGGCCGACGAAGCCGGCGTGTGCCCGTAAGCGTCGGGCCGCAGCGCCAGCCGCCGCACCGCTTGCAGCTCTTGCGCAAACCGCACCAGACGCGGAATGAAGTAAGTGCCGCGTTCGAAACTGGCGGCGGCCATCGCCACCTTCCAACCCTGGTTCTCGGCGCCCAGCAACAGGTCTTGCGGCACGAATACATCTTCGAAAAACACTTCGCAGAATTCCGCGTCGCCCGTGATCTGGCGGATCGGTTCGACCCGGACGCCCGCGCTGCGCATGTCCACCAACAGAAAGCTCAGGCCCTTGTGCTTGGGCACGTTGGCATCGGTGCGCGCCAGCACGAAGCACCACTGGGCGCGGTCGGCGAACGACGTCCAGATCTTGTGCCCATTGAGTCGATACCCGCCCGCCACCGGCTCGGCGCGCGTGCGGACCGAGGCCAGGTCCGACCCGGCGCCGGGTTCCGAATAGCCCTGGCACCAGACGTCGCGGTTGGACAATATGCCCGGCAAAAAACGGCGCTTTTGTGCGTCCGTGCCAAAGTGCAGCAACGTAGGCGCCAGGATGCCGTGGCCGATCAGGTTCACGCCCAACGGCGCGCCGCAACGCGCATGCTCTTCATGGAATACGGCCTGGCGCGATAGCGGCAAGCCGTGCCCGCCATATTCGCTGGGCCAACCCAGGCCGGACCAGCAGTGGCCGCACAAGGTGTCTTCCCACGCCCGGCGAAAGTCCAGGTCACGGGGGCACGCGCCGCCGGGCCAGCCGCGCACGAAACCGGCATAGGTCTCGGCCAGCCATGCGCGCAATTGCGGGCGAAAGGCGTCGTCGTCCAGAGCCAGGATGCGAGCGGCCGCGTTGTCCTGTCGATCCATACCGCTTACTCCAATCGGATATTCGAATCGCGCGCGACCTTGGCCCAGGTCGACACGTCTTGCCGGATGAACGCCGCGAAAGCTTTGGGGTCGCTGCCGATGATGTCCAGCCCCAACCCCACGAATTGCGCTTTCACGTCGGGCTGTTGCAGGATCTGCGCCAGATTCGTATAGAGCTTGTCGACGATCGGAGCCGGCGTGTTCGCCGGCGCCACCAGTCCCAGCCACGGCATGGCCGAATAGCCCGGCAGGCCGGAAGCCGCCACTGTCGGCAGGTCGGGCACCGAGGCCGAGGGCTTCGTGGTCGTCACCGCCAGCGCGCGCAGCTTGCCGTCCTTGACGAACGGGCCGGACGAGGCCCAGGCGTCGAACATCACCTGGATACGCCCGGCCACCAGATCGTTCAGCGCCGGCGCGCTGCCCTTGTACGGAATATGCGCCATCTGCACGCCCGCCATGCTGTTGAACAGTTCGGCTTCCAGGTGCGTGGAACTGCCAGCGCCCACCGAGCCGTAGCTGACCTTGCCGGGGTTGGCCTTCAGATACGCAATCAGTTCGCCCACGTTCTTGGCCGGAATCGACGGGTGCACTTCAAGCACATGCACCACCGAGGCCACCTGGCTGACGGGCGTGAAGTCCTTGATGGGGTCGTAGTTGACCTTGGCGTACGTGCTGGGCGCGATGCCCAGCGATGACGCGGCCATCAGCAGCGTGTAGCCGTCGGGCGCCGCGCGCGCCACGTAGTCGGACGCAATCATCGTGCCGCCGCCCGGCTTGTTCTCTACGATCACGGTCTGGCCCAGCTTGGCGGTCAGCCGTTCGGCCAGCAAGCGGCTCATGATGTCGGCCGCGCCACCCGGCGAGAACGGCACCACGATGCGCACGGGCCGGCTGGGATACGCGTCCTGCGCCAGCGCGGGGGTGGCCGCGCCGGCCACGGCGAAGGCCATGCCGGCCAACAGCCCTTTGATTGCCTGTCTCTTCTTCATGCCTGTCTCCTCCTGGGGAATGCGTTGCGCGCATGGCGCGGTGGCACTACGGGGTTGCGGGCAGGATCAACGCGTCCAGTACGGCAACGCCTTGTCCCGCCTCTTTGATCAGCAAGGGATTGACTTCGATTTCGGCCACCTGCGCGGGCGCGGCCAACAGCGCGTTGCCCACGGCGACAATCGCCCGGCAGGCCGCCGCCACGTCCGCGCGCGGCTTGCCCCGGTAGCCGTCCAGCAAGGGGTACGCCTTCAGTTCTTGCAGCATCCGCATGGCGATGGCCTCGTCCACGGGCAGCAGACGGTGGCTGGTGTCTTGATAGATCTCGGTCAGCACGCCGCCCAGGCCCACCGTCAGCACGGGGCCAAAGACGGGGTCGCGCGTGGCGCCCACGATCAGCTCCGCCACCCCGCGTTCCATCTTCTGCACCATCACGCCATCGACGCGCGCGTCGGGTTGCGCGGCCGACGCTGCGTGCAGCACGCGGTCGAACGCAGCGCGGACGGCGGCGTCGTCGGCCAGCCCCAGCGCTACGCCGCCGGCCTCGGTCTTGTGCGCGATGTCGGCGCTAAGTATTTTCAGCGCCACGGGATAGCCTGCCTGGCGCGCGTGGGCCACCGCGTCATCCGCCGTGCGCGCCACGCCGGCAAGCGCTTGCGGCAGCCCGAAGGCGGCGACGTAGGCGCGCGCGTCCACTTCGTTGCAGGGCAGCGCCGGCACGGGCGGGGCGTTGACGTTGATGGGTTGGTCGGTGGGGTTGTCGATCGCCGCCATCCGCCGCGTGCCGCGTGCCTCGCACCACAACAGATACGGCGCCAGCGCGGACACGGCTAGTCCCAGGTCTTCAAACACCGCGACCTCGGCCTCGCGCAAGGCAGCACGGCTTTGCGCCAGGCCGGTGTCGATGGCGACGAACAAGCGCTGATGCTGGCGCGATGCCTCGGCCAGCGCGTCGGCCATGCGATCCAGCATGTAGCCGGGCGCGTAGACCACCACGGCGTCGATGGCGTCGGTGGTGGCCAGGGCTTGCAACACCGTGCGCACAAACGCCGGATCGTTGACCACGTTGCCGGTCACGTCCACCGGATTGCCAACCATGCCGTAGTCCGGAATGCCGCCGCGCAGCACGGTTTGCAGGTCGTCGGGCAGATCCGGCAGTTCCAGCCCCGCGCCGATGAACTTGTCGGCCAGGATGGCGCCCAGCGCCCCCGACATCGTCAGCACCGCCACGCGCTTGCCGGCGCTGCGATGGCGCAGCGTGGCCAAGCTGGCCAGGTGCGCCATCTGTGCAAAGTCGGTGGCTTCGATCACGTTCAATTGGCGAAACGCCGCCGCGTAAACGCGCTTGTCGCCCGCCAGCGCCGACGTGTGCGAACGCACCGCCGCCGCGCCTTTATCGGTGTTGCCGGCCTTCAACGCAATCAACAACTTGCCCTGGCGTTCCAGCGCCTGGCAGGCCCGCACGAAGCGTTCGCCATCGCGCAGTTGTTCGATGTAGCCCAGCACAATCTCGGTGTGGGCGTCTGCCGCCAGATATTCCAGGTATTGCGAGAAATCCAGGCAGGCCTCGTTGCCGGTATTGATGAAGTGCGAAAACGGCAGGTCAAGCCGACGCGCGATGGCGTACACCGCCGCGCACACATTGCCGCTTTGCGTCAGCAGGCTGACCACGCCCGGCTGCGTTTGCGCGGGCGCCGTCTTGAATACCGAGGCAAAGGCGGTGTGCGCCTGCGTGTTCAAGTTGGCAAACCCCATGCAGTTCGGGCCCGCCACGGCCATGCCGCTTTGCGCCACGAACGCTTCCAGCTCGTCTTGCAGGCGCGCGCCCTCGCCGCCCGCCTCCGCAAAACCCGCCGCATACACGATGGCCGCGCGCACGCCCCGGGCGTGGCAACGGCGCAGCATGGGCGTGACCTCGGCGGCGGCAATCGCCAGCACGGCCAGGTCCACGGGTTCGGGCACGGCTTCAATGTCGGGCCAGCAACGTAAGCCGAACACTTCCTGGTACTTCGGGTTGACGGGGTAGATGCCGCCCGCGTAGCCAAAGCGCGTCAGCAGTTCCAGCGGCATGCCGCCGATGCGGCCGGCGTTGGCGCTGGCGCCGATCATGGCAATCGAGCGCGGGTCCAGCAGGCAGTCCAGCGCGGGCCTCATGCCGTTTCGCCCTTCTTGTTGCGCTGGATGGCCTGGGCCAGGCCGCGTTCGCGAACGGCCTGGAATTCTTCACTAAGGTGCGACAGCTGGTGCGTGTCGAAATGCGCCGACAAGGCCGTGCGAAAGCCCTGCGCATCGGCCGTGCGGTTCAACGAGCGCTTGATCAGGCGCAGCCCGAACGGCGGCGCCTGGGCAATGCGCCGGGCCAGCGTCAGCGTGGCCTCGTCCAGCTCGGACTCGGGCACCACGCGGTTCACCATGCCGATACGCAGCGCCTCGGCCGCGTCGACTTTTTCGCCGGTGTAGAGCATTTCCTTGGCTTTGCGCAGGCCCATCACCCAGGGGTGGATCAGCACTTCGGTGGCGGCGGCGGCCAGCGTGTGGCCGACGGGGTCCGAAAAGTACGCGGTGTCGGCGCACACGACCAGGTCGCACATGTTGGCGATCATGAAGCCGCCCGCCACGCACGCGCCCTGCACCTGCGCGATGGTGGGTTTCGGGAAATCCCAAATGCGCAGGCAATAGCCGTAGTAGCGGCGCGACTCGTATTCCCAGCGTTCTTCCACGGTGAAGTCGGCGCGCTTGGCTTGCGCTTCTTTCAGGTCGTGCCCCGCCGAAAAATGCGCGCCGCGTCCGGCCAGCACCACGACGCGCACGGCGTCGTCTTGTTCGGCCCGGGTCAGGGCGTCGTCCAGTTCATCCAGCATTTGCTGGCTTTGGGCATTGCGCGCCGATTCGCGCGCCAGGCTGATGCGGCAGATCGAGTCGTGGTGCTCGACGGCCAGGGTGGCGTATTCCATAGTCTCCTCGTCTTTTGCAACGCCCGCGCTTGTGGATGGCACGGGTCGATGGGTCGATTCGATTGAATTAACGCACCTGGAATCCTAGAATACAAAATATTCGACCACTTTTTCCCACAATATGAACAAGACGATGGCTACCGGCGGCACCCAAAGCATGCGGCGCGCGCTGGGCCTGCTACGCGTGCTGGCGCAGCATCAGGAAGACGGCATCGACCTGCAAGGCGTGATGAGCGCGACGGGGCTGGAACGGTCCACCGCCCACCGCCTGTTGAGCTGCCTGCTGGAAGAGCAATTCGCCGAACGCGACGCACGCACGCGGCGTTATCGCCTGGGCGTGGACTCGATGCAGCTGGGGTTCGCGGCGTTGCGACGCACGCCCTTGCTGGATGCGCTGCGCCCTTTCGCGCAGAAGCTGGCCCGATTGTCGGGCGACACCGTGTTCCTGGTGATCCGCCAGGGGGATTACGCCTTGTGCCTGCTGCGTGAGGCGGGCTCGTTTCCGGTCAAGGTGTTCACCATCGACCAAGGCGAACGGCGGCTGCTGGGCGTGGGCGCGGGCGGGCTGGCGTTGATGGCGAGTTTGCCGGACGAAGAAATCGCGGCGCTGTATGCGCGGCACGCGGCCAGCTACGCGCAGATTGGCGTCTCAAGCGCGGCGTTGATGAAGGCCGTCAAGCAGACGCGCGCCACGGGGCATTCTGAAATCGTGGATACGATCACGCCGGGCGTCTCGGGCGTGGGCGTCGCGTTTCCGGTATCGGAGTTGACGTGGGTGGCGTTCAGCTTCGGCGCCATCAGCAGCCGGCTGGATGCGCCGCGCCGCGCCGAGATGGGCGAGCTGCTGCGGGCCGAGTGCCAGGCCTGGGCGGCGGGCTATCTGGGCCAGGCATGAAGGAAAAGCGCCCCGCGGGGAGGCGGGGCGCTGGGCGGCGTCATTCAGCTGCGTCATTCGGCTGCGTCGCTCGGCTGCATCCGAAGCCGCAGCCAAACCGGCATCAAACCCTTAAATGCGTTCGAAGATCGCGGCAATGCCTTGGCCGCCACCGATGCACATCGTCACCAGCGCATAGCGGCCGCCCACGCGTTGCAGTTCGTGCAGGGCCTTGACGGTGATGATCGCGCCCGTCGCCCCGATAGGGTGGCCCAGCCCGATGCCGCTGCCGTTGGGGTTGACCTTGGCGGGGTCCAGCTTCAATTCACGCGCCACGGCGCACGCCTGGGCAGCAAACGCTTCGTTGGCTTCGATGACGTCCAACTGGTCCACCGTCAGACCCGCGCGCTTCAAGGCGGCCTGCGTGGCGGGCACCGGGCCGATGCCCATGATGTTGGGGTCGACGCCCGCGTGCGCGTAGGCGACCAGGCGCGCAAGCGGCTTGATGCCGCGCTTGGCGGCTACCGAGGCGTTCATCAGCACCACGGCGCCCGCGCCGTCATTCAGGCCCGACGCATTGCCCGCCGTGACCGTGCCGTTCTCTTTCTGAAACACCGGCTTGAGCCCCGCCATGGTGTCGGCGGTGACGTCGCGGCGCACGTGTTCGTCGGTGTCGAACACGACTTCGCCCTTGCGGGTCTTTTGCACCACCGGCACGATCTGGTCGCGGAAGTAGCCAGCGTCAATGGCGGCGGCGGCGCGGCGATGCGATTCGGCCGCCAGCGCGTCCTGGTCCTGGCGGCTGATGTTGAATTTGGCCGCCACGTTTTCGGCCGTGACGCCCATGTGCATGCGGCCAAAGGGGTCGGACAAGGCGCCGGTCATCATGTCCAGCATGACGCTGTCGCCCATGCGCGCGCCCCAGCGTTGCGAGGGCACGATGTATGGGGCGCGGCTCATGCTTTCGGCGCCCGCGCCGATGGCGATATCGGCATCGCCCAGCATGATGGTCTGCGCGGCCGACACGATGGCCTGCAAGCCCGAACCGCACAGGCGGTTGACGTTGAAGGCAGGGGTTTCCTTGGCGATGCCGGCGTTCATGGCCGCCACGCGCGACAGGTACATGTCGCGGGGTTCGGTGTTGATGACGTGGCCCACCGCAACGTGGCCGACTTCTTCGCCCTTGACGGCGGCGCGTTCCAGCGCGGCCCGGATAACCGTGGCGCCCAGGTCGCAGGGCGGCACGTCTTTCAGCGCGCCGCCAAAATCGCCGATGGCGGTGCGCACGGCGGATGCGACGATAACTTCATTCATGGTGTTTCCTCCTTGTGATGTTTTCCATCATAACGCCGGCCTAGCGCCGCCGCGCCGCAAGGAATTGGGCGACGGCGTCCGCGTGCGCGTCGGTCTTGTGGGCCAGCGCCTGGTACGCCGCCGACAGTTCCAGCAAGGCGTCCAGGCGCGCATGCTGGCTTTCGCGCAAGAGGCGCTTGGTCAGCCGCACGGCCTGCGGGGAATTGGCCGCCATGCGTCCGGCCAGCGCGCGCGCTGCCGGCAGCAGTTCCTGGCCCGGCACCACGCGCGACACCAGGCCCCATTCCAGCGCCGTGGCCGCGCCGATGGCGTCGCCGGTAAACGACATTTCGGCGGCACGCGCCATGCCGATCAAGCGCGGCAAAAACCACGCGCCACCGTCGCCGGGAATGATGCCCAGCTTGACGAAGCTCTCGGCAAAAGTGGCCGACTCCGCCGCGATGCGCACGTCGCACATGCAGGCCAGGTCGCAACCCGCGCCAATGGCCGGGCCGTTGACGGCGGCAATGGTGGGCACTTCAAGCGCGTGCAAGGCCAAGGGCAATCGTTGGATGCCGTGCCGATATTCCTGGCGCAGCGCGGCCGGGCTCACGTCCGGCCCGATCTGGCGCTGCATTTCGTGAATGTTGCCGCCCGATGAAAACACCTTGCCTGTCGCGGTCAGGATCAGCACGCGCACGTCGGGGTCGTGCTCGATACGCGCGAAGATGGCCAGCATCTGGTCCACGATATCGCTGCCGGTCAGCGCGTTACGCGTAGCGGGGTCATCCAGCGTCAGCGTCGCCACGCCGTCCGCGTCCAATTCAAAATGCACGAGTTCCGTCATGTTTTCCCTTTCCCGATTACAGGTTTTGGATCGCCGCCGCGCGCGCCGGCAAGAATGTCCAGCGTAGGCGCGTGGCCGGGCAGCGTCCAATATTAGTTTTTGCACCGGCGATACGAATCCGGTATCGAAAAGGCCAAAAATAATATTGGACGGCGGTGGTGGCGCTGCCGGATAGTGCCCTGACGTGCCCGCCATCCAGGCGGCGTCGCAACGGAACCGGACCATGATCGAACCGCTGGACCTGACCCCCATCCCCGCCCGCGACGAAGCGCTGCGCGCGGATATCCGCGCCTTTCTGACGGACACGCTGGACGGGTTGGAGCCGGATGAACGCGCGCGGTCCTGGATGGGGTTTGACGCGGGCTTCAGTCGCCAGCTTGCCGAACGCGGCTGGCTGGGCCTGACGTTGCCGCGCGAATTCGGTGGCGCTGACCGAGGCCATTTCGCGCGTTTCGTGCTGTCCGAGGAATTGCTGGGCGCGGGCGCGCCGGTATCGGCGCACTGGATCGCCGACCGCCAAAGCGCCCCCTTGATCCTGAAGGTCGGTACCCCCGCCCAAAAGGCGTTTTACCTGCCGCGCATCTGCCGCGCCGAGGCGTTCTTTTGCATCGGCATGAGCGAACCGGGATCAGGCTCGGACCTGGCCAGCATCCGCACGCGGGCAGAGCCGATGCCTGGCGGTTGGCGCTTGAACGGCAGCAAGATCTGGACCACCAACGCGCACCGCTCGCACTACATGATTGCGCTGGTGCGCACGTCGGGCTCGGCCCAGGACCGGCACCAGGGTCTGTCGCAGCTGATCGTGGACCTGTCGCTACCCGGCGTGTCGGTGCGGCAGATTCAAGACTTGACCGGCGATGCGCATTTCTCGGAAGTGTTCTTCGACAACGTGGAATTGCCGGACGATGCGTTGATCGGTGAAGAAGGCGCGGGCTGGGCGCAGGTCAATGCCGAATTGGCGTTCGAGCGCAGCGGCCCGGAACGGTTGTATTCCAGCGTTGCGCTGCTTGAATGCTGGTTAACGCACTGCCGCGCCTTGTCGGGCGACGCCGTGGACCGCGCGACCTTGGGCGCCATCTTGTCGCAGATGGCGGTGTTGCGGGCGATGTCGCTGGCGGTGGCGGGCAAATTGGCCGCGGGCGGCAGCCCGGCCACCGAAGCGGCGCTGGTGAAGGACTTGGGCACGGAACTGGAGCAGCAAATTCCCCGCCTGCTCGGCGACGCGCTGGGCCGTCACCCCAACCTGCCGCCCCCATTGCCCCTGCTGCGCACGCTGACGTACCTGGAACAGGTTGCGCCCACGTTCTCGCTGCGCGGCGGCACCCGTGAAATTCTGCGCGGCATCATCGCGCGCGGGCTGGGGCTGCGGTAAGGCGCGGGCTGATGTCACGGGGCTGATGTCAGGCCGCTGATGTCAGGCCGATGATGTCAGGCCGGTGATGTCACTGGGCTGATGTCACTGGGCTGATATCAGGCCGCTGATGTCATACAGGATGATCTGCGGCGCGTTAACCGAATACGGACGGACAAGGGCTACATCATGAACAACGCTGGCGACACGCTTTCCGACAACCTGCTGGGCGACGCGGCCGAACGCCTGTTCGCCCAAACCTGCACGCCCGCGCTGCTGCGCGCCGCCGAGCAGGGGCAGCCCATTGATGCCGCGTGGCGGGCGTGCGAGGACGCGGGATTCGCCGATGCGCTGGTGCCCGAGTCGCTGGGCGGCGCCGGGCTGCCGTTGGCGGCGGCACTGCCGGTGGTGCTGGCGGCAGGCCGTCACCTGTGCCCCTACCCCATCGCACATACGATGCTGGCGCGCGGCTGGCTGGCGGCCCACGGACATGCGCGCCCCGCGGGGCCGATCGCGCTGGCCCCGCACGGGCTGTCCGTGGCCGACCACCGCATCGCCGGCAAGAACGTGCCCTGGATACGCGTGGCCAGCCACGTGCTGGCGCAGATCGATGGACAAGCGTGGCTGTTGCCCGTGCAAGCGGCCGATGTGCAGAGCAACGGCGTACATGGCTCGCTGGACGGCGAGGCGTCATGGGCGTTGGCCGACGCGCAATGCCTGGGCCCTATCCGCGCAAGCGATGAACAGAACGGGCGGGAGGGGCGGGAGGGCCGGCTGGGGCGGAACGGGCACGACGGGCGGGACGGACAGGACGGGCGGCATGGGCAGGACGGGCCGGACGGGCACAACGGGCAGCGCGCGGCCGATACGCCGGATGCCCTGGCCCTGCTGGCCGCCACGGCCTACGCGGGCCTGATGGCCGGCGCAATGGAGCGCGTGTTGACGATGACCCTGGACTACGCCAACACCCGGGCTCAATTCGGCAAGTCCATCGGCCGCTTCCAGGCGGTGCAGCAGCAGATCAGCGTGATGGCCGAAGAGGTGTGTGCAGCGAACATGGCCGCGCAGCTGGCGTTTCAAAGCCAGGACACGCAGCCCGGCAATTTGCCCCGAGTGATGGCCGGTGCGCTGCCCAATGCGATGCCGGGTGAGACGCCCGGTTCGATCCCCAGCGCGATGCCGGCAGCGACGCCCGGTGCGACGCCCGGTGCGATGCCCGGTGTGATGCCCAGCGTGATGCCCGATGCGATGCAAGCTGCCGTCGGCAAAGCGCGAACCAGCCAGGCGGCGCCGCGGGTGGCCGACATCGCCCACGCGGTGCATGGCGCCATCGGCGTCACCGCCGAATTCGACTTGCAGCTTTACACGCGCCGCCTGCGCGACTGGCGGTTGGCGGCAGGGTCGGAATCCTTCTGGCATGCACACATCGGCGCCCATGCGTTGCAAGGCGAAGACAGTGCACTGGACCTCATCCGCCGCGTGGCGCAGGGTCAAGCCTGACGCGGCGATACCGCAAGGGATAGCCCGGATGCCGGCGGCGATCCACCGCACGGCACACCGCGCGATACCAAGCCCCACACACCACATCACACACATCACACACATCGCTATACGCAGCACCTCACACATTCGCGACACACAGCACCACACACCACACCACACACATCGCGACACACAGCACGTATCATCGAAAGCCCATGCCGCCCTGGACCCCTTCCATGGACTTTCGCCACTTGCAGCAATTTCTGGTGCTTGCCGACACGCTGAACTTTCACCGCGCGGCCGAAAAGCTGCATATGTCGCAACCGCCGCTGTCGGTGTCGATCCGCAAGCTGGAGGAGATGGTGGGTGTGCCGCTGTTCGTGCGTGGCCGGCAAGGCGTGCAGCTGACCGAGGCCGGGCTGGCGGCGCTGGACGAAGCGCGCCGCGCGCTGTTTCATGCCGAGCAATTCCGGCTGGCTGCCCGTGCCGGGGCTGTCGGTGAAGGCGGCACCGTCCGTATCGGTTTCGTCGGATCCGCCACGCACGCCATCTTGCCGCGCGTGCTGCCCTTGTTTCGCCAACGCTATCCGGGCGTGACAGTGGTGCTGCGCGAAGCCACCTCGATACGCATCATGCAGGACCTGGCCGAGGACGCGCTGGAAGTGGGCATCGTGCGTGTGCCGGTGGCCATGGGCTCGCGCGTGCGGCTGGCGCCGCTGACCACCGAAAATTTCGTGCTGGCCGTGCACAACAGCCATCCGCTGGCCCGCCGCGGCCGCATCCGGCTGGCCGACCTGGCCGACGAACCCTTCATCATGTACACCGCCACCGAGGCGGCCGGCCTGCGCATGGCCGCCATCAACGCCTGCCAGCTGCGCGGCTTCACGCCCCGCATCGCGCAGGAAGCCGTGCAGGTGCAAACCCTGTTGAGCCTGGTGGAAAGCGGCTTGGGCGTGGCGCTGGTGCCGGCCGGCGCCCGCCGTCACCCCAGCCCCAATGTGATCACCAAAACGCTTGCCGATTTTCCGGCGGATGCGTCGATCGGGATCTCGCTGGCATGGAACCCGGGGGCCGAACGCAGCGCCGCGCGCAACCTGCGCGAAGTGGCCGCCCACGCCTTCCGGCCCAAGGCGGCCAAATAGGCCCCGCTTGCGGCAAGGTGGCCAGCAGGCTTAGGATGGAGCATGACCGCGCCGCGGCGCCCTGGCCGTTATCCAAGGGCGCGACGCGCGGTTGGCGTTTGAACCTTGTCAGCGATCCGGGAGCACATCGTGAAAACAGTGGCTGAGATTCTCAGGGAAAAGTCGAACAATGCCGTCGTGACGGTTTCACCGGATTCCTCGGTGTTCGACGCCATCAAGACCATGGCCGAACGCAGCATCGGCGCAGTGGTGGTCGTGCAAGGGGATACGGTGCTGGGCATGCTGTCCGAGCGCGACTACGCCCGCAAAGTCGTCCTGCAAGACCGCTCGTCGCGCAGCACCAAAGTGCGCGACATCATGACCGACTCGGTGTATTACGTGGGCCCGGGCGATACGCGCGAGCACTGTATGGCCATGATGACCGAACGGCATTTCCGCCATCTTCCGGTCATCGACAACGAAAAGCTCATCGGCCTGCTGTCCATCGGCGATCTGGTCAAGGACATCATGAGCGAACAGAAATTCATCATCCACGAACTGGAACGCTACATCAGCGGCGGCCACGCGTAATCAGCGGCGGCCAAGCCCGGTCAGCGGCAGCACGCGCAAGTGCCGCGCGCCGTTGTCCCATCGCCCCTGGCGGCTACCCGGCCGCCAGTATCCGCGCCGCCGGCACGATCAGGCCCATGCCGGCCGCCAGCAGCAGCACGAACACCATCCGCTTCACGGTCTTCATGGAGCCCGCCGTGCTGTAGCGCCGCGCCACCCACGTCACCCCGATCACCACGGGCAGCGCCTGCACGCTAAGCCAGAATGACGACGCCATGAAGTGGCCCTGCCCCGTCACCAGCGCCAGCCGCACCACGGCATTGAGCGAGAACAGCACCAGCAGGCTGTTGCGGATGGACGCCAGCGGCAAGGGCTGGCGATACAGGTGATACACCATCGGCGGGCCGGCGCTGGAAAACAGGCCGCCCAACACGCCCGAAATGCCCCCGAAGAACAAAAAGGACGCCTTGGACGACAAGCGTTCCAATGGCTTGGCGCGCGCCACCAGCAGCACCGCGCAGGCCAGGATGGTGATGCCCAGCAACAGTTGCAGCAGGACCGTCATGGATCCGCTGATCCACGTCAGCGCGGCCACACCCACGGCAACGCCCACCAGGCTGGCGACCATGGCCGGGCGCATCAGCGACCAGTTCACTTGCGGCTTGGCGCGCGCCAGCGTGACGGCGGCGTTCACCAGCGACAGCACGCTGACCACGTTGGCCACTTCGGCCACCGAGGCCAGCTGAAATACGCCGGACAGACCCAGTAGCACCAGCCCGAACGCGAAGCCGGTCATGGTCTGGGCATAGGTGGCCAGCGCCACGCAGGCCAGAAACAGCAGGTGATGGGAAATGCTCATGCGTGGGGCCGGGTTTTTGTCGCGGCGATGATATCACCCGGACGAACAGCGTTCGTTTGTCGCGATAAGGCGGCGGGGCGTCGCTTTTGGCACATATCGTCACAACTAGAAGCGCACCTGCACCCCGCCCCCGGCGCGCTGCCGCTATCCTTGCCGCCCTGTCCGTCCCCCATGCACGCTCCGCCAACATGACGCCAAACGCATGACGCTTAACGCATGACACCAAAACACACGACGATCAACACGGTCACGCTGACCTGCTCCACTTGCGGCAGCGCGCAATTCACCAAACTGGCCCCCAACGAATACCGCTGCAACCATTGCCACGCCTTGACGCTGGTGGAGGACGACGTTGCCCAGCGGCTAGAAAAGATATTGCGCGGCATGCAGCAGCCGGCCAGGCAAGCGCAGATCAAGCCCAGTGCGCTGGCGGCCATCGTGCTGGTAGTGGTTGCCGTGATTTTCGTGCCGCTGGTGGCGTCGATGCTGACGTCCAGCCCGTCGACCCCTTACCGCCCAACGCCCGTCGCCCCGCCCATTGACGCGTCGCTGGTCAAACTGACGGACGTGCGCGAAGTCCAGATCCGCGGCCGCAAGCAGTTGGTGATGATCATGCGCAACGAAACGGGCAAGAAGATCGACGTGCCGCGTGTCACGGCAACGTTCTTCCAGGGCGACCTGACGCTGACGTCGACCCTGTCCACGCCATCGCCACGGTCACTGGAACCGGGCGAATACGCGCCGGTGCTGATCTCGGCCCCTGAAAAAGCCTACTCGCGCTACGAATTACAGGTCGCCACGCCGACGCCGGCGCGCGGCAAGAACAACGACGTGTCCGCCAGCAAGGTGCAACTGGTGAAGAACGACGGCGCGTATCGCCTGGTCGGCCTGCTCAAGAACGACGGCGCCAAAGAGGCCGGCGCCGCGCAGATCACCGTGCTGCTCTACGGCCAGGACGGCGCGTTGATCGGCACCGGCAACGGCTATGGCAGCGCGGGCGCGTTGGCGTCGGGCGCCATGACGGCGTTCGACGTGCGCTGCGAAATGCTTGGCGACGACAAGGTCGCGTCCTACGACTACATGGTGCAAAGTGAAAGCTGACCGTTCCCAATCCAAGCCGCTTGCCTGGCCGGCCAAAACCGCGCTGGTGCTGCTGATGCTGGCGGCGGCCGGCGTGGCGCTGACCCAGTACACCGCCGTTGGCCCCTGGGTGGCGAACAAGCTGGGGCATGAAACGCCGGCCGGGTCCGCCAACACGGCCGTGGCCAAGCCGGCAGAGGATGCGCCCAAGGAAACCGCTTCCACCAGCCGCATGCACCGCGTCAGCCCCGCGAATGTGCGGGTCATTGACCACGTGCGTCTGTCCACCGAAGAACTGCTGGACCCGAACTTCGCGTTGTTCGACCCGAAGGCGTTCAGCTTGTCGGCGCCACGCCGCCTGCTGGATGAAATCGAGCGGCCGGTGATGTTCGCGGAGCTGTCCAACACCAGCAACACCGACATTGCCCTGTCGCCCCGCGTTGAAATTTCGGTGTTTGACGGCTCTCGACCGTTGAACCTGCGCCAGGAATGGACCTTGCCCACGCACCTTTACCCCGGCGAGCGGGTGCCGGTGATGCTGTCGGGCGGCAGCTTCGAACGGGTGACCGAGGTCAAGACCAACTGGTTGCCGGCCAAACGCGCCGCCCTGCCCGGCCCGCGTCCCAAGCTGGCCGTCACGGTTGAAAACACCGAGGCCGGGATCGGCACCGGCACGCTGAATTTCAGCTATCGCTATCGTTACAAATACGTCACGGTTCACGGCCGCGTTCGCAACGAGGATCAGGTCGACGTGGAAAACGTGCGGGTCTGGGTCAGCCTGTACGACGCGCAGGACAAGCTATCGGGCGCCCTGTTCAAGGAATTACGCCTGCCCAAGCTCAAGCCGGGCGACAGCGCCCCGTTCGAAATGGACGTGAAGCAATTTGGTGGCAATTTTGCCCGGGTTGCCGTCGTTTATGACGTAGCCACGCGCTAGGATTGCGCCTGCCCGTCCAGCATTGAATTCGTAATGGCGGCCATCGAGCCGCCATTTTGCTGGCTGGCGCCCTTCGCTGCGGGCGGCAACGGCGCGCCGTCTGCTTCCCAACGTCGCCACCCAACAACAAGGGACGGACCATAGTCTTATATAAGATATAAGACATTTGCTTGCCGCCCCCTCTTCCCTCTACAATTCCGGCCGACAACCCTTCTTCCAACCCGACTTTTGAGCAGGCCTCACATGCTGGATAACTACCGCCAACACGTTGCCGAACGCGCGGCTCTGGGGATTCCCCCGCTGCCCCTGACGGCTAAACAAACCGCCGAACTGATCGAACTGCTGAAGAACCCGCCCGCTGGCGAAGAGCAGAATCTGGTCGAACTGTTGACCCACCGTGTGCCGGCCGGCGTGGACGATGCCGCCAAGGTGAAGGCGTCCTACCTGGCCGCCGTGGCGCTGGGCAAGGAAGCTTGTGCGCTGATCAGCCGTGCCAAGGCGACGCAACTGCTGGGCACGATGCTCGGCGGCTACAACATTGGCCCGCTGGTCGACCTGCTGGATGACGCGGAAATCGGCACCATCGCCGCCGATGCGCTGAAAAAGACCCTGTTGATGTTCGACGCCTTCCATGACGTGAAGGAAAAGGCCGACAAGGGCAACGCCAACGCCAAGTCCGTGATGCAAAGCTGGGCCGACGCCGAATGGTTCACCAGCCGTCCGGAACTGCCGGAAAGCCTGACCATCACCGTCTTCAAGGTGCCTGGCGAAACCAACACCGACGACCTGTCGCCCGCGCCCGACGCCACGACCCGCCCCGACATCCCGATGCACGCCCTGGCGATGCTGAAGAACAAGCGCGACGGCGCGGCGTTCGAACCGGAAGAAGACGGCAAGCGCGGCCCGGTCAAGTTCATTGAATCGCTGAAAGAAAAGGGCCACCTGGTCGCCTACGTGGGCGACGTGGTCGGCACGGGTTCGTCGCGCAAATCGGCCACCAACTCGGTGCTGTGGTTCACGGGCGAAGACATCCCCTTCGTGCCGAACAAGCGCTTTGGCGGCGTGTGCCTGGGCAACAAGATTGCCCCGATCTTCTACAACACGATGGAAGACGCCGGCGCGCTGCCGATCGAACTGGACGTGTCCAAGATGGAAATGGGCGACGTCGTTGAACTGCGCCCCTACGATGGCGAGGCGTTGAAGAACGGCGAAGTCATCGCTGAATTCGAAGTGAAGTCCGACGTGCTGTTCGACGAAGTGCGCGCCGGTGGCCGCATTCCGCTGATCATCGGCCGTGGCCTGACCAGCAAGGCGCGGGAAGCACTGGGCCTGGCCCCGTCGACGCTGTTCCGCCTGCCGAAAGACCCGGTCGACACCGGCAAGGGTTACACGCTGGCCCAGAAGATGGTTGGCCGTGCCTGCGGCCTGCCGGACGGCAAGGGCATCCGCCCGGGCACCTACTGCGAACCGAAGATGACCTCGGTCGGCAGCCAGGACACCACCGGCCCGATGACCCGCGACGAACTGAAGGACCTGGCTTGCCTGGGCTTCTCGGCCGACCTGGTGATGCAGTCGTTCTGCCACACCGCCGCCTACCCCAAGCCCGTGGACGTCAAGACGCACCACACGCTGCCGGAATTCATCAGCACCCGTGGCGGCGTGTCGCTGCGCCCGGGTGATGGCGTGATCCACTCGTGGCTGAACCGCATGCTGTTGCCCGACACCGTCGGCACCGGCGGCGACTCGCACACGCGCTTCCCCATCGGCATTTCGTTCCCGGCCGGTTCGGGCCTGGTCGCCTTTGCCGCCGCCACCGGCGTGATGCCGCTGGACATGCCGGAATCGGTGCTGGTCCGCTTCAAGGGCAAGCTGCAACCCGGCGTCACCCTGCGTGACCTGGTCAACGCCATCCCGCTGTACGCCATCAAGCAAGGCCTGCTGACGGTGGCCAAGCAAGGCAAGAAGAACATTTTCTCGGGCCGCATCCTGGAAATCGAAGGCCTGCCGGACCTGAAGGTCGAGCAAGCTTTTGAACTGTCGGATGCGTCCGCTGAACGTTCGGCTGCCGGTTGCTCGGTGTTCCTGAACAAGGAACCGATCATCGAATACATCAACAGCAACATCGTGATGTTGAAGTGGATGATCGCCAACGGCTACGAAGACGAACGCACGCTGGGCCGCCGTATCAAGGCCATGGAAGCCTGGCTGGCGGACCCCAAGCTGCTGGAGCCGGACGCCGACGCCGAATACGCCGCCGTCATCGAAATCGACCTGGCCGACGTGCACGAGCCCATCGTGGCCTGCCCGAACGACCCGGACGACGTCAAGACGCTGTCGGAAGTTGCCGGCGCCAAGATCGACGAAGTGTTCATCGGCAGCTGCATGACGAACATCGGCCACTTCCGCGCGGCGTCCAAGCTGCTGGAAGGCAAGCGCGACATCCCGGTCAAGCTGTGGGTCGCCCCGCCGACCAAGATGGACGCCACGCAGTTGACCGAAGAAGGCCACTACGGCGTCTTCGGCACCGCCGGCGCCCGCACGGAAATGCCGGGCTGCTCGCTGTGCATGGGTAACCAGGCACAAGTGCGCGAAGGCGCAACGGTGATGTCGACCAGCACCCGCAACTTCCCGAACCGCCTGGGCAAGAACACGAACGTGTACCTGGGTTCGGCCGAACTTGCCGCCATCTGCTCGAAGCTGGGCCGCATCCCGACCAAGGACGAGTACATGGCAGACATGGGCGTCATCAACAAGAGCAGCGACCAGATCTACCAGTACCTGAACTTCGACAAGATCGCCGACTACAAGGACGTGGCCGACGTGATCGAGGTGTAAGCCTTTCAGGTGTAAGCCTGATGCGTGCACGCCATATGCGATAGCTGGTTTCTGTGCCGGCTTTGCATGCAGACAACGGCCCCGGAGCAATCCGGGGCCGTTTGCAATCTGGGGTTTCCAATCCGGCGCCGTTCGCTTCGGGCGGCGGCTTATCCGGCGTCCTTCCCCGCGACCAACCAGGCTTACTCACCCATTTCAGGGACGGAACTTTTCCGGCGATACGTTTTCATACAATCGCGGTATCTTGTGACACTGTCAACCGTTGTCACGCCCCGGGCGCTGCCTTCAACCGCGCCCCCACCCCAAGGAGGAAGCCCGCCAATGACCCGGCTTTTGCTGCCGCCGCTGCTACTGCTGGCGCTTGCCGGCTGCGCCACGGCGCCGCCATCGAACCCCGAGAACATTTGCGCGATCTTCCGAGAAAAGCCCGACTGGCACGACGCCGCCCTGAAGGTGCAGAAGAAATGGGGCGCGCCCGTGCCGGTGCCCATGGCGATGATGTACCAGGAATCCTCCTTCAAGCAGGACGCCGTGCCGCCCCGCTACTACTTCCTGGGCATCATCCCCTGGGGCCGCGTCAGCTCCGCCTACGGCTACGCCCAGGCCAAGGACGAAACCTGGGCCGACTACAAGCGCGAAGCCGGCGGCTGGGGCTCAAGCCGCGACGACTTTGCCGACGCGCTCGACTTCATGGGCTGGTACATGAGCAAGTCGCAACGCCTCAACGGCATCTCGAAGTGGGACGCCTACGGGCAGTACCTGAACTACCACGAAGGCTGGACCGGCTACCGCAACCGCAGCTACGACCGCAAGGCATGGTTGAAAACGGTGTCGCAAAAGGTGCAGGCACGCGCGGAAAAATTCACGTCGCAATACAAAAGCTGCGAAAGCGACCTGACGCGTGGGGGGTGGTTGTGGTGAGCCGATAGCAACTGCCGCGCTTGCCTTGATCTCTATACAAAAATTGGTATAACCGCCGCGTGAAAGGCCCGGAACTCGTCACCTTTTTTGGGTACGGCACTTGACGATCCGCGGGCCTGCAAGTGCATATGACGATTCAGGAAGCAGTGTGATCGGCGGTTGAGACGCCCTTTCCAAAACAAAAAAATCCCGGCCTGGGCCGGGATTTTTTTCGCTTGCGTGACCTGTCGTGCAGCGATCAGAAGTCCATGCTGGCCGACAGCAGGAACGTGCGCGGGCCGCCAAGGACCAGGTAGCCGTTGCCGGGGTACCCGCCAACCGACGACCAGTAGTTGCGGTTGGCGATGTTCTCAACGCGGGCGCGCAGGGTCACGACGTGGCCGTCGACGTCCGTCATGTAGCGCAGACCGGCGTCAAAGCGCGTCCAGCCGGGGACTTTCAGGGTGTTGGCGTCGTCAGCGTACGACGAACCGGTGTAGACCACACGGCCATCGACCGCGAGGCCTTGCACGCCGGGGATATCCCATTCCACGCCCATGTTGGCCTGGAAGCGAGGCACGCCGATCACGCGGTTGCCGTCGATTGATGGCTTGCCGGTAGAACGCTGCTCGGCGTCCAACCACGTGAGTCCGCCGAGAACGCGAACAGACTGGATCGGCTCGCCATAGACCGTCAGTTCTACGCCTTGGTGCCGGTCTTTACCGGAGGCCGTCAGCTCGTTGTTGGCGTTGTATGCGGACCGCGGCTTGTCGGTAGAGAACAGTGCAAGGCCCGCCCCCAGCCCGTCGCCTTCGTACTTTGCGCCAATCTCCTTTTGTTTGGAGACATAGGGCGACAGCACTGTACCAACGTTGGGTACGGGTTTGCCGTTAGCGTTCGCGGGAGCCGTATCGCCCTGCACTAGCGCTTCAATGTAGTTGGCATACAGAGAGACACTTGGCGCCACCTTAAAAACAACACCAGCGGCCGGCGAATTTCGGCTCTTGTCGTATGCACCCGTTTCGTTGCCCCCGTTACCGGTCCCGTTGTCGTAGGAATAGCTGCGAGTCGACATACGTTGATGGCGGATGCCCAAGGTCAGCAGCACCTTGTCGTCCAGGAACGACATCGTGTCGCCCAAGGCGTAGCTGCTCATGCGCGTGCGTCCTTGCAAGGCTGGGTTGTCGATATCGTTGCCCCGCAAAGCACCGGCACTGAACGCCGGCTTGTCGTACGAAATCGGATCGTAGATGTTCGTCGGATACGTGTTGCCGAAATCCATGATGTACGCGTTCTTCTTCTTCAGATCGAAGAAGGAAGCCGACACCACCACTTCATGGCCGACGGGGCCGGTGCGCAGCTTGGCACGCAGGCCCACTTCACCCGTGTTGACGCTGTCTTCGCGCGTATTGTCGAAGCGATAGAAGTTGCCCGCGCCCGTGCTGCCATTGGTCAACGTCACGTTGCCCAGCGAATTCGCCTCATCGCTGCGGCGAAAGCCGTATGCCGCCCAACCCGTCAGCTTGTCGCTGAAATCATGCTCCGCGCGCAGGGTGCCGAACACGTCGCGTTCATTGGAATACGACCACGGCTGCGCATAGTTCGAGCTGGCGTCCGGTGCGTCGGGAACGGTGGTTACCGTCGAGCCCATCGTCACGTTCGGACGCGGCCGCTTCAGCTTGTTTTCCTGCCAACCGATATCGCCCGACAAGCGCGTATCCGCCGACCGCCAGTCGATACCCAGGGACACCAGGCTGGTACGCGAATGTTCGTCGTCGATCCCCGTGTCGCCGCTGCGTTGCGCGGCGTTCAGGCGGATGCCCGTGCTGTCGTCGGGACCAAAACGGCGCGCGATGTCGGTCGACAGCTGGAACTGGCCGCCGCTGCCCACGCCGGTGGTGACACGCGTCAGCGGTTCGTTGGGCGCGCGCTTGGGCACCAGGTTGATCACGCCGCCGATGCCGCCGCCGCCCGGCGTTGCACCCGTCAGGAAAGCCGTTGCACCGCGCAGGACTTCCACGCGCTCGAACAATTCGGTGGCAATGTACTGGCGCGGCAGCAGGCTGTACAAGCCGTTGTACGCCACGTCGTCCGAACTCAGGATGAAGCCGCGAATGAAGTAGGACTCTTGGAAATTGCCGAAGCCACGCGCCACGCGCACGCCGGAATCGTTCTGCAAGACATCGCCCACGCTGCGCGCCTGCTTGTCCTGGATCAACTCGTTCGTGTAGCTGGTAATGCTGAACGGCGTGCTCATGTTGTCTTGCGTGCCCAGGATGCCCACTCGGCCTCCCGTGGCCACCTGCCCGCCCGCAAAGGGCACCGCCAAGCCGCCCGCCGAGGCGTCGGCGCTGGCTTCGACCTTGATCGCTTCCATCGACACTACGGAGCCGCCGGCGGTGCCGGTTTGCGCAGGAACGGGGGTGGCGGTTTGAGCGTGGACGGCGCTGATGCACGGCAGCGTTGCGGCCACGCAGGCAAGTGTTCGAATTTTCATATCGGGGTCAGGGGACGGTAAGTGCGCGTTGCCGCGCGGAGAAACACACAATCCCGATGGAATGACGCACGGAAAACGGCGTATCAGCTGGCACTACCGTGAAAGCCTGGCACCAGGCCCTGACCGAGCCCGTTCACCCAGGGGTCTTGAGGTCTTAAGGCGCAAATATTATCAAATCGATAATCATTCTCACTCGTCCCCGTTTTCGCTTTTACGCGACGTTGCCGTCACGCAACAAACAGCCCTGGTGGAATCAGGGTCATGTAGGGACGGACTCGGAGCCGGCGCGGCGACGTGGGGTGGTCGGCATGGTCCGGGCGGTGGTCGTGGGAGCGGCTGGGCCAGCGACAGCAGCCGTGGTCGTGGCTTTGGCTTTGGCTTTGGCTTTGGCTTTGGCTGTGGCTGTGGCTGTGGCTGGGGCTGGGGCTGGGGCTGGGGCTGCGGCAGCGGCCGCGGATGCGGTTGTGACTTCGGCAGCGGCTCCGGCTGTGGCTGTGGCCGTGGCTTTGGCCTTCGCTGTGACAGGCGCCGCAGTTGTGCCAGCGGACACACCCCGCGCGGACACCGGCCCGCCTGCTGGCCCGCCCACCAGCACGAAGTGCACCGGCGCCCTGCCCGCCATCAACACCAACACGCCTTCCTCATTCCCCGCCGACGCGGATGCGCACGTGGACGCGGACGCCGTCAGCGCGCAGCCCGTGTCCAAGACGGCGAAGTCGGGATCCCCGCCCATCTGCTTGGGCAACGCCGGCGCGCCGGTGCGGCGGTGCCGCGCGCGCACGCCCAGCTCACCAGACACGACGTAAAGCCAGGCGTTCCAGCCGGGCGGCAACGGCACCAGCTGCGTCGCCCCCGGGCGCAGCCACCCATCCAGGACCAGCATCGATGCCGCCGTCACCAGCGGCGATTGCCAGCCCCCATGGCTGCCCGCCACCACGCGAATACGGCCGGCGTCAGTCTGAATCACCGGCATCTCCCAGCCCCGGATCAACGCGGGCGCGGGGCTGCCCGCATCCGCCGCGTCCAGCGGACCCACGACAATACGCAAGCCGTTCAGCCGCCAACCACTGGGCCGCGCGCCATTGGCCGGCTGGCGCACCCGGGTAGCGCCGGCGTCCGCCCGCGCCCAATGCAGGTCGCCCGCCTGCACGTCCTGGTCATCGCCGTCGGCGCCGGAGCTCAGCAGGCTGCCCCGCGTATCTTCCAGCAGCAAGGTGGCGACGTAGCAGCCGGGGCGCGGCTCGGGCGGCCACGGGGCCGGCGCGGCCGAGGCCGTCATGTCGAAATGGTCGACCCTGATGACGGGGGATGAGCCACGGGAAAAGTCGGTGTGGCGAAACGTGCGCGTGATGCAGCAATCGCCGGCCGATTCGGGCTGGCTCGCCGCGACGTTACTAAGATGAATGGTCAAAAAGGCGCTGCCTGGAGTGGGTCGCGCCAATGTGAAAGGGGGTGGCGCCGACTGACGCAGAGCTTATGCGTTCCACCTGGCGGACAGTAGAGGCCAATTTCAGGAATATTTGTCATGCCGTACAGGACAATCCGCGCCCGCCTCCTCTTTTGCGCCGTGTCCCTCTATGTACCCCCACATTCATCACCTGGACGACCTGCTGCTCTTTAGCGAAGTCGTCGCCAAAGGCGGATTTTCGGCAGCGGCGCGTGTGTTGAATATGCAACGTTCCAAGCTGAGCCGGCGCGTGGCCGAGCTGGAAGCGCGGCTGGGCGTGCGCCTGCTTCAGCGCAATACCCGGCGGGTGTCGTTGACCCCGATGGGCGAGCAGATCTACGTGCACGCCCAAGCCGTGGCGCGCGAGGCCCGCACCGCGTTTGAGCTGGCGGCCTCCATGGGCGACACACCCAGTGGCTTGTTGCGTATCACCGCGCCGTCGCCGCTGGCGGTAACGTTGCTGGGCGAAATGGTGGCCCGTTTTTGCATCTCGCATCCCGGCGTGCGCGTGTTGCTGGACACGCGCGACGAAATCATCGACCTGGTGGGCGAAGGCTACGACCTGGCGTTTCGCGCGATGGGCGCCCCGCTGACGGATTCCCGGCTGATCGGTCGCGAGCTGGCGCTGGTGCCGCTGACCCTGGTGGGCGCCCCGGCACTGGCGCAGGCGCGCCCGCGTCATCCACGCGATCTGGCCGCGCTGCCGCTGCTGGCGCATGCCACGCAGGACAGTCGCCAGACCTGGCGCTTTACCGGCCCGGCGGGCGAAACAGAATCACTGGAATTCCAGCCGAAATGCCTGAGCAGCAACATGGCCACGCTGCGATCCATGGTGCGCGCGGGCCTGGGCGTGGGGCTGCTGCCGCACTATCTGTGCGCCAACATGCTGGCCAGGGGCGAACTGATCGCCATCCTGCCCGGCTGGCAGGCCGCGCCCTCGCGCATCTACGCAATCATGCCAGCCCGCCGTGGCGAGCCCCTGGCCTTGCGCCGCTTTCTGGAAATCGCAGCGGCTGAACTGCCGGCCTTGCTGGCGTGAGCCGCGCGGCCCCTTGGCAGCGCGAACCCGCCGCGCGGCCGGCCGCGCCGCCCTTGGGGGTTGAGCTGGGCCGTATCAATCCAGCTTGATGTTGTTGGCCCGGATGACTTCGCCCCAACGCTGGCGGTCATCGCGCACATAGCCGTCGGTCTCGGCTTGATCGCGCGGCGCCTGGATTACCAAGCCCAGGGTCTGGAATCGTTCACGAAATTCCGCTTGCCGCAGCACGTTATTGACGGCCTGCTGCAACACGGTCGTCTCTTGCGGCGGCGTGCCCGCCGGCACCGCCACGCCGAACCAGGTCGCCGCGCGAAAACCCGGGAAGCCGCTTTCGGCAACCGTCGGCACGTCCGGCAGCACGGGGAGGCGCTCGGCCGTCGTCACCGCCAAAGCCTTGATTTTTCCCTCTTTCACCAGCGGCAAAGACGTGCTGATTACGTCCACCATCAGTTGCGTGTCGTTGGCCATCAGCGAGCTCAAAGCGGGCGCACTGCCGTTGTAGGGAATGTGCGCCACGTCCATGCCCGTGCGCGACTTCAGCAGTTCGGTGGCCAGTTGCAGCGGGTTGCCGATGCCGACGGACGCATAGTTCAGCTTGCCGGGATGCGCCTGGGAGTAGCCCACGAACTGAGCCAGCGTGGTGGCCGGCACCTGGTTATTGGCGACCACCACCAGCGGCAGTTCGGCCACTACCGACAACACGCGAAAATCGCGCTCGGCGTTGTAGGAAATTTTGCGATAAAGCGCCGGGTTCAGCACCATGCTGGCATTGCTGGCCAACAGCAAGGTGTAGCCGTCCGCCTGCGCGCGGGCTACCTGAGTAGCGGCAATCATGGTGTTTGCGCCCGGCTTGTTTTCAACAACGACCGGTTGCGCCAACTCGCGAGACAGGCGTTCGGCCAACGTGCGAGACAACTGGTCGGCCGCGCCGCCCGGCGTGTACGGCACCACCAGCTTTAGCGGCCTGTCCGGAAACGTCGCCGCCCACACCGGCGCGGACGTCGACACGGCACCGCTGCACAGCAGCACTGCGGCCGCGACGCGACCCACCCAACGGTTGATCTTCAACATGCTTGTCTCCCGAGTCTTTGGCGACTCTTATCTTGGTACGAGCCCCGCGCACGTACGCACGCGGGGGTAAATCGATGTGCCCGCGCCTAGACCCGGCGTGCGTGGCCTTCCCAGAACTCGGCGCGCAGGCGGCGCTTGGCGATCTTGCCGTTGTCGTCGCGCGGCAGCGCGGGGCGCAACAGCAGCTCGCGCGGCACTTTGTAGCGGGCGATGCGGCTGTCCAACCAACGCATCACGTCCTGCACGTCGACATCGGCATTTGGCGCGGGCTGGATCAAGCCCAGCAGGCGCTCGCCAAATTCCGCGTCGGGCACGCCGAACACGGCGCAGTCGGCCACGCCGGGATATTGCGTCAGGTGGTGTTCAATTTCGGCGGGGTAGATGTTCACCCCGCCCGATATCACCATGTCCGACTCGCGGTCGCAGACGAACAGATAGCCGTCCGCGTCCACATAGCCCAGGTCACCCAGGCCGATCAGCCCATCGCGTTCAATCGCCTGTCGCGCCTCGGGGTGGTTGCGGTACGTGAAGTCGGCATAGGCGGGCTGGCGGACGTGGATATGGCCAATTTGCCCCGGAGCGCACTGGCTGCCATCGTCGGCATAGATGCGTACCTGCGCCGCGCCGATGGGGCGTCCTGCGCTGCCGGGCCGCGCCATCGCTTCGTGCGAATCGATCACGGTCACCATGCCGGCTTCGCTGGACGCGTAGGTTTCATGCACAACGGGACCAAGCCAGTCGATCATGGCGCGCTTCAGATCCGGCGCACACGGCGCCCCGGTCGAGGCCACGAAGCGCAACGACGACAAGTCAAAAGAACCCCGCGTCTGCGCGTCCAGCTTCAGCAGGCGCACGTACATGATCGGCACGAGATACACGGTGTCGATGCGATGCTGCTGGATCAGGCGCAGCACGTCGACCGGATCGAACCGCGGCATCAGCACCAGCGTGTCGCACACCCGCAAGGCCACCTGCGCGAACACGCTGGGCGCGCTGTGATAGATGGGCGCGGGCAATAACGCGCGGCAGCCCGGACGCAAGCCATACGCCTGTTCCACCACGGATTCGACGGCAGCCAGATGGTCGGCAAGACGGTCCATCGGAAATGGCTGGCGCACTACGCCCTTGGGCCGGCCTGTGGTACCCGACGTGTAGGCCATGTGCCCACGCGGCGCCACCAAGGGGCCGTCGTAACGCGGCTGCGCATCACGCCAGGCGTCGTAGTCGGCGAAGTCGACGCTGGTTTCCGCGACGGACCCACCCGCCCCCGCTGTTGGCCCGCTCACACGCAACACGGGCAGGCCGGCGGGCAGCGCGCCTTGCGCCTGTCGCCACAGGTCGTCGTCCGCGATCAGCAGTCTGGCGCCGCTGTCGCTTACCAGGAAGGCGACCTCGTCGGCGGTGTAATGCCAATTGATGGGGCAGTAATAACAGCCCAGGCGTTTGCAGGCCTGGATGATTTCCAGATACGCCATGCCGTTGCGCAGCAGCACCGCGATGACATCGCCTTCGCGCACGCCCATCGCGGCGAGGCCGGCCGCCACCTGCTCGCCTCGGCCGACCAGCACATCACGCGTCAGACTGACATTGCCGGCGATGATGTGGCCGCTCATGCCGGCTTCCCGGCGCGTTGGGCCTTGTCCTGAGCCGTGCGGGCTTCGATGGCGGCGCGGGCTGCGGCCCAGTCCTCGTCGGACCAATCGAAGTACTGCTTGAAGTACGCGCCGTTGGCCAGGTAGTCGCCTCCGTCCAGCGCAATGGTCTGCCCATTGACCCAGTCGTTGTCCGGAGCGAGCAGAAAGGCCGCGAGCTCGCCAATGTCATGCCCCGTGCCCAGGCGCCGCATGGGGTTCTGCTGAGTCAGCGCATCCTGGCCGTCGCCGTTGGGACGCAGCCGCGCGGTCGCGCCCTCGGTCGGGATCACGCCCGGCGCAATCGCATTCAAGCGGATGCCGTGGCGGCCCCATTCCACCGCCAGGGATTTGGTCATGGCGTCGATGCCCGCTTTGGACATGGCCGACGGCACGACAAACGGCGACCCCGTCCATACCCAGGTCACCACAATCGACAGCACCGCGCCCGGCATGCCCGAAGCGATCCAGCGCTTGCCCACGGCTTGCGTCATGTAGAAGGTGCCGTGAAAAACCGTGTCGGCGATGGCGTTGAATCCCCGCGCCGAGAGCTTTTCGGTCGGGCTGATGAAGTTGCCCGCCGCGTTGTTGATCAGTCCGTCCAGGCCGCCGTGCGTGTCCCATATGCCTTGCACCATGGCGTCGACCGCGTCGGCGTCGCGGATATCGACAGCGTGCGCGTAGGCTTGCGCGCCGCACCGGGCTTGCAGCCCGGCTGCGGCTTCTTCCACCACGGACAGGCGGCGCCCGCACACATGCACTGTCGCGCCCAGGGCGGCCAGCCGTTCGGCCATGGCCAGCCCCAAGCCCGTGCCGCCGCCCGTGATAAGGATGCGCCGCCCCTGGAAGAGGTCGCTGCGATACATGCTTTGGGCCATGGTTTGTCTCCTTGTTGTGACTGCAATACGCAATGGCGACCAGATTATCAACGCGCAGATACCGCGACAATCCTTCAGTCTGGGTAAACTCTGTTTCCTCCAAGGCAACAATAGCCCCCCCCTCCCCCCATGTCCGCCGTACCCGCGCTAGACCTGAACCTGATCCAGCTGTTTGTGACCATCGTCGAAGCGGGCACGCTGAGCGAAGCCGCCCTGCGCCAGGGCGTGACGCGTTCCCATGTCAGCCGCAATCTGCAAAAGCTGGAACGCACGTTTGGCGCGCAACTGATCCGGCGCACCACGCGCCGGCTGGAACTGACGCAGCAAGGCACGGTGCTGTACGAGCATGGCGCGCGGATGGCCCGCGAGGTCGAAGCAGCGCGGCATGCGCTTCAGAAGCTGGGCGCTGAACCCACCGGCCATGTCCGCCTGTCGCTGCCGACCGGGCTTGGCGAGCTGGACGCCCTGCGCCCGCTGCTGGTGCGTTTCGCACTGGAGCATCCCGGTCTGACCCTGCGTGTGCTGTTCTCGAACCGCGTCGGCGACCTGATTTCGTCCGAGATAGATGTGGCGCTACGGGTGATCTCGCAGCCGCCGCAAGACTATGTCGCGCGCGAATTGGGCGACGTGAAATGGCACCTGTGCGCCGCGCCCGGGTATTTGCAGCGCGTGGGCGCGCCGTCCCACCCGCGTGACCTGAGCCGGCTGGACTTCCTGTGCCCGCCCGGAACCAAGCCGCGAGCCACGCTGCGCTTGACGAGCCGCCGGGGCCAGACGCACGAGATCCAGCTGGCGCCACGGCTGCAATCCGAGTATTTCCCTTTCTTGGCCCAGGCCGCGCGCGATGGCGCGGGCGTCGCCCTGCTGCCCGCCTACATCGTCCAACCCGACCTGGAAGCAAACCGGCTGCGCGAGGTGTTGCCGGCCTACCGGACGCAAGGCCCGGGCGACAAGCTGTACATCCTGACGTCGCCCACGCCCTACCCGTCGACCGCGCAGCGGGCGTTGGTGGACTTCTTGAAGCGCGAACTGGAGCCTTTGCTGCGCGGCTTTCTGGCCTGATGGCAGGGCGCGTCCGGGCCGGGAGCGCCGATGGCGACGGCACGGCGACGCCGTGCACAGTCAGCACGATGTCAGCGCAACCCCGCTGTAGGAAAGCCCTGCTACAACCATGGGGTCTTGCGGGCTTGGGCCATGTCCGCCAAAGTAGGGGTTTTGCAAAGCCATATGTCTTGTGCGGACGGGTCGGAACTTTGACGTGCCGCCCAAGTCTTATATAAGATATAAGACATACGGTCGGGCGCGGGCTTGTGTCCCCTACAATGACAAACGCGCAAAAACGCCAGAAAATGCCGCCTGCGCTTGGGTAAAAAAAGCCGGGCAAAACCACGGAGTCCATCATGCCGCACAACACTCTAGACACCCTCAAGAACTTCAAGATCGGCAATAAATCCTGTCAGTACTATTCGCTGCCGGCGCTGGGCAAGTCGCTTGGCATCGATGTGCAGCGGCTCCCGGTATCGATCCGCATCGTTTTGGAATCCGTGCTGCGCAACTGTGACGGCAAGAAGGTCACCGAAGAACACGTCAAACAGCTTGCCAACTGGCAGGCCAACGCCCGCCGTGAAGATGAAATCCCGTTCGTGGTTGCCCGCGTGGTGCTGCAGGACTTCACCGGCGTGCCGCTGCTGGCCGATATCGCCGCCATGCGCTCCGTGGCCGACAAGATGGGCAAGAGCCCCAAGAGCATCGAACCGCTGGTACCGGTCGACCTGGTGGTCGACCACTCGGTGATGATCGACTACTTCGGCACCAAGGACGCGCTGGACCTGAACATGAAGCTGGAATTCAAGCGCAACCAAGAGCGCTACCAGTTCATGAAGTGGGGCATGCAGGCGTTTGACACGTTCGGTGTTGTGCCCCCGGGCTTTGGCATCGTTCACCAGGTCAACCTGGAATACCTGGCGCGCGGCGTGCACCAGGACAAGAAAAACAATGTCTATTACCCCGATTCGCTGGTGGGCACGGATAGCCACACCACGATGATCAACGGCATTGGCGTGGTGGGCTGGGGCGTGGGCGGCATCGAAGCCGAAGCCGGCATGCTGGGCCAGCCCGTGTACTTCCTGACCCCCGACGTGGTCGGCGTTGAACTCAAGGGCCAATTGCGCGGCGGCGTCACCGCCACCGACCTGGTGCTGACCATCACCGAAATGCTGCGCCGTGAAAAAGTGGTGGGCAAGTTCGTTGAATTCTGCGGCGAAGGCACCGCCAGCCTGACTGTGGCCGAACGCGCCACCATCGGCAACATGGCCCCGGAATACGGCGCGACCATGGGCTTTTTCCCGGTCGACGAACGCACCATCGATTATTTCCGTGGCACGGGCCGCACCGAAGACGAAATCGCCGCCTTCGAGGCCTACTTCAAGGCGCAGAAGATGTTCGGCATCCCCGCCGCCCAGGACATCAACTTCACCAAGCTCTTGACGCTGGACCTGTCCACCGTCGCGCCGTCGCTGGCCGGCCCGAAGCGCCCGCAAGACCGCATCGAAATCGGCAACGTCAAGAACACCTTCATTGATCTGTTCTCCAAGCCGGTTGCCGAAAACGGCTTCAACCAGCCGGCCGAAAAGCTGAACCAGACGTTCACCACCAGCGCCGGCACCAAGATCAAGAACGGCGACATCCTGATTGCCGCCATCACGTCGTGCACCAACACGTCGAACCCGAACGTGCTGCTTGCCGCCGGCCTGCTGGCCAAGAAGGCCGTGGAAGCCGGCCTGAAGGTGCCCAAGCACATCAAGACGTCGCTGGCCCCCGGATCCCGCGTGGTCACCGACTACCTGACCAAGACGGGCCTGTTGCCCTACCTGGAAAAGCTGGGCTTTGACGTGGCCGCCTACGGCTGCACCACCTGCATCGGCAACGCGGGCGACCTGACGCCCGACCTGAACGAAGCCATCATCGGCAACGACCTGGTGTGCTCGGCGGTGCTGTCGGGCAACCGCAACTTTGAAGCGCGCATCCACCCGAACATCAAGGCCAACTTCCTGGCCTCGCCCCCGCTGGTCGTGGCGTACGCGCTGGCCGGCACCGTCACGCGCGACCTGATGACCGAACCGGTGGGCCGTGGCAAGAACGGCGACGTCTGGCTGGGCGACATCTGGCCCACGTCCGAGGAAGTCGAGGCGCTGTTGAAGCACGCGCTGGACCCGAAGGTGTTCGAGGCCAACTACGGCCAGGTCAAGAGCAACCCGGGCAAGCTGTGGGAGAACATCAAGGGCGTCGCCGGCGATACCTACAACTGGCCCGACTCCACCTACATCGCCGAACCGCCCTTCTTCGAAGGCTTCGACATGACGCCGGCCCCGATGCCCACCGTCAAGGGCGCGCGCGCGTTGGGCGTGTTCGGTGATTCCGTGACCACCGACCACATCTCGCCCGCCGGCTCCATCAAGGAAACGTCGCCAGCCGGCAAGTGGCTGAAGGAAAACGGCGTGATGAAGGCCGATTTCAACAGCTATGGCTCGCGTCGCGGCAACCACGAAATCATGATGCGCGGCACCTTTGCCAACGTGCGCATCAAGAACCTGATGATTCCGTCGTTGCCCGATGGCAGCCGCTTCGAAGGCGGCGAGACCCTGTTCCAGCCCACGGGCGAACAGATGTCCATCTACGACGCGGCCATGAAGTACGTGGCCCAGGGCACCCCCACCGTTGTGTTCGGCGGCGAGGAATACGGCACCGGCTCGTCACGCGACTGGGCGGCCAAGGGCACGCAGCTGCTTGGCGTCAAGGCCGTGATCACGCGCAGCTTTGAACGTATCCACCGCAGCAACCTGGTGGGCATGGGCGTGCTGCCGCTGCAATTCAAGGGCACGGACAGCGTGCAGTCGCTGGGCATCACCGGCGAAGAAACGTACGACATCTCGGGCCTGGAAAACGGCATCAAGCCGATGCAGGACGTGACGCTGACGATCACCCGCAAGGACGGTTCGAAGCAGGACGTGACGGTGCTGCTGCGCATCGACACGCCGATTGAAGTCGATTACTACCAGCACGGCGGCATCCTGCCTTTCGTGCTGCGCCAGCTGCTGGCTGCCTAACGGGCGACGCGCCCCTCAGTCGGGGCGCGATGCAAAAGCCCCGGAACCTTGACAGTTCCGGGGCTTTTTTATGGTCTGGGCCGGGGCGATAGATCGCCGCCTCTGCCCTGCCCGTGCAGCATCAATCGTCGAACTGATACGCGTCCATCGCCAACGCCCCATAGGAAATTTCGTCGTTCAGGCGGGTGGCGCGGGCATCGTCGCCGCCCGCTCCCAGCGCTACGTACAACGGCATCAAATGATCGTCGTGCGGATGGGCCTGCAATGCGCCGGGCGCCTGCGCCTGCCAGTCCAGCAGCGCCGGCACGTTGTGTTCGGCCAGGTTACGCGCGTACCACGCCTGAAATCCGGGCACGTACGACACGGGCGGCGCGCTTTGCGGCATGCGGACATCGCGCAGATTGTGCGTCAGCGAACCCGACCCGATGATCAGAATGCCTTCATCACGCAGCGGCGCCAGCGCGCGGCCCAAAGCCAGTTGGCCGGCCGCGTCGCGCCCCATGTCCAGCGACAGCTGCACCACCGGCACATCAACGTCGGGGTACAGGTAGCGCAGCGGCACCCACGCGCCATGGTCCAGCGGGCGGCGCGGGTCGCGATCGGCGGCGATACCCGATTCGGCCAGCACCGCCTGGACACGGTCGGCCAGTTCGGGCGAGCCGGGGGCCGCGTATTGCAGCGCATACAGCTCGGGCGGAAAACCGCCGAAGTCGTGCCACGCCACTTGCCGGTCGCGCGTGGACAGCGCCAGCCCTTCGCCCATCCAGTGCGGCGACACGACCAGGATGCCGCGCGGCTTGCGGCCTTGCGCCTGGCTCCATGCCGTCAGCACGGGGCCGGTGCGCCCGGGTTCAACGGCCAGCATTGGCGAGCCGTGGGAAATAAAAAGCGTAGGCCAACGCATGGCGCAGCCTCCTGTAGATAAATTCGATGAGGAATTGTCGAATATTCCCAATCAGCAATAAACCCCCGTCAGGGGGATGCTCTGTTGCCGATACGGCATCAATGCCGGCAATGCGCCCGCAGGCAGCGCTGTGCGGGGCTCTGAAGTCGGAAACCAATGCGACAACGCCGCGATGGGCGGCGAGCGGTAAACTACGTCGTTACACACTTACTGGACGTCCCTCGAAGTTATGGCCCGAACCCGCAGCCAATCCGCTCCCCGCATGACCCGCGACGCCACCCGTTTGGTGGCGCTGGCCCAATCGCTTAACCGCTCGGGCAGCCGCGTTGAAGACGTGTTTTGGGAGAACCAGCTTGGCGAAGCGATTCCCAAGCTGCTCAAGGCTGGGCAGGACGCCCCGCTGGAAGCGGCCCTGGACCACCTGGCGCAAAGCGACATCGGCGCCTACGAAGTCTTGATCGAACAGGCCGAAACGCTGTCCGAGTCGATGAAGATCGAGAAAAACGGCGTGGTGTACGACGTATTGCTGATCGTTGCACCAATCGTCGCCTGGACGCGCTACGCCATCCCCACCGGCCCCGTTTCCGCCAGCGCCCAGCAGGCGCTGCTGGCGCAGTTGCACGGCCACGTGCTGTCCAGCCAGGCGCGCACCGCGCTGATGCCGGTGCTGGTCAGCGTGGACCAGATGCCGCGCACGTTCGGCGAAACCTGGCAGTGGCTGCAACGCCTGGGCTCGCAAGCCCTGGGCGCGGAAACCACCAAGCCCGCGTTGAACACCGAGATCGAAACCGCCAACATGCTGGCCGACACGCGCTACATCATCGGCGCGGTGGCGGTGCCTGAAAACGCACCGATCTTCCGTTGGCAGGAAAGCCTGGGCGACGCCGATGCCACGCGCGATGCGTGCCAGCAACAATGGGCCGCCCAGGCGCAACCCACGCTGGCCGCGCTGATGCCCGGCTGCGGCTTCGAAGCCCTGCTGCCCGACGCCTACTACGTCAGCAACCGCGAGGCCGACCGCCGCGTGCGCCCCTTGTCCTTGCGCGCGGCCGTCAGTTGGCTGGAAGGCGCGGTCAACCTGGAAGCCTCGCAATTGCGCGCGGTCGTGGCCGGCTGTGGCGAAAACCGCATCGACGAATACCGCATCAGCTTCACGGCGCGCAGCAGCAACGACGTCTACTACGGCTGCGTGTGGCCTTTGTATGGCCGAGAGGAAGAGCTGCCGTCCGACGAAGGCCAACCCGACGTGGTCGACGAAATCGCCGCCTTGCTCAAGGAATACGGCGTGACGGAACTGCGCCGCATCCCCGGCGTGCTGCCGGCGGAATACTGCGAAGACTGCGGCGCGCCCTACTTCCCCAACCCCTTGGGCGAACTGGTGCACGCCGAACTGCCCGAGGACGCCGAAGCCGCACCGGCAAAGTTCCACTAGTTTCACCAGGCCGCCATGCAAGCAGACATCTTTTGCCGAGTCGTCGATAACTATGGCGACATCGGCGTCTGCTGGCGGCTGGCGCGCCGGCTGGCTGGCGGCCCCGGCTGGGACGTGCGCCTGTGGGTAGACGACCTGGCCAGCTTTGCCCGCATTCAGCCGGGCATCGCGCCCGACGCCCCGCGCCAAGCGCTGGCCGGCGTGGACATCGTCCACTGGTCCGACACGCCCGATCCCACCCTGACCGCTCGGGATGTGGTCATCGAAGCCTTTGCCTGCGACCCGCCCGAGGCGTTTCTGCAAAGCATGCAACGGGTGCATCCCGTCTGGATCAACCTGGAATATCTAAGCGCCGAAGCCTGGGTGGAAAGCTGCCACGGCCTGCCCTCGCAGCGGCCGGACGGGCTGGTCAAACATTTTTTCTTCCCCGGGTTCACCGCGGCCACGGGCGGCCTGTTGCGCGAACCGGGTTTAAGCGCCGAACGTGACGCCCTGCAAGCGTCAATGGACCAGCAAAACGGGTTTTTACAGTCGCTGGGCGTGTCGGACGCCGTGCTCGCGCACCGCCAGGACGGCGCGCGTACGGTATCGCTGTTCTGTTATCCCACGGCGCCCGCGGGCGATCTGGTCCGCGCCCTGGCGGCCGACTCCCGGCCCAGCGTGCTGCTGGCGCCCGAGGGCGTTGCCCCCGGCCTTGAGGCCGCCTGCCAAGCGCCCGGCGCCCCCTTGCTGGCGCGCCTGCCCTTCGTGGCCCAGCCCGACTTTGACCGCGTGCTGTGGCTGTCGGACATGAATTTCGTGCGCGGCGAAGACTCGTTCATCCGTGCCGCCTGGGCCGCGCGCCCCCTGGTGTGGCAAATCTATCCCCAGGACCAGAACGTGCATCTGGAAAAGCTGGAAGCCTGGCTGGCCCGCTATCCGGCCCCGGATACCGCGCAAGCCTTGATCCGAGCCTGGAACCAGCCAGAGACTGGGCAAACTCGGGCCGCCATGACGGCGGCGCTGGTGCCGGACGCGTGGGCGGCATGGCAGGACGCCGCCCGAACCTGGGACGCAAGCCAGGCCGCGCTGCCGGATCTGGCCGAAAATCTGGCCGACTTTTGCGCAGACTTGGCCAAGAAACGTTAGAATAGAGAGTTTTCTGAGTCGCCCTGGATTTGTCGGGCCTCAACTATGACGCCTCCCGGGGTGTGCACGAAGCCGCAAGCCATGCGGCTTTTTGCAAGCACGGCGAGTGCACCTACCCCCCGGAGTTTTATCGATGAAAACCGCTCAGGAATTGCGAGTCGGCAACGTGGTCATGGTCGGCAAGGATCCCCTCGTGGTCCAAAAAGCCGAATACAACAAGTCTGGCCGTAACGCTGCTGTTGTGAAGCTGAAGTTCAAGAACCTGCTGACCGCCTCGGCCAGCGAATCGGTCTACAAGGCCGACGAAAAGTTCGAAGTGGTGCAACTGGATCGCAAGGAGTGCACGTACTCCTACTTCGGCGACCCGATGTACGTCTTCATGGACGAAGAGTACAACCAGTACGAAATCGAAGCGGAAAGCATGGGCGACGCCCTGAACTACCTGGAAGAAGCGATGCCCGTGGAAGTGGTCTTCTACGACGGCCGCGCCATCTCGGTTGAACTGCCCACCACGATCGTTCGCGAAATCACCTACACCGAACCCGCCGTGCGTGGCGATACCTCGGGCAAGGTCACCAAGCCGGCCAAGATCAACACCGGCTACGAACTGAACGTGCCGCTGTTCTGCGCCATCGGCGACAAGATCGAAATCGACACCCGCACGAACGAATACCGCAGCCGCGTTCAGTAATCTGATCCGGTAGCAGGTACGAAAAAGCCAGGCCCGCAATTCGCGGGCCTGGCTTTTTTTTGTTGACCACCGCAAGCGTTATTGCAGGCGCTCGTCGTCTAGAAAGTCCGGCACGGCCATGACTTCGATGCCGTCTTCGACCAGCGCGGCGCGTTCTTCCGGCGTGGCCGTGCCGCGTATCGGGCGCTCGTCGGCGTCGCCCTCGTGGATGCGGCGCGCTTCTTCGGCAAAGCGCGGGCCGACGTTTTCAGTGTTGCGCAGCAACGCGCGCACCTGTTTCATCACGATGGCCTGCACCGCGGCCATTTTCTCGGCGTCCGAGGCGCCCGCGGGCACGGCGGGCGGACTGGCCGGCGCGTGCAGATGCGACACGTTCAGGCGCGGCGCCGACAAACGCTTGGTGATGCTGGCCGACCCGCAAACGGGGCACGTAACCAGGCCACGCGCCTGTTGCGCGTCGTAGTCTTCGTGCGAGCCGAACCAGCCTTCGAATACGTGGCTGTGTTCGCACTGGAGGTCAAAAACTTTAAGAGCCATGGTTGCCATATGGGGGTCTGCGGCAAGAATACAAGTATCCGGCCAGCCACCCCACTATCCCCTGAAATGCGCGGGGTCATTACCGCCTGGCCAAGAAAAACGGGCCCGCAGGCCCGTCTTGGCAATAGCGCGCGATTACTTGCCGCGCTTGGCGCCCGGGCCGCCGTCGATCTGGGCTTGCTGGGCCTGAAGCGCATCGATCTGGCGCTGCAAATCACGCAGTTGCTGGCGTACGTCCTTTTGCTGGTCGGCCAGCGCCGTGGCTTCCTGGCGCGACTGTTCCTGGCGCGCGGCCACTTGCTGTTCCTGCTGCATGCGCAGCGTACGGTCGGCTTGCAGCGTGCTCAGTTGCTCGCTACGGCTGGCCAGCAGCTTTTCGGCATGCGCATATTCGGCTTGCAGCTTGATGCGCTTGATGTCCACTTCAGCCAGGTCCGCCGATTGCGCGGCGAACGCGCGGTAGGTGGATTCGGCCTGCTTTTCAGACACCGTCTTCAGCACGCGCCAAAAATCCTTCTGTTGAAACAGCGCCACGTAATAGGTCAGGTCGTCGGGCTTGAACAACAGGCTGGCGCCATACGTGCCGTTGTAGGCCGTGCGCAGCTCGGACACCTGGCGCGCCTGGATCAGGCCTTGCAGTTCGGCCACCGTGGACGCAGGCCGGGCGGGCGCTGCGGGCGGGGTCACGGGCGGGGTTACCGGGGCGTCAGCCGCCTTGGTATCTTCGACCTGCTTAACCGTGGGCCGTGGCGCTTCGGATTGAGCGCTGGCGCACGCCGCCAGGCCGGACAACGCCGTGCCTAACAGCGCCATGCGTGTGGCGGCACGGATAAATTGGACGTTCATGCCTTCCCCAAAAAAATCGTTGCGGAACTATAGCAATTTATTTCGCTTACGGTTGATCTGCTTACATAGGCCGCGAACGATCTGTCGCCCCCTAGGGGGCTTCCCCAATTGCAGGATCAGGAGGCCTCCACGACGCCCTCCGCCGTTTCGCCCTGCCCGCCGCCCAGATGCAGCTTGCGCATCTTTTCCCACAGCACTTTGCGGCTGATGCCCAGCGTGTTCGCGGTGTCTTGCCGGCGCCAGCCGTTAACGTCCAGCGCCGCCAGGATGCGGGCGCGTTCGGCCCGCTCGGCGTCGGTAAATACCGGTGGCTCGCACAGCGTGCTGGCGGCGCGCAGGGGTTCCCCGATCTGATCGAAGATGCGCGCGATGCGCGATTCGTCCCAGGCGCCGAATTGCCGGCGCATGATGGCCACGCGCTCGGCCACGTTGGACAGTTCGCGCACGTTGCCGGCGTAGCGCGTGCGCGCCACGCGGTCCAGCAGCCATTCTGGGGGCTCGCCGTCGCAGCCCAGGCGAGCCAGCAACGCGCGGAATATGGCGATCTTTTCATCGCCGCCCCGCTGCTCAAGATTCGGAATGCGCAGTTCGATCACCGCCAGCCGGTAATAGAGGTCGGCCCGGAATTCGTCCTGCCCCACCAGCACGCGCAGGTCTTTATTGGTTGCCGCGACCAGGCGGAAATCCACCGGAATTTCCACGGTGGAACCCAGCCGGGTCACTGCGCTTTGCTCGAGCACGCGCAGCAGTTTCACCTGTTGGTATAGCGGCAGGTCGCCAATTTCATCCAGGAACAGCGTGCCGCCGTTGGCTTGTTCGAAATAGCCCTTGTGGGCGCCCACGGCGCCGGTGAACGCGCCCTTGGCATGTCCGAAGAAATGCGCCTCGAACAGGCCTTCCGGGATGGCGCCACAGTTGACCGCCACGAAGGGGCCATCGGACCAGGCCGCGCGGTCGTGCAGCAGGCGCGCGATGCGCTCTTTGCCGACGCCGGTTTCGCCGTGGATCAGCGCATTGCTGCGGCAATCGGCAAACATCTCGGCTTCGGCCAGCAGCGCGCGCATGGGTTCGGACACCGCAATCAGGGGTTGCTCGCGCTTGGGCGCGGACCGGCTGAACTGCTCCAGCGTGCCCAGCAATTCATACAGCAGCTTGCGCAGGTCAGCCGTGGTGAACGACAGCGGCAAGGTGTAGGAATATTCGGGCGGGTAGTAGCGAGGATCGCGGCCACGCGTTTCGGCGGACACCCAGATCACCGGCATGGCCTGCGCCGACAACCAGTCGTAGCCGCTGAACCGGTTGTCCCCCATGACCGACACCGACAGCAGGGCGACGGCCGGGCGGCCTGGGTCGCGCGGCGGCGGGAATGCGGTGCCCACGTCCGCGCGCACCAGCGTCACGTCCATGCCGGCCAGGCAGCGCTCGGCGCGGCTGGCGATGTCGGACGTGCCTTCCCAGACGTACAGATCGAACTCGTCACGGGCGAATTTCTGAGTCATGGCAGCAACCATGGCGGCAAGGATTGAACGGTGATCAAAGTCATCTTCATCAGTACACCAGGCGGGGCTGCCCGCAATCCACGGACAGCAGCGACACATCGGTCTGGCCCACGCTGATACCCAGCAGGTCCAGCAACTGTTGCAGCGCGGCGGACAGGGGTGCCAGCACCGGCTGCAAGAGGTTCACCACGATGGACAGCACCCCGCCCACCTGCGAGCTTCCACTGAGCGCCTGCGCGGCCACCGAGTTGATCCGGCACGTGCGAATGGCGCTGGGGGTAAGCCCCAGCGCGCACACCACGTCATTCAGGGGCGCCACCAGCAGGGACGTCAGGATGTTGCCGACCAGTTGCAGCGTGCCGCCCAGCACGCCCGTCAGGCCGCCCGTGGTCAGCCTGGTGCTTAGCTGGTTGAGCGCGGTCGTGGACCACTGCATGTCGTTGTAGACCTGCGTGATCGACTTGCCCGCGCTGCTGCCGCCCCCGCCCACCAGGCTGGTGGCCAGCGCCGTGCGGTCCGCGGCGGACAGGGGGGTTCCCGTGCTGTACAGATCGCCCAAAATGCCGCCGACGACGGCGTCGGACAGGTTCGAGGCCAGCGCACCCAGGTTCACGGACGTGGCGTTGACCGTTTGTGTGGACGGCGTGCCGGGCGGTTCCGTCAACGTTACCGACACCGGCGCGGTGGAATTGAACACGGGCAAGGTCACCTTGGCAGTCAACGGCAGAATGCCCAGCACGTTCAACAGCTGATGGCGTTGGATGGCCGCAAACGCGCCGGGCTGGCAGCTGTTGGTCAGTGACACGAAGTTGGCGGCGGTCTGGTCGGTGCTGGACGTCATGCCGGGAAAGCGCCCCAGGCAGATATTCGCCAACGACGAGGTCACGGCAATGGTGGCCTGATGCTGGGTCAGCGGCGCCTGGCACAGGTTGGTCAGCGTGCCGGTGGACTGCGCCACATCGATGATGATGGGCAGATCGACCTTGGTACCCAACGTGTTCGCCAGCAACGGCCCCACCAGCGGAATATTGCTGGTGCTGACGCGCAGGTAGACGCGGATGCCCGCGCTGGTGGCCTGCGTGCCGATACCGCCAACAGCCAGCGTGGGCGGTTCAACTACGCGCACGCGCGCGTCCACGCCAAGCAGCGGCACGCTAAGCCCCAGGTTGATCAGGTTTTGTCCGTTGGCCACCACCAGCGCGGTTTCCAGCACGTTCAGCGCGTTGACGTTCGCCGACAGCGCGCCGGTCGCGTCCCCGCCCACCACCGCCAGGTTCAACACGCCGCCATTGCCGAACAGCTTGACCGGCAGGTTCAGCGGCATCACTGCCAGCACCGTGTTGATGGCGTTGCTGACCAGGCCGACATCGGCGCCCGCGGTACCGCTTTGGTTGACGACGGTAAGGGTGGCTTGCAGCAATTGACCCAGCGTCAGGTTATTGACGGCGGCCAACTCGGCCGGCGTGCCCACGCCCGTGGCGACCGACAGCGGCAGGCCCAGCGCTTTGAGCAAGCCCGACGGCGTGATGTTGACGCTGGCCAACCCGGCCGCGTCCAGCACGTCCAGCTGCGTGGGGGTGGCGCCTACCGTCGACAACAGCTGCGACAGCAGGCCGCCGCGTTGCAAGCGCAACAGGCGCGAACCGACCATGAAGGCCGCAACGGGTTGAGTATTGGTCGCCACCGCATTCACCGAGACGGTGGTGCTCAAGCCCAAGGTGCCGAACAAACTGGCCAATTCCTTGCGGATGGTCAGGCGCACCGCATTCAGCGCCTGGCCGCTGGCCGGATCGAATACGTGCATGCCCGAGGCGTCGGCTCGGGTGGAATCCCACAGCTTGCATTGCACCGTGATGTCGGCCGCGGTGAAGGTGTCGAAAATGTTGGGCACGTTTGCCAGCGCCGAGGCCTTGCCGGCCGACGTGGCGCGGGTGCAGTCGGCGGCCGAGCCCATGCCCAGCACCTGCACGGCCGTCAAGGCGGCCAGGTCCGCTGCCTTCTGGATCTCGCGCTTCATGTAGTAGCCGTAGCCCAACTGCGCCACGCCCAACATCGCCAAGCCGACCAACACCGCGAATACCACGGCGACGGCCATGCTGCCGCGCTGGCGCGACAGGGACACACGACAAAAGGGTTGGACTGGGGCAGGCATGATCGGGCAATCCTGAAGTTGCCATCAGCTGGCAACGGGGTGGGCGCGGGTCAGTTGGTGTTTTTGGTTTCGACCCGCTTCTGGAAATATTCCGGGATGGGATGCGAGAAGCTCTCCAGGTAGCGATTCCACGCGGCCGTAGAGACGGGCCCCAGCACGGGCAAGGCATTGCCCGCGCGGCGGCCATCGGCCTGCGCGGCGAGCAGCCCACGGGTGACGTCGCCAAACGCTTCTTCGGGCGCGGCCGCCTGCGCTGCCTGGGCGCTTTGGGCGCCTGGGGTCGTGGATGTCGCCGGGGTCGTTGCCGCCGTGCCCGGCTGCGGCATGGGGCTTTGCACCTGTTGCACCACGGGGCGAGCGGGCAGCTGCGCTTGCGGCAATGGCTGCGCGGGTGCACTGGCGGCTGCGCCGCCCGACATGCCACCGGTCAAGGGCGCGTTCGACTGCGCCAAAGACGACATGGGGGCCAGCACGGCCAGCGCTGCCATCAGCGTGATGCTCAACGCGGAAGGCAATGCGAAAGGTAATGCGAAAAGCGATGCAGCAGGCGAGGCAAGTGCCGGTGCGCAAGCCACTGCCGAGGGCAAAGCGCGGGATGCGAAATAGCGGGTTGTGGACATGGATATCGTTCCTGATTCGGGTTAGCGCACGATGGGCCCATTGCCCAGGCCATCCATCAACGGACTCATCACCGGCAGGACAATGCCGCCGCCGCTGGACACGCGAGTCGTCGACGCATCGGCCGCCACGGGCACGGCGACCGATGCGGATGTGGACGTAGAAGTGGACATGGATGCCGGCATCGGGGGCCGCTGCACGCGGATATCCGAGGCCATGCGCAGCACCTGTCCGCGCGCCTCGTCACCAAGCTTGGCCTGGTCCATCAGCCGTTGCGCGCGCACCGGCTCGCCTTCCACCAGCAACAGCACCGCCAGATTGGCAAGCACCTTGGCGTTGTCGGGCGCAAGCTCGGCCGCCTGCCCCAAGGGCACGCGCGCGCCCGCCGGGTCGCCGGCACGCAGCCGCGCATAGCCCAGGTCGCCCAGAATGCGCGCGTCCATGGGTGACAGCTTGGCGGCGCGCGCAAAGTCGTCGGCGGCCTGATCGAACTGCCCCCGCGCCCCGGCAATCAAGCCCAGGCCATGCCAGCCATCGGCCGCCTGATCGGTGGATAACAAGGCGCGATAGGCTTGCTCGCTCATGGCCGTCTGCCCGGTCTGGCGCAAGGCCTCGGCGCGCAGCACCGCCACCCGCGCATCGTTGCCGAACTTCTGCTGATACGCGTCGATATACGCCAGCGACGCGAAATAACGCTCCTGGCGCTGCGCCTCGGCAATCAGCGACAGCATCATCTCAGGCTCTTTCGGACGCCGCTTGGCGTCCGCGTCATCTTCCTTCTGGCGCGCCAGCGCCTGTTCCTGCTGTTGCTGCTGGATCAGCTGCCACGCCGATTCCGCGCTATTGGTCTTGCATCCGGTCAAGCCCGCGCCGGCCGCCACGGCCGCCGCCACCAGGGTCCACCGCAAGGCGCCCCCGCCGTTATTGCCCCCACCCTTCTTGATCACGCCCGCCATTACATGCCCCCCATGCGTGACATGCCACGCAATACCGCGATAAACCCCGCGCCGCCCGTCACGATCAACAGGGCGGGCAACAGCGTCACGATCATGACCCCCGTCATCTTCACGGTGGTCTTGCCCACTTTCTCTTTCAGTTCCAGCCGGCGCTTGTCGCGCAGGCGTTCGCCAAACCGGTTCAACGGTTCTTGCACGGCGCCGCCATGCTGATCCACCTGCGCGATCAGCCGGCAAATGGCCGACAGGTCGTCGTTATCAAACCCCGTGGCCAGCCGCGCCAGCGATTGCTCGCGCGTGCGCCCACGCACATACAGTTCAGAGGCCAGGCGCAATTCGTACGACAGCACCGGCAAGACCTGCGCGAACTCTTTGATCAGCACCTGCATGCTCTGGTCGATGGACAAGCCCACCCCTTGCAGCAAGCGCAGCAGGTCGATCAGCAGCGGCAGCTCATCGCCGGCCATGCGCTTGCGGCGCGCCAGGCGGCGGCTGACCACCCATTTGGGCAGCATGTAGCCGATGGCAAAGCCGAAGAACGCGGCGATGAAGACGCCCATCGAGGAATCGGTCAGGTGCTTGCGCAGGTCGATCACCACCGCCACGATGGGCAGCGCAATGGCCAATCCGAAGCGCGCCGCGACAAAGCGCGAGCGTGCCGTACCGGTATTGGCATAGCCCGCCATGTCGACCATCTTGCGGTCTTCGGCGGCCAGCAACGTGTCGGCCAGGCGCCCTTCGCTCAGGCGCTTGCCGAACGCGTCGGCCACCCGCGCCGCCGACGAAAAACGGCCCCGGCTTGTGTCGGCCGTCGCGGCCGCCGCGGCTGCGGCCGCACCGCCCTGGCGCGTGGCCAGCGCCTGATCGATCACCTGACGGCTACGGCCCTGCCCGCGCAGCCGGCGCGCCATGCTGACGCCCAGCACCAGCAGCGCGGCGGCCACCAGCATCAGCGCCGCCGCCAGCACGGTAGAGACATCCCAGGATTGCAGCATCCGCATCGTTGCCTTCCCTTAAATCGACTTAGCCATGCGATACAGCCAATAGCAGCCGCCAATTTGCAGCACCACGGCCGTCAGCAGCATCTTGAAGCCCAAGGGGTCTTCCCACAGGCCCATGAAAAGCTTGTTGTTCGCCACGATGATGAAGCCGGCGATTCCCACCGGCAGCAGCGCCAGGATCCACGCCGACAGGCGCACTTCCGCCGAGCTTGCCGACAATTCATTGCGCGCCTGCGCCACGTCGCGCATGAACGCGGCCATGCGCTCCAGCACCTGGTCGCTGCGTCCGCCAAAGCGCATCGCCAGCGACACCACGGCGGCCACCATGTACAACTCTTTCAAGCCATACATGCGCGACACCTGTACCAGCGCCGCGTCCAGTTCCTTGGCCGAGCGGCTCAGGCTGGCCGCCGTTTCCACCACTTCCAGCAGCGGTTGGTCGGTGGTGGCGGCGGCCGTCTGGAACGCGGCGCCCATGCTGTTGCCGATGGTGATCAGGCGCACGATGTTGTCCAGGAAGGCGGGCAACTGAGCAATCATCCGGCGCCGCCGCTTGTCGGCGCGCAGCCACAGCAGGAAGTACATCAGCACGGCCAGCATCACGAAGGACACAACGCCCGACAGCGGCCCCAGGAACACCCAGGCCAGCACCGCGCCCAGCACCACGGGCACCGCCGTGCGTAAATAGAAGCCCGGACTTTGGCGCACGCCGGCCAGCAACAGCAGCCGGTCCCAGCTGGAAAACCCGCTGCGCATCGCGCGCCCGCCCTCGGCGAATGGCGTTTCTTCCGGCGCTTCCCGGCCGCGCTTGAGCTGGTTTTCCAGGAACGCAGAGCTGGCCGCGCGCCGGGCGCCGCTGTTGGCATGTCGCCAAAGCAGCACCGCGCCCGAAGCCATCACCAGCGCCAGTGCCCCCAGGATCAAAGCGTCTTGCATCAGCGCCTCCGGCTCCAGAAGCCGCCGCCGCCATCGTTGTCGCCGGGCGGGTTGTCGTTCACGCGCTGCTCGTTGCGCAGCTTCGCCAGCTTGGGCGTGTGCGGGTGTATGCCCAGCCAGTTCCAGCGGTCTTTCTCTTCGCCCTCGGGCGTGGTGAAGGTTTCGTGGCGGTACAGTTCCTGCGTCGAGATGACGTTGTCGCCCATGCCGGTGACTTCGGTCACCGACAGCACGCGCCGCTTGCCGTTAGACAGCCGGCCGATCTGCACGATGAAGTCCAGCGCGCTGGCGATCTGACGGCGCAGGCTGTCTTCGCTGCCCTGAAATCCCGCAAAGCCCGCCAGCATTTCGATCCGGTACAGGCATTCGCGCGGTGAGTTCGCGTGGATGGTGGCCATCGACCCTTCATGGCCGGTGTTCATCGCTTGCAGCATGTCCATGACTTCCGCGCCGCGCACTTCGCCCACCACCACGCGGTCGGGCCGCATGCGCAAGCTGTTGCGGATCAATTCGCGGATGCTGACCGCGCCGCTGCCATCAAAGCCGCCCTGCCGCGACTCCAGCCGCACCACGTGCGGATGGTTCAGCGACAGTTCGGCGGTGTCTTCCACCGTAACCACGCGCTCGGTCTCCGGAATGAAGAACGCCAGCGCATTCAACAGCGAAGTCTTGCCCGAGCTGGTGCCGCCCGATACCAGCACGTTGCAACGGTTCTTCACGGCTTCATGCAGCAGCCGGTAGATGTCTTCGTCAAAGGTGCCCAGCGTCAGCAGGTCGGCGGGCTTGAGCGGGTCCTGGCGAAACTTGCGGATCGACACCATCGGGCCATCCACGGCCAAGGGTTCGATCACCACGTTAAGCCGGCCGCCATCGGGCAAGCGCGCGTCCACCATGGGGCTGGACTCGTCCAGCCGCCGGCCGATGGGCGCAAGAATGCGGCGCACGATGCGCAGCACATGCTGGTTATCGGTAAAGCGCAGCGTCTCGCGCGCCAGCACCCCGCGCCGCGAAACGAACACGTTGTCGTAACCGTTGATCAGGATGTCTTCGACGGCCGGATCGGCAAGCAGGTCTTCCAGCGGCCCCAGGCCGGCCAGTTCCTTGGTCAGCGCCTCGGCGATCAGGCGCATTTCGCCTTCGTTGATCGGCACGCGCCGCAAGCGTACAAAGCTTGCGACTTCGATATCGACGAACTCCTGGATGGCCGATCGCGCCCAGCGGCCGAACTCGGCGCCCAGTTCTTCGATGCGCGACAAGAGGTGCTCGTACGCCGCCGTCTTGACTTCCTGGAAGCGGTTCGACGAGGCAAAGTCCTTGTCGCCGTCACCGCCGAATTCAATGGTCGCTGTCATGATCATGTCGGATTCCGCCGCCGTCCCGTGAAGCTTGCCGTTAACCGACGATCATGCGGCGGTGCACACCGGGCAGCCATGTGGCCAGCCAGCTAGCCCGCCCGCCGGGGGTGTTCTCTTCCGCGCTGAGTTTTTCCGCCAGCGTCTGCACCGCGCGCACATACACGTCGCGCTCGGCCTCTTCATGCAGCAGGTGACCCTGGTTGGTGCAGACCATCAGGGCCAGCGTGCGGTCCGGCAACGTGCCCACCAGATCCAGTTGGAAGCGGTCGGCAATCTGCTGCGCGGTCATGCCGTAGCGTTCGTCGTAGCGGTTGACGATCAGGCCCAGGCTGCGGCGGTCAACATGCAGTTGCTCCAGCTCTTGCAGCAGGCCGGCCAGCGACACCAACGCCCCGACGCTCTGGTCGGTCACAATCCAGTTCTGTTGAGACGAGCGAGCCAGGCCCGCCACGAATTCCGGGTTGGAGAACCCGCCCGCATCCGCTACGACCACGCCGAAGTGTTGGCGCAAGCGCTCGAACACCAGCAGGGAGTCGGATTGCGAAACGTCGCGCATCTGGGATAGATCGCGCGGCAGCGCCAACACGCTCAGACCGTTGTTGGTGTGGGCCATCGCCGAACCCAACAAGGTGGAATCCAGCCGGCGCAGGTTGCGCGCGGCTTCCGCAAAATCAAAGTCGCTACCGATGTTCAGGTAAAGCTGGCAATCGCCCACCGGCCAGCCCAGGTCCATCAAGGCCACGCGGCTGGCCAGGGGCAGCATGGCGCCCGATTGTTCGGCCGGCTTGACGGGCTTGGCGCCGTTGGCGCTGGCGCGCGCAAGGTGCGCCTGCTTCAAGCGGTCTTGCACCATGCCGGCCAGATGCACGGCCAGCGTGCTGGTCCCCACGCCCGGACGCGCGCCCAGCAACAGGACGCTGCGACGCGAGCCGTCCATGCGGCCACCACTGGCCGGCACGTCAAGCAGGCGCAGCACCACTTCCTTGACTTCCTCGGGTGCGACCGTGGGGTCCACGAAATCGCTGACGCCCGCACGCAGCGCCGCGATGGCGCCTTCAGGCTGGCTGAGAAAACCGACCGCCACACGCGGCACGGTCGGCGCGATACGCGCCAGCAAGCGTGCCAACTCGGCGGATTTGAACAGCTTTCCGGGTTCGTCCTCACTGAGCGTGAAGTCCAGGAAAACCACTTGCGGTCCGATCTCGGTCAATCGCCGCGCCAACTCTTCGATGCTTGGGGATTCCTGGGTCAACATGCCCATGTCTCCCAAAGCTTGTCCAAGCTGCGCGGCGACGCCATCGCCTTTTGAGCAAAACAGGAACCGCTTGCCGTTTTGCAGGCCAACCCACTCGCTGGCATGTGTCTTCATATTGCTCACCGTGAAAAGCCCGGCATTTGCTGCCCGCCTACCGGGCCCATCAGGTAATAGCCCCAGGCATTGAAAGTTGAATCTGCTGTTTCTTGACGGCCGCCGGGCAGCGGCAGCGTCACGCCGCGCGCAATCGGGCGCACCAGGCGCGGCGTCACGACGATGACCAGTTCCGTGTCCTCTTGCGAGTAGTCCACGCTGCGAAAGAACGCGCCGATGATCGGCAAGTCGCCCAGCATGGGCACCTTGTTGACCATCGCCTTGGTCTGGCGCGACACCAGGCCGCTGATCACGAAGCTCTCGCCGTCGCCCAATTCCACCGTGGTATCCGCCCGGCGCGTGCGCAGCGCGGGGATGACGGTGCTGGCGTCGTTGCTGGTGTTGATGGCGATGCCGTTGCTGTAATCCAGTTCACTGGCCTCTGGCGCCACCTTCAACGAGATGCGATCGCGCGACAGCACGGTCGGGGTGACCGTCAGGCCGATACCGAATGGCTTGAAGGTCACCGTGGTGGTGCCCAGGCCCCCCGCTTCGGGAATCGGCAGTTCGCCCCCTGCCAGGAAGCTGGCGCTTTGACCCGTCAAGGCGACCAGCGTGGGTTCCGCCAGCACGCGCGCCATGCCGTTGCTTTGCAAGAGGCGCAGGCGCGCCGCGAAATTGTTCGTGTCATAGAACAGCGAGAAGCCCGCGGCAATCGGGCCGCCCGGCGTGAACCCCAGGGGCGCGGCCAGCCCCGTCGGGGATACGGCGCTGGCGCCGGCCCAGGGGCCATTGCTGGCGGCGAAATTGATGCCTGCTTGCTTCATCACGGAGCGCGACACTTCCACGACCTTGACTTCGACCTGCACGACGCCGCCCGCGCCGGCCGAGGACACGTCCACGACGTTCTTGTCGCCCACTGCGGCGGCGGCTGCCTTGGCGGCGGCGATCTGCGCCAGCGGGGTTTCGGCGTAGCCGGACACCACCGCGTGCTCGCCCGCGATGTCGATGTTGGGGCCGCCCTGAATGCCGCGGCTGGCCAACGCCGCCTGCACCGACGTGGCCACGCGCACGTTCCAGATCTGCGGCGTGGGGCTGTTGCCCGTCCATATCTGCAACTGCGTGGTGCCCGCCTTCTTGCCGTACAACAGCAGCGAGCCCGCGCGCTTGCCGGAGGCCGGCAGGATTTTCACGTCGGCGACCTCGGGGTCGCCGATGGCAATGCGACTGGGCGCGGCGCCGTCAAGCATCAGCGATTGCTGGCCTTTGACGGCCACCGCGATATCACGGACCGGTGCGTTCGCCGCCGCCGAGGGCGCGGCGCCCTGGGCCAGGCTTACGGCACCGTATGTCATCGCCGCTGCGGCCGACAGGACGCAGATCATGGTGGTGCGCTGATATCTTTTCATGTGCTGGATCTGGTTGCTTCTAATGGTCCAGCCGCGGCGGCACCTGCCACGCGCAGCCAAGTTCAATAACGAACGCGCTCGGATTTGTCTCCCCGCACGATTTCAACGGTACGGCCCCCGCCGCCGCCACTGCCGGCAGTGGGCGCCGACACGCGGTTGGCGGGCGCTCGCGCCGCGGGTGTGGCGCCTTCAAGCTGCACCAGGCTGTCGCCCGCAAAGGCGCGGTTTGGGCCGGTCAGCAAGGCTTCACGCTGCGCGGGGGTGAGGTCGGCGCGGGTGGGCAACACCGTGCCGCGCTTGGCGAACAGCGTGGCGTCCGGCACGGCGTCATCACCGACGGGCCGCAACGCCAGTTGCAGACGGCCGGCGCGGCTGGCCAGGATCAGTTCATTGATCTGTTCGACCGGCACCGCCAGCACGGCGGTGCGCGCCGGCTGCCCGGGGCCTTGTTGCAGCACGGATTTTTCTTCGGGACCGTCCACCGAGCTTTTGCCAAAGGCCAGCACGCGCAGCTGCGATTGCAGCAGGCGCGCCTGGCCGCCGGAGATTTCCTGGCCTTTTTCCACCATGAAGAACACATCCACCAGGTCGCCGGGCGCAATGCGGTTGCCGCCGCCGACCACTTCGTCGACCGCGATGGCGACAGCCCGTTCGCCGGGCTTGAGCTGCTTGGCAAGGCCCTGCGCCAGCAGGCTGGGAACGATGGGGTCACCCGCTGCGATGTCCACGCGCGCCACGGCGCCTTCCAGCGGTGCCGGGGTGTTGAAGCTGTTGGAAAGCGCCACCTGCCATTGCGCGACGGTCAGCATTTTGGCGGCGTCGATGCGCGTGCCGGCGGCAATGGCTTCCTTGGCCACGACAACATCGTGCAAGGTCACTTGCGGCGCGGGCGTCGCTGCCGGCGCGGTGGCGACCGGTGACGGATTGGCGGGCGGAGGACCGGAATGCGACGCCAGGCGCCACGCCAGGAAGGCCAGCACCAGGCCCGCCACCAACAACACGCCCGCAATGATCTTGCTAATACTGCTCATGGTGTCCCTTGCGATATCTGCACGATGGCTTTCGACGACAACCTGCTCGGTACCCAGTTCTTGTTCGTGCCGGGCAGCATGACGATGAACGATTGCAATGTGGCCAGCAGCGGCCAGGACTGGGTGTTGTAGGTCATGGCGACGGTGGCGCAATTGGCGACTTCGCCGCCGGACCCGGCCCAGGCGCACGGCGCGCGCGTGGTCGCGCATGCCACCGCCGAGCCGGTCGAGAAAACACTCATGGCGGCCGAGCAGGCATCGCCCTGCACGTTGGCGCTACCGCTGATCTGCGCGTACACGGCGGCGCGGGCGCCCTCTCCGGCGGCGGCTGCCAACTGTTGCTGCATCCAGAACAACACGCCGTAGCCCACCACGGCGCAGATGAAGATCAGCAGCATGGTCAGCGTCAGCGACAGTTCAAGCGCGGCAATGCCGCGTTGGCGCAGCGCTGGCGCAAAACGGGTGCGTGGCAGTGCCATGTCAGCCTCCCACGCCCAGCGTGTTGCCAAGATGAACCGTGGCGCGCGCGCTGAGCACGCTGGTGGACGGCATCAACATCGTCTGCAACAGCGGAAACGAGGGGATCAACGGATGCGCGCCGTAGGCATACGACACCGTCACTTCGATCTGATCGGCGGCCAGCGGCTGACCGCTGCACGTGCCGCCCGCGCTGCTGCTCAAGGCGCCGCCGCTCCCGCAGACCGCAACCTTGATCGGCGCGGCCGACATGGAAGACATCCAGGATGCGATATTCAGTGCGGTGTCGCGGCCTGCGTTGGCGCGCGCGGCCAGCGACGTGGTGCCCGCCTGCCATTGCAGGACTTTGCGGGCGCCGTCCTGTGCGGCCAGCGTGACGGAATTCTGCGCAAGAAACACCAGCCCGTAGGTCAGGATGCCGTAGAGCACCAGGAAGAACACCACGAATACCAGGGCGAATTCAAGGGCATAAGAACCACGCTGAGCGCGGCGATACCCAGATACATGGCATACGGAATTTGACGCAGCCGGTGCGACACCGCCCAATAGCGCGACACCACCACATACGCCAGCGCGTGCACGCCGGCCAGCAGACTGGCCAGCACCATCACCAGGATCAGCGGCGCCAGACCCAGCCACAGCCCCAGGATGGCGATTGCCTTGACGTCGCCCGCGCCCATCAGGCGCCGGCCCCAAAGCGGCAAGAACAGCAAGGCTGCCAAAAACCCTGCCCCACACATCAACCACCCGGTCCAGCGCGGCGGATACGTCCATCCAGGCACGAAGGCGGCCGCCAGCAGCCAAAGCAGCTGCGCCACGAAGCCCACCACGATCAACGTGTTGGGTACGCGGCGATAGCGCAGATCGTTGTAGATCAGCACCACGTTCCAGCATGCGAACAACAGCAGCCACAGCACTTCCCCTGGATACAAGGCAGGACCTTCTGATCAAGCAGATTCAACGGCAGGCCGGCTCGTCCAGAAGAGCGCAACCCGTGTCAAGCAAACAACCTCGGACTTCAGCCACGTACCGCGATGCCCCGACACATTGGGTCATCGCGGTACGCGTTAGCGCGCTAGGGCATCAACCCCCGCCTGCGGTATTGAGCTTGGTGCCGAGTCCCGTGAACATGGTGCCCAGGGCGTCGGTGAAAGTCCCCACGGCAGCGATGAGGGCCACCGCCACCAGACCCGCGATCAACCCGTATTCCAGGGCGGTGATGCCGTCTTCGTCGTTCCAGAACTGCGCAAGTTTCGCTTTCATGTCGAGCTCCTAACACTCGATTGATAATTGAGCCGATCCGCGTGGCGGTGCCGACCCCCTATTGCCGGTATTTCTCGCGTCCGAATGAAAAGCATCCGAACGCATACCGGGCCCTGCTAGCCCGGCCCCAATGTGGAGCCGGGCGCCTTGCCTGCTTCAGCCACAGGCGCCGATTCAATAAACGAGTCGATACGCTGCGCCATGCGCGAACGGAAACGGGTCGACGCGCGTTGCAGCTGCCAACGCATGATCAGCAACATGAGCGCCGACAACACAAACGCGATATACGGCAGCATCACCCCGCCGATTTGCAGGCTGGACGCCTCGCGGGGGGTTGAGCAGATAACCGTGCCGGCCGCCGCGCCGGTGTAATGCATGCCGCAAACGGCCACTGCCATCAAAATGGCCGCGCCGCCTCGTTGAAACTCGTTCTGGGTATTGAACGCCAGCCAGAGCGCGGCCGAAGCGGCAATTACGGCGATAAGCACCGATAAAACGACAATGGGCAGATTCCACAGCAGCACGGCCGGCATGCGCATCGCGCCCATGCCCAGGTAGTGCATCGCGGCCACGCCCAGGCCGGCGGCCATGCCACCCACCAGGCATCGGCCAAAGGTGAAGCGTTCGCGGCCGACATACCAGAAGGCCCAGCCGGAAAACCCGGCGGCAACGAAGAAACTCAGTATGGTCAGGCCAACCTGATAACCGACATCAAACGGCAGGTTCTGCGCCTGCATGCCAATGAAGTGCATGCTCCAGATGCCCACGCCGCCCATGGCTACCGCGCCGATGATGATGTAACCGATGCGCAGGTCGCCGTCCTGGGTTTCTGTGCGAATGCCCGCCGCCGCCAGCAAGGCGACGTACGAGCCCAGTACCGCTGTCAGAAACGACAGGGCGACCAGGCCGCCGTTGAACGAAAGCGGAACAATATCGCCCGGGTTCATGAACGGCCCCGGTGAAACAGCGGCAATAGGGAAAGCGGGATCGGTTGATCGCGCCAATGATTACTAGGGTGATGCGTGCCCATCTCGTGGACTCCCGGTGGCTCATAACCGATGTGTTTTGAAACGTTTATATAGTCTTATCTATTAACATTTAATACACATCAGGGTTTACACGTATATTCACATCCCGACGCCCACCGACATGTAACCAATACAGCAAAACTAGGGTGAACTTAATAAAAATCCCCTAGTTAACCCTTATAAAACTTAAATATTTTCTTTCATGAGAATCTCAATATGTTGTAATCCTGCCGTTCCCGACTGGTCACAATGAAATAATTTGTTGTTAACTCCGTCCGCTGGCACCATATTGCCTACGACGCACTGAAGCACCTTTTACAATACTGCGTCCCCATTTTTATTCAGTATTCCCGCAATATCGAATACTCATCGGGACGGCGTTGGTAGAAACAGAGACACACTAGGCAATGAGACGTACGTACCCGGCAAGTTCGCTTACCCTCGCCCTGATCTGTACGGTTTTCTGTGGCGCCCCCGCGCGCGCCGACGGCCCTTTGCGAGGCAACCCCGTCGACGCGGTCCCGCAGCTGGAAAGGCCGCCTGGCGCCACACAACCGCCCCCCGTCGTGCAGACGGCAACCCCCGAGCAACTGGCATTGCAGGCGCGGCTGGCCCAACGCATCGTGCCGCGCAATTTCGATGTCAGCGGCGTGCACGCGATTCCCTTCGACGAGGTTTCCGCAATACTCAGCCCCTTGTCAGGCAAGGAAATCAGCCTGGGGGAACTGGTCCAGCAGGTCGATAAGATCACGCAGCTATATCGCGACAAGGGATACCCCCTTTCGTTTGCACTAGTACAAAACCAGACATTTGCGAATGGGCTGGTCGTCGTGACCGTGGTGGAAGGGTTTATCAGCAATGTGCGCATCGAAGGCGATATCGGTAACGCACAAGATCGCCTGGACACCTTGGCTGGCCCGCTGAAAGAGGAACGTCCGCTTAAACAATCCACGCTGGAGCGGCAGCTGAACCTGATGCGCACGGTGCCAGGTGTGAAATTCACGCCCAGCCTGGATTTACCGCGCCGCGCTGACGGCGCCACCGAACTGGTATTGAACGCGACCCGGCATCCTTTCAGTTTGACAGGCGGCGTGGCCGACCTGGGCACCGGTATGCAGCCCTTGGTCAATGTGGGCGCCAGCAGCCTTACCCCGTTGGGCGAACAGGTCAAGTTGACCGCGGCGGTGCCCTTCAATACCGACGACGTGAAATATGTAATGGGCGAAATCAGCGTGCCCATCGGCCCTGACGGTTTGGCCATCAAAGTGGATGGTTACCACTATGACGCCAAGCCCAAAGACGACGCGATCGAATATCTGGGGTTTGAACGACGGGTAAAGAACGACCGCATCGGTATCGGGGTCAGCTATCCGATCCTCTTGAGCAATACGCGGTCGCTGACGGGCACGGTGGGCATGTACGCCGCCAATTCCAAAGACCGATATGAATCGCGCAATGCCGACCTCTGGTTGCAACAGGACGCTCGGGTACGCGCTGCAAATATCGAATTACGATATATACAGTTGTCGGAAATCCAAACAACCGACATAACCGCCAGCGTGTCCAAAGGCTTTGATGCGGCGGGCGCGAAGAAGGATATCTCAAGCAATTACGGTTATTCCGCCACGCCGATTCTGGACCTGGATTTCGCCCGCTATAACCTGAACGCCAAACAAACCGTCGCCCTGCCCGCCCAGTTCGGCCTGACGTTTTCAGGCGCTGCGCAATATTCCAGCAATATATTGCCCTCGTCCGAGCAAATCTCTTTTGGCAGCTGGCGCTACGCAATGGGATACCCGCAAGGGGAACAAAGCGGCGACAAGGGTGTGGGCGTATCGGCCGAAATCAACCGGCGCTTCGGCACAGGCTGGGAATACCTGTCGGCCGTCCAGCCTTATGCGCTGATCGACTATGCGCGCACCTGGTACAACAACAAGGGCTTGCAAGCGCTGAACCAGCGGCACCTGTCCTCGGTGGCGCTGGGGCTGCGCTTCACGGACGATAAATACTATCTGTTCGATTTCAACGTGGCCAAGCCGGTCGGATCGGCCACGGTCAATAACGACCGCGACGTGCGCTTTAACGCCAACTATTCGTTGTTCTACGACGCGTTCTGACGCACCGCATTCCCGACCCCTTTGACGCCTGCTCCGACAGGCGCTTTTTTTTGCGCGCTTGCGGCAGGCTGAAACGACCTTTATTTGCGCCGGTTCCCAACACCGCGTTACGTAACGTCGCCCGTAACGTAACGTCGGATAACCGGCCATTCGTAACATTCGCAGGCTTTTTGTGGTCGCAAAAGTGACGAATTCCCAAGCCTGGTACAAACCCTCGAATCCACACCAGTGCATTGAAAACAAAGGATTTTATTAGCCCTCAAATGCGTGGACCCGTGCAATGTGGGTCCGTTTGAAAAATCTTGGCACGGATTATGCATGTAGAGCGGTACCGGGCGGTTTCCACGCCTGACCTACCAACCCGAGGAGCTCGCCATGATGTCCAAGATTGAAGCCAGCCGCATTCAACGCATTTTGACCGCCACCGTCATGGCCGCTGCTGTCGTCAGCGCTCTAGCCGCGTGCGGAAGCAGCGGTGGTAGCAAGAAAACCGCCGGCCTGCCCGGCATCGATATCCCGACCAACCCAGGCGGCACGAACCCCGGTGGCACCAACCCGGGCGGCACCAATCCCGGTGGCACGGACCCCGGCAACCCTGGCACCCCGGGCACTCCCGGCGGCACCGACCCCAATCCCCCGGTCAATCCGGTGACGGCGGGCCTGCTGCAAACGACGTTGGGCAACACCGGCAACGCCGTGGACAACACGTTGCCCCTGAATCTGGGCCCCACGCTTGGCGGCGTGGGCAAGGCACTGGATCCCACGGTGGAACCGGTGGTCAACACCGTGGTCGGGCTGACTCAGCAAGTGGGCGCCACGACCGGGCTGGGCGCTCCGGTGGACGGCGTGACGACGCAAGTAGGCGGCGCAGTGAGCGATTTGGGCACGTCGATCAAGGGCGCCGGCCTGCCCGGAGGCTTGAGCTCCGGCCTGGGTGGCCTGGTGGACGGTTTGGGCAAAACCGTAGGCGGCGCGGGCGATCTGCTGAACGCGGACCCCGCCAATCCCATGCCGCTGACGACGATGCTGGGCAACGCCACCAACGCCGTGGGCGCCCTGACGGACGGCCTGGGTGGCCAAGGGGGCTTGCTCAATCCGGTCATGCAACTGGCGGGCGGCGTGACGGGGCGCCTGTTGGATGGCCCGTCCAGCCCTGTCCTGCAACCGGCCCTGTCCAATGTTGGCAAAACAGTGGACAACGTGCTGCCCCTGGGCCTGCAACCCACGCTGGGCGGCGTTGGGGCCGCGCTGGACATGAACGTTGCGCCGATCGCCGGCACGGTGACCAACCTGACGCAGCAAGTGGGCGCGAAAACGCAGCTGGGCGCCCCGGTGGCCGGCCTGTTGACCAGCCTGGGCGGCACGCTGGCCGGCGCGGGCGGTACGTTGCCGGGTAACACCGCCGGCCTGAACGGCGTGTTGCAGGGCCTGGGCGGCGCGGTCGCCAGCGCGGGCGGTCTGGTTCACGCCACGCCGGGCAATACGAATCCGTTGGGCTCCACGTTGGCCAACGCGACCGGCGCGGTGGCGTCGGTGACCGGCGCCCTGGGCCTGGGCGGCGTAACAGGCGGCATAACGGGCGGCGTGACCGGTGGCGGTACGGGCGGCCTGCTCAGCCCGATCACCGGCATCCTCGGCGGGGTCGGTGGCGTGGGCGGAACGCCCGCAGCGGGCGGCGTGAACGGTTTGTTGGCACCGGTGACCAGCTTGCTGGGCGGCGTGAAGGGTGCGGTGGGTGGCGCGACGGGCGGAACGGCGGGCGGCGCGGCCAACGGCGGATTGCTCGGCGGCTTGCTGGGTGGTGTGACCGGCGGCGCCACGGGTGGATCGGCGGGCGGCGCCTCGGGCGGCGCGGTCGGCGGCGGCTTGCTGGGTGGCGTGCTCGGCGGCGTGGCGGGTGGCGTGTCGGTCGGTGCGACGACCGGTACAGGCGCCAGTGCTGGCGTCAGTGCGGGTGGCGCGGCCGGTGCGGCAGCCGGCGGTGCGGCGGGTGCCGGCACGGCAAGTAACGGGGGTCTGCTGGGCGGTTTGCTGGGTGGTGTCACCAGCAGCTTGACCGGCGGTTCAACGGCGGGCGGCACCTCGGGTGGCGCTGCCAACGGCGGGTTGCTGGGCGGTTTGCTCGGCGGCTTGGCCAAGAAGTAAACAACTGATCCGCCTAGGAGCGAAATCATGCTGCAACAAGAAACGATCGCCCACCATGAGCATGTGACTGTTATGCCAGAATCCCGCACGAATGAATTGCGCCCAGGCATGCTCGACGATATCGCCCTGATGTTGGGTCGACAGTTCTCGGTGTACAACGCCGCGTGCCAGTCGGCCCTGGCAGACAAGCTGGGCATCCCCCTGGCGGATCTGAAAGCGCTGGAATTAGTGATGGAATTCGACGCCTTGCCCACCGGGCAACTGGCACAGCTGATGGGAATCAGCTCGGGCGGCGCCACCGCCTTGATCAACCGGCTGGAGGCGGCAGGTTATGTGCAACGTGGCCGCCACCCGCTGGACCGCCGGATGATCGTGATCCGGCCGGTCGAGGAACAGTGCCAGCATCTGGCGCAGGAACGCCAGTGGGTCGCTGACGCGGTGATGTTGATGGCGCGACGCTACGACACCACCGAACTGGAAACCGTGCATGCCTTCCTGGCGCAATGCGTGCGCGCCTTGCGGCACGACACGCTGGTCTGGCTGGAAACGCCGACGTCCCATCACGAGCTGTGACGCGGCTGGCGTCCTGCCCGGACGCCAGCCTGCCACGCGCCCTGCATCCTTGCGGATCAGGGCGCGTTTTTTATGAGCCGAACTGCAAGCGCGGCACCGCCGCAAGCAGGCGCTGGGTCAGTGGCTGGCGCGGCGCATGCAGCACGGTATCGGCATCGCCCAGCTCGACGATGCGACCACCGTCCATGACCGCGATGCGGTCCGCCAGATATTCCACCACGCCGAAGTTATGCGTGATGAACAGGTAGGCGATGCCCAGCTCGTCCTGGAGTTCACGCAGCAGGTCCAGGATCTGCGCCTGCACGGACACGTCCAGCGCGGACGTAGGTTCGTCGCAGATCAGGACCTTGGGCTCGACGGCAAGCGCCCGCGCGATGGCGATGCGTTGGCGCTGCCCGCCCGAAAATTCGTGTGGGTAGCGCGTCAGCGTGTTGGCCGGCAGGCCGACGCGTTCAATCAACTGCGCGGCATGCGCGGCGCGTGCCTGCGGGCTCATAGAGCGCCGTAACGATGCCAGGCCCTCATCCAGGATATCGCCCACCCGCATGCGCGGATCCAGCGACGCATAAGGGTCCTGGAACACGATCTGGATGTCTTGCCGCAGGTCGCGCAGCGTGCGGCGGTCGGCGCTCAGCAAGTCCTTGCCTTGCAGCATGGCGCGGCCCGAAATGCGCGCGCCGTCGATCAGGCGCAATAGCGCCTTGCCGGTGGTTGTCTTGCCGCAACCGGACTCGCCCAGCAAGGCCAGCGTCTCGCCCGCGCGCAGCGTAAAGGTGACGCCGTCCACCGCCTTGACCCAAGACACGACACGCCGCAACGGCCCCTTGCGCACGGGGTAGTGCACCTTCAGGTCTTGTACGTCCAGCACCAGGTCGCCCGCGTTACCGGGCGCGCGTGGGCGGGCGCGCTCGGCCTTGCCCGCGCTGGCCTCGCGGCCTTGCTGGGACAGCGGCGCGCCGCGCTTGTCGAACGTGGGAATGGCTTCGAACAACTGCCGTGCGTACGGATGCTTGGGCGCGCGGAAGAATTCTTCGGCGCTGGCGCTTTCCACGATTTCACCGCCACGCATCAGGGCGACGTGATGCGCCACGTTCTTGACCACGGCCAAGTCGTGCGTGATCAACATCACGGCCATGCCCATTTCGCGCTGGATATCGGCAAGCAAGTCCAGCACCTGCGCCTGCACGGTAACGTCCAGCGCGGTAGTGGGTTCGTCGGCGATCAACAACAGCGGCTCGGCCGCCAAGGCGATGGCAATCATGACACGCTGTTTTTGCCCGCCCGAAAATTGAAACGGGTAGTCGTCCACGCGGCGCTCGGGCTCGGGGATGCCCACGCGGCGCAGCCAGTCGATGGCGCGGGCGCGCGCCGCCGCCCCGCGCAGGGGCGTATGCGCCGTCAGCGTTTCGATGATCTGGTCGCCCACGCGCATGACCGGGTTCAGGCTGGTGGACGGCTCCTGGAAAATGATGCCGATGCGGCCGCCGCGCACCCCGCGCATTGCGCTTTCGGGCAGGCGGTTCAGGTCCTGGCCATCCAGGTCGATCTGCCCACCCACGATGCGGCCCGCGTCGGGCAGCAAGCGCAACAGCGCCAGCGCCGTCATGCTCTTGCCGCAGCCCGATTCGCCCACCAGCGCAAAGGTCTGGCGTTGGGAAATGGCCAGCTCAAGGCGCTTGACCGCATGCGTCATGCCGGATTCCCCGGCAATGTCCACATCCAGGCCGCGCACATCCAGCAAGATGGAATCCTGGCTCATGGGGCTTCTCCGGACTTCGATGGGCGCGGCTCGGCGGCCAGCGTCTGGCGGCGGCCAAACCAGCCGCCCAGACGCGCCATGCGGCTGGGTTTGTAGCGGCGCGTGCGCGGGTCGAAGGCATCCCGCACCGCATCGGCAAACAGGTTGGCCGCCAGCACCAGCGCCAGCATGAACAGGAATGCGGTCATCAGGCTCCACCAGATCATGGGATCGCGGGACATTTCCAGCCGCGCCCCGTCAATCATCGAACCAAAGGAATTCATGCTGGGGTCCACGCCGATGCCCAGGTAGGACAGCACGGCCTCGTACAGAACCAGCCCCGAAAATTCCAGCACTACCGTAATCAGCACCAGGTGCGCCACGTTGGGCAGCAGGTGGCGCGTCATGATGCGCCAGTGCGACACGCCAAAGGCACGCGCCGCCTGCACGTATTCCAGTTCGCGCAGCTTGAGGGTTTCGGCGCGCAGCAGGCGGCACAGGCCCGCCCAGCCGGTCAGCCCAAGAATCATGCACAGCAGGAACAGGCGCAGGTCGGCGCGGGCGACGGAGGTGTCGAAAAGGTCGGCATGGTTGTCGATATACACCTGCATCATCAGCGCGCAGGCTGCCACCAGCAGCACGCCGGGAATCGACGTGATGGTGGTGTACAGGTACTGGATGGCGTCGTCGACCTTGCCCTTGAAATACCCGGCCGCGATGCCGAAGATGATGGCGGGCGGCAGCATGGCGAGGGTGGTCAGGCTGCCGATGACTAGCGCCGTGCGAATACTTTTAAGCGCCTGCCACAACACGTCGTTGCCGATGCGGTCGGTGCCCAGCGCGTGGTAGCCGCTGGACAGGCCGGCCAGCGCCCCGGCCGTCAGGCACAGCAGGGTAAAGGTGATGGCCATGGCGCGCCAGGGCACGTCCGACTCTCCGCCCAGCAGGATATGCGCCGCCTGCCTGGCCGACTGCGCGCGTCGCGCCAGCAAGGCAAACAACACGGCGGCGGACAATAGCGCAACAGCCAAGCCGCCGGCCAGGCCCCAGCCCAGGCGCTTCAACACGTCAGGCACGTGCTGGGTATCCGGATCGGTCACATGCGTGGCGGCGCCGCGCAACCGCGGGAAATCGCGCACCGGCTTGTCGTTGACCAGCATCGTTTCTTTCAGGAACAGCTTCACTGCCAACGGCTGCGAGTAATTTCTTTCGGGCTGCGTCAACACCGTGCCGGCCAACAAGCCGTCCAGCGCCGACTTGACCACGGGCGCGTAGATGGGCGCGGCGTCGGCGGCGGCACCCGGCGCGGGCGGCAGTTGTGGCCGATAGTGCACGGAATCGAGAAGCCCCACCACGGTGAAGGCGGCAAGAATGACGGCCGAGCACATCGCCGGCGTGTCACGCGCAACGCGCCCCCAGGTGGCGCGCAGGTTGGGGCTGCGGCGCACGTGCCAGACATAGGCCAGCGCACCCAGCACCATGAGCCACAGCGCGATGTCGGTCCAAAGGAAGACGATCTTGGGCATGGCGGCTACTCGAATCGAACGCGGGGGTCAGCCAGCGTGTAGGAAATGTCGGCCAGGATCAGCCCCACGATATAGAGCGCGGCGCCCAGGAACACCATGGCGCGCACCACGGAAAAATCCTGCGCGTTGATGGCGTCGATGGTGTAGCTGCCCAGGCCCGGGATGCCGAAGAAAGACTCGGCGATCAGGCTGCCCATGAACAGCAGCGGCAAGGCGGCCACCGTGCTGGTCAGGATGGGCAGCATCGCGTTGCGCAGCACGTGGCGAAACAGCACGACGCGTTCGGCCAGGCCCTTGGCGCGCGCGGTGCGCACGTAGTCCTTGCCGATCTCTTCCAGGAACAGCGTGCGGTAGAAGCGCGCCTCGGGACCCAGCCGCGACACGATGGCGATCAGCACCGGCAGCGCCAGGAACTTGACCACGTCCAGCCCGCCCGAAAACCCCGAGAACGGCACCAGCCGCATCAGCTTGGCGAACACCCACTGCCCCGCGATGATGTAGAACAGGCTGGAAATGGACAGCAGCAGCACGCACACCACGACGCCCCAGAAGTCCAGCCGCGTGGCGCGAAAATACACCAGCGTCAACGAAAACACGATGCTGACGAACAACCCCAGGATGAAGGTGGGCACGGCCAGCGCCAGGCTGGGGCCCATGCGCGTCTGGATCTCGCGGCCGATGTCGCGCCCGCTGTCCGATGCGCCGAATTCCATGGCCAGCAGCGGCACCGAGCGCTGGTAGAAGATGGTGTCGGTCAGTTGCGCCGTGCCTTGCGCGCGTTCGTTGAAGAACAGCGGCTTGTCGTAGCCGCGTTCGACCTTCCATTTTTCCACCGCGTCCTGGCTGGCGCGCTGCCCGCCGATGGCCAGGCGCGCCATGTCGTCGGGCGTGTTCACGGCAAAGAACAGGATGAAGGTGAACAGGTTGACGCCGATCAGGATCAGCACGCCATACAGCAGCCGGCGAATCACATAGCCGATCATGATTGATGCTCCTTGCGGACCGCCGGGCCGAAGGCGGTCTGGCGTTCGCGGCGCTTGAGCGCCACGTACGAAGGCCAGATCGCCAGCGCCAACAGCAGCACGAACAGGCCGATCGGCCACCATCTTGGAACGTTCCATTCATCGATCTTCTGCTGGCGCAGCGCGGGATCGATCTTCATGTATTGCAGCGTGTTGCGCACCATCTGCGTGGGCTTGGCGTTGCCGACCCACTGCTGATAGGCGCCGCCCGACATCGGGAAATAGCCGAACATCCACGGCGCATCCCGCTGCACCACCGCCACCATCTTGGCGATCAGCTGTTCTTTCTGGGGGCCGTCGTCCAGGAACTTCATCTGTTCGAACAGCTTGTCGAATTCCGGGCTTTGGTAGTTGGCTGCGTTCTCGCCGCCCCCCCGCGCCTTGGCGTTGGGGCCGTACAGCAGGAACAGGAAGTTTTCGGCGTCGGGGTAATCCGCGTTCCAGCCCCACAGGAAGATCTGCGCGGCGCCGCGCGTCATCTTGTCCTGGAAGCGGTTGTAGTCGGTGGAACGCACGTCCAGCTGCACGCCGATCTTGGCCATCTGCCGGCGCATCCAGTCAAAGCGCGGGTTCGACCCGCCGCCCTGCATGGCGTCGTAATACAGCACCAGCGGCGCGCCGGTCTTGGCGTTGCGGCCGTCGGGGTAACCGGCCTCGGCCAAGAGCCGCTTGGCCACGTCGACGGACTTGCGCACGGGCTTGCCGTCAACCAGGTCGTAGACCACCGGGTTCACGCCCTCAGGCGGATCGCGGTAACCCAGCACGCCGGGAGGCACCGGGCCTTGGGCAACGGACGCCTGATCGTTTTCGAACACGGTGACGAATTCTTCCCAGTCGAACACGATGCTGATGGCTTGGCGCAGCTTGCGGTTCTTTTCCGCCTGCTCGGGCGTGTCGCCCTTGCCCACCACTGGGTCCAGCCAGTTAAAGCCCATGTACCAGTTGGCGGTTTCCACCGTGGTGGGCAGGCGAATGCCGTGTTCGCGGTACTGCTTGGCCTTGTCCTGGCTGTCGCCCGCCGCCACCAGCATGGCCACGCCGTATTCGCCGCGTTCGATTTGCGGCACGTCGTAATAGCCCTGCATGAATTTGCCGATCAGCGGGATGGCTTCTTTTTCCAGGCTGAACACGGCGCGGTCGATAAAGGGCGTGGGCTTGCCGCAGTCGGCCAGCATGCCGGCTTCCTTGTCGCCGGGTGCGCCCTCGCAGGGGTAGGCTTCGCCGTGGAAGTTGGGGTTGCGCACCAGCACGTGGCGACGGTTCTGCAACGATTCCGCCATCATGTACGGGCCGGTGCCGACCGGCCAGGTGTTCAACGACAGGTCATGCGCGGCCATGCCCGGCTGGCTGTAGAAGCGGTCGGCCTCCCAGGGGATGGGCGCCGTGAACGTCATGGCCAGCCAATATTTGAACTGCGGGTACTTGCCTTTGACGCGAATGCGCAGCGTGTGCGGGTCCAGCGCCTGGATGCCGGTAAAGCCGTCGGCATCGCGCAGGTCCAGCCACGAGGCGGCGCCGCCGCCGGGCAGATCGCGGCGCAGGTCCCGGTCGCGTTTGCGCAGCCGGTCGCCGTATTCCTGCATGCCGACCACGTGGTCCGCCATCACCGAATAGATGGGCGACACCACGCGCGGGCTGGCCAGACGGCGAAACGCGTAGACGTAGTCGTCCGCCGTGAGTTCGCGCGTGCCGGTGCGCGGAAAGTCGGGGATGTAGTACTTGTCTTTAAGGTCGTCTTCGGAAATCGGGAAGTAGTCGTAGCTGCCGTCGGTCTTGCGGGCGAACGCGGGGTGCGGCTGGTAGCGCACGCCCGGGCGTATCTTGATGTCGTAGATGCTTTCGGCGATTTGTTCGCCCGGCGCATCGGCGGGCAAGGGCTTGCCCTGGGCGTCCAGATACTGCGGCGGATCAATGGACTGCGCGGCGCGTGGCACCAGCTCGTACGGCCGCTTCAGGTAGTGATACCCGTACAACGGCTCGTAGATGTTGTAGGTATAAGGGGTTTCGTCGCCGGAATAAGAGCTTGCCGGGTCCAGGTATTTGGGCGAACGCTGGACAAACGCGGAATAAAGCGTGTTCTGGCTTTCGGCGCCGGACGGATACGGGCTGTTGATGGGGCTTTCTTGAGAGCAGCCCGCCAGCGCCAGCAACATCAGCATGGCTGTCGCCCTGAGCCGCTTCATTGCAAGCATGGAAACCTTCCCTTCAAAACGTTGCGACAGAGGATAGCAAAGGCGGGACGCAGCCAGTACCCAGGCATGCCCTAGCGGGTGCACGGGGCGGCGACCGCCCCTCATCACCCGCACTGGCGCTGGCGCCAGCAGTCATAGCGCCATTTCCAGGGCTGCATGGCGCCCTCTTTGGCCCATAGGCCGCGCTTGGCGTCCTGGGCTTGGCGTTGCAAGCTCGTCATGGCCTTGTCGCGCAGGTAATCGCCGCGCCTGGCGGTGTAGGCCCAGGCGTAGCCGGACTGCACCTGCAAACGGTTGGCCGAGCGGCCGTCATCCAGAATCAGCGCGCAGACGTCGCGGCCGTACTGATCTTGTTCGTAGCATTGGGCGGTCAGGGTCTTGCCGGCGACCAGATCCGCAAGATTCTTGCGGGACGCTTCGGCAAAGGGTTGGCCGGGCTGGTCGGCGCCGTGGCCTTCTTCAGGCGCATCGATGCTGTCCATGCGGATGCGGCGCTGGCCATCGCGCGCGCGCAGCGTGACGGTGTCGCCATCGGCCACGTTGACGATCGCGCCGGTCAGCGTGTAGCTGCCGGGCGGAATGCCGTCGGCCGCAGGCGAGCGCCCATCGGCCGAGGGCGGACGTGACGGGCGGGGCGAATCGCCCTGCCCCGACGGCTGTAGCCAATTGACGATGGCGCCCGCCGCCGCAAGAATCACGGCAACGATCAGGGCGGTCAGCTTGCCGCCGCCGCGAAATGGGGGTTTGCCACGCACCGGCCGGCCTCCAGGTAAGAAACGCGGCAAGTGTGCCACAGGCGGCCCGGTTTTTCGTTAATCGACCGTGCGGAAAATGTCCCGGTCGCTTGCCTTGCTGGACGTCTCGCCGCCCCTGCCGCCCGGGCTGGCGTGTCGGCCTGCGTTGCCCGCTGTTCCCCGCCCGCCTTTCATAGCCAGCCGGACTTGCGGAACCGCCAGTACAACACCGAACAGATCGACGCGATGACGCCCAGCGTGATGGGATAGCCCAGGGGCGACTTCAGTTCCGGCATGAATTCGAAGTTCATGCCATAGATGCCGGCAATCGCGGTGGGCACGGCCAGGATGGCGGCCCAGGACGCCAGCTTGCGCGTCGTGTCGTTCTGCGCCGCCTGGCCGATCATGAGGCTGGCTTCGAAGGCGAACGCCAGCGATTCGCGCAACGCGTTGAACAGCTCGTCCACGCGCAGCACGCGGTCGGCGACCTCGCCGAAGTACGGGCGAGCATGCTCGTCCACGGCCGACATCTCGACGCGCGCCAGCCGACGGCATATTTCCGCCATCGGCGACACCACGGTATGAATGCGCAGCAAGTCGCGGCGCTGGCGGTACAGCCTGCGGATATCGGAATCCTTGGCGCCACGGATCAGCAATTTCTGTTCGGCGCCTTCGACCACGCTTTCGATCTTGCCCGCCGCCGCCACGTAGCGGTCGACCAGCCAGTCCAGCACTTCGGAGGCCACGTAGTCGCTGCCGCGCTTGAGCAGGTCGGGCGACGCTTCCAGGCGTTCGCGCAGCGGGCTGTGCGCCGCCGTGGCGCCGCGCCGCACGGTGACCAGAAAGCCGTCGCCGATCAAGAGCTGGGTTTCGCCGAAGACAGGCCGTTCGGCCTCGACCTCGACGGTGATGGTCACGATAAGAACCATGTTGCCGTAATCGATGATCTTGGGCCGCCGGTGCGGTTCAAGCATCTCTTCCTGGTTCTTGCCACAAGCGCCCAATTCACCGGTGACACGGGCCAGCAATTCGGGTGTGGGGTTGCGCAGGCCGATCCACAGCATGCCGGGCGGTTGGCCGGGGCTTAATCCGCCTGATTGCCCGCCTGATTTGCCGTCTGATGGGCCGCCTAGTTGGTCGCTGTTCTGGCTGCTATACCGGCCGATGTGCTGGCCGACTTCATCGATGGGCACTTCGCGGTCGCGGCGGCCGTTCACATAGGCGATGGACGCCACCACCTCGCCCTTGTGGACGTCGGCGAAATTCTCTTCAGCAGACATGGATACCCTTTGGCAATGCGAGCCCTGCGGCACAACTTATGGCATCGGCTGATGATAGCGCAGGCTATGAGAACAGGTTGCGCACCCGCCGGGTCACGTCGATGGCCGGGGCCTGCGCCTCTTTGGACGGCGCGCCGGCAGGCAGGTCGCCCAGCGCGGGCGGCCGAGGCAGGTGTTCAAACAGCGGCAGCATGGCGTTGGTGATGTAGCGCGTGCGCGAACCGTACACGTGGCGGTCGCCCATGCCCGTCTGCTGGTGCACGTAAAAGCGCTGCGGCACGATCAGTTGCAGCCGTTCCTTGGCGCGCGTCATGGCCACATACAGCAGGCGCCGCTCTTCTTCGATCTCTTCGGCGGTGCCGGTGCTCATGTCGGACGGGATGCAGCCATCGACCACGTTCAGCACATAGACAGCCTTCCATTCCTGGCCCTTGGCCGAGTGGATGGTGGACAGGATCATGTAGTCCTCGTCGCGCGACGGCGCGCCGGATTCGTCACTGGTGGCGTCGGGCGGATCCAGGGTCAGCTCGGTCAAAAAGCGTTCGCGCGACGGGTAGCCCGCCGCCAGCCGCACCAGCTGGTCCAGGTCGGTCTTGCGCACCCGCGCGTCGTCGTACAGGCGTTCAAGCTGGCCGGCGTACCAGCGCAGCGCCAGGTCCACGTCGGCGGGCCAACGCAGGCCCGGGTCGCACAGCGCCGCATAGGTGTCGGCGAACGCGCCCCATTCCTGTTGGGCCGCCGCGCCGGGTTTGAACTCGCGCAGCGCGCGCAGCGGTTCGGGGCTGGCCGCCATGGCGTCCATCAGCTTGCCGGCGGTGGCCGGGCCGATGCCGGGCATCAACTGCGCGACGCGAAAACCCGCCATGCGTCCGCGCGGGTTCTCGGCCCAGCGCAACAGCGACAGCAGATCCTTGACGTGCGCGGCTTCCAGAAAGCGCAGGCCGCCGAATTTGACGAAAGGAATGTTGCGCCGGGTCAGTTCCAGTTCCAACGCGGCGCTATGGCTGGCCGTGCGGAACAGCGCCGCTTGCGACTTGAGCGTGGCGCCGCCCTCGCGCTGCGCCAGCACCTGGTCGGCGACCCAACGCGCCTGCCCGGCCTCGTCGCTGACGGTGACCAGTTCGGGCAGTTGCGACGAGACGCGATCGGTCCAGAGGTCTTTGGCGTAGCGTTCGGTGGCCAGGCCGATCACCGCGTTCGATGCGTTCAGGATGGGCTGGGTCGACCGGTAGTTGCGGTCCAGCGTGATGACGCGGGCAGGTTTGGGAAACTGCGAGGGAAAATCCAGGATGTTGCGCACGGTGGCGGCGCGGAACGAATAGATGGATTGCGCGTCATCGCCCACCACTGTCAGCCCGCGCCCGTCGGGCTTCATGGCCAGCAGAATAGCGGATTGCAGGCGGTTCGTGTCCTGGTATTCGTCGACCAGCACGTGGTCGAAGCGCGCGCCGACATCGGCGGCGATGCCCGGGTCGGTCATCATCTCGGACCAATACAGCAGCAGGTCGTCGTAGTCGAGCACCTGCTGGTCCTGCTTGGCGGCCACATAGCCGCGAAACAGCGTCTTCAATTCCTCTTCCCACTGTGCGCACCAGGGGAATGACGTTTTCAGCACGTCGGCCACCGGCGTCTGGCTATTGACCACGCGCGAATAAATCGCCAGGCAGGTGCCCTTCAAGGGAAAACGCGATTTGGTGGATGACAAGCCTTGTTCATGCCGCACCATGCCCATCAGGTCTTCGGCGTCGCCGCGATCGTGGATGGTGAAGGCTTCAGACAGGCCGATGCGCAGTGCGCAGTCGCGCAGCAGCCGCGCGCCGATGGCGTGGAAGGTGCCTGCCCAAGGCAACGACGGCGCCTGCTGCGACCCGCGCAGGTTCATCACGCGTTGCAGCACCGAGCCCACGCGCCGGTCCATTTCCTGTGCCGCGCGGCGCGAGAACGTCAGCAGCAGCATGCGCTGGGGGTCGGCGCCGTTCAGGATCAGGTGGGCCACGCGGTGCGCCAGCGTGTTGGTCTTGCCCGATCCCGCCCCCGCAATCACGAGCAGGGGGCCGTCATCGAACGCCGCGTCTTCGGCCGAACTTGAGCCCGAACTTGAGCCCGGCCGCACGCCGAATACGGCGGCTTCGCGCTGGGCAGGGTTCAGATCGGCAAGGGGATCGGGGCGGGTGTTGGCAGTGGGATCGTGGTCGGGCATGGCGGCAAGTAGGCCAAATGACTGGCTATTTATCCAGCTATCATAGCAGCGTCGTCGCCCTGCCCCGCGCCCCATCCGCCACCCTTTTGCCATGCGTATCCTGACCGGCACCGCCTCCTGGACCGACCCCACCCTGCTCGCCTGCGGGCGGTTTTACCCGCCCGACGTGCGCGGTGCCGAAGCGCGGCTGCGCTTTTACGCGTCGCGCTTTTCGATGGCGGAAATCGATTCCAGCTACTACGCGCTGCCCTCGGCCAACAACGCCTATCTGTGGGCGCAGCGCACGCCGGACGACTTCGTCTTCAACATCAAGGCGTTCCGCTTGTTCACCGGCCACCAGACGCCGCTGGCCGCCCTGCCCGGGGACATCGCACGCGAACTGGAAGATTGGCCGGACCCGATCATCTACCAACGCCAGATGCCCGAAGACCTGCGCGATGAAATGTGGCGCCGCTATCAGCTGGCGCTGGAACCGCTGCGGATGCCGGGCAAGCTGGGCGCGGTGCATTTTCAATTTCCCCCGTGGATCCGGCGCGACGCGCGAGGACGCGCGCATGTGGCCGACTGCGCCGCGCGCATGCAAGAGCATTTGATTTCGGTGGAATTTCGCCATCGCAGCTGGTTCGACAGCCCGGGCGCCATCGCCGACACGCTGGCTTTCGAACGCGATCTGGGCGTGGTGCACACGGTGGTGGACGCACCGCAGGGCTTTGAAAATACCGTGCCCGCCATCTGGGAAAGCACGCATCCCGATCTGACGCTGCTGCGGCTGCACGGCCGCAATGCCGACGCATGGAACGCCTCGGGCAGCGCGTCGTCGGGCCGCTTTCAATATGAATATACCGAGCAGGAGCTTGCCGAACTGGTTGAACGCTTCACGCGGCTGGCCACGCAAAGCAGCCAGGCGCATGCCGTTTTCAACACCAACTTCGAAGACCAGGGCATGCGCAACGCGGCGGCATTCGGCGCGGCGCTGCCGCTTTTCTAGGCGGACCCGGTCAAGCCGCCGCGGGCTTGCGGGCGACGTCGGCCAGGCTTTCCAGCAGCACCTCGAACTTGCGCGCAATATCGTTTTCCGGCACGCAGGCATAGCCCAGCAGCAGGCCGGGCCGCCGCCCTTCGGCATTGACGTAATAGCGCGACAGCGCGCGGGTCAGCACGCCCTTGCTGCGCGCCACATCCACCACGCGCAGGTCGTCCATGTCCAGCGGCAAGGTCAGCACCAGATGCAACCCTGCCATGCTGGCGTCACGGTGCAGCCAGTCCGGGCCCAGCCGGCGTTCAATCAGGTTGACCAGCATCGCGCGCCGTCGCCCGTACAGCATGCGCATGCGACGGATGTGCGCGGCGTAATGGCCTTCGGAAATGAACGTGGCCAGCGCCGCGTGCGTCATCAGATGGCCCTCGCGATACAGCTCAGCGTGCGCGGCCTGGAACGCGGCGGTCAGCGGCTTGGGCAAGACCAGATAGCCCACGCGCAGGCCCGGGTACAGCGTCTTGCTGAACGTGCCCATATAGATGACGGGCGCATCGGGCTCCAAGCCCAGCAACGAGGCGATGGGGCGGCCCGAAAAGCGGAATTCGCTGTCGTAATCGTCTTCGATGATCCAGCTGCCGCTTTGCCGCGCCACGGCCAGCAGTTGCCGGCGGCGCGCCAGCGACATCACCGGCCCCAAGGGATATTGGTGCGATGGCGTGACGAAGATAAAGCGCGGCGGCGTGCCGCCGGGTTCGGGCAGGCGCATGCCCTCTTCGTCCACCGGCAGGTGCACGGTGTGCAGGCCGTTGGCTTGCAAGATGGTGCGCGCGCCCCAGTAGCCGGGGTCTTCGACCCAGGCGGTTTCGCCGGCTTCGCCCAGGATGCGCGTCGTCAGGTCGATGGCCTGGTGCGAGCCTTCGGTGATGATGATCTGGTCAGGGTCGCAGTCAATGGAACGCGTCAGCGCCAGATGCTGGGCCAGCGCTTCGCGCAGCGCCGGCAGGCCGCCGCCGTAGGCATAGGTCAACAAATCGGGCGACGGGTTGCGCCACAGATTGCTGACGATGCGGCCAAATTTCTTGTGGGGGAATTCGGTCAGGTCGGGCACGCCGGGCATGAACGCGCCCCACTGGTAGGGCGAGGCCGACACGCCTTCGACAATGGCCGCGCCGCGTGGTGACAGCGCGGGCCCCGGTTGCGCTTGCGCGGGCTGGCGCAGGCGTCGGCCGCTGGCCAGGTAAGAGTCGGGCACCGACGCGTTGACGAATGTGCCGTTGCCCTGCCGGCTGCGCGTATAGCCTTCGGCTAGCAACTGGCTGTAGACGTGGACCACGGTATTGCGGGCAATGCCCAGCTCTGTTGCCAGGTCGCGCGACGCAGGCAAACGCGAGTCGGCGGCGATGGCGCCATCCAGGATCGCTTCGCGTATGCCGCGATACAAGCGCTTGTTCATGGGCTCGCTAGATCCGTCCGCCAGACGCAGCAGCAGCAAGTCACCTACAATGGACCGCAATTGGTTCTACCTGTTTTATCAAAGTGGTTCCCACAAATGGGGCCATCGTAGCATTAAATAAGGCTTTTCCCGCCCACCCTGTTCATCGAGGCTGAGATGAAGAATCAAGACCTGAATACCCGCCGTTCTTTGGCCACGCCGCGCGGCGTTGGCGTCATGTGCGACTTCTACGCAGTGCGCGCCGAGAACGCCACGCTGTGGGACGCCAACGGCAAGGAATACATCGATTTCGCGGGCGGCATCGCGGTGCTCAACACCGGCCACCTGCACCCCAAGGTCAAGGCCGCCGTGGCCGCCCAGCTGGACAACTTCACGCACACGGCCTACCAGATCGTTCCGTACGAAAGCTACATCTCGCTGGCCGAACGCATCAACCGCCTGGCCCCCATCGACGGCCTGAAGAAAACCGCCTTCTTCACCACCGGCGTCGAAGCCGTTGAAAACGCCATCAAGATCGCGCGTTCGGCCACGGGCCGTTCGGGCGTCATCGCGTTCTCGGGTTCGTTCCATGGCCGCACCATGCTGGGCATGGCGCTGACCGGCAAGGTTGCGCCGTACAAGCTGTCGTTCGGCCCGATGCCCGGCGACATCTATCACGTGCCGTTCCCCAACGCCACGCAGTCGATCTCCGTTGCCGATTCGCTCAAGGCGCTGGACCTGCTGTTCAAGTGCGATATCGACCCCAAGCGCGTCGCCGCGATCATCATTGAACCGGTGCAAGGCGAAGGCGGCTTCAACATCACCCCGCCCGAACTGATGAGCGCGCTGCGCAAGCTCTGCGACGAGCACGGCATCCTGCTGATCGCCGACGAAGTGCAAACGGGCTTTGGCCGCACCGGCAAGCTCTACGCCATGGAACACCACTCGGTGCAAGCCGACCTGATCACCATGGCCAAGAGCCTGGGCGGCGGCTTCCCGATCTCGGGCGTGGTCGGCCGTGCCGACGTCATGGACGGCCCGGCAGCGGGCGGCCTGGGCGGCACCTACGCCGGCAACCCGCTGGCGGTGGCTGCGGCCCACGCCGTGCTGGACGTGATTGCCGAAGAAAAGCTGTGCGATCGCGCCAACGTGCTGGGCGAAAAGCTGCGCGCCCACCTGGAAGGCCTGCGCGCCAAGGTGCCGGCTATTGCCGACGTGCGTGGCCTGGGTTCGATGGTGGCGCTGGAACTGAACGACGCCAACGGCAAGCCGGACGCTGAAGCCGTCAAGCGCGTGCAGGCCCGCGCGCTGGAACAAGGGCTTATCCTGTTGAGCTGCGGCGTTTACGGCAACGTGCTGCGTTTCCTGTACCCGCTGACCATCCCCGACGCGCAGTTCGACCGCGCGCTGGCGATTTTGTCCGACGCACTGGCAGCGTAACGTTCACGGCCTGAACCCTGTTCTTGGGCCACAGGCACGGTGATTGCGGGCGTTGCGGATCTTTCCGCCGCGCCCGCTGCGCTTTACTGTTGCGCATTGCTGTTGCGCATTGCTGTTGCGCTTTTTTCGCTGCCTTGGCCCCGTTGAATCCCAATCAAGGAGACTTCAATAATGACCGCATTGACCCATCCCCTGTCGCGCCCCGATCTGCTGCGCGACGCCTGCTACATCGACGGCAAGTGGGTTGGCGCCGGCAACGGCGCATCGATCCCGGTTGACAACCCGTCCACCGGCAAGACCATCGTGTCCGTGCCCAAGCTGGGCCGCAAGGAAACCGAACAGGCCATCGCCAGCGCGCAGGCCGCCCTGCCCGCCTGGAGCGCCAAGACCGGCAAGGAACGCGCCGCGATCCTGCTGAAGTGGTCGCAGCTGATGATGCAGAACCAGCAGGACCTGGCTGCCATCATGACGTCCGAGCAAGGCAAGCCGGTGACCGAGGCCGCGGGCGAAATCGCCTACGCCGCATCGTTCCTGGAGTGGTTTGCCGAAGAAGCCAAGCGCATCGACGGCGACGTGCTGCAAAGCCCGAAGGCCGGCCAACGCCTGTTGGCGCTGAAGCAACCCATTGGCGTCACCGCCGCCATCACGCCGTGGAACTTCCCGGCCGCCATGATCACGCGCAAGGTCGGTCCGGCACTGGCCGCCGGCTGCACGATGGTGGTCAAGCCCGCCCAGCAGACGCCGCTGACGGCGCTGGCGCTGGCCGTGCTGGCCGAAGAAGCGGGCGTTCCGGCGGGCGTGTTCCACGTCATCACCGGCAGCTCGCGCGATATCGGCGCCGCGCTGTGCGAAAGCGATGTGGTGCGCAAGCTGAGCTTCACCGGTTCCACCGAAGTGGGCCGCACGCTGATGGAGCAATGCGCGCCCACCATCAAGAAGCTGTCGCTGGAACTGGGCGGCAACGCGCCGTTCATCGTGTTCGACGACGCCGACCTGGACCGCGCGGTTGACGGCATCCTGGCCTCGAAGTACCGCAACGCCGGCCAGACCTGCGTGTGCGCCAACCGCATCTACGTGCAAGCCGGCGTGTACGAGGAAATCGCCACGCGCCTGGTCGCCAAGGTCAACGCCATGAAGGTCGGCGACGGCTTTGAAGACGGCGTGACGCAAGGCCCGCTGATCGACACGAACGCCATCGAAAAGGTGCAAGAGCACATCGCCGACGCCACCTCGCACGGCGCCAAGGTCATTGCCGGCGGCAAGCCGCATGCGCTGGGCGGCACGTTCTTCGAACCGACCGTGGTGCGCGACGTGACGCAATCGATGCGCTTTGCCACCGAAGAAACCTTCGGCCCGGTGGCCCCGCTGTTCCGCTTTGAAACCGAAGAAGAAGTCATCGGCATGGCCAATGACACCATCTTCGGCTTGGCCGCGTACTTCTTCACGCGCGACTACGCCCGCATCTGGCGCGTGTCCGAAGCGCTGGAATACGGCATCGTCGGCATCAACACCGGCCTGATCTCCAACGAAGTCGGCCCGTTCGGCGGCGTCAAGCAGTCGGGTCTGGGACGCGAAGGTTCCAAGTACGGCATCGAGGAATACCTCGAAATCAAGTACCTGTGCGTGGACCTGGGCGCCTGAGGCCCCGACCGGTGCGCGGCGCTCGCCGCGCACCGGGGATAAGCGGCTATCCCCGCCGCTTATCCCCAACAACTGTGGACAACCCGGCAGATAAGTCCTGCACAGCCCGGAAAAGTCCTTTCAATCCAGTCACTTGCGAAACGCGATCAAATGCCGCCCAGGCATGATAGATTTGCGCGTTCCCTGAATGGATCCGTATGAGCAGAACCTTTACCCTTGACGACACCCGCAAGCTTGCCGCCGTGCTGGCCGAAACGGCCCTGGTGGAAGTCATGCCGCGCTTTCGCAACCTGCCCGAAGGCGCCGTGCGGGGCAAGAGTTCACCGCGCGACCTGGTCACGGATGCGGACGAGGCCGCCGAACGCATGATCGGCGCGCGCCTGTCCAAGCTGTACCCAGGCGCCGTGCTCATCGGCGAAGAGGCGTCCGCGCGCAACCCTTCGCTGCTGAACATGCTGGTCGACGCCGACCTGGCCTTTTTGATCGACCCCATCGACGGCACCCGCAACTACGTGGCGGGCCTGCCCCTGTTCGGCATGATGATCGCCGCCTGCCATCGCGGCGACGTGATCGCCGGCGTGATCTACGACCCGGTCAACCGCGACAGCGCGCTGGCCGTGCGGGGTGAAGGGGCGTGGATGGAATACGAAAATGGGCGCCGGGCGCCGTTGACCGTCGCCGGCCCCGCGCCGCTGGAAGACATGGACGGCCTGATCTCGACCGACGCCCTGCCCGAGCCGCTGCGCACTACCGTGAACAGCCACCTGTCGCGCCTGGGCAGTACCGCGTCGCTGCGCTGCGCTGCCCACGAATACCGCATGTTGGCGGCCGGCCATTGCCACGTTGCGCTGTACAACCAGCTGACGGCCTGGGACCACGCCGCGGGCTGGCTGCTGCACCGCGAGGCGGGCGGCTACGCCGCGCGCTTTGACGGATCGCCCTACAAGCCCACGCACCGCACCGGCGGCCTGCTGTATGCCCCGGATGCCGGCAGCTGGCACGCCGCCCGCCGCGCGTTGCTAGGCGAAGCGGTGGACATCGCGGACGCGGGATGATCGCAAAACCAGGGGTATTCCCTAGGAATTATCCACAGTTCCTGTGGACAACCCTATGGAAAGGTCTGTAACGGCGTCAAAAAACGCTTACAGGACAAGCACTTGCTTAAACCGGTCAAAAACCGGCCGCCGAAAACCCGTGTTACAAGGCTTCCAGCGCGACCGCGCAAGGTTGTTCCACCTTCAGGGTCAAGAGGCTGTCGGCACGCGTGCGGCCCAGGTTGATGGCGGCGATCGGCATGCCGTTGCGTGACGCGGCAGTCACGAAGCGGTAGCCCGAATACACCATCAAGGACGACCCCACGACCAGCACCGCATCGGCGCTCATCAGGCCGGCGTTGGCGCGGTCGACCCGGTCGCGCGGCACCGTTTCGCCAAAGAACACCACGTCGGGCTTGACGATGCCGCCGCAGCGCGGGCACGGCGGCACGGTGAATTGCGAAAAGTCTTCGCCTTCCAGGTCCGCGTCGCCGTCCGGCGCGTCGGTGGCATCCAGCGACGTCCAGGCGGGGTTGCCGTTTTGCAGGCGGTCTTGCCAGTCGGCACGCCCACCGCGCCAGTCGCAATTCATGCAGCGCACTTCGTCCAGGCGGCCGTGCAGGTCCACCACGTCGCGGCTGCCGGCCGCTTCGTGCAGGCCGTCCACATTCTGCGTGACCAGCACCGTGATCAAGCCGCGCGCTTGCAGCCGCGCCAGGGCACGATGCGACTCGTTCGGCTGAACATGGCCAAAGCGACGCCAGCCCACCATGCTGCGCGCCCAGTAGCGGGCGCGCGCCAGGTCGTCGCCCATGAACGTTTGCAGCGTCATGGGCGGCTTGCGCTTCCATTCGCCTTCGGTATCGCGGTAGTCGGGGATGCCGGAATCGGTGCTGACGCCCGCCCCCGTCAGCACGAACAGCCGCGGGTGGCGGTCGACAAAGCCGCGCAACGCGGCCAGATCCGAGACTTGGGTGTCCATCCTGATTCCTACGCTGCGTTCAGCCGCCCAGCCCACAATCGGGCATGTCGCTGACCAGGCTGGCCTGCGTGACGTTGCTGCCCGGCGGCACGCTGCGCGTCAGCCAGACGTTGCCGCCGATGGTCGAGCCCTTGCCGATGGTGACGCGGCCCAGAATGGTTGCGCCCGCGTAGATGACGACGTCGTCCTCGATCAGCGGATGCCGCGGCAGGCCCTTTTTAAGCTCGCCGTTTTCGCCGGGCGGAAAGCGCTTGGCGCCCAGCGTCACCATCTGATAGAGCCGCACGCGGTCGCCGATGATGGCCGTTTCGCCGATGACCACCCCCGTGCCGTGATCGATGAAAAAGCTGCGGCCGATGGTGGCGCCCGGGTGGATGTCGATGCCGGTATCCGCGTGCGCGATTTCCGCCACGATGCGGGCCAGCATCGGCACGTTCAGCCGGTACAGCACGTTGGCCAGGCGGTGGTGGATCATTGCCGCCACGCCGGGATAGCACAGCAGCACTTCGTCCACGCTGTGCGCGGCCGGGTCGCCCTGGTAGGCGGCAGTCACGTCCAGGTCCAGCGCGGCGCGCACGCGCGGCAGCTCGGCGCCGAACTGGCGCACGATTTCGATGGCGCGCCGCTGCGTCTCGGCCGGGTCGACGTGTTCGTGCCGGCCGACGTATTGCAGCTCAAGACAGACCTGATGCAGCAGCGCGTCCAGCGCGGCGCCAATGGTGTGGCCCACGTAGAAGTCTTCGACTTCTTCACGCAGATCGATCGGGCCAAGCCGCATGGGGAACAAGGCGCCGCAGAGGTCCTTGATGATCTGGCGCAGGCTTTCCTGCGACGGGAATTCGCGCAGGCCGGAATCTTCGCGCAGGCGGCCGCGCGGGCCGCGCCAGGCGACGCGCGCTTCGCGCAAGCCGGACACGATGCTGTCCAGATTCCAGTGGGCGGGGGGAATGTAGGTGGGCCCGTTCATCGCGACTGCCCCTGGGCGGGGCGGGTGGACCCGGGCTGAGAATGGATGTCAAACATGGGAATGCCTCATTGACGGTGCTACGCAATAGTCCCGTCAACTGTAACCGCTGGCGCCCCTTTTTCAACAGGCCTCCGATATGGCGTAGGGGTTATGCCACGGCGGCCTGCACGCCCTGGCTGGCGTCGTCCGCCTCGTAGCCTTGTGGATTGCCCTGCTGCCAGCGCCAGCCGTCGGCGCACATCGCCGCCACGTCGTACGTGCTGCGCCAGCCCAGCAGCGACTCGGCCAGCGACGGGTCCGCCCAGGTGCGCGCCACGTCGCCCGGCCGGCGCGGCATGATCTGCACGGGTATGCGCAGACCGCTGGCGGCTTCAAAGGCGCGCACCAATTCCAGCACGCTGGTGCCGTGCCCGGTTCCCAGGTTCACGGCGACAAAGCCGCTCTGGCCGGCGCCGTACGCCAGGGCCTGCACGTGCCCTTGCGCCAGGTCCATGACGTGCAGGTAGTCGCGCACGCCGGTACCATCGACGGTGTCGTAGTCGTTGCCGAAGACGCGCAGGAACGGCTGGCGGCCTACCGCTACCTGGGTCAGATACGGGAACAGGTTGTTGGGCAGGTCACGCGGGCTTTCGCCGATCTGCCCGCTGGGATGCGCGCCGATCGGGTTGAAGTAGCGCAGCGTGACCGCGCTGAACGACGGGTCGGCCGTGCAGACATCGCGCAGCATCTCCTCGACCATCAGCTTGGTGCGCCCATACGGATTGGCCGGGGCCAACGGATGCGCTTCGGTAAACGGCAGGAATTGCGGTTCACCGTAGACGGTGGCCGACGAGCTGAACACCAGGCGGGACACGCCCGCCTCGCGCATGGCCCGCAGCAACACCATCGAACCCGTGACGTTGTTGTCGTAGTACTTGAGCGGGTCGGCCACCGATTCGCCAACGGCCTTGCAACCGGCCAGGTGCAACACCGCCTGCACCGGTTGCCCGCGCGCGGCGGCGTCCGACAGCACGCGCTCGATCAGGCCGGGGGTGCGGATATCGCCTTCTATCAGCGCTATCGGCTGGCCGCAAAGCCGTTCGACGCGGCGCACGGCCTCGCGGCTGCCGTTGCTGAAGTTATCCAGCACCAGCGGCCGCTGGCCCGCCGCCAGCATCGCAATCAGCGTGTGCGTGCCGATGTAGCCGGCCCCGCCCGTCACCAGTACGTGCATGCCTGACATGGCGGCGCTCGTCACAGATGCGCCGCCACGCCCGGCACCCACGCATGGCGCGGACGCGGCGCCTGCGTGTGGCTGCGATAGCGATCGATCCAGTACGAGGTGGACGCGTCATGGCCCCAGTCGACCACCCCGGCCGACACCGGCACGGCCAGTTCGCGGTCGATGCCCGTGGCCAGGCGCTTGCCCAGTTCCACGCCGAATTGGTCGAACGGGTTGATGCCCCACACCACGCTTTGTACGAACACCTTGTGTTCGTACAAGGCCAGCAAGGCGCCCAGGCCACGCGGGTCCAGCTGGCGCAGCACGATCAGCGTGGACGGCCGTCCGCCCGGGTGCACCATGTGCTGGGCAAGGCTCAACGCCTTTTCCTGATCGTCGATGTGCGCGACGTCCTGCAACGCTTGCTCCAGGTTCTTGCCGCGCAGCAACGCCTGGCGCTGCGCCAGGCAGTTGGCCAGCAGATGGCGATGGGCGTCGGGGCTGTCGGCGTGGCCTTGCAGGCTGGCGATGAAGTCCACCGGCGCACCGTCTTCGCTTTGATGCAGCCACTGGAAGAACGTGTGCTGGCCGTCGGTGCCCGGCATGCCCCAGATGATCGGGGCCGTGGGCACGCCCACCGCCGTGCCATCACCCGCCACGCGCTTGCCCAGCGATTCCATTTCCAGCTGCTGCAAATAGGTCACCAGGTGCAGCAGACGCGCGCTGTACGCGGCAATGTTCAGCGAGTTGTAGCCCAGCACGCTGCAATTGACCAAGCCGGCCAAGGCCAGCTGGATCGGTGCGTTCGCGGCGAACGGGGCGTTCTGGAAATGCTGGTCCATCGCCTCGGCGCCCGCGCGCATGCCGATCAGCACGTCGGCGCCCACGGTCAGCGCAATCGACAGGCCGGCCACTGACCACACGGAATAACGGCCGCCTACCCAGTCGCACATTTTGAACGTGTGGCTGGCGGGCACGCCGAGCGCGCGCGCGGCCGACACGTTGGCGGTAACGGCCGCCAGGTGCTCGGACACGTCCGCCACCCCACCCTGCTTGAGCCACGCAATCGCGGCGCGGGCGTTGTGCATGGTTTCGGACGTGGTGAACGACTTGGACGAAATCACCACCAGGCAACGGCGCGGGTCCAGGCCCGCCACCGCGTCATGGAAGGCGTGGCCGTCGATGTTGGACACGAAGCGGATCTGGCGGCGCTGCGAGGGTCCGCCAAACGCCTGGACCGCCAGGCGCGGGCCCCAGTCGCTGCCGCCGATGCCAATATGGAGCACGGTTGAAAAATCTGCCGTCTGGTCCACCCGGCGCACGAAGTCGCTCATGCGCGAATATTCGCAGACGGAATCGGCGTCCAGCCCGTCCGGTTGCTCGGGCGTGCGCCCGGCGCGAACGGCCGTGTGCCAGGCGGGTCGGCCTTCGGTCCAATTGACGGGTTCACCCGTGAACAGCGCATGGCGGGCGTCCGCCAGCCCGCGCGCTTGCAGCAGGTTCAGTGCGGCCGCTTCCAGCGCGGGCGATTGCCGTTGCATGGTCAGGTCCACGCACAAACCGGCAGCTTCAATGACTTTAAGCGTGTTGGCGTCAAGTTCGGCGGCCTCGGCAGCCTGCGCGAACGCCTGCCACTCAGGGCTCTGCGCCAGGCCGGAATCCGCCCTTAACGCCTCAATCGCAAAATTGGCCTTTCCCATCGCGTGATGCTCCTTAGAACGGTAAACGAACGAGAGGTGCAATGCGCCGGAACGCGTTGCGGAAATCCTCCTCGATCCGGGCCAGTGCGGCCACGGTGTCTCCTTCAAAACGCAAAACCACCGTCGGCGTGGTGTTCGATGGACGCGCCAGGCCGAAGCCATCGACGTAGTCCACCCGAACGCCGTCCAGATCGTTGATGGAGACCGCGCTGGGGAATTCCCCTTGCTCGCGCAGCAACTTCACCAGTTCGAACTGTTCGCCTTCGGCGGTGTCCAGCTTGATTTCGGGGGTCGCGCAGGACTGCGGCAAGCCTTCAAGAAGGGCAGACGGGTCCGGCGCAGCGGACAGGATTTCCAGCAGCCGGGCGGCGGCGTAGATCCCATCGTCAAAGCCGTACCAGCGCTCCTTGAAAAACATGTGACCGCTCATCTCTCCAGCAAGTAGCGCTCCCGACTCGCGCATCTTGGCTTTGATGAGGGAATGCCCGGTCTTGCACATGGTGGGTTTGCCCCCGGCCTCGAAGATGGCGCGGGCCACGTGGCGGCTGCATTTCACGTCGTAGAGGACTTCCGCGCCGGGGTTGCGGGACAGCACGTCGCGGGCGAACAAAATCAGCTGCCGGTCCGGCCAGATGATCTGTCCCGATTTTGTCACCACGCCCAGCCGGTCGCCGTCGCCGTCGAACGCCAGCCCAACCTCGCAATCGGAATAGCGCAGGCAATAAATCAGGTCTTGCAGGTTTTGCGGGTCGGCCGGGTCCGGGTGGTGGCCGGGGAACGAGCCGTCTACCTCGCAGAACAGTTCGGTGACTTCGCAACCCAGCGCGCGAAACAGCGCCGGCGCCACCGCGCCCGCCACGCCGCTGCCGCAGTCGATGGCGATTTTCATCGGACGCGCCATGCGGATGTCGCCCACCAGGCGCGCCGCGTAGCAGGGCTGGATCTGCATCTGCGTGCGTCCGCCGGACACGCTGGCCGATTCGATCGGCAGGCGCATCGCATCGCGCAAGGCGGTGATGCCGTCGCCGTACAGCGACGCGCCGTCCAGCACGATCTTGAAGCCGTTGTGGGCCGGCGGGTTGTGGCTGCCCGTGACGGCGATGCCCGCGCCTGTGTCCATCAGGCGCGTGGCGAAATACACCATCGGCGTGGTGGCCATGCCGATGTCGATGACGTGCATGCCGGCCGAACGCAGCCCGGCCTGCAACGCGGCCGCCAGCTCGACGCTGCTCAAGCGGCCATCGCGCCCCACCACCATCGACCGCGCCCCCAGCTCGCGCGCCTTGGTGCCGGCCGCCATGCCCAGGCTGTGCGCGAAGCGCGCGTCAATTTCGTCCGGCACCGTGCCGCGTATGTCGTAAGCCTTGAAAACCGCATCCAGAATTTGCGGGGTATCCCAGCCAAAAGTTCCGTGCATGCCAGTTTCTCCGGGTGGCGTTACTTGGGACCGTTCTGTTTGAAATCGCCGTAATACGCCGCACGGGAGTATCGATAATTCCCATACTTGGACCGGAAGCCAAAGCGCTCCGGCATCAGTTTCAAGCCGTTGAACAGCACGCCGTCCACCGGCGCGCCGGCCTGGATCAGGCGCTTGGCCGTTTCACGGATTTCGCCCACGGTGTTCATGCCCGAGCGCACCACCACCATCACCGCGGCGGCATGCGTGCCGACCACCGCCGCATCGGGCGAGGACAACACCGGCGCCGTGTCCAGGATCACCATGTCGTACTGCGAGGACAGCTCGCGCAAGGTGGCGCCGAACACGGGCGAGGCCAGCAGCTCGGACGGATCGAAAGTGACCGCGCCGGTGGCAATGAAGTCCACGCCTTCGGACACGCTGTGCTTTCTGACGCGCGCCAGCGGAATCGTGCCGGACAGCACTTCGAACAAGCCGTCTTCCTTGGGCACGCCGAAATAGCGGTTCAGCTGGCCCTTGCGGAAGTCGGCGTCGATCAGCAGCACGCGCTTGCCCACGCCGCCCTGGATGAAGGCAAAGTTGGCCGACAGGAACGACTTGCCCACGCCCGCCACCGGGCCGGTGAACATGACCATGTTGTTGGCGGACTGGCGCAGCGACGCTTGCAGCACGTTGCGAAACGATCGCAGGCTTTCGATAGGTGGCGCGTTGCCCTGGCTTTGCGCCAGCAGCGCGGGCACCGTGGCGTTCTTGCGGCGGCTGCGGCGCCACAGCTTGTCCTGCATGTCGCTGTACGGAATGGCGGCCAACACCGGCAGGCCCGTGTAGCGTTCAACGTCGTCGGGTTCCGACAGGCCGCCGAACAGCGCGTTTCGCACAAAGGCGCACAGCATGCCGAAGATCAAACCGATGACCGTGGCCACGCCGATGATGATCGCGGCCTTGGGGCGCACGGGGCGGTCCGGCTGCACCGCGGCATCCAGGATGCGCACGTTGCCGACCTTGCCGGCGCGGATCAAGCGCAGTTGCTGCGCGTTGTTCAGCAGACCCGTGTACAGCTCGGTGTTGACGCGCACATCACGCACCAGGCGCACCACGTCCTGCTCCAGGTCGGGCAGCGCCTTGATGTTGTTGCCGATGCGGCTGACATCACCCGACAGCGACGCGATCTGGCGATCGATGGCGACGATGCTGGGGTGCGTGGGGGCAAAGCGCGTGATCAGTTCCTGGCGCTTGGAGCGCAGCTCCATCACCTTGGTCTGCGCGTCCACCGACTGCGCCAGGATCAGCTTGGCTTCTTCGGACAGGTCGATGGTGCCGCGCTTGTTGCGCAAGGCGTTGTACTTGGTTTCGGCCGCGTCCAGCTCGCCCTTCAGGATGGGCAGCTGCTGTTCCAGAAAGCCCAGCGATTTCTCGGCCTGTGCCGCTTTGCGGTTGACGTTCTGCTGCACGTATTCCTGGCCGATCTGGTTCAGCACGGCCGTGGTCAGTGCCGGGTCGTTGCCTTCCAGCGTGACGCCGATCACGCCCGATGCGCGGCCTCGTTCAAAGATGCCCAGATGCGATTGCACGTTTTCGATCGCCGCCAGGCGCGAGCTGCGCGAGATCGTGAACTCGGTGCCGGGCCGGCCCGTCAACGCGTCGATATGCACGTCCATCGCGCCCCCGCCGGGCAACAGGAAGTGTTCCGGCTTGCCCACCGCGCCGCTGAACGTGGCGCCCGTGAACTTGTCCGTCAACGTGTAGCGGCCCTCGCCTTGCGTGGTCACGCGAAACGGCTTGCCCAGCCATTCGTTGGGCACGTCCAGCTGCGAGATCGCAATCTGTTCGCCGCCCCACGCATAGCCGCCGCGCGGCAGGCTGGACGGATACGGCAACGCTTCATAGCGCTGCGCAAGCCATTCGCCCACCACGGGGAAATAACGCGGCTTGGCGTGGATGTACAACAGAAACTTGTCGACGGCCGGCCCCACCACCATGCGTGAACGCAGCACTTCCATTTCGCCCGAGGTCTCTGCCTTGGTGTCGAACATGGCGGACACGTCGCCCAGCAGGCTGCGCGCCTGGCCGTTAGGCATTTCCTCTTCGACTTGCACGATGATGTCGGCCGAGTACACGGATGGGGTCACCATCACGTAGGCCAGCGCGCCCAGGAAGGCGAGCAACGTGATCCCAAGGATCATCCAACGATTCGAAATAATGGCGTCCACGTGCGAGGACAACGGGGTTTCCTGCTGGCGAGCCGGGACGTTCGGCTCGAATGCTTCGATGGGCAACGACATGCAGCTCTCCAGACGTGGGCGCCGCGGCGGATGCGGCGCCCCCAAAGGCGTTGTTTTGGGCCCGAAGGCCCGAAAGGCGGACTAGTTGATCGACTTGACGGTCTGTACCGTTTGCGCGCTCGGGAACAGATTGCTGATGAAGCGGTTCCACCGCACCAGCGCGGCCGTATCCACGAACACGACGTCTTTGGGTTCCAACTCAAACTTCGCACCAACAGCCAGGGCTTGCGGCGACTTGGCGTTCAGGTGGAACACCTGCGGCGTCGCTTGCTCGGTACTTCGCACCACAAACACTTGCGACGCGTCGGCCGTCAACTGGTTCGGGCCACCCGCCATGCCCAGCGCCTCGGTCAACGACATGCGTCCATCGCGCATCACGACCGTGGTGGGCAAGAACACTTCACCCATCACGAAAATCTTGCTGTCGTCGCGCGGCGTAACGCGCACGATGTCGCCCGACTTCAGCATGACCTGATTCAAGTCCTGGCCACGTTCGATCAGCGCGGGCAGGTTCACACGGGTACGGCGGCCATCGCGAATGACATAGACGGCGCTGCGGTCAGCGGTGGGCAGCAAGCCACCCGCGCGGTTGACCGCTTCGAGCAGAGTCATCGGAATGTCGTTGATGGCAACCGTGCCCGGCAACTTGACTTCGCCTTCGACGTAGACACGCTTGCTTCGATAGCCCAGCACGCGTACCGTGATCTGCGGATCCTGGATGTACTTGCCGGAACTATTGACTATGAGATTGCGCGCCTGAAGTTCCGTCAACCCCGCCACTTTCAGCAGTCCCGTATACGGAAATTGGATATATCCAGTGGATGAGACGGTATACCCCGGTATGCCCGAGGCGGTATCCCCCATGACTAGTTCGGTCACCCCAGTCCCGATGGCATAGGTTTGCGTCGGAAGGACGAGTTCGGGGTGGTCCCACACCACGATGGAAAGGATGTCGCCCGGCCCGATGCGGTAGGGCTCGACGCTGCCGACCAGCTTTTCGACGCCGTCGTTATCGATCAACGCCTGGCGGTTGCGCAGGTCGTCGACGACCAGGCTGGGGGTGATTTCCTTGATCGGCGCCACGGAGTTCGGGTCCATGGGATCAACAAGGTGGCCGGAATTAAAGGTCATACCGGGAGACAGGGCGCAAGCGCCCAGCGAGGACACGAGCGCGATAGCGGCGATGGCTCGGCTCAACGTTCCGAAAAATGTCGTCATGGCAAATCCACTGTGAATGACTTCGTTGCTTGGAATGGAGCCCGATGCGTAACGGGTTGCGACATTCCACTCTCTTTTCGAAGCCCCGCACATTCGACGGATGTCCTAAGCCTTCTCCTACATCGTTTGGAGGTTTCGGGTACGCCACGCACTCAATAAGATTTCGTCGGTAGCCACATGTTTTGCGGCAGTGCATCGTTTTTTTCTTCGCCGCAAGAAGACTCCCCACGAACAGGAGTGCGCGATGGACCCGTCCCACTCGGACACATCGGCAAGATTCAGCGGAGCAAGCTATCTGTACCGCCTGCTCGATGCCGCGATCGTAATCACCTGCGGCCTGACTGCCACCGGTTTGAAGTTCTCGGAAGATGCAATGGCGGACCCTCCGCAAATTCATCTATTCCTGATCTATCTGTGCGGCTTGGGCGTGATCGCCCTGTTCCCCGCATTCCGCCTGTATGTGTCATGGCGCGGGCGGCTATTGACCGATCTGGTCGTGCGCAGCCTGGCTGCGTGGGCCACGGTGTTTGCGCTGGGCATCCTTGTCAGTTTTCTCATGCATCAGACCGCCGCGATATCGCGCATGTGGGCGGCTACCTGGTTCGGCATGGCGGCGCTGACGCTGGCCGGCGTACGTATCGCGGTCTACGCCGCGCTGGGCGCCGCGCGCGATCGCGGGCTGAACAAGAAGAACGTGTTGCTGGTGGGCTTCGGCGCGCTGGGCCATGACCTGTGGCGCCGCGTTGAACGCTACCGGGGCGCGGGCTATGAAGTCGCGGGCATCTACGCCGAGCCGCACGAAAGCCTGCCGCCGCAAGTGCGCCGCTTGCACGATCTGGACAACCTGCATTCCTTCGTGCACGAAAACAATGTGCGCGAGATCTGGATCGTCCTTCCGATGGAGGCGGGCCAGGAATTGCGCGAAGTGCTGTACCACCTGCGCAACGACTTGGTGGATATCCGCTGGATTCCGGATGTGATGTCGATCCAGCTGCTGGGCCATCGCATCGGCGAATTCCTGGGCCTGCCCGCCATCCAGCTGAACAGCCTGCCCGCCGCCGGCGTGCGCGGCTGGGCGAAAGAAGTATTCGACCGCGGCTTTGCGTTCTTCGCGCTGATCGGCCTGGCGCCGCTGATGCTGTCGATTGCGCTGGCCATCAAGCTGACCTCGCGCGGGCCTGTGTTCTTTACGCAACCTCGCCTGGGCGTGGACGGCAAGGTGTTCCACGTCTACAAGTTCCGCACGATGACGGTGCACCAGGAACACGGCACCGTCACGCAGGCCACGCGCAACGATACGCGCATTACCCGCATCGGCGGCTTCCTGCGGCGTACCAGCCTGGACGAGCTGCCGCAGTTCCTGAATGTGCTGATGGGCGATATGTCGGTGGTCGGCCCGCGCCCGCACGCGCTGGAGCACAACGAAATGTACAAGGACCTGGTGCAGCGCTACATGATGCGCCACCGCGTCAAGCCCGGCATCACGGGGTGGGCGCAGGTCAATGGCTTTCGTGGGCAGACGGACACGCTGCGCAAGATGAGCGACCGCGTCGAGCACGACATCTATTACATCCAGCACTGGACGTTCCGGATGGACCTGCTGATCATCGCCCGCACGGCCGTGTCGGGATGGACGGGCCGAAATGTCTACTAGTCCATTGGGATGGCCCGGCGCGCCCGTGCCCGTGCCGACGGCCATGACGGCACATGCGGCATCCACCGGCGTGCTGCCGCGCGCGGACTTCCGCCAGGCGGTGGAGATGCTGCCGCTGGTGTCCATCGACCTGTTGTTGCGCGACGGCGCCGGACGCTACTTGACGGGGTTGCGCACCAACCCGCCGGCGCGTGGCGCCTGGTTCGTACCGGGCGGACGCATCCGCAAGAACGAACCGCTGCGCACCGCGCTGGACCGTATCGCGCGTGAAGAACTGGGGCTGGCCATTGCCCCCGAATCGTGGACGCCGCGCGGCGTGTACGAGCACTTCTACGGCACCAATTTCGCGGGTGAAGCGGGACGCTCCACCCACTATGTCGTCCTCGCGTATGAGGCCGAGCTTTCGTTGGATACCGCAACCCTTCCGCGCGGCCAGCACCATGGCTACCGCTGGCTGCAAGCGGAAGAGATCGCCGCCGATCCCGGCGTGCATCCGTACACCCAGGCCTACTTCAAGGAGTGAGCGCCATGACGAATCCCCCTCCCGCCTACCGGGCTGTCATCCTTTGCGGCGGTTCCGGCTCGCGCCTGTGGCCGCTGTCGCGCGAACTGCTGCCCAAGCAGTTCATCCGTTTGACCGATTCGCGCAGCCTGTTGCAGAACACGCTGCTGCGGCTTGGGTCCGCCGGCGCGCAGGCCAAGCCGATGCTGGTCTGCAACGACGCGCACCAGTACATTGCCGCCGAGCAGGCGCAGGAGCTGGGCATCAAGGACGCGGAAGTGATCCTGGAGCCCTTTGCACGCAACACCGCGCCGGCGATTGCCGCCGCCACGCTGCGCGCCATGCGCGACGGCGAAGACCCGATCATGCTGATCATGCCGTCCGACCATGTGCTGGAAGATGGCGACGTGCTCCGGCAAGCCTTTGCGCAGGCCTACGAGGCGGCACGCCAGGGCGCGCTGGTCACGTTCGGCATCACGCCCACCGCGCCGCTTAGCGGCTATGGCTACATCCAGTCGGACGAACCCGGCGTGATGGCGCCGGCGCGCCGCGTGCGGCGCTTTGTGGAAAAGCCGTCGCCTGAAGTCGCGCAGCGGCTGATCGATGACGGCGGGTATTACTGGAACAGCGGCATGTTCGCGTTCCAGGCGTCGGTGTTCCTGTCCGAGATGGCGCGGCTCGCGCCCAAGATGCTGGAACAGGTGCAGGCGGCGGTGGCCACCGGCCATGGCGAGGCTGGCCTGTTTCATCTGGATGGGCCGTCGTTCGAAGCGTGCCCCAGCGATTCGATGGACTACGCCATCATGGAACGCACCGACAGCGCGGTGGTGATTCCGCTGGCGGCGTCCTGGAGCGACGTGGGCGCGTGGGACGCGGTCTGGGGCATCGCCCAGAAGACGGTGGAAGGCAACTCCACCACGGGCGACGTCATGGTGGAGGATTCGCGCAATTGCCTGATCCACTCGACCAGCCGGCTGGTGGCGTCCGTGGGGCTGGATGACATTGTGGTGATCGAAACCGCCGACGCGGTGCTGGTCGCGCACAAGTCGCGCTCGCAAGACGTCAAGCGCCTGGTCGAGATCTTCAAGACGCAGCACCGGTCGGAGCTGAACCATCACCGCGAGGTGCAGCGCCCGTGGGGGTCGTATGACTCGGTGGGCCACGGGCCGCGTTACCAGGTCAAGCGGATCACCGTGAAACCGGGCGCCAGGCTGTCGTCGCAGATGCATCACCACCGGGCGGAACACTGGATCGTGGTGTCGGGCACGGCGCGGATCTACAACGGCGACAAGCAGTACCTGCTGACGGAAAACCAGTCGACGTACATCCCGCTGGGCGAAACCCACAGCCTGGAAAACCCGGGAAAGATCCCCCTGGAAATCATCGAAGTGCAGTCAGGCGCGTATCTGGGCGAGGACGACATCGTGCGTTTCCAGGACATGTATGGCCGAGTTTAGGGAGCCCCCACGCGCCAGGCCCTCCGGGCCAGCGCTGCCCCCCGAGGGGGCTACCCCCGCCTTGGGGCGGCCCGGCGGCGCAGGGTTGCCCCCACGCGCCAGGCCCTCCGGGCCCGCGCTGCCCCCCGAGGGGGCTACCCCCGCCTTGGGGCGGCCCGGCGGCGGGGGTGCGGGCCTATTGGACGGGGAACCCTTTTGGCGACCTGGCGTAGCCCGGCTTTGCCTGCCGGTTGCGGGGCTGTTCTTCGGGGTGTTGATCACCGTGGGGAATCTGCCCGGGCTGGCGGCGGAAATGTCGGATGCGTTTGGGGACAAGCGGCTGCATCTTCTGGCTTACGCCGTATTGACGGGATTGATCTACCTGTCGGTCAACCGGCGCCCTGCCCTGGTGGCCATGCTTGCCGTCACCGCGCTGGGTGCGCTGGATGAATCAATCCAATCCTTTTTTCCCTATCGACAGGCTGAACTCTTAGACCTTTTGGCCGATATCTTGGCGGCGGGTGCAACAGTAATCTCATTGCACATTGGTTCCGCAGCCTTCGGCTCCTTTCGTGCAGTCACTAAGTCTTAAGGATACAACCATGCCAAAACGGGCACTCATTACCGGCGTTACCGGACAAGACGGGGCCTATCTGGCCGAGTTTCTGTTGGCCAAGGGCTATGAAGTCCATGGCATCAAGCGGCGCGCTTCGCTGTTCAACACCGCCCGCATCGACCATCTGTACCAAGATCCGCATGACAAGCCGCGCAACTTCGTGCTGCATCACGGCGACATGACCGACTCTTGCAGCCTGATCCGCATCGTGCAATCGGTGCAGCCGGACGAAATCTATAACCTGGCCGCACAAAGCCATGTGGGCGTCTCGTTCGAAGAGCCGGAGTACACCGCCAACGCCGACGGCCTGGGTACCCTGCGCCTTCTGGAAGCCATCCGCATCCTGAAGCTGGAGAACAAGGCGCGCTTCTACCAGGCGTCCACCTCCGAGCTGTATGGCCTGGTGCAGGAAACGCCGCAGAAGGAAACCACCCCCTTCTACCCGCGCAGCCCGTACGCCGCCGCCAAGCTCTACGCCTATTGGATCAGCGTGAACTACCGCGAAGCCTATGGGATGTACGCCTGCAACGGCATCCTGTTCAACCACGAATCGCCCAAGCGCGGCGAAACGTTCGTAACGCGCAAGATCACGCGCGGCCTGGCTCGCATCGTGCTGGGTTTGCAGGAATGCCTGTACCTGGGCAACCTGTCCGCGCTGCGCGACTGGGGCCATGCGCGTGACTACGTCGAAATGCAATGGCTGATGCTGCAACAGGACACGCCCGAGGACTACGTCATCGCCACCGGCTTGCAATACAGCGTGCGCGAATTCATCAATACGGCGGCGCGCGAGCTGGGCATCCTCTTGGCATGGGAAGGCGAAGGCCTGGAAGAAACGGCCACCGTGCTGTTCTCGCCGGTACACGACGTCAAGCCCGGCCAGGTCATCGTGCGGGTCGACCCGCGCTACTTCCGCCCGACCGAAGTGGAAACCCTGCTGGGCGACCCCACCAAGGCGCGCGAAAAGCTGGGCTGGTCGCCGCGCACCACGTTCGCGGAGCTGGTCAAGGAAATGGTGGAAGCCGACCTGAAGGACGCGCGCCGCGATGCGCTGGTCGAACAGAACGGCTACGAAATCTACGCCTACAAGGAGTAGCGCGCCATGACGAACCTGGACCAACGCGTGTTCGTGGCGGGCCATCGCGGCATGGTGGGCGCGGCGATCACCCGCGAACTGCATCGCCGCGGCTACCCCAACGTGCTGACCCGCAGCCGGGCCGAGCTGGACCTGGAAAACCAGAACCAGGTGCACCGCTTTTTCTCGACCACGCCGGTCGATGTGGTGTACCTGGCCGCCGCCAAGGTCGGCGGCATCCTGGCCAACCAGAATCATCCGGTCGACTTTCTGTACAAGAACCTGATGATCCAGTGCAACGTCATCCGCGCCGCGTATGCGGCCGGCGTGCGCAAGTTGTTGTTCCTGGGTTCGTCCTGCATCTACCCGCGCGAGGCGCCCCAGCCGATCCGCGAAGACGCCTTGCTGACCGGCCCGCTGGAAGCCACCAACGAGCCCTACGCCATCGCCAAGATCGCGGGGCTTAAGTTGTGCGAAGCCTACCAACGGGAATATGGCGCGCGCTTTATCTGCGCCATGCCAACCAACCTGTATGGCCCGCACGACAACTACGACCTGCACAGCAGCCACGTGCTGCCCGCGCTGATCCGCAAGTTCCATGAAGGCCGCGAAGCCGGTCAGGACAGCGTGACGATCTGGGGCACGGGCACGCCGCTGCGCGAGTTCCTGTACGTGGACGATCTGGCCAAAGCCAGCGTGATGCTGATGGAACACCCCGACGCCGAGGGCATCTACAACATCGGCGCGGGCAAGGACATCAGCATCGCGGACCTGGCCGCGCTGGTGGCGCGTGTGGTCGGCTACCAAGGCCGCATCGTCTACGACACCGGCAAGCCCGACGGCACGCCACGCAAGCTGATGGATTCGTCGCGCGTGACGGCGCTGGGCTGGCAACCCGCCGTGTCATTGACCGAAGGCATCGCGCTGGCCTACCAGCACTTCCTGCGTGAACGCGCGGATCAATCCCAATCGGCGCTGCCCGTGGCCTGACGGCCACGCCAGCACTCACCACAGGCTTCCCCGATGTTTGGATTCGTCAGGAAACACATCGCCGGCAACGCCTCCTTCTGGGGGCTGGTGGAATACGGCATCGGCCCGGTCGCGGCGCTGATCGCCCTGCCCATCCTGTTTCGGCAGTTGGGCACGGTGGGCTTCGGCCAGTACTCGATGATCATCGCGCTGGCCGGCTTCGGCAACGCCGCCAACCTGGGCGCGGCCGTGACCGCCACCAAGCTGGTGTCCGAGCGGATGCACGAGCCCGGCGGCGCGTATCGCGCGGCGGGGGTCAGCATGTCGCTGATCGGCTGCGCGCTGGGCGTGGTGACGCTGGCGGCCGTGTTGCTCTGGGCCGTGGTGGGGCTGGCCTGGCCCGCCGCCACGTTCGGCGGCGTGGCGGTCACGCTGCTGGCCTTGCCGGCGCTGGCCATCTACCTGACGCAGCAATACGACCAATTGTTTTCGGGCTGCCTGAAAGGCCGAGAGGACTTTCGCGCCACCGCGCTGTGCGAGGTTTTCAGCCGCAGCGGCACCATGGCGCTGGCCTGCGCCACCGCCTGGATGACCGCGTCGCCCACCTACACCGGCCTGGCGCAGGCGCTGGGGCTGCTGGTGGCGGGCAGCGTGAAAATGCGCGTGTTCTCGCGCACCTACGGCCATGTGCTGGTGCGGCCGGTGCGCGATCGGGGCGCCATGATGGACGCCTTCAAGTTTTCACGCTGGTCATGGCTGAACAGCCTTAGCGCACTGGCCTTCGGCTCGGTCGACCGCGTGCTGGTGGGCAGCATGATGGGGCCGGCCGCGCTGGCCATCTACACGGTGGGCGTGCAGGTTGGCCAGATCATCCATACCGCTTCGGTGGCCATCTTCCAGAAGGCCATGCCGCGCGTGACGCGCTTGTCGGTGTCGCCGCCCTACGCGGGCGCCGTCGAACGCGAGATTCGCCGCATGATGGGATGGAACCTGGTGCTGTCCGCCACCGCCACGCTGGCCGTGCTGGCCGTGAGCCATCCCTTGTTGAACCTGCTGCTAGGCGACAACGTGGCGGCCGGTCATCTGGGCACTTTCCAATTGTTGATCGTGGCCTCCGGGCTGCTGTCGCTGAACGCCGCGGCCCACTTTTCTTTGCTGGGGCTGGGCAATTCCCGCGCCGTCGCCATCCTGAACGGGTTGGGCGGACTGGCGATGCTGTGTGTCATGGCGGGCCTGGTGCACGCGGCGGGCGAACACGCCGCGGCGTGGGGCCGCATGGCGTATGCGGCGATCACGCTGGCCGGCGTGGCCCTCGCCATCCGTCAATCCCGCCCCGAATTTCCGGGCGCGTTGCCAGCGGCCACCCGATAACACCTACATGCTGAGGTCTTACATGCGCAAGCGTCATAACGAGTATTCACGTCAGCTCATCGACTTCGTCCGCGAGCTGCGCCCGCCCGCGCCGATCGCCGGCGGCCTGTTGCCCAAGGTGACCATCGTGACCCCCTCGTACAACCAGGCCAAGTTCCTGGAGCGCACCATCCTGTCGGTGCTGAACCAGGGCTATCCGCGTCTGGAATACATCATCATCGACGGCGGCTCGACCGATGGCAGCGTGGACATCATCCGCAAGTACGAGCGCTACCTGACGTACTGGGAAAGCACCCCGGACCGCGGCCAGTCCCATGCCATCAACAAGGGCTTTGAACGCGCCACGGGCGACTATGTCGGCTGGCAGAATTCCGATGACCTGTATTTCCCCGGCGCCTTGCGCAAGCTGGGCGCGGCGGCCGCGCGGGGCCGCGCGCCGATCGTCAGCGGCAACCTGTTCGTGGCCGACGCCAACAACCACATCTTCCGCAAGATCCACTACACGCCGGTCAATCGCGGCACGCTGACGGTGGTCAAGGCGTCCATACCCAACCAGTCGGCCATCTTCCGCCGCGACCTGCTGCGCAAGTACGGGCTGTTGCAGGAAAGCATGCGCTACTGCATGGACCTGGAGCTGTGGAGCCGGCTGCTGCGCGAAGGCAAGAACCTGATCGTGCCCGATGCGCTGGGCGTCTACACCGCGCATGACGAAACCAAGACCGCGCTGATGCAGGACGTGCTGCTGGAGGAACGCGAACAGATCGTCACGCGCATCCGGCGCACCGAACCGGGCCTTGGCAAGCTGTTCGAACTGTCATGCCGCGCCTCCAAGGTGGCCGCGCACGCGCGCCAGGGCGACTTGTCGTACCTGTTCGAAAAGCTGACCACCAAGATCTTCGGACGCGACGACTGGGCCGCGCACTAGGACGACGCCGACATGAGCCCGCACCGCCGCTTATCCACTTTGCACCTGCTGGGCCTGTTCGCCTTCACCGCGCTGGCCCTGAACGACGACCGCTTCATCCTGGGCGTGGGCAGCTTCAAGCTGTCGCCCTTCGATGTGCTGTTCGTGGCCATGCTGGCCGTCAAGGCGCTGCGGCTGGCCGAGCCCAGCGCCTACGCCCTGCCGCGCGGCCTGCTTGGCGCGCTGCTGGGCTTGCAGGCCATGTCGGTGATCTATCTGCTGCTGGTGTCGATGCACCACCCCGGCATTGAAACCGGCGACGTGGCGCGCGACCTGCGCATCGTCTTCTACTTCTTGTGCACGCCGTTCCTTTGCTACAAGGACATCGACAGCCCGGCCGCCTACGCGGTGTTGCAGAAGTACATCGTGGCGGCCTGCCTGGCGGTGGCCACGCTGATGCTGCTGGAACAATTGCAGGGGTTCAGCGTGTCGAACCCGCTGCGCAACGTGCGGCTGGGCGTGTGGGCCATTCCGTTTGGCGTGGTGTCGCTGCTGACGTTCCGGCGCACCTTGAACGTGTCCGGACCCAAGGCCTACGCGTTGACGCTGTACATGCTGCTGGCGCTGGTGTTTTCGCTGAACCGCAGCCAGTACCTGCAACTGGCGATATCGGTGGTGATTGCTGTGCTGCTGGGCACCGGCCCCGAGCTGCGCCGGCGCGCGGTGCTGATCTTTGCCCCCGCCGCCGTCGCGGGCGTGTTGGTGTTTGCCAGCATCGGCTACCTGGACGTGCTGAGCAACCGCATTTTCAGCGTGGAAAAGCTGGACGAAGATTCCAGCTACGGCGCGCGCATCCAGGAAATGCAGGGGCAGATGGACTACTTTGCCGAAAGCCCCGTGTTCGGCAAGGGCGCGGGCTTTCGCAGCTGGGTCATGGGCGAAAACGGCTTTGAACTGAGCACGTTCGCGCATAACTCCTGGGCCTTTTACCTGATGAAGTTCGGCGTGGTCGGCACCATCATGATCATGCTGCCGCCCTTGCTGATATTGCTGCTGACGCTGCTGCGGCGATACGCGCACCCCGGCCTGGAAATGCACCGGCGCTACCTGTTGGCCACGGCGCCCATCTACATCTTCATCGATTCACTGTCCGGTGGGCTGGCCTACGCGCCCAAGACCGCGTTCACCGGCTTCCTGTTGTGCTATTGCCTGTCGTTGATGCGCAATGCGCAGATCATGCCCGTGCCCCGCGCGGACGCGCCCCGTGCGCCGCTATCCCCCAGCCACCGTCCGGATGCCGTGCGCCGGACGCCACCTCGAGTGATTCCTCATGCCTGATGTCTTGTTTGTCGCGCCAGACTTGCACGGCGGCGTCGGTAGATGCGTTGCCTTCATCGTGGATGCCCTGCCGGAACAGGGCGTTGATTCGGGCCTGTTCCTGCTGCGTTCGCGCAACCGCGAATACCCCGTCGCCAACCCGAAGGTGACGCGCGCCCTGCCCATCATTGAATCGCCCACCAAGCTGCGGCTGATGCTGCCCGTAGCCTTTATGCGCCTGCTGGCGCAGATCCGCCGCGACAAGCCGGCCATCGTGTGTTCGCACGGGCTGCTGTGCAACATGCTGGTGGTGCTGGCCCGCAAGCTACTGGGCGGCACGTTTCGCACCGTGGCATTCGAGCACAGCAGCCCGGCCATCCACTACGGCGCCTCGCGCATGCGTCGGCTGAAGTGCTGGCTGGTCAGCCAGACGTATCGGCGCCACGACGCGGTGGTGGGCGTGTCGCGCGGCGTCAAGGAAGATTTGGTCAGCATGTTTCCGCCGCTGCGCGGCAAGGTCCACACCATCTACAACGGCGTGCCGCTGGACAACGTGCGCCGCCAAGGCGCGCAGCGCACGCAAGGCGATGCTGCCGCGCCCTATCACGTGGTGGCGGTGGGCCGGCTGGAAGCCGTGAAGGACTACGCCACGCTGGTGGATGCGGCCGCCTTGCTGGACGACCCGGGCATCGCCTTCACCATCCTGGGCGAAGGGTCCGAACACGACGCGCTGCAAAAGCGCATCGACGAGCGCCCGTCCCGCAGCCCGGTCACGCTGGCCGGCCACATCGACAATCCGTTTCCCGTCATCGCCAGCGCCGGCGCGTTTGTGCTGACGTCCATCCGCGAGAGCTTCGGCAACGTGCTGGTGGAAGCCTTGTGCCTGGGCGTACCGGTGATTTCCACCGACTGTCCGCACGGACCCGCCGAGATTCTGGACGCCGGGCGCTACGGGCTGCTGGTGCCGGTGGGCGACGCGGCAGCCTTGGCCGACGCCGTGCGCCGGCTGGCCTACGACGCCAAGATGCGCGAACAGCTGGCCGCGCAAGGCCCCGAACGCGCCGACGCCTTTTCCCTAGAGCGGCACTGCCGCAACGTCATCGCGCTATTCCAGCCGCTGATGCAACGCGGCACGCCCTGAACAGGACAGCATCATGCAGAAAATACCGGTATCCGTGGTTGTCATGACGAAGAACGAAGAGCGCAACATCGCCAAGTGCCTGAAGGCGCTGGTGGAGTTTGATGAAGTGTTCGTGGTGGACTCAAACAGCACCGACGCCACCTGCGCGATGGCCACCGCCCTGGGCGCCCGCGTGTCCAATTTCCAGTGGAACGGCAAGTACCCGAAGAAAAAGCAGTGGTGCCTGGAGCAACTGCCCTTCTCGCATCCGGTGGTGTTGTACGTGGACGCGGACGAAGAAATGACGCCGCAGCTTGCCGCCGAAATTCGCGAGGTGCTGCCGCGCTTCGCGGCGGGCGCGGGCGGCGCGTTCGTGCCTTTTGATTACGTGTTCTGCGGCAAGAAGCTGGTGCACGGCCACCGCGTCTACAAGCTGGCGCTGCTGGCGCGCGACCAATCGCGCTTTCTGGACTACGACGACCTGGACGTGGCGCATATGTGGGAAGTGGAAGGCCACTACCAGCCGCAGGTCAAGGGCGAGACCTTTGCGCTGCGCCAGCGCATGGTGCATAACGACCACGATTCCCTGTTCCACTATTTCGACAAGCACAACCGCTATTCGGATTGGGAAGCCAACCTGCGCACCAAGGGGCTGATGAACGATCCGCGCGAGGCCAACGTGGGCGCGCGCGCGTTGCTCAAGCGCATTTTCCAGGCCATGCCGTTCAAGGCGCCCATCTCGTTCCTGCATTCGTACGTGTTCCGCCTGGGATTCCTGGATGGCAAGGCGGGCTACGACTACGCGGTGGCGCGTGCCATGTACTACTGGCAGATCCGCATCAAGACCGAAGAGTTGCAAAAGGCCCGTCTGGCGCGCGCCAACGGAACCCAGGCGGACGCCGTGCCGGGGGCCGCCAAATGAGCGCGCTTCAGCAATTGGACCGCTTTGCGCTGGCCCCCGGCCAGCGCGGCCGCTCGGCGCTGACGGTGCAACTGTGGTGGACGGTGCAGGCCACGCTGTTTCGATGGTCGCCCCAGGTGGCGTATGGCTTTCGGCGCTGGCTGCTGCGCTGCTTTGGCGCGCAGGTGGGCAAGAAGGTTTTGATTCGCCCGTCCGCCACGGTGACCTACCCGTGGAAGGTGCAGATTGGCGATTACGCCTGGATCGGCGATGACGCGGTGCTGTACAGCCTGGGCCCCATCCACATCGGCGCCCACGCCGTGGTGTCGCAGCGCAGCTACCTGTGCGCCGCCGACCACGACGCCGGCCAGCCCGACTTTCCCTTGCGCGAACGCGCGGTGCGCGTGGAAGACGGCGCCTGGGTCGCCACCGATGTTTTCGTGGGGCCGGGCGTGACGATCGGCCGTGAAGCGGTGGTGGGCGCGCGCAGTTCCGTGTTTCGCAATATGCCGGCGGCGATGGTGTGCCACGGCAACCCCTGCCGCCCGGTGCGCCCACGCATGGCGACGGCGCCATGAAGATCCTGATCTACGGGATCAACTACGCGCCCGAACTGACCGGCATCGGCAAGTACAGCGCCGAGCTGGCCGAGTGGCTGGCCGCGCACGGGCACCAGGTCAGCGTGGTGACCGCCCCGCCCTACTATCCGCAATGGCAGGTGCACGACGGCTACCGCGCCGGCCGCTATCGCAAAGAAGAGCGGCGCGGCGTGACCGTGCGGCGAGCGCCGCTGTGGGTGCCCGCGCGCCCCGGTGGCCTGAAGCGGTTGATCCATCTGGCCAGCTTCGCGGTCTCCAGCCTGCCCTCGCTGCTACGCGCGGCAGCCGGCCGGCCGGACCTGATCCTGGTGGTGGAACCGGCGCTGTTCTGCGCGCCCGCGGCATGGATCACGGCGCGGCTGTGCGGCGCGCGCGCGTGGCTGCATATTCAGGACTACGAGGTCGACGCGGCCTTTGAACTGGGCCTGCTCAAGGGAGCGGGCCTGCGCGCGTTGGTCAAGCGGGGCGAGCGCTGGCTGATGCGGCGCTTTGACCGCGTGTCGACCATTTCGAATCGCATGCTGGACCTGGCCATCGCCAAGGGTGTCGAGCCCGACCGCGCCGTGCTGCTGCCCAACTGGATCGACGTCAACGCCATCACGCCGCGCACGGAGGGTGGCGATTACCGTGCCCAGCTGGGCATACCCGCCAATGCGATCGTGGCGCTGTATTCCGGCAACATGGGCGGCAAGCAAGGCTTGCAGACGCTGGCCGACGTGGCGCGGCGCCTGGGCCGCGAAAGCCGCCTGTGGTTCATCTTTTGCGGTCAGGGACCCGAGCGCGCGCCATTGGAAGCGGCGTGCCAGGGTTTGCCCCGCGTACGCTTCCTGGACTTGCAGCCGGCCGATCGGCTGGGCGCGTTGCTGAACACGGCCGACATCCATCTGCTGCCGCAACGCGCGGGCGCGGCCGACCTGGTGATGCCGTCCAAGCTGACCGGCATGCTGGCCAGCGGCCGCCCGGTGGTGTGCGGCGCGGCGCCGGGCACCGAGCTTGCCGGCGTGGTGGCGCGCTGCGGGCTGCTGACGCCGCCCGAAGACGCCGAGGCCATGGCCGAGGCGGTGCGCAAGCTAAGCTACAACGCGCAGATCCGCGAAACGCTGGGCGCCGCCGCGCGCCAGTATGCGTTGAACCACCTGCACGTGGATGCCGTGCTGGCGGCGGCGGAACGCGAATTCGCCAAGGTGGTGGGCAAGCGCGCAACGAAGGGGGCAGCGGCAACGGCAGCGGCAGCGGTGGATGCAGTCCCGCGCGAGGGCGAACGGTAGCGGCTGGCTGGGCGGGAGATTCAAGCGTTTAAGGAGCGGTAGAGATCGACGGATCTCTACCGTTTTTTTTATGGTTTCGGTTCTGGCCTTTTGGTTTTGCCCTTTTGGTTTTGGCCTTTTGCCTTTGCCTTCGGGCTCCTGGCTTGCTTTGCGCTTGCCGGCCGCAGTCAAAAGCAATCGGCCGGGCGCAACCCCGGCCGACAGGCGTGGTGAGCAAGAGACCGCCCCCCTTCCCCTTAGCCCAGCACATCCTTCTTCGGGGTGGGCGGCGGGCCGCCGCTACGCACCAGGCCCATCTGCACCGCGATGTAGGCGGCCTCGGCCTGGTTGCGCGCGTTCAACTTCCAGTACAACGTGCGCGCGTGGCTCTTGACCGTCGCCACGGATATGCCGACATGCTGGCCGATCTCGCGCATGGTCTTGCCTTGCACCAACAGCTGAAGAATCTCTTCCTGGCGTTGTGTCAGTTCACGCAGTTCCTGCATGGGCGCCTGGGCGACGCCTTGGGGCCGCCCGGCCGGTTGCGGATAGCATTCGCCGCCCGCCACGACCAGGCTTACGGCAGCGGCCAGCGCGTCGGGGCTGGAAGCCTTGGGAAGATAGCCCGCCACGCCTGCCCGCGCACACGCCCCCATCACGGCGGGGTCCAGCACGGAATACAGCACCAGCACCAGCCTGGGCATGAAGAAGGCCATGGCCTGCGAGATAAGCCCCATGTCCTGTTCGGCAATGCCGCTGCAACCGATCACCAGCAACTCGACCGGGCGGTTGATCGAACTGGACATGTTGAGTAGATGAGCTGGCGATATAGCCAGGATGTCGTCGGCGTTCCGTACACGCTCCAGCACATGCTGGATCGCGACGCGAAGCAGAGCGTAGTCTTCGATCAGTACGGTTGTCATCCCGGGGAGAACCTTGTGACACATGGCCCATGCACGGTTCCCATGACGTCGGCGCATCACACTGCGATGGCAGGTTCTGTGCGGCGCCAACCCCAAGGGAATCTTGTCCGCGCTATTGGATCGCGATGGCGAGGCGTGGTGGTTCGCGCTCTCGACCCATGCTTGCGGACACAACCCATGCTATCAGCGGCACCGTTCGCTGAATCTCGTTCAGGAGGATGAATGGTGGGGGAAAGCCGCATCCGAAAGGGCCGCGGCAACTGCGATGTATGACTTAGGCGGGATGGTGGGGCGACCCCGGCAGCAACAGAACAGACCTGTTCCTGGCTGCCGGGCAGGCGGCGCGCCCGTTCTTGCTAGCCGAGCTTGCGCCCATAGATCTGCCCGGCGTCCGATTCCCTGCCATTGGGTTCATGCCATTCCAAGGTTGCGCCGCGTTGCAGCGCTGCGTATACGGCTTCGCCCTTGTTCTTGACATGCAGACGCTGATAAAGCGTGCAAGCATGCGTCTTTGCGGTAGCGACCGAGATGTTCAGCATGCGGCTGACCGTCTTGATCGGATACCCCCGAGCCAGCAACACCAGCACTTCGTACTGACGCGGCGTGATCTGAAGCAGCTGCGCACCGGCGCTGACCGGCATGGAGCCCTTGCTGGAAGCGTCGTCGCCATCACGTGCCGGCAACGCGCAGACCGTCGCGGCTGGCGCTTGCAATGCCTGCTCGCTGGGGAAGCACTGACCGCCGGCCATGACCAGGCGAATCGCGGCTTCCAGGATTTCGACCGAAGCCGTCTTCATCAAGCAGCCATACACGCTGGCGCCAGGCAAACCTTGCACCGGCATCGGCAACGGCATCACATCGGTCAGCAGCAGAATCCGCTTGGGCGTCAGAACGCGCTGAATTTCGTGCAGCGCGCTCCAGGCTTCATCGGTATCCACCGGCAACCCATAGATCAAGAGATCGGCGCCAGCGTGCGCGCCATCGGCCTTGGACAAGTCCGCCAAGCCCATACCCTCGATTTCCCACACATCGTCCAACTTGCTAAGTATCTGCCACAACCCCAACCGCAGTAGCGGATGGGCTTCAATCAGGACCATCTTGGCCATGGTGTCCTCCCGGTTTTTCGACGGGCCTAGAAGGGATCTTCGCTGTGCTGAAGACTATTTTTTTTCCAGCCCCGCGGGGGTGGTCCGCAATATCCCGGAATATCTAATGAAGCTGGACCGGGGCATTTGGGCTGGGCAACTTTGGTAGCCAACATAACGGATGGCATGAACCCATCTTATGGTTCGAAACCTTCAAAATCAAGACGTTTCAGGGCGATATAATCCGATAAAAACAGAAATCATTCGTTAGCCTTAATCACTCTCGTAAATACGGATGAGAGCGCCCTCTCCGCCTTTTTACCGCTAGGGTTTTCACTGACTCCCCTGGGGCGATGACGGCTTCCCCCCTATGGGGACCCGCGCCAAGAGGCTTGATTCGTAACGCTGTCGGCCAAATTGGGGCCATAAAAAAGCCGCGACCGGGCGCAAGCCCCTCACGGCCGATATGCCGAAATTTGGACCAAATAATTTTCGATATGTTTCCGCAGACACACCCCTGCCCGCTGCGGATCGCCGAATCGCAATATAGGTAACATTTTTATTTTGGAACGCTACGCTCCATTTACTCCATATAGGCGAAGTCAAATACGGTATGACCCCCCTGATGGTGCCAATGGTGCATTGAAGCATGACGCTTGCGCAAAAAGCTGGCGTAGTGGATTTCGCCATCCGTTTCCACATACGTGGACGGCGTCAGCTCTTCGATGCGGTTCAGGGACACGCCCTTGCCGTAGTGGCAAAAGCCTTGGTACTGGGCGCAGCGGATCACCTCTCCGCTAGGCGACACAACGATTCCGGCGTTGCGGGCGCGCATGGGGTTGCGCACGATGGGGTTGCAAGCGTGCGGCGTCCACTCGGTCGAGCGCGGCGAATCCGAGAAAAACGCAAACAGCTCGTCGCAATGGCTTTGGCCGTCCGTTCGATCGATATTTGTTAATAGCCACCAATATTCTCCGTGTTTAAAAATAATGGTATCAACGGCGGATATATTGGTCATCAACGTGACATCAAGCTCCCATTTCAACGGGAATTCAGTGCATTTCCATAATTCAATACTGCGATTTCCGCACGTTTCCGGAACCATATACGTCACACCTTCGTGTTCAAAAATATATGGAAACGACAGGTGATAAGGCAGGTTCAAGGCAGTGCCCAACAGCCGGAAAGCCCCGTCGGAGTAGGTCGCGACCGAAATCGTACCCTTCCGGGAGGTGAAGTCGTAATCTTCAAAAAATATATATGGTTTTTTATCGTGCGTATAAACAAACGGATCTGCGAAGAACCTACCTTTGGGAGGTTGCAGCACCATGGCTTCCGATACCACCGCCTGTTGCCGGGATGACGGAAACATACCAATCCGCCAGCGCACATTGCGCTTCATGATGCGCCGCACAATCAAATCAGACATTAACCACGCCTGGCGCGCAATATACGCCGCGCTATCCCACTCCGCCGGGTCGGCCCGGCGCGGGCCGCTCATGATCTGCATGTCGGGCGCCGGCTCGCTCTGGCGCGCGCGCGCCAGGGCCTGCAAGGCGTCGTAGAGCATGAAGTTTCCCAGGCTGAACGCGCGCGCCTGGTTCTTCAACCAGAACACTTCAGTATTGAAACTGCGCTGGTCCAGCAGCTCGTCCTGTTCGGACTTGGCTCCCATGCGCCAGAGTTTTACGGTTGTGTGATCCTCGCGATGAAACACCTCCCAGAATCCGGCGTAGCGGCTGGTCGACACGGCGATATCGGAGTAGCTCAATTGCCATACCCCCATCCTCGCCCAGTCGGCCATTTGCGCGCGAGTGGCGCACGAGGCGCCCAGCGTGATGACCAGATCCAGGCCCAGGGCAGTGACCGCGTCCTGCGCGCCGGGCGTGGTCACGCCCGCTTCCAGCGGCAGCACCGGCACTGAGGGCGACGGCATGCTTTTGCGCAGGTCCGCGCAAGACAGCATCTGGCGTTGCTTGGCCGGCAGCATCCGGGCCTCGAAGCGCGACAACGTGCCGAACAGCGCCTTGACCGCCAGGCGCGGCGCCTTCTCGGCCCCCTCGCCGCTCATCACCAATAAGGCCGAGATGTCGAAATCCTGACTATGGACCAGCCAATCCACCATCTCATGCATCCAGCCGGGTTGCTCATACCCGTCAACCAACAGTCCCACTCGGTAGGTTTTCATATGTCCCGCTCCTGTGTCAGGGCGTCTAGGGCGAGCGCACCGGCCTGGTGCGCGGGCTAGCCCCTTGCATCGCCGGTACAACGCAATTGAGTCCTCGCGCTGATACTGCGGCGTTTTTCCCCCGCCTTCCAGACCACATTCATCCTAGGCCGGCCGTCCGAGGACGAACGGTTCAAGCTCGTGCCGGCGGCCGATCCGGGCTCATGCAAGCGCGCCTGCCGGCTCATCCTTCTGGTCTAGCTGACCCGGTATGAAAAGCCCCTTGCCTAGTGCACAAAGGATGCTGCGTCCGTACGTTAGGGGTAAACCCTATTGGGGATAGCCGAGGCTCGCTTCTCGTTCTTCCCTGCCGCATAATGATTTTTAAACGAACGTTTGAATTCAACCTTATGCAAGAAATCAGAACTCCCACTACCCGCGAATCCATCCTGGACACCGCCGAAGCGCTCTTTGCGCAGCAAGGCCACGAGGGCACCTCGATGCGCCAGATCACCGGCGCGGCCGGCGTCAATCTGGCTTCGGTGAACTATCACTTCGGCTCTAAAGAGTCACTCGTGCAAGCGGTGCTGAAACGGCGGCTGGAAGTGCTGAACCGCGAGCGCCTGCGCCTGTTGGACGAACTTGAGGCGCAATCCGAAGGCAAGCCGCTCAAGCCGTCGCAGATCGTCGACGCCTTTTTCGGCACGCTGCTGCGCCTGGCCGCCGACCCGGCCCAGGCCGGCAGCACCTTCCTGCCGCTGCTTGAACGCACCATGACCGAGCCGTCCGATTTCATTCGCGCGCTGTTCGCGGAGGAATACGCGGACGTGCTGGAGCGCTATCGCAATGCCCTGTTCGCCGCCCTGCCCGATGTGCCCAAGGCTGAAATCGTGTGGCGCTTCCAGTTCATGCTGGGCGCCACGTCGTACGCCATCATCGGCACCGACCTGCTGCGTTCCGTCACGGGCTGGCAGCTGGACGAAGCCGAACAACCCGACAACCCCGAACTGCTGCTGCCCCGCCTGATGAGCTTCCTGCTGGGCGGCTTGCGCGCCCCGCTGCCACCGGTGGCCGGCGCCTAGCCGACATCGGCATCAGCATCGGCATCCCCAGAACCAGAACCAGACCGACCAGAACACCCTTTACGGAGACAAAGACATGTCCGCAGTCATCCTCACGCTAGTCGTCATCGCGGTGCTAGCCGCCATCGTGCTGGGCGTGCGGCCACTGCGGCGGGCGCTGTTGTCGGCGCCCATCTTCAACCTGTATCGCAAGGTGCTGCCGCAGATGTCCGACACCGAGCGCGACGCGCTGGAAGCCGGCACCGTATGGTGGGAAGGCGAACTGTTTCGGGGCCGCCCGGACTGGAGCCGTCTGCTGGCCTACCCGCGCCCGCGCCTGACCGACGCCGAACAACAGTTCCTGGACAACCAGGCCGAGCAGGCCTGCCGCATGGTCAATGACTGGAGCGTCACGCAGGAACGCTACGACCTGCCGGCGGACGTGTGGACCTATCTGAAGACCCAGGGTTTCCTGGGCATGATCATCCCGAAGGAATACGGCGGCCTGGGATTTTCGGCCTACGCGCATTCCGAAATCGTGACCAAGCTGTCCACGCGCTCGTCCGCGCTGGCTGTGTCGGTGATGGTGCCGAACTCGCTGGGCCCGGCCGAACTGCTGCTGCACTACGGCACCGACGAACAGAAGAACCACTACCTGCCGCGCCTGGCGCGTGGCGACGAGGTGCCGGCCTTTGCGTTGACCAGCCCGTGGGCCGGTTCCGACGCCGCGGCCATTCCCGACAGCGGCATCGTCTGCAAGGGCGAATGGCAAGGCCGCGAAGTGATCGGCATGCGCGTCACCTGGGACAAGCGCTACATCACGCTGGCCCCGGTCTGCACGCTGCTGGGGCTGGCGTTCCGCCTGTACGACCCCGATGGCCTGCTGGGCGGCAAGAAAGACCTGGGCATCACTTGCGCGCTGGTGCCGCACGACCACCCCGGCGTGGACACCGGCCGCCGCCACTTCCCGCTGAACGCCATGTTCATGAACGGCCCGACGCGCGGCACCGACGTCTTCATGCCGCTGGACTTCATCATCGGCGGCCCGGCCATGGCGGGCCAAGGCTGGCGCATGCTGATGGAATGCCTGGCCGCCGGCCGGTCCATATCGCTGCCCTCGTCCAACACCGGCATGTCCAAGCTCACGGCGCGCGCCGTGGGCGGCTATGCCCGCGTGCGCAGCCAGTTCCGCATGCCCGTGGGCAAGTTTGAAGGCGTGGAAGAAGCGCTGGCGCGTATCGGCGGCCACACCTACATGATGGATGCCGCGCGCAGCATGACGGCGGGCGCCGTCGACCTGGGCGAGAAGCCGTCTGTCGTGTCCGCCATCGTCAAATACCATGTGACCGAACGCGCCCGCCAGGTCGTCAACGACGGCATGGACGTGATCGGCGGCAAGGGCATCTGCCTGGGCCCCAACAACTTCCTGGGCCGCGCGTATCAGCAGATTCCCATCGGCATCACTGTTGAAGGCGCCAACATCCTGACGCGCAGCCTGATCATCTTCGGACAAGGCGCGATTCGCTGCCATCCCTACGTGCTGGCGGAAATGCAGGCGGCGCAATCGCCCAACGCCAAACAAGGGCTGGACGATTTTGATCGCGCGTTCTGGGGTCACGTGGGCTTTGTGGCCAAGAACACGTTGCGCACCCTGGGCACTGCGCTGACCGGCGCGCGCTTTGTTGCCGTGAACGCCGACGTGGCGCCCGACATGAAGGGCTACTACCAGCTGCTTAGCCGGTATTCCGCCGCCTTCGCGCTGCTGGCCGACTCGATGATGCTTGTGCTGGGCGGCAGCCTGAAACGCCGCGAACGCCTGTCGGCGCGCTTGGGCGACGTGCTGTCGCAGATGTACCTGATCAGCGCCACGCTCAAGCGCTTTGAAGACGAAGGCCGCCAGGCCGCCGATGCGCCGCTGGCGCACTGGTCCATCCAGGACGCGCTGTTCAAGTTGCAGGAAGCCTTTGACGGCGTGCTGGCAAACACGCCCAACCGTTTCGTGGCCTGGACCTTGGCGCGTCTGATCTTCCCGTGGGGCCGCACGCAGACGCCGCCGTCCGACGCGCTGGGCCAGGACGTGGCGCGGCTGTTGATCAGCCCCAGCGCCACGCGCGACCGCCTGACCTCGGGCTGCCACCTGCCCGCCACCGCTGATGAGCCCGTGGGCGCCATCGAACTGGCGCTGGCGGCCACGCTTGCCGCCGAGCCCATCGAAGCCAAGATCCGCGAACTTGAAAAGCGCGGCGCCCTGCAAGGCAACCCGCAAGCCAACGTGCGCGATATCGCCGACGCCGCCTACGCGGCCGGTGGCATCACCGCCGAAGAGTACGCCGTGGTCAAGCACCGCAACAGCTTGCGCGATACCGTGGTGCACGTGGATGATTTCCCCTTTGACCTGGGCAAGGCACAGGCCGACCGGCCCGCCGCCGAACGCAAGGTCGCCTGACGGAGGAAACCGATGGCATTCAAACCGGTTTACGTCATTGACGGGACTCGCACGCCCTTCCTGAAAGCGCGCACCGGCCCCGGCCCGTTCTCGGCCGGGGACCTGGCCGTACAAGCCGGCCGCGCCCTGCTGCTGCGCCAACCCTATGCCCCCACGGATCTGGACGAAGTCATCATCGGCTGCGCCGCGCCGTCGCCGGATGAAGTCAACATCGGCCGCGTGATTGCGCTGCGCGTGGGTTGCGGCAACCACGTGCCCGGATGGACCGTGATGCGCAATTGCGCGTCCGGCATGCAGGCCCTGGATTCCGGCATCGCCAATATTCAAACCGGCCGGTCGCAGCTGGTGCTGGCGGGCGGCACCGACGCCTTGTCCCGTGCCCCGCTGCTGTTTTCCGACGACATGGTGCGCTGGCTGTCCGGCTGGTACGCGGCGCGCGGCATCGGCGCCAAGCTGGCAGCGCTGCGCGGCTTCAGGCTGAAGAACCTGGCGCCCGTCATCGGGCTGCTAAAGGGGTTGACCGACCCGGTGGTGGGCTTGTCGATGGGCCAGACGGCGGAAAACGTAGCCACCCGTTTCGGCATCGACCGCGCCGCCATGGACGCCTATGCGGCGGGCAGCCACCAGCGCGTCCTGGCCGCGCGCGCGGCCGGTGCGCTCAATGAAATCACGCCGCTGATCGACAACAAAGGCAAGTTCTACCCCGACGATGACGGCGTGCGCGAGGATTCCACGCCCGAAAAACTGGCCAAGCTGCGGCCGGTGTTCGACAAACCCTGGGGCAACATCACGGCGGGCAATAGTTCGCAGGTGACCGACGGCGCCGCCATGCTGGTGTTGGCGTCCGAAGAAGCGGTGGCCAAGTGGAACCTGCGCCCCCTTGGCCGCATTGTGGACAGCCAGTGGGCCGGCCTGGACCCCGCGCAAATGGGCCTGGGGCCGGTACATGCGGCCACGCCCATCCTGCAACGCCATGGCCTGGGCTTGAATGACCTGGACTTGTGGGAGATCAACGAAGCCTTCGCCGCGCAGGTGCTAGGGTGCCTGGCGGCATGGCGCGACGATGCCTATTGCCAAGCGCATTTCGGTACGCCAGCATGGGGGCCGCTGGACCCGGCCAAGCTGAATGTGGACGGCGGCGCCATCGCCATCGGCCACCCGGTGGGTGCGTCCGGCGCGCGCATCGTGCTGCATCTGCTTGAAGCGTTGAAGCGCCGTGGCGCCAAGCGCGGCATGGCCGCCATCTGCATCGGCGGCGGCCAAGGCGGCGCGATGCTGGTTGAAACCCTGGACGAGGACCGCCCATGACGACCATGGACACGCTTTCCCACTGGCGCCTGGACCGCGACCCCGACGGCCTGGCCCGCCTGACGTTCGACCGCGCAGGCAGCGCCGTGAACGCGCTGTCGGCCGACACGATGGCCGAACTGGCCGTGGTGCTGGACGCGCTGGACGCCGCGCCGCCGGCCGGCCTGATCATTCAGTCGGGCAAGGCCACCGGTTTCATCGTGGGCGCCGACGTCAACGAATTCGCCAGCCTGGACACGCCCGAACAGGCGCGCGGCCTGATCGCACGTGGTTGGAACCTGTTCAACCGCCTGGCCGCCGTGCGCTACCCCACCCTTGCCCTGATCCAGGGCCACTGCCTGGGCGGCGGGCTTGAATTGGCGCTGGCGTGCCGCTACCGCCTGGTCGCCGATCAGCCCGGCACGTCGTTGGCGCTGCCCGAAGTCATGCTGGGCATCTTCCCGGGCTGGGGCGGCATGCTGCGCTTGCCGCAGGTGATCGGCGCGCCCGCCGCGCTGGACATGATGCTGACCGGCCGGGGCGCGGATGCGCGACGCGCCGCCGCGCTGGGCCTGGCCGACGCGCGCGTGCCACCGCGTTTGCTACAGGCTGCGGCGCGCCAGTTGGTGCTGTCGAAAAAGCCGCCGCGCCGCGCGCGTGGTATCGGCGCCTGGGCCAACCGCTGGCCCTTCAAGGCCCTGGTCGCCAACCGCGCACGCAAGCAGATTACCGCCAAGGACCCGCTGGGCCACTACCCCGCCGCGCCCGCCATCGTCACGCTATGGGAAAAGCACGGCGGCAACGCCTTGCAGGCGCCTGACCTGATCGACGCGATCATTTCGTCAGACACCGCGCGCAACCTGTTGCGCGTGTTCCGCCTGCAAGAGCGCCTGAAGGCCAACGGCAAGCAGACCGGCGTCACGCCGGCCCGCCATGTGCACGTGGTGGGCGCCGGCACCATGGGCGGCGACATCGCGGCCTGGTGCGCGTACAAGGGCTTGACGGTGACGCTGCAAGACCAGGACATCGCGCGCATCGCACCGGCCATCGAACGTGCCGCCACGCTGTATGCGCGCCGCCTGAAAGACCCGCGCCTGGTTCGCGCCGCGCTGGACCGCCTGATACCCGATCCCACCGGCGGCGGCGTGCCGCGCGCCGACATCATCATCGAAGCCATCAGCGAACAACCCGAGGCCAAGCGCGCGTTGTACGCGTCGCTGGAACCGCGCATGCAGGCCGACGCGCTGCTGGCCACCAACACGTCCAGCCTGTCGCTGGAAACGCTGCGCAGCGGGCTGGCTCGCCCCGAGCGTCTGGTGGGCATCCACTTCTTCAACCCCGTGGCCAAGATGCCGCTGGTGGAAGTGGTGCATGCCGAGGGCGATTCGGGCGAGGCCACGGCGCGCGCCTGCGCATTCGTGGGCCAGATCGACAAACTGGCGCTTCCCGTCAAGAGCGCGCCGGGATTCCTCGTCAACGCCGTGCTGGCGCCCTATATGCTGCAAGCCATGCGCAGCGTGGACGACGGCATGGCGCCGGAAACGGTGGATGCCGCCATGGTCGAATTCGGCATGCCGATGGGGCCGCTGGAACTGGCCGACACCGTCGGCCTGGACATTGCGCGCGCGGCAGGCGAGCAACTGGCCGGTGGCGCCGAGCCGCCGCGCTGCCTGGCCGAACGCCTGGCGCGCGGCGACCTGGGCAAGAAAAGCGGCAAGGGCTTCTATACGTGGCGCGACGGCAAACCGGTCAAGCAAGGCAAAGGCGCCGCCGGACACGGCAGCAGCAGCAGCAGCAGCAGCAGCAGCGGCAGCAGCACCACCACCACGGCCGCCCCCGCCGGGCTGGCGCAGCGCCTGATCCAGCCCTTGGTGGACGCCACCCTGGAACGCGTGCAGTCCGGCGTGGTCGCCGATGCCGACTCGGCCGATGCCGGGGTCATTTTTGGAACGGGGTTCGCGCCTTTCACGGGCGGACCCCTGCATTACCAGGCCAGCCATGCCTGGCGCAGCAGCAAACCGGCTAACGCCGAATAGACCGGGGTCACAAACAGACCGGCAGTGCAAGTAGAGACATACATCCAACTCGAGGAGGCAGTACCATGCGCAGACGTTCATTGTCCCTGAGCACCTTGTCGGCCCTTGTGGTCGGCCTGGGCGCGTCCGCAACGTCCTACGCCGCCGGCTTTCAGCTTTTAGAGCAGAACGCCAGTGGCCTGGGCAACGCTTACGCAGGCTCGGCGGCAAATCCGGAAAACGCCAGCATCATTTACTTCAACCCGGCCGGCATGACGTACCTGCCCGGCGTGAACTTTTCGGGCGGGGTCAATTTGATCAAGCCCTCGTTCAAGTTCAAGGACAACGGCAACAGCCGTAATCCCAGCGTTCCCGGCCTGCCCGGCTCGGGCCTGAACGGGTCGGCCCCCACCGGCGGCAACGGCGGCGATGCGGGCAACCTGGGCGTGGTGCCCAACCTCTACGCCTCCTGGCAATTGAACGAGCAGTGGTACATCGGCCTGGGCGTCGGCGCGCCGTTCGGCCTGATGACCGAATACGACGACGGCTGGGTCGGCCAATACCATTCGAACAAATTCGAGATCAAGACAATCAACGTGAACCCGTCGATTGCCTACAAGGTCAACGAAAAGTTCTCGATGGGCTTCGGGCTGAACTGGCAACACATCGACGCCAACTACAAGAAGAAAACGGTGGTGCCGATTGCGGGCCTGCCGGTCGCCACCAACGGCGACGCCGACCTGAACCTGAAGGGCGACGCGTGGGGCTGGAACGTGGGCTTCATGCTGCAACCCACCGAGGACACGCGCATCGGCCTGTCGTACCGCTCGAAGATCAAGCACACCGCCAAGGGCGACACCGACATCACCAGCATCGGCCCCACCAAGCAATCGGTGTCGTTTGACGCCAAGGCCTCGGTGGACCTGCCCGACACGTTGATCCTGAGCGCCGCGCATCAGTTGAACGAGCGCTGGGAACTGCTGGGCGACGTGTCCTGGACGGGCTGGAGCAGCATCCCCGAACTGAAGATCCGCAACTCCGGCCCCGGCGCGCGCGATGACGAACTGCCGCTGAACTTCCGCGACACCTGGCGCGTCGCACTGGGCGCGAACTACAAGTTCGCCCCCGACTGGAAGTGGAAGTTCGGCCTGGCGTACGACCAGTCGCCGGTGCATGACAAGGCCGACCGCCCCACCTCCCTGCCCGATAACGACCGCTACTGGTTCTCGACCGGCGTGCAGTGGGCGGCCACCAAGAACACCACGCTGGATCTGGGCTACACCTATCTGTACCTGCGCAAGACGGACATCGACACGACGTCCGGCAGCCAGGCGACCAAGGGCCGCGTGGCGGGCACCTATGACAGCAGCGGCCACATCGTGGGCCTGCAACTGTCGTCCCGCTTCTAGCCTTGCGCGGGTGGGCGGCCGCGCGCCGCCCGCCCGCTTTACACAGGAGAATCCCCTTGAGCAAGTTCGTCGTCAAACACGTTGCCGTCCTGGGCGCCGGCGTCATGGGCGCGCAGATTGCCGCCCACCTGGCCAATGCCGGCGTGCCCGTCACGCTGTTCGATCTGGCCGCCCGTGAAGGCGATCGCAACGGCATCGTCAACAAGGCGCTGGCCGGACTGAAAAAACTGGAACCCGCACCGCTGGCCGGCGCGGCCCGCCTTGCCCTGATCACTCCCGCGAACTACGACGACCACCTGGATGCGCTGCGCGGCTGCGACCTGGTCATCGAGGCCATCGCCGAACGCATGGACTGGAAGACGGCGCTCTACGAGCGGATCGCTCCGCATGTGTCGCCCGACGCCATCATCGCGTCCAACACGTCCGGCCTGTCGATCGACGCGCTGGCCAACGCCCTGCCCGCAAGCCTGCGCGAGCGCTTCTGCGGCATCCATTTTTTCAACCCGCCCCGCTACATGCGGCTGGTGGAGATCATTGCCACGTCGCATACACAGCCGGCCGTGCTGGACCAGCTGGAAACCTGGCTGACGTCAACGCTGGGCAAGGGCGTGATCCGCGCACTGGACACGCCCAACTTCGTGGCGAACCGCATCGGCGTGTTTTCCATCCTGGCCGCCATGCACCACACCGCGCGGCTGGGCCTGGGCTTTGACGAAGTCGACGCGTTGACCGGCCCGAAGATCGGCCGGCCCAAAAGCGCCACCTACCGCACGGCGGACGTGGTGGGCCTGGATACGCTGGCCCACGTGGTCGGCACCATGGAAAAGAACCTGCCCGATGACCCCTGGCACCGCTACTTCGCGTTGCCCGACTGGCTGTCGGCGCTGATCCAAAAGGGCGCGCTGGGCCAGAAAACCGGCGCCGGCGTCTACCGCAAACAGGGCCGCGACATCCTGGTGCTGGACCTGAACGCGCAAGACTATGTGCCCAGCGCCGGCAAGCTGGCCGACGAAGTGGCCGCGCTGTTGAAAGAACGCGACCCGGCCAAGCGCTTTGCCGCCCTGCGCGCCAGCACCCACCCGCAGGCGCAGTTCCTGTGGGGCCTGTTCCGCGACATCTTCCACTACAGCGCCGTGCAGCTTGAACACGTGGCCGACAACGCGCGCGACCTGGACCTGGCCATGCGCTGGGGGTTCGGCTGGTCGCAAGGCCCGTTTGAAACCTGGCAGGCCGCCGGCTGGCAGGCCATTGCCGCCGCCGTGGCGGACGACATCGCCGCCGGCCGCGCCATGAGCAACGCGCCCCTGCCCGCCTGGGTGCAGGAAGCCGACCGCCAGGGCGTGCACGCGCCGCAGGGTTCGTATTCCGCGCGCACGGGCAAGCTGCATCCGCGTTCGTCCTTGCCGGTGTATCGCCGCCAGCTGTTCCCCGAACGCGTGTTTGGCGAAGGCCCCGACGACCGTGGCGTTACCGTCTGGGACAACGAAGGCGTGCGCCTGTGGAACCTGCCGGACGTGGACCCCGGCATCGCCATCCTGTCCGTCACGTCCAAGAACCACACGCTGGGCGGTGAAGTGCTGGAAGGCGTGCTGCAAGCCGTCGCCCGCGCCGAACGCGATTTCGACGGCCTGGTGATCTGGCACGAACCGCCCTTTGCCGTGGGCGCCAACTTGCAGCAGGTGGTGCAGGCTTGCGCCGAGGGCAAGTTCGACATGCTGGAAGCGATGGTTGAGAAATTCCAACGCGCCTCGCAATCGTTCAAGTACGCCCGCATTCCCACGGTGGCCGCCGTGCAGGGCATGGCGCTGGGCGGGGGCTGCGAATTCCTGATGCATGCCTCGCACCGCGTGTTGGCGCTGGAAAGCTATATCGGCCTGGTGGAAGCCGGTGTCGGGTTGATCCCGGCCGGCGGCGGCAGCAAGGAATTCGCCGGCCGTGCGGCGGCGCTTGCCGCCAAGACCGCCACGCCCGGTGAAGTCTTCCCGTACCTGCAACCGGTCTTCCAGACCATCGCCATGGCGCAGGTGGCCAAGAGCGCGCTGGAAGCCATCGACGCCGGGTTCGCCCGCGCGCACGACGTGGTGCTGTTCCATCCCGACGAGCTGCTGTTCGTGGCCATTGGCCAGGCCCGCGCCGCCGCCGAAGCGGGCTACACGCCGCCGCCACGCCTGTCGAACATCCCCGTCGCGGGACGCAATGGCATCGCCAACTTCGAGATGGTGCTGGTCAACATGCGCGAAGGCGGCATGATCAGCGCGCACGATTACCGCGTGGCGCGCAGCGCCGCCGTGGCCCTGTGCGGAGGCGAGGTCGAGACCGGCACGAAGGTGGACGAAGAATGGCTGCTGGCGGTCGAGCGCCGCGAGTTCGTGGCTCTGTTGCGCACGCCTGAAACCCAGGCCCGCATCCGCCACACACTCGAAACCGGCAAGCCGTTGCGCAACTGAGGAAACGATCATGACCAAGCAGATTCAAGACGCTTACATCGTCGCCGCCACGCGCCTGCCGGTAGGCAAGCGCAACGGCGCCTACATCACCACGCGGCCCGATGACATGCTGGCCGCCGCGCTGAACGGCGCGCTGGCGCAGGTGCCGTCGCTGGACACCGCGCGCATCGAAGACGTCATTGCCGGCTGCGCCATGCCCGAGGCCGAACAAGGCATGAACGTGGCGCGCATCGGCTTGCTGCTGGCGGGCCTGCCGCAAAGCGTCGCGGGCGTCACCGTGAACCGCTTCTGCGCGTCCGGCTTGCAGGCGGTGGCCGACGCCGCCGCGCGCATCCGCATGGGCGAAGCCGACATCATGATCGGCGCGGGCACCGAATCCATGAGCGCAATGCCGCAGATCATGGGCAACAAGGTGTCGATGAACCCCGAGATCTTTGCCCATGACGAGAACATCGGCATGGCGTTCGGCATGGGGCTGACGGGCGAAAAGGTCGCGGAACGCTGGAAGGTGTCGCGCGAAGACCAGGACGCCTTCGCACTGGCCTCGCACCAGAAAGCCTGCGCGGCGATTGCGGCCGGCCATTTCCGCGCCGAGACCACGCCTTATGAAGTGGTATCGCATCTGCCCGACGGCGCCAGCGGCGCGGTGCGGGTGGCGCGCAGGCTGGTCGAGGTGGACGAAGGCCCGCGCCCGGACAGCAGCGCCGAAGCCTTGGCGCGGTTGCGCCCGGTGTTCTCGACGCGCGGCAGCGTCACGGCGGGCAATAGCTCGCAGATGTCCGACGGTGCGGCTGCCGTAGTGCTGGTGTCCGACCGCATCCTGCGCGAATTCAACCTGAGCCCGCTGGCGCGCTTCGTCAGCTTCTCGGTCGCCGGCGTGCCGCCCGAAGTGATGGGCATCGGCCCCGTTGCCGCCATCCCCAAGGTGCTGCAACGCGCCGGCATCACGCAGGACGCGCTGGACTGGATCGAGCTGAACGAGGCCTTCGCCGCGCAATCGCTGGCCGTGATTCGCGAACTGAAGCTGGACCCGGCCAAGGTCAACCCGCTGGGCGGCGCCATCGCGCTGGGCCACCCGCTGGGCGCCACCGGCGCGATCCGCACGGCAACCATCACGCACGGGCTGCGCCGCACGGGCGGCAAGTACGGGTTGGTCACCATGTGCATCGGCACCGGCATGGGCGCGGCCGGGCTGTTTGAAGCGATGTAGGCCCATTGCGGAATCGACCGGCATGCCCAGCCTGAAGCCCTATTGGCTTAAAAGCCTGTCGCCGCAATGGCGCGCGCGCCTGATGCGGGTGGGCTTCAACCTGCATCCGGCGTTTCGCGCCACCGGCGGCCGTGTGATGTTTGTGTCGCCGGATTTCCTGCACATCCGCATCAAGCTGCCGCTGCTTCGCCGCACGCGCAACATCGTGGGGTCCATGTACGGCGGGTCGCTGTTTGCGGTAACGGACGGCGCCCACCCGACGATGTTGATGTCGGCATTGGGACCGGATCACATCGTGTGGGACAAGGCCGCCTCGATCCGCTTTCGCAAGCCCGCCTACACGACCCTGTATGTCGACTTCCGGCTGCCGCCCGGGGAAATCGCGGACATCCGCGCCGACCTCGCGCGCGACCACGAAACCACCCGCACGTACACGGTGGAATTGAAGGACAAGGACGGCGTGGTGTACGCCGTCGTGGAACGCACGATCTATATCGCCGACAAGAAGTTCTACAAGCGAAAGACCACAGGAGGAGACACATGCAACGTATCCCTGGAGGGCGATCCACCGCCCTGAGCCGACTTCAGGCAGGCGTTCTGGCCGGCACGCTGGCGGCCGGCCTGGTGGGTGCGCCGGCCTTTGCCGCCGACCTCGACGTGGCGGGCAGGCGCGTGCCGGAGCAGCTGTCCGCGGGCAGCCATGCGCTGGTGCTCAACGGCGCCGGCGTGCGCACGAAAATCGTGGTGAAGGTGTACGTGGCGTCGCTGTACGTCACCACGAAAAGCCACGACGCGGCGGCGCTGATCAACAGCACCGAGCCGCGCCGCATCCGTCTGCAATTGCTGCGCGACGTAGACAGCAAAAGCCTGGACGAGGCCTTGCAGGAAGGCCTGCGCGACAATACGCCCAAGGCAGAGCTGGCCGCCATGAAAGCGCCGGCCGACCAGTTGGCCGGCATGATCGCCGACATCGGCGCCCTCAAGGAAGGCGATGTGGTCGACCTGGATTTCGATGCCCGTGGCGTGACCGGGTCACATAACGGCAAGCAACGCGGCCGCATCGACAGCCCCGACTTCGCGCGCGCGCTGCTGCGCGTGTGGCTGGGCGAGAAGCCGGCGCAGGCCTCCCTGAAAAAAGCCCTGTTGGGCAACTAGGCGGAAATCCTCAAAGATGGAACCTATCTGGCACAAGAGCTACCCCGCCGGCGTCCCCGCACGAATCGACATGGACGGCGTCACCACGCTGGTCTCGATCGTGCGAGACAGCTGCCGCCGCTACGCGGATAAAACCGCGTACATCAGCATGGGAAAATCCATCAGCTACGCCCAGCTGGACGCACTGACGCGCGACTTCGCCGCGTGGCTGCACGCGCAAGGCCTGGGCCGTGGCGACCGTGTCGCGCTCATGATGCCCAACCTGCTGCAATACCCCGTGTGCCTGTTCGGCGCCTTGCGCGCGGGCTGCGTCGTGGTCAATTGCAACCCGCTCTACACCCCGCATGAGCTGGAACACCAGCTGGTGGATTCTGGCGCGCGCGCCATCGTGGTGGCCGACAACTTCGCGGCCACGGTGCAAAAGGCGTTACCCAACAGCGCGGTGGAACACGTGCTGGTCACCTCCATCGGCCAGATGCTGGGGCCGGTCAAAGGGCGCTTGGTGGACCTCGCGATCCGCCACGTCAAGCGCATGGTGCCGGCGTGGTCCCTGCCCGGGCATGTGCGCCTGGCCGACGCGCTGCTTGCCGGCCGCGCCCAGCCGTTTACCGACGTGCAGCTGGACCAGCGTGACCTGGCCTGCCTGCAATACACGGGCGGCACGACGGGCGTAGCCAAGGCAGCAATGCTGTCGCACGGCAACCTGGTGGCCAATGTCAGCCAGGCCCACGCCTGGATCAAGCCGCTGGTCACTGATGGCGAGGAATGCGTCGTGACGGCCTTGCCGCTGTATCACATCTTTGCGCTGACGGCGAACTGCCTGACGTTCATGAAAATCGGCGCCAGCAACCTGCTGATCATCAACCCGCGCGACATCCCCGGCCTGATCAAAGAGATGGGCAAGGTGCCGTTTTCGGCGTTTACCGGCGTCAATACCTTGTTCAACGCGCTGCTGAATCATCCCGATTTCGCCAAGCTGGATTTTTCTCGCCTGCGCCTGACGATGGGCGGCGGCATGGCGGTGCAACGCGCCGTGGCGGACCGCTGGCGCGCCGTCACAGGCAAGTCGCTGGCGCAGGCCTATGGGCTGACCGAGACGTCGCCCGCCGTCACGGTCAACCCGCTGGACGTCACGACGTTCACCGGGTCCATCGGCCTGCCCGTGCCGTCCACCGAGATTTCGATCCGCAACGACGAAGGCGAAGAACTGGGCGTAGGGGAACCCGGCGAAATCTGCGTGCGCGGGCCACAGGTCACGCAGGGCTATTGGAATCGCCCCGACGAAACGGCGCTGGTGATGTACCCGGACGGCTTTCTGCGCACCGGCGACATCGGCTACGTCGATGACGACGGCTACGTGTTCCTGATCGACCGCAAGAAAGACATGATCCTGGTGTCGGGCTTTAACGTGTACCCGAACGAAGTCGAGGACGCCGCCGCGTTGCATCCGGGCGTGCGCGAGGTGGCGGCCGTGGGCGTGCCGGATGAACGGTCGGGCGAAGCGGTCAAGCTGTTCGTGATCCGCAAGGATCCGGGCCTGGACGCCGACACGCTGATTGCGCATTGCCGCACGCAGCTGACCGGCTACAAGGTGCCGCGCTATGTGGAATTTCGCGATGACCTGCCGCGCTCGAACGTGGGCAAGATCCTGCGGCGGGAACTGAAACCCGAGACCGCCGCGCCGACGCAAACGCAAAGCGCGGGGCACGCCTGAGGGGGCACGCCCAATCGCGGCGACCTGGCGGTGCGCGACGGCGCCCCGCCCCTTAGTGCAAGACGCGCCCCGCCCCTTAGTGCGAGACGGCGGCCCGCCCCTTAGTGCGCGACGGCGGCCCGCCCCTCGGTGCGCGACGCCTTCCCGCCGCTTACCGCGCAACGGCGCCCGCCCCTTACCACTGCCCGAAAAACACCCCCGCCCGCTTGTGCGCGTTGGTGGCCTTTTCCACGGCCTCGTCGCTCAGGGTGGTGCGGCGCTTGCCGCGCAGCATCCAGTCCAACAGGCGCTGACGCAGTTCCAGGCGGACGGCGGCGTGCTCGCTGCTTGTACCCAGGTCCTGGAATTCGCCAGGGTCAGCATGCAGGTCGTACAGTTGCTCGGGCTCGTCCAGCCAGTACACATAGCGCCAGCGGTCCGTGCGCACCGACCACGCCCGGGCGTTCTGCGGCGTCTTGCCACGCAGGATGCGCGCGTGGCGAAAGCTGTAGTCAAGTTCAGAAAACACGCAGTCGCGCCACGGCGTGGCGGCGTCGCGGCCATGCAGCAGCGTTTGCAGTTCGCGGCCTTCCAGCCGGTGCGCGGGGCCTGGCGTGCCCAGCGCGCGCAGCACGGTCGGCACAAGATCCACGCTTTCCACCATGTCATCCAGCGCCTGCCCGCGCGTGGCGTCGGCCGCCGCCGATGGGTCCATCACGATGAACGGCACGCGTTGCACGGTGTCGTAGAACAATTCCTTTTCGCCCAGCCAGTGGTCGCCCAGGAAGTCGCCATGATCGGCGGTGAACACGATCAGCGTGTTCTTCATCAGGCCCGCGCCTTCCATGTAGTCGAACAGTCGGCCCAGGTGGTCGTCCAGCTGCTGGATCAACCCCTGGTACGCGGGCCGCACCACGCGCACGCATTCGTCGGTGGAAAAACTGATGCTTTCTTCTTGCTGGCGATACGCCGCAACGACGGGGTGCGCGTCGCGCAGTTCTTCGCGGTTGCGTTGCACCGGCAGGCACTGGTCGGCGGTATAGCGCCGGTGGTACGGCGCGGGCGCCATGTAGGGCCAGTGCGGCTTGACGTAGCTTAAGTGCAGCACCCAGGGCTGGCTGCCGCGCCGCTGCATGAAGTCCAGCGCCTGGTCCGTCATGTAGGCGGTTTCGGAATGCGGTTCGGCCACGCGCGCGGGCAGATGCACGTTGCGCATGTGCCAGCCGCTGGCGATCTGGCCGTTGGCATCCACGCCTGAAATGACGAAGTCCGTCCAGGGGTCGGCGCTGTCGTAGCCCTGGCGCCGCAGGTAGGCCGGGTAGCCGCTTTCGTCGCCGGGCGGATGGTGGCCGTCGTAGCGGTCCAGTTCGGTGAAGCCGCCGCGCGCCAGCAGCACCCCCAGCTCGGAGGCGCCATCGATGCTTAGCCGTTCCATGCCGGCCTTGTCGGGAATGATGTGCGTCTTGCCCGCCAGCGCCAGGTCGCGCCCCTGCCCGGCCAGGTATTCACCCAGCGTGATCTCGTTGACGGACAAGGGCACGCGGTTCCACGTCGCGCCATGCCGCGACGGATAGCGGCCCGTGTAGTAGCTCATGCGCGACGGGCCACACACGCCGGAATTGACGAAGGCGCGATCAAAGCGCACGCCGCGCCTGGCCAGGGCGTCCAGGTTTGACGTTTGCAGATAGGGATGGCCGTAGCAGCCCAGGTGATCGGCGCGCAGCTGATCCGCCATGATGAACAACACGTTTTGCACGGTACGCATCGCCGCCCCTTATTGCGTGGCCGTGAAGCCGGAGTCGCGCACGACCGGCTCCCATTGCTGGCGGTAGGCGGCCAACGCTTTGGCGGTGTCGGATGCGTCCCGCGACACCGGCTCCAGGAACACGGCGCGCACCGCTTGCTGCATGGCGGGCTCGCGCAGGATGGCGGCAATGTCGGCGCCCAGCCGCTTGACCTTCGCCTCGGGCATCGCGGCCGGCGCGAAGAACGCGTTCCAGCCGTCGGCCGCCAGGTTCACACCGCCTTCGCGAAAGGTGGGCACCTCTTTCAGATCGGCGTCACGCGTTTCACCGGAGGTCGCCAGGATGCGGATCTTGCCGGCGCGATGCTGCGGCAACAAGGTGTCCAGCGTGTCGATGCCTTGCGGCAGGATGCCGCCGATCAGTTCCGAGATCAGCGGCGCCGACCCCCGATAGCCAACCACCTCGGGCTCCTGGCCGATTTCACGGCCCAGCATCAATGCAAAGAAATGCGGCAAGCTGCCGGTGGCGGGCACGCCCACGGTGAATTGCTTGGGATTGGCGCGCAGCCACAGACGTAGCGCGGCGACGTCCTGGATGGGCGAGGACGCGGGCACGGCCAGCGCGAACTTATATTCGCTGACCAGGGACACGGGCTTGAAATCGCGCTGGGCGTCGTAGCCGGGCTGGGCGTAGACCAGCGGCGCCACCACCATCACGGCCGGGTTGGCCAGCATCAACACGTTCTGCGTGGCAGGCGCGGCATGCAGGCCTTGGGCCGCGATGCGCCCCCCGGCGCCCGTCTTGTTTTCCACGACGACGGGCACGCCCACGCGGTCTTTCAGGCGGTCGGCCACCAGCCGCGCAATGCGGTCGGAACTTCCGCCGGGCGGGTAGCCCACCACGATGGTCAACGCGCCATCCAGCGGCGCCTGCTGCGCACAGGCCAGCGACGCGGCCCCCGCCAACGCGGCACCCAAGGCCGCGCCCGTCATCCATTTACGCATGGTGTTCTCCTGTCGACAGTGGCCCGCCGTCGGTTATGTTTCTTTCTGCCTGGCCGTATACCGAAATAAGCAGATTGACTGTAGCAACGGGTCCATTGCTTGATCTAATCCAGGACTTTCCATAACGATATGCAGCGCAACGCGCCGACGCGGCACGCGCTGCGGCAAGGAGGAGACGCCATGCCAACCCGCCCCACCCCCGCACCGCCGCAATTGGCCGACATGCTGATGTACCGGCTGTATCAGGCATGGTCGCAATCGAACCCCGTCTTCGTGCGCCTGTGCGAAGGGCGCTTTGGCATCACGCGACGCGAGTGGCGCATTCTGGCCTGCGCTATTGAAGGCGGCATCATGAATTCCGCCGAGCTTGCCGCCGCCGCCAAGCTGGACTTGGCGCGCACGTCGCGCACCTTGGGCGCGCTGTGTGAAAAAGGTTGGTTGCGGCGTTTGCACGACAGCGCCGACCGCCGGGTCGTGCGGGTCGAGGCCACGGCCGAGGGGCTGGCGCGATACCAGGCGCTGCTGCCCGAAGTGTCGCGGCTGAATGCACTGCTGGTGCAAGACCTGAGCGATAGCGAGGTGGCGCAGCTGCGCGACTTTCTGGGCCGCATCGAACAGCGCGGCCGGCAAATGGGGCAAGACAATATCGTGGCCGACAAGGCCAGCCGCCGCGAAGGCGGCACGCGGCGCGCGCAGTACGCATGACGCGTCCGGTGTCGCTTGGGGCCAACAGGACGGCGCCTTCTTCTCTTCAATGGCGGGGCCTGCCTGGCGTCCCGCCAAGCCTCTGAAACGCAAGGTATTTATTGCCGGCAGCCAAGCGCCGCCGCCCACCCTTGCAGGTTTTTTTTACATCTGGGATCGCCCATGCGTCTTGGCGCGTGGCCGCAACGCAATTAATAATAGTTATCGTTGCTATTCCTGTATGTAATCAGCGGCCGCAGCGCCGTAGGGGACGACTCTTGAAACGCCATACACTTCGTGCCGCCCGCCTGGCGCGGCCGCAGACGCTATTGCCCGCCGCCGCGCTGGCCGCCTGCCTGGGCGCCACCGCGCAGGCGCAAACCACCAATCCGGCCACCGAAGCCACCACCGTCCTGCCTGCCGTGCAGGTCACCGGCATGGGCGAAACCGCGACCGGCCCCGTGGACGGCTACGTCGCCACGCGCAGCGCCACGGGCACCAAGACCGACACGCCGCTGTCCGAAACGCCGCAGGCCATCACCGTCATTCCGCGGGACCAGATCGTGGACCAGGGCGCGCTGAACGTGCAGGACACCATGAACTACGCCGCGGGCGTGCGGCCCAATGCGTACGGCGTGGACAACCGCGGCGACTATGTGCGCATACGCGGCACCGAGCCCGCGCAATACCTGGACGGGCTGCGCCAGTTCTTCAACTCCAACAACCCGCGCACCGAGGTCTACGGCCTGGAGCGCGTGGAAGTGCTGCGCGGCCCGTCGTCCATGCTGTACGGACAAGGCAGCACCGGGGGCCTGGTCAACTTGGTCAGCAAGCGCCCGCAAGCCGATGCCCAGCGCGAAATCGGCGTGGTGGTGGGCAATCACGGCCGCCGCGAAATCCAGGCCGACCTGACCGGCCCGGTCACGGAAGACGGCCAATGGCTGTATCGCGTGGTGGGCGTGGGGCGCGACAGCGACACCCAGGTGCAACATGCGCCCGACGACCGCCTGATGCTGGCGCCGTCGCTGACCTGGCGACCCAGCGCCGCCACGTCGTTGACCTTGCAGGCGTTGTGGCAGAAGGACAAGGCGGGCACGACGCAATCGTTCCTGCCCTGGAGCGGGTCGGTGCAAGAAAACCCCAACGGCCGCATCCCGACGCGCCGCTTCGTCAGCGAGCCGGGCTTTGACGCTTACGACACCGAGCAATTCAGCGTGGGCTGGCTGTTTGAACACCAGTTCAACGACACGTGGAAATTCCGCCAGAATTTCCGCAACACCGTCAGCCGCGTTGATTACCAATCGCTGTACCCGAACGTGTACGGCGCACGCCGTGGCGATTCCTATATCGACGCGGAACAGACCACCACCGACCGTTACTTCTACGTCAACAAGCCGCGCATGCGCACGCTGCTGGCCGACCAGAATATCGAGGGCAAGCTGAACTGGGGCCGCACCGAGCACACCGTTATCTTCGGCATGGACTATTCGCACTACCGCGAGACCAGCCAGACGGCCTCCGGCCTGGGCGCGCCGCTGAACCTGTATCACCCCATCTACGGCAACCGGCCGGAATATGAACTGTCCGACACGCCCAAGCAAAAGCAGCAGCAGCTGGGCTTTTACGCGCAGGACCAGATCAAGTTCGACCAGAACTGGATCTTCCTGGCGGGCATCCGCCGCGACCGCGCCGACAATCGCATCGAAGGCCAAGACAAGGAAACCGACTACGCCACCACCAAGCGCTTCGGCCTGATGTACGCGGCCGACAACGGCTGGTCGCCCTACCTGAGCTACAGCGAATCGTTCACGCCCATTGCCGGCTCCAACTTCTACAACGAACGCTACAAGCCGCTGCGCGGCAAGCAGGTCGAGGCCGGCATCAAATACATGCCCAAGGACGCCGACATCGAGTTCACCGCCGCGGCCTACGACCTGCGCGAAAAGAACCGTCAAACCAATGACCCCGACAACCCCAACAACCAGCTCCAGGCCGGCAAGACGCGCACGCGCGGCGTGGAATTGGAATTGCGCGGCCGCGTCACCAAGAATGTCGACGTCATCGCCAACTACCTCTACACCGATGTCGACCCGCAACTGGAAGCCCTGCCCAAGCACATGGCGTCCTTGTGGGGCAAGTACCGCTTTGCGCTGGCCGGCCAGCCCGGCTTCGCGGTGGGCGCGGGCGTGCGCTACCTGACGGCCTTCCGCGATGGCGGCGCGCCCGAAACGCCCGCCGTCACCTTGTTCGACGCGATGGTCAGCTACGACAACGGCCCGTGGCGCTATGCCTTGAATGTCAACAACATTGCCGACCGCACCTATGAAGTGGTTTGCCTGGACCGTGGCGACTGCTTCTACGGCGCCCGCCGCACGGTAATGTTGAGCGGGGCGTACCGCTTCTGACGCAAGGCTCGTCGCGACGCCGGCATTTGCGCTAAACCCTCCAGGACGGAAATCCTGAAAAACCCGAGCCAGCTGCAAAACCTGTACGTACAGGCAGTACGTACAGGTGTACACTAGCGGTTTTTCAACCCCCACTGACAGACGCGTCAACGAACGTCTGCAATCCACCAGAACCGTCCTGGAGACTTACGCAAGTGTCGACCGCTGCCTCTTCCCGTTCGCCTTTTTTTGGCACCATGCAGAAAATCCCTGGTGGATTGATGCTTGTGCCGCTCATCCTGGGTTCCCTGATCGGCACCTTTGCCCCTGATGCGCTGGCCATCGGCGGCTTCACCACCGCCCTCTTCAAGAACAGCGCCCTGCCGCTGATCGCCCTGCTGATCTTCGCGACCGGCACGCAGGTCAACGCCCGCACCGGCGGCCCCATCCTGGCCACGGCCGGCACCATCCTGCTGATGAAGACGCTGGTGCCCGCCACGCTCATCATCATCCTGGGCAGCTACGTCGGCCTGGACGGCGTGCTGGGCGTGTCGATCCTGGCCTTGCTGGCCGCGTTCGACAACAGCAACGGCGGCCTGTGGCTGGCCTACACCGGCCAGTACGGCGATGCGCGCGACCGTGGCGCCTACGTTGCCAGCGCCGTCAATGACGGCCCCTTCTTCAGCCTGCTGTTCCTGGGCGCCTCGGGCCTGGCCGACATTCCCATGATTGCCCTGGTGGCGGCGCTGGTGCCGTTCCTGCTGGGTGTCGTGGTCGGCAACCTGGACCCGAAGTGGCGCGACGTGCTCAAGCCCGTGCCCAACATCGTCATCCCGTTCTTCGCCTTTGCGCTGGGCACCGGCATCAACCTGGGCGCGGTCGTCAGCGGCGGCATCAGCGGCCTGATCCTGGGCCTGATCATCAGCCCGATTACCGGCGGCCTGGTCTACCTGGGCTACCGCTTGATCCTGCGCCGTGGCGGCAAGAGCGGCCTGGGCTTTGCCGCCGGCACCACCGCCGGCAACGCCATCGCCACGCCCGCCGTGGTGGCCGCCGCCGATCCCAACTTCCAGCAATACGTGTCCACTGCCACCGCGCAAGTGGCCGCCTGCGTGCTGATCAGTTCCATCCTGGCTCCGATCCTGGCGTCGTACTTCCTGAAGCGCGCCGGTGAACTAAAGTCCGAGGACGCGGACGCAAGCCGCGCCACGCCGACGTTGGGCGAGGCGCGCGGAGAGGCGCTTTGACCCCCACCATCGCCATCGTTGCCGATGACCTGACCGGCTCGGGCGACACCGCCGTGCAGTTCGTGCGCGCCGGCTGGAGCACGCACCTGTCCATCGGCGGCGCCGAGGAAGCGCTGTCCGGCCCGGCCACGGCCGGCGTCGAAGTGCTGGCGGTCACGACCAACAGCCGCGCCCTGCCCGCCGCCGAGGCCGCCCGCGTCATCGACCAGAACGTGCGCCAGCTGCGCGCGGCCGGCGTGTCGCGCCTGTACAAGAAGGTGGACTCCACCTTGCGCGGCGCCTTCCAGGCCGAGATCGACGCGGCCCGCCTGGCCTGGGGCCCGGACACGGTGGCGGTGATCTGCCCCGCCTTTCCCGCCACCGGCCGCACCGTTGAACAAGGCGTGCTGAGGGTGAACGGCAAGCCCGTCACGGAAACGTCCGCCGCGACGGACCCGGTCACGCCCGTCACCGAAAGCCATATCCCCACGTTGCTGGGTTGCGCCCACGTCGCGGTGCAAGACGGCGACACGCCGGAAGCGCTGGCCGCGCGCATTCGCGAAGCGGGCCACACCGTGGTGGTGGATGCCGCCACGGACGCCGACCTGGAGCGCCTGGCGCGCGCCATCGGCTTGCTGGGCGAACACGCCCTGCCCGTGGGCGCGGGCGGCCTGGCCGTGCCGCTGGCTCGCGTGTGGGCCGGTGCGGACCAGACGGCGCCCGTCGTCGTCGTGGTCACGTCGCAGCACAGCGCCGCACGCGCGCAAGCCGCTGCACTGAAGGCGTCGGGCGCCGACACCTGGACGCCCTCGCTGCAACAACTGGCCGACGACGCCGCCTGGCAGGCCTGGACGCAGCCGCTGTTGCAGGCCCACGCCAAGGCGCCGGCCGACGCCGGCACCGTACTGCTGCTGGCGCCCGAAGGGCAGCTGGACGGCCTGGATTCCGAGAAAGTCGCCGAACGGCTGGGCAGCCTGGCGGCGCAATTGATCACGGCATCCCGCGCGGCGGGCGTGGTCGCCACGGGTGGCGACGGCGCGCGCAGCGTGCTGGTGGCGCTGGCCGCGCGCGGCATCGCGCTGGTGGATGAAGTCATGGGCGGCGTGCCTCTTGGCACGCTGACCGGGGGCATGGCCGCGGGCCTGCCCGTGGTGACCAAGGCCGGCGGCTTTGGCACCGAAGACGTACTGGTTCGCGCCGTGCGCGCGATCCGCGACAGGAGATTCAAGCGATGACACAACCTCAATCAAACAAGCTGCCGCTGTTGGCCGTCACCCTGGGCGACGTGGCCGGCATCGGGCCGGAAATCACGGCCAAGATGCTGATGGGCCATGACGAACTGCGCCAAAAGGCCCGCCTGCTGGTGGTGGGCGATGTGGACGTGATGGTCAACGCGGTGCGCGGCCTGGGCGGCGACCCCGCCATCGTGCGCAAGCTGGACCGCGCGGCCGACTGTACCAATGCCCCCGGCACCATCGAAGTGCTGCAAGCCGGCCCGTCGCTGGCCCACGTCAAGTTGGGCGAAATCAGCGCCGACGCGGGCGACGGTTCGGTGCGTTTCGTGACCACGGCCTGCGCCCTGGCGCGCGCCGGCGAAGTCGACGGCATCGTCACCGCGCCGCTGAACAAGGCCGCGATGCACGCCGCCGGCCACAAGTGGCCCGGCCACACCGAACTGCTGGCGCACGAGTTCGGCGTCAAGACGTTCTCGCTGGTGCTGTCGGCCGGCGACCTCTACATTTTCCACGCCACCACGCACGTATCGCTGCGCCAGGCCATCGACGATCTGACGCCCACGCGCATGCGCGCCGTGCTGCGTCTGGCGGGCTCGTTCGCCAAGGCGCTGGGCCGTGGCGACCAGCCGGTGGCCGTGTCGGGCCTGAACCCGCACGCCGGTGAAAACGGCATCTTCGGCAGCGAAGACGCCGACATCCTGGCCCCGGCCGTGGCCGAAGCCAACGCGGCCGGCATCCTGGCCGCCGGCCCGATCCCCGCCGACGCCCTGTTCCCGCAAGCCGTTCGCGGCAAGTGGCAGTTCGTGATTGCCTGCTATCACGACCAAGGGCACGCGCCGTTCAAGGCCGTGTATGGCGATGACGGCGTCAACATCACCGTCGGCCTGCCCGTCGTGCGCGTGTCCGTGGACCACGGCACCGCGTTCGACATCGCCGGCAAGGGCATCGCGCGCGAAGACAGCCTGATCCTGGCCGCCGAGCGCGCCGCGCACCTGGCCCCGGGCTGGACGCATGTATGGGAAACTGCGCGGGCACAAACCGGAGGTTGATTTCCATGGCGCCCGCCACGCACGACGCACTGCCCGTTCTTGATCGCTCTGGCGATACCCCGCTGCACGCCCAGGTGGCGGCCTTGCTGCGGGGCTTTATCCGGACGAACAAGCTGGCGGCGGGCGCCGTGCTGCCCAGCGAAGCCGCGCTGTGCGTACGCTTTGGCGTGGCGCGCAGCGTGGTCCGCCAGGCGCTGGCCGCGCTAGCCACCGAAGGCTTGATCCAACGCGAAAGCGGGCGCCCGGCAACGGTTGCCGCGCCGCAGGAACATCGCCGGCTGGTGCAGCGGTCCACCGGGCTGTACGAACAATTCGCGCAGTCCGGCGTGGCCTTGCAGACGCGCGTGCTGGCGTTCGCGCGGGCCGAACCGCCCGCCGACGTGGCGGCGTTTTTTGGCACCACGCAATTACTGATGCTGGAACGCTTGCGTCATGTGGCCGACGCGCCGCTGGCGTATGTGCGTACGTGGCTGCCGGCTGACGCCGTGCCCGGGCTGCGCGCCGACGATCTGGCCGACGCTTCCTTGCATGGCGTGTTGACGCGGCGCTTCGGCCTGCGACCCGGCGCGGGCCGCAACCAGATCCGCGCCGTGGCCGCCGACGCCAAGCTCGCCAAACTGCTGCACACCCAGACCGGCACGCCGCTGCTGATGTTGCAGGGCCAGGGCATGGATCAGCATGATCGTCCCCTGGAGTGGTTCACCACCTGGCATCGCGCCGAGCAGCTGGTGTTCGACGTGGACGTCAGCATGGGCCACGAAAGCGTGCATCCGCGTTTGCAGGATGCGCCGGCGGAACGGGCTGAGCCGGCCGAATCGGCCCACTCGGCCAGCGTAGCGAACCTGGCCGACCCGGCCGAGGCGGCCGACGTCGCCTTCAGGCCCGTGCCCCGGCCCCCGCAAGACGCCACATCGCCGCACGATCCCCTGGCGCGTGCGCAGGCGCTGGTTGCCGAGCTTTCGGCCGAGCTGGCCCGGCTGCGCGGCCAGGCCTGACCTCGCCCTACAGCAACCCGCAAATCAGCGCCATGTGCGCGTCGCGCCGCGCCGCCAGATCGAAGGGCTCGTCCGCGCTTGCCAGGATCGCCATGACGATGGCGTGCACCACCGGCGATAGCAACAGCTCGGGGTGCCGCGCCGCCACGCCCCCTTCACACAAGCCGCGCTCACGCGCCAAGGCCAGCAAGCTGGCGATATCGGCCAGATGGGCGTCGGCCGTCTCTTGCCGCCAACGCCGCGCCAGATGCGGTACTCGCGCGCTTTCGGCCAGGAGCAGCCGCATGGTGACGATCATGGCCGGGTTGGCCAGGCTGGCGTAAAGATGGTCCACCAGGCGTTCCGCCAATTGCCGGACCGACGCCGAGGCCTCGACGATGGCGCGCGCGTCCAGGCGGGCCGGGGTCAGGTGACGTTCCAGCAGCGCGCGAAAGACCTGTTCCTTGCTGGAAAAATGGGCGTACAGGCCGCCCTTGGACAAACCGGCCCGCAGCGCGATGTCTTCCATGCGCGCCCCCTCGTAACCCGCCGCCGAGAATTCCTGTAGCGCGGCATCCAGAATCTGCCCCGTCCGCACCGTGGGAGGCAGACGCTGGCGTTGCGTACGCATTCGTGGCTCCTTGCGAAATGACGCGCGGCGTAGACGTCGCACGCCGTCCTGCGGCCTTATTAAAAACCGACCAGTCAGTCGCTAGCTTGATGTCGATCAAGGATTCGCCGCTACGCGCCGGGCAAAATAGACTCCGTGAAGACGCCACGGTTACCGCCGTCGGACGTAAGGCTTCCATTGACGCGATGGAGAACGACACATGACTCGCCGTCCGGTTTCGGCATGGAACGCTGCCCGCCTGGCGCCGGCCGCCCTGGCCGTGCTGCTGGCGCAGGGTTGCGTGTCCATGGCCCCGCCCTACCAACGCCCCGCCCTGCCAGTGGCCGCCACCTGGGCCACCCCGCCATCCAATGAACCGAATGCAGAGTTGAACGCCGCCCGCGTGGGCTGGCGCAGCTATTTTTCGGACCCGGTTCTGCAAGGCCTGATCGACGAAGCGCTGACCAACAACCGCGACCTGCGCCAGGCCCTGCTGCGCGTGGAAGAAGCGCGCGCGCTGTACGGCATCCAGCGGTCGGACCAGTTTCCGACCTTGGGCGTGCAGGCCACGGGCACCCGTTCGCGCACGCCGGCGGACCTGAACCTGACGGGTCGGCCCGTGGTGGCCAACCAGTACCAGGCCGGTGTCGGCATGGCCACCTGGGAGCTGGATTTCTGGGGTCGCGTGCGCAGCCTGAAAGACGCCGCGCTGGAAAACTACCTGGCGTCCGATGCCGCCGCGCGGGCCGTCACCTTGTCCCTGATTGCGCAGGTGGCGGACAGCTACCTGTCGCTACGTGAACTGGACGAACGGCTGGCGCTCACCCGCCAGACCATCGCCTCGCGCGAAGAATCCCTGCGCATCTTCCGCCGCCGCTACGAAGTCGGCGCCATCGCCAAGCTGGACCTGACCCAGGTGGAAACGCTGTGGCAGCAGGCCCGCGCGCTGGGCGCCGAACTGGAACAGGCGCGCGCCACGCAGGCGCACGCGCTGGAACTGCTGGTGGGCAAGCCGCTGAACCTGCCGCTGCCTCGCACCGGCCTGAACGATGTGGCCGTGATGCGCGACCTGCCCGCCGGGCTGCCGTCCGACCTCTTGACGCAGCGCCCCGACATTGTGGCGGCCGAACATCAGCTGCGGGCGGCCAACGCCAATATTGGCGCGGCGCGCGCCGCCTTCTTTCCCCGCATTACGTTGACCGGCGCCTTCGGCAGCGCCAGCGCCGAACTCAACGGCCTGTTCGGCGGCGGCAGTGGCGCCTGGACCTTTACGCCCAGCCTGGACCTGCCGATCTTTGACGCCGGCCGGCGCAGCGCCAACCTGGACCTGGCCGAGATACGCCGCGACCAGGCCGTCGCGAACTACGAACAAACCATCCAGAGCGCGTTCAGGGACGTGTCCGACGCGTTGGCCGCGCGCCGCTGGCTGGCCGAACAGGTGCAGGTGTTGCGCGCCACCGTGGCCGCGCAAAGCGAACGCGCCAGGCTCGCCAAGCTGCGCTACGACCATGGCGCGTCGCCCTACCTGGAAGTGCTGGACGCGCAGCGCGACCTGCTGGCCGCGCAGCAGGCGCTGGCGCAGACGCGCCGCGCCCTGCTATCGGCGCGCGTCGGCCTGTACGCCGCGCTGGGAGGCGGCACGCAGGCGGGCGTGTCGGCAGCCGGCCCTGACGGCGCGGCAACTCAAGCGCCCGCCCCGCAATAACAACAGGACAAAAACCATGAAGCTGCCCACCCGAAAACTGATACCCGTCGTGCTCGTGTTGGCCGTGGCCGTTGCCGCGTACACCGGCTGGCGCATGCTGGCCGACAACGGCCCGGGAGAAGGCTTCATCAGCGGCAACGGGCGTATCGAAGCCACGGAGATCGACGTCGCCACCAAGCTGGCCGGCCGCGTACAAGAGGTGCTGGTGGCCGAAGGAGACTTCGTCACCGCGGGCCAGGCGTTGGCGCGCATGCAGATCGATACGCTCAATGCCCAGCGCGAGGAAGCCCGTGCCCAGCATCAGCAAGCCATCAACAACGCCGCCAGCGCCAGCGCGCAGATCGCCCAGCGCGAAAGCGACAAGCTGGCCGCCGAAGCCGTGGTGGTGCAACGCGAAAGCGAGCTGGACGCGGCCCGCCGACGCTTGGCCCGATCGGAAACCTTGTCCAAGGAAGGCGCCTCGTCCATCCAGGAACTGGACGACGACCGGGCCCGCGTCCGCAGCGCCCAGGCGGCGGTGAATGCCGCGCGCGCGCAAGTGAACGCCGCGCAGGCTGCCATCCAGGCAGCGCGCGCGGCGCAGGTGGGCGCGCAGTCGGCAGTGAACGCGGCGCTGGCCACCATCGCGCGTATCGACGCCGACATCACCGACAGCGAACTGCGCGCGCCGCGCGCCGGCCGCGTCCAGTACCTGGTGGCCCAACCCGGCGAAGTACTGGGCGCTGGCGGCAAGGTGCTGAACATGGTGGACCTGGCCGACGTCTACATGACGTTCTTCCTGCCGGAGCGGGCGGCCGGCCGCGTGGCCTTGGGCCAGGACGTGCGCATCATTCTGGACGCCGCGCCGCAATACGTCATACCGGCCAAGGTATCCTTCGTGGCCAGCACCGCGCAGTTCACGCCTAAAACCGTGGAGACGGCCTCCGAGCGGCAAAAGCTGATGTTCCGCGTCAAGGCGCAGATCGATCCCAAACTGCTGCAACAGCATTTGCAGCAGGTCAAGACCGGCGTGCCCGGTGTTGCCTGGCTGAAGCTGGACGCTGATGCCGCGTGGCCCGCCAACCTGGAAGTCAAGGTGCCCTGATGGACACGCCCACGACGGCCCCCGCCGCCGAGCCCACCCGCGCGGTGGTCACGCTGGCGGACGTGAGCCTGCGCTACGGCAAGACCCTTGCACTGGACGCCATCACGCTGGACATTCCCGCCGGCCGCATGGTGGGCCTGATCGGCCCGGACGGCGTGGGCAAGTCCAGCCTGCTGGCGCTTATCGCCGGCTCGCGCGCCGTTCAGACCGGCACGGTGAACGTGCTGGGTGGCGACATGGCCAGCAAGCGTCATCGCGACGCCGTCTGCCCCCGCATCGCCTACATGCCACAGGGCCTGGGCAAGAACCTGTACCCGACGCTGTCGGTGGAAGAGAACCTGCAATTTTTTGCGCGCTTGTTCGGCCATGGCGAAGCCGAGCGCCGCCGCCGTATCGATAGCCTGACGCGCAGCACCGGCCTGGCCGCGTTCCTGTCGCGGCCGGCCGGCAAGCTGTCGGGCGGCATGAAGCAAAAGCTGGGCCTGTGCTGCGCGCTGATCCACGACCCCGACCTGCTGATCCTGGACGAACCGACGACCGGCGTCGACCCGCTGGCGCGCGCGCAGTTCTGGGACCTGATCAACGACATCCGCCGCGAACGCCGCGGCATGAGCGTCATCGTGGCAACCGCCTACATGGACGAGGCGCAGCGTTTTGACTGGCTTATCGCCATGGACGAAGGCCGCGTGCTGGCGACCGGCACGCCCGCCCAGCTGCAACAACGCACCGGCGCCGACTCGCTGGAGGCCGCCTTCATTGCCCTGTTGCCCGAAGCCAAGCGGCGCGGCCACAAGCCCGTGCAGATCACGCCACTGGCGCTGGACGACAACGCCCCCATCGCCATCGAGGCGCGCGACCTGACCATGCGCTTCGGCGATTTCGTGGCTGTGGACCATGTGAACTTTCGCATCCGCCAAGGCGAGATCTTTGGGTTCCTGGGATCGAACGGCTGCGGCAAATCCACCACCATGAAGATGCTGACGGGCCTGTTGCCGGCCAGCGAAGGCCAGGCCTGGCTGTTCGGCACCGAGGTCGACCCGCGCAACATCGATACGCGGCGCCGGGTCGGCTATATGTCGCAAGCGTTCTCGTTATACGGGGAACTGACCGTGCGCCAGAACCTGGTGCTGCACGCCCGGCTGTTCCATGTGCCCGAAGCCGATATCCCCGCCCGCATGAACGAAATGGTGGCGCGCTTCGACCTGACCGACGTGCTGGATGCGTTGCCCGAGAAGCTGCCGATGGGCGTGCGCCAGCGCCTGTCTCTGGCGGTGGCCATGGTGCACAAACCCGAGCTGCTGATTCTGGACGAGCCGACCTCGGGCGTGGACCCCGTGGCCCGCGACAATTTCTGGCGCCTTCTGATTTCGCTGGCGCGCGAGGACCGGGTCACGATCTTTATTTCCACCCACTTCATGAACGAGGCCCAGCGCTGCGATCGGATGTCGCTGATGCACGCAGGCAAGGTGCTGGTCAGTGCCTCGCCCGCCGACATCATCCGGATGCGCGGCGCCAAGACGCTGGAAGAGGCCTTCATCGCCTATCTGATCGACGCCGGTGCGGGCACGCGGCCCGCCCCGCCAGCCACCCCGCCAGCCACCGACACACCGGCGCCCGCCTGCCCGGCGCAAGACACGAGTGCATCGCCGGAAAGCACCACCACGCATCCCCAAACGCGCGCTGCCACGCAGCGTGGCTTCAACCTGCAACGGATGATCAGCTACCTGTGGCGCGAGACGCTGGAACTTCGCCGCGACCCGGTGCGCGCCACACTGGCCCTGGCCGGCTCGCTGCTGCTGATGTTCGTCATCGGCTTTGGCATCAGCCTGGACGTGGAAGACCTGCGCTATGGCGTCATGGACCGCGACCAGACCAGCCTGAGCCAGAACTACGCCTTGAACCTGTCGGGCTCGCGCTACTTCATCGAGCAGCCGCCCATTGCCAGCTACCAGGACATGGATGCCCGCATGCGCAGCGGCGAGCTGTCCCTGGCCATCGAGATCCCGCAGGGCTTCGCCCGCGATGTCGAACGCGGGCGCAACGCGCAGATCGGCGTCTGGATCGATGGCGCCATGCCGCAACGCGCCGAGACCATACGGGGATACGTGCAGGGCATGCACCAGGGCTGGCTGCAACAACAGGCGCGCGAACGGCTGGGCAGCGCGGCCGCGCCGCAGATCAGCATCGAAACGCGCTTTCGCTACAACCCGGACGTGCGCAGCCTTCCGGCCATGGTGCCGGCCGTGATCCCGCTGTTGCTGCTGATGATGCCGGCCATGCTGACGGCGCTGGCCGTCGTGCGCGAGAAAGAACTGGGGTCGATCATCAACCTGTACGTCACGCCGGTCACACGGCTGGAGTTCCTGCTGGGCAAGCAGCTGCCTTACGTGGCGCTGGCGATGCTTAACTTTCTGCTCATGACGCTGCTGGCGGTAACCGTTTTCGGCGTGCCCATCACCGGCAGTTTCACGACCTTGCTGGCCGCCGCGCTGATCTACAACGTGGTGGCGACTGCCATCGGCTTGCTGGCCTCGACCTTCACGCGCAGCCAGATCGCGGCGCTGTTCTTCACCATGATCGGCACGCTGGTGCCGGCGGTGCAGTTTGCCGGGCTGCTCAATCCGGTGTCGTCGCTGGAAGGCGTGGGCCGTTTGATCGGGCAGGTCTATCCGGCCACCCACATGCTGACCATCAGCCGTGGCGTGTTCAGCAAAGGGCTGGACTTTGCCAGCTTGCAGGGCTCGTTCTGGCCGCTGCTGCTGGCGATACCCGTGATCCTGGGCGCGTCGGTGCTGCTACTGAAAAAGCAGGAGGCCTGACCATGCCGCGACATGTCGCCAATATCTACCGGCTGGGCGTGAAAGAGCTGTGGAGCCTGGCGCGCGATCCCATGATGCTGGTGCTGATCTTCATCTCGTTCACCCTGATGATCTACACGGCGGCAACCGCGGTGCCGGAATCGCTGCACAACGCGGCCATCGCCGTGGTCGATGAAGACGTCTCGCCGCTGTCCTCGCGCATCACGTCGGCGTTCTATCCCCCGCATTTCACGCCGCCGCGGATGGTCACGGCGGCCCAGGCCGACGCCGGCATGGACGACGGGCGCTACACGTTTTCGGTGAACATCCCGCCAAATTTCCAGCGCGACGTACTGGCCGGCAAGCCCGCGCAGATCCAGCTGAACGTGGATGCCACGCGGATGAGCCAGGCCTTCACCGGCAGCAACTACATCCAGCAGATCGTCAGCGACGAAATCAACGAATTTGTCAGGCGCTACCGCAAGCCCACCGAACTGCCGGTAGAGCTGGCGGTGCGGATGCGCTTTAACCCCAACCTGACGCAAGCCTGGTTCGGCAGCCTGATGGAGATCATCAACAACGTCACGATGCTGTCCATCATCCTGACCGGCGCGGCCCTCATCCGCGAGCGCGAACATGGCACGATCGAACACCTGCTGGTCATGCCGGTGACGCCGACGGAAATCATGGTGGCCAAAGTCTGGTCCATGGGGCTGGTGGTGCTGGTGGCCGCCGGCCTGTCGCTGACGTTTGTGGTGCGGGGGCTGCTGCACGTACCGATCGAAGGGTCCGTGGCGCTGTTCCTGACGGGCGTGGCGCTGCACCTGTTTGCCACCACATCCATGGGCATCTTCATGGCGACGCTGGCGCGTAGCATGCCGCAGTTCGGGATGCTGCTGGTGCTGGTGCTGCTGCCGTTGCAGATGCTGTCGGGCGGCACAACGCCGCGCGAAAGCATGCCGCAGTTGGTTCAGGACATCATGCTGGCCGCACCCACCACGCATTTCGTGGAGCTGGGCCAGGCCATCCTGTATCGCGGCGCGGGGCTAAGCGTGGTCTGGCAGCCCTTTCTGGCGTTGGCGCTGATCGGCAGTGTGTTGTTTGCCTTTTCGTTGAAGCGCTTTCGCAAGACGCTCAGCCAGATGGCGTGACGCCTTGCGCCCCGGGATCTTGCGGGCGGCCCGGTGGATGCGCCACTGGGCCGCTTGGGGTCAACGTGCTTGCAGCAGAGGGATCACGCGTGCTCGGGCTTGCGTGACACCATGCCGGCCAGCGCCTTGCGGTCCACCTTGCCCACGGCGTTCTCCGGCAGCCGCTCGACCCAGAACACGTCGCGCGGCACGTAGATCCGCCCCAGCCGAGACTGCACTTCCGCTTGCAGCGCGGCGGCTTCCTGCGCGCCCGCCGTGGCATCCGCCTGGGGTTGCGCGAAGATCACCGGCACTTCGCCCAGGTCATCGTCCGGCGCGCCCACGACGCAGCACGCGGCAACAAAGGGCAGCCCCGTCACCACGCCTTCAATCAGGGCGGGCGAAATGTTTTCGCCGCCACGAATGATGACGTCTTTGATGCGGCCCGTGATGCTGAGGTAGCCCGCGTCGTCGAAGCGCCCCAGGTCGCCCGTGCGCAACAGCGCCGGCGCGCCATCGTTGCCGTTGTCCACGCCCAGGTAGCCCAGCATCAGGCTGTCGCCCGCGATGCAGATTTCGCCCTCGCCGCCGGGCGCGGCTTCGGCGCCGTCCGGCAATCGCAGCGTGACGCTTTGGCCGGCCAGCACGGTGCCGACCGAGCCCACGCGGCGGGCGTCGGGCGGGTTCATCGTGGACGTGCAGGTGGCCTCTGACAGCCCGTAGGACACCACCAGCGGGCAGCCCAGGAATGCTTCGATGCGCCGATGCAGCGCTTCGGTGATCGGCGCCGATCCGCAGCGCGCAAAGCGCAGGCCGGCCAGGCTGGCGGCATCGAACTCCAGTTCCAGCATGCGCGCGTACATCGTGGGCACGCCCGTGATGATCGTGGGCCGGAACGTGCGCAGCAAGCCCGGCATGTCGTCGGCGCGAAAGCGGCCGGCCAACGCCACGCTGGCGCCCGCCAGCAACGGCGCGAAGATCTGGTTGTTCAAGGCGTTGGTGTGATGCAGCGGCATCACGTGCAGCAAGCGGTCGTCAGGCGTCAGGCCGGTATGCGCCAACACGCCGCGCGCATTGTTGGCCAAGCCCCGATGGCTGAGCAACACGCCCTTGGGGTGGCCGGTGCTGCCGGAGGTGAACAGCAACAGGCCGGGTGCATCGGGCAAGATCTGTTCGGCGCATCCGAGCGCCGACGCGTAGTCCGGACGCGCGGGATGTGCCGGGCGCGCCAGGTCGGCCACAGTTGCCGGGTCCGGCACGTCCGCCACAGTTGCCCCGCCCGCCATGTTCGCCGCGTTCGCCATGTTCGCCATGTTCGCCACGTCGGCCACGCTCGCCGCGCTTGCCACGCTTGCCGCCTCCAGCACCCGCGCCGGAGCCAGGCCGCTGGCCGCCGCCGTCGCGGCATTGGGCTTGTCGTGCAGCAGCCAGGTCAGGCCCACCGCCGCGACGCGGCGCGCCGTTTCCTCGGCCGACAAGCGGGGTTCCAACGGGCAGGGGCATGCCCCCGCCGCCATCACGCCCAGTAGGGTCAGCACCTGCTCCAGCGACCGCTCCATGGCGATGGCGACATAGCTGCCCGGCGCCACGCCCGCCGCGCGGATGCCATCCGCGATGCGCGCCACGCGCTGGTGCAGGTCGGCATACGTCACCGTCGTGTCAGCCGTGACGATGGCGGCGCGCGATGCCCACTCCGGCTGGCGCCAGGCACGCGCAAACGCCGCGACCAGCGTCGGTTCGGCAAGAGTCATGGCGGCCTCCCTAGCGCAGCGCAACGGCGGCGTCGCGTTCAAACTGGCCGTCGGCGTCCAGTTCGCGCAGCGCGCGAGCCTCTTGCTCGGTCGGCGGTTCAGTCGGCGCCGCGCCGCTCGCATCGAACTCAAAGCCGGTGCGCTCGCGCACTTCCGACAGGCTGGATTCCGGATGCCAGGATTGCAGCGCCAGGCGCCCGTCGCGCTTGATGAACACCGCGATGGGCGTCACCACCCCATGAAAGCCGCCCCACGATGTCATGAAGTCCAGCTTGGGCACGAAGGTGCGCCGCGAATGCTCCGTGCGCCAGGTGCAGGCGCGCTTGGCCGTGGGCAGCATCACCGCGCCCCCGCCGCCGCCCGGCAAGCGCACCTTGGGCGCGTGCCAGTCGCCGATGCAGGAGTTATTGGCGCAGCCCGCGCCGTCAATCTGGGCCGCGCCCAGGAAGGTCAGGTCCATGCGGCCGCGCGTGCACAGGTCGTAGAAATCTTCGTTCGAGAAGATCGACGCGGTGTGTTCTGCCAACACCGGGTCGGAACTGGAAATGGGAATGTGCGAGGGGCGCGGGTTCACGCCACCCGCCACGTTGATGTAGACGAAGTCCCAGTCATAGGCGCGCTTGGCCAGCAGGCACGCCAGCATCGGCATGGTGGAATTGACGCCGCTGAAGGTGATTTCATCTGGCCGGATGAAGCGCGCCAGGTTCGTCACGATGTAGGAAAAGCCCGACCACTGTTCAGCCATGATTGCCCCCTTGTGCTTCGGGCGCGGCGGCCAGATGCGCTTGTAGATCGCTGTTCTTGTCCATGTAGGCTTCCACCGCCGGATAGTCGATGGCGTAGTCGGGCCAGCACGACCCGGGCCACGCACTGCCCGGCGCCACGGCGTAGGCCTGCACCATGAAGTACGGCACCAGCGTGGATTCGGGTTGCGCTTCGAACACGGCGCTGTCGACACGCTTTTCCGCCACCACCAGCACGCTGCCCGCCGCGCGCGACATGATGCGGTCCCAATGCGCGGTGCCGTGCACGCGCACATTGCCCAGCGCGTCCACCTCGGACGCCTGGATCACCGCGAAGTCGGGGCGAATCGCCGGCACCACATACGTTTTCTGATCGCTGCCGTAAGGGTCGTCCAGGCAGGCCCAGCCGTTCAATTCCGGCAGGCCGCTGCCATGCAGGCCGCCGCAGGGTTGAAACGGCACGCCGAACGCCGCCGCCCGCAAGCCCGCCGTGAGGCTGGCGCAAGCGTGTTCCTCCAGTTCGATCTGGCGCTGTTCCACCGCGCGTCGATACCAGGGCGCCAGGCCGAAATTGCCTTCCATGGCGACGATGCCCGCGCGCACGCGGCGCAGCACGCCGGCGCGGCACAGAATGTCCACGTCATACCCGGGCGATTGCTTGACCAGTTCCAGGTCGCGCTTGCCTTGCCGGATCAGCTCGCGCACGAACGCGAACGGGCCACGATGCAGAAAGCTGCCGCCCAGCGCAATCGACGCGCCATTGGGCACCAGCGCGGCCAGCTCGGCCACCGTGCACTGCTTGTTCTTTTGGTTGAATCCCGAAGCCATCGTCTTCCTCTCCCTTGCAGGTTCCTGTGCCCTTAGCGCGCTTGCAGGTAAGCCGCCACGCGGTCCTTCAAGCCGGGCGCCGCCGCAGAACGCACCAGGCGCGCCAGGTCGGCGTCGGGCGTTTCCTGGGACAGCGCGGCATACAGCTGAATGCGGCTGGCGTCGGTCAGCGCGACCGCCGTTTCCGCCGCCTGCTGTTCAACGTCGGCCCACTCCTGGGCCACAGCCAGGCGCGTCGCAAAGCCATCGCGCAGCGCTTCTTCGGCGTTGAACGTGGCCGCCTGTTCCAACACGGTGCGGGCGCGTTCGGCGCCCACCAGCGCGGCAAAGCGGCGCGTGCCCAGCACCAGTCCGAACTTCAGGCCCGGCATACGGAAGGTGGCGTCGGGCGCGCTGATGCGCCACTTGCATGCGCCGAACAGATCCACGCCCGCGCCAAAGTTGCGGCCGTGCGCCAGCGCCACCGTCAGGCACGGTGACGCGGCCAGGCGTTGCAGCAAGGTCTCGATGCGCACGAAGCGCAGCAGCAGGTCGCCTTCGCTTTGCGTCTGCCAGTCGCCAAAGTCAAAGCCGGCGCTGAAGTTCTTGCCTTCGCCCTTGATCACGATCAGCTTGGCGCCCTGCGCCTCGGCCTCGTCCAGCGCGGCGATCAGCGCGTCCACCAGCTCGGCGGACAGCGCATTCATTTTTTCAGCGCGCGTCAGCGTCAGCACATGGCGCGCGCCCTGCTTGTCGATACGCAACACGCCGCTCATGCCGGCACCCCTTTCCCGGCCGCACGCAACGCGCCCAGCACTTCGTCGTTGTGCTCGCCCAGCGCGGGCGGACGCAGGCGCAGCGCCGTGGTCTGACCATCAAAGCGCACGGGCAGGCCGAAGGTTCGCGTCTGCACGCCGTTGGGCAATTCCACGGGCTGCACCCAGCCCATGTGTTCCACCTGCGGGTCGGCCAGCACTTCGGAATAGGTGTTGATGGGCGCGCACGGCACGCCCGCCGCGCGAAAACGCGTCAACCAGGTCTGTGCGTCTTCGGTGGCGAAGATGGCTTCCAGGATTTCGCGCAGGTCCGTCTGGTGGCGGGCGCGCGCGCTGGTGTCGGTAAAGCGCGGGTCAGCCAGCAGGTCGTCGCGGCCCACGGTGGCGCATACGCTTTTCCACAAGGCCTGGTTGCCGGCCGCCATGCCGAAATAACCGGCCTTGCAACGAAACGCCTGATACGGCGCGTTGCGCGGATGGGCCGAGCCCAGCTTCACGGGGTCTTTACCGCTGCCGAAAAATTCCGACGTCTGCAACGCGGCGATGCCCAACGTGGCGCCCAGCATCGGCACATCGATGTGCGTGCCCTGCCCGCTGGCCTGCGCCGCGCGCAACGCCGACGCAATCGCAAACGCGCCGTACAGCCCGGCCGAAAAGTCGGCCACCGGCACGCCGCATTTCACGGGTTCGCCGCCGGCTTCGCCCGTCACACTCATGATGCCGCTCATGGCCTGGATGGTCAGGTCGAACCCCCCTTCTTGCGAGCGCGGCCCCGATTGGCCGTAGGCCGAGATCGAGCAATACACCAGCTTGGGATTGGCCTCGCGCAACTGCGCATAGCCCAGCCCCAGACGGTCCATCACGCCGGGCCGGTTGTTTTCGATCAGCACGTCAACGGTCTGCGCCAGTTCGCGCGCCAGTGCCAGGTCGGCGGGGTCTTTCAGGTTCAGCGTCACCGACTTTTTATTGCGGTTCAGCGACGCGAAGTTCTCGCTATAGCCGTTGGAAATGGGCGGCCAGCTGCGCAGCGTGTCGCCGCCCTCCGGGTTTTCAACCTTGATGACGTCGGCGCCCATATCCGCCAACAACATGCCGCAGAAGGGTCCCGCCGCGACGTTGCAAATTTCAAGCACGGTGATGCCGGCCAGTGCCGAACTGGGTGTCATGTCTGACCTCTCATTATGAAAATTCAATATTTGGGATGCAAAAAATAATATAAGAGCGCGGCTTTCGTCGATGGCATCATGCCTGTCGCCCGATACCAAGCGCCAGGTTTCCGCATGTTCCCTAGTGCAATCCCTAGGTGCTGCGCTTAATTGTTGACCAGCATATCACCGTGTGGAATTCTACGTAAACCATCTTTTGGAATACGAGTCCTATATTTTAGGATTTATAAAAACGAGTCGCAGCGGTGCCGGGCACGGTCGACACGGGCCGGTACACGTCTGACGGTTTGATCACACCAAGGAGAGACATTCATGAAGCAGACATGGCGCATTGCCCTGGCGGGCGCGGTACTTGCCCTGGCGGCCGCCCCGGCCCCAGCCCAGACCTGGCCGGCCAAACCGGTACGCATGGTCGTGCCCTTTCCGCCGGGCGGCGCCACCGATGCCGCGGCCCGCATCTATGCGCAGCACCTGGGAGACTTCCTGGGACAAGGCGTGGTGGTCGAAAACAAGGCGGGCGCGGGCGGCGAGATCGGCGCGGAATACGTCGCCAAGTCCGCCCCCGACGGCTACACGCTGCTGATGGGCGCGGTGGGCAGCCACGCCATCCACGCGGCCATGCCCGACAAGCCGGGCTACGACTTCGCCACCGCCTTCGTCGGCGTTTCCATGGCCACCAGCATGCCGATGGCCGTTGCCGTCAACAGCAAGGTGCCCGCCAACAACGTGCAGGAGCTGATCGCGCTGGCCAAGAGCAAGCCGGGCACCATCACGTTTGGCTCGGCCGGCCCCGGCACCTCGCAGCACATGGCCGGCGAGCTGTTCCAGGTGGTGACGGGCACGCGCTTGATGCATGTGCCGTATCGCGGCAGCGGCCCTGCCATTACCGACTTGCTGGGCGGCCAGATCGACATGGTTATCGAAACCCTGCCCGCCCTGCTGCCCCAGGTGGCCAGCGGCAAGATCCGCCTGCTGGGCGTGACCACCGCCAAGCGCGCCACCGCGCTGCCCGACCTGCCCACGTTGATGGAACAAGGCGTGAAGGATTATTCCGTGGCTACCGCCTACGCCTTGCTGGCGCCCGCCGGCACGCCGCCCGACGTGGTGGACAAGCTGTCGGCCGGCATGCAGAAAGCCGCCGTGATGCCTTCGGTGCAGCAGGCCGCGTTGAAGCTGGGCGCCGATGCGGTGGCCACATCGCCCGCCGACACCAGCCGTGTGCTGAAGCAGGAGGTGGCGCGCTGGGGCGACGTGGTGCGCATGTCGGCCGCCAAATGAGCGACGCTCACGTGAAGCCGGGCGCGGCAGAGATGGGCCTGGGCGGTGATACGCCGCTGCCGGTCGACGTCGCCATCGTGGGCGGCGGCTCGGTCGCCGTCAGCTTCCTGTATCAGTTGCTGTTGTCATGGCAAGCGCAAGGCGTGCCGTGCCCGCTGGCGGCGTCGCGATCCGTATCGCTGACCGTGTCGCTATTCGAACCGCAAGCGGAGCCCGGCCCCGGCGGCGCCTATCAGGAAGACCTGCCCAGCAATCTGTTGAACATCCCCGCAGGCAATATGTCGGCGCGGGCGGATCATCGCCTGGACTTTGTCGAGTGGCTGCGCGCGCAGGACCCCGCCTGGCTGCGTGGATATGGCGTGACCGATATTCAGCCCTCCGACTTTCTTCCCCGCCCGCTGTTCGGCGCCTATCTGCGCGCGGTCTACGCGCGCTGTCGGGACCTTGCGCACGCACTGGGCATCGCGCTGGCTCATGTACCCTGCCGCGTGCGGCGCGTGTCGCCGCTGCCGGACGGCACGGTGCACGTCGAGCCCGACGGTGCGCCCCCGTGCGTGGCCCGTTATGCCGTCCTGTGCAATGGCAACTTGCCGTCGCAAGCCTTCCCCGCGCTGCACGACGCGCCGGGCTATTTCAACAGCCCCTACCCCGTGGCTGATCTGGCGGCCCGGATCGCACCCGATGCGTCCGTCTGCATCATCGGCACCAGCCTCAGCGCGGTGGACGCGGTGGCGGCCTTGCAGCAAGCAGGCCATCGCGGCCCGCTGTTGTGCGTGTCGCGCAATGGCCGGTTGCCATCGGTGCGCAGCCCGCACAACCAGCCCCCGACGGCGCTGCGCCACCTTAGCCGTGAAGGCGCCGTGGCGCTTGCCAGGCGGCACGGCGGCGCCTTATCGCTAGAGGTCATTGCGCAGGCTTTGCAAGATGAAGTGCGGGCCATGGGCGGCGCGTTGGACGCCGACGAGATCTTCGGCCTGGCCACCGACGCGGTGCGCGCCCTGGACGACGAGATACGCCGGTCGTCGCAAGCCGCGCGCCCCTGGCAGGCCGTGGCCGCCGCCACCAATGCAGCGGTGGACGAAATATGGCGCCTGCTGCCCGACACGGAACGCCACCGCTTTCAATCGCGCTGGCGCGCGCTGTGGATGGCACGCCGCGCCACCTTCCCCATGCGCAACGCCTTGAAGCTGCAAGCGCTGTTCAAGACGGGTCAGTTGCAAGTGCGCGCGGGCTTCGTGGACAGCCGCCATGACGCAGGCACCGGTCAGTTCCATACCCGGCTAAGCATGCCGGACGGCAACGCCGAGCATCGCAGCGACGCCCTCATCAACGCCACCAGTTTTTCGGTGGACGTGGCGCGCACCGACGATGCGCTGGTGGCCGGCTTGCTACGCGACGGCCACGCGGTGTCGGACCCGTTTGGCGGACTGGCGCTGGACTTCGACACGGGCTGCGTCAGGAACGCGCAGGGTGCGGTGTGGGAACAGGTGTCGGTATTGGGCAGCCTTGCCGGCGGCACGTATTTCTGGACCACGTCCATGGATGTGAATGCGCGGCTGGCGTGCGACCAGGCCGTGCGCATCGCCACGGCGCTGTCGCCGCGCACGGATGCTACTGATCCAGATAACCTCGCCGGTAGCCCATCCCTTGCGAAATGGACTGCGCACAGGCCGACACATCCGGCGCCAGCTGCTTCATCCTGGCCGCGCTAAGGCGGTCAAGCGGGCCGGAGATGCCCACCGCCGCCACCGCCTGGTCCAGGCTGTTGAACAGGGTCACGGCCAGGCCGCCCACGCCCTCGCGCCATTCGCCGCGGTTCACGGCATAGCCGGCGCGCGCGATCTTGCGCAGTTCGTCTTTCAGCAGGGGCATGGAAACAATGGTCGACGGCGTGTGGCGCACCAATTGCTCGGCATAGCGCTCGACATAGCCTTCGGGCTGATAGGCCAGCAGCGCCTTGCCCGTGGCCACCGCATAGGCGGGCGCGCGGCCGCCCACCATGGAATATGCGCGTATCGGTTGCGGGCTGTCGATCTTGTCCACGTAGACCACATCGAATCCGTCCAGCACCGACAGATGCACCGTCTCGCCCGTCTGGTCCGCCAGCGTGCGCATGAACGGCGCGGCCAGCTTGCGTACATCCAGCTGGGCAAGCTGGCGCGCGGCCAATTCAAACAGGCGCACCGCGCCACGGTAGCCACCGCCGTCGTCGTCCTTGATGACGTAGCCGGCGTGGATCAACGTTTGCAGCGTGCGATGCGTGTTGCTGCGCGTGAGCCCGACCCGCGCGGCCAGGGCGTCGATGGTGCGCGGCGGATTGTCCACGTCGGTCACCGCTTCCAATACCATCAGGCCCTTGAGCAGCGTCTTGTCCATCTTTGTATTTCCTAATATTTAGGACGCGAACATAGCACGGGCAGCGGCCGCCGGACAACGTGCGTCACACCCGCCGCGCTCAGGCTTTCAACCCCGGGATGGTGGCGCGCACGGCGGCAGACCGGTCCCAAAGGTTCGGCAGGTTGGCCGAGGAATAGCCGGACACGAAAGGCTTGGGCTGCCCCGTCTGAGGCTCGTAGACATGGCGCGACACCGCGCCGATGTTGCCGCCGTACAGGTGCACGCTGATCGACACCTGGTCCGCGAACGCGTTCGACACGCGGTGGATGTCGCCCTGGGCGGGGTCCAGCCGTTCGATGTCGCCGGGCCGCAGGGTGGTGGGTTCGCCGGCGGTTTCGATGCTGCCGTCTGCGTGGCGCACGTAGCGTTGGTTGATTTCAGCGCCACGCAGCATGCCCACATAGCCCCACACTTCATGGTCGTGCACGGGCGTGGACTGGCCCGGGCCCCACACAAAGCTGACCAGCGAAAAACGTTCCAAGGGGTCGCAGTGCAGCAGATATTGCTGGTAATACTGCGGATGCGGGGCGGTACAGGCCTCGGGCAGCCAGTCATCATGGCGCACCAGATCGGCAAACGCCTCTTGCAGGGCGGGCGTTTGCGCCAGGGAGTCGGCGCCGGCCAGGCGGGTGGCAGTGGCGATAAAGTGGCGAAGCCGGTCCAGACCGGCGGCGGATTCGGGCATTGCGGGTCTCCAGTGCGGGAGGGGAAATCCCAGATGAGAAAAGCAGTATCCATCATTCGGGATGCTTGCGCACGCGCACATTACGGGTACACATTACGGGTGCACATCGCCGGGGCACATCGCGGGTCCCATCTCGGGTGCCCATCACGGGTGCACATCACAGGGCGAGCTTGACAGGCAGGCGCCCCCGCGCGCAGCGTATCGAACTGTCCTGAAGGTTTGAAATGAAAAATACGCATCACGATATTCCGTCTGCCCTGATCGAGGCATTGCGCAACGCGCAGCGCGTCGTTGTATTCACGGGGGCCGGCGTGTCGGCGGAAAGCGGCATCGCGACGTTTCGCGATGCGTTGACCGGATTGTGGTCGCGCTTTGACGCGCAGGCGCTTGCCACGCCGCAAGCGTTTCGCGAGCATCCTGACATCGTGTGGGGCTGGTACGAGTGGCGCCGGGCGCAAGTGCTGCGCGCCGCGCCAAACGCCGCGCACTACGCCATCGCCGCGCTGCAACGCCACGTGCCCGCGCTGACGATCGTCACGCAGAACGTGGACGACCTGCACGAGCGCGCGGGGGCCACCAAAGTGGTGCATCTGCACGGCAGCCTGCACGCCCCACGCTGCTCGGCATGCGGCGCCCCACACGTTGTCGACGACGGCCCGGCAACGGTTAGCTCGGTAATCGGAACGCACGCCGAGGCCCATGCTGAGACCCATGCTGAGACCCGCGCTGGCAGCAATGCCGACACCTACGCCGACACCCACGCCGACACCCACGCCGCCAGCAACGCCGACGAAGGCCGCCGCATTCCGCCGCCCGCCTGCACACAGTGCGGCGCCCCCGTGCGGCCCGGCGTGGTGTGGTTTGGCGAGAGCTTGCCGTCGGACGCCTGGAGCACGGCGTTGCATGCCGCGCAGCAATGCGACCTGCTGTTCAGTATCGGCACGTCGGCGCTGGTGTATCCCGCCGCCGAACTGCCGCAGCGCGCACTGGCCGCCGGCGCCACGGTCGTGCAGGTCAATCCCAACGCCACACCGCTGGACGCGCACGCGCACTGCAATCTGCATGGCGCCGCCGCCGACATCATGCCGCGCGTGCTGGCGGCCGCCTTCGATCAACGCGATGAAGGGTTAAAGGGCGATCACGCACCGTGAACATTTGTGAAGATCTTTACGTCGAAGATCGAGTAGAAACGAACTAGCCACAACAGCCGAGGGGAAACCCCAAATCTCACCGTTTTGTCACCGGGCTACAGTGGCAAAAGTGGCTTTGACCGTGGAGATCATCATCCCATTTTCCTGGAGACTTCCCGACGTGTTCGTGCGTTCATCCGACGGCGCATTGCATCGTGTGGTGCGCCACGCCACGACCACGGAAACCATTGCCAAACTTGAGAGCGTTCCCAGCAATTACCACCTGGATTGCGAGTGCATGCTCGATAACGGCGAGGCAATCTCCTGGATCGGCAATGATCAGTATCGGCAAATCAACGGCGGCGCTATATTCACCGCAGAACCCGATGTCACAACGCCTCGTGGCGAACCCCGCAAAAGCGGTGCCGCCAAGCGCAATGTGCTCGACCCCGACCCGGCAGGCCCGCACCACAGACTGACCGCCGGACACAACCCCCTACCACTAGCTGTCGTCAACTTAAAAACCGGCAACGATTGGAGTCTGATACGCGCGTGGCGCGAGCACCTCAATATCACTACCGCTGATATGGCTGCCCGCCTTGGCGTTGATCATTCCATATACATTGAACTGGAACGGCCACGGCCACGCCCACGGCAGATCGTGCTGGACCGCATCTCCGAGGCGCTGGGCGTGTCACCCGACCAGCTTGATGATTCTTTGTTTGGAGGCCGCCTTCGGTAGTGCCGCAAACGCGCCACACGCGCACGCGTCGCTACACGCAGAAGCGTCCACAAGGCTTTGCCGCCGCAACACCGACGGCCCCTGGAGGTACTGAGTATGCTCGGCACCGCAAGACGATTGACCGATGTGCTTGTCACATCTCCCGACGGCACCCTGTATCGCATCGAACGCTTCGTTGCGGACATGGAGGCATATTCCGCGCTGGGTACCTCGCGCTTCGATCCCAAGACGCACTGCATCTGCCGCACAAGTTCCGGCGAGCAGGTCACGTGGCTGGGGGGCCAGGCGTATCGGATGATCAAGAACGGTATTTCGTTGACCGCGGTGGACCGGCGACGAGGCCGGTAAGAGGCCGGTAAGAGGCCGGCAAAACGCTGACAACAGGCGCCTTGCCTTGGGCGCCGGCCACTATCGTGTGTAGCGTTCGACCAGAAAGTCCACAAAGGTGGTCAGCTTGGGCAGCGCCTGCCTGTCCTTCTGGTACAGCAGCGTAATGGGCCGTGCGGCGGGCCAATACGGTTGCAGGATCGGCACCAGCCGGCCGGCGTGCATATCCTCACGCAGCAACAGCTCGGGCTGCAACACCACGCCAAAGCCCGCCAGCGCGGCCTGACGCAGCGCCTGCCCGTTGTTCGACACGAAGCGGCCGGTGGGGTAGCCGGCCTGGCTGCCGTCGTCTCCCGACAGCTGCCAGCCCGTGCGGCGGCTCCAGTACGAAAAATCCAGGCATTGATGCTGCATCAGGTCGTCTGGCGTGGTGGGCGTGCCATAGCGTTCAAGGTACGCGGGCGCGGCGCAGATCACCATTTGGTAGCGGCCTATTGTGCGCGCGATCAATCCAGAATCGGCCGGCTCGCCGATACGTACCGCCACGTCGTAGCGGGCGGCCACAATGTCTTCCACCATGTCGCTGAGCACCAGCTCGACGCTCACGTCGGGATAGACGGACAGATAGTCGGCAATGGCCGGCGTCAACGCCAGCGAACCGAAGGTCACCGTGGACGTAATGCGCAGATGCCCGCGCGGCGTCAGCCGCAAGGCCTCGGCGCCCTGCTCCGCGTCGCGGATGTCTTCCAGAATGGTCTTGCTGCGCGCGTAATAGGCTTGGCCGGCTTCGGTCAGGCTTTGTCGGCGCGTGGTGCGGTTCAACAGGCGCAGGCCCAATCGCGATTCCAGCGCCTTGACGTGCTTGGCCGCCATGGCCGCCGACATCTCGTGCCGCGCCGCCGCCGCGGTCAGGCTGCCCAACTCAACGACCGCCACGAAGACTTCCATGCTGAGCAAGCGATCCATGAATTACGCACCCGGAGTGTGAAGTGTTTGCACCATGTGCGGATTTTTCCACGGATAGCGAAAAGCGAGAATGCCTCTATGCACTGGCGCGGCGCCAGCGCTTCGCAAATGCTAACCAAACAACGGGCACGGCCCGGAGGCTTCCATGAAAATAATCCTGATCGGCGCAACCGGCACCATCGGCCGCGCGGTTGCCGAAGAACTCGGCCAACGCCACGACATCATCGCCGTGGGCAACACCAGTGGCCAGTACCAAGTGGACATCACGCGCAGCGACAGCATCCGCAACCTGTTCGAACGCGTGGGCAAGGTCGACGCCATTGTCTCGACCACCGGCGCGATGCACTTCGGCCCGCTGGCCGAGATGACGGCCGAACAGTTCAAGATCGGGCTGCACAACAAGCTGCTGGGTCAGGTGGATGTGGCGCTGATCGGGCAACACTACCTGAACGCGGGCGGGTCCATCACGCTGACCAGCGGGATCGTCAGTGACGAACCGATCCGGTATGGCGCGAACGCATCGGCGGTGAACTCGGCCATCGACGGCTTCGTGCGCGGCGCGGCGGTAGAACTGCAAGGGTTGCGGATCAACGCGGTCAGCCCGACGGTGTTGCAGGAATCCATGCAGGCCTACGGGCCGTATTTTCCGGGCTTTGAAGCGGCGCCCGCATCGCGGGTGGCCCTGGCCTATCGCCGCAGCGTGGAAGGCGCGCAGACGGGCCGGGTGATACGGGTATGGTGATGCGGGTCTGGTGATGCGGGTCTGACGATACGGGTCTGACGATCCGCCCCGGACAAAACAAAAGCGGCTTGATGGATGACCATCAAGCCGCTTCGTTTTCTTGCAAGGCCTACGCGCTGTTGCGCTTTGGCGGAACCGCGATTGCGTTGCTTAGCGCATTGCCATCACGTGTTCGATATAGGTTGGTGCGCCCGGCAGGATTCGAACCTACGACCCCCTGGTTCGTAGCCAGGTACTCTATCCAGCTGAGCTACGGGCGCCCCGAAAGAGGCGTGTTTATAACATGGAAAAACCACATCGTGCAAATCGGTGCGGGAAAATGCACTTGGTGTCAGGCACGGCTGCGCCCTTGTCGGCTTCATCACCTTTGCTTCATCACCTTTGCTTCATCACCTTTGCTTCATCACGTTTGCTTCATCACGTTTGCTTCATCACGTTTGCTTCATGCCCTGGGCTTCATCATCGTTTGCTTCAAGTCAAGGAACGCGGTGCGGGCCGCGCAGTACGCTGAAATTTCAGCCGCCTGCCATGGCAGGCCGCGAGCATCTGCGCGACAGCGATTCCCTGATGAGGCACAGCATGGCTAAGAAATTTCCGATGCATCCCAAGCGCCCCGAACGGGTCTGCTGGGGCTGCGATCAATACTGCGCATCCGACGCCATGAAATGCGGCAACGGTTCCGACCGCACGATGCACCCGGCCGAACTGCTGGGCGACGATTGGGCAAGCGTTGGGAACTGGGGCTTTGAAGACGAAAACAAAGAAGCGTCCGCGCAAAACAAAAAGGCCTTCGATCAATGATCAAAGGCCTTTCCATTTTCTTTGTTCGGCGTTTCAGTGTGACGTGAAACTTGGTGCGCCCGGCAGGATTCGAACCTACGACCCCCTGGTTCGTAGCCAGGTACTCTATCCAGCTGAGCTACGGGCGCTCCGACAAAGAGGCGAAATTATATCAGAACAATTTCACCATTTTTACTGCTTTTGCCTTTTTTCCTAAGTTTTTTTTGAGTTTTTTTTGAAGTTTTTTTCGCAAGTTCTTTTGCCGAATTTCGCGAAACGAATCCGCTACGTTCTACAAACCACCCTACAAAAAAAACCACTCTAGAAAACTTGGTGCGCCCGGCAGGATTCGAACCTACGACCCCCTGGTTCGTAGCCAGGTACTCTATCCAGCTGAGCTACGGGCGCGTCAAAAAGCAAGCCTTGAATAATAGCGTTGTTTCAGAAAACGTGCAAGTCGGGGCGTTGGAATATCGCATGGCGGCGCGGGTCGGATACGGCAGCCATTGCCATCGCAATCGTGAACCCACGCCGCCAGAAAGCACTATCCTAGTGGCCGCTTCCATTGCCCCCTTATCTCTTGGCCGTCATCGTGAAACACCTGCTGGTAAGTCTGGACAAGCTGCACGACTTCGATGAAATCATCGACGTACGCTCGCCGCTTGAATACGCCGACGATCACATCCCGGGCGCTATCAACGCGCCCGTGCTCAGTAATGAAGAACGCGTACAGGTCGGCACGCTGTACCGCCAGGCGTCGCCGTTCGAAGCGTCCCGACTGGGCGCCGCGCTGGTCGCCCGCAACATCGCCCAGCATCTGGAAACGCGCTTCGCCGACCGGCCGCAAGGCTGGCGCCCGCTGATCTATTGCTGGCGCGGCGGCAAGCGGTCCGGCTCCATGACGCTGATGTTCAACATGATCGGCTGGCGCGCGCGGCAGCTGGACGGCGGCTACAAAAGCTATCGCAGTGCCACGCTGCAAGCGCTGGCGACCTTGCCGGCGGCCTTGCAGTGCGTGGTGCTGGTCGGCCCCACCGGCAGCGGCAAGACGCGCTTGCTGAACGCACTGGCGCAAGCCGGCGCGCAGACGCTGGACCTGGAACAACTGGCCTCGCACCGGGGCTCGTTGCTGGGCGCCCTGCCCGGCGTGGCGCAGCCTTCGCAAAAGCACTTCGACACGCTGCTTGCCGCACGCCTTCGCGCGCTGGACGCATCACAACCCGTGTTCGTTGAAGCCGAGAGCCGCAAGATAGGCGCCGTCGAGTTGCCGCCCGCCTTGCTGCGAGCCATGCATGAAGGCGTATGCGTCAACGTGGCGTCCACGCGCGAAGACCGCGCCGCGTTCCTTCAACAGGACTACGCGCAGCTATTCGAAAACCCGGAATGGTTGAAAGCCCAGCTGCAACGCATGCTGGGCCTGCACAGCCGCGAAGTAATCCAGGGCTGGCAGCAGATGGTGGACGACGGCCGCCGCATCGATCTGGCGCGCGAGCTCATCGACCGCCATTACGACCCCGCCTACGCCCGCAGCAGCCACGCGCAATACCAGCGCCTGTCGCAAGCGTTGCCGATGCCGTTCAGGCCGAACGATGCGGATGTCGTGGAGCAGGCGCACGGTTTGCTATCCGCGCTGGAATGCAAAACGCGCTGATGAAAAAACGCTGATGAAAAAAGCGCCGACGACCAATACCCCCACGAACGACACGCGCCAATGAAAAAAACCCGCAATCGATTTCGCGATTGCGGGTTTTTTAATTCAGCGCTGGTTGTTTAGGACCAGCGCCGAAGATCTGGCGGAGACGGTGGGATTCGAACCCACGATGCAGTTTTTAGCCACATACTCCCTTAGCAGGGGAGCCCCTTCAGCCTCTCGGGCACGTCTCCGAAAAGAGAACGAGATTCTAGCACGAATTTTTTGATGCTTGCCCGCAAACGGGGCCATCAATCAAAAAAAACGTGCCGATCCGCTGCCTTTATTCCTTGGCGGCGGGCGCCTGGTCCAGGCCAAAGGCCTTGTGCAGCGCGCGCACGCCCAATTCCATGTACTTGTCGTCGATGATGACCGACGTCTTGATTTCGCTGGTGCTGATCATCTGGATGTTGATGCCTTCTTGCGAAAGCGTCTGGAACATCAGGCTGGCCACGCCCACGTGCGAACGCATGCCGATGCCGACGATGGAGACCTTGGCGACCTTCTCGTCGGTGGACAGTTCACGCGCGCCCACGGCGGGGATGACTTCGCGCTTGAGCAGGTCGACGGCACGCGCGAATTCGTTGCGATTCACGGTGAACGAGAAGTCGGTCGTGCCAGCCACGGACTGGTTCTGCACGATCATGTCGACATCGATGTTGGCGGCAGCGACAGGGCCCAGGATGGAGAAAGCGATACCCGGTTTGTCGGGCACCGCCAGCAAGGTGATTTTGGCTTCGTCGCGGCTGAAGGCGATGCCGGAGACAACGGCGGCTTCCATTTTTTCGTCTTCCTCAAAAGTAATCAGCGTGCCCGAGACCATTTCTTCGTCGAGCGGAATGAGCGGGTCGGTCAGCGAGGACAGGACCCGGACCGGAACACGGTATTTGCCGGCGAATTCCACCGAGCGGATTTGCAGCACCTTGGAGCCCAGCGAGGCCATTTCCAGCATTTCCTCGAAGGAAACGACGGCCATACGGCGCGCTTCAGGCACCACGCGCGGATCGGTCGTGTAGACGCCGTCCACGTCGGTGTAGATCAGGCATTCGTCGGCCTTGATGGCGGCGGCCACGGCCACGGCCGAGGTATCCGAACCACCACGGCCCAGCGTCGTGATGTGGCCTTCGGGGTCGATGCCCTGGAAGCCGGTCACGATCACCACGCGGCCTGCGTCGAGGTCGCCGCGGATGCGGGCGTCGTCGATCGAGCTGATGCGCGCCTTGGTGAAGGACGAATCCGTGCGCACGGGCACTTGCCAACCCGCATAACTGCGCGCCGGCACGCCTTCGGCCTGCAACGCAATGGCCAGCAAACCGCTGCTGGCCTGCTCGCCGGTGGCGGCGATCATATCGAGTTCGCGGCTATCGGGCTGCGGCGAAATTTCGCGCGCCAGACCCAGCAGGCGATTCGTTTCGCCCGCCATTGCCGACGGCACTACAACAACCTGGTGGCCGGCGGCGTGCCACTTCGCGACGCGACGCGCCACGTTCCGAATGCGCTCGACCGAGCCCATCGAAGTACCGCCATATTTATGAACGATCAGGGACATCTCGTACTCTGGCTGGAAACCCGCCGCAAAGTGGTGACGGGCAAAACCATATATTCTAGCGCGGCGGTAAAAATTTGCTCAGTTTGAGGAAATTTATGTTCATTGCGCGGCTATTTTTCCGTGGATTCTTCCCAGAAACCGGGATTTATTCCTGCGCTTCGATCCACACGCGCCCGCGATGGCAGCGCACGACGTGGCCGGGTTGCCGCACCCGCAGTTGACGGTCGTGCCCCAGGCTGTGCAGTTCACGTAGCTGGCGCAGCAGGTCGCGCAGGCGCGCGTCCGTGGGCATGCGCGCACCGTTTTGTTGCAACCAGAAGCGCAGCACCTGCGACTGGCGCGGCGGGGACAATTCGCGCCACGCCTTCAGTGAAAAGCTGGCGCCGTCGGGGCCGGGGTCCAGACGGGCAAAATCTTCGCGCGCGACTTCATCCAGGATCTGCGCCGCTTCGGCCATGTGCGCGGCATGCCGCGCCACGATGGCACGCCAGCCGGGCCAGCGCTTGTCCAGCACGGGCGCCAGCAGTTCGCGCACGGCGGCGCGGGTGTAGCGGGGATCGGCGTTGGTGGGGTCTTGTACGGGTTGCCAGCCGCACGCGTGCCGCACGGCGTCGGCGGCCAGCAGGATCGTCGCGCGGTCCTGCGCAAGCCAGGGGCGCACATAGGTGATGCGGTCGCGTTGCGAGACCGGTGACATCGCGGCCATGCCCAGCAGGCCGGTGCCGCGCAGCAGCCGCAGCAAAACGGTTTCCGCCTGATCGTTGCGGTGATGCGCCAGCAATACGTGAGTCGCGCCTTCTGCCTGTGCCAACCGCGCCAGCGCGGCATAGCGGGCATCGCGCGCGGCGGCCTCGATGCCCTTGCCCGCCGCTTGCTCGACCTGCACGCGCGCTTCCTGCACCGGCAGGCCCAGCAATGCGCCCAGCGCATGGACTTGCCTGCCCCATTCATCGGCCGCGTCCTGCAAGCCGTGATGCACGTGCAATAGCGACAGGCCGATGCCAAGATCATGCGCAACGGCCGCCGCGTGCACGGCGAGCATGGCCGAGTCGGCGCCCCCGCTCAACGCGACAGCAAGCCGTGCGGGACGGGCGGGCAGCGCCTGCAAGGCGTCTCGCAACGCCACCGTCAGCGCCGGCGATGTCGGCAGCGCAACCGTTGACGCCGGTCGCCCTGCGGCCGACACCGACGCCGTGGCCGGCAACACCGTCTGCCCGGCTGTCGACACCGAAGACGCAGCGGATGGCGCCGCCCCCTTTTCCGTCGACACCGACGGCGCTGCGGACGCGCAATGCGACACGCCCGACTCGGCCTGGTCGGGCGTGTCGGGCGTGGGGTGCGCATTCATGATTTGGAGCGCGGGCAGCGCGGCCGTGGCGCCGGCGTACCAGCCGGCGCCTTTGCCAGGGCTACGCGCGCACTTCCGTATAAGCGCCGTAGGACAGCAGGCGTTGCACACGCTGCTCTACGAGCTGTTCGGGCGTCATGCCTTGCAGTTGGCGCAGGGCATCGGCCAATGCGCGGCGCAGCAAGCGCGCCATGACGCGCGGGTCGCGATGGGCGCCGCCCACGGGTTCGTTGACGACGCGGTCAACCAGACCCAGGTCTTTCAGGCGCGGCGCGATGATGGCCAGGGCTTCGGCGGCATCGGGCGCCTTGTCGGCGCTGCGCCACAGGATCGACGCGCAGCCTTCGGGTGAAATCACGGCGTAGGTGGCGTATTGCAGCATCAGCACGGCATTGCCCACGGCAATGGCCAGCGCGCCGCCGGAACCGCCTTCGCCGATGATCGTGCAGATCACGGGCACTTTCAGTTCGGCCATGGCGTACAGGTTGTGGCCGATGGCTTCGGACTGGCCGCGTTCTTCGGCGCCGATGCCCGGGTATGCGCCGGGGGTGTCCACGAAGGTGAACACGGGAACGCCGAACTTTTCAGCCAGGCGCATCAGGCGCAGGGCCTTGCGATAGCCTTCCGGACGCGGCATGCCGAAGTTGCGGGCGGCGCGTTCTTTAGTGTCGCGGCCCTTTTGATGGCCGATGACCATGCAGGGCGTGCCATTGAAGCGCGCCAGGCCGCCGATGATGGACTGGTCGTCGGCGTACATGCGGTCGCCGTGCAGTTCATGGAAGTCGGTGAACATTTCGCGCACGTAGTCCAGCGTGTAGGGACGCTGGGGGTGGCGGGCGACAAGCGCCGTCTGCCACGGCGTGAGCTTGGCGTAGATCTCCTTGGCCAAGGTCTGGCTTTTTTGCTGAAGACGCCCGATCTCGTCGGAGATGTCTACCGCAGAATCGGCCTGCACATAGCGCAGCTGCTCGATCTTGTTTTCAAGTTCGGCCAGCGGCTGTTCAAATTCCAGAAATGTATTGCGCATGTAGTGTGGTTCCGTAGATGGGCTGCCTGGTGTGCATCAGTATTGAACCGGTGTCGGTTCCAGACTGCGCCATAGATACCAGGTCGCCACGGTACGCCAGGGCTGCCACGCCAGCGAGACTTCGCGAGCCTCGAAGCGCGAGACAGGCTCGCCACTGAAATAGTGAAGCGAGATTGCCTTGAGCAACCCTGGATCATCCAGCGGCAGGACGTCAGGCCGCTGTAGATTGAAAATCAAAAACATCTCCGCCGTCCAGCGCCCAATGCCCCGGATGGCGACCAATTCAGAAATAACCGCTTCGTCGTCCATGGCCGCCCACTTTTCAGGGTGGACGCGGCGTTCGCCGAAGTGCACGGCAAGGTCCAGCACGTACTCGGCCTTGCGCTGGGACAAGCCGGCGCGGCGCAGGCCATCGACGCCTACGCGCAGCACGGCCACGGGCGTGGGGCGCTTGCCGACGGCTTCGATGAATTTGGTCCAGGCGGCGTCGGCCGCCTTGGTGGACACCTGCTGCCCGATGATGGCGCGCGCCAGCGTCACGAACGGCGTGCCGCGCGACGTGAGCCACACTTCGGGATGCTGCGGGATGACTTTTTTCAGGATGCGGTCGCGCCGCATCAGATGGGCGACGGCCGCTTCCCAATAGTCAGGCTTGGGAATGTCGAGATCGGCGGTGGACATATCAGGCGTATCCACTGGGCTCAGGCCCGCCGCCATTGCGTCAAGCCACCCGGCTTGTCGTCAAGTTCGATACCGGCCTCGCGCAGTTCGGCGCGGATGCGGTCGGCCTCGGCGAAATTACGGGCGGCCTTGGCGGCGGCGCGCGCATCGATCAGCGATTGGATAGCGGCCGCGTCCAGCGTGGCGCGCGGGCCCTGTTCGATGGCGGCGGCCGAATAGCGCGTGGGCGACTGGAAGTACGTTGCCGGGTCCTGCTGCAACAACCCCAGCAACGACGCCAGCGCCTTCAACTGGCCGGCGCTGCGCGCGTTTTTGTCGCGGTTGGCCTCGGTGGCCAGTTCAAACAGGGCCGCCACGGCGCCCGAGCTGTTGAAGTCATCGTCCATGGCCGCCTTGAAGGCCTGGGCCTGCGGCTCGTTCCAGTCGATGCCCTGGTCGTCGGCCGGCACGTTCTGCAAGGCCTGGTACAGGCGGTCCAGTGCGTTTTGCGCGTCGATCAGGTTGTCGGGGGTGTAGTTCTGCGAGCTGCGATAGTGGTTGCGCACAATGAAGAAGCGCACCATTTCGGCTTCGCGCGGGTTGACGCGGTAGTCGGCGTCGTCCGCCGCCGGGTCGCCCAACGCCACGGTCTGGCGGATGGTGCGGAAGTTGCCCAACGATTTGGACATCTTGTCAGAATCCACCATCAGCGGGCCGCAGTGCATCCAGATGTTGGCCAGCGTGCCGCCGAACGCGCCTTCGGTCTGCGCGATTTCGTTTTCGTGGTGCGGGAATTTCAGGTCGGGACCGCCGCCGTGGATATCCAGCGGCAGGCCCAGCAAGGATTGGCTCATGGCCGAGCATTCGATGTGCCAACCGGGGCGGCCCATGCCGTAGGGCGATTCCCATTTGGTGTCGGCGGGTTCGTCGGCCTTGGCCGACTTCCACAGCACGAAGTCCAGGGGGTCGCGCTTGGCCGAGCCGACCGCCACGCGTTCGCCGGCGCGCAGGTCGTCCAGCGTCTTGCCGGACAGCTTGCCGTAACCGGCAAAGCCACGCACGGCGTAGTTGACGTCGCCGTCGTCGGCCTGGTAGGCCAGGCCGTTCTGCTCCAGCTTGCCGATGATGTCCAGCATGTCGCCCACGTATTGCGTGGCGCGCGGCTCGCGGTCGGGCGATTGAACACCCAGCGCGCGCTCGTCGGCATGCATGGCGGCAATATAGAACTCGGTCACCTCGCCGATGCGGCGGCCGGTTTCCACGGCGCGACGGATGATCTTGTCATCGATGTCGGTGATATTGCGCACGTAGTTCACGGCCAGGCCGCTGGCGCGCAGCCAACGCTGCACGACGTCAAACGACACCAGCATGCGGGCATGGCCCAGATGGCAGAAGTCGTACACGGTCATGCCACACACGTACATGCGCACCTGACCAGCCTGGGCCGGTTTGAACGGTTCTTTGGTACGCGATAACGTGTTGTAGATTTGCAGCATGGCGCTTATGTATTGGTCTGATTGCTTTCCGCGGCGAAATCGGAAAAAGTTGCTGGGGCGGGACGATACCGCCGGTATCACCGGTACCGCTGATACCCCCGGTACCGTGCGTCCTGCCGGGGGGCTCCAGCTCGACATCTCTGTTCCAGCTCAAGCTCTTGCCGAAACAAAAACGCAACCGGGGCTAAAATGGCGGTCGTCAAGTATAGCAAGCGGCCCGGTCGCACGCGTAAGTGCTGCCCGGCCACGACTTTTAACGGATACCCACGTGACTATCAAGCCGCGTTTTTGTGTCGCCCTGCTCGCGCTGGCCTTTGCCGGCGCGCCGGCCGGTAGCGCCCTTGCCCAGTCGATGGCCGGCGGCGGTGGGGCCAGCCCCAACGCCACGCGCACCACCCTGGACCCCATCCCCCCCGAAGGCGGCTGGGACAGTCTGGCCAAACTGCTGGAAGCGGCCAAGCCCGGTGTCGACACGCGCTTGACGCCGTCGCCCTCACAGATCACCAACCGCATCGAAATGCTGCTGAACCGCGGCGATAACGAAGAAGCGTTGGCGATGATCGAAAAGCGCGAGGCCGAAATCAAGGACCAACGCGGCACCGATGTGCAGCTGATGTTCCAGCACGCGCGTGCACTGGCCGCCCTGAACCGCACGGGCGAAGCCATCGACATCTACACCGACATGACCACGCGTTTCCCCGAGTTGCCGGAACCTTGGAACAACCTGGCCGCTCTATATGCCAGCCGCGGTGAACTTGAAAAAGCGCAAGACGCCCTCCAAATGGCACTACGCGCTGACCCCGGCTACGCCGCCGCCCGAGCCAACCTGGGCGATCTGCAACTTCTACAGGCCCTGCGCACTTACAAGAAGGCCGCCAGCGATGGCGTGCCCGGCATGCAGGAGAAGGCCCGTGAAGTCGAAACCATGCTGAAGGATAAACAAGGCAAATGATGTCCCGTTACTCACCCTTCCACCTGCTGCGCCTGACGGCGTGCTCGTTCGCGCTGGCCGCATTTGCCCCAGCGCTTGTCAGCGCCGCCCCAGCGGCCTCCACCACCACCACTACTTCTGAAGGCACAAAAGCCATGAGCACCAACCCGCGCGTCAAGCTTGTTACGAACCAAGGCGATATGGTCATCACCCTGGATGCCGCCAAGGCGCCCAAGACCGTCGAAAATTTCCTGACCTACGTCAAGGAAGGCTTCTACAACGGCACGGTGTTTCACCGCGTGATCGACGGTTTCATGATCCAGGGCGGCGGCTTCGAACCCGGCATGAAGCAAAAGCAAACGCATGCCCCGATCGAAAACGAAGCCAACAACGGTTTGAAGAACGACAAGTACACCCTGGCGATGGCCCGCACCAGCGACCCGCACTCGGCCACCGCGCAGTTCTTCATCAACGTGTCCAACAATGATTTCCTGAACTTCACGTCGCCCACGCCGAACGGCTGGGGCTACGCCGTGTTCGGCACCATCACCGAAGGCACCGACGTGGTCGAAAAGATCAAGGGCGTGAAGACCGGCAACAAGGGCTTCCACCAGAACGTGCCCAACGAAGACGTGATCATCGAGAAGGCCGAGATTCTTGAATAAGATTGCCCTGCCCGGCCCGATCTGGCTGGCGTCCGACCTGCACTTGGGGCCGGCCACGCCGGCCACCTCCGAGGCATTCCTGGCGTTTCTGGAGGCCGCGCGGCAGGAAGCTGCCGCGTTGCTGCTGCCGGGCGACATCTTTGACGCCTGGATCGGCGATGACGTGATCCGCGCCGCGCCGCCGTGGCTTGCCACGGTGCTGACGGCGCTGCGCGACACCAGCGCACGCATTCCGGTATGGCTGGGGCGCGGCAACCGCGACTTCCTCATCGGGGAAGAATTGGCGACGGCGGTGGGCGCCAAGCTCTTGCCCGAGCCCGCCCTGCTGCAAACGGATGCCGGCCCGGTGCTGCTGACGCACGGCGACGAGTTCTGTACGGACGACGCCGCGTATCAGCAGTTCCGCAAGATGGTCCGCAATCCGCAGTGGCAGGCCGAGTTCCTGGCCAAGACCATCCCCGAGCGCCTGGCGATGGCGCAGCAGGCTCGCGGCGAAAGCCAGGCAGCCAACCAGACGAAGTCCATGGAAATCATGGACGTCAATGGCGCCGCCATCGAGGCGATCTTCCGCGACAGCGGCGTGCCCGTACTGGTCCATGGCCACACGCATCGCCCGGCGCGTCACGTGCTGGACGTGGACGGCAAGAAGCGTGAACGCTGGGTGCTGCCCGACTGGGATTGCGACCACGTGTCGCCCCCGCGCGGTGGCTGGCTGATCATCGATAGCGATGGGCTGACGTTCTACGACCTGGAAACGGAATCGTAAGAGTAAGACTCAGGACAAAGCCGAACGCTGTGCAATGCCGGCAACGGCCGCACCATGAAAATGGCCTCGCAACCGCGAGGCCATTTTTTATGCGCGACTGAAAGGGACTAGCGCGTGAAGATCCACGCGGCGACCACCGCGCCGAACACGATGCGATACCAGGCAAACACGCGGTACGTATGGTTGGCCACAAAGCGCAGCACCGCGCGCACCACCACCATCGCGCTCAGGAACGCCGCGATGAAGCCCACGGCGATGCCGGACAGGTCGTGCTGGGTCAGCAGGCCGAAGTTCTTGTACATATCGAAAACGGCCGCGCCCAGCATGGTGGGCATGGCCAGGAAGAACGAGAATTCCGTGGCCGTCTTGCGCTGGATGCCGGCGATCATGCCGCCGATGATGGTGGCGCCCGACCGCGACGTGCCCGGGATCATGGCAAAGCACTGCGCCACGCCCACGCCCAGCGCCTGCTTCCAGGTGATCTGTTCCAGCGTATGCGCCGATGCCCGTTCGTCGGACGCCGTGTCGTCGGCGGCGCCCGGCGCGTCGCCCGGCGTGTGATGCGTTCGGCGTTCCACGTACAGCATGATCAGGCCGCCCACCACCAGCGTCACCACCACCACGCCGGGGTGATAGAACACCGACTTGATGGTCTTGATGAAGATGGCGCCGATGACCGCGGCGGGCAGAAACGCGATGATCAGGTTGCGGGTGAAGGCCACCTCGCTGGCCACGCCCGTCAAGGTGCCCCGGATCAGCTGCATCAGCCGCGCGCGGAACACCCACATCACCGCCAGGATCGAGCCCAGCTGGATGACCACTTCGAACACCTTGCCATCGCCGGACTGAAAGTTGATCCAGTCGCCCACCAGGATCAGGTGGCCGGTGCTGGACACGGGGATGAACTCGGTCAGGCCTTCAAGAATGCCAAGAATGAAGGCCTTGATCAGATAGAGCGCGTTGTCAGTCACGATAGGTAGGGGTTCCGGTTAATCGTTGGCCAGCGGGGCTTCGTCCGACAGCATTTCCTGTGGCCGCTTTTCAACGCGCACCAGCGCGATCCGGCGGCCGTCCATTTCCAGCACCTCGAAGCGGAAGCGCTGGTGATGGGCTTCGTGTTCGCAGACATCGCCGGGCTTGGGCAGGTGGCCAAAGCGTGACAGCAGGTAGCCTGCAAGGGTGGAAAAGTCTTGGGCCTCGTCGACCAGCCCTTCGGTTTCCAGCACCTGTTCGACGTGGTGCAGGTCGGCCGCGCCGTCGATCTTCCAGGTGTTGTCGCCGTCGGCCACGATGTCGGGCAGTTCGTCTTCGTCGGGGAATTCACCGGCGATGGCCTCGAACACGTCGATGGGGGTAACCAGCCCTTCGATGGCGCCGAATTCATCGGCCACCAGCACCAGCTGCCCGCGCGAACGCTTCAGCGTGTCCATCAACCGCAGGATGCCGATCGACTCGTGCACGATGATGGGATCGCGCAGCCGGTTGCGGCGCACGCGGCCTTCGGTGATCAGGTCGGCGACCAGGTCCTTGGCCCGCGCGATGCCCAGCACTTCGTCCAGCGACCCCCGGCACACCGGGAAAAAGCTGTGCGGCGCCTCGGTCAACTGGCGGCGGATCAGTTCCGGGTCGTCGTCGATATTGACCCAGGACACATCCGTGCGCGGCGTCATGATCGACCGGATGGAACGTTCGGCCAGCGTCAGCACGCCGCTGACCATGTTGCGTTCTTCCACGCCGAACGCCGGGATGGCCGGGCCGTCGGCATTGGGCAGGTCGGCTTCGTCGCTGGTGGGCGGGCGCTTGCCCAGCATGCGCAGCACGGCCGACGCGGTACGTTCGCGCATCGGGCGGCGGGCGTCCAGCTTGAGCAGGTTGCGGCGCGCCACCTGGTTCAGCGCTTCGATGGCTACCGAGAAACCAATGGCCGCATACAGGTAGCCCTTGGGCACCTTGAAGCCAAAGGCTTCGGCCAGCAGCGAAAAGCCGATCATCAGCAAGAAGCCCAGGCACAGGACCACCACGGTCGGGTGCGCGTTGACGAACCGCGTCAGCGGCTTGGAGGCCAGCAGCATGATGCCGATGGCAATGACCACGGCGATCATCATGATGGCAAGGTGATCCACCATGCCCACGGCCGTGATGACCGAGTCCAGCGAGAACACCGCGTCCAGCACCACGATCTGCGTAACGATCACCCAGAAGCTGGCGTAAACGCGCGGCCCGGAGGACCCCGCGTGCTGGCCGCCTTCCAGGCGCTCGTGCAGTTCCATCGTGCCTTTGAATAGCAGGAACAGGCCGCCCACCATCAGGATCAGGTCGCGCCCCGAAGGCGACACCGGACCGACTGTGAACAAAGGGGTGGTCAAGGTGACCAGCCACGACATGACGGACAGCAGGCCAAGCCGCATGATCAGGGCCAGGCTCAACCCCATGATGCGCGCGCGGTCGCGTTGCGCAGGGGGCAGCTTGTCCGCCAGGATGGCGATGAAAATCAGGTTATCAATGCCCAGGACGATCTCAAGGACGACCAGGGTAAGCAAGCCGACCCACGCTGCGGGGTCTAGCAGCCACTCCATCAGGAGCTCCAGAAGTTACACGACCGGTAATCGTACATGGAAAATTCGTGACATGCCGGTGACACGCGGCCCTCCGTTTGCCTGATGGCCAATGGTTTTCAGCCATGTGCATGGCTTGTGTTCGCCGTGCGAGGGCCATAAAAAAACCGGCCCGAAGGCCGGTCTGTTGCAGGCCGCATCGGCCCGCGCGATCAGGCGGCGGACGGCGGGTTCAGCGACGTCAGCAACTGCGTGAAGATCTTGGGCGTGGCGGCCAGGACGTTGCCGCTGTCCATCCAGCCTTGTTCGCCGTCGAAATCGGCGATCAGGCCACCGGCTTCCAGCACCATCAGGCTGCCGGCGGCCAGATCCCAGGGCTTCAGGCCCACGCCGCAGAAGCCGTCCAGGCGGCCGCTGGCCACGTAGGCCAGGTCCAGCACGGTGGAACCCATGCGGCGCACGCCCGTAACGCTTTCGGCCATATGGCGGAAACGCTGCGAACCCTGTTCGGGATCGCCGGCGTTGGGCCAGTGCGCGCCCAACAGGGCTTCGTGGTAGCGGGTGCGGCCCGAGACGCGCACGCGGCGGTCGTTCAGGAAGGTGCCGCTGCCACGGCTGGCCGTGAACAGTTCATTGCGCGAGGGGTCATAGATGACCGCTTGCGTGACCTGGCCGCGCTGGGTCAGCGCGATCGACACGGCGTAGTTGGGCAGGCCGTGGATGAAGTTGGTGGTGCCGTCCAGGGGATCAATGATCCATTGGAATTCAGCCTGGTCGGGACCTTGCAGCCCGAATTCCTCGCCCAGCACGGCATGGTCCGGGTAAGCGGCATGCAGTGTCTCGACGATGGACTCCTCGGCGGCGCGATCGACTTCCGTGACATAATCGCGCGGCCCCTTGCGAGCCACGCTGAGTCGTTCCAAATCCATGCTGGCACGGTTGATAATGGTGCCGGCACGCCGGGCCGCCTTGATGGCGATGTTGAGCATCGGGTGCATAAAATTCCGTACGTATGCGGTGGGTTCGCGTGATGATAGGCCACTTGCCGCCCCCCCGAATCGTCGTCGCCCCAACGGGGAAATCGACCCAAAAAACCAGGAAGGCGTGAAGCCAAACGCGCCATTTTAAATGACTCAAGCATTTTCACGTGTTCGCTTCATTATGGTGAACCCCAGCCACCCCGGAAACGTGGGTTCGGCGGCCCGCGCCATCAAGACAATGGGCTTCTCCGAATTGGTCTTGGTAGAGCCTAAATTTCCAGATGTAACCAGCCAGCCCGAAGCCGTGGCTTTGGCCAGCGGCGCGCTGGACGTGCTGGAAAACGCGCGCATCTATCCGTCGCTGGAAGAAGCGCTGGCGCCCGTGACCATGGCGTTTGCCCTGACCGCGCGCGTGCGCGACCTGGGTCCTCCGCCCTGCGACATCCGTCAGGCGGCCGACCTGGCCCGCGCGCATCTGGCCGGCACAGCCGAAGGCGTGGCCGCCGTGGTGCTGGGCACCGAACGCGCCGGGCTGACCAACGCGCAGATCGCGCTGTGCCATCGCATTTGCCACATTCCCGCCAACCCGGAATACAGCTCGCTGAACGTGGCCCAGGCCTTGCAGCTGGCCGCCTGGGAGCTGCGCTACGCCCTGCTGGTGGAACAAGGCGCGGCGCTGTTGCCCGCGTCGACCGCGCAAGAGCCGTCGCGCGGCGCCGAGCCCGCTTCGGGCGAGGCCGTGCAGGCGTTCCTGGCGCATTGGGAAGAAGCGCTGATCGGCGTCCAGTTCCTGGACCCGGCGCACCCGAAGAAGTTGATGCCGCGCATGCGCCACCTGTTTTCGCGGCCGGCGTTGACGCGCGACGAAGTGGACATGATGCGCGGCGTCTGCACCGCCATGCTGGCCACCGCTCGGCGCAACGGCGGCGCAAAAAAATAGGGACGGGCGCAAGGTCCGTCCCTTTGGGATCACAGCCCCGGCAGCAACTGGTGCTGGCCGGGGTGTCCCGCTATCAGTCCACCTTGGCGCCCGAGGCCTTGACCACCGGGGCCCAGCCATCGACTTCCGACTTGATGAACGCGCCGAATTCAGCCGGCGTGGTCTTCACGCCCACGGCGCCCAGCTTTTCATAGCTGGTCTGCACGGAAGGCTTGTCCAGCGCTTTCTGCATGGCGGCATTCAGCGTGTTGATCACTTCCGGCGGCGTGCCGGCCGGGGCCAGCAGGCCGAACCAGGAGGACACGTCAAAATCGGTAAAGCCCGATTCCTTCATGGTGGGCAGGTCCGGCGCGCTCTTGGAGCGGTCGCTGGTGGTGACGGCCAGGGCGCGCAGCTTGCCCGATTGGGCGTGCGGCCATGCCGACGGCATGTTGTCGAACATGAATTGCACTTGGCCGCCGATCAGGTCGGTCATGGCCGGCGCGCTGCCCTTGTAGGGCACGTGCAGCACGTCAATGCCCGCCTTCATCTTGAACAGCTCGCCCGCCATGTGGATGGAGGTGCCGCTGCCCGACGAGGCAAAAGCCAGCTTGCCCGGATTCTTCTTGGCGTAATCGACCAGTTCCTTGACCGACTTGACCGGCACTTCCGGGTTCACGACCAGGATGTTGGGCACTTTGGCGCCCAGGGCGACCGGGGCGAAGTCCTTGGTCAGATCGAACGTGACGTTCTTGTACAGCGTCTGGTTGATGGCGCTGGTGACGGCCACGAACAGCAGCGTGTAGCCATCCGGGGCGGCGCGCTGCACCTGATCGGTGGCGATGTTGCTGCCGGCGCCCGGCTTGTTTTCAACCACGAACGACTGGCCCAGGGCCTCGGTCAGTTCCTTGGCCATGATGCGGGCGATCACGTCGGTGGTACCACCGGCGGAAAATCCGACCACGATGCGGACGGGTTTGTCAGGGTATGCGGCATGGGCGGAACCCATTGCGAACGCGCTTGCGGCGGTAGCCAGAAGGGTGGCGGCAAAACGCCGCAGGCCAGGCTTTTGACCTGTAGTCATAGTGTCTCCGTGCAGGTACTGTCCATTAGATGGACGATTCGAATTATTTGATGACGCATTTTGAGCTATACACGACGGTTGCATCAAGGTAGAGTCCACGCTACGGACAATGGTTTTCCCTTGACCGTTCCGCAATAACCCTAAGTTTTCAGAGATTTGCATGCAAGACAGTGATGCCGCGGCCGCAGGCCCACGTACGTTGCGGCGCGGACTTGCCGTGCTGGCCGCCCTGCGCGACCAAGGGCCCGACGGCCTCAGCGTGACCGATATCGCCCGCTTGACGGGCATACAGCGCCCCACCATCTACCGCCTGTTGGCCGCCCTGTTGGACGCCGGCTTGGTGCTGCCCGTGACGGGCACCAAGAAATATCGCGCCCAGCTGGCCGTGGACCCCGACACCCGCTCGCGCGATCCGCGCGTGCGTCAACTGCTGCCCGTGCTGCGCCGCCTGGCGGACCGCACGGGCGACGCCGTGTTCCTGGTGGTGCGCGACGATGATGATTCCATCAGCCTGCATCGCGAAATCGGCAGCTACCCGGTGCAGATCCTGGCCACCTACGCCGGCAAGCGCCAGCCGCTGGGCGTGGGCTCAGGCGGCATGGCGCTGCTGGCCGCGCTGCCGGACGACATTGCACGCAGCATCGTCGACCGCAATTCGGGCCGGCTGGACGAATACGGCGGCATGACGCCGCAGGAAATGTACCGGCTGATCGACAACACCCGCGCGCGCGGGTATTCCGTGGTGGGCAATCACGCGGTGCGTGGCGCGCTGGGCGTGGGTTGCGCGCTGCTGGATTCGCACGGCTCGCCGCTGCTGGCCGTCAGTGTCACGGCCATCATCGACCGCATGCCGGCCCAGCGTCAGCGCGAGATCGCGGGCTGGATCAAATCGGAACTGGCGCGGCTGGCGATGCAGGCTTGATGGCGAGCCAGAGGGTGGACCAGATGGCGGACGCCTTCTTGGCCGCATGAAACAACGGGCGCCCGAAGGCGCCCGTTTGCATGCTCGACAAGCCGGCGACCATCAGGTGGCCGCGTCCGCCTTGCCGGCAGTCTTGGGGTTCTGGATTTCGCGCAGCGGAATCGGCGGCTGAAAACCGGCCGCTTCCAGCGAGGTGCGGATTTCCTGGTACAGGCCCCAGCGCAGATCCCAATACTTGCTGGATTCCGCCCACACGCGCACGTTCACGATGACGCCGCTTTCCTTGTACTCAAACACCTTGATCTGCGGCTCCGGATCCATCAGCGCATCCGGGCGCGCGGCCACGATTTCCTTGAGCTTGTTCATCACCTGATCCAGGTCGTCGCCATAGCGCACCGGCACCGGGATATCCAGGCGGCGCGTTTTGTTGCGGCTGTAGTTGGTGATGGTGGCGTTCCAGACGGTGCTGTTGGGCAGCGTCAGGTGGATGCCGTCGCCTTGCACCAGCCGGGTCAGGAACAAGCCCACTTCGGCCACCGTGCCATCGGCGCCGGAGCTCAGGGCGATGTATTCGCCCGCGCGGATGGGGCGCAAGATCAGCAGCATGATGCCGGCCGCGATGTTTTGCAGCGTACCTTGCAGCGCCAGGCCCACAGCCAGACCGGCGGCGCCCAACACGGCGATCAAGCTGGCCGTTTGTACGCCGAATCGCGCCAGCACGGCGATGACGGTAAAGATGCGCACGGCCCACACGACCGTGCTGTAGAACATCGGCACGATGGTCGGGTCGATCTTGGTGGAACGCGTGGACGCGCGCCGCACCCACCTTCCCAGCAGCGACGACACCCACCACCCGATGATCAGGATCAGCAGGGCCACCGACAGATTGATGCCCATATCAACCAGCCTGGGGGCCCAGGCGTGGAATTCGTTCAAGGCGTCTTCCATGGAATTTTCCACAAAAAATAACAACCGAAAACTGTATCAGATGACGCCGACGCAAAGGGGCGCGGCGCGGGCTTGCTATGTCAAGCTTTGTAAGTGCCGTGCGCAGTGTCAGGCTTTGACGACGCGGAAGTGGTTGTCCCAGGACAGCTCGCGCGAAGGCGGCAGCACCGGTGCCTGGTAACCCGTGGCATCGGCGCGCAGCATGGCGCCCAGGCCGCTGCTGATCAGAAACCCGGTTTCGGGCGCGGGCGCCACGCCGCACCCGTCGGCCAATGGCGTCGTGCCCAGGCAGCGGCCGCTGGCCGCGTCCCAATACATCACCTGCCCGCCCACCGGGCTGGACGTGGCGATGACGCCGCCCGCCGCATCCACCGTGACCGACCCGACGTAGTTGCGCATATTGCGCAGCGTCTCGGCCGGCCCCTCGAACAGTTCCAGCGGCGCGCCGCGCCGATGCCGCCCGACCAGCGCGGGCCGATCCGATGCCGGTCCCATGTACTGGCAGCCGAACCACACGCAGCCGTCGGCCGCCAGCGCCAGATGCCGGATCGACAAGCGATGCAGCGTGGGCGGCAGCTCCACCTTTTCAAGCAACCGGCCACTGGCCGCGTCGATATAGGCCAGCGATGGCCGCATCGTGTCCAGGTTCAGTTCCAGCTTGCCGTAATCGGGATGCGTCAGGATGCCGCCGTTGGCGACGCACAGCGTCTTGCCGTCCGGCATCAATACGACTTCGTGCGGACCGATACCGGCCGAATCGAATTCGCCGATTCGGCGCCACTCGCCGCCCGGCGAGGCATCGTAGATGCCCAGCACACCGCGCCCGCCTTCGAAGTCGTTTTCCGTGGCGGCCAACAGGCGCCCGCCATCAATAAACGCGCCATGTCCGAAAAAATGGCGTTCGTCCGGCACAGGCAAGGCCTGTGGCTGGCCCTTGTCACGCAACGAAAACGCCACGGCAAAAAAGCCCGGCTGGCGGCCGAACACCACCGCGCGCTGGCGCGCGGCGTCGATGGCAAAGCTATGGCCGCGCGCGGGCATCGGCACCACCAGACGGTCGTGCCCGGCCTCGTCCAGCAACACGGCTTCGTCGCGGCCGCCGCGCTTGCGCGCGCTGAGATACAACGCGCCGCCATCGGCGGGCAGCACCGCCCGGGCGGCGTTGGGCGACAAGCCCAGCGCCGTGGCCAGCATCAGGAAGCGGCGGCGGTCAATCACCATCAAGCGCATTGAACCCGATGGTGACACCCAGCGCCGGGGCCAGATCCTGGTCGACGATGGCCTTGGCGTTCTGGATGGTCAGCGAGGCCAACAGCAACAAGCGTCGCCCTTCTTCGTCTTGCAGCGCGGCGTCCAGCGGGGCGGGCACGGCTTGCAAGGTCTGGGCGGCGGACTGCAATTCGCCGCGCACGGACACATCCATCCAGTCGCTGCCGGCGGGCAAGGCATAGGCGCCCGCCTGATAGAACGCCCTCAAGCCATCCAGATTGGCCGCCAGCAAGCGCGTGGACATGCCGCTGCGCCAGAACGCGGCGCGCTTGGGCCGCGCGGCGTCGGGGGATTCGCCCAACACCGGCAGGATCTTCACGTCGCGGGCAAACTGCAAACCGGTCGACAAGGCCTTCATGGCCTCGGCGGCAATTTCCTGGGGGTCGCGGTACAGGTCGTTGCCGGCTTGCGGCTTGGCGAACTGGCGGCCGAACTCGCCTTGCGGGCTCCAGGCCTGGGCCACATCGCGCGATATCGTCGTAACGTTGGCGGCTACCGCGCGGGCATAGCCGCAGGCGTAGGCAAAGGTCGGCGCGCCGGTCTGCTTGAGCAGCGCGGGGTCGCCGTACAGCACGTATTCCAGCGCGGGCAGGCCCTGCACCGCCACGCTGCGGCCCGCCAGCGCGCCGGGCGCGAGCAAGGCGGCGTCTTGCGCGGCGATCAACTGCTGCACCTGGCGCGGCATGACGCCGCGCGTGTCGGGCCAGAACGCCAGCCGTTCAAAGCGGTTGGCTTGCACCAGCGGGCCAAAACGCAGAATCTCGACGCCGGACCACGCCAGCGCCAACTGTGTATAGGCGTCGGCCACGCGCGTGGCGCCGGCGGCATCCGGCTTGGCGCACCAGCCGCCCAGCGCGCCATCCAGCGCGGCGGCGGCATCCACCATCTTGCTGACGGCCGGGCGGGCGTAGTCGCGTGCCAGCCGCTCGCCCAGGTCCGGGGAAAGTTGCGCCTGCACGGCCAGCGGCATGGCCAGCAGCGCGGCCGCCAGGGTGGCCTTCGATGCCAAGGATTTCAATGCAAAGGCGTTCAGCGCGGTGGACTTCCATGCGGCGCTCTTCGTCACCAGGGCATTCCACGCAATCGCCCTGCCCCGCGCAGCCTTAACCCCCGCTTGCGTCATAGATGCCATCACAACGACTCCAGGAAACGAATCAGATCAGCGCGTTCGTCCGGCGTCATCGCCACGACGCGATCGCGCGCGGGTTTGCCCGCGCCGCCATGCCACAGCACCGCTTCCAGCAGCGTCCGGGCGCGCCCGTCGTGCAGCCACGTCGCCGTGGGATTCACGGTCTTGGTCAGGCCGATGCCCCACAGCGGCGGCGTGCGCCACTCGCGGCCGGTGGCCTGGCCGTCGGACACGCCATCGGCCAGGTCATCGCCCATGTCGTGCACCAGCATGTCGGTGTACGGCCAGATCAGCTGGAACCGGTGTTCCGGCTGCTTGGCGTTGCGGCTGGTCACGTACTTGGGCACGTGACACGCTACGCAGTTGGCTTCGTAGAACAGCTTCTTGCCGGCCAGCACGCGCGCGTCGTCGGCGTCGCGGCGCTGCGGCACCGCCAGGTTGGTGGAATAGATGGTCACGAAGTCCATCAGTTTGGCCGGCACCTCTTCCGGACCAAAGCGCGACTGCGCGCCATGCGGCATATCCAGGCACTGCTTTTGCGCGGGCGTGCAATCGCCCGAATGTTTCGGGAACAGCGGCGTGGACAGGCCCATGTCGTTGGAGAACGCGGCGGCGCTCTGCTGTTCAACGGTGGGCTGGCCCGCCTTCAGATTGAAGCGGCCCAGCACGCGCTTGCCGCTGCGCGCGTCGGTCACCCAATTCGGCTTGCCCACGATGCCGTCGCGCTTGTCCGCGCCCACGTTGGCCAGGATGTCGGCTTCGTGTATGGATTCCAGCAAGCCCAACCCGATCATGGGCGGCGCCAGGCGCGGCGAAATCTGCGTGTCGGCGCGCAGGGGGCCATAACCCGGGTTTTCGATGCGATACGTGGGCTTCATCAACGTGGCCGTCTCGCCGCCGTTCAATGCCACCGCGATGGGCGCGTATTCGATTTCCATGCGGCCTTCGGCCGGCAGCCCCGCCACCGCGAAGTTCTGCAATTGCACGCCGTAGACGGGTTCGGGCAACTCGGCCAATTCGCCCGGCGCCAGCGTCGGATGACCACGGTCCGGGCCGCGCGGCACCGCAAGGCGCAACAGCAGCGCCACGGCGTCGGTGCGTTCCAGGGGGTCGAAGCCTGGCACGGTGCCACGCCCGTCCTTGGTGTGACAGGCCTGGCACGAGCGCGCGTTGAACAGCGGCCCCAGGCCATCGGAGGCCTGCGTCGATGCCGGCGCCGACACCCAGTCCTTGCGGAACAGGCCGTTGCCCACCTGAAATTCCTGGCGGCCCTCGAAGCTCATGTTGGCCGAGGGCTGGGAAAAGATATCGGCGTTGATCAGCTTATTGGTGGTTGCCGCCCCAGCCTGCATGGTCTCGAAGGTTTCAACCTTGGAGAAATCGCGCGTGGGCGCGGTGATGGCGGTGACGCGTTTTTGGTCTTCGGGCGTTAAGTCGTCACGCCCGGCAGTAACTTCGGTGGCAGCGGCGGCGGCGGCGCAGGCCGACGCCGCCAGTACGGCGGCTAGAACGAGTTTCACTTGAATACGGCGTCAGGTTTATCCAGGCTGTCGGAACCTTCGATGGCTACCTTGCCAAGCTCAAGCAACGTGATCACGCGTTCCAGGCTGCGGGTCTGGTCCACCAAGCCGTCGATGGCGGCCTGCACCACGGCGTTGCCTTCCTTATTGCCGTCCGCGATCATCTGGTCGTAGGTTTCGACCGTTTCGGCGCGCGTCTTCATGGCCTGCATGGCCGCCACAGTGGCGTCCAGCTTGGCGCGCACTTCGGCGTCCAGCTTGGGATCGCGCGCCTTGACCAGTTCAGACAGGCTGGCGCCCGTGACCTGCTTGCCGTCGATGCGGGTGTAGGTGCCCAGGTAGACGTTACGGATACCGATCTGGTCGTAGTAGTGCGAATTGTGGGTGTTGTCCGAGAAGCAATCGTGCTCTTCTTCGGGGTCGTGCAGCATCAGGCCCAGCTTCATGCGTTCGCCGGCCAATTCGCCGTACGACAAGCTGCCCAGGCCGGTCAGCATGGCGATCAGGCCCGCCTTGGGATCTTCTTCCACGGCCTTGCGCGCCGCGCCGTCCTTCTTCCAGTTGCCGACCATTTCTTCCAGGTCGGCCACCAGCAGGTCGGTCACGGCCTTCAGGAATTGCACGCGGCGTTCGCAGTGGCCGCCCGTGCATTGCTTGGTGTCGAAGTCGGTATGCGGGCGGTTGCCCGAATGGCGTTCTTGCGGCGTGCCCTTGCGGTCCGCCGGCGCCGGGCCGGTACCGTTCAGGTCCTGGCCCCACAGCAGGAATTCGATGGCGTGATAGCCGGTGGCCACGTTGGCTTCGTTGCCGTCGGCTTCGTGCAGCACTTCGGACAACAGCTGCGGCGTGATCTTGCTGACGTCCACCGTCTTGCCGCCGACCGAAATCTTTGAATTGGCGATGACGTTGACGGCGTAGTAGGCGTTTTCGTCGTTGTCGGTGCCGTACGAGGCATCCACATAGTCGATCAGGCCTTCGTCCAGCGGCCAGGCATTCACGCGGCCTTCCCAGTCGTCGACGATGGGGTTGCCGAAGCGATACGCCTCGGTCTGCTGGTAGGGCACGCGCGCGGCCAGCCAGGCTTCGCGGGCGGCCTTCAGCGTGTCGGGGCTGGGCTTGGCGATCAGCGCGTTGATGGCAGAGCGCAGCGTCTTGGCGGCGGCCAGCGAATCTTCATAGCCCGCCAGCGCCAGATCCGAATAGGTGGCGACGACAGCACGGGGTTCCGCCGCCGCGTGGGCCGTTCCCCCGAATACCGCTGCGGCCAACACCGCCCCCAACAACAACTTGCGCATCGACTTTCTCCCGTGACTCGAACGGTGTCCGCCCCCGCGGCGGGCCGTTCCGACTTCAATTTTGTGGATGCGAGTGTAAACAATTTTCGTTTGATGTTCAGCGCCAAGTCAGATACCTGACATTTTTTTTGAACGACATCCGCGCAAAAAAATGCGCGCCACCAAAGCGTGCCGCTACTATCCCGCTATTACCGTCCCCGTTTTGAAGACCATGGAACTGCGTCAACTCCGCTACTTCGTGCGCGTGGCCGAACTTGGCAGCATCGGCCGGGCAGCGCGCGATCTGGGCGTGGTGGCCTCGGCGCTAAGCCAGCAGATCAGCCGACTGGAAAGCGAATTGGCGACGCGCTTGCTGATGCGCACGCACACCGGCGTGGTGCCCACCGCCGCCGGCACCGCGTTCCTGCGCCAGGCCCGGCTGACACTGCGGCACGCGGAACACGCCGTGGCCGCCGCGCGCGAGGCCCGGCTGTCGGGCATGGTCAGCGTGGGCTTTGCGCCCACCACAGCATCCATGTTGGCCCGGCCGTTCTACGCGGCCATGGCCGAACGCTATCCCAACGTGCGGCTGCATCTGGTCGAAGGCTTGTCCGGCAACCTGGGCGACCAGCTGAACAACCGGCGTCTGGACCTGGCGGTGCTGTTCCAGAATGACAGCAGCCAGGGCCGCAGCGCCATCCCGGTGCTGGACGAAAAATTGTTTCTGCTGGCCCAGCGCGGCGTGTTCGCCTTGCCCGACGGCGAACCCGCCACCATCGACCAGTTGGCCGGCCTGCCGCTGGCCGTGACCAGCAAGGCCCATGGCCTGCGCGCCTGGGTAGAAGCCGCCTTCGAACGCGTCGGCATCGAGCCCTGGGTGGCGGTGGAAGTGGACGGGCTGACGACCTTGATGGACCTGGTGCAGGCCAACCCCATCGCCACCATCCAGCCGGGCGCCGCCGTGGCGCGGGCCGAGGCCGGGCTGTTGAACATGCACCCCATCGACGACCCCTTCCTGTACCGCCGCAACGCCGTCTACTGCATCAACGACGAAGAACTATCGCCCGCCGCGCTGGCCGCGCGCGTGGTGCTGGTGGACGTGATGCGTGCGCAGGTGCGCCACGGCGGCTGGCCCGGCGCCACCCTTCTGGATTCGTGATGCCCCCATGCCGGGCGCAGGGCTAGGCCGCGCCAGGTCACACGCATACATTGCATTGGTGAACGCCGTGGCATGGTGCCGCGGCAACGGACCTCTGCAAAGCTGATGACCACTGACTCCCGACGCCCGGGCACGCTTCCCATTGCTTCCATGCGGCCGCACTGTTCCGACCAGGAATGGCAGGCCCGTGTCGATCTGGCCGCCTGTTACCGGCTGGTCGAGCTTTACGGCATGGCCGACATGATGGCCAACCACATCTCGGCCCGCGTGCCGGGCGAAGACAATGCGTTCCTCATCAACCCCTACGGGATGATGTACGAAGAGATCACGGCGTCCAGCCTGATCAAGGTGGACCTGGACGGCACCATCCTGGCCAAGCCGGACTTTGGCGACATGCACTACGGCATCAACAAGGCCGGCTACGTGATCCACAGCGCGGTGCACGCCGCGCGCCATGACGTGGACTGCGTGATCCACACGCACAGCTGGGCGTCGATGGCTGTGGCCTCGCTGGACTGCGGGCTGCTGCCATTGACGCAGACGGCCATGCGCTTTTTGAAGATTGGCTATCACGACTACCAGGGCGTGGTGCTGGACCTGCAAGAGCAGCAATCCCTGTTGCAGGACCTGGGTCAGGGCGAAGCGTTGATCCTGCGCAACCATGGCGCGCTGACGGTGGGCCGCACGGTGGGCGAGGCCTTTAACTGGATGCATCGGCTGGAGCTGGCTTGCCGCGCCCAATTGGCGGCCATGGCCACGGGCTCGCCGCTGCGCCAGGTCAGCCCCGCCGTGCTGGAAGAAACCTGGAACAACTATCAGCCTGGCACGCGGCGCCCTTACGGCGTCATGGAATGGCCGGCCCTGCTGCGCAAGCTGGACCGCATCGACCCCGGCTTTCGGGATTGACCCCGGCGTCCTGAGCGACGACGGATTCCTGCATTGAGTCCTGCATTCGATCTTGCATTTCAATGGCGCCGGCCGACGTGGCGGCACGGCGCCGACCTATCCAAACGACAACCACGGACGGAGACAACGATGAATACTGCCCGAGCCCTGCTCGCCGCCGCAGCGGCGGCCTGCGCCTGTACCGCGCCGCCCGCCATGGCCGCCGACTACCCCGACAAGCCTGTGAAAGTGATCGTGGCGTTCACCGCCGGCGGCACCACCGACACGCTGACGCGCAGCATGTCCAACGCGCTGTCCAAGAAGCTGGAGCAACCGTTCGTGGTGGAAAACAAACCGGGCGCGGGCGGCAACATCGGTACCGAGTTCGTGGTGCGCGCGGCGCCCGACGGGCACACGCTGATCGTCAATTCCGTGGGCCCCATCGCGGTGAATGCGTCGCTGGCCAAACTGTCGTTCGACCCCTTGACCGACCTGGTGCCGATGGTGCAGATCGCCACCGTGCCCAACGTGCTGGTCGTGCCGCCGTCCTCGCCCGCCAAGGACATCAAGAGCTTTCTGGCTTACGTCAAAAAGGCGCAGCACTTGAACTACAGCTCTACCGGCGTGGGCACGTCGTCGCACTTGTCCAGCTATATGTTGATGGACCAACTGGGGGTGCAGGCCACGCACGTGCCGTACAAGGGGGCCGACGCGGTCAACGACCTGCTGGCCGGACGCATCGACTTCATGTTCGCCACCATTCCGTCGGTGATCGGGCAGATACGCGCGGGCAAGCTGCGCCCGCTGGCCGTCAGCACGCTGCAACGGTCGGCGACCCTGCCCGAGTTGCCCACCATTGCCGAGTCCGGCTATCCGGGCTTTGATGCCGGGTCATGGTTTGGCTTCTTCGGCCCGAAAGGCACGCCGCCCGAGGTGGTCACCGTGATCAACCGCGAAGTCAACGCCGCCCTGCCCTCGCTGAAGGCGCAGATGCTGCATGAAGGCGCCGAGCCCGTGGGTGGAACGCCCGCGCAGTTCTCCACGTTCATCCGCGCGGAACACGACAAGTGGGCCGCGCTGGTGCGCAAGTTCCAACCGGCCGCCAACTAAGCAGCATGCGTAAGCAGCACGCCTAAGCAGGTACATCTCCAAGCAGCCGCCCTTAGCACTCGCCCTTAAGCATTCGCCCTAAAGCATTCGCCCCTAAGTAGCCCCCCAGCAGCCGCCCACTGCGTCACCACCGAGCCATCCATGCCGCACGACGAGATCCGCATCCTTTGTTCGCCCGCCGAGGCGGGCGCGCTGCGCCAGGCGCTTGCCAGCGTTGATGCACCGCGCATCGCGCTCTGCCACCCGCAGCCCGGCGAGCCGTGCCCCGCGCACGTCGCGTTTATTTCGCGCGACATCACCGGCGCGTCCACCAAGTTCCAGATCACGCCCGACACGGCGCGTTACTATGACGCGCTGCTGTCCGCGCCTGAGCTGCAATGGGTCCATGTGCACTCGGCCGGCGCGGACCGCGACATCTATCAGCAACTGCACGCGCGCGGCGTCGCCATCACCACGTCACAAGGCGCGACCGACGCCGTGGTTGCGCAAACCGCCATCGCCGGCGTGCTGGCCTTGGCGCGCCGCCTGCCCCTGCTGGCCGCCGATCAGCGCGAACACGCGTGGCGGCCTCTGTTGGGCGATCGCACGCCACGCGATCTGGCTGGGCAACACGCCGTGGTGGTGGGCTGGGGCGGCATCGGCCAACGCATTGGCGCGCTGCTGGGCGCGCTGGGGCTGACGCTGTCGGTGGTGCGCCATTCCGCCATGCCCGTGCCACAAGCGCGCCACACCGTCACCTATGCCGACCTGCGCAGCCTGCTGCCACCGGCCGACTGGCTGGTGCTTGCCTGCCCGCTGACGCCGGCCACGCGTGGGCTGATCGACCAGCAGGCGTTGGCCGCCCTGCCCGCGCACGCGTCGGTCGTCAACGTGGCGCGCGGCCACGTCATTGATGAAGCGGCCTTGATCGACGCCTTGTCGGCGCGCCGACTGGGCGGCGCGTTCCTGGACGTGTTCCAGCAAGAACCGCTGCCGCCGGAGTCCCCGCTATGGGGTTTGGACAACGTCATCGTGACGCCGCACAGCGCGGGTTTCTCGAACGGCAATCGCGCGCGCGTGCGCGGCCTGTTCGTGGACAACCTGCGCCGTTGGGCGCGCGCAGAACCGCTGGCCAACCGTCTGGTGGGCTGACGCCGCCGCGTCCGCCAGCCTGCCGACGCCCCGCCCGGCGTTCGAACTGTCCCCTTCAGTGGTGCGTCATGCACCAAAATGGTTCACGCGCGGCACCAGCGCGAGGCCGCCGCGCGCGCCGCCCAGGGCTAACCCCACCCCGGCAAACCTGGCACGGGTTTTGCTTGATGACTGGTATGCAAGCTTGTCTACAAGGCAAGCGTCGCAACACCTTTCACAGCAAGCCCTCCAGGAGCCTTCATGATCAACCGCAATGCGCCTTTCGCCTTCAACGCCACCCGCCGCCGCCTGATCCAGGGCGCTGCCCTGGGCGCCGCGACGCTGGCCGCGCCCGCGCTGGTGCGCGCCCAGTCGGGCCCGGTGATCCGCATCGGCTTCTGGCCGGTGGCCGCCGGCCTGCCGTTCTACGCGGCCGTCGAAAAAGGCTACTTCAAGGAAGCGGGCCTGAATGTCGAGCCGCTGAAGTTCGCGGGCGCGCAGCAGGTCATGGAAGCCATGCTGGCCGGTCGCGCGGACGGTAGCGCCAACGGTACCGGCTCGGCCAACCTGGCCATCGGCGAAATCGCCTCGCCCGGCTTGTTCAAGATTTTTGCGTCCAACCCCAGCAACGCCAAGAACGTGCTGGATGAGTTCATCGTCGCGAAAGATAGTCCCATCAAATCCATAGCAGACCTCAAGGGGAAAAAGGTCGGATCTGGACCCGGCATCCAGAACGCCACGCTGGCCAAAGCAGTACTGGAGCGCGCCGGCGCAACCGGAGCAACCGTGGTCGAGTTGGCAATCAGCCAGCACGTGGCCGCGGTTGCCGCCGGCCAGTTGGATGCGTGCTACACGCTGGAACCCACGGGCACGGTGGGCCGCTTGAACGGCACCACGCGCGTGCTGGAAACAGGCGTGATCGCCAAGTACGTGCTGGGCGATCCGATGGCGCCGTGGTTTGGCGGGTCGGCTTCGCTGACCACCGCGTTCCTGAAAAAGCATCCGGAAGAAAGCAAGAAATTCATCGCGGCCTACGCGCGCGGCATCGAACTGATCCGCACCAAGCCGGCCGAGGCGCGCCCCTTCATGAAGGGCTACACCGCCATCGAAGGCCCCATGACCGAAGAAGTGCCGCTGGCCGCCTACACGCTCTACAACGAGTTCACGCCCAGCGACATCCAGTACTTCCAGAAGTTCTTCGACCTGTTCACCGAGAAGGGCATCTTCGCGCAAAAGGTCGACGTGTCGACCATGCTTTACAAGGGCTGACCCATGACAGCCACGACCGCGACTTCCGCAACCTCAACCGTGCCCGCAAGCGCGACCGCGACCGCGACAAAGGCACCGACCTCCATGACCACCCCCTCCGCCCCCACCAGGCAGCCGCCGCGCAAGTTCAACGGCGCACGCTTTCTGCCGCTGATCGGCCCCCTGGCGCTTTTCGTGATCTGGGACCTGGTGGTGCGACTGCAACTGGTCAGCCCCGTGCTGCTGCCCACGCCCAGCGCCACCATCGTGGCCTTGGTCAAGGGGCTGGCCGGCGGGCCGCTGCTGTGGGACTTCCTGTCGTCGCTGAACCGCACGCTGCAAGCCTTCGTGATCGCCGGCGTCATCGGCGTGCCGCTGGGCGTGCTGCTGGGCAGCAATGAAAAGGCGTATCGCAGCGTGGAGTTCCTGGTGGACTTCTTTCGGTCGACGCCGTCGTCCGCGCTGATCCCGCTGTTCCTGATGATCTTTGGCGTCACCGACATGAACAAGATCGCCATCGCCGCGTTCGCCGCCGTGCTGGTGATTCTGTTCAACAGTGCCTATGGCGTCATCAACGCACGCAAGCAGCGCGTGATGGCGGCCCGCGTGATGGGCGCATCGCGCTGGCAGATCTTCAAGGACGTGCTGATCTGGGAAAGCCTGCAACCCACGTTCGTCGGCCTGCGCAGCGGCGTGTCGATGGCGCTGGTGATCGTGATCGTGGCGGAAATGTTCATCGGGTCCGACAGCGGCCTGGGCAATCGCATCATCAACGCGCAGCAGGTGCTGAACGTGCGCGAGATGTACGCGGCCATCCTGGCGGCCGGCGCGTTGGGCTATGTGCTGAACATTATTTTTCTTGTGCTGGAAAAGCGCGTGGTCCATTGGAGCGGCCGATAAATGTCCACCGTCATCAACCCCATCATCGCCCCTGCCCCCGCCGCCGCGCCGTTCGCGCCCGGCCCCTTGGGCACGCACATCACCATCCGTGGCCTGACCAAGTACTTCGCGGGCTGGCCGCTATACGAAGACTTCAACCTGGACATCCCCAAGGGCAAGATCGTGTCGGTCTTCGGCCCCAACGGCTGCGGCAAGTCCACGCTGATCAACATGATCGCGGGCCTCATTCCCATCGATTCAGGCGAGATCCTGTTCGACGGAAAGTCCCTGGCGCAAACCAAGATCGGCTACGTATTCCAGAACTACCGCGAAGCCATGTTCCCGTGGCTGCGCACCATTGACAACATTGCCTACCCGCTGCGTCTGGAAGGCCGCAGCAAGGCCGAAGTGGATGCGCGCGTGGAAGAGCTGGTCGCCTCGTTCGACGTCAAGTTCGACCTCAAGCGCTACCCGTACGAACTCAGTGGCGGGCAGCAGCAGACGGCGTCCATCATGCGCGCGCTGGCCCCCGGACCCGAGGTGCTGTTTCTTGACGAACCCTTCTCTGCGCTGGACTTCGAGATGACGCTGTTCATCCGCGAAAAGCTGCAAGAAGTGTTTCTGCAAACGGGCACCACGATGTTGCTGGTGTCGCACGATCTGGAAGAAGCCGTGTACCTGGCTGACCAAGTGCTGCTGCTGACCAAGCGCCCCACCCGCGTGGCCGAGATCCTGGACTACACGGACGCCCGCCCGCGCACGGTGGATACGCTGTCCGAGCCCAGCTTTATTCAGATGAAGAAACTGAGCCTGGAGATTTTCCAGCGCGAGGTGCGCCGGTAAGCCGGTCACCACCGCGACTGCGCAGGCAAACATCTTCAGCCCCCCCCCAACGCGTCTATCGGAGCATCCGCCATGACCCAGGAAACCATCGACCACTATGTGCGCAGCGCCTTGGCGCTGTCGGGCTACGCCTTGCGCGAGGCCGCCACGGCCGAAGTCGTGCAACAGTTTTCGCGCATTCATGACATTGCGGCCAGCTTCGTCGACGAGCCCCTGCCCGTCGAACTGGAATCCGCATCGGTGTTCCGTCCGTGAGCGGCCCCGCCATCGACATCGCCCGCCAGGTCGCCAGCGGTGAACGCAGCGCCCTGGCGGTGTTGGACGCCACCTTGGCCCGCGTGCGCGAACGCGACCCCGCGTACAACTGCTTTACCGCCGTGACCGAAGCCCGCGCGCGCCAGGAAGCCGCCGCCATCGACGCGCGCCGCGCGCGTGGCGAAGCATTGCCGCCGCTGGCAGGCGTGCCCTACGCCGTGAAAAACCTGTTCGACATCGCTGATGAAGTGACCTTGGCAGGCGGTCGCGTCAACGCCGCCAATCCGCCCGCCGCGCAAGACGGACGACTGGTCGCGCGGATGCGGGACGCCGGCGCGGTCCTGATCGGCGCCTTGAACATGGACGAACACGCCTACGGCTTCACCACCGAAAACACGCATTACGGCCCTTGCCGCAACCCGCACGACACCAGCCGCATCGCAGGCGGGTCCTCGGGCGGCAGCGCGGCCGCCGTGGCGGGCGGGCTGGTGCCGCTGACCCTGGGGTCGGACACCAACGGATCCATCCGCGTGCCGGCCTCGCTGTGCGGCGTCTTCGGCTTGAAACCCACCTATGGCCGCCTGCCGCGCACGGGGTCGTTTCCGTTTGTCGGCAGCCTGGACCACCTGGGCCCCTTTGCCGCCAGCGCCAGCGACCTGGCCGCCGCCTACGATGCGTTGCAAGGCCCGGACCCGGACGATGCCGCCTGCGCGCAGCATGCCGTGGACCCCGTGTTGCCCACGCTAGCCTCGGGCGCGCGCAAATTGCGCGTGGCCGTGCTGGGCGGCTACTTTGCCGACTGGGCGGGCCCACAAGCCCGCCGCGCCGTCGAGATCGCCGCGCGCGCGCTGGACGCCACCGCCATCGTCGACATGCCCGGCGCCACGCAAGCGCGCGCCGCGGCCTTCATCATCACGGCGGCCGAAGGCGGCGCGCTGCATCGGCGCAAGCTGGTCACGCATTACGACTACTACGAACCCTATTCGCGCGACCGCCTGGTCGCCGGCAGCCTGGTGCCCGCCGCGTGGGTGCAGCAGGCGCAACGCATCCGCCACCGCGTCTACCGCGAGGCCATGGCGCTGTTCGACCAGTACGACGTGCTGATCGCGCCCGCCACGCCCGTGTCCGCCACGCCCATCGGCACCGACTGGCTGACGCTGGCCGGCAAGGAACTGCCCGCGCGAGCCAGCATGGGGCTGCTGACGCAACCCATCTCATGTATCGGCCTGCCCGTCTGCACCGCGCCCACCTGGCCCGAGACCGAACACGACGGCCACTTGCCACTGGGCGTGCAATTGATCGGCGCGCCTTGGCGCGAAGCCGATTGCCTGGCCGCCGCCTACGCGCTGGAACACGCCGGCGCGGCGCGCGTGCGCCCGGTCTGAGATTTCTTTTCATCGCCTTCCGCCACCGTCCGACCGTCCCACCACTCGACATCCAAGGCCCGTTATGGAATCCGCATTCGCCGCCATCGACATGCCCCGCACCCTGGCCGACACCGCCTACGGTGCATTGAAACGGGACATCCTGGATTTCCGGCTGGCGCCGGGCGATCGCTTTACCGAAACCGAAATCGCGGACCGGCTGCAAGTGAGCCGCACGCCGGTGCGCGAAGCGCTGTTCCGGCTGGAGCGTGAAGGCTATCTGGAGGTTCGGCAACGCAACGGCTGGCTGGTCAAGCCGTTGGACTTCAATACGCTGGACCACTTCTACGAACTGCGCAGCGTGCTGGAAACCGCCGCGGTCCATGCCTTGTGTTTGCCGGCCCAGGGCCCCGATCCGCTGCGCGCGCTGCAATCATTGGCCGACACCTGGCTGGTCGCGCCAAGCGACCGGTCCAGCGACGGCGAATGGCTGGCCGACCTGGACGAACGCTTTCATATCGACTTGGTGGCGGCTGCCGGCAACCCGGAGATTGCACGCGTGCATCGCGCGGCCACCGAGCGCATCCGCATCGTGCGTCGCCTGGACTTCACGCTGCAAGACCGCATCGACAACACTTATGAAGAACACGGCGCCATCCTGCGCGCCGTGCTGGCCCGCGACGGTGCCGCCGCTGCGCAGCTGCTGCAAGCGCATATCCGCGACAGCCAAAGCGCGGTGCGAAAGATCACGCTGCACCGCTTGTATTCCACCCGTCCCGCCAAGGCGGCGTGACGGGCACAAGGCATCACCCCGCCCGCAGCCACCGTTGCAGCACCCGAGAAATCACCGGTATGCAGATGAACACCATAATCGGCGTCAATATCACGCTTGTGATCAAGACGCGCCAGAACACCGGCAGCGCGCTCAGATGCTCGCTGACCAGAATCGAGAACACCAGCAGCACCGGAAAGTACGCCAGCCAGATGCTCACCGCTTGCTTCCAGCGCGGCGGCGCGCTGGCGGCCTTCGGCGCAAACCAGCCGTCCGTGCCTTTGACGCGGTGTTCATGGCTGGCCCGCACCAGGTTCGCCCCGCGTTCCAGCCACATGCGGCGCGGCAAGGATTTTTCCCACCGCAACAGGCTCGCCTCGTCGGTGAAGCGCAGCACGATCTGGTACTGATCGCCCCCTTCAGGCGGTTGCAGCACTCCCGATCCCAAAAATCCGGGAAACCCCGCCGCCAGGATTTCGCCCTGGCGCATCCAGGACAGAAAATCGCTATAGCGTTCGGGCGCGATATGGCGCGTGACCAGCATGGTGACCGGGGCGGAAACAGCGGAACTGGACATGACGGAACTCCTGGGCAACGGTGTAGCTTGTTATGCAGTGTTAACCCTAGCAATCCCCGTGCCAGCCTTGCGGTGCAGCATTCCCCTGGCGTGAACGACATCAACGCGTTGCGCGCCGAAATTTGCGCACCGCAACACACACCATATTGGTGATTACCCCTACACAACGCACCATGCCGGTGCATGCGGAGAAACAGAGATGGACATCAATTTGCCGGACGTCGTGGCCGAGGTCACCGCCGCTTTCGAGCGCTACGAAACCGCGCTGGTGACCAACGACGTACAGGAACTGGACACGCTGTTCTGGAACAGCCCCCACACCTTGCGCTACGGCGCCGGCGAAAATCTGTACGGCTATGAGGCCATCCGCGAATTCCGCGCCGGACGCTCGCCGCAAGGCCTGGCACGGCGCGTCCTGCGCACCGCCATCACCACGTATGGCACGGACTTCGCCACCACCAACATCGAATTCCAACGCGAGGGCAGCGACCGCATCGGGCGCCAAAGCCAGACCTGGATGCGCACGCCCGCAGGGTGGCGCGTGGTGTCGGCGCATGTCAGCCTGATGGTGTGACCCGTTGAAGGGCGACGCGCGGCCGCGGCGCTGTCACCGACATGGCGCGCGCGGCCAAGCCGCTGGCCTGCTCTGCCGCAGGACGGCGGGGCTCGCATTAAGACATAACGCGACAATGATTGAGCGCGTCGCCAAGCAGGTCTACACTGGCTTTTCCCTTTCCCGTTGGAGCATTTGCCCATGAGCACCTACAAAATTGCAGTTTTCGTCGGCAGCCTGCGTGCCGCCTCGATCAATTTGCGATTGGCTCGTGCGCTGGAAAAGCTGGTTCCCGCAGACTTCAAGTTCGACTACGTCAGCCTGGGCGACATCCCGCTGTACAACCAGGACAACGAAAACAATCTGCCCGCCCCCGCCGCCAAGCTCAAGCAACAGATCGCCGACGCGCAAGGCTTGCTTTTCGTGTCACCCGAACACAACCGCTCGCTGCCCGCCGCGTTGAAAAACGCCATCGACTGGGGCTCGCGCCCGTGGGGCCAGAACTCCTGGCCGGGCAAGGCCGCCGGCATCGTCGGCGCATCGCCCAGCGCCGCCGGCACGGCGATGATGCAGCAGCACTTGCGCAACATCCTGGCCGCCGAAGGCGCCATCGCGCTGACCACGCCGGAAGTATTCCTGCAATATTCCGACGGCCTGATCGACGACCAATACACGATCACCAACGAAGGCACCCGCAAGTTCCTGCAAGGCTGGGTCGACCGCTACGTAGACTGGGTCAAGAAACTGAACACCTGATTGCCGCCGCAGCCGGCAGGGCCACGCCCACCGGCGCCGATCGCCCGATCTACCTCCGGGCGATCAAGCCCCCTGACACGTCGGGGGGCTTTTTTTTGCGCCGCGTTTGTGGGGGCTGGCGCCGGGGCATGACTGGATGAGCCAGATTTGACCCGATCGAGCCAAATCTGGCCCGCTACAAGTCGTTGATAAGACGCAGGTTATTTTTAATCGAGCCAACTCTGGCTCGATTTCTCGTGAAAAGCGGGCGTTTTCCGGGCATGGCACCAACCGCATGCCACTACAAGCCCGCCAATTTCGCCGCAAGCCATTGATATCGCGCGTCTATTTTCAAGATTCGGTTTCATGGCACGGATGTTGCATTGCTCCGACATCGGACCAGCGCGAGCGCGTACCTGTCGAACGTGCCGCGCGCCGATCCGAACGCTTGACGGCATGCCGACGGCATTGCGGTCGTGACGTGTTGGCATTTACGGGGAGTTGCATCATGGGTTCGCATGCGGGTTCGTTCGCCTATCAGGCTCGGCTGGCGGTATTGGAAACCATGGCGGTGCCGGTCGGTACTTGCCGCGCGTGCGAGCGCAGCGGGATGCCGATCCTGTTGCTGCGCGATGCGGCATTGCCGCCGGGGCCGTCCCCCTTCGATCCCGAACAAGACCGCGTACGCATCGATATGCAGCCGGGCAACTATCGCCTACTGCGCGAAGGGTTTGTGTATGTGCTGCTGGATCAGGAAATCTGGCACGCGTACCAAGTCACCGCCGACGGGCACATGCGCCAATATGATCCGTACCGAATGCCCGGGGGCACTCCCCGCCCCTTGTCCAAGGCTTGCACGGGTGTAGGGCACGACGTGCGCGCTTCGTTCATACACGTCGACACGAAGGCCTACAAGGAAGCGTGGATCGCGTTCTCGCAAGATCGGTGGCCTGAGCCGGTGTTGGATGCCTACAAGGCGCAGACGGCGCCATCCGCGCGGTTCTTGAAAGTGGACCTGGCAACGTTGCGAGAAACGCCCCAAACGGTATTGCACGGGTTGAAATTCGCCGATGGGTTTCTGACCGATCACGTGTGGGAATACCGTTACGACGGGGAAGATTTCGGCAGCCGGCATGCGGTGCGTACACGTACCCCCAGGTTTGTGCCGATAAATGATTACGTCGACGACATCGCAAAGACGCAAGGCCTGCCGCAAGGTGTGCCGGTATTGGCGTTGCCCGATCCGGTGGGCGCGGTGTTGGAATTCAATCAACAACGCCATTTGTTGATTAACGACCGGCTCGCATGGGCGGGCAATGCCGAACGGCAGTATCTGCTTTTTACATCGGCGGCGCTGGTGCAGATCAGAGAGTTGGAGAAGACCTGGGCGCACACGCAAGCGGTACAGGAAGTCGAAAAACAGATCGAATACCGCCGACAACATAATGACCATCCGGTGCTGGGCACGCGTTCCCATTTGCCGCCGGTGGATGTCCCACGAGAAACGGAGATCGCAGCCAGGCGCATCACGGCTGAGTATCACGAACGCCTGGAACAACGCTACAGCGAGCCGCGTCGCAAGCAGTTTCAGGACATGCACGATAAGGAGTGGCAGCGTCGGCAAGGACAGATAGATACGATGGCGGCCCGCTATGTCGCATGGCTGCAATCCCTGGCCTGGCTGCGCATTGCACGGTACGACTACTCGGCTACCGATCCGCACTCGGCAGCGGCGTACACCAAGATGGTGGCGGCCTGCCTGGACGGCGGCCCCAGCGAAGCGCCCCCGGTTGGTGGCGCGGATCTTGGTCCCACGCAGCAGCTGTGGAAGGCCTTGCTGGAAAACCCCGACAGCATTCTGTACCAGGCGCTACTGGCCAAGAACGCCCGCCTGCTCGAAGGCCTGCGTCCCACTTTTACGGAAGGCTTCAAGGCCAATGATTCCGGCAAGCTGTATGCCGCCATCAAAGACGTGATGGCCTCGCAAGAAGGCGAGATGTACCTACGCAGCACCGTAAGGGACGCGGCGGGCCAACTGCAAGGCGCGATGATCAACGCGATGACGGTGCTGGAAGCGCGAGCGCAAGAACGGCTTCTGCCCGTCGCGACGACAGTTCATCAAGCCGCCCTGCTGCTATACGAGCGCACCCAGCTACTGCGAGTTCAGATCGAACTGACGCTGGGCGAGTATCAGGAATTACTCACTCAACAAATTCGCCAGCAATACGACAAGGCCGCGAAGGAGACCGGCAAGAAGGCCCGTGCGCTGATATTCAGCGGCATGCTGACCTTGCCCGGCCCGGCTCAGAACCACATATTCAAAGCCACGTTCTGGGTGGCGGATAACGCAGAAGGGTTGAAAGAAAAGCTAATTGCCGTGTCGGACGCTGGCGCAGACGCCATGGACACTGGCTGGCGCAGCGTGGTGGTGGGCCTTGGAAGTTTGGAGCCTGAGGCACACGCGGTAGTCGGGCAACTACGAACCACGGCTGCGGATGCAAAGCTACGAGCACATACGGCTTTTGTGGGTATGCGCGGGATGGCGAACATGGACGTGGCGTTGTCCATGGGCGCGTTGTTCTTTCAACAGGACGGGCTTAAGGCCAGTTTGGACGACTTGGATCGCGTGGCGGGCGGCCGATACCGCGAAGCCGTCTCTGGCGTGGCCGCAAGCGCGGCGGGCGTGATGGGCGTCGGAATCGAAGCAACGGGCGTGGCGATACGAAGCGTGGCCCAGGCGATGGAGAAAGCCTCGATCGCGCAAGCGCACGCGGTGAATGCACTGGCCGTGGGAAAGGGACTGATTCGGTTTGGTGGCGTGACCAGTGCGCTGTCGGGAGCAGCGGACGCCGTGCAGTTCGGCTTTGCGGCTTATAGAAATCAACGCGCCGGCGACTTCCCCGCAAGGAGTCTCTACAGCTGGGCTGCGGGATTCGCGCTAACAGGCGGTGCGATGGGCGCCGTAGCCGCTTATTACGGCTTAAGTTCACTGATGGGACCATTAGGTTTAGCGATTGCTCTGGGCCTGGCCGCCTACGCCAGCTCGCAAAGTGCCAAAGACCATCAGTCCACCGCGTTGGAAAAGTGGTGCAGGAGATGCTATTTCGGAGTGCACAACGAATCTCCCGCGGTTTGGTGGAATGGCGCAAAAACTGTCATCACCGTCCCGCCCTCCCCCAGCCTTGAAGCCGAATTGGTCAAAAACGAGGCGGCCAATAACGATCAATACACGGCCATCGGCGCGCTGAACGCAGCAATTTTGGGCCTGGATGTGGCGGCAGAGTTCGTTAACAACCCCCAGCCAACACTGGATATCTCCAGCGTAGAGCCGATCTGGTCGCAAGCGCTTGTATACCGCATTCGACTTCCCGCGTGGGATCCAGGACTCTCTGCGTACACGATGCACGTGAGCTTAAAAAGTTACGACGGCAACCACATCGCCGTTGTTGAACAGTGCAACGCTTCGGCGTCGGTGCAATTGTCTCGGCCCCAGAAGCGCCCGAGCTACCACGTAGATGCCAACGCCGCGCGTATGCCGACGTCTATGAATCCGTTGATTGCCGGAACTCTCATTCTGGCTTTTCTGGAACGGGACATTGAGTCCGCAACCGTCAAGGCGAAATACTGGCCCGACAAAACTCAGCCCGAATTGTTTGCAGAGCTGGTGCTAACCACTCTTCGATAACGTGCGCGACTCGCTATGTGCATAGGCCCCTAGTCGCCCCCTTTTTTCAGAACCGGAATTATGGCAAACCAAAGACCTTTACTTGATAGACCATATCGGGGGTGGCAATGCGATTTAGCCGCCCCCATGGACGGCGAGCGCGCTGAAGTCCAGCCCCATCATGCCCCTACACTCAACGCGCTCAACGACGCCTATCTGGAGATTTCCCGTCGCTCTACAAAAATGCGCGGGCTATTAATGTTCTTCGCCATCTTTCCAATCTGCTTCACCTTAGCTGTGCTGGCTATGGCCTGTAGCAGCTGGGAGCACGGCATCGTCTTCTCGTTGCAAATCCTGGCACCGGGCATCATGACCGGCGCCATGGCATACCTCTGCATACGCATAGACACCGCCATCCCGCGCGACGAGCCGGTTCGTTTTAATCGTTTACGCCGAACCGTATACGTATACAGCTTTGAACAGATCTGGTGGAATCCATTCGCGAAATGGCAGGTCACTACGAAATCCTACGATTGGGCCGACCTGCGTGCCGAAGTCTGGCGGCAACGGGGGGCCACCGGGCAAGGCGGCTTGATGATTTCGTGGGGCGTATCCGTGGCCGTCGTCAAGCCCGGCACAAACCACGTCATCGACCGGTTTCCTTTAAGCGTCTACCAGGACGAAGGCAGTTCCTGGGATTACGTGCGCGCCTACATGCAGTACGGGGTCGACGCCGTGCCACCGGTACGAGAGTTCAACGACCCTAACGAAGTGCCCTCCCACAACCTGGCGCTTCGTCTGGCGCCGAAGGTCGAATGGCCGGCTGCGATGGATGTGGAATCGCGGACGGGTCCGGCTTGACCGGGGGGTTTGCGACACGTACTACCGCCCGCGCCCTCGACGCCATAAATACTTATCCCCGCCATCTGTGGAGAAGGCTGAGGACAGTATTGGGGCACAGTCAAAATCCCCTGCTCCGCCAAGCACTTGCGTGTGCTGGTCAAACAATGCGCAATCGTCCTTTTGGATCAGTTTGGGCGAAGTTATCCCCGAAAGTGCTGTATGTCTGCACAGCGGTCTTCAAGGCGTGAACTGATTGTGGGTCTTGTCCCAGCATTCTGTGGAAAAGCATGAGGACAGTTTGAGGGCAGGTGCAAAAAGCGTATGCAGATCAATAACCTGCATGGCGTGGTCAATAAAGGCTCAACGGGGGACTGGATGGCACCGAGTTGTCCCCGGCAAATGTGGATAAGGCTGAGGACAGTATGCGGGTAGTCTCGAAAAAGGCTTACAGGCCAAGCACTTGAGAGCAGCGGGCAATAAACGCCCAGCCGCTGCCCAGCCGGCGCGACGCGGGTCGTGTCGCGTGCCGCGCCGCACAACGTGGGGATAAAAGACAAGGCTTGTCCCCATGGAATGTGGACAAGCCTATGAACAGTCGGATAACAAGCCCGAAAACCCCTTATCCGACAAGCACTTGCAGGCGCTGGTCAAAGAACGACCAGCGCGCGGATTACTCGTCTCCTTCGAGACGCATGCCGATTTTCAAACCGACCTGCCAATGGGCCACCTTGCCGTCCTTGATATGGCCGCGCACTTCAGTGACTTCAAACCAGTCCAGATTGCGTAAGGTTTCGGATGCGCGCTCGATCGCTTTGGCGATCGCGTCATCGGTGGAGGTGGTGGAAGATCCCACCAGTTCGATTTGCTTGTAGACATGATTCGACATAGCTCGTCTCCGCTAAGGGGGTGAGTCGTGAATCGACGGTCTGTGGCCCGTGTTCCGGCGCTTACGACCGGCAATCCATTCGAACACACAGGATAACGCCGCGGCGCTATCGTGGTGTTACGAGTTCCGTCGCGTGGTCTCGACTGGCGACGGAGCCCGCTCCCGCAACCCAGCAAGGAGATCACCATGCCTGAACGGAAAACCCTGGAACGCGCGAAGAAAGACAAGCGAGAAGGAAAGGCCGCATCTACGCAGGCCGGAGAATTCGTCCGCGAGGAAATCGAGCACGTGCGCGAAGGCAAGCACGGTGTACGTTCCACCAAGCAAGCCATTGCCATCGGACTGTCGAAAGCGCGCCGCGCGGGCGTGAAGGCCACGCCGTCGAAGAAGGCCAGTGCGGCGACCAAGCATCGGGCGAAAAAAGATACCGAGGCCGCGCACGACGGGCATGCCAAGTCGTCCACGCGTTCTCACGCAACGACCAAGGCGTTGAAGAAGGAAAGCACCAAGCCCGCGTCGCGTTCGGCGTTGTCGCATCACGCCAGCAAGTCGGCGGGCCGCCGCACAGCCGCCGACCGCTCGGCAGCAGCGAAGAAGGCCGCCGCAACCAAGGGCGCGGCCGGCCGTTCCGCCGCCGCGAAGAAGGCGGCGCAGACTCGGGCCAGGAACAAGGCCGCATCGGGGTCGCACCACCGCGCGGCGCATTAGGCCTGCTGCCCCGTCGCCGCAACCCGCGTCGCGCTACCCCGCGTCGAACTGCCGAAAGCGCTCTTGCAGAAACTCGCGCAGGCGCTTGACGGCGGGGGACAGCAACATGCGGTGCACGCAGAGCAGGTATAGCGGTGAGGGTTCGGTGGCGTAGTCGGGCAGCAACGCCACCAGACGCCCGGCGCGCAAATCGCGCAACACGTCGTAGCGCGATTTGTACGCCACGCCCTTGCCCGCCAGCGCCCAGCGGCGCACCAGATCGCCGTCGTCGCCCACCCGGTCGCCCTTGATGGGTACCGTCATGGCGGTGCCTTCGTGCTCGAACGCCCAGCGGTCGTGCAGCGTTTCGCCCAGCACGAACGACAGGCAGTTGTGGTCGCGCAGGTCTTCGGGTTTCTGGGGCACGCCGTGCCGCGCCAGATAGGCGGGTGACGCGCAGACGACGCGGCTGTTTTGTTCGGCCAGCGGCAGCGCCACCAAGGCGGAATCGCTGGGCTTGCCGTAGCGGATGGCGATGTCCACCGGCTGGCGGTACAGGTCGGCCAAGCGGTCGCTGATGCGCACTTGGAAGCTAACGCGCGGATGCTGGGTCTGGAAATCATCCAGCCAGGGCAGCAGCACGTGGCGGCCCAGGTCGGACGGAATGGAGACGGACAGCGTGCCGGATATCGCCGTCTTGTCGCGCGCCATCGCGTTCTTGCCCGCCTCCAGCGTGGCGATGGCCGAGCGCGCGTATTCCAGATAGCGCTCGCCGTCCGCCGTCAGCCGCAGGCTGCGCGTGGACCGCACGAACAGGCGCGCGTCCAACGTCTGCTCCAGCCGTTTCAGCGCCGCGCTGGCCACGGCGGGCGACACGTCCAGTTCGCGCGCGGCGCCGGAAAAGCTGCCGTGATCGGCCGACGCCACAAAGATCCGCAGGTCTTCAAACCGCACCATGGTCGACTCATTTTCAAAAAATTATTGAAACTGAGTGCGATGCTAGCCGGTTTTTCATGCCTGCGAACTGGGTAATCATGGTTTCGTTTTCAAGCCTGTCCTGATCTCTACTGGAGCTGACACATGAACATCGAACTGAATGGCAAAAAGGCGCTGGTCACCGGGTCATCCGGCGGTATCGGCCTGGCGATTGCGTTGGGCCTGGCCGAAGCCGGCGCCCAAGTGGTGCTGCACGGCCGCAGCGCCGACAAGCTGGCCCAGGCGGCGGCCGCGATTGCACAGAAATTTCCCGCCGCCAAGGTCACGACCGTGCAGGCCGACCTGGCCACCGCCGATGGCGCCGCGTCCATCGTGGCGGCCCACCCCGACGTGGACATCCTGGTGAACAACGCCGGATTCTTCGCCCCCAAGTCGTTCACCGAAATCACGGATGACGACTGGCAGCACATGCTGGACACCAACGTCATGAGCGGCATCCGGCTATCGCGCTACTACCTGCCCCGCATGATCGCGGCCAACTGGGGCCGCATTGTGTTCATCTCCAGCGAATCGGCGGTGCAGATTCCGGCGGAAATGATCCATTACGGCGTCAGCAAGACGGCGATGCTGGCTGTGTCCCGGGGCCTGGCCGAGCTGACCGCCGGCACGGGCGTCACCGTGAATGCCGTGCTGCCCGGCCCGACGCGCTCGGAAGGCGTGTCCGACTTCTTCGCCGAAATGGCCAAGGAACAAGGCGTGTCGCAAGACGAGATGGAACGCGACTTCATTGCCCAACACCGCCCCACGTCCCTGCTGCGCCGCCTGGCAACCGTGGATGAAGTGGCCAACATGGTCGTCTACGCGTGCTCCACCCAGGCCAGTGCCACCAACGGCGCCGCGCTGCGCGTGGACGGCGGCGTGGTCCGCTCCATCCTCTGATCTCCCCCCATCACAACGAAAACCCGAGCCACCGATATGAAAGCCATTGCCTACTTCAAGAACCTGCCGGCCGACCAGGCTGACGCCCTGCAAGACATCACCATCGACGAGCCCACCCCCGGCAACCACGACCTGCTGGTGGACGTGCACGCCATTTCGGTGAACCCGGTCGACGTGAAGATCCGCGCCAACCGCGCGCCCAAGGACGGCAAGCCCGAGATCATCGGCTGGGACGCCGCCGGCGTCGTGCGCGCCGTGGGCGCGAAGGTCAGCCTGTTCAAGCCGGGCGACCGTGTCTGGTACGCCGGCGCCATCAATCGCCCCGGCGCCAACAGTGAACGCCATGTGGTGGACGAACGCATCGTCGGCCACATGCCCAAGAGCCTGGACTTTGCGCAAGCCGCCGCGTTGCCCCTGACGACCATCACCGCCTGGGAACTGCTGTTTGACCGGCTGCGCGTGCTGGACAACGCCGCCCCAAGCCAGGGCAGCCTGCTGGTGGTGGGCGCGGCCGGCGGCGTCGGGTCCATCCTGGTGCAGCTGGCGCGGCAGCTGACGGGGCTGACCGTGATCGGCACCGCGTCGCGGCCCGAGACGCAGGCCTGGGTGCGCGAACTGGGTGCGCATCACGTCATCGACCACAGCAAGCCGCTGGCGCAAGAGCTCAAGCGCATCGGCGTGCCGCAGGTCAGCCACATCGCCGGCCTGACCCATAGCGACAAGCACTTTGCCCAGCTGGCCGAAGCCATCGCCCCGCAAGGCAAGATTGCGCTGATCGACGACCCCAGCGCCATTGACGTGCGGTTGCTGAAGGGCAAATCGGCGTCGCTGCATTGGGAGTTCATGTTTGCGCGTTCGCTGCACAACACGCCCGACATGATCGCGCAGCACGAATTGCTGAACCAGGCGGCCCGGCTGATCGACGACGGCACGCTGCGCACGACGCTAGGCGAGCACTACGGCAAGATCAACGCCGAGAACCTGCGCCGCGCCCATGCCTTTATCGAAAGCGGCAAGGCGCAGGGCAAGGTCGTCCTGGAAGGTTTCTGACGGCCTTCGCAGAACTGTTCTGCGCAAAGATGGGGTAATCGGGAAGTCCGATAAAAATTATCATCGACTCCTGTGACAACCCAAGGCGGGCGGCCCAGCGCCGCCCGCCGCCCCTGTCGCCACGCTGACAATACGCTGACCCGGCCCACAGAAGGCACGGACATGCACGGCGGCGGGATCAAGGAGAGAGACAATGTTCAAGCTCACGCGCCGCGGCTTCCTCGCGGCCGGCACCCTCATGATGCTTGCGCGGCCGTTGCGCGCCGCCCCCAAGCCCGTGACCCTGATCGTGCCCTACGCGCCCGGCGGCCCCAACGACAACTTCGCCCGGCTGCTGGCCGAAGGCATGAGCGCGCAGTTGGGCGTGCCGTTCATTGTTGAAAACAAGCCCGGCGCCAACGGCATCATCGGCGCCGCGCAAGTCGCGCGCGCCCCCGCCGACGGCAACACGCTGCTGATGGGTGGCTCGGGCCCGGTGTCGCTGAACGTCTTGCTGCGTCCCAACCTGCAATACCGGTTCGACAGCTTCGCGTCCGTGGCGATGATGTTCGATGGGCCGTTGACCATCACCGTGCCCGCCACGATGGGCGTCAATTCCATTGCCGAGCTGGTCGCCTACGCCAAGAAGGAAAACCGCGCGCTGACCTATGGTTCGCTGGGGCCAGGCAGCGTCACCGACCTGTACGGCTTGATCCTGGCCAAGACGCTGGGTATCCCGCTGACCGCCGTGCCCTACAAGAGCACACCGACCAGCTTGATCGACCTGATCACCGGCCGCAACGACCTGTCTTACATGACGCCCATCGCGCTGGCCGATCACCAGAAGGCGGGCGCGGTGAAGATCCTGGCGCTGACGACCGATCAGCGCGACCCCGGCCTGCCCGATGTGCCGTCGGTGGTTGAGCTGGGCTATCCGCAGTTAAAGGCCAGCTACTGGACCGCGCTGCACGCGCCCAAGGGCACGCCCGCCGATTTGATCCAGGCGTATTCCGCCGCGGCGATCAAGACGGTACAGGCCGAGAGCTTTCGCCAAATGTTGGTGGCGAACGGGCAGACCGAAAAAGCCGGCGGCCCGCAAGCGCTGGACGCGCAGTTGGAAGCCGACCGCCAATACTGGGGTCGCGTCATCCAGGAAAACCATATCGTGCTGGATTGATCAGAGGCTTGCCGCCGCGCAGCCGGCGGCAACTTGCGTTTCAACAGCAGCAAAAAATGCCCGCCGACATGGCGGGCATTTTCCTGGACGCGGCCCTTGCCTATTGAAGCCGGACGGGCGCGATGCGATGCGTGGCGGATTTGAAGTTGATAACGGGCTGCGCTTCGCGGCACGTCGTCTTGCGGATTTTGCCCACGATCAGATCATGCGTGCCCAGCACTTCGGTGCAGACGATATCGCATTCGATGCTGGCCAGCGCATCGGGCAGCACCGGCGTGCCCTGCTCATTCATCACCCAGCCGCCTTGCGCAAAGCGCGCCATGCCTTGCGGCTGGCCCAAAAACGCCTGCATGACGGCCTCATGTCCTTCACCCAGCACATTGGCCACAAAGCGGCCGTGGCGCAGCAAGGGCTCGCGCGCGGACGAGGTCTGCTGAACGAAGAAGCCGACCATCGGCGGGTCGGCCGAGATCGAGGTCAGGCTGGACACGATCATGCCGGCCACTTGATCGCCCTGCCCCGTGGTGACCGCGCTGATGCCGGCGGGCAGCGAACGCATCGCCGCCTTGAAGTCGTCAACCGACACCACCTGGTCATGCTCGTTGACCACCATGTGCGCGCGGATGTCGCCGCGTTCGTCGACCCATCCGTGCCTGGCCGCGTAGTCGACCATGGCGGAAAAATCCGCTTCCCATTTCGGGTCGCCCGCATGCTGCGACAAAAAACGCAGCACCGATGGCGACAGCCGCACATGGCGCTCGTCTTCGCGTCGCCCGACGCGGGCGATGGCGTGTTCCAGGCGGTCACGCGGCTGCGGATCGGCCAGCACGTCCAGCCGCCGGAAGTCCGACGGATGCCGCAGCGTGATCGCCCCCGCGTTGCTCAGATAGATCTGCATCTTGCACTCCTTCAGGCCACGGCCGTCGTGCTGCCGACTTCCTTGCGGATGGCCGGAATGATCTTGTCGCCCCACAGCTCGATCTGCTTGAGCATCGTCTTCTGATCGAAGTCGCCCAGCTGCGTCTGCAACGCAATGTGCTTGGGCCGCAGGATGCTGATCTCTTCCAGCATTTTGTCGATCACTTCATTGACCGAGCCCACCGGCAGGTTCTTGCGCAGCTGCTCGAACGTGGGATCGTTTTCAGACGGCACTTCCTTGACCATGTAGCCATCGTCGCTTTGCGCGCGGCGGAATTTCAGGCTTTCGGAAATGCGGCGTTGAAAGCGCGCGCAGTCCAGGTACGCGTCGATCTCGGCCTTGTTGTCCGACGCGTAGCCACAGCGCAAAAAGCCGAACTTCACATCGCGGTCCAGGTCGCGACCGTTGTCCTCGGCCACTTTTTCCAGCCTGCCGCGCAGCTCGGAAATGGCGTCGTTGCCCTTGAGCAGCGCCGTGACGAACAGGTTATGGTTTTCGCGCACGCCACGGCCCAGCGTGACCGGGTTGCCGGACGTGATCCACAGCGGCGGCATCGGGTCCTGCAAGCAGCGCACGGCGATCGAGCTGGGCGGTATCTTCAGGAATTGCCCGTCGTGTTCAAAGATTCTCTGCGTCAGGCCCTTGGGAATCACGTCCAGGAATTCGTTGAAGATCGCGCCCGAATCCGCGATCTGCACGCCGAAGCGTTCGAACTCGAATTCCTGATAGCCCGAGCCCACGCCCAGGTCCAGGCGGCCATTGGAAACGGTGTCCACAAAACCCACTTCGGCCAGGAAGCGCGCGGGGTGATACAGCGGCAGAATGCACACCGCCGTGCCCAGGCGTATGCGCTGCGTCTTGGCCGCCGCGTGCGCCACCGTCATCAGCGGCGAGGGCGACAAGGAGTAGTTGTTGAAGTGGTGCTCGGCGTACCAGGCCGCATCGAAACCGGCCTGCTCCGCCACCACGGTTTGCTCGATGGAGTTGTTGATGACTTGCTTTGAGGACTGGTGGTAACCTCGCTGCTGCGCCAGAATGAACACGCCGAATTCCATAATGTCTCCTCATTGATTGCTTGACGTTCTGAGGAAATTCTAGAGGCCGGCAGTCATCGGGGAAATACAGGAAATGCGGCGTTCTGTGCTGCGTAAAGTGGAGGAATGATGGACAGGCTGCGCGCGATGGAGCTCTTTCTGTCGATCTCCAAGACCGAGAGTTTTTCTGAAACGGCTCGGCAGTTCGGGGTGTCGGCAACGTCGGTATCCCGCATGATCACCGAGTTCGAAAACGAGTTGAACGTGAAGCTGCTGCTGCGTTCGACCCGGCAGGTCGTGCTGACCGAAGCCGGCCAGGAATATGCGCAACAGCTTGAGTCCATTCTGTGGAACATCAACGAGGCGCATCGCAACATCACCGAAATCCGCGCCGCGCCCAAGGGCATCCTGCGGGTGCATTCGCGCATGATGTTCGGCCTGGGCGTGCTGCCGCCGCTGGTGGCCGCGTTTCGCCAGCAGTACCCCGACATTCATATTGAACTGGTGCTGTCCGAAACCAAGGCAGACCTGCGGCGCAACAACTTCGATATCGATTTCCGCATTTCTCCCCCCGTTGAAGCGGGCTTAAAGCGGCGCATCCTGTTCAAGAGCGAACGTTTTCTGGTGGCCTCGCCCGCTTACCTGGCCAAGCACGCCGCGCCCGCCCGGCCCGCCGATATCGCGCAGCACGATTGCCTGGCCTACCTGCTGCCCGGCGATCAATATTGCTGGCGCTTCAAGCAGGATGAAGCGATTGAGGAAGTGCTGATCAAGCCGCGCCACGTGACCAACAACGGCGTCGCGCTGCTGGAACTGGCGCTGCTGGGTGAGGGCATTGCGCTGTTGGACGACTACACCGTGCACAACGATATTTCGCGCGGTACGCTGGTGCGTTTATTCCCTGATTATCACGTCACCAATACGACCTTCGAAGAAGGCATGTACGCCACCATCCTGGACACCGCGATGATCCCCGTGAAGATCCGGCTGTTCCTGGATTTCGTGGCCTCGCATGTGTCGGGTTCGGCGCTGCGGTTCACGGCGTATAACAAGACGGCCGCCGCCGAAAGCCCCTGATAAGGGGCGATGCATCAAGGGCGTTGCATTATGGCCGAAGCATCAAGGCCGAACGCATCAAGGCCGAATGCGGCATTGCCCGCGCGGCGCGCCCACGGCGCCCGCGCCCCGAACGCGCAGCAAGGCTCCATCCAGCGGCCCCGTGGCTGTCAGCCGGCCGCTGTCGCTGATGGTCGTGACAAAGATATCCGACAAGTCCGGGCCACCGAAACATAGCGATGCCGGATGCGCCACCGGCAGGTCGATGCGGCGATCCAGCTTGCCCGCCGCATCGAACCGCGCAATGGCCGCCGCGTGCACCAACGCGGTCCACAAGCCGCCCTCGCGATCAAAGCAGCAGCCGTCCGGGGCCGAACCGAGCGCATCGGTATCGATGAATACCTCCGGGGACAACAACCGGCCCGCTTCCTCCATGCGATAGCGAAACCCCTTGCGTTGCGCGCTATCGCACACATGAAAATGCCGGCCGTCCGGATGCATGACCGGGCCGTTCACCACGCCCAGCCCTTGCGCGATGCGGCTGACCCGGCCGCCCGTATCCACGCGGTACAAACCGCCCAGCGCCGCTTCGCCCTCTTGCCGATGAACATGCATGGTGCCGGCCACGAAGCTGCCATCAGGCAGCGGGGCGCCATCGTTCAGCCGCAGGTTCGGGTGGCTGTCGTCAATGCGCCCCAGCGTGCGCGTAGCGCCGTCGTTCAGGCTGACCAGCGCAAAGGTTTCTTTCAACGCCACGATGATGCTGGCGCCGCCGTTCAGCGCAAACGAGCCCACCGGGGCCGGCAAGCGCCATTCACGCGTCGCACCGTTTTCCGGATCGATCCTCAGCAACTGCCCGCTGCGGCAATCCAGCATCCACAAGCAATTTTCGGCCGCATCCCACACCGGGCACTCGCCCAGCGCTGCGCGAACCGTGCCGATACGCTCGATCTGCATGTGCCGACCGCCCCTGTTCTGCTCGTCCGGCGGACGAATTCCCAAACCATGGTATCGGCTTGCGCGGCGCGGGAATATGCCGTTTTCGTGCAGAACACAACCAACATTTTTGGCCTGAATCCTGCGCAATACCCGTCCATATAATCCAAAAAAAACCGGCCACCCCGCGCTGAAAACGGGGCAAGACCGGTCCATCGGACTCATGGAGACACGTCATGCAGCATGCCATCGGCGCCCTGCGCGCCCTCGCTTTTTCCCCAATCAACAAGGTGCCCGCATGAGCGATGCCACCGTCACGTTGGAAGTCAACGAAGGGGTTGCGCTGGTCACGCTGAACAGCCCGCCGGTCAATGCGCTGAACCGCGCCATGCGCCGCCGCATCGTCGCCATCTTCGACGAAATATCCGAGCGCGATGACATACGTTGCGCCGTGCTGACAGGCCAGGGAAAAGTGTTCTGCGCCGGGGCGGATTTGAAAGACCGACCCAACGCCGACATCGCCGGCGACTTCCTCGAGCACAACCGCATCACCCGCGAAACCGGCAACGCCATCAAGGAATGCGCCAAGCCAGTGATTGCCGCGGTGAACGGCGCGGCGCTGGGCGCGGGGTTGGGGCTGATGGCCGCGTGCGACATCATGTACGCGTCCGACAACGCCACCTTCGGCATGCCCGAGATCAACGTGGGCCTGGCGGGCGGCGCGTCCATGTTGCGCACGCTGGTGGGCCGGTCAACTTTGCGCCGCATGTTCTTCACCGGCCAGCGCCTTAGCGCGCACGACCTGTTGCGCCGCAACGTGCTGGAAGACGTGCTGCCGCCCGACCAGTTGCTGCCCACGGCGCTGGCGCTGGCGCATGAAATTGCGTCCAAGGCACCGCTGGCCGTCTTGTATGCCAAGCGCGCCGCCAACATGGTGGACCTGATGCCGCAGCGCGATGCCTACCGTTTCGAGCAGGACTTCACGATGGCGCTGGCCAAGACGGAAGACGCCCGCGAGGCGCGCATGGCGTTCCTGGAAAAGCGCCAGCCGCAATTCAAGGGCCGCTGACATGGCGCGGATCGCACAAGCGCACAGCGCGCAGCAACATCGCCCCCAGCGCGCGGGCGCCGGGCTGACGCCGTTTTTCAAGGCAGGCAGCATCGCCGTCGTGGGCGCGTCGGACGACGTCACCAAGATCGGCGGGCGCCCCGTGCAGATGCTGATCAAGCACGGCTATGCCGGCGCCGTGTATCCCATCAACCCCAAGGGCGGAGTCATCCAGGGCTTGCCCGCCTACGCCTCGGTGCGCGACACGCCATCCGCTCCCGAGCTGGCCATCCTGGCCGTGCCCGCCGCCGCCACGCCCGCCGCGTTGCGCGACTGCGCGGCGCGCGGCACCAAGGCCGCCATCGTGCTGTCGGCCGGCTTCACGGAAGCAGGCCCTGCTGGCGCCGCGCTGCAAGCTGAGCTGGTCGCCATTGCCCGGGAATACGGCATGCGCGTGCTGGGGCCGAACTGCCTGGGCGCGGTCAACGTGGCCGACCGCCTGATCGGCTCGTTCTCGATCGCGCTGGAAGAACACATGCCGCCGGCCGGGCACGCGGGCATCGTGTCGCAGTCGGGCAATGTGGGTAGCCACACCATGCAAAGCGTGGCGCGGCGCGGCATGGGCGTCAGCCGCTTCATGGCGACCGGCAACGAAGCCGACGTGGACGTGGCCGACGGCATCGCGGCGCTGGCCGACGACCCCGACACGCACATCATCCTGTGCTGCATGGAGACGTGCCGCGATGCCGACAAGCTGATCAGCGCGCTGCGCCTGGCGCGCCAGCGCGGCAAGCCGGTCATCGTGTTGAAGATCGGCTCCACTGAAAAGGGCCAGCAGGCGGCCGCGTCACACACCGGCGCGCTGACCGGGTCCGATGCCGTCATCGACGCCGTGTTCCGCCGCCATGGCGTGCTGCGCGTGCGCTCGGTGGAAGCGTTGATCGACGTCGGCCACGCGGCGTCGATGCTGATGCCGAACCGCTTGCCCCGCAACGACGCGGTGACGCTGGTGGCGGCCTCGGGCGGCTTCGGCATCATGATGGCCGACGCCATGAGCGAGGCGGGCATGACGCTGCCCGCGTTGGCGCCGCTGACGCAACAGCGCATCCACGACGCCGTGCCCACCGCCAGCACCGGCAACCCGGTCGACGCGTCGGCGCAGATGTCGAGCCGGCCCGACATCCTGGGAAAGATGCTGACCGCCTTGCTGGAAGATCCGTCCGACAGTTCGCTGGTGTTGTTCATGTCGCTGTCGCTGTACAACACGCGGCTGCGCGGCATCTACCTGGAAGCGCTGGCGCAGGTGCGCGCCCGCCATCCGGAGCGCCTGCTGATGATCATCAGCCAGGGGCCGGCGGACGCCATCGAACAGATCAATGCGCTGGGCATACCCGTGTTCGCCAGCATTGATGCCGCGGCCACGGGTTTGGCGGGGCTGGCACGGCTGGGGCAGTTGCGTGCGAGGGGTGGCGCTGACCGTGCGGCTGGAGCGGGCGACACGGCGGCAACACCGCTTGCAGAGCCCGACGGCGCTTCGGTTGCAGCCATCGACAATGCGCCCCCCGCCCCTTCCCCCGTCGACCCCGTCGTCTTCAAGAATGAATTCCACGCCAAGCAGGCGCTGGGCCAAGCCGGCATCGATGTGCCGGGCGAAGTGATCGCCATCGATGCCAACGCGGCCGTGCGCGCCGCCGACAGCATCGGCTACCCCGTCGTGCTGAAAATCGCGTCTGAGGATGTGGCGCACAAGACCGAGGCAGGCGGTGTGGCGTTGGATGTGGCCGACGCCCAGGCCGTGCGCGAGGCTCATGCCCGCATTCTTGCCAATGTGGCGCGCCACGCGCCCAGCGCCCGCATCGACGGCGTGCTGGTGGCGCCGATGCTGCGCGGTGGCACGGAAATGATCGCGGGCGTGTCGCAAGACCCGGTCTTCGGGCCGATTGTCATGGTGGGCATGGGCGGCATCTATGCCGAAGTGCTGAACGACGTGGCGGTACAGACCGCGCCCGTCACCGAAGACGAAGCGCTGGCGATGATCCGGTCATTAAAGATGTTCCCGATCCTGGACGGCGCGCGTGGTCGGCCCAAGGCCGACGTGCAAGCCGCTGCACGCAGCGTGGCCCGCTTGTCGGAATTTGCCTACCGCCATCGCGACGACATCGCCGACATCGACATGAACCCCATTCTGGTAAGGCCCGAGGGCCAGGGCGTGGTGGTGCTGGACGCGCTGATGATTCCGCGCGCCACGCGTGCCTCTACACCCGCAGCCGAGCCCGCAGCCGAGCCCGCAGAGCAAGGACAAGCATGCAATTCGAACAACAGGTAATCGTTCCCGACCCCGCCTCGGGCGTCGAGGTCTACCGGCAACACGCGCGCAATTGGCTGCGCGCGAATTTGCCGGACTTCATGCGGGCGGACAGCCCGGACTGGCGCGCCCCCACGCTGGCCGAAAGCAGCGCCTGGGAAGCGGCCATGCATCAGGCCGGCCTGGCCGGCATGACCTGGCCCAAGATCTATGGCGGCCACGGCCTGACGCTGCGCGAACATCTGGCGGTGAACAAGGAAATCGGCGCGCTGCCGATGCCGGAAAGCGTCAGCTCCATCGGCAAGGAACTGGCCGGCCCCATCATCATGGCCGTCGGCGACGATGCGCAGAAGCAGGCCTTCCTGCCGGAAATCCTGACGATGCGGCAATTCTGGTGCCAGGGTTTTTCCGAACCGGACGCCGGGTCGGACCTGGCGCGCTTGCGCACCAAGGCGGTCGCGGAAGGCGGGCATTGGCGCATCAACGGCCAGAAAATCTGGACCAGCGGCGCGGCCAAGGCGCACTACTGCCTGCTGCTGACGCGTACCGGCACCGTGGCGGACAAGCACCGTGGGCTGCTGATGTTTGCCGTGCCGATGGACACCCCGGGCATCCGCGTGGTGCCGATCAAGTCGATCGACGGCAAGGAGTCGTTTGCCGAGGTGTTCTTCGACGATGTGGTGGTGCCCGATAGCGCGCGTCTGGGCGCGCCGGATGAAGGCTGGAACGCCGCCATCCGCGTGCTGTCCATCGAACGCGCCACCAACCGCATGTACCGGCCGTGGCGCTTTGAATGCGAACTGCGCCAGTTGATCGCGGCGTGCAAATCCGACGCGCGTCTTGCGCCATCGTTGGACGACGGCTATGTGCAACAACGCGTGGGCGAAGTGGTCGCGCAGGTCGATGGCTTGAAGGGGCTGGTCGAACTGACCGTGGAACGCATGTTGCGCGGCGAATCCCTCGGCGCGCGCGGATCGTTGACGAAGCTGTATTGGTCCGAATGCCATCAGGCTTTTGCCGGGCTGGCGCTATCGCTGCTGTCGCAGGTGGGGCCGCATTCCAGCCCGCTGGCGCGGCGCGCGCACAAGGCCTTTACCAACGCGTACCTGTTCGCGCGCGCTGAAACGATCTACGCGGGCACCACTGAAGTGCAGCTGGATGTGATCGCGCAGCGCGTCATGAACCTGCCCAAGGATTTGACATGAGTAGCGAAGAACTGCGTCCCGAAGAGTTCGCGCAAGCCGCCGACGCCGCCATCACCGATGCGCTGTCGCGCGCGGACGCGCATGAGATGGCCGCCGTGCTGGCGCAGGCCGGGCTGTGCGGCGTGATGGCGGACGAGGCCGACGGCGGGCTGGGCCTGGACCTGGCGTTTGCCTTGCCGATTGCGCACGCGGCGGGCCGGCTGCAACTGCCCTTGCCGCTGGCCGAACAGATGTTGCTGTCCAAGGCGCTGGCGGGCACCCCGCACGCCGCCGTGCTGGTGGCCGGCGAGCGGCTGGCGGGCATCGCGTGGCAAGGCAGCGTGCAACAAGGTAGCGCGCGCGTGGATCATGGCCCGGCCGACTGGGTGCTGGTGGCCGATGGCGACGGCGCGGCGCTGCTGGACGTGCGCGATGCCGCGCAAGAACCCCAAGCGGCACTGGACCCCGACCACCCCCAGATCTGGCTGACGCTGGCCGGCGCACCCGTGCTGGCGCGGCTTGACGCGCAGGCCTGGCGCGCGCTGGAAGCGTCCGCGCAACTGCTGCTGGCCGAGTTCGCCAACGGCGCGGCCGAGGGGGCATTGCAAGCCACCGCGGGCTACCTGGCGACCCGCGTGCAATTCGGCCGTCCGCTATCGGCCAAGCAGGCCGTGCGCCATCTGCTGGCACGCATGCGCTTGCTGCAAGACGTGTCCAGCGCCGCGATCCGCCGCGCGATGCACACCGATGAATTCGGTGCGCCGCGCGACACCCGGCCCGCATTGGCGGGCGCCGTCGCCAACGCCGCTTTCGTCATTGAAAAATCCATCCACCTGCACGGCGGCATGGGTTTTACCTGGGAGCTGCCCTTGCACCCCGCGCTGCGCGCGGTGCGCAAGCTGGACGCGGCATTCAGCGGCGTGTCACGCGCCGTGGGCGGCGATTTCATTGAATCGGTGTAGGAAGAAACCATGCAACAAGATCTGGCTGGGCGCGTGGCGCTCGTCACCGGCGCAGGCGCCGGCATCGGCCGCGCCACCGCCCGCGCGCTGGCGGCGCGCGGCGCCATCGTGGGCGTCAACGACTTGAAACAGGAACTGGTGGACGCGGCCGTCGCCGACATTACCGCCCATGGCGGCAAGGCGTTTGCGGTGGTGCAGAACGTGGCATCGCGCGAAGGCATCGCACAGGCCGTGAGGCAGGCGGCCGAATACGGCTCGCGCTTTGACATCCTGGTCAACAACGCGGCGTGGGTGCGCTACCAAAGCGCGGCCGAGATCCAGGCCGACACGATGGACCGCATGTTGGACATTGGCTTCAAGGCGGTGATCTGGGGCATCCAGGCCGCCGCCGAGGCGATGGACCCGGAACGCGGCGGCGCCATCGTCAACGTGGCGTCCACCGCCGCCCTGAAATCCGCGCCCGCGTCGATGGTGTATTCGGGCATCAAGGCGGGCGTGCTGGGCATTACCCGGGCGGCGGCGGCCGAGCTGGGCGGGCGCGGCATCCGCGTCAATGCGGTCTGCCCATCGGCGGTGCCGACGGAAGGCACGCAGCGCAACCGCAACGCCGAACGCGACGCGCGCCGCATCGCCAGCACGCCGCTGGGGCGGCTGGGTACGGTGGAAGACGTGGCCAGCGGCATCGCGTTCCTGGCCAGCGACGAAGCGCGCTTCATCACGGCGCAGGCGCTGGTGGTGGACGGCGGCATCACGTTCACCACGCTTTGATGGATACGGTTCTGTTGACCGGCGCGGCCAGCGGCATCGGCCGCGCCACGGCCTGGCATCTGGCCCGACTAGGCCACCGCTGCGTGTTGGTGGACCGCAATGCAGCGGCGCTGGAAGAACTGTTGGCGCAGTTGCACGCGGCGAAGAAGGCGAATGTGGACGCCGATGCCGATGCCGACCGCATCGCCGCCCCAATCGCAAGGCCCTCGCGCACCGGAGCCACGGACCGGCCCGCGCCGCAGTCCCAGGCGCCCGCCACCGTCCACGTCGAACATCTTGCCCGCGTCGTCGACCTGACGGACCCCGAACAGATCCTGGCGCTGGCCGACGGCATGCCGACGCTGAACGCCATCATCAATAACGCGGGGATGACTGACGCCAGCAACCTGCCGGTCGTCGAACAACATGACCGCGACTGGCAGCGCTTGCTGGACCTGAACCTGCATGCGCCGCCCCGGCTGCTGCGCGCGCTACAGGGGCGCTTGGCGCCGCACGCCCGTATCGTCAACGTGGCGTCGGGCGCGGGGCTGCATGCCATTCCGCTGCGCGGCGCGTACAGCCCAAGCAAAGCCGGCTTGATCGCGCAGACGCACGCGCTGGCGCGCGCGCGGCCCGACCTGGGCGTCAGCGTCTTGTGTCCCGGCTTCGTGCAAACGGAATTGGTTGACGGGCTGATCGCAAGCGGCCGCCTGGACCCGGTGCGCGCAGTGGCGAAGATTCCGCTGGGGCGCCTGGCCAAGCCCGAAGAACTGGCCTGCGCGCTGGCGTTTCTGGCCAGCCGGCACGCCGCGAGCTTAAGCGGCAGCCGCCTTTCCGTAGACGGCGGGTCGTCTGTCTTTGGCGGCAGCCAAGCCTATGCCCCCAACGCCATCCCCGCCGTGCCCTGCGACACGCCTTTGTCGTTAACCGTGCACGGCGGCTGGCCCGGGCTGGGCAGCACGGATACGCGCGACGGCTACGCTGCCATCATCGACACGTCTGTGCTGCACAGCCCGCCTGGCGGGCGGCTGGCGGCCACCTTGGCGGCCGCGCAGCGCCATGGCGGCGGCAGTGGGCCGGGCAGCCTGACGCTGCTGCTGCCGCGCGCGGCCCAGGCGGATTTCCAAGTGGACTCCCATGCGAACTCTCCTACGGCCTGGGAACACGCGGGCGACGACGCGGCCGCGCGCATGCTGATCGCCACGCTGGCCTGTGAATGGGGGCCGCGCGCGCGCCGCATCAATGCCGTCGAAGTGGACGCCGCCAACCCGGACGCCGCGCTGAACCCCCTGCTTCGTTTCGTCGCGGGCGCCGAAGCTCAATACCTGACAGGGCAAACGCTATGCACGCGCTGAACGATCCCGCCGCGATCAAAGCCCGATTCATCGCCGCGCGCGGCTACTGGCGGCCGTGGACCGAGACGCTGTTGCATGCCAACCCCGCGTTCTTGTCGACCTATGCCGAGTACGCGGGCTATCCGGCGCGCACCGGGCCATTGACGCCGCGCATGGTCGAGCTGATCTACGTGGCGCTGGACACGTCCCCCACGCACCTGTACGAAGCGGGTTTGACGACGCACCTGAAGCTGGCCCTTGCGGCGGGCGCCAGCGAGGCGGACGTCTTCGACGTGCTGCACCTGGTGACGTTGCAAGGCCTGGGCGCCGTGCTGCAAGCGGCGGACGTGCTGGACGAGGCCGCCCCGTCGGCGGCCCTGCCGCCGGATGATCCGCTTGCCGCCCGCATCCAGGCGCTATGGCCCGATCAGGCGGCCAGCCTGTTGCGACTGGCGGCGCAGGACCCGGGTTATGTGGCCGTGCTGCTGGATTTTGTGGAAGGCGGCGCGCCGGCAGGCGGCCTTAGCCATGCCGAACGCTTGTTGGTGCGCATTGCGCTGCACGCCGCGTTCACGGAGGGCAACCGCGGCGCATTGCAGGCGCTGATTCCGCATGCGCTGACGCAAGGCGTGACGCGCGCGGAGATACTGCAAGTCATTCAACTGGGCGCCCACCTTGCCGTGCATGGCGCGTCGTTGGGCGCCACGGTGTACACGAAGGTGGTTGCCGATAACAGGAACGAGCCCGGCAAGGCCGACGCAACGGCTTGACCGGATCCTGCTGCCTGGCTCAGGCCTGCCCTTCCCGCTTGGCGCGGGCATGCGGATCGTTGATTTCCGTTTCCAGTTCGGCAATCAGCCAATCGAACCAGCCCTTCTCGGTGCGGGCATACACCACGGCGGCGGGCGTCTTGCCGTCGCGCCAACCGGGTTGATGGGTGTCCATCCACGACGCCAGGCTCTTGTGCGGCGCCAGCAGCCCCGACAACCAGTTCCACAGATAGTCCGGCACGTTACGGCGAAAGCCCTTTGCGCTGGCATACAGCGTGGGCTCCAGCGGCAGGCTGCCAGAACGGGCCAGCTTGGCCTGCACCCGGCGCAGCGTTTCGGCCGCCGCCTGCAATTGTTCGGTGCTGAGCTTTTTCACGTAGGAGACTCCTGGATTGGGGTTGGCGGATTATCGCCGGAGGAAGCCGGCGTTTCCAAGCGCGGCGTTCAGCGTTGGCCGCGAGGCGGCGTCAGCACCATCAGCGCCGTGGCCGCAAAGCGCGCCCCCGGTTCCAGCACCTGCATCCCCGTGCGGGTTTCACCGGCCGCCGCCAGGTTGAACGCGTCGGCCACATTGGTGACGGGTTCCACGCACAGAAATTGCGATCCCGGCGCGGTGTAGACCACGACATGGGCAAAAGCCGGGTCCGCGTGCAACGCCAGTTCGTGCCCATCCGCCCAGTGCAGCGTGGCGCGCCCCTCCCATTGCGACAGATAGGTATCGCAACCTTCGGCCGACCAGCGCAACTCGCGCACATGCTTGACCCGGCTGCCCGTGGGCAACCCGTCGGCATCGGCGGGCCACACGCGCCGCGCGTTCAGTGTCACGCGTTCGGCGGTGAAGTACGGGTGGATGCCCAGCCCGCAAGGCATGGCGGAATCGCCCTGGTTGATGACGCTGAGCGACAGGCGCAAGCCGCGCGCGTCCAGCCGGTAGCGCTGAACGCATTCGAACGGCCAGGGCCAGCCCAGCACGCCCGCCGGCTGGGCCAGCACCAGGTCGATGCTGTCGGCTGTGTGATTGCGCACCTGCCAGGGCTGAAACAGGCCCGCGCCGTGGATGGCTTGCGGCCGGCCGGGCACCGATTGCAGCGCGTGGCGCGCGCCATTGAACGTGAACACGCCGTTGCGGATGCGATTGGAATACGGCACCAGCGGGTAGGAGCCCGCGCGGGGCCACTTGCCGGCCGCCCATTCGGTGGCGGTCAGCGGCACGATCCAGTCGTGAGAGCCCGTGGACAAGCGGGTCAGCCGCCCGCCGCCACCCGGCGCGAACTCGGCCTGATGCGCCCCGCTGGAGATCGTCACGCGTGCGGCCGCGTTTATGGGGTCAGGAAATGGCGGGTCGGGAAAAGCAGGATCGGGCAAAGCGGGATCGGGTAAGGCGGGGTCGGGAAAGGGCAAGTCCGGCATCTGGTGCTCCAACGGCCAACACAAGACCGCATCGTGCGATTGTGCCGTCGGCAGCGGGGCGCGGCAAATCCGTCCTGCTTGCCCCCGCACGCGCCCGCTCGCCCCGATACAATCACGGGCATGAATTCCGCAACACAACTCACCGCCGCCGAGGCCCACGCGGGCCACACCCCCATGATGCAGCAATACCTCCGCCTGAAAGCGGAGGCCGGCCCCTTGCTGCTCTTCTACCGCATGGGCGACTTCTATGAAATGTTCTACGAAGACGCCGAGCGCGGCGCGCGCCTGCTCAACCTCACGCTGACCAAGCGGGGCTCGTCCAACGGCACGCCGATTCCCATGGCGGGCCTGCCCGTACACGCCATGGAGCAATACCTGGCGCGGCTGGTGGCCATGGGCGAATCCATTGCCATCTGCGAACAGATCGGCGACCCGGCCGCCTCCAAGGGCCCCGTCGAACGCCGCATCGTGCGCATCGTCACGCCCGGCACACTCACCGATGACGCGTTGCTGCCCGCCAAGGCGGATCGCGCGCTGGCGGCCGTGTTCGTGTCCGGCAACGCCCGCGCGCCGCGCGCCGGCCTGGCGTGGTTGAACCTGGCCAGCGGCGAATTCCGCGTCACCGAATGCGCGCCCGCGCAGCTGGAATCCGAACTGCACCGCATAGCGCCGGCCGAGATCGTCTGCGCCGACAGCGCCGCGTTCGACTTTCCTTTCGACGGCGCGCGCTCGCGCGTGCCGGACTGGCATTTCGAAAACGATGGCGCGCGCGCGCATCTGCTGGCGCACTTCAAGACCGACACCCTGGCGGGCTTCGACATCGAAGACATGCCCGCGGGCATCTGCGCCGCCGGCGCCCTGCTGCGCTATGCGGCACGCACGCAATCGCAGGCGCTGGCCCACGTGCAAAGCCTGTCCGCCGAACGGCCGGGCCAGTACGTGCTGCTGGACCCGGTGACCCGCCGCAACCTGGAACTGACCCAAACGCTGTCGGGCGAAGACGCCCCCACGCTGTTCTCGCTGCTGGACGGCTGCCGCACGCCGATGGGCAGCCGGCTGCTGCGCCGCTGGCTGCATCACCCCTTGCGTGAAAACGATCAGGCGCTGGCGCGCCAGCAGGCCATTTCGGCGCTGCTGGCAGGCCGCATGGACGTTGAGCAGACCTTCGGGTCCGCCAGTGTGCTGGAATCGCTGCGCGCCGCGCTGAATGCGTTTCCTGACATCGAGCGCATCGCGGCGCGCCTGGCGCTGCGCTCGGTACGCCCCCGCGAACTGGCCAGCCTACGCGATGCGCTGCAATCGCTGCCCGCGTTGCGCGACCTGGTCGAACCCATGGCAGCGTCGCCGCGCCTGGGCGAACTGATCTCGCACCTGTCCGTGGACCCCGCGCTGGCCGCTTTGCTGGTGCGCGCCATTGCGCCGGAACCGGCCGTCGCCATTCGCGACGGCGGCGTGCTGGCCGCCGGGTTCGATGCCGAACTTGACGAGCTGCGCGGCCTGGCCGCCGATGGCGGCGATTTCCTGCTGCAACTGGAAGCGCGCGAACGCGAACGCACCGGCATCAGCAACCTGCGCGTGGAATTCAACCGCGTGCACGGCTTCTATATTGAAGTGACCAAGGGCCAGACCGCCAAGGTGCCCGAAGACTACCGCCGCCGCCAGACGCTGAAAAACGCCGAACGCTACATCACGCCCGAACTTAAAACGTGGGAAGACAAGGTGCTGTCCGCGCAAGACCGTTCGCTGGCGCGCGAAAAGTGGCTGTTCGAGCAATTGCTGGACGTGCTGGCCGAACACGTGCGGCCGTTGTCGGACTGCGCCGCCGCGCTGGCCGAGCTGGATTCCTTGTCCGCCCTGGCCGAGCACGCGCGCCGTCACGACTGGATCGCGCCCGAGCTGTCCGAGAACGCCGACATCGACATCGACGCTGGCCGCCACCCTGTGGTGGAACACGCCATTGAACGCTTCACGCCCAACGGTTGCCGGCTGGACCCGGCGCGTCGCATGTTGCTGATCACCGGCCCGAACATGGGCGGTAAGTCGACGTACATGCGGCAGGTGGCGCTGATTGTGCTGTTGGCGCGCATCGGCAGTTTCGTGCCGGCCGCGCGGGCTCGCATCGGCAAGATCGATCGCATCTTCACCCGCATCGGCGCGGCCGACGACCTGGCGGGCGGGCGCTCGACCTTCATGATGGAAATGACCGAGGCCGCCGCCATCCTGTCGGCCAGCACGCCCAACAGCCTGGTGCTGATGGACGAGATCGGTCGCGGCACGTCCACCTATGACGGCCTGGCGCTGGCGTGGGCCATTGCCTGCCGCCTGCTGGCGCACAACCGCGCACTGACCCTGTTCGCCACCCACTACTTTGAACTGACGCGCCTGCCGGCCGAACAACCGGCATCGGCCAACGTGCACCTGGCCGCCGCCGAATCCGCGGCCGGCATCGTGTTCCTGCACGAAGTGCGCGAAGGCCCGGCCAGCCGCAGCTACGGTATCCAGGTGGCGCAACGCGCGGGGGTGCCGGCCGCCGTCATCCGCCAGGCCACGCGCGAGCTGGAACGGCTGGAGGCGCAAGGCGCACCGACGCCGCAACTGGGCCTGTTTTCAGCGGCGGCGGACGCCGACGCGCACGCCTACGCCCAGGCTGATCGCGACGACGCCATCGAGGCGCTGGACGCACTGCGCGAAGAACTTGCCACGATCGACCCCGACAGCCTCACCCCGCGCGAAGCGCTGGACGCTCTCTACCGCCTGAAGAAGCACCTTCAATGAACCTTGACCAACCCCTGCCGCTGTTAGGCGACCAAAGCCCGAACGACTTCATGCGCCGCTACTGGCAGCGCAAGCCGCTGCTGATTCGTCAGGCCATCCCGGGCTTTCAACCGCCGCTGACCATCGCCGCCATCAAGAAGCTGGCGCGACGCGACGATGTGGAATCGCGCCTGATCTGGCGCGAAAACGGCGAATGGCAAATGGAAAACGGCCCCTTTGCGCGCCTGCCCAAAGACAATGAGGGCGACTGGACGCTGCTGGTGCAAAGCGTGGACCTGCTCAGCGACGCCGCATCCGAACTTATGGGCTTGTTCCGCTTCATTCCGGACGCCCGCCTGGACGACGTGATGATCAGCATCGCCAGCCATGGCGGCGGCGTGGGCCCGCACTTCGACAGCTACGACGTCTTCCTGCTGCAAGCGGCGGGCGAACGCGAATGGCGCTATGGCCGGCAAAAAGACCTGTCCCTGGAACCCGGCCTGCCGCTGAAGATCCTCAGCAACTTCCAGCCCGAGGAAAAGGCCGTGCTGGCGCCGGGCGACATGCTGTACCTGCCGCCCCAGGCCGCGCATGACGGCGTTGCCATGGGCGATGGCTGCATGACGATCTCGATCGGCTTTCGCGCGCCTACGCAGGCCATCCTGGCGCGCGGGCTGCTTGAAGCCGCCGCCGACCAGGTCATGGCGCGCGTGGGCTTGCTGGGCGGCCCGTATGGTGAACCCGCCCTGCCCGGTCCGAAGCTGTCCGCCGTCTACCGCGACCCGGGCCAACCCGCCGTCGACACCCCGGCTGCGCTGCCGGATGCGCTGGTGGCGGCCACGCTGGAAACCGTGGAAAAACTGCGTTTTGACGATGCGCTGGCTTCGCGCTTTCTGGGTTGCTGGCTGACCGAACCGCACAACCAAAGCGTCTTCGACGCGCCCGAAGACGTGCAGGTGGATCTGGAAGAAGACTGGCCCGCGTCCGGTCGCCTGGTGCTGGACCGCCGCAGCCGCATGCTGTATCGCGGCAAGCAGCTTTTCATCAACGGCGAAACCGCCATGACGCCCGCCGGCGCCGCGCTGCGCACGCTGGCCGACGCTCGTAGCCTGGACTGCGCCGACCCCGCCTGCGCAAAGCTGTCGGAAGAGGCCCGTTCGTGCCTGGCCGATTGGCTGGACTCCGGGTGGATTCATTACGTGGCGGCGTAGTATCCGGACACGCCCACGTATCGGATTCGGACAGAACGCAATCAGATCCATGCGTGGGGACACATAAGGAAAGAGATAACACGAAGCTGAAAGGTTTGTTGCCGTTGGGATGCGACCTTTTTAACTTTCACACGCGCTGCGGCGTCAGCTTCCTGTAGCCTGACTTCTGGTTTCCCCTAAGGGGGTTTCAAGAGTCGTCATCTACAGGAGTCCAAAAATGATGAGCAAAACCTTGATTATTGCTTCGGTGCTGGCCGTTGCGCTCAGCGCTTGCAACAAGAAGGAAGATGCCCCGGCGGCGCCCGCGACCACCCCTGGCGCCAGCACGCCGGCCCCCTCGACCACGCCTCCGGCCACGTCGCCGGCCCCGACTTCGCCTGGCACCACGCCTGGCGGCGGTTCGAATACCCCGGGCGGCTCGACCACCCCGGCGTCTTAATAAAACAGAGACGAACCCCCGCTCTGAAGACGCAAAAAAGCCCCGGCAAGAAGTTGCCGGGGCTTTTTTGCGTCTGCGCGCGATGCGGGGTGGGAAGAGCCGTGCACAGCGGCGATGCCCTGCCCATCAAAGGCATCGGCTGGTCCGTCCGTCCCCAACCAGGGCGGCGCTGCAAAGAAAAGGCCCCCATCTGGGGGCCTTGGGCATTGCCGGCCGGGGCGCATGGCACCGGCCGAGATCGCCTGATTACATCTTGTCCTTCAGCACGCTCAGCAGGCGCTGGGCGGTAGCGCTGCTGTCGCGCGCACCGTTGGCGTCCAGCACCGTCACCGTGGTCTGGTCGCCCGTGGCGGCCAGGTGGATGCGGAACTGAGGCGCTCCGGCCTTCTTGTCGCCCGAGAACATGCGGCTGAAGAAGCCCGGCTGCTCGTTCTTTTCGCCGGTGTCGGTATCGACGTAGCGCACGAAGTAGTCGCCCGTGGAGCGGTCGCGGTCGTCGACGGCAAAGCCGCCGCCGTCCAGGGCCACGCCGACACGGCGCCAAGCGCGGTCGAACGATTCAGCCACCAGCAACGAGGCGCCTTGGGAACGGACGTCTTCCTGCACGGCCGGCTTTTGCGGCGAGGCTTCGGCCTGCTGCACCAGCTTGCGGGCGTTGTCCACGTCGGAACCCAGGTAGACCATCATGCGCGCCAGCATGGCGGCGTTCAGGCCCGGATCTTCCTTGCCGTTCTGCCACTGCACCTGGCCGCCGTCGGAACCGACGCGCTTTTCAAGCATCTGGCGATGGCTGACGTAGACCTCGGTGTGGCCGTTCACGCGTTCGACGCGGGTACGGAATTTTTCACGTTCGCCGCTATCCCAGGCCGATTCCAGCACGGCGCCCAATGCCTGGCGCAACCAGCTTTCCGGAATCTTGGCGCGGTTTTCCGCCCAGTCGGTTTCGATCAGGCCGGCCGACGGGTTGTTGCTGGCCACGGTGAAGCCGTTTTCGGTCCAGAAGTCGACCAGACGCGGAAAGACGTCTTCCGGCGCGCGGTCAACGACGAGCCAGCGCAGGTCGCCGTCGCGTTCGACACGCATGTCCTGGCGGCCGGGCAGCACGTTGCTGGTCTTGGGCGCGGTGGCTTGCGCCTGGCCCTGCTGCTGAAACTGCGAGTACGTCGTCGAGCCCGAAGCGGGCGCGCGATAACGCGGGTCGCTGTTGGCCTGAGTCAGATCCGGCGGGATGCTCAGAGGCTCTCCACGCTGGGTGACGGCGCTCTTGTAGTTGACGGATTCTTCATTGCCCAGGAATTGATTGACCTCGCTGCAGCCGGCCAATAACACCAGAGACATCAATGCCGACAAACCGGCATGACGTTTGTTCATACGTATCCTCACGATATTTAGAGCAGACCCGTTTCCTGGAGCGCGCGACGCACGACTTCGTGGTTCTGCGTACCCAGTTCAACCAGCGGAAGCCGGTAGCCCAGTGCGCTGCGGCCCATTTCGGCCAGCGCCCACTTGACGGGGATGGGATTGGCTTCAACAAACAAAGCCTTGTTCAGACGCGCCAGATAGGCATTAAGTTCACGCACCTTGGGCACGTCGCCCGCCAATGCGGCGGCACAGAGGTCGCGCATGAGCTTGGGCGCCACGTTGGCGGTCACGGAGATATTGCCGCGCGCGCCCAGCAGGATCAGGGCGGCGGCAGTGGGGTCGTCGCCGCTGAAAACTTGGAACGTGTCCGGCGCTTCACGCAGCAGCAAGCCGCCGCGCGCGATGTCGCCGGTGGCGTCCTTGATGCCGATGATGCCGGGCACCTGCGCCAGGCGCAGGACCGTTTCATTGGTCATGTCGGCCACGGTGCGGCCGGGCACGTTGTACAGGATGGTCGGCAGGTCGACGGCTTCCGCGATCGCGCGGAAGTGACGGTACAAGCCCTCTTGCGAGGGCTTGTTGTAGTAAGGAACGACCGACAGGCCGGCCTGCGCGCCCACGGCCTTGGCGTGGTTGGTTAGGTGGATGGCTTCGTCGGTGGAGTTGGCGCCCACGCCGGCGATGACCGGGATGCGGCCCGCGGCATGTTCCACCGCTACGCGAATCAGCTCCGCGTGTTCTTCCATGGAAACCGTGGGCGACTCCCCGGTGGTGCCCACCACCACGAGTGCGTCGGTTCCTTCCTGGACGTGCCAGTCGATCAATGACCGGTAGGCAGCGTAGTCCAGGCTGCCGTCGGGCTGCATGGGAGTGACCAGGGCCACCAAGCTGCCCTGGAAATTAACGCCTGCGGCGGATGCAGGGGATGCCATAAATGTAGGGCTCCAACGCCCCGCGGCAGGATGCCCCAGGGCCAGAATCAAAGAAACCGCTGAGTTTAACGGATATTGGATGAAATCCTACAGAAACCACTGGACGATAGTCGTTCCAAGTTCATACACCGGGCGCATCAAAAGCCACAGCACATCCGTGACCAGCAGGACGATCACGATGACCAGCCCATACGGCTCTATTTTTGAGTATTGCCAGGCCAGACGGTTCGGCAGCAGGCTGAACAGGATACGTCCCCCATCCAGCGGCAGGATGGGCAGCAGGTTCAGCGCCATCAGCACCAGATTGATGTTCACGCCCGCCACGCCCATCTGGAACCAGAACGATTCCTGCATGCCGGATTCCAGCATCAGCCGCAGCGAAAAGGCCCACAAAATCGCCATGAAAAGGTTGGCGGCGGGACCGGCCAGCGCCACCCAGAGCATGTCGCGCTTGGGGCGGCGCAGGCGCCCGAAATCCACCGGCACGGGCTTGGCCCAGCCGAACAACATGCCGGGGCTGCCCAGCAGTTTGGACGCCAGAAGAATTGCCATCGGCACCAGCAGCGTGCCGATCGGATCGATGTGCCGGGCGGGATTCAGGCTGACACGGCCGGCTTCATAGGCCGTGGGGTCGCCGAACATGCGAGCCACGTAGCCGTGGGCGGCCTCGTGCAGCGTGATGGCGAAAATGACCGGTATCGCGTAGACCGCAATGGTTTGGATGATGTCGTTCATGGCGAACCGGATTGTAGATGAGCCGCGTGCCGGCGGGGGCCGGCACGCAAGGGCAAAACAGTAAAAGGGGAATCAGGCAAGGCCAAGCGTGGCCGGGTCGCCGCGGCCCACGCGCACCACGACGGGATCGTCGCTGGTGAGGTCAATGACGGTGGTGGGGGACTGCGCGCACGCGCCGGCGTCGATGATGGCGGCCAGCTGATGGTCGTAGCGTTCGCGGATGGCCTCGGCGTCGTTCAGGGCCTCGGTTTCGTCCTTGGGGATCAACGTGGTGGACAACAGCGGCGCGCCGACTTGCTCGAGCAGGCCGAGCATCACGGCGTGATCGGGCACGCGTATGCCGATCGTCTTGCGCGACGGATGCGAGACGCGTCGCGGCACTTCCTTGGTGGCTTCCAGAATGAAGGTCCACGGACCCGGCGTGGCGGCCTTCAGCAAGCGATATTGCTTGTTGTCGACGCGCGCGAAATGGCCGATTTCAGCCAGGTCGCGGCACAGCAAAGTCAGGTGATGTCTTTCGTCCAGACCGCGTAGCCGGCGCAAGCCGTCCGCGGCGTCCTTGTCGTCCAGCCGTGCGACAACGGCGTAGCTGGAATCGGTGGGTACGGCCACAAGGCCCCCATCGTTCAGCCATTGGGCTGCCTGCTTGAGCAGGCGAGGTTGAGGATTCGCAGGATGAATAGATAAATACAGAGCCATGGGTTTATCCTAACACTCTTGAATGCCGCCCAGTAAAGCGCGGCGATGCAAAATGGCGGGAACGCCGACCCGCCCGGAGAAACAGTATGCGCCTCGATGACTCGCGCGAAAGCGACAATGTGGAAGACCGACGTGCCAGCGGTCCCCGTATCGGCGGTCGTGGAACCATCGGCATCGGTACGATAGTACTTGCCTTGGTGGCCATGTATTTTGGCGTCGACCCCAGCGTCGTCCTGCAAATGGCCGAAGGCCCGGCCACCACGCAAGAAGCCCCCGCGACCAAGCCTCCCGTCAACGACCCACAAGCGCGCTTCGTGGCCAAGGTGCTTGGCGAAACCGAAGACACCTGGGCCGCCGTCTTTCAAAAGGATTTGAACCGCCAATACGTCGCGCCCAAGCTGGTGCTGTTTCGCGGCGCAACGCCCACGGCGTGCGGCACGGGCCAATCGGCGATGGGCCCCTTCTACTGCCCAGGCGACAGCAAGGTGTATATCGACCTGGCGTTCTTCGATGAACTGCAAAACCGCTTCAAGGCCCCAGGCGATTTCGCGCAAGCCTATGTGATCGCGCACGAAGTCGGCCACCACGTGCAGCACCTGCTGGGCATTTCGGATCAGGTCGACCAGCTGCGCCGGCGCAACCCCTCGCAGGCCAACGCCTTGTCGGTGCGCATGGAGTTGCAAGCCGACTGCTTTGCCGGCCTCTGGGCGCAGCGGGCCAACGCGGCGCGCAACATCCTGGAAGGCGGCGACGTCGAAGAGGCGCTGGGCGCGGCCACCGCCATCGGCGACGACCGCTTGCAAAAGCAGGCGCAAGGCTATGCCGTGCCCGACTCTTTCACCCATGGCTCGTCGGCCCAGCGTGTGCGCTGGTTCAAGCGCGGCCTGGAAAGCGGCAGCATCAAGCAGTGCGACACCTTCGGGGCCAGCGCGCTGTAGCCAGGCGCTGAAACCGGGCATCGCGCCCGGCTCGCAAGCTGTATATCCATACAGCTTGCGGGTTTGCACTGACTCCATCTTGTAAGATTACGCCCCCTCGCCCTGTTTGCACGCACGCATTGCCTGCGCCGCGACGCAAGCGGCAGAGCGCATTGGTAGCGCAATTCAAAGACCCTAGATTCGTTTTATGGCCAACAAGTTCGAACCGTTAATTACCGTTGATGAGGTGCAAGAGATTCTTGCCGAACCCAAGGAAACCGTAAAACCGATCTCCTGGATCCCCAAGCCCGCGGCCAACAACATCCAGTGGATGGAGTTCGCAAGCCCATGCAAGGTCAAGGGCGACGCGCGCGATGACGTGATCTTTCGCGTGACCTATCGGGGCGCGCGTACGGTCGTGCACGGCCAAGCCACGATCTTCCTCACTGAAGCGTTTTGCGCCAGCCTGTTCGTCGGCCCGCATCGCGTGTTCGGCGTCGATACCGATGACTCGTTCCATACCAGCCTGGTGGGCGAAGGCCGCCCGCATTTTCGCAAGCCGCTTGCGGACCGCAGCCATGAACATATCTGGGTGGACGAAGGCGAAGGCTATGCCGAGCCCATCGTGCCTGCCCTGCACACCATCGGCGCGCTGATGCAGTATTTCCTGCCGCGGGCGAACCTCACGCTAGTCGGCGGTTTTGCGCATCCCCTTAAAGGCCGCCAAATCGAACTGATCCTATGAGCAATTTTCTGGAAGCCTCCGGCTGGACCGTCCTGCCGGCCGGTGAACACGCCATACGCGCCGTCGCCCCCATGACGTTGGGGCTGGATGGCCAGCACGCCGCCTTCTTCATCGCGCACCCGGACGACGCCACGTTCTACCTGACCGACGCCTGTGAGACCTCGATGCACGCGTCCAGCTACGGCATCGAAATCGGCCCCAAGCGCATCGACATGCTGAATGAAACGCCCGGCGTCAGCCTGGCGCATTTCGACCGCGACGGCGCCATTGTGGCGACCGGCCCGAACGAGCAATTGCAGGAAGCGTTGTGGGACGCGGTGAAGCTGGCGATGGCGCTGTCGTTCCAATGCGCCAAGTGGATGCCCCGCTTCAGCCAGTTGCGCTTTCGTGCCCAGGTGGGCCGCGCGCTGGCCGAGGGCGTGGGCGTGAATCGCATGGTCAAGGGCGCGCGCGCCAAGGGCAGCAGCGGCCACACCGCCGACTTCGCTTTCGCCGTGCGTGCGGCGGGCAGCACGGCGCTGACCTATATCGAGCCGATTGCACTGAAGGCCGGCAAGAAAATGGACTGGACGCAGGTCTATCAAACCCACGGCAAGATGTCGGACGTAAAGATGGCTGACGCGCGCAATTCGCGCATGGTCATCCTGGAAGACGGCGCCACGGCCGAGGAATTCAAGAAGGCCGTGACCATCCTGGAGCAATCCGCAACGGTGCAGACGCTGGCCAAGACGCGCGATTGGCGGGAAGTCTTTTCCGGCTAGGACGGCATGTTCGTCAGGCCGTCGACGATTTCGCGGCCATGCGTAATGGCCGCGTGCACGGCTTCGCGGGGGCTATAGACGAATCCGCCGTCCGCAAAGCGCGGAACCGGGTATTCGTCGCCACCTTCAAGCACGGCGCCGGCCTGAACCACCATGACCGATGCAATGAATACGGGGCCGCTTTGCAACGCTGAAATGTCAGCGTCCTCGCCCCGGGACACCTTGGCCGTGAGCCGGTATCCCTTGTAGATCAAATTGTTCTGATGCACTTTCGGATGCCCTCGTTCTGCGAATCAGCATACCCCGGCATTGATGACAGTCCGGATATGTTTTGTAACCTCGGCAGCCAATAGAAACATTGTTGCAGAGCAATAATTGCGTCCCCGTTTCTGCGGCAGCGGTCGAAGAATTGACGGGATCGGCGCAACGGCAAGCGGGGCGCGGGTTTTGAAAGGGCGGCGCTTTTGCGTGCCGCCCCCGGCAAAGCCATTACGGGGATTACCCTAGGTCGTGTTGCGAAATCGCCTCTTTGGCCGAAATCATGCCCGTCAGCCGCATGTATTCCGGCAGCGCCCAGCCGCGTCCCAGCAGGATCATGCGGGTGTGCAAGTCTTCCTGCACGCGCTGCGAAACGGCCTTGCCCAGATAGCTAAGCTGCTTTTTGCGCAGGTCTACAAACCCCAGCTCGTAGTCCCGCGCCAGCCCCATCCACAGGCGATGCGCCCCCACCGACTGGCGGGCGCCGCTGATGATGCACAGGCCGGCATCCAGCGCCCAGCGGTACACGGCGGTGGCCAGACCCATTCCCTGATACGCCGGCGCGTACTTTGAATGCGGCGCGCGCACGTAGGGGTCGGCCCGCTTGCCCACTTCGATCAGCCGGTTGAAGACGGTATAGCCGGCCACGCGGTCGCGCCGCGTATCCACCACGTACACGTAGTACTCGCCATCCGCTTCGCGATAACGCAGCACCAGGCCGGGAATGTCGGTATGCACCTCCGGCAACGCGTACAGGCGGTCCGACGGCCGCTGCATCCGTTGATGAATGGCGTCCAGTTCGTTCTGGACTTCCTGGGGAGCGTGATTGACGTCGATGCGTAGCTCCGAGATCAAGCGGGCGGGAAAGCAGATTGCGCGCAGCGCCAGGGTAGGCAAGGCCACCTCCTGAAAAACGTTGATAAGACTAATGGGAAAAAAAGGTCGGGGGAATAATGTTCAACACGGCTTGAAGACGGGCTGTTTCACACACCGAGCCCCGTCCCCGGCCGACGAAAAAAAAGCCGCATTCGCGGCGGGAATGGCTGTGTTCAAAGCACCGCCTTCGAGCGGTGCGAATCGAGGGGGACGTGCGCGATGCAAGCGATGGATGGCGCGGTAAAGAAGATGTCAAAGACATCACCGCTGACCGCGCCATTACCTTCCGATCAAGCCGCCGCATGCGCGTCCCCCTGCATCAGGCCGTCGTCCGCATCCACGTCGGGCATGCCGAAGAACGCCGGAAATTGGCGTGCGCCCTTGCGCGTGACGGACAGCGCGCGCGAGTCCAGGTCCTTGGTGATCCAGCCGCGCTGCATCAGGGCGTCCAGCAGCGCCGCGCCCAGCGCGCCGCCCAGGTGGGATCGACGCTCGCTCCAGTCCAGGCAAGCGCAGGCGAAACGCCGGCGGCGCTGGCGTGCCTGGGCAACGTCAACGCCAATCTGCGCCATCGACGCTTCGCCCAGCGGCGTCATCACGTAATCGCGGCCGTCCTGCGCCAGCCATTGGCGGGCCACCATGGCGTCATGGACGCGCACGGCCAGCGTGCCCGCCATGTGGTCGTAGCAGGTGCGCGCGTCACGCAGCGCGGTCGGCGTGTTGGGCTTGAACGGCACGCGGTCGGCGCCGGCCACCACCAGCAGGGCCTCAAGCGCGTGCCCCACTTCTCCGTTGGCCAGCCGATAGTAGCGATGCTTGCCCTGCACGGCCATGTCGACCAGGCCCTGTTCACGCAGGCGCTGGAAATGGCTGCTGGCGGTGGATGCGCCGATATCCGCGGCGGCGGCCAGTTCGGTGGCGGTACGCGCGCGCCCATCCAGCAACAGGCACAGCATGCGGGCGCGGGCGGGGTCGGCAATGGCGCCGGCCACCGCGGAAAGATTGATGTCGGCGAACTTGGATTCCATGATTCGCTGTGGACCAAAGTGTTGTGTGCAAGGCGTAAGCATACTGCGCCCTATCGCAACATGACATCCGGACAAATCAGAAAAGCCATGCCCAAGTCTTCTTCGTTCTTCGGTTGGAAAGTGCTTGCCGCCACCTTTGTGCTGGCCGTCTTCGGGTGGGGCGTTGGCTTTTACGGGCCGCCCGTGTTCCTGCACGCCGTGGTGCAACGCACCGGCTGGAGTGTGGCGCTGGTGTCCGGCGCCGTCACGCTGCACTTTCTTAGCGGCACGATCGTGGTCGCCAACCTGCCACGCCTGTACCGCCGCGTCGGCGTGGCGCGGGCCACGTTCGGCGGCGCGGTGCTGCTGGCCTTGGGGGTGACCGGGTGGTCGCTGGCCGTATCGCCATGGCAGTTGTATGGGGCGGCGGTGCTTAGCGGCATGGGCTGGGTGGCGCTGGGCGCGGCCGCGGTCAATGCGCTGATCGCGCCGTGGTTCGTGCGGCGCCGCCCGTCCGCGCTGGGCATGGCCTATAACGGCGCCAGCGTGGGCGGCATTGTGTTTTCACCACTGTGGGTGTTTTTGATCGCGCAAGCCGGTTTTGCGCAAGCCGCGTTGTGGGTGGGCGTGGCCATGGTCGCGGTCATCGGGGGCTTGTCGCGCAAAGTGTTCGCGGTAACCCCACAGCAGCTGGGCCAACTGCCGGACGGCGATAGCGCGGACGCACCCGCGCCGGCGGCGTCTACCGCGTTACCGCGCGTATCGCGACTGTGGCACGACCGCGCTTTTCTGACGCTTGCCGGGGGTATGGCGTTGGGCCTGTTCGCCCAGATAGGGCTGATCGCGCACCTGCTGTCGTTGCTGGCGCCCTTGCTGGGCGCGCAGACGGCCGGTGCGGCGATGGGGCTGGCCACGGTGGCCGCCATCGCCGGGCGCATGCTGGTTGGCGCGCTGATGCCGGCCGGCACCGACCGACGCAAGGTGGCCTGCGCGGCCTATGCCGTGCAAATCTGCGGATCGCTGACGCTGATGCTGGCCGCCGACCATATGTGGGCGGTGTGGCTGGGCGTCATTCTGTTCGGGTCGGGCATCGGCAATGCCACGTCGTTGCCGCCGCTGATCGCGCAAACGGAATTCGCCCGCGAAGACAGCCAGCGCGTGGTGCCGCTGATCGTCGCGCTGTCGCAAGGCGCCTATGCCTTCGCGCCCGCGCTGTTCGGCTTGCTGCGCGCCGTGCTCGACGCAAGCGGACACGCCATGTTCGGCTTCCTGGTGGCGGCGGCCCTGTTGCAGGCGGCGGCCATCGCGTGCTTTGCGGCCGGAAGCGGCCATGCGGCGGCGCGGGTTGCGCCGCCCGCCACGATCAGGCCGGTGGCCCCCGGCGCGCCACCAGCGCAGCCATGACGGTGTCGCCGGCCTCGTTCACCAGCCCTTCCGCCACGCCTTCGCGGTCGGCCGGTGTCCGGTTCTGGCTGACCTTCCATTTGCCCTCGATGCGCGATATTGGGATCTCGATCCCGATGATGGCGCGCATCTGCGCCGCAATGAAATCCGCCGGCGCCTCGTCCACGCTCCAAGGCTGCGCGCGCGCCTTTTCCTGGCTGGCGGTCAGCGCTTCCAGCTGCGCGCGCAACCAGGCGGGATCATCCTGGATAACCGGCGTGCCCCACACATGCACCGCCACGAAATTCCACGTGGGCACCACCTTGTGCGTCTGCGCCTTGGTGGCGTACCAGGACGGCGTGATGTAGGCCTGCGCGCCATGAAACGCAATCAAGCATTCCTGCCCCGCCGCCAGATGCGCAAGCTGCGGGTTGGCACGGGCCACGTGCAGGCGCAGCACGCCATGGTCCCCTTCGGGATAGAGCAGACAGGGGATGTGGTTGGCCATCAAGCCCCCCTCGCCGCTGGTCATGACGACGCCCAACGGGTGGGCGCGGATAAAGTCGTGCTGGACGGCAAGGTCGTCTTCGCGAAAAGCGGATGGCAGGTACATGGTGGGCCAGGCGTAGTCAGGGAAAAACACAACATAACGCCATCGTGGCCCCATGCACAGGTCCATCGCTTCACTGTTTTATAGAGCCACTTCGGCGCTCCCCCGGCAGGGTGCACGCGGACAGCCTTATCGTCGGACACGCTCATAAGCTTGGTTCATGCGTTCCCGCGCCTGCGTTTCGCGCGCGTAAGCGCGGTCGTAGCTTTCCAGGCACCCGGGCGTGGGGCTGGGCCACTTGATGGCGGCGATGGCCGCGGTGAGTTCGTCGCGGGCGCGTTGCCATTCCCGGACAGCGGCGTACCAATCCTTGGCGGTGTCCATAGTTGTCTCCCTATGTGCACGCTTTCCATCGTAGCGCCGCACACGCGGGGGGCCGCGCGCTTTCGCGATTAAAAAAGGATGAGCACCAATCCCTGACAGGGTTAACCCGTCGAATCTGTGGCGGCCAGCCATCAGATCGCGGCGCCGCGCAAGTTGCGTAAAATCCCGCAGCCCGGATGGGGCGCGTAAACGCATCTTCGTCTTGCGCGATGCGAGCCCGTGGCGACAAGCCCGACAACGACCGATTCAACTTCGCACGCGCCGCGCCCGTTCCATCAGCTCAACGGAACGACGCGTTGAACCGGAACGCGTAGCGTTTCCAAACAGGATGCGTTGGCCGGCATTGCGCGATCAGCCTTGGGCACGCCGCATGCAGAGGCGTCTGGTCTCGTTGCCGACAACTTGTCGCAAACGGGGAACATCGCCGACGCCAACGCGGTCCAAACCCAAAATTTTTACTTAAAAATCACGATGTGATGAATATTGACGTCAACCCTCACTTACTCACAGCCACGGCTAATGCTACTGTTCCGCCTGTGCAAGGAGTACATGCAATGGATCAGAAAACGAAGCCCTGGGCCTTTCCCAAGCCTCATCCGGAAAACACCCCACGCGGTGAGCGCAACAAACAGGAGTTCGATGCTCCTGCCGAAGTCAAGAAACCCGCGCCTAAACCGCGCGCCAAAAAAGAACCGCCGGCCGCAAGCCGGGCGCGTTCATGATGTTGCCGACCAGGACGCGCGCCGCTATTGCGGCGTTGCCCGTCCCGGATCGGCCCCGCCGCCGCCCGTTGCCATGACGGGCCCGCGCCGACCTCCCCGGCGCAATTGACGGCTTAAATCAAGCCCGGCCATACTCTGGCGGCCTCGACCGCCTAGAGATCCTATGACCGCTTCCATTTTGCTTGGCATCACCATCACGCTGGTCGCCGCCTGGGGCGGCTTGGCGCTGTGGATACGCGCGCCATTGCCCCGCGCGGCAAGGGGCTTGCTGACGCTGGCCTGGCTGGTGTTGGCGTTCGCGGCCCTGGCCGCGTTGGCCTGGCCCACGTGGCGCCCCGCGGCCTATGGCTTTGCGCTGGCCACGCTGGCGCTGGGGCTATGGTGGGCACGCCTGCGCGCGTCGAACGACCGGCCGTGGATGCCAGAAGTCTCACGGCAAACCCTGGGGCATGTGGATGGCAACGTCGTCACGCTGCAAAACGTGCGCAACTTCGACTGGCGCAGCCGCACCGACTTCACCCCCAGATGGGAAACCCGCCGCTACGCGCTTGACGAGCTTGAGTCGGTGGACGTTGCGCTGTCGTACTGGGGCCGCCCCGCCATCGCTCACGCCTTGGTGTCGTTCGGATTCGGGCAGGATCGCTACGTGGTTTTCTCGGTGGAAATCCGCCGCAAGGAAGGCGATCAATTTTCCGAGATCGGCGGCTTTTTCAAGCAATACGAATTAAGCCTGATCGCCTCGACCGAGGAAGACAGCTTGCGCGTGCGCACCAACGTGCGAGGCGAAGACAGCTACCTGTACCGCATCCACATGCCGCTGGACAATGCGCGTTCGTTATTCCTGGCGTATGTGGACAGCGCGAATCGGCTGCGCGACACGCCCCGCTTCTATCACACCGTGACGGGCAACTGCACCACCATCGTGTTCCAGATGGCGCGGCGCATCGTGCCCGGACTGCCGCTGGACTATCGCCAGCTGGCATCGGGATATCTGCCTGAATACTTCTTTGACCTGAACGTGCTGCAAGGCGCGGACAGCGCCGCGCAATACCGCGAACGGGGTCGCTACACCGATCGCGCCCGCGGCCACGGGGATGCCCCCGGGTTCTCTCAAGCGATCCGGCAAGGCGTGCCGAGCATCGATCCTTCGTAGCTTTTGCACACGCGCACCATGACAACATCAACGGCCCTGGCGCTACGCGGCAGCGGCAAGATCAACGGTGTGTTTTTCAACGCGGCGGGCGATGTGGCGGCCGTCGCGTCCACGTTTGCCCTGCTGGCCCACCCTCGGGCGCGCGCCGCCTATGGCGGGCGCACCTTGCGCTATCGGGTAGCGTTGTACCGCCGCGACTCGCTCGTTCCCTTCGCCGCCTTTGATGACCTGCACTATCCCGTCAACGATGTGGCGTTCCACCCTGCCGGCACGACCGTCGCCATTGGCGGCGGCAGCTACGACGGCGGCTATTTGTTTGAAGGCGAACTCATCGTCTGGGACTGGCGCGAAACGCACGGCGTTCAGCTGTACAACCAGGTTCCCGAAGTGGTGCGATGCCATTACAACGCGGCGGGCGACCAGATCGAAGCATGGGTGCGGCCGTGGGACGACGGCGATGACGCCTGCGATGCCTTCGACGCCTTGTTCCGCGTGCAAGCGCCAGCGCCTTGCTCCGGTTCGCAAGCGCTGAACCTACACATGGATGCAGCCTCCAGCGTCCCCGCCGAGCTGCGCGCACAAGCCTTGCGCGCCCCAGATATCCAGGAGCTGGAAGCGCGCTTGCAAGCATGGTTCGGCGTAGCCAGGTGGACACACCGGGGTGCCATCCTGGATGTGGCCTGGCTGGATCACGACCGCTACGCCGCCGTGCACGAGGGCTGCCAGCTAGAGGTCTACCACCGCAACGGCGACCGCCTTGCCACCCACACCGGCGCGGGCCACGGCGTCGAGATCATCACATCCGGCAAGCAGGTATTGGTGCACGTGGTCGAGAGCGGCCCGGCGGGCCAAATCGTGGGAAGACAGGACGCGCGGCTGTACACGTACACCGGCGCCGGTGCCAACGCCAACGCCAACGCCAGCACCGGCGCCATCGCCAACGCCGACACCAATGCCGGACTGCCACTGACGCGCGCCTATGACGGCGAATTCACGTTTTCCGCCACGCAACAAGGCCGGATCCTGGGCCGCCAAAACCGCGTTACGGCGCACCCCGGGCAGGCGCGCGATGTGCTGCTGGACCTGGCGACCGGCGTCGAGCATCGCCCAGACCTTGGCCACTACGACTGCTTCAACCACTACCTGCGCATCCGCCACGCGCCCTATCTGTTCCTGCTGCAAGGCACGCCCGCCAGCTCGCACGAACGCAAAACCCTGTGCGTGGTGCAACCCGATGGCGCCGTGCGCCGGCTATGGCCGGTTTTAAAAGCCAGCAACGATGCCGCCAGCCACGCCATGGAACTGTGCGGCGCCTACGTCGACGATGCACTGGGCCCCGGCCTTGTCATCGGCGGCAAGCACTATTCGCCCAACGTGCGCGCGCCCTACGCCGGCTTTATCTACCGCAAGCCCTTGGACCGGGATCGCGAACTATGGCGGCGCCCCATCCCCGCATCGCCCAGCGCCATCGTGCACATGCCCGCCTTGAACCTGATCGCAGCCGCCTTTCTTGACGGCTCGCTGCAATTGATCGACGCGCAAACCGGCGTGCTGCGGCGCTATGCCCGCGTGCGGGTCGATGGTTTGCCAACGCTGATCTTCGCCATGGACGCCGACGCGCAATCGCTGGTTGTCGGCACGGTGGATGGCACGATAAAAGTGCTGGAAGCGGGCCAATTCGGTGGCGCGCCGGCTGATGCGGCCCAAGCCAAACGCCAAGCTTTCGATCAAGCCGGGTTCGATAGCGGCGCGGACGCAGATGCGAACGGCTATGCGCCGGGCACCGCTCCCGTCATCAACCTGGACTGACGGCAGATTCGCGCCCCCCTTCATTCCGCCGCCCGCTCAGCCGCCTTCGTGGCAGCCGGCGTGGCCCTGAATGACACGCCCAGGCGGTTGAAGGCATTCATCAGCCCGATGGCATAGGTCAGGTCCGCCAATTCCTTGTCGCTGAACTCGGCGGCGGCCGCGGCATAGGCCTCATCCGGCACACCGGTATCAGCCACGCGCGTCACGCTTTCCGCCCACGCAAACGCCGCGCGTTCCTGTCGCGTAAACACCGCGCCCGCTTCATGCCACACCGGCACCAGCACCAGCTTGTCCACCGTCACGCCCTGCTTGATCAGGTCGCGCGAATGCATGTCGATGCAATAGGCGCATCCGTTGATCTGCGACACCCGCAAAAACACCAGATCAATCAAGGTCTTCGGCAGGCCGCAGTGCTGAAGATAAACATATACCGCGCCAAAAGCCTTATACCCGTCGGGCGAAGCTTTGGCATAGTCAAGGCGAGCATTCATGATGGCATCCTGGTAAAGACATTTCAGAACCGCTATCGTGCGCCCACTTGGCCCAGCCGGACAGAGCCATGACGCGCAATATGGACTAGGTCATGATGGCGCCCCGCCACACAGCTGGCGCCAGACGGCATTGCCATCCCGGATCTGCCGCCGGACGGAAGCCGGCGTGGCATCCACCTGCGCCGCCGTATCAAAGTAGACGGGCCGCGCGTGCTCGCAATATTCAACGCCCACCCGGGCGGGCGCCACGCACCCAGTCACGCTTAAGCTCGTCAGCAATGGCAGCATCGTCCATCCCAGCCGTTTGATGTTGCACATCCCTTACCTCCTGCCGAGCCTGGTCGGCCTGCCGATTGATTTGCGTGTCGCGCCCCTGGCGTTCAGCGCGCGATCCCACGCTGCGCCCTCGCAAATACGCCAGCAGCACCACAGCGCTTGCGGCCAACGCGGCCACCGCCAAGGTCTTGAACCGTTCAAGCCACGCGAACATGCCGTCCCCCGATAGCGCCCATGGCTTGGGCATACAGCGCGAGCCAAGTGTGCTGATGCGGTTTGCCGGGGCGCCAGGTGCGCAGGTACAAGGCCCAGGCGCTGTCGGCGTCCCCCTCGTCAGGCAAACGACCCGGGTCGGTCCACAAGAGCAGACGCGCAAAGCCGGCGGCAAGCACGTCGTCCGCTTCCAGGGCGGTGTAGACGGCGCCCGCCGTGGCCGCCACGTCGCGTTCGGCGCAGAGCCGGCGGGCAGGTCCGTAAGTGGCAGCATGCGTCAACACGCCTCGCACGCCACCGCCTTGCTCGAACTGCCAGAAGCCTCGGGCCGGTCCACCGACTTGCCGACGATGCAGAAAGCGGCTTTCCTGCAAGCCGATAGCCAGCAAGAGAACGCGGGCCTGCGGCGTGTCCATCGCGGGCGGAAGCAGCGTCAAGGCGGGGGTAACTGTGTAATCACAAATTGCGTGTAGGTCCATAGCCGCCTCTCATCTTGCCCGCTGACGCACTACGACGCAAAGGGGGTGCCGAAGACATAATCACTTCGCGCCGCCTCCGAGTTTGAATGCAAGGATCCGCCGCGCGGCAACCTCCAGCACTTGTTCACCCAGGATGCCCACTGCCGCCCCGGCGCCGACTAATACCGGCATCGGCGCGTCCGGATACGGAATCAGCAACAGTGTGACTACGGTTGAAAGAGCGCTTCCGAGAATCACTCGTCCGGCCACCACACGCCACGGTAGTTCTTCCTTGTTTGTTAGAGCACGGCCGACCGCCACCAGCGCGCCTACGCCAGCCAACCATGCAAGGGTTCGTTCCCAGTCGGACATACGACCTCCATAGACGAAAAAAAACCCGTCGAAACGGGCGGTCGCTAGACAACGGCTTCTGGCCGCGTCGGCCACGAGACGTTCCGCGGAAAACCCGCGTTAGATTCGACACGATTCAGCGCGATCCGGTAGCGTTTCCATGCTTGAAGCCGTGCCTCGTCTCCAGCGAGAGGAATGCCAAGATCCACCGCGTCTTGCAACGGGGCAATACGAATCGCGGCTTCTGCAAGCAACGCGTCACGTTGAGCAAGCACGCGAGCAGCAACAGCCTCTTGCGGCTCGGGAGGGCGCGGCAATGTAATGGGTTGCCCGTCGGGATTAGCCGCAATGACTCTGCCCAGAGCCAGCTGTGCCTGAATATCGTTGGCCAGGGAAACACTCACGGGCACAGAATCCGACGGAATCGCCGCCGCGCTATTGATACCGGTATGAAAGAACATCAATTCCGACGGGCTGAATACGATTCTAGGAACGGTCGAAGGCCGCCCGTCCTCCTGCACGATGAGCAGCCGATCCCCGCTTTCCAGTTCGCCAAGCAATTTTTCCGCCACTGCGGAACTCACCTCGACACAATCTGCGGGAAGGCGATCTTCGGGTTCGCCCGCCAAGTTATAGAACTCCTGCATCGACGCGCTAAACATCCATTTCATGTCATTTCCTTTTTCGTTATCGTGGCAAGCAGAAAAGTAGCCATTGCACGCCCCGAGGAGCCGCAATGGCGCCCCCACCGGGGCCAGGTCGGTAGGCAGCGATCTGCATTTTCGTGGCTGACTCAATAAGGCTGACCTCGCACCATGCGGCTGACGCCGCGGACCCTACGTTGCCATAGCATGTCGCTACATAACCCAGGATATAGCTCGGGATATAAGGAGCAATGGTGTAGCTGTCATAGCCTGCTGACGATCCCCACTGAATGACGAGATTTCCCGCCCCTGGCAGCCGCTGGAACCCCTGCCCCTCCAGTCGACTGTTACCCCCGCCGAACGCCCGAGCCATAAGTTGCGGCGTCAACAGCCGATAATTGTCGGTGCCGGCCTGCGCCAGTACATCGGTCGCTAGACGCCCATTGACCGCAATGGCAGCGGTCAGAGGCGTCATCGCAGAAGAGCCGTCTGTGCCCGCAACAGCTTGATCCGCTGTTGCGAGCTTCACCAGACCGGACTGTGTCGCAGACGCAAGATCATTCTCCAAGACGCCCCGCTGCCAAGGCGACCACGTCTCGCCATATCTGGCACGCGAATACGTCGCGCCTGAGTTGAAGACCGTGTACATCTGCGTAGAGATAGTTTGCCCTGCTACGCCGACTAACAAGGTCCCTGCGAGCGGCACCGGATAATTTCTCGTCAGCGTTGCATCGCTGCTTACGCTTTGGCCATACAGCCCCGGAGCGATCACGGTGTTCAAATTCATCGATTTCAACGGATTATCCGCCCCCAGCCCGAACGCATTACCCAGGGTCAGAATCCGCCCTGCTGTCGCATCGTTCGGGGCGGTTTGCGTATCCAGTTCATGGGTATGGCTGGTCGACGTGACCGCGTTCGTCGTCACGGCGGTCAGCTTGGACGGAATGCCCAGAGCCACAGTGCGATTGGCGCCCAATGTACCGCCGCCGCTCAGGCCGTTGCCAGCCAGAAGTGATACGGCAGCATTGGCTTTCAGGTCCAAAGCGTCCTGCAGGCCGTTTACCGTGGGGATATCCGCCCGGCCGAAAGCCAGATTGCCGCTCGCCAGGGTCTGCGACACGGTCTCAAACGCCGTCACCGGCTCGACCTTCCAACCCACGCCCCAACCAGCCACCGACGCGCCGGAGGTGTTGTATTTGGCTTGCACTTCCGACACGGTCACGCTTGCGTATGACCAGGACTTGGTTGTGTCGCCGATCCAGATGCATGGAAGGCCCGCCGCGTCCGAACCGAACCGGACAGGCAGATCGGAAGCCGCGCTGCCCGCCAGCACCGTCGCGCCGCAGCGTGCCCACGCCTTCGTTGTTTGCACGTAGCCATGGATCAACAACGACACCGGCGGCACGCCGTCCAGGTACTCGAAGACATCCACCCGCAAACGCAGCATCGTGTTCGCGCCGACCGCCGCGGCGGGCAACGTGATTTTCATCGCGCCAACCACGGTTCCGGTGTGCGTGGAATAACCCCCACCATCCGGCAGCAGGACATGCGCGGTGCGTCCTGACGCGGTATTCGTTCCGTACTGGGCGCCGATCGCCGCGCCCGTGCCCAGCACCAAGGGCCCGCTGATATCGCCGCCGGCCTTGGGCAGCGCCTGGATGTCTTCCAGCACCTGCGCTGGGGTGCGGGGCACCAGCGCGCCGGTTCCCGCGCCCGTCACATACGAACCTGCCGCCACGGTTGCCATACCCGTGCCGCCACGCGCCACGGGCAAGGTGCCGGCCGATGCCTTCGAGACGTCCAGCGCCGTCACGTTCAGCGCCACGTTGCCCGACCCGTCAAAGCTGACGCCGGCCGCCGTTGCGCCACCCGTGACCGAGAACGTGCGGGCCGAGGCAAGCTTGGTTGCGGTGGCCGCGTTGCCGACGGCGACTTCGCCGGCGGCGGACACGCGGCCCTTGGCATCCACCGTGAACGTCGGCACCGCATTCGCGTTGCCGTAGCTGCCGGCCGTAACACCGCTGGGGCTGAGCGTCAGGCCCAGGGAAAGGTTGGCGGACCCGTCGAACGAACCGGTACCCGTGGCGTCGCCAGTGGCGGCGATGGTGCGCGCCGTCGCGAGCTTTGTCGCCGCACCCGCCGTCAACGACGTGGCCGTGCCGGACAGACGCGCCACCGGCACCGTGCCGGTCTTCAGGTTCGCGGCGTTCAGGTTCTGTTGCGCGTAGCTCAACGCATCGAAACTCGTGGCCGCCAGCGGTCTGCCGGTGACCTCGGCCAGGCCGTCCAACTGCTTGTACAGCCAGGCCAGCCGTTCGTCGGTGGTCTGCTGCACCTTGTTGAATTGCTCGACCGAAGGCGGCACGGATCCGATGAACGACCAACCGGTCTTGTACTGCTGGTCGGTGATGTCCTCCGTCAGGCCGTTTTGTGCCCAGGTCGATTTGAAAAGGTCGAAAAAAGTAGGGTCTGCCATCAGTAAATCCCTCGCGCCAGCACGCCGACGCCAAAGCCAAAGAAACCTTGCTCGCGAAAGCCGAAGGGCTTGTCGGTCGAGCCGGTGATGAGTTGCACGCCGATGCCGGCGGCTTGGGGCACCCACTTGTAGGGGTTGGCCATCAGTGGGTCGTTGGGGCCGGGAATGCGGCTGACCCAGATACGGATCTTTGCGTTGCCGGCGTTTTGCACCACGACCCGGGTCACATCGAAGATCGGCTTGAGCGAACGGGCGATCTCCGGCGTGGTGCCATGCCCGTTGTTCAAGGCGATCTTCCAATACAGCAGCTTGCGATACTCCGCGTCCAGCAGCGCGGTAGAGCCGGCCACGGGCCGTTCATTGGCGCGGCGAAAGCGCGCCTGGCCGAAACCGCCTACGCTCGGCTGCCCTTCAAACCCGAAAAATTGCAGGTAGATCGCTTCATCAATCACGCGCGGCAAGCCGACGATCTCGCCAATGCCGTCCAACTGCCTGCCCACCGCGGTGTCCAGCCAGCGGTCTTCGTACAGCGCCCGCAGCGCGCCTTGCAGCCCGTCCGCGGGTTTGAGCAGCGCCTTGACCAGCGCCTCCAACCGCCGCTTGGTTTGAAATTGGCCCAGCCAATGGCCCCAGGCAACCTGCCCGTGGTTCTGATGCAGATCCATCACGTCACCTCAATGCGCGACAGGTCAAACGCGGCCACCTGGAAGTCCTGGATCGCCACGTTGGCGGCGCGAAAGTCCGAGGGCGCGGGCGTGAAGGCCGGGTTGGTCGAGAACGCCAGCGCCAGGTCCACGGACGCCAGCCCCGGCGTGCGAAAGATGGCGCCGTAAAGCCGTTGCAAGACGACGTCCTCGCCGATGGTGAAGCCCTCGCCCACCGCCGCCAGGCTCTGGGCGATGCGCTGAAAGCCGTCGGGCGGAAATGCTTGCTCGGACGGCGGCAGCAGTGTCGTGGCGCAACGCACCCAAAGGTAGACACGTTCAGGCCGGTCGAAACGGATCAGATGGTTGGCGCCCTCTTCATCCTTGACCACCACCTGACGCTGGCCGTGGGTGTCGATGCCCGCCGCCACCACGCGAAAGATGGCATCGGCCACCTCGTCATCCAGCCCGCCGTCGGCCACCACGTGCGCGCTGTGCGGCGGGCGGCCCTGTGCGTCCGGCACGTCGGTGCTGTTCATGAAGACTTTCACGACGCGCACGCCGGCCACGCGGTCGCGCACGTTGGGCGCAATACTGGGCAGCGTTGCCGCGCCCAGACGAAACAGGCCGGTGGTGTAGCGGGCCCGCAGCTGGGCGGCGTTTTCCGCCAGGCGTCCCGCCACACCCGCTTGCAGATTGTTGACGGCGTCCCACCCGTCCACCTGCGTCACGATGCCATTCAGGTCGCCTACGTCGGCCCCTTCGTCGGACGCGTCCACCGTTGTCATCAGGCCGGGCGACCCCAGACGAACCAATGACAACGCGGGGGACCACGCGAACGACGCTGCCTGCCGCCCGTCCGTATGCAGCCGCACGGAGACGCCGTCGCTGGACACCGCCAGCCCGCTGCCGTTCAGCGCGGCCACCAAGCCCGCCAGCACCTGCGGCAAATTCGTCGTGACGCCGCTGGTGTAGGCATAGTCCACGCCGTCAATCGACACGGTATAGGCGGTTTGGGCAGCGACGGCGGGTTGCAGCGTCACATCCGCTGCCGCGCCCGGCAGGATTTGCACGGCACTGTCCAGCGCCCATAAGTTCTGGCTGACGCGATGCCGCGCTTGCGCACCGGCCGGCACCGTTGTGCCCGCCGCGCCATACAGCACCACATAGGCGCGCGAAGGCTCGTCGCGATAGCGCGACACGCCGGTGAACGACACGGCGCGGTCCAGCGAGACGCCCGTCGCCGAGCCCGGATACATCGCGTAGTAGACGCCTTCAGCCTGCTCCCACAACGTGGCTTCGCGTTCCGCGAAGGTGTCGATCAGCAGGCCGGTAATACTGTCCGGGCGGGTTTCCACCGCCCCATTGAACCCGGCCGATTGCATGCGAGCACGCAAGTCGGCCACGATTTCCTGGCGGATTTCGGGCAGGCGTGGTCGGACGAACCCGTCCGGTGTGACACCGTAGGCCATAGTTACCTCGACAAAAATAAGGGGGTTAAGACGCTTGCAGCAAGACCACGCGTTCCAGTCGCCCGAAGGTGGTGTCGGCCTGGTAGGTCACGCGTAGCACGCGCAGTTGGCGTTCCAGTTGCAGCTGCATCGCGCTGACCTGCGTCACGCCCGGCACCTCGCGGATGCGCGCACGGAAGATGGCTTCAATGCCGGACCGATCGGGCGACTTCACCAGGATGTCTTCGAAGTACGGAACGCCAAAGGTCGTGTCCAGAAACCACTCGCCCATGAAGGCGAGCAAGGTGGTGTTGATCTGCTGCGCGATACGGTCGGCGCCCTCCACGAATGACGCGCGGCCTAGCAGGTCCAGGTCCAGATCGCGGTCGGGGGATAAAGCAAGGTCCAGTGCCATCAGAGCGGTCCCTGGGTCGTGCCACCGGCGTAGGGGTGACGGTGCGCGTCGCCGATGTTCGTGCCGTTATGGGTGATCGCGCCGCCTTCATAGGCCACGCCGCCCCGAATGCGCATCGACGCGCCGCCCCTGGCCGCCCTCGCCCGCCATGCCCTGGGTATAGGTCAGCGGCCCGTTGATCGTGACCGGCGTGTTGAAGGTGGCCTGTTCCGCCTGCACCGTCCAGGTCTTGACATGAAACGTCAGGTCGCCGGCCGGCGACAGCTTCAACGTGCCCGGCCCGTACTGGATGCTGACGTTCTGTGTGTCCGCCGCCATCGTGCCCGGCCGCAGCAGCGGCGAGGCGAAGGCGTCAGACAAATCGAACTGGCGCGGATCGTCCGGCGGACCGTTATCACCCCCCAGCCAGTTTTCCAATGCACGGGCGGAAAAAGACAGCTTGATCGCATCGCCCGGCGCCAGCGGCACCGAGATCAACGCCTGCGCGCCGTGCACATCGCCTACCGGCCAACACACCGGCACGCGCACCACCTGGGGCGGCAACAGCACTTCGCCATTGGCCAGCCGCTTGGCCAGCGTGGGGCGCGCCGTGACGAACGTGCCGTCATACGCGACCACTTCGCCAGGCAGCGTCGTATAGATATCCGCCAATTCCGTGGCGATAAGACGGCGGATAAGGGTTACCGCATTGCTCATGTCTGTTCCTTTTTGGATGGCGCGGCCTGGGTGTCCACCAGGGTCAACTCCGTTTGCCAGTCACCGGCTTCGCTATCGCCTGTATGACGCACGGTTTCAACGCGTTGAAACGCCTGGACGGACCGGCTTTCCAGCTTGACCAGGTCGCCGGGGCTGATGGTGGGCAGCAACAGCGACTTGACCTTCCAGCCGTCGCGCTGTTGCTGGGCGCTGGCGGGCTTGGCCGCCACGGCGCCGGCCGCAGGCGCGCGTGCCCCCGCCTGTGCCGGCGCCTTTCCTTTCGACTTCGCCTTTTCAGTGGCCGCTTCACGCGTGCGTTCGGGTTGGCCCAACAGGCCACTGTCCACGGCCAGTACAACGGCTTGGCGCCGCGTAGTGCCCAGCCGCTGCACCACCTGCAATTGCTGGTTCTGAACCGACCATTCCAGGCCGGTCCCTTGCGTCACCTTGTGCAGCGCGGTGCGCGCCGCGCCGTAGAAAGAAAACCCGTGCTCCCAACGACGGTCGGGCACATCGTCGGCCATGACCAGCGGCAAGCCCATCTGCCGCGCAATGTCGCGAATGATGTCGCGAGCGCGCGCCCCCGGGCCCAGGCCGATCGACACCGCCGTATCGCGCACTTCGATATAGCCGTCCTTGACCGTCAGTTCGGTCACGACATCCGGCGGCCCATAGCGCGTATAGGCAAAGACGATGCTGCCCGATGCCATCAACAGGGGACCGCCCTCTTCGGCATAGCCCGCATACAGCACGCATTGCAAGCCCGGCTCTTCCAACGAACGCCGGGTTTGCTCGGCCAGGTTGTACACGCTGATCTTGGCGTCGTTGGGCTCTTCGGCCGCCGTCTTGGCGATATCGAACGTGATGCGCATCGGGGGCATGATTTCCAGGCCGCGCGCGCCACTTTTGCCAACCAGCAGGCGGTAGACGCGATCAAACCTTGCCATCAACCACCTCCGCCGCGTTGACGTACAGCAACGCCACTTCGCCCGACGGCAGCGCCGACCGGCTGATGGTGTCGCGACGGTCCGGCGCCAAGGCCACCAGTTCGCCCGGCGGCACGGGCAGATGGCGGTAGCCCGCCAGCAAGCGCGTGTCCGGCACCACGGCGATGCCGGCAACGACCAGCTCGTTGTAGGCGTTCTCGATGGACAGCACCCATTGCTGGGCCTCGCTGTTCCAGGACAGCCGCAAGAACACCGTCATGCCGTCCAGCTCCAATTCGATAAGGCTGTCGTTGGCGTCCGGTACGAGTATCTGGATCATGGGTTCAAACCCTTTGCCGAGTTGTAAGTGTCGCGTTGCTTCGGGCTGGCGGGCACGCCGCTTTGCTTGCCCGCGTTGGCCTTGGTCGACCCGGCCTTGCCCGTCGCGCTGCCCGAGGTTTTTTCCGGAGGAATGTCCGCCTGCCGCAACGTCACCTTGCGGATGCGCTTGAACGTGGCGGACAGCTCGTAACGGTCGCCCGCGGTGTTGGTGCGGCCGATGGAGCAGCTTTCCATCACGAAGTCCACGTAGACGTCCATCCCCGTCGTGATGGTGATGGGCAGGCGATCCGCATGGATCTTGCGCAGCGCGTCCTTGGCGCCGATCAGCTTTGACCGGCCGGCGCCCAAGGCCGCGCTGCGAAAGCCGCCCAGCAAGCTGATGTCGGCGGCAGTCACCCACCCTGTCAGCGTCAGTTGCTCGGGATCCTGGCCCACGTGGTCGGTGACCGGCGGGCCGTCTTCCACGGCGAATGACGTTGTTCGGCTGTTGAGCTGGGTGGTTTCGTTGACCAGCGCATCCAGGGGCAAGGTGCCGATGCTGCTGCCGCCATTCCATCCAAAGATCATGGAAACAAAGTTCATTAGGGCTCCTATCCGGGGCTTTCGACGCCGGGCGTCAGGTCGTACCAGTGCGGCAGGCTTTGAAGACCGCGTTGCTGCCCCTGGCTCACGGCATCGGCAACCGCTTTTTTCACCACTAGAGGATCGCCGGACGCCACGTTGACGACGAAGTTGTTGCTGCTTTGGAAGCTGAATGGGGCGCCGACGCGCATCGGCACAGGACCGATCACGGACACAGGCGGCACGACCAGCCCCGCTGCGCTGCTTGCCGTCGTCAACCAATTCGGCGCCGCGTCCGGCGACCACCCGTCCATTACCGACGCCTGGTCGCCGGCGTCGGGGCCTGACTGGCCAGGCAGCAAGCTCTTGAGCCAGTCCTTTGCCGCACGCGCCTTGTCGATCACCCAGGTCTGGATGGCGCGGCCGATCTCCTTGACGGTGGCGACCATGCGGCCGCCCATGTCCGAGAAAAACGTCCACAGGCCGTTGAAGGCGCCCGCCCAATGCGCGATAGCCCCGTCCCAGTCACCGGTAAACGCCGCGATCACGCCGCTGACCAGACCGCTCCAGAATTTCCAGATGGCCCGGATGTATTCGATGACCGGTCCCAGGAACGAATCCATGGCCATCGCCATCAGCGCATCCCAGGATGCCGAGATGTACGCCTTGATGGCGTCCCAGTTTTCCCAGATTTGCCACAGCGCGACGGCCAGCATGCCGATCAGCGAAATGATCCGGCCGATCGGTGTCATGGCAAACGCGTTCCACAACATGGGGACCACGACCCTTGCCAGGTTCAGCAGGAATCCGCCGACGGGCGACAGGATCTGCCACAGGCCGTAGACCATCACGGCAATCGATCCGAAGCGCTGGATCCACGGCCCCAGCGCCTCGCCCGCACCGCCCAGCAGGTCCTTCACAAACGTCAGCACGGACGACACGGCATCAAGCTCGTCCTGCCATTCCTCCACACCGCCGATCCAGCCGCCCAAGACGGACTCGCCCCCGGCCATCCAGTTGGCGATGTCTTCGCCGATCAGATAGATCGTGGTCAACACCGCCGCCATGCGCAGCATGGGCGCTATCGACCGGGTCCACACAGAGAGCATCTGCATGGCGCCCGCCGGGCCACTGCGCATCGCCATCGCGGCATCCAACCCCAGGGCGGCGCGCGTGGCAGCGATCAGCGATTGAAACAGGCCGCCCGCCACCGCCCTGGCCCGCCGCAGCCCGTTGCCCAACGAGACCAGCCCGATGCTGGCGCCTGTCAGGGCAAGCAGCTTGACGACCGCGTCGATGTGGTCGGCCAGAAACAGGATCGACGTGGCTACGCCGTTCAACACGCCGCGGCCCGCCGGCAGCGCCTGGCCCAGGTAGCGCTGCATGGCGTCGTTAAACACCGTCATTGCTGCCGTGATGGACGCGGGCGCAGCCTCGGCTTCGGTGCGCATGGCCGGCAATTGCGATTGCAATGCCGGCAACGCCCGGTCCGTCGTAACCAGGCCGCCCTGCACTTGATCACGCAATTGGCCACGGCTTAGATTCAGCCCCGTGGCCAACGCGTCCTGCATGCGCTGGGGCAAGGTGTTGAATTGCCCCAGGTCCAACCGGCCTTGCTCGACCATATTCGTCAGTGCCGTGACGATGCCGTCGCGGTTCTGGGCCGGCGTCTGCGACAGCCGCATGCTCAAGGCCACGGCTTCCGTGATGCCGGTGGCTTCCTGCCGCGTGCGCCCATGGTCTTGCAACGTTAGCGCCGAGCGTGCGTACGTGTCGACGTTGTCGGCATACGGCGTGCCACTGGTGCGTGACACGCGGGCAAGGTCGCGGTCGGCTTGCCCTGCATTCCCCTCAGACCCCGCTGCCTGTAGCAAACGCGCCTGGATCTGCACCCACGCGTCGATGTCGCCAAGGACGCGCTTGAACGGCGACGCGCCCAGCGTCAGCTGGATGACACCGCGCAGGCCGCCCAACGCCCCCGCGTGCTGGCGGGCTGCCGGAGTGCTTTGAGGCCGGGGGCCGACCGAGGCGCTTGCGGTTTGGCCATTAGCAGTTTGACCATTTGCGGTTTGACCATTCGCCGTTCGCTGGCTTGCCATCTGGCCAACCGTCATCTGCGCAACGGCCATCTGCGCAATCGTCATTAACGCGCCGGGCGTCCGCGCGCTTGCCGACGGCCCTGCCTTCGCTTGCGGCGTGTTCGCCACGCCGGGCAGCACATCCGCCAGCGCCAGGCGCATCGCGGCGCCCGCCCTGACGCTGGCGCCCACCATGGCCTGCAACGTCGACTCGAACGCCTGCCGATAGGCCAGCAACCCGGATTGATCCACCTGGTAGCGCAGCAGCGTCACCACCTCTCGTACAACGATCATCGTTACCTCGCCTTGTTATCTGCCGCGGCCTGCGCGGCCTGCTGGGCATCCATCAGCGCGTTGAGCTTCAGGATGTCCAGCAGATCGACGTCGCCGCGCTTGACGGCGTCCAGGCTGACATGGCGGGCCAGGATGGGCCGCCAGATGATCAGCTCTCGTTCGAAGCCTGCGTCGAACCGCCCGACAGGCTCGCCAACGTCGCGCGGGCCGGACCAAAGCGGCCGGCCCAACGCGCCAAAGGGCCGGCGAAGTTGTGCTCAAGGATGTGGAACAGCAACTCCAGGATCTCGGCATAGTCCGCAAACGCCAGCCCCCGGTGCGCCGGCGTCAGCTTCTGCGGCTCGCGGCCGGCCAGTTCGAAGCTGACCAGCTCCGGGTCGACCAAGCGCTCGGCCCAGCCGGCCAGCGCATCGCCGCCCAGCTTGGCCGACAGTTCCCGGAACGCATTGAGCATCGCGTTTTCGTCGCGGCCTTCGCCGGCGCCGTCCGCGCTGAACACCGAGGTCAGCATCGAGCCGGCGGCCGGCAGCACTTCTTTTTGCAGGTCGCCCAACAGCTTGAGCTGGCGAAACGGATCAAACCGAGAAATACGAAAGACGGTCGATCCGATGCTCACTTCCTTGATGGCGCTCATCAGGTATTGCCCCCGATCACGTGAATGGCCGGGCCGGTCTCGATCGTCCATTCACGGCTGCCGACCTTGGCGCCGTAGCCCGCGTCGGGCATCTTGACGATCCACGCGGAATCCGAGGCGTGCAGCGACGTGCCGCGCAGGTCGGTCACGGAAATCGGTACCGCGCCGTTGCCCTCGGTGGCGCGGTCGGCCTGGTGCAGCGCGGTCAAGGCGGCGTTGCTGGCGCTGGTCTGCATCAGCGTCAACGTGATGCGCAGGCGCGAGTCGCGCGACATCGATCGCGCCACCTCGCCGTCGACGCCGACGACCGAGGCGATGCCTTCGCCGATCTCCGTCACGGTGACAAAGGTGTCTTCGGCCAGGCCCGAAATGGGCAGCGCGCCCATCACGATCTTGACCTGGTTGGGTGCGTAGGTTTTGACTGACATGGATATGCCCCGATTACAGTTGTTGGTAGGTGAGGTTGCCCTTGATCTCGGCAACATGGATGGCGCCGGCCAGGCGGGCGCTGAAGCTCAGGTCGCGCAGAACGCGGTTGGCCTTGTCGTTGGTCGACACGCTGGCCGCGCGCGGCACGTTGATGACAAAGCCGGGAATCTTGCGGCCCGCGTCATCGATTTCGTCGGGCGCGACCAAGCCACGGCTCTGCCCCAGCAGCAGCGCCTGGCGGATGCCGTTGACCAGGACCTGGATGCCCGCGTCGGTATAGGGCACCTTGCCGTTGGCGTTGATCAGCTGCGATGCCACGTTGATCTTGACCTGCTCGGCCAGCCAGTCGCGGCCACGGATCACGTCGATCCATTCGCCGGCGGCGACCTTGCCGTTTTGCGTCACGGCAAAGTTGCGCATCTGCTCGAACGTGTTGGCGTTTTTCGCATGCGCGGCCAGCGCCTGGCCTTCGGTCAGGTTGTCGTAGGTCACGCCCGAAAGCCGCGTGTTGGCCCAGGTTTCACCCCCCGGATAGAAGGTGAAGCGGTTGGCGGCGACGGCGGCGTCCAGCGCTTCGCTATCGGCCTGGCCGTGGTACCACACATGCGTGCGGAAGTACTGCTTCTGCTGGCAGCGCGACGCAATGTCGTTGGACACGGCTGCGTCGATGATGCCCGCCTGCGCGCTGGATACGCCGAACAGGCGCTCGTTCGATTCCACCCATTCGGCGGCGTCCAACACATCCGCTTCCACACGACTGGCCAGCGACACGCCGTACCAGTCGCCGTTCTCGCGCAGGCAAGCGTTCAGTGCGGCCGACGGCGTTTCGGTGCTGACCGGCGCGGCCAATTCCAGGTTGCCCGTCACGGCGATGGCGACGGCCTGGCCGGTCACATCGGCGGTCACCGCAACGTCCGCGCCGGTTGCGGTGGCCGTCACCGGTGCGTCGGTCTCGGCAATGGCGGCGGCGAGGGCCGTCGCGAGCGTCTGCGGCGTGCTGTCAGCGGCGCCCGGCACGCTGGCAGCCACCTTTTGCACGGCGCCATTCGCGTCACGCCAGGACAGCGACACGGCGTAGTCCGACGCGGCGGCGTGCGTCACGGCAATGCGCGATGCATCCACCTGGCGGCGGCCGACAAAGACGCGAGCCACCGTCGGAATCTGTTTGAAGGCGTCGCGCACCGCGATGTACAGCGGGTCGTTCGGGGCGATGCCCATGTCCAGCAGCTCGCCTGCCTCGGTCACCGCCATGACGCGGTTGACGGCCAGCGCGTGTGCGCCAAGGATCAGGATGTCAGAGAAATTCTGCTCCTTGATCGCCGTGGTGTTCAGCGAGATCGCCACATTGACGATCCGGTCGATTTTTGCCATTTGCGGCTCCAAAAAAAAACCGCCCAAGGGCGGCGGGGGACAGCGTTAAGAAGACCTTGAACGTCAATTCGTCGCTTCGGTCTTCGCGGAAAATGAGGTTGTAAAAGAAGGCAGCAGCCCGCCCGTGGTCGTGATGTTGCCGGTCACCGTTTCGATGAGGCCGACAACATCCGTATAGGTCTGCGCGTAGCGAATGCCCAGGTCAAGCGCGCCCCGCGGCTCGCTCGACGTGCCCGGGGTGGCGTCGTTGCCGTCGCGCGGCACGCGCTGCACGGGGCCGGCGTGAAACACCGCCAGGCCCAGCGCTTCCGCGCGATCCTCGTGAAGGGGATGGCGCAGTGCCAGCCCCAACTTGTCCAGGGCGCGATAGGCGGCAGCGCCCACGCTGCGCAGCTCGACGGTGGCATCGCGATGGTCACGCACCAGCTGATTACCGTCGGCGTCGACCGGGCCGGTTTCAGCGGGGCCGGCCTGCACCCAGCGTACGGCCAGCGCGATACAGGGCGGCGGCGGAACAGACGGTGCATCGTCGGAAAGAAACACCGGCACGCCGCCCGCGGCGGCCGTCACCAGCGTAAGGATTGCGTCTTCAGGCGTCATGTCGGTCACTGTTGGTTCCGGAAAAAAACAAAGCCCGCGAACCGGAGCGGTTGGCGGGCTGCATTTCGTGTGGGCGCAATGCCCCGCGGCTATTGTCTCAAATCCGGTCCCAAATGGGCATGGTTTTTATGAAGTGCATGTCCCAATTGCTGCCAGGAATACGTGGCGGATTTGGTGTTGCCGCCGCAGCGCTGGACATGCCCCGCGTCTAACAGATGGTCCAGCACACGACGCGCGCCGCGACGCATTGCCTCTTGCGAGGCGGGCGTCAACGGCATGCCTCGGCTGACGTGCCGCAAGATCTCGGCCATTCTGAATTCGCGGCCGGGATACGCGGCCAGCAGGTCGATGACTTCGTGTGCGTATTTCATCGGAACGCCCTCCAGACTTCTTGCTTGAAGCTGCCCAGCGCCACTTTGTAGTACGGCAACGTGATGCCGATGACGCGGCATGCCTTGTCCTGACGGCCATGCGCGGGCAGGTCCCCGTAGTCGGCGCGGCGCGTGTATTCCGCCTGGACCACGCGCTGTTCCAGAAGCGGCAACGCTTCATACAGGGCGTGCACGCGGCGCGCGCGTTCATGGTTCACGGGTATGCGCAGTGGCTCGTCGTCATCGTCGTGACCGGGCAGCGGCGGAAATTCGCACACGTCGGGCGTCTCGTGCAACATGCGGCGCGGGCCGGGCCAATCGCCTTCCCATTGCGACCTGGCCCAGTTATGAATTTCGTCTTCCACCCAACGCGGCATGCCGGCTTGTACTGACGGTGTATTTTTCATTTTCATTGTTTTGCGGTCCTTACTTTGCGGTCCTTACTTTGCGATCCGTGCTTTGCGGCCCGTGCTTTGCGATCCTTAGCTGACGCGCCGTTCGCGCGCGTTGGCCCATCATTCATGCGCCGCATCGTCATGTGCCCTCCGGTTTGGCCGTGTGCCTGGCGTGCATCAACATGTCGGCGATGGCCTTGGTGGGATGCCCGCCGGACGCGATGCGCGCCTCCCAGCGTTCGATCCACTCGCGATGTGACCGGCTGCGGGCTGCCAGCATTTTTCCCGCACCCATTTTTCTCAGCGCGGCCTCGGCCTCGGCACGCGTGGCCAGCGTCTGTCCGGGCGCGGGCAACGCCGCGCGCGGTGCCGGGATGTCGGGCCATGCACCTTTTGCCAACTCTTCGGACAGCGTTCTTTCCCAACGGACTTTGATTGCGCCAAAGTTGCTGTTCAACAGGTCAACCGTGCTGACGCCCACCGCCGCCCAATACACCGCCGGGTGCGACCAGTCCCCCACCTCGCCACGACGCCGCGCCGACACGCCGCGCACCGCTTCGTGATAGGCAAGTTCGGGGATCAACCACGGGCAGCAAAGCTTCAGAAATTCCGGCAGCGTCGGCGGCCATTCCCGTGTCAGGCAGGCGGTAAGCCCGCGCCGCACTTGCGCTTCGGTCAGGCCGGCCAGCTTCTGGTTCCAGGAGTCTTTCAATTCGCGCGGCGTCAGGCCTTCCCATTGCTGCGCGAACTTGGCGCCATACAGCAAGTGCATTTCGTTGACGACCAGCGCGCCCAGTCCGACCGTCGATTCAACGACTGGCATCGATCACCCCCATGTCGATTTCGCCCCGGACATGGCCCTCGGCCAGCACGCTGCGCAATTCCGACGACCATTGCGCGCGCTGCCGCGATGGGTGGGGTGCCGTGACGCGGGCCGCCGACCGCGGCGGAAACAGGCCCAGGTAGCCGCTGGCGATACTGTGGGCAATGACGTCGCGCGCCGCGACGCCTTCGGCCCGGTAGCCGGCAAGCTGTTGCAGCTGGCGCCGCGCCGCCTCTTGGGTGATCGGCTTCTTGCGCGCTTTGCGGTCCGCCACCCAGCAAGCCCAATCGGCCCGATCCAGCCAATCAGGCAACGCACACTCGGCCGCATCGAAGGCGGGCTTGCCGGAGCGCATGGGGGCCGCTTTCGGGATTGTCGATTCGGGTTGTGGTCGTTCTGGCTGTGGTTCTGGTTGTGGTTCTGGTTGTGGTTCCTGGTTGGTTGCACGGATGTTCAACGGCTGTTGATCCGCTGCTTGCCTTGCCGGCATGCCTGCCTGCCGAGCGCGTTTGGCCGCGCTGGCTTTACCGGCTGCCGACTTGGCTTCCTTGTTGCCGTGATAACGCGCAATCTCGGCGTCACAGCGAGCATGTCGCCAGCCCTGCTCGGATTCCACGAAGAACTCGTGCAGCACCTGGACCACGGCGTTCTGCTCGTCGTCGGACCGGGCGATCAACAAGCGGCAAAGCTTGTCGATGTCTTGCGATAGCGGCGCTTCGGTGTCGTAGTAAAGCTCGATCAAGTCCCGATAGACGCTGCGCTCGATGCGCGTCAGATGCCGCGTTGCGCTATTGAAGTCGCCGATGTGGTGGGGGTAATAGTTCATTGCGCCGTGATCCTTTCGGCCAGCTCCGGCCAGATTTGAGTGCAATCGGAAGGGCGCAAGTCGCGCCGGGTGACGGCGCCGTCGGTGGCGAGTTCGATCAAGGCGCAGTGCTTGACCGGCACGGGCCTGCGGCCGGTGCGCCACTGATAGACCAGCGCGGGCGACACGCCCACGAGCCGGGCGAACATGGCAGCGGTCAGCGCCCCTTCCTGCTTGAAATAATCAGGTAGATTCATCACCAAAACTATAGCGACGCTACAGCTTATTAGCAAGCCATGCTATAGTTTTATTTGCATAGCATTGCTATATGAAAATGTGGACTATCGAAGAGGAAGCCGCCGCCCTGCGCGCACGCTTTGAAGGCGTGAACCGCGCGGCATTTGCTCGCGACCACCACGTGAAGGGCGGCCAGGCGATGATTTATCAACACATCACCGGCCGCCGTCCTATTGGGATCGAAGCGGCAATGGCCTACGCCGAAGGGTTCGGCTGCACGCTGGCGGCAATCAGCCCTCGTCTGGCAGCTGAAGCTAAAAAGGCCGCGTCGCTGTCGACCGCCGTCCCGCTTGCCGCCCCCACAGCCGACGCCCAATGGCCGTTTCCATCCGTGCCGGCATCGCTGATCCATGGGCTGGCGGATGACCAGGTCAAACGGCTGGAAGGCGCGCTGCTATTGGCGCTGGGCCAGATGGGCGTCAAGACCAAGGGTTCTGCGGGCCTGGGCAAGAACACAAGCCCTAAACGCGGTGCGCTCGTCAGCATCGACAGCGTGGCGGACGAGTTTCCCATGGCGCCGATCTCGGCGGCCCCCTGGGACCCCGAAGGCGTCACCACGCATCAGGCCGAACGCATGCAGGCGCTGCGCATCAGCACGGCGGCCAATGTCGGCCACGTCGCCAACGCCGGCTACTCCGCCAACGATCAGGAATTCATGCCCGTCCCCGAACTGGACGTGCGCCTGGCCGCCGGCCGGCTTGGCATCGAGAACTACCACGAGACGGAGATCGGCGAGATCCTGTTGCGCCGGTCATTCCTGGAGTCGTTCAAGCTGCCCATCAGCCGCATGAAGATCGTGTATGCGCAAGGCGACAGCATGGAGCCCGTCATCCGAAACGGCGGACCGATGCTGTTCTACGAAGACCCCATCATCGACCCCCGCGAAATCGACCCGCGCACGGTCTACGCGATCAACCACGGCGGCAAGATGATCGTCAAATGCATCGCGCGCGGACGCGAGGGTGGCTGGCTGGCAAAATCGTTGAACCCCGCCTACGCGCCCTTTGCGCTTGAGAAAGAAGACGGCTGCGAAGTCCGCATCGTCGGACGCATCCTGTGGTCGCCGTACGACCTGCGAAATGGGGTGGACGAGCGCTTGCTGTAAGGCTCGTCCGCGAGTTAGCCACCCGTTCTACGCACCACCCACCGCCTTCACAACCTTGCCCGTGCCGCCGCATGTCTGGCACGGTCGGTCGTTCAGCTGACCACTTCCCGAGCAGTCAGGGCAATCCACTTCTCCGGTCCCAGGCGTGCCCGGCGCGGCGTCATCGCCGGGGTTGATATCTTGTTGCGCGGATGGCGTGGTTTGCGGCGGTTGTTGCTGCTGCTGTTGCTGCGGTTGCTGCGGTTGCTCCGACAGTTGTGGCTGTGGCGCGGGGTTCGCCCGCTGTGGCTGATGCGTCTGAAGTGTCGGCTCGTCCATCACGTTCCCCCGTTTCGGTTGCCCGCACGCTGACGTCTTGCGCGCGGGATAAACGAACGTCACGCAGCAATCGCCATGCCGCAAGGGGCACATCACGGATGCGCGCATCGGGCGCGAACGTGCGCCATTTGAATAGTCGGCCATGTGCCTATCCGCTTAACAGTCGCGACGTGCGCGCGCGGGTGCGATCCCCGCGCGGGTGCGATCCCTACACGTCGCTTGCAATATTGACCGACGGCGCCGCTCCGCAGGCCCGCTCCGCAGGCCCGCTTCGGAGGGCTGCTTTGTAGGCGTCGCCCGACACCGCCTTTCCCTCTCGCCTGCACGGCACGCGGTTTGCGGTCCGATCCCGCGCAGCGGCACCGTCCGTCCGCCGCGCGCCGAGACGGTTTGAGATCAGGAGGCCCCTCCATGAAAGTGCATCACCTGAACTGCATTTCAACTTGCCCCGCTGGGGGCCGGCTGATGGATGGCCGGTCATCGTGGCTGGCCACGCGCGGCCGCCTGTGCTGCCACTGCGTATTGCTGGAACTGGATTCGGGCGGGTTGGCGCTGTTGGACACTGGCCTGGGCTTGCAGGACGTGGCGCATCCGCGCCCCCGGTTGAGCGCGTTCTTTCTGGCCCTGGTGAAGCCCGAATGGAAAGCCGCCATGACGGCCCGACGGCAGATCGAGGCGCTGGGATTTTCCGCATCGGACGTGCGTCACATCATCCTGACGCATCTGGACTTCGACCACGCAGGCGGACTCGACGATTTCCCGCAGGCGACCGTGCACATGATGCGGGCCGAAGCCGACGTGGCGCAGCGGCAAGGCACGTGGATGGACCGCCAGCGTTTTCGGCCGCAACAATGGTCGTCCCGCGAACGTTGGCAGGTGTACGACGAAGCCGCCGGCGAGTCCTGGTACGGCTTCAAGCGGGCGCGTCCCTTGGCAGGCTTGCCCGCCGAGATTGCAATGATTCCGCTGCGAGGCCACACCGTGGGTCACGCGGGCATCGCCGTCAACCGAGGCGCCAGCTGGATGCTGCTGGCAGGCGACGCATACTTTCACGCAAACGAGATGGCGCTGGACCGGCCGAGTTGCCCCATCGGCCTGCGCATGTATCAGCACATGCTGGACCACGATCGCGCGGCGCGCCTGGGTAACCAGCATCGGCTGCGCGAACTGATCCGCACGAAAGGCGGCGAAGTGGACGTGTTTTCGGGGCACGACACCGAGGAATTCCAACGTCTGGCCGGACGGCCCGCGTAGCCGGCGATGTATTCGACTGTCCAACGCAATGCGGTGAAAGCCGTGCAAGGCTTGCTGCGTATGGCGCGCCGGTATGGTGAGCCGGGTGCGGTGCGCTGGAAGTGGCGTGCTCCGTGTGGCGTGCCGGGTGTGGCGTGCCGGGCGGGGCGCGCCGGGTATGGCGCGCTCGGGCCGCGCCTCAGGCCGCAGTTCCCAAACCTTCGCCCGGGCCACGACCTGAGACGCTCCACGGCCTACAGCGCAGTTACGCGCGGCACAGCTTTCAAGCCCATGCGTCAACGCCGCCCACGCGGCAGACAAAGCGCCAGCCCCGCCGCCACCACCGCCGCAAGCAGAACAGTGCGTTGGTGCATCGCCAGTTGCGTGTACACGCTGTGCCGGCGCGGATGCAGCGGCGTCGAGGGATGCTCGCCGCCCCCTTCGTACAGCGAGTCCGACCCGCCGCCCGCCGGCATGTCTCCGCGCTGGTGCCGGAACAGCCAGCTTGTCATACGGTCGGCCAGCGTCGGCATATTCTGACCCAAGGCCGAAATCGCGCGCGACGCGCTGCCCACGTGAAGATCCCGGGTCGGATACTGCGCCGCGTGCAAAATCGCTTCGGCAACGGTGTCGGCGGCATATACCGGCGGCGGCAGGTTAGGCTGCACATCCATGTAGTTGCGCGCGTGCGCGGCAAACCCGGTTGCGACAGAAGCCGGCTTGATCAACGTGACAGATACCGGCGCCTGGCTTTCGCGCAGCTCCATCCGCAGCGCATCGGTAAAACCCTTGACCGCGTGCTTGGCGGCGGAATAGGCGCCTTGCAGCGGCACCGCGCGATCCGACACTTCGCTGCCCACATTGATCAAGGCGCCGCCCGATTGCTTCAAGTGCCGCACCGCCGCCATCGAGCCGTACACCACGCCCCAATAGACGGTATCGAACAGCTTGCGCTGATCCTCGACCGGCACCTGTTCCAACGTACCAAAGATGGAAACGCCGGCGTTGTTGACCCAGGTGTCCACCCGCCCGTAGTGCTGCACGGCCTGTTCCAGGATACGGTCATGATCCTCGGCAACCCCCACATCGGCCACCACGGTAATAGCCGCCCCACCCGCCTGGACGATATCGTCCGCCACGCGGGTCAACGCCTCTTCCTGCCTGCCCGCCAAAACCACTTTCGCGCCCTGCTTCGCAGCCATCCTGGCCGTGGCCGCGCCAATACCACTGCCCGCGCCAGTGATGACGATCACCTGGTCACGCAGTGCTTTCAATTTCAATCTGGGTTGATACATGTGAGCCTCCCGGTCAGCGGCGCGCAACATGCGCGGCTGTGGGAGGGCAGCAAGGGACATGCCTGATTGAGGGGGCGCAAGCGGCAGTGCGGCGCTTCGCGAATGCCCTGCCGCAAGTGCCATTCGATCGGCTACATTCAGCATGCCGGGCAAATTCCGTTCGAATACACTACTACAAGCCGGCTCACTCTTGTACCATCACCCCCACGAAAAATTTGGAGCTTGGCATGGGCGGGAAAGTAGACTTCGACGAACACACAGAAAATTACAACGCATTGCTCAGAGAGAGCCTTGGATTTTTTTCTTCTGACGATGAGTATTTTGCTAGATACAAAGTCGACCTTGTAAAAAAATCGCTTGGAGCCGAACCACAGAGGATTCTGGAATACGGTTGCGGAATCGGTCGCAACATCCCCTTCCTAAGAGACTCCTTCCCGAAAGCAGCAATTGATGGGTCCGACGTTTCAGAGCTCAGCCTTGATATGGCTCGGGAGCAGCACCCCGACAACTTCTTTTTTTTGGAAGCCGGCCAGACCGATGGCGAGCCATATGACTTGATTTTCGTAGCCAGTGTCTTCCATCATATACCCCCGGCGGAACGGCAGCGGGTGACCGAAAGCCTGGTGCAGAGATTGCGACCCGGAGGCATTCTTTGTGTGTTTGAACACAATCCCTACAACCCCATCACCCGGCGTATCGTTAACAATTGCATCTACGACGCAGACGCAGTCTTGTTGAAGCCGCAGGAACTGAAGGGGCTTTTTAAGAACTCCGGTTTGGACCTCCGAACTTTCGAATACTGCCTCTTCATTCCCCCAAAGCTCAAGGCTCTGTCCTGGATCGAAAGATATCTGGGGTGGCTGCCACTCGGTGGGCAATATTGGATCTGCGGAACCCGTCCTAGCTGAGCTTCCTCGTGAGACGAGGTGGTGGGCATCGCGTAGCCGCTTTCTCATCTGCTCCTTCCGCGCCTTACCCAGGACGGGCGCCCGGATTTTCCGAGTTTTACGCAGGAGGATGGCGTATAGGTCTTGGGGTAAAGTCTCGATGTCGGGCTGCATCCGAACTTGGTAGTGCGGCCAGGATCGATGCAGCGTCTGGTATCGGCCGGCTACTGCGGACGAAGCTTGAGGATCAGCTTGATCAGCACGACGGGATGCTCCTCGTCACCTGCGGAGAGCTGACCGCTCATCAGCACCTAGGAGCCCCGTCGCATTTCATCGGCTGACACCTGCCGTCGGCCCCTTAAAAAGCGCCGGCATGCCCAAAATGGCAGCGCGTTGCACCCGCCGACATTTCCCAGGCAAATAAAAACCGCCCGAGCGGCGGCCTCTACTGGATGGGTGTCATACCCCTGCTTGGTTGCTCTACCAGTGAGCATCTCGCACTGTCCAGAAAAACTACGATTTTTTCTATCCTCTCAAGCCACAGCACACACAACGGCTGTATACGTCTGGCTATCGAAGAAGCCCCAAGAACACGGAGGGGCTACAGTAATTCATGCTGGCCTGTCGGCTGCTATAAATTTTTTATACTTCGTACGCACCTTGTCATACGCGCTCTTCGGGTAATCGAAAAAAAAGTCGACATCCGACTCTCGCACGATTGAGGCACCAAAGCGTTGATGGAATGCCACTACTCTCGAATTTGCCTTTCTCACGTCAAAGTGAGATCTTGCAAACCCCAAACTGTAGAAGGCGAACTCATAGATCAGGACTGCGGATTCCATCGCGCATGAAGCGGGCGCGCCTGGCTTCATCATCCAGGATCCCCAACAAAATGAGTCGCCTTGGATGTCATAGATCCTGACAGTCCCAATAGCGTTCCCCTCAAGTTCAATGATGAAATAGTGCTCCGTGCCGGCAAATTCTCGGGATTTATACGTTTCCAGCCACTTGCGCTGATTCTCAATGCCGCCGGCGACTGCAGAAACATGACTGTTTCTTAGGGGATCCACCCTAAGACTATGAATGAACTCTGCGTCGCCAATGTTGGCATACCTTAGCTTGACAGTTTTCCCGATCAATTCCACGACATATCCCCTAAATATCGAGGCAATCATATCAGACGGAATAACACCGTCCGACCACGATCAGCCCCGCGTATCGTGCACTCCAACAAGCACAGATAGAACTCGCTTCGCCTCTCATTCACCCTTGCCCAGATCGAAACAAACGGTGAACTGCGCTGTCAACGCATAGTCCCCTCGTTTATTGCGAACATATCAACTTCGTTTGAAGCGACTGCTGCTTTATTCCCGGCTCCCTGCCGCCACGACCTTGCGTCCTGACCGCTCAACCCGAAGCTCAGTTCAGGCACTCCCATCCGATCCGATGGGCGTACCGCGATCCCGAGCACGTCGCACCGTGCAGATTAGACGCCCCCGCCTCAAGACCCGCCATCCGCTCTGCAACTAGCGCTGGAGCGACTTGGCCGGAGCGCCCGCACCGACGTGACCCAAGATCGCTCCACGCGCGGGACAGATGCCGATGCAAAGGAAGTCGAATAATCTGCGCTTTCCGGAGACGTTGTTGTCAGGCTGTTGCGCGGTAACGTAGTCGCCTCCATAGCCGACTGGGTGGCAGTGCCGAGGTACATGCAGGAACATCGCAACGGGTTTGGACGCCAGGCGTGCCATGAGCATAAAGTGCAGCGCCTCAAGCATGCCATCAAATCCAGATCTTGCCACCATTTCAAATTCGACAGGCAAGAAAAAAGCCGCTCTAAGCGGCTGATTTCTAAGGAATTCTTTGGGGTGGCTGATGGGGCTCGAACCCACGACAACCGGAATCACAATCCGGGACTCTACCAACTGAGCTACAGCCACCTCTGGTGCTTCTTTGCCGTGCTTCAAAAGAAGCTCAACAACGAAGAGGCCGAACTATAGCATATTTTTTCTGCGTGTCAAAAGCCCGCTTTTGCCTTTGCATTGCCAATGCCACGCACCTTGCTATTCTTCCGCATGGCTCACTTCCCAAGGCTGGTTTTCACGTCATTGCTATGGATCGCATACACGCAATTTTGATCGATTACTGGCCTCATCTGGTCTTTGCCATCAGCATCGTGGCGGGGACGGGCGCGGCGGTGCATGCCGCGATGACCAAGCAGGATGTGCGGGCGGCGATTGGGTGGGTGGGGGTGGCGCTGTTTTCCCCCTTGTTTGGCGCCCTCTTCTATTTTGTGGCCGGCATTAATCGCATCCGCAAGACGCGGGTGTCGCAGCTGCGCGACGAGACCATGGTGGTGGATGCCGAGCAGGTGGATACCCTGCCGGTGGATGTGGCGGCGGTATCCGGTGCGCAGTTTGCGTCGCTGAAAATACTGGGGGATCGCGTCAGCCGGTTTCGGCTGTTGGGTGGCAATGCGGTGCAGCCGCTGGACGGCGGGGACGAAGCCTATCCGGCCATGATGCAGGCCATACGCGAAGCGCGTAGCGCCATCGCGATGCAAAGCTATATCTTCGATAACGACGAGATCGGCCGCGAGATGGCCGAGGCGCTGATTGAAGCGCAAGGGCGCGGCGTGCAGGTGCGTGTGTTGATCGACGCCATCGGTTCCAAGTATTCGCGTCCGCCCATCGTGCGCATGTTGGCGCGCGGCGGCGTGCCCGTGGCGCGCTTCATGACGAATCCGCTGGGCGTGCTGCGCATGCCTTATGCCAATCTGCGCAGCCACCGCAAGGTGTTGGTCATCGATGGACGCGTGGGCTTTTCGGGCGGCATGAACGTGCGGGCGGCGTTTGTGACGGCGCTGGCGGGCAAGGCCGTCAATCACGACACGCATTTCCGCATGGAGGGGCCGATCGTGACGCAGCTGATGTCGGTGTTCGCGCACGATTGGAATTTCACCACGCACGAATCGCTGCCCGCGCGCCCGTGGTTCGACCCGCACGCGCTGCCGCCGACTGGCAACGTGCCGATGCGCTGCGTGCCGTCGGGCCCGGACCGCGCGTTGGGCAGCTCACACAATATGCTGCTGGGCGCGCTGGCGGTGGCGCAGCATCACGTGCGCATTCAGTCGCCCTATTTCCTGCCTGACCAGACGTTGATCGGCGCGCTGGCTACCGCGGCGCGGCGCGGCATCCGGGTGGACATCGTCATCCCCGACAAGAACAACCTGCGGCTGGTGGACTACGCCATGTCGGCGCAGTTGGACCAGGTGGTGCGCACGGGCTGCCATGTGTGGCGGGCGGTGGGCACGTTCGACCACTCCAAGCTGATGACGGTGGACGACGCCTGGGCCTACGTCGGTTCGTCGAACCTGGACCCGCGCAGCCTGCGCTTGAACTTCGAGCTGGACACCGAAATTTATGACCCGGACGTGGCGCGCTGGATCGGCAAGCGCATCGATGCGCTGATCGATCATGCCAAACCGGAAACGCTGGATACCCTGGCCCGGGCGCCGTTTGCCAAACGGCTGCGCAACAAGGTCATCTGGCTGGCTACCCCGTATTTGTGACGCTTCGACAACACGCGTCAACAACACGCCTAGACAACACGCTTCAACAACACGCGCCAACCACACGCGCCACCCCCAACACCGCCGAACTTTCCTGCACGATGCGTTATGAACTGACCGACCTGCGCCTGTTCCTTGCCATCGCCGAGGCGCAAAGCCTTTCCGGCGGCGCCAATACGGTGCACCTTACCGCTTCGTCCGCCAGCTACCGCCTGAAGAATCTGGAAGCGGCGATGGGCGTGCCGCTGTTCAAGCGCGAAGCACGCGGGATGGAGTTGACGACGGAAGGCGCGTTTGTGCTCAAGCACGTGCGGTCGCTGCTGGCCGGCGTAGAACGCATGCATGGCGAAGTCAGCGGCTTTGCCAGTGGCCTGAAAGGCAGCGTCAAGCTGTTTGCCAACAGCAGTTCGCTCAACGGCTTCATCGTGCCCAGCCTTAGCCGGTTTCTGTCGGCCAATCCAAACGTGAACATCCTGCTGGAAGAGCGGTCCAGCACCACGATCGAGGCCGCTATCGCGGGACAGGAAGCGGATATCGGCATATTTGCCGGTCATGCCGAATCGGCCGGCGTGCAGGCGGTGCGCTATGCCATCGACGAACTGATCATCGCAGCGCCGCCGAACCACCCGGTGGCGCAGCATTCGCCGGTGCGCTTTCCGGCGGTGCTGGACCTGGATTTTGTCTGCATGAGCCGTGCCAGCAGCAACTACATCTTCCTGCGCGACATGGCCAAGCTGGCGGGCAAGACGCCCAAGGTGCGCATCCACGTGCACACCTTCGACGCCGTGCTGTCCATGGTGCAGGCCGGCGTGGGCGTATCGCTGGTGCCGCGCAGCGTTGCGGCCACCGCGCTGCGTGAACAGCGCATTGCGGCGGTGGCCATCAGCGAACCCTGGGCGCGCCGTGAATTGACGCTGGTGACGCAAGCCAACGTGCCGCTGTCACCCTTCGTGGAGCAGGTTGCCGAGTATCTGCTGGACGATCCGATCGTTGCAGCGACGCGCGGCGGGTTGGACTGATCCCCCCCCCTGCTCAACCCAGCTCAGGCCGGCCCAGCGCAGTTCACCCCAGTTCAACCCTTGCCGCGCCGCTTGCTGGCCAGAAACTCGTTCATGAACTTCTGCGGTTCGCCGGTATTGAACGCGGCGCCGAATTCCCCCACGCTGTCCTCGATGGCGTCGTCAACCGACATCGTTTCCCAGCGGCGCAACAGCTTCTTCTGCTGACGCAGAGCCTCCGGCCCCAGCGCGGCAAAGCTCTGCGCCAGCTTGTAGACGGTTTCGTCCAGCTGCGCCTGCGGCACGGCGGCATTGACCAGCCCCCAGTCCTGTGCGCGACGCGCGTCGATCAGTTCACCCGTCAACAGCATCCACGCGCTGTGGGCCGCCCCGATCAAGCGCGGCATCAGCGCCGCGTGGATCACGGAGGGGATACCGACCTTGACCTCGGGCATGCCGAACTGCGCCTCGTCGGCACAGATGCGCAAGTCGCAAGCCAGCGCGAACTCCAACCCGCCGCCCAGGCACCAGCCGGGTATGCGGGCGATGACGGGCACGGGAAAGTGGCGGACGGCGTTGCACAGGTCGCGCAGATTAGCGATGAAGCGCTGGGCGCTGGACGCATCCAGCGCGGCCATTTCCGCGATATCGGCGCCCGCCACGAAGGCGCGGTCGCCCGCGCCGCGCAGCACCAGCACGCGCACCGCCTTGTTGTGGCTCAACTGGGACAATGCGTGCCGCAGGCCATTGATGACGGGCGTACTCAAGATGTTCAGCACGCCGGCGTCCTGCATGGTCAGCGTGGCGATGCCGGCCGCGTCAATGCGGACGTCGGCGTGGGGAAGGGACAGATTCATGGTGTTCACAAGCGCTCCGGTCACTGCATTTTCTGAAATTTGATGTCTTCGACCACCGTCTTCCAATGCCCGTACGACTGCGCGATCAACGCGCGGAATGCGTCGCGCGACATCGGGCTGGGCACGGCACCCTGTCTTTCGATGGCGTCCACCGTTGCCGGGTCCGCCAGGGCCTGGCGTACGGCCGCGTTCAATTTATCCAACACCGGCGCGGGCGTGCCGGCGGGTGCGGCCAGGCCGAACCATGACGGGTTGTTCATGGCGGGCAACCCCGCTTCGGCATAGGTCGGCACGTCGGGCAACACCTTCAGCCGTTCGCGGGCCGCCACGGCCAAGGGGCGGATGCGCTGCGCCTGGATCAGCGGATACGACGACGGAATATTGTCGAACACGACCTGCACCTGCCCGGCCACCAGATCGTTCAACGCGGGCCCCAGACCCTTGTACGGCACATGCAGCATGCGCGTGCCCGTCGTCTTCATGAACAGTTCGCCGTTCATGTGGCTTAAGCCGCCATTGCCGGATGAGCCGAACGCGTACTTGTTGGGATCGGCCTTGAGCAAGGCCAGGAACGCCGTCAGATTTCGCGCCGGCAACGCCGGGTTCACGACCAGCACGTTGGGTACGTCCGCCAGGTTGCTGATGGGGGCAAAGTCCTGGACCGGGTCGTAGAGGCTCTTGGCATAGACGTTTGGGTTGACGGCGTGCGAGCTTTCCACGGCCATTACCAGGGTGTAGCCGTCGGCCGGCTGCTTGGCGGCGTAGGCGGACCCGATGCTGCCCCCGGCGCCCGGCTTGTTTTCGATGATGACGGACTGGCCCAGCTGCGCGCCCAGCTTGTTGCCCACGACGCGCGCGATGATGTCAGTGGTGCCGCCCACGGCATACGGCACCACCAGGCGGATGGGCTTGTCGGGATACTCGGCGGCGGCCAGGCCGGGTACGGCAAGGCCCGCAAAAAACATGGCAAGCGGTATTTTTTTGATGATTGTCATTGTTGTCTCCTCGGGATGAATCAGGTCTTCAAAGCGTGGGTGGACGGCCCGGCGCGGCGTCGGTGTGGCCGACCGGCATGGCGCGGGGCCGCGCGCCCAGCACCGCGTCGGTGTGTTCGCCCAGCAAAGGCGGCGCGGCGCCCAACGCGTTGGCGGGCGAGCCGGCCAGCAAGGGGTTGCGCACCAGCCGCATGTCGCCCAGCACCGGATGCACGGTGGCCTGGACCAGTTGGCGGTGGCGCACCTGCGGATGCGCAAAGACCTCGTCCAGCGTGTGGATCGGCCCCCATGGCACGCCCGCGGCGTCGAACGCGTCGGTCCAATGCTTGCGCGGCGCGCCGGCCAGCACTTGCGCCACTTGCGCGCGCAAGCTGTCCAGGTGCAAGAGGCGCGCGCTGTTGGTGGCGTAGCGCGTATCCAGTGCCCAGTCGGGATGACCGACCACACCGCAGAAACGCGTAAATTGGGCGTCGTTGCCAATCGCCAGAATCAAATGGCCATCGGCGCAGGCGAACACTTCGTAGGGCGCGCAATTGGGATGCGCGTTGCCGCTGCGCTGGGGCGCCACGCCGGACGCCAGGTAGTTGGCGCCCTGGTTGGCGTTCATGGCCACGGCCACATCCAGCAAGCAGATGTCCAGCGGCATGCCCTGCCCCGTAAGGTCGCGCTGGCGCAAGGCGGCCAACACGGCGGTCGTGGCATACATGCCCGTCATCAGGTCCACCACGGCGACGCCGGTGCGCAAGGGGCCGGCGCCGGGCGTACCGTCAGGCTGACCGGTGTAGCTCATCAAGCCGCCCATGCCCTGGAACACGTAGTCATAGCCCGGCTTGTCCGCCATGGGGCCGGATTGGCCGTAGCCGGTAATGGACAGGTAGATCAGGCGCGGGTTGATGCGCGCCAGCGCCGCGTAGTCCAAGCCGTATTTGCGCAGGCCGCCGGCCTTGTAGTTCTCAACCAGGATGTCGGCGTCGGCGACAAGTTCGCGCACGCGGGCCGCGCCCGCCTCCGAGGCAAAGTCGATGGCGACCGACTGCTTGCCACGGTTGCACGCCATGAAATAGGCCGACATGGCCGCCTTGCCGTCGTCGGCGCGCAAGTCGGGCGGCCCCCAGCCGCGCGTGTCATCGCCGCGCGTCGGGTGTTCGATCTTGATGACCTGGGCGCCCAGGTCGGCCAGGTTCTGCGTGCACCAGGGGCCGGCAAGAATGCGCGACAGGTCCACGACCTTGATGTCGCAGAGGGCGTTGTGAAGCATAGTGTCTCCGTGATTCAACTGCTTTCGGAGAATTATGTTCGCGCCCTCGTCCCACGAGGAGTTGAATGTTTCGAACGCTGCGTTCGACAGCGTTCAACGCGCGGCGGACGCTTAGCCGTCCGACACCGGCGAGGGCGCGGCGCGCACGGCGAACACGGCGTTCGCTTTGAGCATGACGCGGCCGTCGACCCGCAACAAGCAATGGGCGTAGATCAGCCGCTTGCCCTGCTTGTCGATCTGCACATGGGCTTCAAGCCAGTCGCCAGGCTGCACGGCGCTAAGGTATTCCACCGACATCTGCACGGTCACGATCGACACTTGCGCCTGTTCGGCAATGGTGAAGCCCAGCGCGCTATCCGCCAAGGTGGCAAGCAAGCCGCCGTGCGCCATGCCGTGCATGTTGGTGTGCGCGTGGTTGACGCGCAGCGCCAGCACGTTGTCCGTGTCGCGCCGGTACAGCGCGCCCAGGTCGGCCAGATGGGTCATGAACGGGCTGCTGGGGCGCCACGGCGCAAAACCTTCGGGGATGGATTCAGTCATGGCGGGAAAATCGATGGCAATCCGACATTGGATGGCTGAAAGTACCGCAAAGCCGGCCCCGGCGAACATGGCCGGCGGCAAGAGGTGTACGCGCAGCGAACGAAGCGGGGCGTATCGCGGGCCGGGCACCGCCCAAGCGCGGACGGGCTTCGTTCCGGTGGAAATCTAAGAGTAAGATTTACGCCACAACATTCCTATACCTGGCAGGAGCAGTAAACGATGGCGAAAGTCGGCATGGTGGGTATCGGCCTTATGGGCCATGGCATTGCAAGCAATCTGGTCAAGCACGGGCATGCGTTGACGGTGCTTGAACATCCGGGTAATCAGCCCCTGGACGCATTGAAAGCCGCGGGCGCGGCCAGCGTGACCAGCGGCGCGGCGTTGGCGGCGCAGTCGGATGTGATCATCCTGTGCGTAACGGGCAGCCCGCAGGTCGAAGCCGTGTTGCTGGCCGAAGGCGGCGTGCTGGAAGGGCTGCGCGCAGGCACCGTCATCATCGATTGCTCGACGGCGATTCCGTCGTCCACCATCAAGGTCGCGCAAGCCGTGACGGATTCGGGTGGCCGCTTTCTGGATGCGCCGATGACGCGCACGCCCAAGGAAGCCGCCGAAGGAAGGCTGAACCTGCTGGTGGGCGGCGACGCCGCGCTGTTTGAAGAATGCAAGCCGATCCTGGCCTGCTTTGCCGAAAACATCACGCATGCCGGCCCCATCGGCGCCGGGCACCGCATGAAGCTGCTGCACAACTACGTGTCGCTGGGGGTCGTCGCGCTGCTGTCGGAAGCAGCGGCGTGCGCGCTGCGTTCCGATATCGACCCGGCGGTGTTCGCGGAAGTCCTGAGCAAGGGCGGTGGCGGCGGCGTGGCGTTGGAACGCATCAAGCCGTACCTGCTGGAACAGGACCCGTCGTCGCTGCGCTTTTTCATGTCGAACGCGCAGAAGGACCTGTCCTACTACAACACCATGGCAGCCGAGGCCGGCGCCGTGCGCGAGATCGGCGCCGCCGTGCAGCACACGTTCGACCAGGCCGTCACGCAAGGCGGTGGCGAACGCTACGTGCCCGAACTGGTGACGTTGCTGAAAGACCGCTAGGTCAGCGTCCCACGGTTGCCGGGGCGGGCGCAAGGCCGCGTCCGGGCAACCGCAGCGAGATGGCCGCGGCCATCAACAGCAGCACGCCCGCCGAACCGAAGGCAACCCAGTGGGTGTGGAACGTGTCGAACGCCCAGCCCCCCAGCCACGAACTGATCATGCCGCCCACCTGGTGGCCCAGATACGTCAGGCCGTACAGCACGCCGACCAGCCGGATGCCGTAGACGTCCGCCAGAATGGCCGACGACAAGGCGATGCTGCCCGCCCACACAATGCCGCCGATGGTGGCCGCCGCATACAGTTCCCAGTGCGCGCCCACCATGACCAGGGCGAAGAACCCCAGGCCGCGCACCAGGTAGATGGCGGCCAGGATGTTGCGCCGTTCAACCTGGTCGGACATGCGGCCCAGCACCAGCGTGCTGAAGATGGCAACCAGGCCGATCAAGCCGATGCCCAGCGAACTGGTGGTGGCGTCAAAGCCGTGGTCCATCAGCATGGGCATGCCGTGCGTACCCAGCAGGTTCATGCTGTAGCCACAGGCGAACAGGCCCAGCGCCACCTGCCAGAAGGGCAAGGTGCGCAACGCGTCGCGCACATTCGGCGCGGGGGCTTTGCCTGGCGTGGAGGAAGCGGCCGACACTTTTCGATCGGGAATCTGGTGAGGCAGCAGGTCGGTGTGTTCGGGCGCGTTGTCGCGCATGATGAACAGCGCGACGGGCACGGTCAGCAAGGCGAACAGCACGGCGAAGGCCAGCAGGGTTTCCTGCCAGCCCACGGCCGCGATCGCAAAGGTCAGCGTCGGCGTCATCAAGGCGATGCCCGCCATGGACCCGGTGGACAAAAAGAACAGTGCCATGCCGCGCTGGCGCGTGAACCAGCGGCTGATGACCGGCGTCAATGCAACGGGGCTGGTAAACGCCAGGCCCACGGACAAGGCCACGCCGAAGGACAGCAGGAACTCAATGGGGCCACGCGCGAACACCGTCCACAGCGAAGACGCCACGACGATGGCCGTGCCGGTCAGCAGCACGAAGCGCGTGCCGCGCACGCTGACCAGGTAACCCGCCAGCGGCATGGCCAGCCCGTAGCACAGCATGCCCACCGCCACGATGGCCGACAGCAGGCTGCGCGAAAACCCCAGCCCGTCCGCCATCGGCAGGAAAAAAGGCCCGATGCCCATGCGCAGGCCCACCGTCAACAGGGTAAGAACCGCGGCGGCGCCGACGATGTTCCAGCCGAAATACCAGCCGCCCGACTCTTGCTTGTTCACAACCGTCTCCTCGATGTCTTCTTGTAGCCGCAGGCGCGCCAGGGCTTGCAGACACCGCAGGGAACGCGCGGACAAAATCCGCTATCGACACGGGTGAGAAGGACGCGGCACGAATCGGCGTGTTCTTGCCGGTGGCCAGGGGCCGGCCGGACGCAACATATTACTCCTGGCTATAAGCGGGGATCACGTTGCGGGGCCGAAAAATTCGTTCGGTAAGCGGGCATTCGCCCATTGCGTCGCCAAGGCAGGCAACGCCAGACGGTGTTACGCCTTCTTTTCCAGGAACGCCTGCAACGCGGGCACGGTGTTCAACACGTGTTGGCGCATGGCTGCTTCGCAACGGGCGGGGTCGCGCGTTTGCAGGGCGTCGATCAGTTCTTGATGCGATTCCCGCACACGCAGTACGCGGCCGGGCTGCGCCGCCCACAAGCGCATATAAGGTTCCACCACCGAATGCAGTTCCGAAATTTGGCGCAGCAGTCGCGGTTTGTGGCAGAAGCTGCACAAGTATTCATGAAACTCCCGGTGCGCGGTCGTCCAGTCCAGATCGTCGCTTGCGTCCTGGTCCAGCTGCTCAAGCATATTGGTCAGGCGGCGGACGTGCTCGGCGCTCATGTGCAGCACGGCATTGCGCGCGGCCAGGCCTTCCAGCACGGACCGCATCTCGAACACTTCCAGCATTTCCTGCTGGTTCAGTCCGCGCACCACGGCGCCCCGATTGGCCCGGATCTCGACCAGGCCTTCCGAGGCCAGCCGCCGCAGGGCGCCGCGCACGGGCATCCGGCTGGTGCCGATTTCGGTGGCGACCACATCCGGCACCAGGCGCTGGCCGGGCGCATAGTTGCCCAGGCGGATTTCGCGTTGCAGGTGCAGATAAGCCTCGTCTTCGGCACTGATCGCTGTCTTCTGGAATTGCAGCATTGTCGTCCCCGGGCTTGGAAAGCCGCCATGATAGATAAACGCAAAAATAACACAAACTGGATCCAGTGATCCATGGATGCAAATACTAATGGTCGGCCGGGGCACGGTCCCGTCTAATTGCTTGCGGACGGCGTCGCAAGGCCTGTCACGCGCCGGAACGGGCAACAGACCCGCCCGGCAAGCCCAAGCTTTCCATTACGCGATCAAGGGGAATCCAATGAAATTTCGTCTCATCCGGACGCTGGCCGGCCTGGCCGTAGCCGCTTTCGCCGCCCAGGCCGGCGCACAAACCGCCGCGCCCGCCACCGACTGGCCGCAGCACCCGGTGCGCATTGTTGTGCCGTTCCAGGCCGGCTCTGCCACGGATCTGATCTCGCGCCAGCTGGGCGCCGCGCTGGCCACCGAACTGGGCCAACCCTTTGTCGTGGAAGCCCGCCCGGGCGCCGCGGCCGCCATCGGCAGCGCCTCGGTGGCGCGTTCCGCGCCGGATGGCTACACGTTGTTGATGGGCGGCCCGGCCGCTGTCGTCACCAACCGCTTCCTGCAGAAGCGTCTGGCTTATGACCCGGACGCCTTCGCGCTGGTGTCCCTGGTGGCCTACACCCCCAACATCCTGCTGGCCAATCCGCAGCAGCCCTTCAAGACGCTGCCCGAAATGGTGGCCTATGCGCGCGCCAATCCGGGCAAGCTGACCTACGCGTCGTTCGGCACCGGCACCACGTCGCACATGGCGGGCGAAATGCTCAAGTCCATTGCCGGCATCGACATCCTGCACGTGCCGTACAAGGGCGCGGGCGAAGCCATCCCCGCCCTGCTGTCCGGCCAGGTATCGATGTATTTCGACACCATCATGACGGGCCTGCCGCAGGTCAAGAGCGGTTCGCTGCTGGCGCTGGGCATGTCGAACTCGAAGCGTTCCTCGCTGGCGCCGGACATCCCCACCATCGCCGAACAAGGCTACGCGGGCTACGACATCGCCCCCTGGTATGGCCTGGTCGCGCCCGAAGGCACGCCCGAGCCGATTCTTGAAAAGCTGAACCGCGCCGTCAACAAGGTGCTGGCGGATCCGGCATTGCGCGGTAAGCTCGCCGAAGCGGGCGCCGAACCGCGTGGCGGCAGCCGCGCCGAATTCGCCGCCTTCATCAAGGCCGAAATTCCGCGCACCAAGCAGTTGATCGACCAAGCCGGCATCACCCCGCAGTAACCCTTACACCACGAGTTTCCAGCATCCATGTCCCCCTCCTTCGATTGGTCTTTTCCGTACGCTTCCCGAAAAATGCCGGTCCTGGCCGCCAACGCGGTCGCGACCAGCCAGCCGCTGGCTGCGCAGGCGGGGCTACGCATGTTGCTGGCCGGTGGCAATGCCGTTGACAGCGCCATTGCCACCGCGATTGCGCTGACGGTGGTCGAACCCGTCATGAACGGCATCGGCGGCGATATGTTCGCGCTGGTCTGGCACGACGGCAAACTGCATGGCCTGAATTCCAGCGGTTGCGCGCCCGCCGCGTGGACGCCGGACTTCTTCAACGGCCGCGACGCCATGCCCGGCACCGGCTGGGGCACCGTCACCGTGCCCGGCCAGGTGGCCGGCTGGAAGGCGCTGTCCGACCGCTTCGGCAAGCTGCCCTTCACCAAACTGTTCGAGCCCGCCATCGGCTATGCCGAAGAAGGCTTCCCCGTGTCGCCGACCATCGCGCGCCAATGGGCCACGCAAGCGCCCAAGCTGGCGCACGAGCCCGGCTTTGCCGAGGCCTTTCTACCCGAAGGCCGCGCACCGCAAGCAGGCGAATGGTGGCGCTTTCCGGCACAGGGCAAGACGCTGCGCGCCATTGCGGAAAGCGGCGGCGACAGCTTCTATCTGGGCGAACTCGCCCGCAAGATCACCGACTTTGCCAGCCAGACGGGCGGCGCTCTCAGCGCCACGGACCTGGCCGAGCATCGTCCGGAATGGGTCGCTCCCATTTCGCAATCGTTCCGCGACGTCGAACTGCATGAAATTCCGCCGAACGGCCAAGGCATTTCCGCGCTGATGGCGCTGGGCATGCTGGAACAGTTCGACCTGGAAGGCATGGGTGTGGACAGCGCCGACTACTACCACGTCAGCATCGAAGCGATGAAGCTGGCGTTCGCCGACCTGCATCACCATGTGGCCGACCCGCGCCACATGCGCACGGACGCCAGGGCGCTGCTGGACCGCGCCTACCTGGCCGAACGCGCACGACTGATTTCGATGGATCGTGCCAGCGTACCCACCGCCGGCACGCCCGCCACCGGCGGCACCGTTTACCTGACCACGGCCGATGCGAACGGCACGATGGTGTCGTTCATCCAGTCCAACTATCACGGCTTCGGTTCCGGCGTGGTCGTGCCGGGCACCGGCATCAGCCTGCACAATCGGGGCTTGAACTTCGTGCTGACGCCCGGCCACGCCAATCAGGTGGCGCCGCGCAAAAAGCCCATGCACACGATCATTCCCGCGTTTGTCACGCGTGGCGGCCAGCCGTTGATGTCGTTTGGCGTGATGGGCGGATCGATGCAGGCGCAGGGCCACCTGCAAATGGTCACGCGTCTGGCCGCGTTCAAACAGAACCCGCAGGCAATGAGCGATGCCCCGCGCTTCCGTGTTGAAAAGGGCCCGGTGGTGAATGTGGAATCGCATCTGCCGCAAGACGTGGTGCAGACGCTGCGCGACCGTGGTCACAATGTGGCCGTGGCGCCCGTGGACAGCCTGGAATTCGGCTCGGCGCAGTTGATTTGCCGCTTGCCCCAAGGCGGTTATATCGCGGCGTCGGATTCGCGCCGCGACGGGCAAGCCGTCGGCTTCTGACAGCAAGGCGGCTTCAGGGCTGAAGCCGTCGCCGAAGGCAATTCATGCTTCGGCCCGGCTTGCCTGCCCCGGCTTCGGCCTGAGCTCAGGCCGAGCTCCAGGTTGGCTTGTCCGGCCGGGGCAGCGCGGGGAAGCCGCCTTCGCCCAGTTGGCTTTGAACGGCGTCGGCGCCGTACCGGATCAGATCCGCGTCGCGTTCGATGCCCAGCTTGCGCATGGCGCTGCGCTTTTGCGAGCTGACCGTCTGCACGCTGCGATGCGACATCTGCGAAATTTCAGTCACGGTGGCGCCTGCACAGAACAGGCGCACGATCTCGGCTTCGCGCTTGGTCAGCCGCGCCCGCCCCAGCACAAACGCCTGGTTGACGATCATCTCTTTGATGGTCGGCGAGTAGTAGGTCTTGCCCTGGTACATGGCGTGCACGGCGTTGATGATGTGGCTGGTGGAATCTGATTTGCTCAGTACGCAAAGATTTTCGTAAGCCAGCAACGCGCGGATCAGCGTGGGGTTGTCGATCATGGTCAGCACCGCCACGCGCAGCGCGGGGTATCGACGCCGCAACAGCGCGATCAGGCCCAGGCCGTCACCGTACTTGCCGCCGGGCATGGTGTAGTCCGACACGACCACGTCGCAATGCTGGGTTTCAAGCCGCGCGACCAGATCGGTGGAGTTTTCGGCGCACCCGATGACATCGATGGCCGGGTCCAGCCCCAATTCATAGCTGACCCCCAGCGCCACGGCGGGGTGGTCGTCGGCGACGATCACGCGAATGTATCGTGATGACATTGCTGCATTTCCCTCTTCCACATCGGGAGCCCCCGGGCAACATATAGCCTTGCACGCGGGAATAGCGCCCGACGCAAGCAAGTTCTTTTTTTCATCGGCAGATTTGCATGGGTGTACGCCGTGTGAAGCCACTATATCGATAGACCGATATAGTGCTGCCGTACAGCCAATAAGAGAATAGGAATACTACGAAAGTATCCGATGCGCAACGTTCCGGCGCATGAGTCGGACGTATCCCCATCACGCCGGGCCAGGTTTCGCGATTATCGTCGTCTGGTGCGCGGTGAAACAGGCCCAGTCAGCAAGCCCATGAACAAAAACAACAACGAAGACCCTGCGCGACCCGCAAGCCCAAATGGCGCGTCGCCCCCTACAAACGGCGGCCGTCCGCCCATTGCCTCGAGTACGGCGCAACGGCGCCATGAACGCCGTGTGCGCACCATCACGGACTTGACCGGTGCCGATCCGGCCCGCGTCCGCGCCTTGGCGCACGCGTTCGTCAAGGCCAACGACATCGATATGCTGCGCCTTTGCGAACTGCACGCACGCGATGACAGACCCGCATTGCGCCAGCTTGCCCATCGGATCAAGGGCGCGGCACAAATGACGGGCGACGCGCAACTGAGTCGGCTGTGTTCCGTGCTCAGCGAAGCCTGCGCGGCACCCATCAGCCATGCCTTATCGCTGGACGCCATTGTTGAGCAGCTTGGTGATGCCCTGTTGGAATTTGGCGCGTCTTGCCAACGAATGGCCAAGGAAGCCAAGTCGTCCTGACGCCGCCAAGGGCGCGACGCGGCGACGCAAGTTCTTGAAATTCGTAATCGTCACATCAGGAATTCAGACTCGTCGTAAAGATTGAGTGCGTCGCCATTCGTATAGTGGTTCGATGCTGCCCATTCCCCATTTGGCGATCGTTGCCGCTTTGTCCGCGGCATGGCTTTGCGGGCGACCCGCCCTTGCGCAAATCCCCGACGCCGGTCGTTCCCTCCGCGATCTGGAATCGACCATCCCCGCGCCGCCGCCCGCCGCCCCCGCGCCCGCGCTGAAACTGCCAGGCGGCCCGGCCGGCGCAATGCCCGCGCCCGACTCAGACACCGAATCCGGCAAAGTCACCACCGTGTTGGTGCATGCCTTCCAGCTGGAAGGCAACGATGTCTACGACAACGCAACGTTGCAGGCGCTGCTGGTTGATGTGATCGGAACCCATCAGGGCCTGGAAGGGCTGCGCGCCGCCGCCGCCCGCCTCTCCCAGCACTACCACGCGCACGGCTACCTGCTTGCGCGGGCCTACCTGCCCCCGCAGCAGATCGACGGCGGCGTCGTGCGCATCCGCGTCATGGAAGGGCTGTACGGTCAGGTCATTCTGAACAACGCGTCGCGCACGCGCGATGGTGCGTTAAGCCCCATCCTTGACGCCCTGCCCCCCGGCACGGCGGTGCAAGGCGCGGATCTGGACAGCGCGTTGCTGCGCCTGAACGACCTGCCCGGTGTCGTTGCCATCGGCACCTTGCGCGCGGGCGCCGTCACGGGCGAGACCGACCTGATCGTCAACGCGCAGCCCGGCCCCTGGATCGCGGGCAGCATCGACGCCGACAACTATGGCGGCGCCTACACCGGCGAATATCGCTTAAGCGCGGCCGCCAGCATCAACAGCCCCTTGGGCCTGGGCGACCAGTTCGACGTGCGCCTGTTGTCCAGCGACCGTCGGCAGCGCTATTACCATCTTGATTTCCAGGTGCCCGTCGGCCCCTGGTCCACCCGCATCGGCGCGGGCGCTTCCAACATGCGCTACGAGCTGGGCCGCGAGTTCGCCGCGCTAGAGGCGCACGGCCAAGCGCGGAACACCAACGCCTACCTGCGGCAAACCCTGCTGCGCGGCCGCGACGCCAACGTCCAGGCCACGCTCCAGTACGAACACAAGCGCCTGCGCGACAACTACGACTACTTCAATCTGTCGCGCGCGCAACGCATCGGCCTATGGACCGCCACCGTCAACGCCAGTCTGAACGATACGCTGGGGGGCGGCGCCAGCAACGGCGTCAGTCTGGCGGTGTCGCGCGGCAACCTGCGCTTTGGCGACGACGCCCAGCGGCGCGACGATCGCTTCGTCAAGCACGCCGGCGGGGGCTTCGGCGTGTTCAACCTTGGAATGAGCCGGCTGCAACGCATATCGGGTCCCGTTCAGTTCTTTGCGCGCATGCGCTCGCAATGGTCCAGCAAGAACCTGGACAGCTCCGAGAAATTCAGCCTGGGCGGCCCGTATGGCGTGCGCGCCTACGCACCGGGCGCCGCCAGCGGCGACCAGGGCTGGCAGGCCACGGGCGAACTGCGTTACTTGCCCTTGCCCGGCTTGCAGTTCTCGGCGTTCGTGGACACCGGGTCCGTCCAGGTCAACAAACGTGCATGGACGGCGGAACCCAACCGTCAATCGTTAAGTGCGTTCGGCGTGGGCGTGGCGCATGGCGGTGCCCAGCACCTGGTCAATGTCAGCGCCGCGTGGCCCTGGCGCCAAGGCAGCGGCGCCGCAAAAACGGACCGCCAACCCCAATTCTGGGTGCAGGCCACCCGCTACTTCTGAGTCTTACCCACCTGCGACGCGGCGCGCCACAAGCGCGCCGCGTCGCACTTTCCCAGAGGAAAACATGAACAAGACTTTTGCATTGGTGTGGAGCGAACCACGCGGAGGCTGGGTCGCCGCCGGTGAAGGCGCGCGCCGGCGCGGCAAACCGCCGGGCGCGTTGCGGCGGGTCGCGGTCGCAGTGGCGCTGATGGGCGTTGTTGGCATCGTCCATGCTCAGGATTTTCCGAAGGACGGGGTGGTCAAGCTTGGCGCTGTCGACATCACCGTGGATGCCGACAAGAAGACCATGCGGGTCAATCAAAAGACGGACAAGCTGATCATCGATTGGCATCGGTTTGACGTGGGCCCCGGCAAGCACGTGGTTTTCAACCAGCCCGGCCGAGAATCCGTCGTGCTGAACAAGGTCCTAAGCGACTTCTTCAGCGACATCCGGGGGGAGATCAGCGCCAACGGCAGCGTATTCTTGATCAATCCCAACGGGATCGTGTTCGGTCAATCGTCGCGGGTAAACGTAGGAAGCCTGCTTGCCTCGAGCAAGCCTGTCAGCCACGACGATTTTCTTAGTGGAGGCCCAATGCAACTGACAGGTGCAGGCAACGCCGGCATCACCCACTTGGGCTCGATCACCGCCCATGGTGGCGGCAGTGTCATCCTGGTCGCCGACAATATCAAAAGCTACGGCAGCATCCAGGCGGACCGGGGCAGCGTCGCGCTGGCATCCGGCAAAACGATAACCGTGTCTTTGGCCGGGAATTCGTTGATAGACCTGCAAGTGGAAGGGGCCACCTTGAACCCCTTGATAGAAACTACCGGCTTGCTGCGCGCGCATGGCGGGCAGGTACTGCTCAAGGGGCCGGCCAAAGACGCCATGTCGGCCCTCGTCGTCAATAATCGTGGCGTGATCGAAGCCAACTCGCTGGACGGAAAATCCGGCACCATCGTTCTGGACGGCGGCAACTTCGGCCATGTCCAGGTCGGTGGACGCCTGACCGCTACGGGCGGCGACACCATGGCGGGCGGCACGATATCCGTCATCGCAAAATCCCCCTCCATCCACCCGTACGCCGACATCGACACACGCGGCGCGCCCGGACAAACCGGCCTGCTGTCGATAGCAGCGCACAACGTGAACGTTGCCGGGGACGACTCCGAAACGGGCGCCACGTTGTCCGCCAGCGTGCTGAACAAGAACCTGGCCACCACCAACGTTGCGCTGATCAGCCCATACGGCAACGTCGCGATCAACGCGCCCGTGCAGTGGAATGGCGCCACGTCGCTGACCTTGCAAGCCGCCAGGGACGTAGAGTTCAACGCCCCCGTAATCGCCCACGGAGACGGCGCGGGCCTGGCCGCCAAGACGCTGGGCGGCGATCTGCGCATCAATGCCCGCATGACGCTGGCAGGCGACAACGCGGCGCTGGCCTTGATTGCAAGATCAGACTTCGACCTGAACAACGGCGTGACCATCGAACTGAGCGGCAAGGGCACCACCTACGAAACCCGCCAGGGACGCTATGACGTCATCAACGATATCAGCCAGTGGGAATCCATGAACAAGGATCTGGCCGGGCGCTATGCGCTGGGCAAGAGCCTTGAGGCGGGCGGCAAAGTCGCCACCATCGGCGATGACCACAACGTATTCACCGGCGAATTCGAGGGCATGGGCCACACGCTAAGCAAGTTCGAGGTCGACGCCGACAACCACGCGGGCCTGTTCGCCCAGTCCTCGGGCAACATCCGCAACCTGAATCTGTCGGACATATCCGTCACCACGGCCAAAGGCGCGCGATCGATCGACAAGGCCGCCGGCGCGCTGGTGGGCACCAATTCCGGCGCCATCACCAACGTGCATGCGACGGGATCGCGCATGACCGACCTGGGCGCGGGTATCGGCGCGGTCGGCGGTTTGATCGGCCGCAGCAATGGCGGAACGATCGACCGATCAAGCGTCACGGCTTCGACACTGCGTGCCACGGGCGGACGCGTCGGCGGCATGATCGGCGACAACAACGGGGGCTTCATCAGCGACTCGGTGGCCAACGTCGCCGTGCAGGTATCGGGCAACGTCCACGCCGGTGGCTTTGCCGGCTATAACGACGCGGCCGGTGCGCTCTACAACGTGCAAGCACGTGGCTCGGTCACCCATAGCGGCGAATCCGGCAATGGTCACTTTGGTGGCCTGGTCGGCGCCAACCAGGCGATCATCGCCAAGTCCGCCGCCTACGGCCGCGTCCAAGTGCAAAGCGGCTCGGCTTTTTCCGTGGGCGGGCTGGCCGGATACAACGGCGGCATGATCGAGAACGCCACCGCATACGGCCAAACCAGCGGGGGCCATCACAGCGCCGTTGGCGGACTCGTGGGGTACAACAACGGGAAGCTGACCCATACCGAAGCCAGGGGCAATGTCTCTGGGCGGGATCGGGGCGACGTGGGTGGATTGGTCGGCGTGAACCGCGGCAGTATTGAACATGCCGTCGCGAACGGCACCGTACGCGGAGAATACAAGAGCCGGATAGGCGGCTTGGCAGGCCGCAATCTGGTTACCGCCGAGATCATGGGCGGCACCGCGCACGGTGACATCAGCGGCGGCCTGCACGTCACGATGGGCGGCCTGGTCGGTGTGAACGAAGGGCTGGTCCATCAGTCGCATGCGCGCAATAGCGTGAATTACTGGTGGGGCCAGTGGTTGCTGCAAACGCGCGGCGCCTTGGTGGGCCGCAACACCGGTACGGTCTGGTAGGCCGCGATGGTGCGATGACGAAGGTGGCGCCATCCGACAGGACTGCGCCACCTTTTCTTGCGGCCGCGATGCGTCGGCTTCGCGGACTGATGCGATACCTAGGGAAATTCGAACGTGAATTCCGCAGCGGCATTGGCCACGCCTCCTTGCACGTCGTCGCGGTCACGCGCCGTGCGGATGTAGCGGGCGGCCAACGACAGTTGCGCGCTACCGTCCATCAGCGTCATTGCATAGTCAGGGCCATAGGCGCCGCCGACGGGCCCAAACCGCACACGTCGGTCTTGCGCATCCACCACGATGATGCCGATGCCCCGGGCCGGCTTCTCGCCCTTGGCGTTCGCGCCGTGCAGCGCCAGGACCGTATCGGTACCCGGAACGAGGCCGCTTCTTGCCCGGAACTTGACCTGTGGCCGCGCCAGCGCGCTGCATTTATTCAGCCGGATGTTGAAGGGTTTCGGCGCGGCGGTCGCGCCTTCAACGGGAAAGTCCGCGACAAAGGCGGGGGGCATGTCGACCCTGATGTCCTGATGCGCGCCGGCGTCGCACTGGTGCTTGATATCGATGCCGGGTACCGTCCCCCCCGCTCCGATCTCCAGAATCTGGCTGCCCTGATACACGGCCTTCATGGCGCACAGCTTCAGCCCGGGAGGAATCGTCTGGGGTGGCGGTTGCCACGTAGGCGGGACGATGCCGACCTGGCCGGGCTTGGTAGCACCGACGCGGTTCGTGAATATCTCCAGGACCAACGCGGTATGGGGCGCTACCCCCGTTACCTTCAAGTCGCGAGGCAGATCTTCCGGCCTTGCCATCAACACCAACTGCTGGACAAACGGCATGTATTGCATCCCACCCAGCCCGGCGACGCCAACGTTGAGGTCCGCCGCGTCTATAACCAACGAGACGCGATCCAACGCGATGACGGTGTCGCGATAGATGATCCTCATGCCTATGCCGGCCACGTTGGTGGCGACAATGCCCTCGGCCAGGTACGTCGGATTGCGCCACATCCCGGTGGTGAACAGTTTGTGCGGCTCGGTCATGCCAGGCAGCCTTGCCACCAAAAACGTGATTGCCAGCGGCGCCACTCTTTCGTACAGCACCTGGTGAATTTGCGACTGCGTCGTCAACGGCTCAACTTGCCGCCACCCTTGGCCGAAGATCACGTCGTTCTTGCAGTCCGCTGCCGCGATCACCGCGTCGGCGCCCCACGCCCATCGCGGCTGTGCGCTTGTCGCCAGCACCGCCGCTATCGCCATTGCGGCACCCCATCCTTTCCAACGCCGCGGGCGGCGCCATCGTTCATGCTGCATCTCGATCTCCTTGCCCTGCCCTGCCGCCCGGCGATAGCCCCCCGGTTGGCATGGGTGTTGGTATTGCCTTACCGAAGGCCCAGCGCCAGCCGGCCTTCAATGATGTCGCCGTCGTCGTTAGCGGCCTGGTAACGCAGTGCGTCCTTGCCTGCCCGGGGCGTCGCCCCCTGGGGCAACGGGAAGCGCGTGCGGGACAGCGGTGCAACGGTCAGCCCCATCAGTGTGATGAACGCGCCGGGCTTTTCCTGGGTGTCCAGCTCCAGCCGCGCCAGCGACACCGCATACGGCGCCGCGTTGACGGCCTCGATTTCGTGATCCGCCGCGTGATACGTCCACAACACCTGTCCGATAGCTTCGTAGGCGGATCCCGACAGGCCGTCGGGCCGATACAGCACTTTCATGCGTAGCCGATACGACAGCTGAAGCAGGTTGTTTTGCGTGCGATCCCGCGCGGGGACTTCCAGGAAATTGATCCAGAACACGGATTCGCGATCTGACGGCAGGCGTTCTCCCGTGTGCCGCAGCAACAGGCTCGCGCGCTGCCCCGGGTCCAGTCGGTACACCGGCGGCGTCAATAGGAATGGCACGGTTTGCAAGCTTGGGTCCGAGGTGAAGTCGCCGGTGTCCAGCCAGCTTTGCACCAGGATGGGATGCTGGCCGGTATTGGCGGTGCGCAAGGTCAGTGACTGTTGCGTGGCCGGGTAGATGAAGCGCGTGCCGGTCACGACCAGATCGGCCCGCGCACCCCCAGGGCACAACACGCACCAGGCAGCCGTCAGGGCAAGCACCAGCGCGAATCGCCAGCGGCCCCATGCGCGCGGCCGGCTCATCGGAGCGTCAGCGGTCCGACGCCGCCTTGAGGTGGCGTGGAGGGCGGATCGGCCTGCGCCGCCTGCACGCATTCCCGCTCCAGGATGTCGTAAGCGCTGTCGCCCCGCAACGCGCGGTCAGGCAATGCGTACTCAACAAAACAACGTTCGCCGTCGCCCTCTCCCCATTCGACGCGTACCGTGCCACGGTCTTTTTCCGCGCGCATGACGATGCGGCTTCCCTGCCCCACCGCGCCCACCGCCACGCCGGTGTCCGGGTCGATGACTTCGGCGCCGAAAGGCAACGGCGACCCATCTTCCAGCTTGCCCACAATAAGCACCTGGCGAGCGCGCAACGTCGGGTAGACCAGCTTGATGATCGCCCCGGCTCGTGGCGCGATGTTCAGCGAGCTTGCCTTGAGTTCGATGTCGGCGGGCAGGTCCGCCGGGTCCACGTCCACGGCGTTCAAGCGGTACGGGCTCAGGCTGCCCACCACGGCATAGCCAGCCGCGTCCACGCGGTTCAAGCCGTATCCCACCCGCATACCCTGCGCGTCCTTGGCCTGCACCAGCGCCACCGTTTCGCCCAGGGTCTGTGCCAACGTCAGGCCGCCACTGTGCAAGACCATGGCGCCCATGGCGTTCAACGACGCCTGGCGATATCCGCGCCCTTGCCCCACGCTGGCCGACACCGCGGCTTGCGGAAAGTTGTAGCCCAGGCCCGCGTCCGCCGAATTGGCGTTGGTGCGGCCGTTGTGCGACGCCGACAAGGAATACGAGCCCGCGCCGGCATCATCAAGCGCGCCGCTGACACTGGAGGATACGCGCGCGCCCTCGCGGCTGTCGGCGGTGTAGACGGCGCTGACGCGCGTTGCGCGCGATGACGTCGCCCGGCCAAGCGGAATGGCCACGTTAAGCGTCATCTGCGTGCTTTTGACGCTGCCGCCGCCCCAATAGTCCGAGCTGGCGCCGTGAACGCGTTGCAGCGCAATGGAATACGACACATCGTTCCAGTCGTTGTTGTAGCCCACGGAGAAGTTCATGTCGTTGCCGGCCTGCTTCCAATAGTTGGCCGTGGACGCCGACGCATACAGGCTGCCCAGGCTGCCGCCCAGGCTTTGGCTGACGTTCAGGTCGAAGCGGCTGCGCATGCGGCCATCGTTCTGGTAGCGCGTGTTTTGCGGCAGGTTGCCCAGCGCCACGGCGTCGCGCAATCCCAGGTAACCGCTGGTCGAATAGCGGTAGGCCAATAATGAAAAGTTGGTGCCGCTGTTGGGCAGGTCGCGGCTATAGGTCAGCCGGTAGCTGGCCCCGGCGCGCGATTCCCGCGAGGGCAACTTCGCACGCGCGCCCGTCATATCAAACGCAAAGGCGCCTATCGCCGTGCTCATGGCGGCGCCCAGCAGCGCCGAGCCATAGTGGTCGGTAAACGCCATCCCGCCGTAGCCGGTCACCGAGTCGCCCACTCCGCGCTTCAGCGTGCCCTGCAACACGTACCGGGAGCTGCTGCGCAAGCCGGGGTCGGCCGCGCGGCCCGCCGTTACGCTGTATTGCGTCACACCCGGGCGCAACAGCTGCACGATGGTGGCAAACGGCACCACAAAGCTGCGCAAGCTGCCATCGGCTTCCGTCACGCGCACGTCCAGATCGCCACCGTAGCTGGCGGCGCGCACGTCTTCGATGGCAAAGGGGCCGGGGGCCACGGTGGTCTCATAAATAAGGAAGCCACGTTGGTACACGGACACTTTCGCGTTGCTGTTGGCCGTGCCGCGCACGATGGGCGCGTAATAGCGCATCGTCTCGGGTAGCATGCGGTCGTCGCTGCCCAGCTGCACGCCCCGGAACGACACCGCGTCGAACAGTTCACCGCTGGTTGAGCTTTCGCCCACCAGCAACTGCGACTTCCAGGTCGGGATATCGGTTTGCAGAAAATAGGAATTGGCTTGATAGCGCGCGCCGCTGGTCTGCGACCAGGACGCCGAGCCGCTGTGCCGCAACCGCACCGCGCCCAGATTCAGCCCCGCATTGATACCGGCGTAGCCCCGCGTCGTGCGGCGGCCATTGCTTTCGGTGCTGAAGACGTTGGTGTTGTAGTTCAGCCGAGCGGCCGTGATGCCGCTGTCCCACTGCGACGGGTCCACGTAGCGGTTGGACGCCGCCAGCCGTTGGAGATACTCGGGATACGTCGCGTACAGGGCCAGCTGCGCCATATCGACCCGTATCTTTGCGCCGGGCACATACCGACCCAGGTCGTCGCAGGCAAGCACCTCGGGCAGCGGCTCGACGCCATCCGCGCGCGACACCTTGCCCAGGTCCAGCCCGCCACGCTCCAGCATCAATGCGTCGTAACAGGGCGCGGCGCTGTCTTGTCCGGGCACATTGCGAAACTCGATGTCGTCGACGCCGCGCCATTGCCCGTTGAAATACAAGTCCAGGCGATGCATGCCGGGATCGGCAAAGTTCACCCGCTGAAAGCGGCGCGTGTCGATCGTGGCGCCGCCCACTTCCTGCATCAGCATGTAGGGGTCGAAAATTGCGACTTCGTCTTGCGCCGCCGCGCTGCTGGCCGTGACCGCGCAGGCGGCCGCAAGCAAGCAGCGGCCGGTGCGCCGCCAGGGACGCATGCGTCGCCGCGCCCCGACAGGCGTGAAAACAGGATGGCGAACCGAAGGTCGCGCAAGTCGAACGTTGATCAAACCGGAGAAACTCCCGCGACAAGGGCCAGGTAAAGCGCTCAGTCCAGCAAGCGTTTGTTGATTTCGCGCCGTGCGCCAAAGTCGTTGATGGCTTCGTACTGGACGGTGGATTTCGCGCTTTGCAGGCCAGCCGCATTCGAGGAAAGCGCAAAGTTCGTTTGCCCAAACGGCGCAACCATGCCGTTATCCACGGCTATCGTCTTGCCGCCCGACACCAGCCCGACACGCGCGAACGACACATGAAACGGCGTGGGGTTGGTGACTTCAAGCTGGCGCTTTCCGCCCGCGCCGCCCACCAGTTTCCAGGTCAGCTTGTCGGGCGCCGTCGCGGCCTCGTCGGGCAGCGTGGCGGGCCGAAAGAAAATCTTGATGCGGGTATGAAAGGAAAATTGCAGCACGTTGACGGTGGCTGGATCACGCGGTGGCGTTTCCACGACGTTCAGATAAAACAGGGTCTCGCGATCGGACGGCAGCGGTTCCTTGGTGTAGCTGATGCGGATATTGGCCGCGCTGTTGGGTTCGATTCGCATGATCGGCGGCGTCAACACGAACGGCAGGCGCAAATCGGTGGGCAGCACGCCTTCCTTGCCGTCGTCGATCCAGTTTTGCGCCAGCACGGGGCTTGCCCCGTTGTTGCGGACAATCATGATGGCATCGCGCGCGTCGGACTTGATGACCAGGCGCGTGCCTTGCAAGACCAATGCGGCCTGGGCGGGAAACGCCCAGGCGCACAGGACCAAAGCGAGCGATAGCACGCGCGTGAACGCATGGCGGGCAAGCGCCCCGATGATCGTGTTCATTGCGGTCGCCGAACTTAGTTATAGCGCAGCGTGTAGGTCACGAAGGAATCGCCACCACCCATGCCGACCGAAGTGGCGGAGGGATCCTGCGGGACGTATTTGGCCGAGTAGTACAGGATGGCCTGATTGTTCTTGACCTCGGCCACTTGCGGGTTGGCGTCGGTGATGCCCAGCCGGATCGGCGTGGTGTTGGCGGGGGCTTCGCTGCGGTTGTTGCGGATCTGGATCTGCACGCCGGCAGCCGGGTCTGCGCCCACCAGCTTCAGGTTGCCCGTCACCTTGTCGACGTTCGGGTGGTTGGCATGAAATTGCAGCCGCACCTTGGTGTCATCCGTGCAGTCGGCAGAGCCGTGCACCTTGATTTGAAAGTCACGTTCGGGCGCGGACCCATTCACGACGTCCGCGGGATTGACCGTGCCGAACGAAGGCACGTCGGTGACGCCATTTGCGCCGCCCGCGCTGCCTTCAACGTCGCACGTCACGTCGCTGATCGTGCCAAAAAAGTTGACGGTACCGCCGGCGGCGAAACTGGCGCCCGGCGCGAATGCGGCGAGCAGCAAGCCAGAGGCGGCAAGGGATGTCACGATACTGCGCTTCATGCGTATTCCTTTTGTGAAGATGAATATGGCGGCTGAAAAGGCGACGCGGTGAACCATGGGGTTTGCGGATACGCCGCGGGCGCGATATGCCGCCGAAGCCTTGATGACTGCCAGAACCCGGCACACCGTGTCCTGGCAACAGGGCTCGCCAACCCCGGCAAGACAATGCCGCGGGGATGGGTTGGTGCGAGTCCATGAACGATACGATTTAGGCGCGCGGATTTAACTAGGAAGATGCTTAATTGGCGCTCTGATAAATCAGAAAAAAAGCCCTTTGGCTGAATGTCGAACGCCATTTGCATTGCTGCATTGCAAAACAGCTTCCATCCCTTTGCCAAAGCGGTCCCGCGCTTGAATTGATGCACTGCCACAGGCGCGTCCACGGCTTGTTCAAGCGCGACATATTCGGGTCACAATCAGGCTGGCCATCAACCTCGCTACACTGGCCAAGCGCAGACTGCCCCGCGCCGCTTTGATTCGACCCCGTCCGCGCTGCCGGCCGGGGCCATGCAATGCAAACCCGGAGGTAATGTGAACACCGACATGGTCAATCTCTCGATCACCGAGGTCTATGAGTTATCGCTTGATGTGTTGAGCCGCAACGGCTTTTCGACGGCGCACGCCAAGGCCATCGCGCAAACGATCACGGCGGGTCAGCGCGATGACTGCCAGTCTCATGGCATGTACCGCCTGCTCGCTTGCGTGCGTACCTTGCAGTCCGGGCTGGTTGACCCTGAAGCCCTGCCCATCGTCACGCACCCCACCGCAGCCGTGGTGCAGGTCGATGCGCAGCGCGCGTATTCCTTGTTGGCATTTCAAGAAGGCTTGCCGCATCTGGTGGACAAGGCCAAGCGCAACGGCGTGGCCGTGCTGGCCATCAACAATTGCTTCCACTTTTCCGCGCTGTGGCCCGAAGTCGAAGCCATTGCGCAGCATGGCCTTGCGGGCTTGGCGATGACGCCCAGCCATAGCTGGGTGGCGCCGGCGGGGGGTACGCGTCCGGTGTTCGGCACCAACCCCTTGGCGTTCGCCTGGCCGCGCCCTGGCCCCTACCCATATGTGTTTGACTTTGCCACCAGCATGGTCGCGCGCGGCGAAATCGAATTGCACCGTCGCACCGGGCGCGCCATTCCAGAAGGCTGGGCGATTGATGCGCAAGGACGGCCCACCACCGACGCCGCTGCGGGACTGGCGGGCGCGATGCTGCCGTTCGGTACCTACAAGGGGTCGGCACTATCCACGATGATCGAGCTGCTGGCCGGACCGCTCATCGGCGACTGGACCAGCATGCAGTCGCAAGCGCACGATGCCGGCAAGGGCGGCACGCCCCTGCACGGGGAATTGGTAATTGCGCTGGACCCGAACATCCTGGGCCGTGGCCTGGCGCCGGCCAACGCCGACGCCGCCGAGGCCATGCTGGACGCCATCAGCGGCCAGGGCGCACGCCTGCCTTCCGAACGCCGCTTCAAGGCGCGCGCCAAGAGCGAACAGGAAGGCGTATGGGTCGGCCGCGCGCTGTATGACGAGATCAGGTCGTTGGGGTCATTGAAGACGCAGGGCTGACACGCGCGTCGGCCAGCCGGCACCTTGGCGCGCTGGCGGCCGCTGGCAGCAGGGGGTGACGCGGCTGGGAATCACGGTCCTGGTCAGCTCAGCTCCGGCAAGCCCGGCAGCAGCTTGTCCAACGTGATCGGGTAGTCTCGCACCCGGACACCAGTGGCGTTGTAGATCGCGTTGGCAATCGCCGCGCCCACGCCGCACAGGCCCAGCTCGCCCACGCCCTTGGCTTTCATGGGCGAGGAAATCGGGTCGGTTTCATCCAGGAAGATGACCTCCTGGCTTGGGATGTCGGCGTGCACCGGCACCTCGTAGCCGGCCAGGTCGTGGTTCACGAAGAAGCCGACCCGGTCGTCCACCGCCAGCTCTTCCATCAAGGCCGCGCCCACGCCCATCGTCATGGCGCCGATCACCTGGCTGCGCGCCGTCTTGGGGTTCAGGATGCGCCCGGCGGCGCACACGGCCAGCATGCGCCGGATGCGCGTCTCGCCGGTGGCCGCGTCCACCGCCACTTCGACAAAATGCGCGCCGAAGGTGGACTGCTGGAACTTCTTGTCCAGGTCGCCGAATTCCATCGTGTCTTCCGCGACCAGGTCGCCGCCCGCCGCCGCATCGCGCAGCGTTGCCGTTCGGCCATTTGCATCGGTGACCGAGCCGTCCGCGAACACCGCGCCGTCCGTGGCGAAGCCCAGGCGTTGCAGAATCTGGGTGCGCAGCTTGTCGCACGCCGCGTACACGCCCGCCGTCGAGCTATTGGCGCCCCACTGCCCGCCCGAGCCGGCCGACACCGGGAAGTCAGAATCGCCCAACCGCACGACGACCTTGGCCAGCGGCACGCCCAACATTTCGGCGGCCGTCTGCGCGATGATCGTGTAGCTGCCGGTACCGATGTCCGTCATATCGGTTTCAACGATGACCTGGCCCGCGGCGTCCAAGCGCACGCGCGCCGCCGATGTGGTCACCAGGTTATTGCGAAACGCCGACGCCACGCCCATGCCCACCAGCCAGCGCCCTTCGCGGCGAGTACCGGGCTTGGCGCTGCGATTGGCCCATCCAAAATGGTCCGCGCCCAGGCGCAGGCATTCAATGAAGCGGCGCTGCGAGAACGGCCGCTCGGGCTTGGCCGGGTCCACCTGCGTGTCGTTGCGCACCCGAAATTCCACCGGGTCCAGCCCGGCCGCTTCCGCCATTTCGTCCACGGCAATTTCCAGCACCATCATGCCCGGCGCCTCGCCGGGCGCGCGCATGGCGTTGCCTTCGGGCAGGTCCAGCTGCATCAGGTTCAGCGCGGTCAGCCGGTTGGCGCCGGCATACAACAACCGCGTTTGCTGCACGGCCAGCTCGGGCTGGCCGCCGGGCAAATCGCCCGACCAGCTTTCGTGGCCGATGGCGGTGATCTTGCCGTCTGGCGTCGTGCCGATGCGCACACGCTGAATCGTTGCGGGGCGATGCGTGGTGTTGTTCGCTATCAACGGGCGTTGCAGCGCCACCTTGACCGGTCGGCCCGCCGCCCGCGCGCCCAGCGCCGCCATCAAGGCATCCGCGCGCACAAACAGCTTGCCGCCAAAACCGCCGCCCACATAGGGCGAGATCAAGCGGACCTTTTCGCGCGGCACACCCAGGGTGCGCGCCAGGTCGCCACGCCCCCAGTCCACCATCTGGTTCGACGTCCACACCGTCAGCGCATCGCCTTCCCATTTGGCAACGGACGCATGCGGCTCCATCATCGCGTGCGACTGGTCGGGCGTGGTGTAGGTGTGGTCGATCTTCACCGGCGCCTGCGCATAGGCGCTTTCGAATTCACCCACGCGGTCCTCTTGCGGATCGTTCTTGCCGGCCTTGTCCGTTGACGCCTTCTCGGCGGCCAGATCGAACGCGCCCTGCGTGCGTTCGTACTGCACGCGGATGAGCCGGCTGGCGGCGCGCGCCTGTTCCAGGTTTTCGGCCACCACCAGGGCGATGGCCTGGTGATAGTGCTCGATGGCGGGGCCGCCCAGCAGCGTGGCGGTGTTCATCTTGCCCTTGCCCAGCTTGCCGGCGTTTTGCGCGGTCACCACCGCCAGCACGCCAGGCGCGCGGCGCGCGGCCTCGATGTCCATCGATGTGATGCGGCCTTTTGCGATGGCAGAACCTAGTACATAGCCCACGGCGGCATCGGGCGCCACGTCATGCCGCTCGTACGCGTAGGGCGCCCTGCCGGTGGTTTTCAACGGGCCGTCGATGCGGTCGACGCCATGGCCCACGACCTTTAGCTGGTCGATGGGATTTTGGGTAGCGGGAGTATCGAATTTCATCGCGTCAGGCCCTCGCTTGCGCCAGCACTGCACTCAGGGTTCTTGCGGCCAGTGTCAGCTTGAATGCGTTGTCGTCGGTGGGCCGGGCGTCGGCCAGCAGGCGGTCGGTGACCGCCCGCGCGCCTTGCGGCAACGCGGCGTCGGCGGCGTCCAGGCGCCACGGTTGCGGCGCCACCCCGCCCAACGCCACGCGCCCGCTGCCGTCGGGCTGCACCACGGCGGCCACGGACACCAGCGCAAACGCGTAAGAGGCGCGGTCGCGCACCTTGCGGTACACGTGCGTGCCACCTGCCGGCTTGGGCAGGGCCACCGCCGTGATCAGCTCGCCGGCTTCCAGCGTGGTTTCAATGTGCGGCGTATCGCCGGGCAGGCGGTAGAAGTCCGCGATCGGAATCACGCGCGTGGCGCCGTCCGGGCGCACCGTTTCCACCTGCGCGTCCAGCACGCGCATGGCCACCGCCATGTCGCTGGGGTGCGTGGCGATACAGGCGTCACTGGTGCCTATCACGGCTAATTGACGCGTCACGCCGCCGATGGCCGAACAGCCCGTGCCCGGCGCGCGCTTGTTGCACGGCATGTTGGTGTCGTAGAAATACGGACAGCGCGTACGTTGCAGCAGGTTGCCCGCCGTGGTCGCGCGGTTGCGTATCTGCCCCGACGCGCCGGCCAGAATGGCGCGCGACAGCACGGCGTAATCGCGCCGCACGCGCTCGTCGGCGGCCAGATCGGTGTTGCGCACCAGGCTGCCGATGCGCAGCCCGCCTTCGGGCGTCGGCGTGATCTGGTCCAACGCCAGCCCGTTCACGTCGATCAGGTGCGTGGGCGTTTCCACTTCCAGCTTCATCAGGTCCAGCAGATTGGTGCCGCCCGCAATGAAGCGGGCGCCGCGTGCCTGGGCGGCGCTGGCGGCGGCGTCGGCGGGGGTGCGCGCGCGTTCGTAGGTAAACGGCCTCATGCTTTGCTCCCCGCCACCTCGGTGATGGCTTCAATGATGTTTGAATACGCGCCGCAGCGGCAGATGTTGCCGCTCATGCGTTCGCGGATTTCGTCCACGCTAAGCAGCGGGCGCTCGGTCAGGCTCTCGCTGACGTGGCTGGGCACGCCTTGCGACAATTCTTCCAGCATCGCCACCGCCGAACAGATCTGGCCCGGCGTGCAGTAGCCGCACTGATAACCGTCGTGCTTGACGAAGGCGGCCTGTAGCGGATGCAGCGCCGTGGGCGAGCCCAGCCCTTCAATGGTGGTGATCTCGGCGCCGTCGTGCATCACGGCAAGTGTCAGACAGGAATTGACGCGGCGTCCGTCCAGCACCACCGTACAGGCGCCGCACTGGCCGTGGTCGCAACCCTTCTTGGTGCCGGTCAGATGCAAGTGCTCGCGCAGCGCGTCCAACAAGCTGGTGCGCATGTCCAGCGACACTTCGCGTGACGAGCCATTCACCCGCAGCGTCACGGTGGCGGACATTGGCTGCACGCCGGTCTGCGCGGCCTGCTGGGCCAACGACACCGACGATGAGGCAGCCATGGCGGTTGCAGAAACGGCGCCCGCCTTCAGCAGGTTGCGCCGGGTGATCTTGATTGCTGATGAGTTTTCCAAGTCTGCCCCTTTCGTTTAGTCGGCGACGCGGATGGCGGCGCGCTGCGGGTCGGGTTGCGGGTCGGGTTGCGGGTCGGGTTGCGGTCCGGATTGCGGTCCGGCATGCAGCAACCCGCATTCCCACTCCCGCCGGGAATGCGCGGCGGCCTGTGTCGTATGTTCAATACGTTGCTGCGTCAGCTCCGCCAGGATCGACACTGCGATCTCGGGTGGGGTGCGGCTGCCGATGGGCAGGCCCACCGGGCCACGCAGGCGCGCAACCTGCTCTTCTGTAAAACCGAAATGTTCACGCAGACGCGCGCGTCGCGCTTCGTTGGTGCGGCGCGAGCCCAGCGCGCCCACAAAGAACGCCGGCGACGGCAGCGCTTCCAGCAAGGCCATGTCGTCCAGCTTCGGGTCATGCGCCAGCACGATGATCGCCGTGCGCACGTCGGGCGCAAGGGCCATCACCGTGTCGTCTGGCATCGTCGTGACGAGTCGTGTACCCGGCACGTTCCACGATGCGGCGTATTCTTCGCGCGGGTCGCACACGGTGACGTCGAATCCCAGGGCTACCGCCATCGGCGCCACATAGCGCGCGATGTCGCCGGCGCCCACCAGCAGCAAGCGCCATTGCGGGCCGTGCAGCGTGGTCAACACTTTGCCGCTCCAGTCGAACCGGTCGCCCGGCTGCGCCGGCGTCAGTTGCGCGGTGCCATCGGCCAGGCTCAACGTTCTTTTGACGAGTTCGCCTTGGCGCAGTCGGTCGGCAAGGCTATGCAGCTGCACCGCATCCGGCATGGGTTCGATCAGCAATTCCAGGATGCCGCCGCAGGGCAGGCCAAAGTTCAACGCTTCGTCGCGGGTGGCGCCGTAGGTCAGCGCATAAGGGCCGGCGCGCCAGAGATCGCCGCGCCGCATCTTGTCGATGAGGTCACCTTCGATGCAGCCACCGGATACCGACCCGGCAATGCGCCCATCGTCGCGCACCGCCAGCCACGATCCGCGTGGCCGTGGCGAGGCGCCCCAGGTTGCGGCTACCGTCGCGAGGACAAACGCGTGGCCCTGGCGCCGCCAGTCCTGGATAGCGGCCAACACTTGTAGATCAAGACTTTCCATGTTGGTGCCTTTGGAAATATCGGACTCACTCTACCAGTGGCCCGCCCGGCAAGAAAAGAGGCAAAATCCGCATACACCGTTGAGTGAAATTCACGAATCAACGGGGGAATGTCAGGAGTGGCGCGGGTTGTCCAAGACGCCACGTCTCCCCCCCCCAGTTGCCCACTGTCAACCGTGATCGCCCAGCAAGCGCCATGCCTAAGCCGCCACCGTTTTCGTCAGCCTCTGCTTTGTCAGCCTCTTCCTTGGCCGCCCCTTTCTTGTCAGCCCCTTTCTTGTCAGCCCCTTTCTTGTCAGCCCCTTTCTTGTCAGCCCCTTTCTTGTCAGCGCCTTCCTTGCCAGCGCCTTCCTTGTCAGCCCCTTCCTTGTCAGCCCCTTCCTTGTCAGCGCCTTCCCTGTCAGCGCCTTCCTTGTCAGCGCCTTCCTTGTCTGCGCCTTCCTTGTCAGCGCCTTCCGCGTCCCCCTCTTCGGCGTTGCGCGCTTTGCCCTCGGCCGCGTGCGTCGGCATCTTGCTGGCGGCGGGCCATGGGCGGCGCTACGCCGCGGACGCCCCCGGTCAGGACAAGTTGATGGCGCGGCTGGAAGATGGCACGCCGGTGGCGGTGGCGTCCGCCCGCGCGCTGGGCAGCGCCACATCACGCACCATTGCGGTGCTTCGACCCGACCAAGCGGCGCTGGGCGCGCTGCTGCAAGCGGAAGGATGCGAGCTGGTCATGGTGGGCGCGAACGCGGACGGCATGGGCGATAGCCTGGCGACCGCCGCCCGCCACTTGCTCGGCCCGGGCATTGGCCGGGGCGAAGATTTTCCACCCGAAGGGCGAGACGTTCACGCTAAGACGCAGCGCTTGCCCGCCGCATCGTCGTGCCTGGTCGCCTTGGCGGACATGCCGTGGTTGCGCGCCGACACCTGCATGCAAGTGGCCGCCGCAGCCCCGCACCATCGCATCGTGACGCCCACGTGGCAAGGCAAGCGCGGCCACCCCGTCGCCTTCGCTCGCGAGCTCTGGCCTGAGCTTGCCGCGCTATCGGGCGACGTGGGCGCGCGCCGCTTGCTGCTGCGCCATCCCGTGCACGAGTTGGCAGTGGAAGATCCCGGCGTGCACACCGATGTCGACACGCCGCAAGATCTGCAAGGCGGTCATTGACCCTGCCGGATCGTGGCGATGTCTTTCATCGCGCGCCTTCCCGCCCCTTACCCCCCTTCTCGCCCCTTCTCGCCCCTTCTCGCCACTTCTCGCCCCTTCCCGCGCCCACTGCGTGCCCACGTTTGCCCAACGTTTGCCCGCGCTTGCCCGCGGCACAGGCCCACGTTTGCACCGCTGCCGGTGTGAACCTCGCGCCCGGGCGCGCCACCCGATCAAGGGGCGTCGGTAATGCCGGCCTCGCTAACGATCTTGCTCCAGCGCGCCTCTTCCTGCTTCACGTAGTCCCCCAGCGCGGCGGGCGTGCCGACGTTGGCCACCAACCCCTCCAATTTCAGCGCCGCCTGAAAATCCGCCTTGTCCGACACGTTCTTGATGGCGGCGTTCAGCCGGTCAATGACGGCGGCGGGCGTGCCTTGCGGGACGAACACGCCGTACCAGCTGTCCACGTAGTAGCCCGGCACCCCTGCTTCGGCCACGGCGGGCACGCCGGGATACGACGGTGAACGGTCTTGGGTCGTGACAGCCAGCGCGCGCAACTGCCCGGTCTTGACGTGGCCGCTGACGCTGGCCGACGTAGAGAAGATCATGTCGATCTGCCCGCCCATCAAGTCATTGATGCCGGGGCCCGCCCCCTTGTACGGCACATGCAGGACGTCGACCTTGCCCAGGCTTTTGAAGAGCTCGCCGGCCAGATGCGCCGACGTGCCATTGCCGTAGGAACCGAACGTCAGCTTGCCGGGATGGGCGCGCGCGTACGCCAGGATGTCCTGCACGCTTTTGAATTTGGACTTGGGCGACACCACCAGCACATTGGGCGACTTGCCGATCAGCGCAACGGGCGCAAACGCCTTGTCGGTGTCGTAGGGCAGCTTCTTGTGAATGGCCGGATTGACCGCGTGCGCGAACGTCGCCATCAGCAGCGTGTAGCCGTCGGGCGGACTCTTGGCCACGTTCTCGGTGCCGATGATGGTGCTGCCGCCCGGCCGGTTCTCGACGATGACGGATTGGCCAAGTTCGTCGGTCAGGCCCTTGGCCAGCTGGCGCGCAATGATATCCGTGCCGCCGCCGGGCGTGAACGGCACCACGATCCGCAGCGGCCGGTCGGGAAAAGCGGCGTGCGCTTGCGGCGCGACCACGGTGCATATCGTCAACATCGCGGCGGCGACTGCCTTGATGGGCCGCAACACAAATGGGTAGGTCTTCATCGTTGTCTCCTGATTTTTTTTGCGCCGGTCTTGTGCGGATCCTGTGCGGCGCGTCGGCAAAAAAGTTGCGTGGGGGGGAAGGGACGGCGGGGCTGCCCGCCTAGTCCTTCATCACCACGACGCCATCGGCCGCGCAGACGCCCTGCCCTGTCGGCTTGACGAACAGCGGGTTGATCTCGGCTTCCAGCAACTGGCCTTGCAAGGTGCTTGCCATGCGCGCAAACGCCAGCACTGCCTGCACCAGCGCGGGCACGTCGCAGGTCGGTCGGCCGCGATAGCCGTCCAGCAAGGGCCATGTTCTTAAGCGGCGCAGGGCCGCCTCGACGTCTTGCGCCGTCAAGGCCGCGCCGTCGTCCGGCAATAGCAGCAAGGTGGTGTCGCGCACCAGCTCGGCCACCACGCCGCCCATGCCCAGCAATATCGCCGTGCCCAGCGGGTCGTGATGGAGGCCGACGATGACCTCGGCCGCGCCGGTGACCATCTCTTGCACCAGGTAGGCCTGGGGCGGCTTGCCGGTGTGCTGGCGCACGTCGATGCGCATCTGTCGCAGGCGCTGCGCGATGTCTTCCGGCGCGACATTGACGGCCACGCCGCCCACGTCGCTCTTGTGGGTGATGTCGCGCGACAGCAGCTTGAGCACCACGCGCGGGCCCAATGCGCGGGCGGCGCGGGTGGCTTCGGCTTCGGCGTCGGCATTGACGATGATTTCCCGCACGCCCGGGATTCCAAACTGCGCGAACAGCGCCTTGGCCTGTGCTTCGTCCAGCGCCTTGTGCGGTTCGACGGTTGCGGGCGAAGCCGCGTGCGCCGGCGTGTCGTCGCGCACCGGGCGCTCCGCGCGCACTCCGCTCAGCTTGCCACCCTGCACCCGCCGCATGGCGGACAACGCCGCGCCGACGCTTTCGGGCGCGGCAAAGGCGGGCACGCCGTAGCGGCTCAGGACTTCCGCGGCGCGCGGGGCGTGCGGACTGATATATGCCAGTACCGGTTTGCCGTCAGGCGTCAGTGAATCGCGCAGCGCACCGGCCATCAGCTCGGGCTGCGCCACGGCGGAAGATCCCGCGATGACGACCAGCGCATCATACTGATCGCTTTCCAGCACGATGCGGATGGCGTTGCGCAGCAGGTCCGGCTGCAAGCCGGCCAGCGTCACGTCGATCGGGTTGCGATCCAGCGCGGCGTGGTCGCCGGTTTGCAGCGCGCGCAAGGCGGCGCCCGTGGCGGCATCGGGCGCGGGCAGCTCAAAGCCTGCCACGCCCAGACTGTCGGCCACCAGCGTGCCCGCCCCGCCGGTTGACGTCAGCACCGCCACGCGATTGCCGCCTAGCTTGCGATCGTCGGCCAGCGCGGCGGGTATATCCAGCAGGTCGGCAAACGTTTGCGCGCGAATGATGCCTGTCTCGTCGAACAGCGCGTCGTACATGGCGTCGGCACCGGCCAAGGCGCCCGTATGCGAGGCCGCTGCCTGCGCGCCGGATGCCGAACGGCCGACCTTGAACGCCACGATGGGCTTGCCGGCCGCCGCCGCCTTGCGCGCCGCCGCGCGGAACGTCCTGGGGTTGCGGATGCTTTCCACATACAGGGCGATGACTCGCGTGGCCGGGTCGTCCACCAACGCATCCACAAAATCCGCCAGGTCCAGATCGACCTCGTTGCTGGTGGAGATCAGCTTGGAAAACCCGATGCCGCGCGCCGCCGCGCGTGACAGCAACGCACCCAGGATGCCGCCGCTTTGCGACACCAGCCCAATCGCGCCGCTGGTCAGCTCATCGAGTTCCAGCGCGCCGCTGGCGGATAGGGTGATGCGGTCGGTCAGGTTGACCAGGCCGATGGTGTTTGGCCCCAGGATGCGCATGCTGCCCGCCGCCTCGCGCAGCTCGCGCTGACGGCGTGCGCCCACGTCCCCGGTTTCCGAGTAGCCGCTGGCCAGCACGATGGCCGCGCCCGTGCCCATGGCCGCCAGTTCGGCAATCGCCTGCTGCGTGCGCTGCGCGCTCAGCAACACGATGGCCACGTCCGGCGCTTCCGGCAAGGAGCGGATATCGGGGTAGCAACGCAGCCCGCCAATCTCGGACGCTTTGGGATTGACGGGATAAATGCGCCCTTCAAAGCCATGCTTTTGCAGATAGGCCACCGGCCGGCCCGACGTCTTGGCCGGGTCCGCCGACGCCCCCACGACCGCAACGCTGCGCGGTCGCAGCAATTTCTGTATGCCGCTCATTGCGCGTCTCCGTCGCGACCGCCCGAAGCGGCCTTGACCTGGGCCATCTTGGCCTGGGCCATCTTGGCGAGGAATGCCGCAACGGATTCGCGGTGTTCGCTGCTGGTGTAGCAGATGCCCTGCGCCTGGCTGCCCATGGCGAAGACCTGGTCGGCGGTCAGCTCGGAACTCTGGTCAAGTATCGATTTGCTAAGCGCCAAGGCCGTGGCCGAGCCCTTGGCCAGTTCGGCGGCCCAGGCCTGCGCCGCGCGCACTTCGTCGCCAGCCGGGGCGAGCCGGTCGGCGATGCCCAGGGCCAGGGCTTCTTCCGCCAAGACCTTGCGACCGGAATAGATCAGGTCCTTGGCGCGTGCCAGCCCCACGCGACGAGGCAGGAAAAACATGCCGCCACCATCCGGAATCAATCCCCGCGTGATGTAGCTCCAGGTGAACGACGCGCTGTCCGACGCCACGATGAAATCGCAGCTAAGCGCCGTGTCCGCCCCCAGGCCGGCGGCCGCGCCGTTAACGGCGGCGATGGTGGGCTTGGGCATGCGAAACAGCAGGCTGACCGCATGGTGCACACGCTGCTGCCGTGACCAGCCGTTGAAGGCGACTTCGCCCGAGGGCGCGTCCATGCGGCGCTGCATGCCAGAGATGTCGCCGCCCGCGCAGAAGCCCTTGCCTTCCCCTGTCAGCACCAGCGCCTTGGTGCCCCGGTCAGCGGCCACGGCCTCCAGCGCATGGATGAGTTCGGCACGCATGGCGTCGCTGATGGCGTTGCGCTTCTCGGGCCGGTTCAGCGTTAGCGTCGCCACGCCGCCGTCCGCGTGCAGTTTGATGAATTCGTAGTCCGCCATCTTGTTGCTCCGTCTTGGTCGATAGGCCAGCGCGATCCGATGCTTTTTTTTCGCTGGCGATATCGACACGGTAGGCGCTACAGTGGGCAAAAACACCGGCCCAATTCCACTTGGTGGAATTGGGCCGGTGGGCTTCAACGAGGATGGCTTCAAGGATGATGGCGACTGTGACACTCGATGATGCGCCCCCCGCGCAGCAACGTTTCGATGGCGTCAGCCAGAACCGGTCGCTGGCCCGTGGCCTGGAAATCCTGCGCGCGTTCAAGCCCGGCACCGACCTGCTTGGCAATGGCGAGCTTGCCGAGCGCACCGGCCTTTCCGCCGCCACGGTCAGCCGGCTGACTCAGACGCTGGTGACCAGCGGCTTTCTGGAATACGAGCGCGGCGCGCGTGCCTACCGGCTGGCCGCGCCGGTGTTAAGCCTGGGCCACGCCATGCGCGCTGCGTCGCCGGTATTGAACGCCGCCACGCCGTTCATGCGCGACGTATCCAACAAACTGCACGTCAATATCGGCCTTGCCAGCGCGGACCGCACTGAAATGGTTTATCTGGAGTCCATCCGCTATAACCGCCGGGCCTCGCTTCGCACCATCGTGGCGGGCCAACGGGTACCGATCGAACTCACGTCCTTAGGTCGCGCGTATCTGGCCACGCGCCCCGCGGCGGCGCGCCAGGCGCTGCTCAAGAAAATAATGGCGGGGTATCGCAGCGCGTCGTGGAAACCGATCGGCGCGGAAATTGATCGGGCCATCGCAAAAGTGGTGGCTGCGGATTATTGCGTGGCGTCATGGCAGCCCGGCGTTGTCGCCATGTCTACCCCGCTACATGCGCCCGGTGGCCAGACGCTGGCGTTGAACCTGAGCTTGATGACGGACGACACGGCCGCGTCCGTGGAAAGGTTGCACGCGGCGGACTTGCTGGGATTGAAAGAGCGAATCGTTCACGAGCTTGATCGCCGCGCGCCGCCGCCGTAGACGGCGACTTTTTCAGCCACGGACGCCGGTCACCGCCTTGATCCGCACGGCGCCGTATTCGGACTCTGATGTACAGCTACCCGGCACCGGCGCGTTCCATTTCATATAAATATCTTTCTGGATCAGCACGATTATTCGGGTACCAAAGGGGTATTGCGCACAGATTATCTCCTGCCTTATTTTTTGTGATGGCCAGAGCACAAGTAACACAGCCACATGCACTATCACCGCCCTATTGAACATCCCGGATTCGCATTTCTACACGGACCGCGAAGTGTAGTGAGGGATGCGTCCCCGATGTTTAGGAAAGGCAATCAAACCAGACAGAAAGTATCTAACGCGTTAACTTTATTGCGGATTATTCTGTAATAATCCGCCAGCGAGATAATCCGACCAGATAATGCGCGTTAATAAGACTATTGACCGGCCGGGGCCGCGCTCAAGGTATTTTTGTAAACCTTGCCATCTTTCATGATGAGGCGCAGATGGGTCTCGGGGTCGCCCAGAAAATCCAGATTGCGAGACGGGTCGCCGTCGGCCACCAGAATATCGGCCAGGGCGCCCGGCGCGATACGGCCCAGCGGCTTGGGGTACGGGTTGCGTTGGCCCGACAAGGCCAACAAATCGCCGTTGACCCCGGTTGCCTGCGCCAGCAAGGTCAGTGGGTCATAGAACCGCACCAGCTTGGCCAACTGGCGTCCTTGGCTGGGCGTGTTCTTGGCATTGAACAGAATGTCGGTGCCCCAGCCCGTCTTGATGCCGTATTTTTGCGCCAGTTCATAGGCGCGCACCGTGCCTTCCGACACGCGCCGCTGTGATTCCTGACGCGCGGCATCGGGATACGTGTTGGCGTCCTCGTCCATCAAGAACGGTTGCAGACTCCACCAGACGCCCTCTTCACGCATCATGCGCACGCTTTCCTCGTCGGCCAATTGCCCGTGTTCGATGCATTTGACGCCGGCCTTGATCGTGCGCTGGATACCCTTGGGCGTGTAGACGTGGGCCATCACATAGGTATTCCAGTCGGCCGCCGCGTCAACGGCGGCCTGCAATTCCACTTCAGAAAACTGCGTGCTGTCCAAGGGATCGTAAAGCGACGACACGCCGCCGCCCGCCATGACTTTGATTTGCGACGCGCCCAACATCAGCTGCTCTCGCACACGCCGCAATACTTCGGCGGTGCCGTCGGCAATCATCGCCACGCCGGCGCTTTCCACAAAGCTCAACGGGGTATTGGCCGCGCGCGGCAAGTCGCTGCGCAAGCGAAAATCCCCATGACCCGAGGTTTGTGAAATCATGGCGCCGCTGGGATAAATGCGGGGACCGGGAACCATGCCTTCATCGATGGCGCGCTTTAATGCAAACGCCGGCCCGCCTGCGTCACGAATCGAGGTAAACCCACGCATCAACGTGCGCTCGGCCTCCTCGGCAGCCGCGATATACAGATACCCCAGGTCGGCCGTCATGGCGACGGTTTGGCCCACCGCCGCCAACATGGAATGCCAGTGCACGTCGATCAAGCCCGGCATGACGAGCTTGCCCTGGCAATCAATCACCTGTGCGCCGTCAACCGATTGCCCGGCGCTGGGCAAGGCGGCAATTACGTTGCCTTGAATCAATACCTGCACGCCGTTTTGTACCGATTTGCCCGAGCCATCGAACAAACGCAGGTTGGTCAGCAGCAAGGGACGATCGGAAGGCGTGGGGTGACGCAGCCAGTTGCTGGCCGCGCGCGCGCCCGTAAAGGGAAGCATCATGGCCGCCGCGCCGCCGAGGAACTTGCGACGCGACATATCCGCCATCACCCGCTGGTAAATCAAGCCACACGCCACGCTGCCACATTGGCAGGGCCGCTTGAGGTTCAAGACGCCGTTGCCGCCGGTGGCGCCATTGGCGCCGTTCGGCGCGCGGCCGGCTCCGCCACTGAATAAATAACGCTGCGGAGAATCGACTGCATGAGCGGTAGCGCGGGCCATCGAACTTCTCCTGATGTTGAATACACGGCAATGCGATGTGCCGATGCTACTCAATAAACAGGATGCCAGCGCAAATAATTACCGGCCTGATTGCCGGTCTGTAACCAAGCCGATCAATAACGGGAATTGCGTGCCGCGCGTGCAATTCCTTGCGGGCGTCGAGAGGCTACTGCGCCATGCGCCGCAGCCGATCCAATTCCGCCTTGTTCAGGCGTTTGGCTTCCAGCTCGGCGTAATTTCGTTCGCCCGCATCGTAAGACCCTTCAAAGATGCAGCGGCTGCGCAGAATCTTGCAGTTATCGCTGACCACCCGCTCGGACGCGGCAACCTTGGCGGTTTCGCTGGAGCCCGTCGGTGTGGTCGGCGTTGACGAACAGGCGGATATCAGTGCGGCAAACAAGAGCGCCACGCTGTGGCGGCTCAACAATCGAATCAACATTTTCCCTGGCCCATGGCTTCATCAGCGGTATTTATAGCAAGGCAAACGTCAAAAAATCGTTCCAAGTCGTAGCAGCGCGGCCCGGCCGTCACTCGTCTTCGACGCCCGACAGGTCGGTGAAATCCGCCACTTCGCCGTCCTGGAAGTTGACCATGATGCCGTAGGGTTCGCAGATGGGAAACACCCCTTCCTCGAACAGAATGGACCAGTCTTCCTCACCATGGAAGATGACTTCCGGGCCATCCACCAGGGGCACGCCCACCGGAAGCTGGAACGACGCGTCGCAGCCCAGCACCTCGGGATCGCTGCGATACACCTCTTCCAAGTACGCCGTCGCCTTGGCGATCCACGCGCCCAGATCCGCCATGATCCGCGTAAACGCCGCCATCCCGGCCTCATTGTCGCGAGAGTCCGCCAGCACCTGGACGGACACATAGACCTGGCCCCCGTTTATGTCTGGCGTATCGACATTGCCTTGCAGGTAACGCAGGCCGTCTTCGCTGGTATTCAGGGTCAAAGAGGAAAGGGACGGATCGATGGAGGGCATGGGGGGCCTTTAAAGAATGGGAGTGCCGGCAGCGCGTAGCCTGAGCTTCACCGTAGCGCCGATAGATCAGGCTACGAGATTAGCATTTGCCCGTGGCCGATAAACCGTCTGTCCGGCGCATCCCCCTCACGCGTTTGGTGTCGCCCCTTGGCCCGATAGCCCGGTCCCAACGGCCTCCAGCGTATGCGACAAACAATAAATATCCGACCACGCGGCGGCCGGGTCGGCGTGCCTCGCCAGTTCCTCGGCGTTGCGCACCTCGCCTTCGCAGGCAGTGACCGCGTTGATGTCGTAGCCGTTGACGATATAGATCCAATCGGCAACGCCGTCGCGGGCGCCGCGTATGGCTTGCTCGGTCGTTTGCGCAATCGCGGGGGTCTGCGTCATCAGCAGATGCGCGCCCGAAATGCCCGGGCGCACGCAGCAGGCGGCAGCATGCGCTTTTACAAACGCGCGCAATGCGTCCTGCGCGCCTGCGCGCGGTGACAAACGCAGGGTCAGCGCGTACCGCGCCAAACCACCTCCGACGCTTTCCAGCACCCTGCACTGGCTGCGGATCATGTTGCGATGTTGCGGCATCAGCTTGGTGGACCAGGGCGTGGGCTGATTCAACCTGCCCAGGTAGGCGGGCGAACTCAGCGTGTCGTAGCCGTCCAGTTCGTACATGACGAAAAAGCCTTCGCCGCCATGGGCGCTGACCCAGCGCGAGCCGCGCCGGAAACCCGGCACGCCCATGCGCTCGGGGAAGTGTTCATGCGAATGCCAGTCTTCGAATTCCGAGCGCCATGCCGGCGCAATATCCCACCACATGGCGATGGCGGCGCTGCCCAATAGCGCCATGATCAGCGCTTTGCCCGCAGCGCGGACAATTCCGTGGCCACCTGCTGCATCAAGTCCGTGCCGATCTCGCCGGCGAACTTGTCGACCACCGGTTTGACGGCCTGGCGCAAGCCGTCTACCGCCTGGGGCGACGGCTCGTTGACCTGCATCAGCTTGCGCAAGTCGTCGATGGCCACGGCTTCCTTGGCCTGCGAGATCTTGCGTTCTTGCTGCTTGGCTTCGTTGGCCGCGTCCAGGATGATCTGGCGTTCGGCCGGCGACATGCCGTCCCACGTCTTCTTGCTCATCAGGAAGGGCATACCGGTATAGATGTGCCGTGTCAGCGACAGGTACTTTTGCACCTCGGCGAACTTCGCGGACTGGATCACGCCCACGGGGTTGTCCTGCCCGTCGATGGCCTTGGACTCCAGCGCGCCATAGACTTCGCCGAACGTCATCGGCACGGGGTTGGCGCCCAAGGTTTTGAACATCTCGATATACACCGGCGCGGCGATCACCCGGATCTTCAAGCCCTGAAAATCCTGCACGCCGGTAATGGGGCGGCGGCTGTTGGTCATGTTGCGAAAGCCCAGGTCCCAGATTCCCAGGCCGACCAAGCCGTGGTCGGCCAAGCCGTCCAGCAGGCGCTTGCCCACCGGGCCATCGGACACCGCATACGCTTCGCGCGCATCGTCGAACAGAAACGGCAGGTCAAACACCATGAAGCGCTTGTCGATGCCGGCCAGCAGCCCCGTGGCCATCGACGTGAAGTCCAACGTGCCGCCGCGCACCGCCGACAGGTTTTGCGGGTCGCCCCCCAGCACGGCGTTGGCATAGATCGACACCTTCATCTTGCCGCCGCTTTTCTCGGCGACCAGGTCGGCAAACTTCTGCGCGCCCTGCCCCAGCGGATGATCCGCGGCCAAGCTGAATGCAAACTTCAGGGTACGCGCCTTGACCTCTTGCGCGGCCACGGTGGCGGTTAGCGCCAGGCAAACCGAAAGAGATGCGACGGCGGTTACGGCAAGGCGAAATAACGGCTTTCCAATCTGCATCACAACCCCTCTGGTTTGGTGTCGGCAAGGAATATTTCGCTGCGAGCATAGGGCATAATTTTGAATGCCGTTCAAATTTTGGCCGAATTCAAAATTTGAATTTGGCGGCATTCAGCGCTCGGTTTTTTCATGGTGGCCAACCCAAGGAGTTGCAATGAGCGGGGCAATCGAAAAGACATTGGCATTGCTTGAATACCTGGCCAAGCACCCCGACGGCGTCGCGCTGGCAACGGTGGCCGACGACCTGAACCAGTTGCGCAGCGGCTGCCACCGCACCCTGCACGAGCTGATGAAGTACGGCTACGTGCGGCAGACGCCGGTGCGCGGCGAATATGCGTTGACGACCAAGCTGGCGTCGATGGGTTTGAGCTTTCTGGGGCGTTCGGGCGTGGTCGACATTGCGCAACCGGTCATCGACCGCTTTGCCCTGGCCACCGGCGAACTGGTGCGGCTGGCCATCGTCGACGGTAAGCGGCTGACCCTGGTGGCCAAGGCGCAAGGGGCAAAGTCGGGGCTGCTGTATGACCCCGACATGGGCATCGACCTGCGCCTGTCTTGCAGCGCGGCCGGCCACGCCTGGCTGATGACGTTGCCGGAGGACCAGGCGATTGCGTACGTCACCGAACAAGGGCTGGGCAAGCCGCGCGATTTCGGGCCGAACGCGCCCACGTCGATCCGCGCGTTGCTTGCCGGCCTGGACGGCCACCGGCGGCGCGGGTACAGCATGCTGCAAGACGTTTATGCGGCGGGCATGAGCGCGATGGCGGCACCAATTCGCCGCCCCGGCCACGCAAGCACCGGCATCCTGGTGGTAGCCGGCCCGTCGCAACGCTTGACGCTGAAGGCAATGGAAAAGTTCGGGCCGGCGCTGCTGCGCGCGGCCAGCGAGCTGGCGCAGGCGGCAGAGGCGTCGCCGCTGCTGCGCTCGGCCCGCGTGGGCACGTGGGGCAATGGCCCGACCGCAGAGGACTAGCGCGCCGTGGCCGGTTCACGGCCTACTTCGCCGTATCGTCGCCGTCACTACGGCCCTGCATGGGAAAGCGCTTTCGGAACATCGGCGACGCCAGGCTTGCCAGCGCCAACTCTTCGGTGGCCGCCAGCAACTGAGGGCCCAGTTCCAGCATGCGCGCTTCGGTCAGGCGCATGGCAGGGCCCGCGATACTGAGCACGCCGATGGCGTCTTCGCCCTTGCGCTGCACGGGCGCCGCCATGGCCGTCATGCCGGGCGCGAACACTTCGTTGATCATCGCGTAGCCGCGCTTGCGGCCGGCTTGCAGCATCTTGGTCAACGCCGCAATCGTGGTGGGCGCGTTGGGGCCATATTCCGCCGGCGAACCGAAGCCTTGGCGCGACACCAGATCCAGCGCGCGCTCGTCCGACATCGTCAACATCCACGCGTGCCCGGACGCGCTGCACGACAGCCGCGCGTCCGATCCCATTTCCGGGTCGTACCGCAAGCCGTGACGCGCGCCCTGCGCCTTGGCGACCCACGTCAGCCGTTCGTTATCGACGATGGCCAGGCGCACCAGCTCGCCGGAGATATCGGCCAGCCGGTCGACCAGCGGCTGCGCGATATCGACGATGCCGGTCGCCGCCAGATAGCTCAGGCCAATGGAGGCCACGCGGGCGGTCAGCGCGTAGTCGCCGTGGTCGCGGATCTGCCTGACGTAGCCGCAACGGCACAGGTCGGTCAGCAAGCGATGGGCGGCGCTTTGGGGGATCTCAAGCTGCTGCGCCAGCGAGGCTAGCGGCACGCCTTCGGGTCGGGAGGAAAGGTGCTCCATGACGGCAAGCGCGCGTTCGAGGACTCCGGCCATGTCATCTCAACAAGTAATGGGGTGATGGATGATAACCCTAGGTGGAAAACTATTCCACTCGGAATTACATTCCACTACCGAGTCCTCCAAGACATCGAAAACATTCCAAAAAAATCACGGAAGGAGACAACGATGAAGACCCGCATTTTCTGCCTGGGCCTGATGGGCCTGCTGTGCTCGACCGCCATGACGGCCCATGCGCAGGACATCCAGGAACGCACCATCCGGTTCGGCCACCTGAACAACACCGACCACCCCGTCAGCGCGGGCGTGCAGAAGTTTGCCGAGATCCTTGCCAGCAAAAGCGGCGGCAAGATGAAGGTGAAAGAATTCCCCGCATCGCAGCTGGGCAATGAAATGCAGCAGCAGTCCGGCCTGCAAGGCGGCGTGCAGGAAATGTCGGCGCCCGCGTCCACGTCGCTGGCCGGCATCGTCAAGGAATTCGGCTTGATCGACCTGCCCTTCTCGGTCACCGACTTTGGCCAGGCAGACGCGCTGCTGGACGGGCCGCTGGGCCGCGCGCTGATCGCCAAGCTGCCTGAAAAAGGCCTGGTTGCGCTGGGTTTCTGGGACCTGGGCTTTCGCAACGTGACTAACTCCAAGCACGCCATCACCAAGCCCGAAGACCTGGCTGGCCTGAAGATCCGTGTCATTCCCAACCCGGTATTCCTGGACACGTTCAAGGCGTTCAAGGCCAACCCCGTGCCCATGCCGTTTGCCGAGCTGTACGGCGCGCTGGAATCCAAAGCGGTGGACGGCCAGGAAAATCCGTACTCGGTGATTCTGTCGAACAAGTTCTACGAAGTGCAGAAGTACGTCAGCGCGACCAACCACGTTTACGCCGCCAACATCGTGCTGGTCAGCAAGAAATTCTGGGACAAGCTGTCGCCCACCGAACAGCGCCTGATGCAAGAGGCGGCCGACGAGGCGCGTGGCTACCAGCGCAAGGTCAGCCGCGAAGCCGCGCAAAAAGCCGTGGCGGAATTGCAAGCCAAGGGCATCCAATACAACACGATCGAACCGGCGGAAAAAGTCCGCATGCAGCAGGTCGTCAAGCCGGTCATTGAGCACTTCACCGGCAGCTACGACCCCGCCATCGTCAAGCTCTACAACGACGAACTCGCACGCATCCGCAAGTAAACGCACCGGCGTATCCATCATGAAGATTCTTGTTTTGCACGGCCCGAACCTGAACCTGTTCGGGCGCCGCGAGCCGCACATCTACGGCACCACGACCTTGGCTGAAATCAACCAGCGCCTGGCCACGCTGGCGGACGAATTGGGCGTGGAACTGGCCACGCTGCAATCGAACCACGAAGGCGCGTTGATCGACTTTCTGCACCAGAACATCGACGCGGCGCAAGGCGCGCTGGTCAATCCGGCCGGGCTGACACAGCACGGCGTGCCGCTGCACGACGCCATCAAGGCAATGCCGTTTCCGACGCTGGAGGTGCATATGTCCAACATCGCCGCGCGCGAAACGTGGCGCGCGCATTCGATCATTTCGCCGGCGGTGCGAGGCACCGTGCAAGGGCTGGGGCCGCATTCGTACCTGACGGCGCTGCGCGGGCTGGTCGACATCCTGCAAGAAGCGCGCGCATGACACCGCGCACGCTTTGCACGCTGAAGGGGGCGGCTTCATGGTTTTCATAGACGGGTTCATCGCGGTCGCGTGCCGCGTGCTGGAACTGGCCATCGCGCTGCTGCTGGCGGCGATGGTGGTGCTGGTTTTCGGCAACGTCGTTGCGCGCTACGGCTTCAATTCCGGCATCACCTTGTCGGAAGAACTGTCGCGCTGGATGTTCATCTGGCTGACGTTCCTGGGCGCCGTCATCGCGCTCAAGGAACGCGGCCACCTGGGCATGGACATGGTGGTGGCCAAGCTGCCGACGGCGGGCAAGAAAATATGCCTGGTCGTGGGCCAGATCATCATGCTCTACATCGTGGGCTTGATGTTCAAGGGCAGCTGGGAACAGGCCGTGATCAACGCGGACGTCAGCGCGCCGGTCAGCGGTTTGCCGATGGCGATCGTGTATGTGGCGGGGCTGGTGTTCTCGTCCTTGGCTGGGCTGATCATCGCGGTGGATCTTTATCGCGTGCTGGCCGGCAAGCTGCGCGACCAGGACCTGATCATGGTCCAGGAATCCGAAGAAGCCGTGCAGCTCAAGCAGATTCTGGACGACGCCAACCACGGCGCGCCGGGGAGAAGCGCATGACCATCTTCGTATTCATCGGGTCGCTGCTGGGCGTGATGGCGTTGGGCGTGCCCATTGCCTTTGCGCTCTTGGCCAGCGGCGTGGCGCTGATGTGGCATCTGGATATCTTTGATTCGCAGATCCTGGCGCAGAACGTGATCGGTGGCGCGGACAGCTTTCCGCTGCTGGCGGTGCCATTCTTCATGCTGGCCGGCGAAATCATGAACGTGGGCGGCTTGTCCAAACGGATCGTGGACCTGGCCCTGGCGCTGGTCGGGCACGTCAAGGGCGGGCTGGGCTACGTCACCATCATGGCGGGCTGCCTGTTGTCGGCCTTGTCCGGTTCCGCCGTGGCGGACGCGGCGGCGTTGACCGCGTTGCTGCTGCCGATGATGGTCAGCGCGGGCCACAAGAAATCAACGGCCGGCGGCTTGATCGCGGCCACGGGCGTGATCGGCCCGGTGATCCCGCCCAGCATCGGCCTGGTGATTTTCGGCGTGGCCGCGAATGTGTCGATCTCGAAACTGTTCATGGCTGCAATCGTTCCCGGCTTGCTGATCGGTGGCGCCTTGTGGCTGACGTGGGCTTGGCTCGTCCGCCGTGAAAAAGTGGTGCCGCCGCCGCGTAAATCCGCCAAGGAAATCGGCACGGCGGCGCGCAATGCGCTGTGGGCGCTGATGCTGCCGGTCATCATCCTGGTGGGCCTGCGCATGGGCGTCTTCACGCCGACGGAGGCCGCCGTGGTGGCCGCCACGTACGCACTGCTGGTATCGACGCTGGTCTACCGCGAGCTGAAGCTGAATCAGTTGTACGCGGTGTTCGTGTCGGCCGCCAAGACAAGCGCCATCGTCATGTTCCTGATTGCCGCCGCCATGGTCAGCGCGTGGCTGATCACCGTGGCCGACCTGCCCGCCAAAGTCGTGGACATGCTTCAGCCATTCATCGGCAACAAGATCCTGCTGATGGCGGCCATCATGGTGTTGGTGATGGTGGTGGGCACCGCCATGGACATGACGCCCACCATCCTGATCCTGACGCCCGTGCTGATGCCGGTGGTGCGCGCGGCCGGCATCGACCCGGTGTATTTCGGCGTGCTGTTCATCATCAACAACTCGATCGGCCTGGTGACGCCGCCCGTGGGCACCGTGCTGAACGTGGTGGCGGGCGTGGGCAAGATGAAGATGGACGACGTCACACGCGGGGTCATGCCATTCATGGTGGCCGAGTTCGCCATCATGTTCCTGATGGTCGTTTTCCCGGCGCTGGTGATCGTGCCCGCGCGCTGGTTCGGCGGGTGATGCGCAGGCGTTGTGCGGGGCGGGTCAGGCCTGCACCCGCACAGCCGTATCGCACGCCCTGATCCGCTACACAAAGGAGAAATTTCGCAATGTCCGATCTTGCCCAATACCGGCGTCCGTTCTGGAACACCCAGCCCGCTTACCGCTTCGACGCTTATGGTTCCACGCTGCTGCGGTCGCCGAATGAGCCGCTGATCGCCGTGCCGCAAACCCTGTCCGAAATCACCGGCCCCGCGTTCGGCGCCGCCTTCGTCAAGCAGGGCGACAACGACCTGACGCGCATCGCCAGCGCCGACGCCATCGGCGAACGCATCATCGTGTCCGGCCGCGTGCTGGACGAGAACGGTCGGCCGGTGCCCGATGCGCTGATCGAAATCTGGCAGGCTAACGCCGCCGGCCGCTACCTGCACAAACGCGATCAACATGACGCACCGCTGGACCCGAACTTCAGCGGCGAAGGCCGAACGGTAACGGACGCGCACGGCCGCTATCAGTTCAAAACCATCAAGCCGGGCGCCTACCCGTGGGGCAACCATTACAACGGCTGGCGCCCGCAGCACATCCACTTTTCGTTGTTCGGCCGTGCGTATGCCACGCGGCTGGTCACGCAGATGTATTTCCCCGGCGATCCGCTGCTGGAATTCGACCCCATCTTTCAATGCGTGCCGGACGCCAAGGCGCGCGCCCGCCTGGTCGCCACGCTGGACTGGGAAACCACCGTGCCCGACTACGCGCTGGGCTACCGCTTCGATATCGTGCTGCGCGGCCGTAACGCTACCCCGATGGAGTAACGCATGCTCTACCCCACTACCTCGCAAACCGTCGGCCCCTACCTGCACATCGGCCTGTCCGGCCTGAACTGTGCGGACTTGACGGCGGGTCAGCCCGACCTGGGCGCGCCCCCGGTCGTGATTGAAGGCCGCATCATCGATGGCCAGGGCAACCCGGTGCCCGACGGCATGATAGAAATCTGGCAAGCCGACGCACGCGGCGTGTACCGTCACCCGGACGATCCACGCCATGCGGACAACGCCGCGCCAGCCGGCTTTACGGGATTCGGACGCGTGCCCACGGAAGCAGACGGCTCGTTCCGCTTCACCACGATCAAGCCCGGCGGCGTGCCGGCGCCCGACGGCTCGCTGCAAGCGCCTCATCTGCTGGTGTCCTTGTTCATGCGCGGCCTGCTCAAGCATCTGTCCACCCGCCTGTACTTCCCGGACGAAGCGCAAGCCAATGAACGGGATTGGGTCCTGCGCCAGACGCCTGCCGCGCGCAGAAGCACGCTGATCGCGCAGGCGTCGGACAACGGCGTACTGCGCTGGAACGTCGTCTTGCAGGGCGCGGGCGAGACCGTGTTCTTCGACCTCTGACCGAGTCAGCAACGGACGCAACATGACCATTCTTTCCGGCCTGACCGAACAGATCTATTCCGACCGCGACATCATGGGCCTGTTCTCCGGCCCCGGCACCATCCGGCGGATGCTGGCGGTGCAAGCCGCGCTGGCCCGCGCCCAGTCGCGCTGCGGCGTCATCCCGGACAGCGCGGCGCGCAGCATCCACAAGGTCTGCCATGCCGAAGACATCAACAGCATTCTGGACCTGGATGCCATCGCTTCCGCCTCCATGCTGGCCGGCAACATCGCCATCCCCTTCGTCAAGCAACTGACCGCCGCCGTGCGCCAGGCAGACGCCGAGGCGGCACGCTTCGTGCATTGGGGCGCGACAAGCCAAGACGTGCTGGACACCGCGCTGGTCTTGCAACTGCAACAGGTTGCCGCGCAGCTGGACCAGGACCTGGACGCGGCGCAACGCGCATGCGCCCGGCTGACCGCAACGCATCGCGACACGATCATGGTCGGCCGCACGTGGTTGCAACACGCACTGCCCACGACCTTTGGCGTCAAGACGGCCGGTTGGTTGGAAGCGCTGACCCGCTCGCGACAACGCTTGCGGCACGACGCCGAACAATGCGCCCTGCTGCAATTCGGCGGCGCCGCCGGCACGCTGGCCAGCCTGGGCAACGCCGCCCCCGATGTTGCGCGCGTCCTGGCCGAAGAACTGGGCCTTGCCCTGCCCGACATGCCCTGGCACACGCATCGCGACCGCCTGGCCGACTTGGCGGCAACACTGGGCGTGCTGACCGGCACGCTGGGCAAAATCGCCCGCGACGTGTCGCTGATGGCGCAGACCGAGATCGCCGAGCTAGCCGAACCCGCCGGCCCGGGGCGCGGCGGCTCCAGCACCATGCCGCACAAGCGCAACCCCGTCAGCAGCGCCGCCATCCTCGCCGCCGCCACCCGCATGCCACCGCTGGTGTCCACCATGCTGTCCGCGATGGTGCAGGAACACGAACGCGCGTTGGGCGGCTGGCAAGCGGAATGGGACGTCCTGCCGCAGATCTGCGCGTTGGCGGGCGGCGCATTACGGCATCTGGCGAGCCTGCTGGACGGGCTGGAAGTTCACCCGGAAAACATGATCCGAAATCTTGGTGCGACGAATGGCTTGATTCTGGCCGAAGCGTACGCGCTGGCGCTTGGCGGTCGAATGGGTCGTCTCGAAGCGCATGAATTGGTCGAACGGGCGTCCAAGGAGGCGGTTCGCAGGAACTGCACGCTAAAGGTTGCGATGCAGGAAGCGCTGGCGGCGCATGAGGGCACGCGGGATCTGCTTGGGAAGGAAGAGCTGGATCGCTTAAGTGATCCGGCGGCTTATCTGGGGCAAGCGGGGGAGGTTTGTGATCGGGTGTTGGCGGGGTGGAGGGGCGTAGGGGAAGCACGGCGGGGTAGCCGATGAAGTCTCGACGTTTTGCAGTCTTGAAGTCTTGAACTCGCAGATAACATCAGGATTCGTCCGGCATCTGCCCATTTCCGAAGCAACGCTGTTGTGTACTGCGGTGTAGCGCTTACCCTGGCCACATGGAAAACGCCACGAGGGCGCCGCGACCTCAAGCAAGTCGGCTTGTAGGCGCGATCCGTCAGGAGAACCCGGTGCTCTACCCCATCTACGTACACAAGGAAAAGGGCAGCGCCTACGGAGCGGCCTTCCCGGATTTCCCCGGCTGCCACGCGGCGGCATCCTCGCTGCAACACCTTCCAGCCGCCGCGCAAGAGGCAGTCGAAGCGCACCTCTATGGCCAAATCGAGCCTATCGCCCCGCCCAGCGCGCAAGAGGCGTGGGCGCAGAAGAAGGCATTTCAAGGTGGATTCTGGATGCAGGTGGACATCAACCTATCCAAGATCGGAGCCCCTCTGCCCCAAGGCTGAATATCAGCCGGCCTTTCTGATCGTGCGGTCCTACACGTCTAGAATCACTCCTTTTAGGCGGACGACCCCTATGCGCACCTATCAAGGCTCCTGCCATTGCGGCGCGTGCCGCTTTGAAGTGGACATGAACCTGGACCATGTCCGCAGCTGCAATTGCTCGATCTGCAAGCGGCGTGGCGCGCTGATTCATCGCGTACCGACCGCAGCACTGCGCATGTTGACGCCGCTGGATGATTTGAGCGTTTATCAGTGGGGCTCAAAGACCGCAAAGGACTACTTTTGTCCGCACTGCGGGATCCTTCCGTTTCGAGTGCCCAGCGCCCCCACGGCTCAAGAGCTGGCGCAGGGAAAGCAGGCGTTCGTCGGTTGGGCGGTCAACGTGCGGTGTCTTGATGGGGTGGATTGGGCGGGGGTGCCGGTCCTGAAGGTGGACGGGGCGGGGCTGGCGATTTGAAAATCAACAGAAAGTTGTTAGTAGCGCAGCAGAAAGGCGCTGAGCAATGCGGGAAGCTATGGGATGGTGCCCAGGTTTGGCTGGCACAAAACGGGGCGTACAAGATCCAGAGCGTGTCCAGCTCGGTGATCCAGACCTATGGCCCCACGCGCAACTCTCCGCAGCTGGCTTACACGGTCATCAAGGAACCGGGGCCTTACGGTACTCACACCATCAAGATGGCTGCAACCTGCGACAACATGTTTGGGTGTCAACCCAACGCTTTCATAGCTATCGCCAATTTCAAGGACTATCTGTTGGCCCTGCCGTAACCCGCCAGGAATATACGAATCGCCGACCGCCCGCAGACTTGCGGGCTTTTTATTGCAGCGGCGTCCGGCGCGGAGGTATGCCGCCCTTTCGGCACGCGCCATAAAGCAACGCCGTAGACGAGCGTATTAGTCCATTTAGCTGTTAGCGAATTTCGAAAGGGGTATGCCCTTGAGTTAGCTGACTATTCTGGCGCGGCAGGAGGGGCTCGAACCCCCGACCCCGGGCTTAGAAGGCCCGTGCTCTATCCAGCTGAGCTACTGCCGCGCAGTCGTTGACACCCGGCAAGAGATCCGGGCGGCGCATTTTACCTTGTTGCGGGAAACTTTGCGGCGGCTCCTTGCTCCTACGCCGGCGCCCCTACTCTTCCTCGATGTCCGCGTGCGTCGACACCCACAGCACAATCGCGTCTTCCGGGCTCAGGCTGATGACGCGGTGGCCCATGCGGCTGTCTATATAGAAGCTTTCGCCGGATTTCAGACGGGCCGGCTCGTAGAACTCGGTGAAAAGCTGGACTTCGCCTTCCAGCACGTAGACGAATTCCTCGCCGCCATGGCGGCTCCAGTCCTGGAATTCGTCGAACGACCGGGCCTTGACGCGGGTGTGAAACGGCATCATGCGTTTGTGCGACAGGGCCGTGCACAGCAGGCGGTGGTCGTAGTACGGGGTTTCGTATTGGCGGCCCTCGCCCTGGCGGCTGAGGCTGCGGCGGCCGGTGCCCATGTGGGCGTCGGACGCGGTGAAAAGTTCGGCCACGTCCAGTTCCAGGCCCGCGGCGATCTTGATCAGGTTGTCATAGGTGGGCGACAGCAGGCTGTTTTCTATCTTGGACAGCGTGGACGCGGCGACGCCGGTGGCCGCCGCCGCCTGCTTCAGTGTCCAGTCACGCGCCTGGCGCAGGGCTCGCAGCCGTTGTGCCAATGCGCTTTGTTTGTTGCCTTGCATCCTGTGTACCTTGTCATGCCCGCGTAGTGCGCTCCCGCCACCAGTCGCGCGCCTGGTAAGACCAATAAGTCAGTTGAACCGCCGCCGTGCCCAGGCCGCCGCCGTTCCAGGCCAGGCCAAAGGGTGCGAACAGTTTGTAGCGCTGCGTGTCGCCGGTGATCCCTTCGGCCACGACGCGTCCGCCGATCGAGGTGGTGTTCATGCCGTGCCCGCCAAACGCCGTGCAGTACCACACGTCCGGCGCCAGTTGGCCGATTTGCGGCATCAGGTGGCGGGCGTAGGCCATGCGCCCCGACCATGCAGTTTCAACGCGCACGCCTTTTAACTGCGGGTAGACGGACAGCAATTCGCGGCGCAAGGACTCGGCCAGATCGGGCGGGTCGTCGACACGGGTGGTGATTCTACTGCCCCAGCCGATGCGCCCGCCATCGAGCACGCGGTAATAATTGCCGGCGCGCCGATCGTCGCCGATGGCGGCGGTGCTGCGGATGGCTTCCTTGACGCGGTCGCCCAGCGGTTCGGTCAGCATGATGTAGGTGGCAATCGGCAACATGGCGCGCCGCAGCGCCGGCACGACATCGCCCGTGTAGCCGCCGGTGGCCAACACCACGGCGCGCGCATCGACCTGGCCTTGCGCCGTCTTCAGGTGTTTGACCGCGCCTTCCAGCGCCAAACCGGTGACCGCGGAATCTTCATGGATGCGCACGCCCAGGCGCTGGCATTCTCGGGCCAGCGCGCGCGCGTAATTGAGCGGATGGAAGTGGAACGAAGACGGGTCTTCAATGCCCTGGTGATAGACGTCGGACACCAGCCGTTCGCGCACCTGCTCGCGCTTCAGAAAACGCACGTCGCGGCCGAAGTCACGGCGCTGCGCCTCGCACCACTGCTGGAGCGCATCGGTGGCTTCGTAGCGCACCACGCGCAGGCGGCCGTCGACCTTGTGCGCGTCGGCGATGGCCAGCGTACGGATGTTGTCGCGGATGATCTCCACGCCTTCCATCGACAGCCGATACAGCTGCCGGTAATGGTCTTCGTCCACATGGCGCTTGATGGCGTCGGCGCCGGCAGAGAACGCGGGCGACACCGAGCCGCCGTTGCGGCCCGACGCGCCCCAGGCAATGCGCCGCCCTTCAAGCAACGTAACGCTGCGCCCACGCCGGGCCAGTTCCAGCGCGGTGGACAAGCCCGCCAGCCCGCCGCCCACCACGCAGACGTCGGTGCTGGCCACGCCGGCCAGCGGCGCGTAGCGCGTATCGCTGCCGGACAGGGTGCGCTTGTAATAGGTGTCGATGTACTCGGAGGCCATGCCGGTGGGGTCCGTGTCAGTGCAGGCTTGCGCCTTGCAGGCCGCCCGTCAGGCGCTTTTCCAGCCAGTTGGCCAGGCGCAGCAACGGGTAGCAGTAGATGAAGTAGATGGCGGCGATCAGGCCGTAGATGAATAGCGATTTGGCTGGAAAGGTGATGATGAAGACCTCGCCCTGGCGCGTCAGTTCGGTGATGCCGACCACCGACAGGATGGCGGTGCTTTTGATCAGCATGACGTAGACGCCGCTCATCGGTTGCACGATCAGGCGCATGGCCTGGGGCAACACCACCAGCCGCAGGATTTGCAGGGGCCGCAGGCCCAGCGTCATCGCGCCTTCGGTCTGGCCGCGCGGCACGGACTGGATGGCGCCCATGACGATTTCGGCAACATAGCAGGACGTATACACCGACAGCGACACGAAAGCGGCGGTGCCGGAATCCCAATGCAGTAGCTCGATGCCGGAGCTGGGCAGCACGAAATAGAAGATGTAGAGCTGCACCAGGAACGGCGTGCCGCGCAGAACGTGGATGTACAGCCCAAGCAGCTGATGGATAACACGTATGTGATAGCTTCGGATCACACCAATCACAAAGCCCAGCAATGACCCGGCGATGATGGCCACAAAGGATATCTTCAGCGTCTCCCAGAAGCCCTTGAGCAGGAAGGGCAGCACGACGCCGGCGGTGGACAGATAGGAATCCAGCATGCTTACCTCGCGTTCCAGGCCGGGCCGGCCAACCACAGGCTGACGCCTCGCGACAACAACAGCATCACGCCGTAGATCAGCAGATAGCCAGCGGCAATCGTCAGGAAGCTTTCGCTGGGCACGATGCGGTCACTGTTCATCTGCACGCCCGCGGCCACCAGTTCAAACACCGTGATCAGCGACAGCAACGACGTGTCCTTGATAAGAACGGCGGTCTGCCCCAGCAAGGGCGGCAGCGTATTGGCAAAGGCTTGCGGCAGCACGACGTAGCGCAGCCGCTGTTGATAATTCATGCCGCACGCCTTGGCGCCTTCGACCTGGCCACGCGGCACGGACTCGATGCCCACGCGGATGATCTCGCTCATGTAGGCGGCGTGGTGCAGCGTCATGGCCAGGATGCCCAGGATCATTTCGCTCCAGCGCCCGGCGCCCGGTATCAGCATGGGCACCGCGTAATAGACCAGGTAGATCTGCACCAGCAAGGGAGTGGACCGGATGAACTGCACGTAGGCGGCTACCGGCCGCCACACGGCGGCGCGGCGCGACATGTGCAGCAAGGCCAGCGGCACGCCGGCCAACAACGACAGCACCAGGCTGGCGCCCGCCGCGATCAGCGTGTTGCCCAGGCCCCTGGCGAATTCGCCCGTGTACTGGCTGACGATGCGCCAGTTGTAATAGTCAGTCAACCAGTCCATGGGCGCTTCGGCCTCCCCTGTTGTGCCGCGCTATCGATCAGTGATCGGTGATCAGTGGTCCTTCTTCCAGTCGGTGGAATACCAGTACTTCACCTGATCGGGCAGCGTGTTGTCGGCGGTCTTCAGCGTTTGCCAGTTATCCAGCCAGAACTTCAGGCGAAAGGCGTTGGGGCCGACGGCGAAGGCCAACGGTTCGCGCACCATCACGCCGTCCAGCACGCGCAAGTTGCCGAAGTCCACCAGGAACTGGTTGGCGGTGGACATGGACATGATGCCGGCGTCCAGACGACCGCTGGACAAGGCCTGACCGACCGGCGCGCTGCCGCCCGAGAACTCTTTCATGGTGGCCTTGGGCAACATCTTCTTGCCCACTTCGGCGTACGTGCTGGCGCCCAGCACGCCGACGTTCACGCCCGCCTTGTCCAGTTCTTCGTACGACTTGTAGGGCGAGTCCTTGGGCACGACGGCAACCGTTTCGGCGTAGAACATCGGCGCCGAAAACAGCACCTGCGCGGCGCGCTGAGGCGTGGGCGTCATGTCGGCCGCCACCATGTCGGCCTTGCCCGACAGCAGCGCGGGCAGCAAGCCCTTCCATTCGTAGTCTTGCAGCACAAGCTTGACGCCCAGGTCGTCGGCCATGCGCTTGGCCACTTCCACGGCCAGGCCGGTGCGGTTGCCCGACTTGTCCATGAAGCTCATCAGGGGCCCGGACGTCTGCACCGCCACGCGCAATTCGCCGCGCTTGATGATGTCGCCCAGCTCGTCGGCCTGCGCCGGCAGCGCCACGGTGGCCGCCGCGAACGCGACGCCGGCCATGCCCAGCCATTGTTTGATTTTCAACATTTGAATGTCCCCTAGAGGTGGATGAAACCTTGTCATTCCGGGCAAAGCGTTGTGTTGCCGCATGGCCGGCAGCGCCCGGATTTGCCGGACCGGCCTGTGCTTGGACTACAGGATCTTTTCCAGGAAGGCGCGCGTGCGCGGCTCCTTGGGATGGCAGAACACCTCGTCGGGCGTACCCGTTTCCACGATGCGGCCCGCGTCCATGAACAGCGCGCGGTCACCGACGTCGCGCGCGAAACCCATTTCATGGGTCACCACCGCCATCGTCATGCCGTCGCGCGCCAGTTGCCGCATCAATTCAAGAATGCCGCCCACCGTTTCGGGGTCCAGCGCCGAGGTGGCCTCGTCGAACAGCATCAGCTTGGGGTCCATGGCCAAGGCGCGCGCAATCGCCACGCGCTGCTGCTGGCCGCCGGACAACTGGCTGGGATAGCGCTGGCCGTAGTCGGCCATGCCGACGCGGCCCAGCAGATCAAGCGCATATTTTTCCGCGTCGGCGCGGCTGCGGCCACGCACCACGCGCTGGGGTAGCGCAACGTTGTCCAGCGCAGTACGGTGTTGGAACAGGTTGAAGTGCTGAAACACCATGCCCACTTCGGTGCGCCAGTGGTTCACGTCGGTAGCCGGGTCGGTCAGCGACACGCCGTCCACGCGGATCGTGCCGCTATCGATACTTTCCAGACCATTGAGCGTGCGCAGCAAGGTGCTTTTACCAGAGCCGGACGGCCCGACCACCACCATGACCTCGCCTCGATTCAACTGGCAGTCCACGTGATCCAGCGCCAGATGCGGGGGCTGCCCGTCGCGTTGGAACGTCTTGGTGACTGCCTGGACATCAAGTAAAGCGTCTGCCACTGATGCTCCTCGAAGAGGGGTTTTTCTATTGCCCGCGCCCACCGCCAACGGGCAAACGACGCTAAAGCCGGTTTAGAAAAAAAGTTTCGCAATTCACGCTGGAGTTTCGTATAGTAAATTTTTTTCCCGAATCGCCACTTAGGCATAACCCGCATAACCCCCGCATTTCCCGCATAACCCGCATAACCACTTAGCGAAGCATTGATTTCGCTGGCACTCCAAGGAACCGGCATGGACACCCCTCAAACCATCCTGCAAGCGCTCGGCCTTTCCGCCGACGCCCTTACCGGCGGCACCCTGACCGCGCGCAGCCCGATCGACGGCGCTGAGCTGGCGCAGGTGCACGAACACACGGTGGCCCAGGCCCATTCCGCCATCACGCGCGCACGCCAGGCCAGCCTGGCCTGGCGCGACGTGCCCGCGCCCCGCCGCGGCGAACTGATCCGCCTGCTGGGTGAAACGCTGCGCCAGAACAAAACCGCGCTGGGCCGCCTGGTCAGCCTGGAGGCCGGCAAGATCCTGGCCGAAGGCGAAGGCGAAGTGCAGGAAATGATCGACATCTGCGATTTCGCCGTCGGCCTGTCGCGCCAGTTGTACGGCTTGACCATCGCGTCCGAACGCCCCGGCCACCGCATGATGGAAACCTGGCACCCGCTGGGCGTCATCGGCGTCATCAGCGCCTTCAACTTCCCCGTTGCCGTCTGGTCGTGGAACGCCGCGCTGGCCATCGTCTGCGGCAACGCCGTGGTCTGGAAGCCGTCTGAAAAAACGCCTTTGACCGCCCTGGCCTGCCAAGCCCTGTTCGCGCAAGCCATGCAACGTTTTGGCGACGCGCCCGCCGGCTTGTCCGAAGTGCTGATCGGTGGCCGCGAAGTTGGCGAAGCGCTGGTCGATTCGCACGCCGTCGCGCTGGTGTCCGCCACCGGCTCGACCCGCATGGGCCGCCAGGTCGGCCCGCGCGTTGCCCAACGCTTCGGCCGCGTGCTGCTGGAACTGGGCGGCAACAACGCCATCATCGTCGGCCCCACTGCCGACCTGGACATGGCCGCGCGCGGCATCGTCTTTGGCGCCATCGGCACCGCCGGCCAGCGCTGCACTACCACCCGCCGCCTGATCGTGCACGAAAGCGTGGCCGACGCCCTGGTCCAACGCCTGCACAAAGCCTACGCCAGCGCCACCATCGGCAACCCGCTGGACGCTGGCAACCTGGTCGGCCCGCTGATCGACCGCGGCTCGTTCGACGCCATGCAAGATGCCCTGCGCGCTGCGCGTGAACAAGGCGGCAAGGTCACCGGCGGCGAACGCGTGCTGGAAAAGGACTATCCCAACGCCTGGTACGTGCGCCCCGCCATCGCCGAAATGCCTGGCCAGACCGACGTCGTCTGCCACGAGACCTTCGCGCCGATCCTGTACGTGATGCGCTACAAGGAATTTTCCGACGCGCTTGCCCTGCAAAACGGCGTGCCCCAGGGCCTGTCGTCCGCCATCTTCACCAACGACCTGCGCGAAGCTGAAACCTTCCTGTCGGCCTCCGGTTCCGACTGCGGCATTGCCAACGTCAACATCGGCACGTCCGGCGCGGAAATCGGCGGCGCCTTCGGTGGTGAAAAAGAAACGGGCGGCGGCCGCGAATCCGGTTCCGACGCCTGGCGCAACTACATGCGCCGCGCCACCAACACCATCAACTACTCGCGCAACCTGCCGCTGGCGCAAGGCATCAAGTTCGGCGAATAAACCCGCCCGCATGATTTGATGCACAAGGCCCCGCGCGTTGTCCGCAACGCGCGGGGCCTTATTGCATGGGCCATGTCTGCCCGCGACACGCCGCGTAACGCCTGTTTATTACACCTCCTACATCCGATAAGCCTGCCTTACAAACAGTTGCGGCGGGCGATGCTACATTGCCTCGTCACAAGAACAACACACGCAACCATGCCCTTACGCCGTCTTGCTCATCGCCGTTTCGCCCTGCGCGCCCTGACCGCCGCCGTCGCCCTTGGCGCCGCCGGCTCTGCCGCCGCGGGCGTGTCGTACCGCCTGGACCGCCCCTCGGCCGCGCCCGGCGAAACCGTCACCATCGAAGCTGTGTTCTTCAACGAAGGCAGCGCCCGCGCGAACTGGGAAGCCCCGCCGGAACTGGTTCTGCAATGGCGCAGCCAAGACGGCCAGATTGTCCGCAGCCTGGCCAAACTGGCCGGCGACCGCGCCAGCTACAGCGTGCCCGTCAACAACTTTGCGCGCATGGCGTGGACCGCCGTCGTGCCCAGCACCGCCCACGGCCTGCAAGCAGTCTCCATTGAAGGCCAACCTTCCATGATGGCGCTGGACGCGACCGGCCGCGACGCCGGCACCGTCGCCAGCCGCCCCGCCCAAGGCCCCGTCGTTGACGCGCGCAGCGGCGAACCCGTACCGGTCGCCGCCGTGACCGCCGTCGGCGCATCGCCCGAAGGCGGCCCGGCGCCCGACGCCGCCGTCATGCCCAGCGTGCAGCCGCAAACGGCGTTCGACCGCTTCCGCAGTTCCATCTCGGAATACAAGCCCGTCTACTTCGATATCGGCACGCGCGGCCAAACCACCGCCCGCTTCCAGATCAGCGCCAAGTACCGCCTGTTCAGCCCCGCCGGCGACCAACCGGCCACCTGGGGCCAGAACTTCTACCTGGCCTACACCCAGACCTCGCTGTGGGATTTGCAAAGCGATTCGATGCCCTTCATCGACACCACGTTCAACCCCAGCGCCTTCTGGCTGTCGGACAACATCTGGCAGTCCGCCAACCAGAACTGGCGCTTCGGCATGAACACCGGGGTCGAGCACAGCTCGAACGGCAAGGACGGCGACGACTCGCGTTCGGTCAACGACGGCTACATCGAACCGCGCTTTCACTATCGCTTTGATGGCGGCAGCACGCTGACCTTCGCCCCCAAGGTCAAGGCCTACTTCGGCGTGGCCGACGAAAACCGCGACTACGCCGACTACGCCGGCCACGTGGATTGGCAATTGCGCTGGGCGCAGGACAACGGCGCGGTGGTCTCCGCCATGTACCGCCAAGGCGACCAGAAGCGCCGCACGACTCAGCTGGATTTCGCGTGGCCGCTCCAACGCACGTGGTTGAATATGAACGGGTATCTGCACTTGCAGTATTTCAACGGGTACGGCGAAACGCTGCTGGGCTACAACCAGCGCAACGAATCGCAGTTCCGGGTGGGCTTGTCGCTGGTGCCGTAGTGCGCGGGCATCGCGGGCAAAAGCCCGCGACAGCCCGCAATCACCTCGCAATCACCTCGCAATCACCTCGCAATCACCCCGCGTTCGTTGATTCATACACCAGCGTCGCCAGCGTCAGGTCCTCAAGCGCGCTGCCCACGGCCTTGAACACCGTGATTTCCTGATCGTTGCGCCGGCCCTGGCGGGCGCCGGTCGTCAGCTGGTGCAGGTCGCCCTGGATCGCCTCGCGGGTCAGCACGCCGGCCTCGAATGCCGACAGCAGGTCGCCGGATTTGGTGGGGGCCTCGTCGGTATCGACGTACACCGACGTGCCATCAAAACAAGCCGTATCCGTCTCGCGCATCTGGGGCGTGAAACTGCCGATCAGGTCCAGGTGCGCGCCCGGGCGCAACCAGGCGCCCTGGATCAGCGGCACGGTAGACAGGGTGGCGCAACTGATGATGTCGGCCTCGCGCACGGCGGATTCCAGGTCGGACGTGGCCTGGGCGTCAAAACCCTGTACGCGCAGCGTTTCGGCCAGCGCATCGGCGCCGGCCTGGCGCACATTCCACACCAACACACGCTGAATCGGGCGCACCGTACGCATCGCTTGCGCGAGCAGGCCGGCGATGCGGCCCGAGCCCACGATCAGCAGCGTGCTCGCATCCTTGCGCGCCAGATAGTCGGCGCCCAGCGCGGCCGCGCCGGCGGTGCGGTAGACGGTGACGATATCGCCGTCCACCTGCGCGATCGGCACACCGGTCGTGGCGCTGTACAGGTTATAGGTGGCGTGCAGGCCGGGCAGGCCCTGGTGCGTATTCTCGGGAAAGATGTTGATGATCTTCACGCCGAAGTAACCCCGGTCGCTCCAGGCCGGCATGATCAGCGTGGTGCCCTGGGCATCGCCCGACCGGATGGCGTGCACGTGGCGCGCGGGCACGGTGGCGCCCTGGCGGAAGGCTTCCCGCAGGGCGGGGATGACGGCGTCGAATGACAGGGCGCCGCGAGTCTGTTCGGTGTCGATAAAGCGCATGGGAGGGGTGCCGGAAAAGGGTCAATCAATCAAAGGGCCGAAGGCAGTCTAGCAGCGCGGTCCGCACGCCGTCCCGCCAGGGTGACGGCCAGGCCTTCGGGGTCTATCAATCTTTGCGCAGGCGTCATAACACCCCGTTATTGGATGCGCTTGGCGGCGCGCGGGGAAATTCAACAATCCCTTGGCATATCAAGCGCTTGCGCCACCCTGGACGGGCCGCGCGCAATTGCCTTCATAGTGGATTTCCCTGGGTCCCCGCCATCCAGGCGCACTGGCATTCTTCGACCACCCCAAGCCCACGGGCGCATCAAGAGAGGTCGTTATGCCAAGTTCCGTACACCCCGCCCCCGCAGCCGCCCCGGTGGGTTGCCGCGCCGGCCTGCGACAGCCCGCGACCGGAGCCGCCCGCGCATGATCCGGCAACTGCTTAACCGCCTGTATATCTCGCTGCCTGTTCTGCTGGGCGTGATCGTGGTGTGCTTCGTGCTGCTGCAAGTGGCGCCCGCGGACCCCGCGGCCGTCATCGCCGGCCCGACCGCCACCGCCGACGAATTGGCCCAGGTGCGCCAGGAACTGGGCCTGGACAAGCCGCTGCTGGTGCAGCTGACCGGCTATATGTGGCGCCTGGCGCACCTGGATCTGGGCCGCTCCATGATTTCGAACGTGCCGGTAATCGACGAGATCGGCGGCACCATCGGGGCCACTGTTGAACTGATGCTGGCCAGCGTGATCTGGTCGATCCCGCTGGCGATCCTGTTGGGCACCCTGGCCGCGTATCGGCGCGGCAAATTGATCGATCGCTTTGTCATGACGCTGTCGGTCATCGGCGTGTCGCTGCCGGTGTTCTGGGTGGGGCTGCTGCTGGTGCAGCACGTGGGCGGCGCGGGCATCCTGCCCTACATCGGCCGCAACGGTCCGTTGTGGACCTTGGCCGGCCTGGAATCCATCGCCCTGCCCGCGCTCACGCTGGGCTCGGTATTGATCGGGCCGGTGGCTCGCATTACACGCACTGCCGTGATTGAAACGCTTAGCGGCGACTACGTGCGCACCGCGCGCGCCAAGGGCGCGGGCGAACGCCGCGTGGTCCTGCGCCATGCGCTGCGCAACGCGCTGCTGCCTATCGTGACGCTGGTGGGCCTGCAAGTGGGCAACCTGCTGGGCGGCGCGGTGGTCACCGAGCAGATCTATTCCTGGCCCGGCGTGGGACGCATGGCGGTGGGCGCCATCTTTGCCGGTGACTTCCCTCTGGCGCAGGGCGCGATCCTTGTGACGGCGCTGGGCTTCATCATCATCAACCTGATCGTGGACCTGCTGTACGGCTATCTGGATCCGCGAGGACAAAAATCATGAGCGCAGGTTCCACTTCTTCCATGGGCGCCTTGCCGCCCCAGGCCATGGCCACCCCGCTTGCGCGCATTGCCGACCGACTGCGCCGCGACCCCATTCTGCTGTTGTCGCTGCTGGCGGTAATCGCCATCGTGCTGACGGCGCTATTCGCGCCGTGGCTGGCGCCGCACGACCCGTACTCCACCAACATGTCGATCGCGCGCAAGACGCCGGGCTGGATGTCTTCCGACGGCATCACGTATCTGCTGGGCACCGACGTGCAGGGCCGCGACATCCTGTCCCGCATCATCTACGGCATTCGCGCCACCCTGATGCTGAGTGTGTTGGCGGTGATCGGCGGCTCGGGTATCGGCGCCGTCCTGGGCATCCTGGCGGCCTACTACCGGCCGCTGGAAGGCGTGATCATGCGCGTGGTCGACGTGCTGCTGTCGTTTCCCGCCATCCTGTTCGGCCTGAGCCTGTCGGCGCTGCTGGGCCCGGGCACGCTGGCGATGGTGCTGGCGCTGGGCGTGTCCGCCATCCCCGGCATGGCCCGCATTGCGCGGGGGTCCGCCATGGTGGTGATGAAGCAGGAATACATGGAAGCCGGCCATGCCATGGGCTTTGGCAATTTCTACCTGATCACGCGCTACCTGCTGCCGAACTGCTCGTCCATGCTGATGATCTACGCGACGCTGCAACTGGGCCACACCATCCTGCTGGGTTCGGTGCTGTCGTTCCTGGGCCTGGGTCCGCAGCCGCCCTTCGCCGAACTGGGCAGCATGGCCGCCGACGGGCGCAAGTTCCTACAGATCTTCCCGCACATTTCCACCATTCCGACGATGACGATTTTCTTCATCGTGCTGGCCTTCAACCTGCTGGGCGACAGCCTGCGCGATGCGCTGGATCCCAAGCTGCGTTTCTGACATTGCGCCTGACCAAACAACACACCACAACCGGGGAAACACCACCATGAAGCTCATCAAAGGCCTGGCCGTCGCGCCGCTGGCTCTGACCTGCCTGCTGGCCGCGCCCACGCACGCCGTCGCCCAATCCGACAAGACCGTGCTGATCCTGCGCGAACTGGACACCGACAAGTACGACCCGCACCGCACCACCGCGCGCGGCGCGGCGGAAGTGCTGTTCATGGCCGCCGACACCATGGTGGGCCTGGACTACGACATGAAGACGCCGGTGCCGGCGCTGGCCAAGAGCTGGACGGTGTCGCCCGATGGCCTGACCTACACGTTCGCGCTGCGTGACAACGTGACGTTCTGCAGCGGCCGGAAGATGACGGCCAAGGACGTGGTGGCCAGCTACGAACGTTGGTTGAACCCGGAAACCAAGGGCCTGGAGCGCTGGCGCGCCGGCCCCGTCGACAGCATCACGGCGCCTGACGACGTGACCGTGGTCTACAAGCTGAAAAAGCCCTACAACGAGCTGCTGCAGCAAATGGCGCACTACATGCACTCGGTCATCAATATCGATCAGGTCAAGGAACTGGGCCCGGACTACGGGGTCAAGGCCTTTGACGGCACCGGCCCCTACTGCTTTCAAAGCTGGTCGCCGCGCAACGAAGTCGTGCTGACCAAGCATGCCGGCTACAACTGGGGCCCGTCGATCTATAAAGACCCAACGCCCAAGGTCGACAAGATCATCTGGAAGATCGTGCCCGAGGAAAGCACCCGCCTGACCGCACTGCAAAGCGGCCAGGCCGATTTGTCGCGCTACCTGCCGCAATGGGCCATCAAGGACCTGAAGGCCGACAAGCGCTTGTTCGTGAGCCGCGCCGACCCCTTCTACTGGACCTTCTTCCTGGGTTTCAAGATCGACAAGCCGATGCTGACGGACGTGAACGTGCGCCGCGCCATCAACCTGGCCATCAACCGCAAGGCGCTGACCGAAGCCATTACGTTCGGCGAGGCGCAGCCCGCCACCAGCATGCTGGCCACCGACACGCCCGCAGGCAGCAACGACGCCTACCGCTACGATCCCGCCGCCGCCAACAAGCTGCTGGATGAAGCCGGCTGGAAGAAGCAGTCCGACGGCTTTCGCTACAAAGACGGCCAGAAGCTGTCACTGCTGCACTACGGCATCACCGGCTACTGGAAAGACATCATGGAGGCCGTGCAAGGCGACATGAAGAAAGTCGGCGTCGACCTGCGCGTGCAGTTGTTTGATTCGACGTCGGCCTGGGGCAAGCTGGCCACGCAGGAATTCGATGAATTCAGCATGAGCTTCGGCTACATGAGCACGGGCGAAGCGCTGAACAGCTACTTCCTGTCCACCAGCATCCCCACGCCCAACCGTATGAACTGGAAGGACGCCGACACCGACACCTGGCTGGCCGAAGGCAGCCAGGCGCTGGACACCAAGCAAGGCGACGCCATCCTGTCCAAGGCCTTGACCAAGATCTCGGACGGCGCCGCGTGGATCCCGCTGTACCACGACTCGTTGTACCTGGTGGGCGGCGTGCGCATGAAGCCGATGCGCGCCCACGGCATCTTTGGCGCGGCGGCCTACAAGGGTTTGGACATCGCGTTCAAGTAAGCCAGCCGGCGGCGCGCTCCTACCGGCGCGCCGCGTGTGCAGCCTGTCCCGCCTGTCCCGCCTTTCCCGCCCTTCCCGCCCTATTCGCTTCAACCTTTCATGCCGCACAGAGAGCCTGCCGTGAGCGACACCCATCAAGCCCGTATTACCCACTTCAAGAACCTGTCCACCCTGGTGGCCTGGGACGCGGACCTGGGTTCGCACGTCTATATCGAAAACGCCGACTTGGTGATGCGCGGCAACACCGTCATCCACGCCGGCACCGGCTATACCGGTCCGGCCGACCACGTCGTGCCCGGCGGCGGCCTGATGGCCATGCCGGGTCTGGTCAACGTGCACACCCATCCGTCGTCCGAACCCGGCAACCGCGGCCTGCTGGAAGAGCTGGGCAGCGACAAGCTGGGTCAAAGCTCGCTGTACGAATACATGCCCGTGTTCCGCATGGGCATCGACACCGCGCAATATGCGAACCAGGTGGCCGTGTCCGAAATGCTGCTGTCGGGCGTGACCACCTTTGTCGATATGTCGCTGCCGCGCCCGGGCTGGGCCGACGTGGTCGCGTCCACCGGCATCCGAGGGGTACTGGGCCCGATGTTCCGCTCGGCCGCGTGGCGCACCACCGACGGCCATTCGGTGGAGTACACCTGGGACGAGGCCGCCGCCGTCAAATCCTTTGAGGCCGCGCTGGATGTGGTGGACAGCGCCGTCAAGCACCCCAGCGGCCGTCTGTCCGCCATGCTGTGCCCGTCGCAGGTGGACACCTGCTCGCCCGAACTATTGAAAGAGGCGCAGGCCGCCGCGCGCCGCCTGGGCATACCCATGCAGATCCACGCCGCGCAAAGCGTGGTGGAATTTTCCGAGATGACGCGTCGCCATGGCCGCACGCCGATCGAATGGCTGGATGACCAGGGCCTGCTTGACCGGGACCTGATCATCGGCCACGGCATCTTCCTGAACGACCATCGCACGCTGTACTGGCCGCACGCCGACGACTTCGGCCTGCTGCAACGGTCGGGCGCGCACGTGGCGCACTGCCCCACCGTCTTCGTGCGCCGTGGCATCGCGCTGACGTTCCTGGGCCGCTATCTGCGCGCCGGCATCAACGTGGGCCTGGGCACCGATACCTTCCCGCACAACATGCTGGATGAGATGCGCCTGGCCTGCTACGTGGCCCGCCTGCAGGCCGGCCATTTCCGCGCGGCGTCCACCGAAGAAGTGTTCAACGCCGCCACCGTGAACGGCGCCAGGATGCTGGGCCGAGACGACATCGGACGCCTGGCCGTAGGCGGCAAGGCCGACTTTTCGTTGGTCGACCTGACCCATCCCTACATGCGCCCGGGCCGCGAACCGCTGCGCAGCCTGATCTATTCGGCGGGGGACCGCGCCATTCGCGATGTGTACGTCGATGGCGAACAAGTGGTCAGGAACGGCCAGTTGCTGACGATTGATATCGAACACTGCATGCAGGAAGTGGAACGCGCCCAGGCGCAAACGATTGCAACGGTGTCGCAGCGCGACTATGCAGGCCGCGACATCGACGCCATGTCGCCGCGCGTGTTTCCCAGCCGCGCCTGACGGAGAGCCTTGATGAGCGAAACACTACTGACCGTGCAGGGCTTGAGCGTGGAGTTCGGTGCGCGCGCCAAGCCGTATCGGGCCGTGAAGTCCCTGGACTTCACCATCGGCCGAGGTGAAACGGTGGCCTTGGTGGGCGAATCGGGGTCGGGAAAGTCGGTCACGGCGCTGTCCCTGCTACGCCTGATCGAACGCGCCGGGGGCCGCATCGCCACGGGCGCGGCGCGCTTCGTACCGCGCGACGGCCAGGAAGTGGATCTGTTCAAGCTGCCGGAATCGGCGTTGCGACGCATCCGAGGCAACGAGATATCGATGATCTTCCAGGAACCCATGACGTCGCTGAATCCGGTGATGACGGTGGGTGACCAGTTGGCCGAGGTCTATCTGCTGCACCAGGACATCTCGCGCGAAGCGGCCTGGACCCGGGCCGAGGCGATGCTGGAAGCGGTGAAGATGTCGGAGCCGCAGCGCCGCATGACGCAATACCCCGGCGACCTGTCCGGCGGCATGCGCCAGCGCGTGATGATCGCGATGGCGCTGGCCTGCCGGCCGCAATTGTTGATTGCCGATGAACCGACCACCGCGCTGGACGTCACGGTGCAGGCCGAGATCATCGACCTGATCCGTGAGCTGCAACGCGATGTGGGCATGGCGGTGCTGTTCATCACGCACGATATGGGTGTGGTGGCCGAAATTGCCGACCGCGTGGTCGTGATGCGCCACGGCGACAAAGTTGAGGAAAACACCACGGAAGCGTTGTTCGACGCACCGCGGCAGCCTTATACGCGGGATCTGCTGGCGGCCGTGCCCAAGCTGGGCGATGGATCGCCCGACGAGGCCGCGGTGCGCGACCGGCCGGCCGTGCTGGAGGTCTCGGGACTTGCCAAGCGCTTTCCCGTGAAGTCCGGCGCGTTTGGCAAGGTGGTGGCCAACGTGCACGCGGTGGAAGGCGTGTCGTTCACGCTGCGCGCGGGCGAAACGTTAGCGCTGGTGGGTGAGTCCGGTTCCGGCAAATCCACCACCGGGCGCTTGTTGATGAAGCTGGTGCAGCCGACCGAAGGCGTGATCCGGCTGGTGGGCCAGGACGTCACGCACATGTCGCCCGACAAGATGCGCGACATGCGCCGCCATATCCAGATGATTTTCCAGGATCCCTATGCGTCATTGAACCCGCGCCTGCATGCCTGGGATCTGGTCAGTGAGCCCTTGAAAGTCCATGGCGGTCACACCCGCGAGCAACGTCGCGAACGCGCCGCGCAACTGCTGGAACGGGTCAACCTGCCGCGCGAATTCCTGGACCGGTACGCGCACCAGTTCTCGGGCGGCCAGCGTCAGCGCCTGTGCATTGCGCGCGCCCTGTCGGTGAACCCGAAGATCATCGTGGCCGATGAACCGGTGTCGGCACTGGATGTGTCGGTGCAGGCGCGCGTGCTGGATCTGATGAAGGAATTGCAGGCCGAGATGGGCTTGTCGTATCTGTTCATCTCGCACGATATGGCGGTGGTGGAAAAGGTGAGTCACCGCGTGGCGGTAATGGTGATGGGGCAGATTGTCGAGATCGGCCCCACGCAGGAAGTGCTGCATCGCCCGCGCCATCCGTACACGCAGAGCCTGCTGTCGGCGGTGCCGATACCCGATCCGGCCCGTCGTCACCAGCGCACGGTACGCGCCGCGCGCGAAATTCCCAGCCCGATCCGCAAGCTGGGCGATAACCCACACGTGACGCAACTGGTGCAGGTCGGCGCGGGGCACTTCGTGCAGCAGGCCGCATAACGGGTTGCCGAAGGCTTGCTAAAGGCTTGCCAAAGGATTGCTGAAGGGTTGCCAAAGGGTGCGGGTGCACCCCGGCTCCCTTAGCGGCTGAAAAGTCGCCCAGCCGCCATCGCCACCGCTGCCTGCGTCGGTTCCACCACCGGCAATCGGCACGCGTCTTCCAGCCGGTCGCGCAGGTCGGCCATGCCGGCGCAGCCCATGATCAAAACATCGGCGCCATGCGCATCGCGCAGAGTCCTGCCCACGGCGACCATGCGCGCAAACGCCAGCTCCGTGTCGGCAAGCTCGCTGACTTTCATATCCAGCGCCAGTTCGCCGCAGATGCGGTCGGCAACCCCCATCGCGCGAAAGTAGCGCAGATGCCGCGCAATGGACGCGCCGGCAATGGCGATCACACCGATGCGTGTCGCCATGCTCATGGCGGTCAGGACCGAGCATTCGCCGATGCCCATGACGGGCGCCGACACCAGGTCGCGCAGGCCATGCAGGCCGGGGTCGCTGAAGCAGGCCACCACGAAAGCGTCGGTGTTGGGGGCTTCTTGCAAGAACAATTGCGCCATCGGCGCGATGCAGGCGTCCGCTTCGGCCTGAGTCTGGATACCGGCCGGGCCGTCCGTGGAAGTCAGGCAGCGCAACTCCAGCGGCAGACGCCGGAACGGCGCAACAGCGCGGTCGATCGCTTGCGTGACACCGGTCAAGGAGTTCGGGTTTACGAGAGTGATGCGAGCGTTGGGCATGTTTGAGTAGAATCCCTGCAAAGAAGCGGACCCGCGCTGTGCGCGCACCGCTCAGGTCAATAGGAAAGAAAGCAGCATGTCGGAATTACCCCGGAATGTCCGGTCTGGCCCGTTGAACCTGCGGCAGATCGAGGTGTTTCACGCCATCATGATCACGGGTTCGCTCAGCGCCGCGGGCCGGCTGCTGCATGTGACCCAGCCCGCCATCAGTCGGGTGCTGGCCTCGATAGAACTGCGTCTGGGCTATGCGCTGTTTGAACGGTTCAAAGGCCGTCTGCATCCCACCAAGGAAGCGCGCAAACTTTTTCAGGAAGTGGAATCCATTCAGGCGGGCGTCAACCGCTTGAATGACATGGCCGCCGGCCTGGCGGGCCATGGCAGCGGGCTGGTCAGCGTGGTGTCCAGCCCCAGCTTCGGCGAATGGCTGATACCGGCGGCCACCGCCAAGTTCTGTGCGCGCAACCCCGGCGTGCGCATCCGCTACCGCCCCTTGGGCATGGACGCCCTGCTGCCCCAATTGCTGCTGGGACACGCGGACATTGCCATCTCTACCTTCAAGCCCGAACACCCCAACCTGATCACCAGCGAACTGGCGCAAGGCGAGATCGTCTGCGTGCTGCGCGCCGGCCATCGGCTGGCACGCGAAAGCGTCATCAGGCCGGAGATGCTGGCGGGCGAGATGCTGGTGGGCTACGGCCGCGACACGCCGCTGGGCGAGACCCTGCATAACTACCTGGGGCCTCAGATCACCCCGGCCATCGAGGTGCGTTCGTCCCAAACGGCGTGCTCGTTCGTGCGCCAGGGCGTCGGCGTGGCGCTGGTGGATTCTTACGGCCTCACGGATACGCTGATGCACGGCATCGTGGTGCGTCGTATCGAGCCAGCGATTTCGCTCTCGGTGCATGTGTCCCACTCGCGGATTGAACCTCCGCCATCCATCGCCAAGGCGTTCTTGACGCAGTTTTCCCAGATCGTCAAAAAAGAATTGCCTGCGATGACGCAGGCAATCATCAGCCGGGCCTAGACCACTTCCGGCACGGGCAGCGGTTCGCCCGCGCCGGTGCGCTCGGTGATCAGCTTGTAGTGATGCGGGCTGCGGTGCTTGGCGAAGTTGAAGACGTGTTCGCGGAAGGTCTGGCCCATTGCCAGATCGATCTTCGCGGTGATGACTTCGTCTTCCTCGCCGCTGGAGCGCGCCACGATTTCGCCGGACGGCGCCACGATCATCGAGCTGCCGATCATGTGGTGCCCGTCTTCATGGCCACACTTGGCGGCGGCGCCGACCCACACGGCATTCTGGTAGGCGCTGGCCTGCAACACGATCTCGTGCGTGGTGGTGCGCCAGTGCGCCGGTTCGTCCCAGTGGATGTTCAGCGACGGCGTGTTGTAGCCCAGCACGATCAGCTCGGCGCTTTGCAGCGACATCACACGGTACGTCTCGGGCCAGCGGCGGTCGTTGCACAGGCACATGCCGATCTTGACGTCGTTGGTCTCCCACACGCCAAAGCCCAGGTCACCGACTTCAAAGAACTTCTTTTCCAGATGCTGGAACGGTGCATCAACCTTGTGGTCGGAATGCCCCGGCAGATGGATCTTGCGGTACTTGCCGATGACCTTGGCGCTGCGGTCCACCAGGATGGCGGTGTTGAATTGACGGCCTTCGGGCGTCAGCTCGGCATAGCCCAGGTAGAAGCCGATGCCCAGTTCGCGCGCGGTGTCGAACAGCGGCTGCACGTCGGCATTGGGCATGGACTTTTCAAAAAAGCGGTCCACGGCTTCGGCGTCTTCCATCCAATAGCGGGGAAAGAAGGTGGTCAGGGCGAGTTCCGGGAACACGACGAATTCCGCCTGGCGGGCAGCGGCCTCGCGCATCATCTCGACCAGGCGGCGCACGACCACCGCGCGGGTGTCGGCCAGGTTCACGGCGCCCATCTGGGCAACCGCCAGGCCCATTTTGCGGGCGGGGGAAGCGTTACTCACGATGTCAATCTCCAGGAGTTCTTATCGAATGGTGTTCAAGTGCAGTGCGCCGACGATCACGGCTTGATCTACGGCTCGACCATGTTGGGGAAAATCTTGCGCAGCAGTGCGGCGCGCGGCGAGATTTCGCGCGCCTTTTGCAGCGGGGCAGGCAGGCCGCGCGCAATGAAGCGTCCGCGTCCGCGCGCGGCATGCAGCACGCCATCGTCCACGATGACCTCGCCCCGGCTGATGACGGTGGTGGGCCAGCCCGTTACCGTGCGGCCCTCGTACGGCGTATAGCCGACGTTGTCGTGCAGCGCGTCGGCGGTCAGCGTGACGACGCGCTCGGGGTCCCAGATGGCGATGTCGGCATCCGCCCCGACCGAAATCGTGCCCTTCTTCGGATACAGGCCATACATGCGCGCATGGTTGGTCGACGTCAGTTGCACGAACTGCTGCAAGCTCAGCCGACCGCTGCGCACGCCTTCGGAAAACAGCAACGGCATGCGCACTTCCAAGCCCGGCAGGCCGTTGGCAATCTGCTTGAAAGTGGTGGCATCGCCGGCAGGCAGCTTGCCGGATTCGTCATAGCGGTACGGCGCATGGTCCGACGACAACAGCGCCAGCGTGCCGCTGTCCAGGCTTTGCCACAGCGCCTGCTGCGACACCGGATCGCGCGGCGGCGGGCTGCAACAGAACTTGGCGCCTTCAACGCCGGGGATATCAATATCTTCCGCCGTCAGCAGCAGGTAGTGCGGGCAGGTCTCGCCGTAAACCGGCGCGCCCAGCGTCTGCGCGGCGTGGATGGCCTGCGCCCCGCCCTGGGTCGACACGTGCACGATCAGCACCGGCACTTCCAGCACGGACGCCAGGCTGATGGCCCGCTGCGTAGCTTCGTTCTCGGCGATGGGGTCGTGGCTGACGGCGTGATACTTCGGCGCCGTATGGCCCGCGGCCAGCAGATGACGCGCAATCCAGCTGATCACGTCATTGTTCTCGGCGTGCACCATGGGCAAGGCGCCTTCGCGCGCGGCAATGGCAAACACGTCCAGCAGCTGCTTGTCGTCCAGCTTGAGCTTGTCGTAGGTCATGAAGACCTTGAACGACGTGATGCCGGCGCGGATCAGTTCGGGCAAATCGTGGTTGAGCGTCTGCGGCGTGGGGTCGGAGATGATCAGGTGATAGCTGAAGTCGATGACCGATTTCTCGTTGGCCGATGCGGCATAGCCGTCCGCCACCTGGCGCAGCGACTGGCCCCGGTGCTGCGCCGCGAACGGCACGATGGTGGTATTGCCCCCATGCGCCGCCGACACGGATGCGCTGTACCAGTCATCGGCGCACAACACGCCCATGCTGGACAGTTGCTCGACGTGGCAATGGCTGTCGATGCCACCGGGCATGACCAGCCGGCCAGCGGCGTCGATGGCGCGCTTGCCTGGTGGCAGCGTCGCGGAAATCGCGGTGATGACGCCGTCGACGATACCGATATCACCCACGAAATCGGCATCCGCCGTGATGATGCGGCCGTTGTGCAGAGTCAGATCGAAGTCGGTCATGTGGGATAGGAACGCAAGGATTGCTTGCCGCGACGCGCCGGATGGCGGGCACGGCTGAAGGTAGGAAGCATGCATGCGTCCGAAAAAATCCGATACCGCAAGGAAACGCGGCGCGTGGGGTGGCGGCGGGGGTAGGAGTTTCGGCTAAGGGTCTGATTGGATTGAAGATTCGGGGATGGACGGGAATGGAGGCGGTGTCCACGCATAACCCTGGATCATGGGCGCTATGCAAAGTTTTATATCGGGTTTCCCCTCGATACCGGCGCATGTGCCGTTCGACCGGCGCATCGTAGCCCCGCAAAATGCCGTCAAACAAAATGCCAAGAGAGGCCGCCCGCGCGGCCGGCTTTGGCGGCCCTGCACACTCTTCCACTCCCCCCGGTCTCACAGAAGCATGCCAAGCACACCGCCCGCCCCGGCGACCGACAAGTTTCCGCGGCGCAGCTGGGGGTGGTGGCGGCCTGGTGGCGCGGGGAGTCGATAAGCCCGAGGGAATCCGAAGGCAGCCGCCGCAGGCGGCAATGAGGATGACGACGGGGCAGTCCGGAGCGAAGGCTCCGGACCGCAATCGTTGACCCGCGCCGCCAGGACGCCGCCGCCCCGGGCGTCTGAAGAACCCCGCCTTGAGCATCTCAAGAACCGCCCCCCGATCGCCCAACGCCCCTCACACCAAGCGCCTCAAGAACCCCACCTCTAGTGCCCCAATCCCTCACGCACCAAGGGCATTCCCTCCCCTCTCCCGCGCCAAGCCTCCCGTAAACTTCCCCAAAAAATCCGCCCTCGCCCCGCAACAACCCCATCATGTTTGCCGACCTGAACCATCTATCCCACCACGCCGCCTGGCGTCGTCAGTTGGAAATGCTGCTGGAATCCGCCGGCGAAGGCATCTACGGGATTGATCTGCGTGGCCGTTGCATCTTCATCAATGGCGCGGGCGCCACCTTGCTGGGCTATACCCCGGACGAAGTCGTAGGCCGCAACATGCACTACCTGATCCACCACTCCCACGCCGACCGCGCCCTGATGCCCGTGCATGACTGCCGCATCTTCCAGGCCTTTCGTGAAGGCCGTGGCGTGCGCGTGGACGACGAAGTGCTCTGGCGCCGCGACGGCTCCTGCTTTGACGCCCAATACGCCTCGTACCCCATCCGCAACGATGGCGAAGTGGTCGGGGCCGTGGTCACGTTTTCAGACATCACCGACCGCAAACGCATCGAACGCGAACTGCATAGCACCCAGGCCCTGCTTGAACGCCGCGTGGGCGAACGCACCGCCGAACTCAGCAATGCCCACGATTCGCTGCGCCGCCTGTCATCCCACCTGTCCACCCTGCGCGAAGAAGAACGCGCCCACATTGCCCGCAACATCCACGACGATCTGGGCGCCTCATTCACCGCTCTGCAACTGGACCTTAACTGGCTGCGCCGCCAGCTTGGCGCCACCCCCGCCCTGCAATCCCACGTCGACCGCATGCTTGAGGTCACCCAGACCGCCATGGGCGCCACGCGCCGCATCCTCAGCGACCTGCGCCCCGTCGTGCTTGACCACCTGGGCCTGTGGGCCGCCCTGGAAACCCTGCTGCAAGACCTTCAGACCCGCACCGGCCTGCAATGCCGCTACCTGTGCCCGCCCGACACCGAACGCCGCCGCCTGGACCGCAACGCGGAAATCGCCGTCTACCGCATCGTCCAGGAACTGCTGACCAACGTGCAGCGCCACGCCTGCGCCCGCAGCGTCAGCGTCAGCGCCGTCTGGAGCGACGACGGGCTGTTGCTGACCGTTGAAGACGACGGCATCGGCATGCAGCTGCCCGAAGCCCGCCACACCTTCGGCATCCTGGGCATGCGCGAACGCGCGCGCGGCATCGGCGGCGACCTTGCCCTGGACAGCGCCCCCGGCGCCGGCATGCGCGCCCGCCTGCGTCTGAATCCTACCCGCGCCTGAATCCCGCCTGCGCCTGAACCCTACTTGTCCCGCCCCATGGCCCTGAACCTGCTTATCGTCGACGACCACCTCATCATCCGGCGCGGCCTGGCCCGCATCCTGGAAGAAGACCCGCGCGTGGCCCTGGTACACGAAGCCGCCGACGCCCCCTCGGCCCTGCGCGCCCTGCGCCAGACCCGTTACGACGCCATGGTGCTGGACGTGGCGCTGGGCGAACGCGATGGCCTGGACGTCCTGAAAACCGTGCGCGCCGACTACCCCGCGCTTGGCGTCGTCATGCTGTCCGTCTACCCCGAAACCCAGTTTGCCGTGCGCGCCCTGCGCACCGGCGCGCACGCCTACCTGAACAAAGGCTGCGACCCCGACGAACTTCTGTCCGCCCTGGTCAACGCCGCCGCCGGCAAACTCTACGTCACCCCCGCCGTGGCCGAACTGCTTGCCCATACCGTGCGCCAGGACAGCACCCGCCCCCCGCACGAACAACTGTCCAACCGCGAATTCCAGGTCTTGCAACTGCTGGTCGCCGGGCGATCCGTCTCTGCCATCGGCGAACAGCTGGCGCTGTCGGTCAACACCATTTCCACCTACCGCAGCCGCATCTTTGAAAAGCTGGGCGTGCGCACCCTGGTCGAGCTGGTCGCCTACGCCAACACGCACCAGCTGGGTGCGATTTAGCCCCCCGGCGCACCAGCGCGGCGCGCCCGCGCACCGCGTAGTACACGCACTACACGCATATCGTCGAACCCGGGATACCGGCGCCATGCGCCCGGCCCCATGATGGCTCCAACCCTTCTGGCCGGAGCCATCCCATGTCCCTATTCAGCAACCCGTTCGACGCCAACAGCCGCCTTGCCTGCGGCTGCGGCCGCCACGCCTCGCAGGCCGACCACGAACGCGCCACGCAATCGGCCACGGAGGCAGCCGCCGCGCTTGCCCGCCAAGGCACCGCCCAACTCCGCGCCAGCCACGACGACACCACGAGCAACGCCGTGGACCAAGCCGTCATGCGCGCCCTGTTCCCGCAAGACGCCCTGCGCCGCCGCTTCCTGCGCGCCGTGGGCAGCAGCACCGCCATGGCCGCCATTGCGTCGATCTTCCCGCTGGCCGCCGCCCGCGAAGCCTTCGCGCAATCCACCGGCCCGCTGGAAAAGCAGAAACTGAAAGTCGGCTTCATCCCCATCACCTGCGCCACGCCCATCATCATGGCGCACCCCATGGGGTTTTACGCCAAGCAAGGCCTGGACGTAGAAGTCGTCAAGACCGCCGGCTGGGCGCTGATTCGCGACAAAGCCATGTCCGGCGAATACGACGCCGCCCACATGTTGTCGCCCATGCCGCTGGCCATCTCGATGGGCGTGGGCGCCAGCCGCGCCGTGCCATGGACCATGCCCGCCGTTGAGAACATCAACGGCCAGGCCATCACCCTGTCCATGAAACACAAAGACCGGCGCGACCCCAAAGACTGGAAGGGCTTCAAGTTTGCCGTCCCGTTCGACTTTTCCATGCACAACTACCTGTTGCGCTACTACCTGGCCGAACACGGCCTGGACCCCGACACCGACGTGCAGATCCGTTCCGTGCCGCCCCCCGAGATGGTCGCCAACCTGCGCGCCGACAACATCGACGGCTTTCTTGCGCCCGACCCCGTCAACCAACGCGCCGTGTACGACGGCGTCGGCTTCATCCACACCCTGTCCAAAGCCATCTGGGACGGCCACCCCTGCTGCGCGTTTTCCGCCAGCAAGGAATTCGTGACGGCCATGCCCAACACCTACCAGGCCTTGCTCAAGTCCATCATCGAAGCCACCGCCTACGCTCGTGACGCCGCGCATCGCAAAGAGATCGCGTCCGTCATCGCCGCCCCCAACTACCTGAACCAGCCCGTCACGGTCGTCGAACAAGTGCTGACCGGCACCTATGCCGATGGGCTGGGCAAAGTGCTGACCGACCCCAACCGCATCGACTTCGATCCCATGCCATGGCAGTCGTTTGCCGTATGGATCCTGACGCAGATGAAGCGCTGGGGCCAGGTCAAGGGCGACATCGATTACCAGAAGGTCGCGGCCGACGTCTTCCTGGCCACCGACGCCGTACGCCTGATGCGCGAAGCCGGCCTGACGCCGCCGGCGGAATCGGCCAAGACCTTCAGCGTCATGGGCAAGCCGTTTGATCCGGCGCAGCCCGAGGCCTATCTGGCCAGCTTCAAGATCCGGAGAACCTGATGCGGTCTGTGCAATATTGGCGGGCAACGTTTCTGTCCGTCGCGCTGTTCCTGGCGTTTTTGCTGCTTTGGCACGCCGCCACCCGCCCCGACACCGGCGGCGTGGCGGTGGACCCGGCTTATGCCGCGCTGGTCGGCAACGCCGCGGCCAGCGGGTCGAAGACGCCGTTTCCCGGCCCCGCCGAGGTCGGGGAAAAGCTGTGGCAACACATCAAGGACCCCTTCTACGACCGCGGTCCCAACGACAAAGGCATCGGCGTGCAGCTGGCGTATTCGGTGGCGCGCGTCTTGACCGGCTTCAGCCTGGCCGCGCTGGTGGCCATCCCGCTGGGCTTTCTGATCGGCATGTCCAAGACCGTTTACCGCGCGTTCGACCCCTTCATCCAGGTGCTCAAACCGATCTCGCCGCTGGCCTGGATGCCGCTGGCGCTCTACACCATCAAGGACGCCGACACCTCCGCCATCTTCGTCATCTTCATCTGCTCGTTGTGGCCGATGCTGGTGAACACCGCCTTCGGCGTGGGTGCGGTACGGCAGGACTGGTTGAACGTGGCGCGCACGCTGGAAGTGTCGCGCCTGCGCACCGCCTTGCAAGTCATTCTGCCCGCCGCCGCGCCCACCATCATGACCGGCATGCGCATCTCGGTGGGCATTGCGTGGCTGGTGATCGTGGCCGCCGAAATGCTGATCGGGGGCACCGGCATCGGCTACTTCGTCTGGAACGAATGGAACAACCTGTCCATCGCCAACATCATCTGCGCGATATTTTTCATCGGCCTGATCGGCATGCTGCTGGACACCGTGCTGGCACGTGCCGCGCGGCTGGTCAGCTATCGGGAATGACGCCATGAGCCATGCATTTCTGCAAGTCCAGGGCCTGGGCAAACGCTATCCCGGGCGCAATGGGCAGCCCCAAGCGCCGGTGTTCGAGAACATCGACTTCGATATCGAACAGGGCCAGTTCGTCTGCGTAATCGGCCATTCCGGCTGCGGCAAAACCACCATCCTGAATGTGCTGGCCGGCATCGACGACACCAATGAAGGCGTGGTCATCATGGACGGCCGCCAGATCTCTGGCCCGTCGCTGGAACGCGGCGTGGTGTTCCAGGCGCACGCATTGCTGCCCTGGCTGACGGCGCTGCAAAACGTGGAATTCGGCGTGCGCTCGCGTTGGCCCGCGTACAGCCGCGATCAGGTCCGCGAACACAGCATGCGTTACCTGGACATGGTGGGCCTGGCGCATGCGGCCGCCAAGAAGCCCAGCGAATTGTCGGGCGGCATGAAGCAGCGCGTGGGCATCGCCCGCGCCTTCGCCATCCAGCCCAAGATGCTATTGCTGGACGAGCCCTTCGGCGCGCTGGACGCGCTGACGCGCGGCACCATCCAGGACGAGCTGCGCGCCATCGTGCAGCAGACCCGCCAGACCGTATTCATGATCACGCACGATGTGGACGAAGCCATCTTGCTGTCGGACCGCATCCTGCTCATGAGCGCGGGCCCCTATGCCCGCATTGCCGAGTCCGTCAGCGTGGACCTGCCGCGCGACCGGACGCGCGCCAGCCTGCACCACGAACCCCGCTACTACGACATCCGTAACCATCTCGTCGACTTCCTGGTCGACAAGGCATCCCATAAGGAGTGAACCCCATCATGATGTCCCGCGCTGAAGTGACCGAACTGGTCGTTACCCGCAAGCTGGAAAAAAAGCTGTCCTGGACCGCCATCGCCGACGCCGTCGGGCAAAGCAAGGAATGGACCACCGCCGCGCTGCTGGGCCAGATGACGCTGACCGAGGAACAGGCGCTGGCCGCGGCCCGCATCCTGGACCTGCCCGACGACGCCGTGGTGCAGTTGCAAGTGGTGCCCTACAAGGGCTCGCTGCCCAGCACCGTGCCCACCGACCCGCTGATCTACCGCTTCTATGAACTGATCAACGTCTACGGCACGACGTTCAAGGCGCTGATCAACGAAGAATTCGGCGACGGCATCATGAGCGCCATCGACTTCAAGATGGACCTGTCGCGCGAAGCCGACCCGAAGGGCGACCGCGTGCAGATCGTGATGAGCGGCAAATTCCTGCCGTACAAGACGTATTAAGGGATTGCGCCGCAGCGTTGCTGGGTAGCGGGCTGCGGCTGTGGCTGCGGCAGGGCTTGGCCGTGGGCTCGCGGCTGCGGCTGCGGCTTGGCGACTGAGCCTCGGCTTGGGCGCCAGGGGTCGGCGTATCGCCTACCCTTCCGCCGCCTACCCTTCCACCGCCTACCCCTCCACCGCCAGCTCTTCCCAGCCCAGCTCGCGCGTGCGCTGTAGCGCGGCCGTGACCTCGTCGGCCGCCTCGCGCACCGCGTCCACCAGATCCAGCCCGGTCAATAGCCGGGCGGTGACGCTGGCCATGAACACGTCGCCGGTGCCGTGCACCGACGGCGGGATGGCGATTTCCGGATGCGTCACGACGCTGACCTTGTCCTGCGTCACCACCGCCAGCTGCAAGGTCCCGGGCGCCGCCGCCATCGGCGCCGCGCTGGTCACGACAATCCATGTCGGCCCCAGCGCCATCAGCTCGCGCGCCGCCGCCGCCACCTCGTCCAGCGTCGACAACGCCCGGCCCACCAGCATTTCCAGTTCGAAATGGTTCGGCGTCATGCCGTCGGCCAAGGGCACCAGCAGGTCGCGGTATTGCGCGACCAGGCCCGCGTCCACATACAGCCCGTCGTTGCGGTCGCCCATGACCGGGTCGATGTGCACGCGCACGTCCGGCCGCGCGGCGCGTAGCGCGGGCAGCCAGGCGGCAAGCAGATCCGCTTGCCCCGGCTGCCCCAGGTAGCCGCACACCACGGCGCGCGCCACGCGCGTCACGCCGCGTTCGTCCAGCCCTTTCAACAGGCCGGCGAACCAGTCCAGCGGCACCGCCCCGCCATGCAGCGTGGGATAGTGCGGCGTGTTGCTAAGAAGCACCGTCGGCACCGCGATGGCTCGCAGCCCGGCGCGGCGAAAGATCGGCATGGCCGCGTTGTTGCCCACGTAGCCATAGACCACTTGGGACTGGATCGAAATTATGTCCACCTGCGCGGTGGTGGCAGGCAACGCTGCGCCGGCGGTAAGGGCAGCGGAGATGACGGTCATACGGCGGGCTCCTGACGGAACAAAGTTGCATGCGGCGTAGCGCCGGCTGTGCAACATTCTAGTCCCGCGCGGCGCCATCGACGGCAGCGGCCGATCCCTCCCGCGCTCCGCCCTGGCCGGCGGCGGCCAGCCAATCGGCGCCGTCGCGTATCGCTTTGGCCATGGCTCCCAGATGCGGCGCATAGGGATAGGCGGACGACGCGGTGACGCGGCACTGCCGCATGTCGGGATGCGCGGTATTTAGCAGGTATTGAAAGCCGCCAGACGTGGCCGGCACGCGCAGCAGCAAGGACTGGCCGCTGGCCACCCAGGCGTCGCCTATCGCGCGAGTGGCGCGCAGGTCCGTCTGCCCGGGCGCGGGGGCGTCGGCCACGCTGACCGAACGGCCGGGCGTCGTCACCGACAGCAGCTGATAGCCGCGCGGCAAGGCGTCGGGGTGCGTCACCTCGGCCAACACCAGCCGCGCCAACACCGCCGCCGCCGGGCTGGCCTCCAGCACGATGACCGGCACGCCCGCGCCATGCCAGCGGCCAGGCGGGCAGGCGCGCGGCTGTAGATCGCCGGCATTGCTCAAGCGCCACAGCAGCATCATGGTCCGTTGCCTTCGTCGATATCGATCAGCCAGCTTTCGATGAACCCGGCATAGCGCCCGTGCTGGCACAGCAGCAACGGCACCCGGCCCAGCAGCCGGCGCTTGGGGCTGCGCAGCCAGCGCTGCCCCTCGTCCCGGCCGCCGAACACCAGCTCGGCCAACCAGACCACCCGAAGCGCCCGATACAGCACCCGCAGGTCGGACACGTCCAGGCCGAATGCCAGGCCGGGCTCCGGTGGGCATAACGGCACCAGCGGAAACCAGCGCGCCAAGTCGTCCGGGAACGTCTGCCGCAACGCCTGCAACAGCGGGGCAGCGCCCTGCAACGTAGACGGTGCCCGCGTCGTGCCCAGGGCCTGCGTCAGCCGCCAGTCCAACGCCAGCGTGACGCCGTGGTCAGCTGCTGACGCAGCGCCGGGCGGCGCGTGGATCACCGTGCTTGCCGGCGCATCGTCCACGGCAACCGGCCGCTTACGGAGCGCGGGCGACGGAGGCCGGGCCGGGCGTTGCCGCCGTGCTTTGCTCGAATGCGGCGTTGAGTGCCGCGCCATCGATGCTGACGGTTCCGGCATTCAGCAAGCCCTCCATGTAGGCCCGTGCGGCCAGTTCCTGACGTTGGCTGCGCAGCGCGACGCGCAGTTGCTGGCTGACCTGGTCGAACGGCGTCACGCCGGCCGGTTGCAACGCCGTCAGCTTCAAAATGTGAAAGCCGGCCGCCGACTGCACCGGCGCCGACACATCGCCCGCCTTCATCTGCTGGACCACCGGACGCATTTCAGGCGTCAATTGCGCCAGGGGCACGAAGCCGATGTCACCGCCTTGCGCGCGCGTGGTCTCGTCTCGGGAATTGGCCTGCGCCAGCGCCGCGAAGTCGGCCTTGGGCGCCTGCGCGCGGCGGACCAGGTCCTGCGCCTGCTTGCGCGCAGCGGCAACGGCGTCGGCATCGCCCAGCGGCGCGGGCAGGAAGATCTGGCTGACGTGGTACTGCGCGGGCACGGCCAGCTGCGGCTTGGCGCGTTCGTACGCCGCTTGCAGGTCGGCGTTGGTGGGGTAGCCGTCCGGCGCGCGGCTGACCGACTCCAGATAGCTTTGCATCACGATGCGTTCCTCGGCCGCCTGCACCGCACGGCGGATTTCCGGCTGATCCTGCCAGCCCTGCGCGCGCGCCTGTTCGATCAGCGCCTTCTCTGCCAGCCGGGCACGCAGCCATTGCTCGAGCCCCGCCCGGTTGTCCTGCAACTGCTGGCGCGCTTGCGGCGGCAAGGCCTGCAATTGCCGCAGCAGCTCATCGCGATCCACGCGTACGGCGCCCAGCGTCGCGATGGCCGTGGCCGGTTGGGGCTGGGGCGAGTTTGCTTGCGGCTTGGCGGTGGCGTTGGCGGATGGCGTGGCGGTGGCTGCCGTGGCGGCGAGCGTTCGGGCCTTCGCCGAGCCGGGTGCGGGAGCGGGGGCCGCCGCCGATGCAGGAGCGGCGGCCGCAGCCGTGGGCGACGCCTCGCTGCTTTGCGCATCCTTGCCGCGCATCAACGCAACGGCGCCCGCCAGCACGGCGATCAGCAACACCGCCGCCGTGACGCGCAGCGGTTTGTTGGCGGTCAGGGTCTGGTTCATGGTTCTATCCCTTCAGGCAATCCACGTTACGCAGTCGCCAACGAGTCGGCCGGCGTTTCCAACGCATTGACGTCCCCCTGCGGCGACGCATTGGCGCGCAGGAACAGCAGGAACTCTTGCAGCAAGCGGTCCCACAATTCCGTCGTGGCGCGCAGATACGATTCCGACACGCCGCCCGCCACGATCACGTCCAGCTCCAGCACCAGGAACACGCCTTGCACCGTCAGCCGGGCAAAGCGCTTTTCCACGTTCCAGCGCTCTGCCAGGCCGGCGGGCACGTCACCCTGCACGCGCAGCGCGCAGCTCAGCGTGTAGTCCAGAAAATGCCCGTCCTCTTGGGCGGGGTTGCCCATGCGGGCGGCAAAACCCACGCCCTGGCTGGCGCTTAGCAACTGCACCATGCCGTTCTGCTCGGACAGCGTGACGCGGTAGCCCACGGATTGCAGCAACGCTTGCAGGCGTTCGGCATCGACATCAAGAATCAAGCTGGTTTCGGTCATTCTTAGGGTCCTGAAAAATGGGGAAGCAATCGGAGGAAGCAATTCGGGCAAGCAAGGCTACGGGCGCGACGTTGCAGCGGCTTGACTGCCAGCCACCTGCGCGTCGTACAGCTGATCGCCATAGGCCTGCGCCTGCTCTTCGAACTGCACGCGGGCCTTGCCGGCAAAGGGCTGCTTGATGGCCAGGATGTCGCCCGTGCTGATGCCTTCGTAGGCGTTCAGAATTTCTTTGCCCGCCTCGTACATCTGGCGGTTCTTGGCCACGCAGGTCTTGATGTCCGCATCGCGCAGCGCCACCGTGCGGGCCAGCGCGGCGCGCTCCGCTTCCTTGGCGCGCGACAAGGTCAAGAGCTCGTCGTACGCGCCCTTGAACTTGCCCAGCTGTGCCTGGCTGGCCGCGACTTGCGACTGCGCGGCTTGCGCCACGGCGTCCTGTTGCCCGGCAAGCTTTTCGGCCTGGCCACGGGTCTTGGCCAACTGCGCGCGCAGCGACTCCAGTTCTTTCTGCGCCGCGTCGCGTTGCGTTTCCGCCGCCGTCTTGGCCGCGTTGATCTGCGCCTGCTCGCTTTGCAGCTGCTGTAGCTGCTGCGTGGTGCTGCGCAGCTGCGCGCGCAGGCGCTCTTCCATGCTTTCGGCCCGCGCGCCGCCCGCCACGCTCAAGCCGGCCGCGCACAAGGCCACGGCCGCCGCCAAGCGCCGCCCGCGTCCCGTCGTGGCCGCGTGGCGGGATTCATCCCAAACGGTATGCATGTCCATGGCCTTAGAACCTGGCGTTGATTTCAAACTGCATCGTGTCGATGGCCAAGGGCGGACCGTAGATCTCCTTGGTGCTCATCCAGCGGAACACGCCATACACGTTCTTTTCGAACGCGTAGCCCGCCCCGATGTAGTAGCCGCGCGCGTTGGTGCCGCCCTGGTGGAACGACGAATCGTTGTAGGCGTCGGGCAGCGCGTCCGGCTGGATGTACTTGTAGCCAACAAAGGCCAGCCAATCGCCCTTGTCCTTCAGGTCATACGAGCGCCCCAGCGTGGCTTGCAGCATCCAGGCGTTGGGGCCGCTTTCGATATCGCCGTTGTCGCCGAAGTTATTGACGATGTAGCCTTGCGAGCGGCTTGCCATCTTGCTCTTGCTGTAGGCCAGGTTACGGATGTAGTTACCGTTCAGGCGCAGGCCCAGGCCGTCGAACACGCGCGTGTCCCAACGCAGGTTCAGGTCCAGCAGATCGAACTTGGACGCCAGGCCCACGTATTGCGGCTGCGGCGTGTCGGCCGGGTTCAGCGGGTTGGGCGCGATGTTGCGCAGCAGGAACAGCGTGTTGCCCTTTTGCATGAACGCCGGGCGCGACCAGTCGGTGTCGCAGCTTTCAGCACCCGCCCACGGCGAACATGAACTGGATCGCTTGCCCGCGATGTTGTCGAAGTGGTAGTAGGCCAACGCGCCGCGCAGGCTGTTCTGGTTGTTGATCTTCCAGTCTGCGCCCACCTGCCCGCCCAGCAGCCATTTGTTTTCCGTTTCGCCTTCGCTCATCGACGATGAGCTCCAGCCGTTGTTCGCGTATTCCGTCGCGAACGCGCCCAGCGTGCCGAACAGCGTCACGTCGCGGCCTTGCAGCGGCTGCTTGAAGATGGCGGCGATACCGTCAAAGTTCAGATCGTTGGAGAACAGCGTGTCGGTCGATTCGAACGGGTTGGCGATGCGCCCGCCGGTTACCGTGGCCCACTTGGCCGGGCGATAGGTCAGGTAGGCCTGGTCCAGCCAGATGTCCTTCTTGCCCATGCCGCCGCCCAGCGTCTGCGACGTGGATACCGGGCTGTCGTCGCTGCCGGTGGCCAGGCGGATGCCGGCCGTCCAGGCCTCGGAGATTTCCGCGCGCACGCCCAGGCGGGCGCGGATGCGCAGCTGGTTGCGGCGGTCTTCGCGCGTGTTCAGCATGGGCGGATAGCCGCCGTTGGTGTTGGGGTTGACGTCGTACGGCCCATTGGCGTTCAGCTTGGCGAAGTCGGTGATTTCATTGCTGTTGCCGCCGTTGTACAGGCGCGATTCATCGCGCACGCGCACGTCGCCTTCCACCGTAATGCGCGATACCCAATCCGGAAACGTATTGGGTTGCGCCCAGTTTTCTTCCTTGGCCTGCACCATGACTTCCGCCTTGACCTCGTCGCGAATCTGATCGCGCACGGTCTGGGGAATGTAGGGCACGCGCACATCGCCGGCCTGCGCCACGGCGGCGCCCCGGTCGGGCGTGGCCTGGCGGGCCGCCTTGGCTTCGGCTTCCGCCTGCGCGACCAGCGCATTGGCCTGTTCGGGCTTGAGCACGCCTTGCTGCACCAGCAGGCGGATCAGGTTGATGGTGGCGTTCTCGGACGGCGCGGGCGCGCTGTGCGCCGGCAGGCAGGCGGCACCCGCCACGGCCAGCGCCAGCGATGCCGCCAACCGGTTCAAAGGGAACTTCATGCTGTTGTCACTCCAGGATCAATTCAATTTGGGACATCAAGACGGGCGGCGGCCAGTCAGCGACGCGCGGATGGGCATGTTGGCCGAGGCCGGCGGGCGCTCGTCCAGCCCGGGCACCGCGCGCAAGGCGGCGATCACGCGCGCATCGACGTCGGCATCGCCGCTGCCGCGCGTCAATTCCACGCGGGTGATCTGGCCGGCTGCCGTCAGCCAGATGTTGGCTTGCAGGCGGAAGGTCAGGTTGCGGGTGCGTTCGTCTTCGCGCAGGATCTTTTGCAGCGCATAGGCCAGGTACTGGCTGTAGGTGGCATTGCCCGCGCGGCCACCGCCGCCGCCCGACATGCCCTTGCCCTGCCCCGCGCCGATGTTGAAGGCGTCGCTGCCGGCTTGCGCATCGCCGTCGATCTGCATCGGGTTGGCCAGGTCGTCGGCCGGACGCGGCGGCGCCTCGTCCTGCGGCTTGGGCGGTTCGGGCGTGGGCTGCGGCTCGGGCTCGGGCGTGGCCACGGGCTCTTCCTTGGGAGGCTCGGTTTCGGGCGGCTTCTCGGGTTCGGGTGGCGGTGGCGGCGGCGGGGGCAGCGGGATGATGGCGGTGACCTTGGGCGCATCGCGCCGGACACCGGACATATCGTTGGCCCAGCGCCAAAGCGCATAGGCCGCCACGACGGCCGCCACCGCCACGGCCGCCAGCTTCAGCCAGCGGCGCGCCGGATGCGGCCCGCGCAAGGGATCGGATGCGTGTTGCGACATGACGTGGTTCCCGGCCCTATTGCGGCTTGCCGGTAACCAGGCCGACCTGCGCAAGCTCCAGGCGACGCAGCAGGTCCAGCACTTCCACCACCTTCTGGTACTGCACGGCGGCGTCGCCGCGCACAATCACCGGGAAGTCGGGGTTCAGTGCTTTCTCGGTACGCAGCCGGTCTTCCAGTTCGGGCAAGGTGACGGGGTAGGCGTCCAGGAACACCTGGCCGGCGTCGTTGACGGAAATCGCCTTGGTCTTGGGCTGCGACAACGCCATGGTGGAACTGGCCTTGGGCAGGTTGACCTTGATGCCGGCGATCTGCGCGGTGGCGGTCAGGATGAACATGACCAGCACAACCATCAGCACATCGACCAGCGGCGTGATGTTGATGCCGTCGACGGGCGCGTCGTCATCATCGTCCTGGGAAGTGGATACGGAAGCCATGCTGTGCTCCTTACGCGTGGGCGGGCGCGGGCTGCGCCTCGCGCATGGCGGGGTGGCCGGGGGCAGGCGCGCGCGGGGCGGTGTGATGCGCCGCTTCCTGCGCCTGGGTCTCGCCGTGCACTTCGGCCAGGCGCGTGATGAATTCGTCGACGAACACGCGCATGTCGGCGCTGACTTCCTTGTTGCGCGACACCAGGCGGTTGTAGCCAAACAGCGCGGGGATGGCCACGAACAGGCCCATCGCGGTGGCCAGCAAGGCGGCCGCCATGCCGGGGGCAATGGCGTTGATGTTCACGTCGCCCGCCATCGCCGTGCCCAGGAACACGACCATGATGCCCAGCACCGTGCCCAGCAGGCCGATGTAGGGGCCGCCCGCGATGGCGTTGGACAAGGAACCCAGCTTGGAACCCAGCGCCAGGTTTTCCTTGGTGCGCACGGCGTCCATCGATGCGCGAATGGCTTCGATGGTGGCGGCCGAAATCGACGTGGTGTCGGCGCCCTGCGCGCGGCGCGTGCGGATTTCGTTGATGGCTACGCGGTACAAGCGCCACAGCGAAGCGTTCGCCAGGCGTTGCGCCAAGGCGTTGTCATCGGCCAGCAATTCCAGCCGTTGGCCGACCGTGGCGAAGCTGTCGCGAAACACCTCGTTGGCGGCGGCCACGCGCGCCACGTTGCGGCTTTTCTTGAACATGATGATCCAGGACTGCACCATCATCAGCACCAGCACGCCGATGATGATCCAGGCGTCGATCGGCACGGCCTTGAGCAGAAAGCCCAGGCCACCGAAACCGAAGCCCGACTGCTCTTCATCCGCGCCGTAAGCCACCAGGCGCGACTCGGCGCCTTGCGAGGCGGCGTCGGCGTGGATCAGCGCGGCGGGGCGCGCAACCTTGGACAGGCGCACTTCGTCCATGGCGCCCACGAACGGGGCGTACACCGGACGCGGTGCGGCAGCGGGCGCGGCGGCGTCGGCGGAGACCGCACCGCTGGCGGTATTCGCCGCGTTCGCGGCGTTCGCGGAGTTCGCCGAATTCGTCGCCGGCGTGGCAGGCGTTGCCGACGTGGCCGACGCAGCGGAGGCGGCCGGCATCGGCACGTCGCCCCCCAGCGCGGCAGGCGTGGCCAGCGGCGGCAGGCTGGCGGCCAGCGACGCGGTGGCGCGGCCGTTCACGTACAGGTGCACCTGGCTGCCATCGGCCGTCACGGCAAGGTGCTGCCACGCGGCGGGCGTCAGCGGCTGGCCGGGCTGGCTGCGCTGGCCGTTCACTTCCACAAACGGCACGCCCTGGTTGATGCCGATCAGCAAGGCGTTGCCGGCATCGCGACGCGCATAGACCAGCTGTTCGCCGGCCGGTTGGTCGGCGCGCACCCAGGCGCTGAACGTGAACGCGCCCGCGGCCGGGATGGCCAGCGAGGGGCTGGCGGGCAGCATCAGCGGCGCGTTGCCCGTGAACTGCGCGGCGCGGCCAATCACGCCGTCGACCGCTGCGCCCGTCGGCGTCTGGCCGTGGTTGCTGTAGGCGGTGGTGTCGCGCGGCGGCGCACCGGCCGCGCCGTCAAAGTGATAGACCAGCGTGTAGTTCGGGTCGAAGCTCAGTTGCCCATTGGCGGACGCGGGCGCCTTCTGGTTGCCGTAGTACATCCAGATGTCCTGGCGTTGGCCGTCGGCAAGTTCCGGCACGTCCACCCACACCAGCGCCATGCCCAGCAAGGGGTCGAACGATTCCAGCTGGTGGTTCAGCACGGTCTGATCGTCGGCCGCCACGAAGCGGATGTCGGCGCCCTTCTCGTTGATGCCGTCAAAGGTGAAGTTGCCCGTATGCAGGCGCACCAGCAGCGGCGTGCGGGCGGCGGGGCCGCCCAGCGGCAGGCCCTGCGCGGTGCTGTCAACGGTGATTTGCTTGCGGTACTGCCAATCCGGTTGCCACCAGGCGTTGGCGGCCGACGGCAAGACGCCGGCCAGCACGGTTAGCAGGAGCATCAATAGGCGTTGCATGAGTAAGACTCCGGGATGGAAAAGTGGCGTGCGCTCAGAAGCTGGCGCGCACGCTGAAGTTCAGGCGGGGATCGTGTTTGCGGGTATTGGGGCCGTCTTTCAGCGGATAGCCCCAGTCCAGCGAGCCCGACAGCCAATCGATCATTTGCAGGCGCGTGCCCAGGCCTACGCTGGCCAGCGAATAGCGCGAATCCTGCTCAGGCAGCGGGTCGCGCAAGCGCAGGCTGGCCGCGTCGGCAAAAGCGTAGAAGCGCCATTCGTTGACGTTCGCGCCCAGCCAGCGTGCCAGCGACGGCGTGCGCCATTCCAGCGACGCCAGGATGCCGTCGTCACCCGTGCGTTCGGCCGCCAGGTAACCGCGCACGCTGGTCGCGCCGCCCGCCGAGAACTGTTCGTTGGACACCAATGCACCGGAGGCCAGCTGGAACGATCCGCGCAGGCCCAGCTGCCAGTCGCCAAACAGGTTTTGCGAGTGCGTGCCGTCGCCGCGCACCAGGGCAAAGCTGGGGTTGGCCTGATAGCGCTTGTCGTCGAATTCCTTCCAGTCGCTGCCCTGGTTGAAGAAGGAACCGCTGGCGCCGACCAGCGACAAGCCCAGGCTGCTTTGCGAGGACTCGCTGTAGCGGTAGCCGTTGTAGGCCAGCGTGAACGGCAGGTACTTGATGGGAATCTGGTCTTCGTTGGCGCCAAAGCGGGTGGACTCGTCGAACTTCTTGTAGTCCAGGCCGAGGGACAGGGAATTGCTCCGGTCGCCTTGCGGGTCCATCGTGTAGATCGCCGACAAGCCGAACGAATAGCCCTTGCCCAGCACGTTGGTGCCGCCGATGGTGGCCACGTTGCTGTCGCTTTTGTAGCCGGAGAATTGCAAGGCCCAGCGCGGCGCCAGCGGCATCGAATACGAACCCGACCACACCTTGGCGTTGTCCGTATCCTGCGGCGCGGTAAAGAACGTCAGGCTGACGGAATGGCCCAACTGCCACAGGTTGTCATAGCCCAGCGAGGCCGTGCTGCGCAGGCGCGAGGTATCCGCGCTGTAGTCGTTGTTCAAGCCGACGCTGGCATGCCAGGGGCTTTTGTCTTCCACCTTCAGGTCCACGTCCATCGTGCCCGGCAAGCGCCCTTCCTTGACCAGCGGCACCACCTGACGGCCGGCGCCCTTGTTCAGCCCGGTCAGCTCGGCCTGCGCCTGGTTGAAGTTGGGCACCTGCCCTTCCTGCAACGAGGGCACCTCGTCGCGAATGGTCAGCGGCGAATAGTGCTGCGCGCCCACCACACGCACGCGGCCGATCTTGGTTTCGGACACTTGCAGGAAGACGATGCCATCGGCCACCTGCTGCTCGGGCAGGTCCACATAGACGGACTGGTAGCCCTGTTCCTGATAAATCGCCTGCAAGGCTTCGCGCGCCGATTCAATATCGGCCAGCGTGCGGTCAGGCCCAAGATAGGGATAGACGGCGCGCTCGATGTCGCGCGCTTGCAGCACGGTGTTGCCGCGCACGATGTATTCGTTGATGTTGACGCGGCGCTCTACGCCCGTGGGCGCGTCCTGCGCCAGGGCGCCGTTCATGGCAATGGCCAAGGCAAACGCATGCGGCGCACGGCGCAATATGGCGCGCAACGCGCTACCCCTACTTTCGAAATCATGCATGACGATGCACTCAGTTCCTTGTGTGAAAACCGGTCGGTGCCGGCCGCTGCCGTGCAGCGCTACGCGACAATTTCGTTACGGCTTTTGCCCGCAACAGCGCGTCCATGGCTTCTGCTTGTTACTAGACGTACTGGCAGGCCCGGGACGACGCGTTGTAAGAAAAACTTCATGAAAAAGAATCGCGGCGTGCGCGGTCGCCGGGGGTCGCCGCCTTGCGCGGGGATTCTGGCCACGCGACATGACGGCGAATGCAGTGCAAGCGGCGTGGCGAAAAAAAAACGCGGCCGGTGCAAACCGGCCGCGCATACCAGGCATGGTTGGGGCATGCAGGAGGCACCCCCCTACATCGTCAGGCGGCTTTTCTCCTCGGCGCTCAAGCCGCCGGTTTCGCTGGCGTTCAGCGCACCCGCGCCCAGCACCTGCACGGCGCTGGCGGCGTCGTACTTGGGCGCCGCCGATGCCGCCCCGGCCGGCGGCGCGGTCGGGGCGGCGCCCGCCACCGGCTCGTCGCCATAGCCCAGGATCTGCACATTGATGACCGACGGCTGATTCTGGCGCGCTTCGTTTTGCGCACGCTGCGCCGAGGCCTCGGCCGCATTGACGGCCGAAGTCGCCGCGGCGCTGGCCGATGACAACGCGCCGGTATTGACGGCCGCCGACACCGGCACGCCCGCGCTGTCGCCCTGGGCCTGGATGTTGGCGGCGTTCACCACCTGCAAGGCCGCGATGTTGACGTTGCCCGACACGCGGATGCCGGCCTCGCCCGCGTCGATCGTGCCCAGCGGCGCGTACAGGTCCACGTCGCCCGCCGGCACTTCCGGCAGCGGCGCCAGCGTGGCGATGCCCGCGCCGGTGCTGGGCGCATTGGGCGACAAGGTCACGTTGCCCACGGCGTCATATTCGCGCTTGGGCGGCGAATACAGCACCGTGGTCTTGGACCCGCGACCCGCGTTGATGTCGCCTTCGGCCGACCACGCCGTGATGCCGCCGCCAAAGGTCGTCATGACGCGGCTTTGCCCCAGCAGGATGCTGCCTTGCGCATACAGCTGGATGTTGCCTTCGCCCTGCGTGATGATGCCGGCCGTGGCGGGCGGCGCCACGCCTTCCACGCCGAACACCTGCTGCCCGCCCGGCGTCATCAACTGGATGTCGCCGCCGAAGCTGCTGCGGATGCCCGCCGCGCCGTACAAGGTGATGTCGCCGTCATACGCGCCGGGCGTCGCGTCGGAAAACAACGCGGCGATGGCCTGGCGACCGCGCAGATAGCTGCCGTTGCGCGGGCTGCTCTTGTCGTTGTATTCGCGGCCCCCGGCACGCAGCTCGGCAAAATACACCTGCCGCGCGAAGATGCGTTGCTGCTCGGCAGGCAGCGCCGCGAACACCGCGCGCGCATCGTCCGTGCTGCCGGCAAAGCCATAACGCTGCGTCAACCACAGCAGCAGTTCGGCCTCGTAGGTCTTGAAGGCCAGGCCCTGGTCGACCAAGGGGCGGCCGGGGTCGGCGGCCTTGGCCGGGTCCAGATAGCGGTCGATAAAGCCCGCGTAATCCGGCCCCTTGGCGCCCACGCCCGCCTGCACGGCGATGGACGCGCCCAGCCGGTGGTCGCCCGACAGCACCGGCCCCAGGCTGGTAATGGACGCGCGATCCGCCATCAACACGTGACGCCCCGCCGATACCTCAAGCACGCCGGGGCCGGCCACCTGGAACGAGCTGTACAGGATGTCGCGCCCGGCGGACACGCGCGATACGTCCAGCGCGTCGCGGTGCAGGAACAGGTTGCCCGCCGAGGTCACCGACGTCGAGCTGGCGCCAAAGTTCATGCCGTTGGTCGTGGGCACATCGGTCTTGACGCCGGTGTCGGTACCCGAGGCCACGATGTCGCGGCCCGCCATCATCCACACCGGGCCCGACGCCTCGTACCACGTCTGCCCGGTATTCGGCCCCTGCAAGACCGAGAGTGCTTCGCCGGTGCGCAGCCCCACGATGTCGCCATCGCGGGCGTAAAAGCGCGTCACCGCATTGGAACCCGCCGCGCCGGCCGTCGGCGCATTGAAATAGAACAAGGGGAAATGGGTGTCGCGGGCGCCGTCGATGCCGTCCACGCCCTTGTTGCCCAGGGCCACATTGGAGTTGGCTTCGGACAGGTAGCCCGCAAAGGCCGGCGCGAACACGTTGGCCACGCTGGCGGGGTCGGCGCCCGAGCGGTTGATGGCGTAGCCGCCCGCGTAGATGGAATTGCCGGCCAGCACTTCCAGCTGGCCACGCGCGCCCGGCGCCAGGGTCAACGAATACGGCAGCCCCGAGGCCTCGTTGTTCAGGTAGCCGGCCGACACGCCCGCATACACGCTGCCGTCGTAGGCCGTGGCGCGAAGAATCGACGGATACAGATAGCGTCCGTCCGACGGCGACGTATTGCGCCCGGTCTGCACCGACAGCCCCTGCGCGCTGTGCGAGGTCTGCCGGCTGGGCGTCAGGTTGCCGCCCGCGCTGGACAGTTCGATGGCGGTGTTCTCGGTCCACATCGAGAACCAGCTGGTGCCGCCGCCGGTGCGCAGGGTGCCATCAAGCAGGTGGTACGGCGTGGTGTTGGGCACCGCCACGCGGCCGGGGTCGCCGGCGCCGCCCACCACCAGGTCACCGCGCGTATCGATGCGCATGACCGAATCGCCGGGAATCAGCACCAGCCCGCCCGTGGCGCTGGTCAGGGTGGAGACATACGGGTCGTAGCCGCGGCTGTCCTTGGCGTCCTGCTGGTTGACTTCGTTGCCGTACCGCAAATCCAGGCCGCCCACCGCGCCGCTGGATAGCCCGGCGTGGCCGCGCAGGTTGATCAGCGCGCCTTGCAGGTCGAGCGCGGGTTCGCCGTAGTACGGCGTGGGGCCCGCGGTGGACGAGACCCGTCCGCGTGCGCTCTGCGTGGGGTTAAGCCCGCCGCCCACACGGATGTCGATGTCGCCGCCGCCCGTCAGCGTGATGGCGCCATCGGCCGCGACACGCCCGGTGCTGCCCACCGCCACGATCAAGCCCTGGCCGCGCGGGTTGGTGACGGACCCGCGCGATTCGATATTGCCGGCGTCGCCGTCCACGCGCAGGTTGACGTTGCCGCCGCCCAGCGCGCCAAAGCCCGTGAAGCCCACCAGCAGCGGCGTGTTGTCCTTGAAGTCGGAAGGCGCCTTGACGTAGCTGCCGAAGTTGATCCACCACGCGGTGGGCGTATCGCCGCCGTTGGCGCTGCCCGAGCCTTGCCGCCACAACCAGTTGCCCACGCCCACGCTGGGCGCCAGCACGCGCGCGTCGAAGGGGCCACCGGTGGTCTTGCCCCACACGTCGCCGCGCAGGGCGCCGCCGGTGTACAGGCCCAGGTTGCCGCCTTGTTCCGGATACCAGGCTTGATAAGTGCCGCCCTCCGATACGAAGGGTTCGTAGGTGCTGGAATGCGCATCGCCCAGCACCGTGGCTTCGTAGCGGCCGCGCGGCAGCTGGTAGGCGGGCGCCACGTCGGCGGACTGCGTGCCCGCCGTGTAGACCCCGTAAGCCGACATCAGGCTGATGTCACCGCCGGCCGCCAGGTCCAGGTCGCCCGTGCCGGTGCGCAGCACGCTGAAGTTCTGCGTGTGCGCGGTTACCGTCGTCGACGACTTGTTCTCATAGCACTGCTCTGGCGAGCGCGCACACTTTTCCAGGTCTTCGTCCGACACCGGCGACCCGGCGGGCTGACCGTACGTGTTGTCCGGCGCCCAGGCCCAGCGGGGCGGCGGCAGGCACAGCCCTTCGATCGCGTCGCACAACCACAGCAGGTCTTCCGGCACCGGCGCATAGGGCTCGAAGCCGGAGGGGCCCGCCTCGGGGCCCCACACCAGGCCGGCGCCCATCGCCAGCGTGACGTTGTAGTGGCTGTCGGCCAGGTTCAGCTTGCCGGCGCCAGGGCCGGGTTGCACGCGCAGCGGGTCCGCCGCATCCAGGTCCGCGCCGGCCACCAGGCGCACCGACCACGACTGGCTCCCGGCGGGCAACATCTGCGCCAGCGCCCAGTTGCGCCGCTGGTCGGCCGTCGTGCCGGGGCGCAATTCGACATAGTCCACGCCATCCGGAAACACCAGCTTGGCCTGCGACGGAATCACCGCGCCTTGTTTGAGCGTGATCGTGCCCGCCATCAACAACACGTTGGGCTCGTAGCCTTGCGTGGTGTACAGGTTGGGCAGGGCCACATTGGCCGGCCACGTGAACGCCTGCATGGCCGTGCCCGCCGTCAACAGCGTGCCCGCGCCCAGGCGCGTGCCCACCGGCAGGTCCACCGCCTGCTTCAGGATGCTGCCCGCCGCGTACACCAGCTGCCCGGCCGCATCGCGCACGTCGCCGGACAACACCGTGCCCGCCGCGATGGACAGCGGCTGGTTCAGCGCCGCTTCAACGGGCAGGCGCGTGCCGGCGGCCAGCGTCGTCGGCTGCAAGGGCAGCGCGTAGTTCAGCGTTTTGCCGCCGGGAAATTCGGTGCCGTCGGCAAGCACGACGCCGCCGCGCGGCAACACCACATCGCCGCCGAAGGGCTGCGCGCCCGGCGTCAGAATCCAGCCGTGCTCGTCGTCGGGCGTGGCTGCCGGCGGCGCGAAGCCGTCGTTGATGCTGCCGAAGACGTCCAGATTGCCCTTGGCGCGCAAGGTCAGCGCGCCCGCCTCGCCCGAGCCGTACACCGACGTCATGGCCGAACGCGGGTTCAGGCTGGCATAGCGATAGCCCGACAGGTCCAGGTCGCCTTGCACGACCAGGTCGCCATCGCCCGTCTTGCTGACGATTTCTACGCCCGGCCGCAGGTGGAACACGTCGCGGTAGGTGGCGTTGTTCAAGCCTGCAAGCTTGGCGTTCAGCAGATTGCCGTTTGCCAGTGCGTTGCCGATGAACGTTGCGCTGTCGCCATGCAGCGTGTCCAGATAGGCCTGGTCAATGATCTGATGGCTGCGTCCGTTGGCGCGGTCGGCCGGGTCGCCAACGCGCGCGTCGTCATAGCGCTGCATGGCCGCCAGCGAAATGGATTTGGCGCCGTCGATGGTCAGCGGCCCACGCGCGTCGATAGCGATGTCGCCGGCCGTGGCCGCCGCGCCGCCATTGACGCCCGCGTTGCCCGACGCGTCGATACGCGGCGCCAGCAAGTCCAGCGTGCCCCGCGAGGCCCCATCGTGCTGACCCGCGCCGGTACCTGCCGTGGCGGCGGTGCCGTGGCGCAGGTCGATGCGCGCGCCGCTGGCCAGCGTCAACACGCCGCGCCCGGCGTTCAGTTCGACCACCGCGCGGTTGGGCGCGTCGATGATCTTGCCGTAGCTGTCCACGCGCAACACGGTGCCGTGCGTGTCCAGCACGGCGTTGGACGCCAGGGTCAGCCCGTCGCGCGCGGCCAGGCGGATGCGGCCCACGCGTTCGCCGCTGGCATCCACCACGCCGGCCACCGTCAGACTGCCGCTGTCGATCGACAGATTGATGTCATTGGCGCGCAGCGTGTTGCCCAGCGTCAGGCTGCCTTGCTTGAGCTGGAAACTGCGCGCGCCGAAGACGCCGCCCTCGTTCAGGCGCTGGTTAAGCGCATCGAAATCCGTGCTGAGCGTGGCCGCCGTGCCCAGATGCTGGGCGCGCACGTCGATGCTGCCCGCGCGATACGGCACGGCGGTACCGCCGGCATCGTAATGCCCCGAGCTGGCGCCCAGGATGCGGCCTTGCAGGTCGACCACACCGGCCGACGCCGCCAGCGCATCGGCCCGCAGCGTGCCCGCGTTGTTCTGTTGCGCCGACAGGTCGATCAGCGCGCCGCCCGCTTGCCGGATGCCGCCCTGCGCGCTTTCCAGAATCACATCGCCGCCCCAGCTGTAGCGCAGCACGTCGTTGAACGCGATGGCCCGGCCGGACACGTCGATTTGCGACGCCCCGGTCAGCAACACGCCGTCGCGGCCTTGCAACGTGAGCTTGCCGCTGGGCAACACGATACGGCCGTCGACCTGCACCGTGGCGCCGGACAGGCCGACTTGCGCGCCCAGGTCCTGCACGGCCGCCACCGGCCCGGCGCCGGCGCCGGACAGGCGGACGTCGCCGCCCGCCAGCATCTGGTTCACCGAACCCGCGCCCCCGGTCAACAGCGGCGTGTTCAGGTTCAGGTTGCCGCCGCGGTACGCGTAGCGGCCGGTGCTGCTGTCGAATGCGCCCTGCGATTCATACACGGACAAGCTGCCGCGATGGTTTGCCGTGATCCGGTCGCTGGCGTTCAGGTTGACGCTGGCAAAGCCCAGCGCCAGACGCGCATTGTCTTCCTGGCCGCTGGGCTGCGCGCCCTGGCCATAGCCGAATTCGATGCGCTCGGCGTCGATGCGCAGCACGCCCTTGCCCGTGCCCGCGCCGCCGGCCACCACTGCGCCGGGCGCTTGGGTTGCGCCGTTCCAGATCAGGTTCTGGGTGCGGATGCCCGCCTCGTCGCCCGCGTCGCCAAACCCGTAGATGGCCGGGGTGCCCAGCGCCAAGGTCGCCAGGCTGTATTTACCGGTGACCGGGTCGCGCGTGTCCAGCGCGACGGTGCCGTAGAAGTTCATCGCGTCGCGCGCGGTCAGCGTCAACACTTCCAGCGCGGGCGCGCCCATGCTGGTGTCGCCGCGCAGCAAGCGGGCCAGGATGTCCTGGTTCAGCGTCAGGCCGCTGGGCAGGATGCCCTGCGCCGCCGCCTGCGCCAGCGTTTGCGCCGTGCCGACATTGACGGCGCCAACCGCCAAGGACAGGTTGCGGGTGCCGTAGCGCACCTGCTCGCCCAGGTCGAAGGCGCCGTTGGTGGCGGCGGCGATGGTGCCTTCGGAATACAGGCGCGTCACCTCGCTGCACGCCGTGGTGGCGCATGTGCCGATGCGGATGGCGCCGGTGGCCAGCGCGTCGGGCGCCAGCACGTCAAGGCGGCCATTGGACACGGCCAGCAGGCTGGCGCTGCCCGGTTGAAAGGCGTAGCCGCTGGTGGAATCCACGGACGGCGCGCCCCGGCCCAGCGTCGATATCCCGGCGCCGGCTTCAAGCTCGATGGTGTTCGCCGAGAGCAGCACTTCGGGCGCGGTCAGCTGCGCGCCGGTGCGCAGCACCACTTCGCGGGCGGACTGCTGGAAGGTATAAAAGCGCCCGCCCTGCCCGTAGGACACCACCGGCATCGCACCGACGACCAGGCGGCTGGCGCCCAGCGCCGTCAGCGCATCGGCGCCCACCGACGTGCCCGCGAAGCCTGCCGTGGGCGCCTGGCCCGGGGCCAGGATCTCCACCGCGGTGCTGCCGCCGTTCACCGCCACGGCGCCACCGAAGCCACCTTGCGCAGCCTTGAAATTGGCCTGGCCTTCAAAACTGAACGCCTGCCCGTCGGACGAACCGGGATGCAGCGCCAAGCGCAGGGTGCGTGCGTCGGCGGGCAGCATCGCGCGTGGCACGCCGCGCGTCACGGCGTCCGCCGCCACAAAGCTGGCGTAGCTCATCTCGTTGTATTGCGACAGGGTCCGCAGCACGTTCGCCGGCGTCAGGATGACCGCGCTGGCCAGGCTGTTCGCCACCTGTGTGCCGGCGGTCGACAAGGACCCGCTTGCGGCCCAGGACTGGTTGCGCATCCGCATGGGCGTCACCGCCGCGCCCGCCGTGGCCGCGCCGTTGATCTCGACGCGGAATGCGCCGGGCAGCAAGGCATAGGTGGACGGCAGCAAGGTGTAGGTGCCGGCCGGCAAGCCGGGCACGCCCGCGCCCAACGTGATCTGCCGGCCCACGCCGGGCGTGGACGCGCCGGCCTCGCCGCCCACCGGGGCCACGGGCGCCTGCGCGCCGGGCACGATGGCGTACACCGGGTTGGCGGCCAGGCCGGGCAACGTAAAGCCGCCGTCGGGCTGGTTGCGCACCAGCGGCGCGTAGCGCGCATCGGTGGAACCGCCCCGGCCAGACACAAAGCCCGCGCCGGTCAACTCGCCGCCACCGGACAGGTCCAGCACCGAGCCCGGCAGCGCATCCACGTCCTGGAATGCCAGGGTAACGCCGGTGCGCAGCGCGGCCTGGTCGCCGATGCCGGCTGCGCCCCCCACGCCCACCAAGGACACCGGCGCGCCCTTGAACTGATACGACACGCCGTCCGTCGTGCCGCCATAAGGCATCAACAAGCCGGCGCCGCTGACCGAGGTCACGCTGCCGGGCAGCAGGCTCAGGCGTTGCGTGCCCATCCGTTCGCTCAGGTCGCCGAGCACAATGGCGCCCAGCGGCGCGCGGATGACGCCGCCCTGCTCTACGGTGGCGGCCGCCAGGCGCAATGAGCCGAACGCCGAATACGGAATGGGCGGCAACGCAGCCGTCGCGGCATCGTGACGCGCCACGGTCAGGCGGCGATCGGGGTCGAACCCCTGCGTGCCGTCCTCGCGCCGCGTGTAGCCGGCCAGCACTTCGGCCTCGGCGCCGGTGGCGGGATAGACCTGCGCGGCAATCAATGCCAGATCGCCACGTGTCCACAGTCGCGTGCGCGGTTCGTTGTCGTTGTTGGCCAGAAAGCGCAGGTCGCCCGCGCTGTCCAGCGTCACGCGATCAAAGCCCGCGCGCGCCACCGGCAGCGCACCGCCCACGCCGCGCACGATCGAGCCCTGCGTGCCGAAGGACAAGCTGTTGCCCACTTCCAGCAGATTGCCGGCGCGCACGGTGAAGGCGCCTTCGCCCACCTCTGCCGCATCGGCGAACAACACGCGCGGACGCAGCACGCCATTGGTGGCCGCATACTTGCCCAGGCCGGACAGCCGCACATACGACGAAGCCAGGTTCACGCGCGTTTGGGCGGCGACTGTTGCGGCGGCTGTTGCGGCGGCTTGCGGCGCCACCGAGAACGCGCCGGCATACAGGCGCAGGCTTTGCGCCGTCTGGATGTTGACGTCGCCGTCAAAGGACATGAGGCCGTTGGACAGCAGCCCCAGATGATCGAAGCCTCCGCCTGCCAATAAGCGCGTGGTGTCCAGGCGGGTCTGGCCATAACGCAGGCCCTCTTCGGCCTCGCCCGGTTTCAGGTCGGCGCGCAGGCCCTGGCCGTGAGCGGTCGCGCCCAGCACCAGCTCGCGCGGCACTTGCACGTCAATGCTTGAAACGTTGTCGCCCGCAATGCGGTACAGCGGGGTTTCCAGCGCGATATCCAGCGTGCCGCCCGATGCGTTGGCGCCGCCCGCCCGTGCGATGAACGTGCCGTCCAGATGCAGGCCGTTGTAGGAACTGAGCGAGATGCGGCCACCGTCGCCGTTCAGTGGCACCGCGCCCACGCCGTTCACGTCCACCACCGTGCCCGCGCCCGACGCGTTCAGCACCGCGCCGGGGCGCACAATCACGTAGGCGTCGGCCGACGTCGCCGTGGCGCGGTCATGATTGATCTCGCCGCCGATCACGATGACGCCGCCCGAGTCCGCCACGCCATAGCGGCGGCCCTGCGCGTCGATGCCACTTTCCGCGCGCCCGGCCACGTCCAGCACCGCCTGTTCGCCGATCCAGATCGAGCGGTTGTGCAGTTCGCCATCGGCGGTGTCGAAGGACTCGGCCACGTCCAGCGTGCCCACGCGCAGTTGTCGAATATCGATCTTGCCGCCGGCGGCCGTCAGCGCGCCCGCGACCGTGATCTGCCCGGCGCCCAGCAGTTCGATGCTCTGGCCCGGGTCCACGTTGATGCGCGCGCCCCGGCCGATGTTCAGTTCGACCAGCTTGTCGGCGCCCGCGGTCGCCACGCTGCGACCGCTTTGCAGCAGCAGGCTGGCGCCGCGCCGCCGCGTTGCCGTGCCCGCCACGGGATCATGTTGATAGACGGGCGGCAGCCACGTGTCCAACACCGCTGCCGGGTCCGTGCCGGTGGGCACGCCTTGCGCGCCCGACACGGGGCGATAGACGGGCATCAGCACATCCACGCGCGCATCGTCAGCCACGGTCAGGCCCTGGCTGCCGGTAATCTCGTAACGCGAATAGCCCTGCTGGAAGAACGGCGCGGCCAGGGTCAGCGTGGCCTCGGCGGACGCCAAGGGGTCGGCGCCGACAGCCACGGCTGCCGCGCCCCCGGGTGCTGTGCCGGACGCATCCGGCACAGCACCCGGCACGGAGGGCTGCACCGCTGCCGGGCCATCGCCCAACACGATCTTGCCCGCCACCAGTTTCAGCGTGCCGCCGCCTTCCACGCCGTAGCCGCGCAATTGCGCGCCCAGGGTCACCTCGCCCACGGAGCCGTCGCCGGCCGCCACCGCGTCTATGGTCGTGTTGCCGCCCTTGCCGCCCGTCACCTTGTTCTTGGGCCGCAACACCGCGCCAGAGCTGACGTCGATGACGCTGCCCGCCGCCAGCTGGATATCGCCGCTGCCGCGCACGGACACCGAGCCGCCGTTCAGGTACGGCATGGCGGCCGTCTGTTCGGGCGACAGGGCCAGGTTGGTCCACATGCCCGTGGCGTCCAGCCGCGTGCGCGCGCTGAGCGCGACGCGGGGCCCATCCCCCTCGCCCGCCGCGCCCGCCACACCTGCCACCGTATCGGTCACCCCCGACGGCGAGATCTGGCTCAACACATTGCCCAGCCGGATGCTGCCGGCGCGTGCCGTCAGCGTGGCATCCACCGACACCTGGTTCGCGAACAAGGTGATGTCGCCGGCCGGTCCCACCTTCAGATCCGACTGCACGGTGATGTCCTGCGCGGCGATCTTGATGGCGCCCAGCCCCGCGCGGTTCAGCTGCGCGGTGTCCAGTTGCAGGGTGCCCGCGCGGTCGTCCGGCAACGCCGTGTCCAGATCCAGACCCGCCGCAATCGCGGCCACCTGATCCGACAAGCTGACGTGCTGGATCGTGTTTTCCGACAGGCCCAGCGCGTATTGCAACGCGCCCGTGCGCTTGTCGTAGTAAGGCGTGTACGCGCCCACCACCAGCTGCGCACCGCGCGCCGCCGCCCGTTGCGATTGCTGATAGCCGTCCAGCCCCGCTTGCGCGGCGGCGGTCTGGCGTTCGCCTTGATAGGTCTGGCCAACGAGCTCGCCTTCCAGCACCGCGCTGCGGGTGCCGATCAACAGCCTGCCCGCGTCGCGCCCCACCGTGTAGCCGCTTTCGAAACGTTCCTTGGGCGCGATCAGCGGATTGTAGAAATACTGCGTCTGGCCCCAGCGCTCGTGCGTGGCCTCATAGCCCTTGTACAGGCCGGTATAGGCCAGGTCGCCGGGCGCGCGCGACACCTCGTACAGCCGGCCGTCCGCCCCGCGCAGCCAGGTCTGCCGGATCTTGCCGTCCTGCACGTCCAGCGTGCCGCCCGACACGTTGATTTGCGAACCGGCCCGCATCACGACGTCGCCGCCCGTGAATTCCACGTTGCCGCCCTGCGCCATCCATTCGTTGACCGCATGGCCCTGCGTGCCCAGATACCCGCTCACCTCCAACAGGCCGCCCGCCGTGTACCAGCGGTCGGTGGCGTAGCCGTTGGTGCCGGCTGGCACCAGCACCAGGTCGCGCGCATCTACCCAGATGTCGTTGTTGTTCAGCTTGCCGCTATCGCGGTTGATCGGCGCGTCGCGCTGCTCATTGCCCTGGACGTTGATCTTGACGCTGTTGTTCTCCATCGCCACGGGCACGCCCACGGCGCCCGCCACGTCCAGAATCGCGCCCTCGCGCACCAGCGCGCGCTGCGTGGCCTGCACGGCGATCTGCCCGCCCGTGGCCAGCGTGATCGACCCGGTGGCAAAGTCCACCGTGCCGGAACTGTTGATTTCCACGCGGGACAACTCGCGCCGGTCCGCGCCCGCCGCCACTACTGTCGCATCGGTTGCCGGGGTGACCGGCACGCGCAGGCCGTCGCGCTGGCTGTCCAGCGCCAGTGCGCCGCTGCGGTCCAGCAGGATGGCCGTGGTGCCAGATTCAGCCAGGGTGATCTTGCCGGCCTCGCCCACCCCGTTCAGGTGGACCGTGCCGCGCGTATCGACCGACGTGCTGGACAGCACCACGCCGCTTTGCACGACGTCGCCGCCCGTCATCGTCACGTCGCCCACGGCGGCCTGGATCAGGCCCGTGTTGGCAACGCGGCCCGGCGTGCCGGTGGGCGTGACTTCGTTGCCCTTGGTGGTGGACAGCAGATTGCCGGACGTGCCCTGGCCGCGCTTGATGACGAAGTTGTCGCCCGCCGCCAGCGCGGCTTGCCCGGACGGCGTTTTGATCGTGCCCGCGTTGTTTACTTCCTTGCCCAGCAGCAGCACATAGCCGCCGCCCGCCGTGGACGTGGCCGGCGCCGCCGTGCCGATCAACGCACCGGCCTGCACGTCGATATTGCCGTGCGCGTCGGTAAAGGTCGGCTGCGCGCCGTTGTCGGCGTACACCCCCTTGTCACGAAACTGCGCGTCGGTGATCGCGCCGGCGGCGGCCACCACGTTGCGCGCGTTGACCTGGCTGGTGCCGGTGAAGATCACGCCGTTCTGGTTCACCACCATCACGGTGCCGTCGGCCTTGATCGCGCCCTGGATCTGGCTGGGCTTGGCCGCCGCGCCCACCACCCGGTTCAGCACCGCGTCGTCCGCGCCCTGCTTGAATTGCAGCGTCGTGTTGCGCCCGACGTTAAAGCTGTCCCAGTTCAGGATGGCGCGCGATTGCGTCTGTTCGATGGTGACGACCTGGCGGCCGTTCTGCACGCTGGGCGACGCGGCTTTCGCGCCTTCCCATTTGGCCAGGTCCCCCGTGGCGGCCCACAAGCCGCCCTCGACCAGGCCGTCGGGCACATCGGCGCCACCGGCGGCGGCCGCCGCGCGCGCTGCCGCCTGCGCGGCTTGCTGCGCGGCGACGGCGGCGGCCGAGCGGTTCAGGTTATCCAGCGACCGCTGCAACTGCTGGCGCGATTGCGCCTGTTGGCGCGCGCCGGCGCCTATGCCCGCCATACTGCCGTCGGGCATGCGGCCGGTGCGCTGCGCCGTCGACTGCACGGCATTCTTGTCCGAGAACCAGCCGGGGCTGAAGGCGCGCTGCTGCGCCTGCGCCGCGCCGCTGGCGCTGCCTGCGATCAGCAGCGCGGTGACCGCCTGGGACAGTGGCGTCGGACGCCAGTTCGGGCGCTGCCGCCCCGGCACCCGCCCCATGTTCCGCTTGCCACCCGAGTCCGACATCCGTGCCTGCATGATCGCCATCCCTTGTTCCAATCGCGCGAGTTCTTCACTTAGAACAAGACAGACGGATAGAAAAATGCAGACCAGAACGCTGTCACAAATAATTCATCCAGACAGGCGTTTTACGACGCGCTTATGACAACAACACCACGCCAGCGGGCAGATGTGTCACACGCGCGCCATACGCATCGCGGATCAGGCGTTCGGCGTCAGCCACCTGCGCCAACGAAAACCGCGCTTGCACCAGACGCTTGCCCAGTTGATCGTTCATCAGCACCAGCCGGCCCCGGCGATAGCGGTTCAGTTCATCCACCACCTGCGCCAGCGGCTGCTGGTTGAACACCAGCCAGCCCTGACGCCACGCGGTGACGACCGCCGTGTCCACCGCCACCGGCGGCATCACGCGCGCATCGTCATAGCGCAGTTCGCGGTTGGCCGCCACATCGAACACGCCTTCGGCATGCACCAGCCGCAACGCGCCGGACAGGCAGCACAGCCGCGCCTGCCCGTCGATATAGCGCAGGTTGAACGTGGCTTCGCGCGCGGTGATACGGCCTTTGCCCGCGACCACCACGGCAGGCGTCGCACCGGCGCGTATCTCGGCTTCGCCTTCGGCCAGCTCGATCACCGCACCGTTTGCGTCGTTGCCCACGTCAAGACGCGTCAGCGTATTCATGTCCACGTCCACCGACTGGCCCAGCGCCACGCGGCGCTGTTCGCCCGCCGCCGTGCGGTAGTCCGCGCCCAGCGTGTCCACGCCGGGCCACAAGCCCAGCGGGGGCTTGAACGCCAGATACGCCGCTGACGCCGCCAGCGCGCCGCCCAGGAACGCGCGGCGACCGTTCAATGCCGGCCGCTGCGCACGGCGGCTCGCGCGGTCGGCAACCACGCCCTGAATGGCGTGGCCCATGCCTTGCCACAGCTGCTTCTGGGCGGCGAACGCGGCGGGGTGTCGGCTGTCTGCACGCAACCAATCGCGAAACGCCTGCGCGTCGTCTTCGGTGGCGCGGCCCGAGGTCAGCGCCAATAGCCACTCGCGCGCCTGTACGGTAGCGGCGTCTTCCTGCTTGTTCCGTCGGGGCATGCTCATCGTCAACGCCATGGTGTTTCGTCCCGGCACGCTTCGCGGGAGGGGACGCCCGGGTGGCTCGTTCCGTTGCCCGTCGCCTGCCCGGCCGCAAGGAGTTCTTGCGCGCAATGTTCCAGCGCGCGCTTCAGTTCCTTGGACACGATGCGCTCGGACACGCCATAGCGCCGTGCAATTTCCGCATGCGGCAGCTCTTGCACGCGCGCGGCCAGCACCATCTGCTGCGTCCGTTCGGGCAGTTTCTTCAGCGCACGCTGGAACGCATCGATCTGGTTGCGGCCTTGCGCGATGCGGGCCGGGTCTGCGGCCTCGTCCGCCAGGTGGATCAATTCACTGATTTCAACGCCCGTCAGTAGGCGGGAGTCGCGGCGACGCTGGTCTTCCGCGATGTTCAGCGCCACGCGAAAAAGATAGGCGGCCGGTTGCTGGATGGACGAACTGGCGGGCAGGTCGTTCACCTTCAAAAACGCTTCCTGCATGGCGTCGTGCGCCAGGTCGTCCGAACCCAGTCGTCGACGCAGCTGACTGCGAAAGTCGTTGTAGCGTTCCAGAAACAACGCCCGCAACGAGCCGTCCGGTTTGTTATCCCGCACTGCCGGCTCCCCTGTCCGCATCGCATTGCGCCGCACTGCGCGGCGTCAGCAGCACCGTCAACGGCTGCGGCATCCCTGCCGGCAGCGGACCAATCACTGCTCCGCGCAACGCCGCTTCCAGGCGTCCGTCCAGGCCGGCTTGCCCCGTTGACGACACCCACCCAACCCGGCTGACGCGCCAGGCCTTGTCGAACCACAATTGCACCAGCGCGCGGTAGTTGCCCGGCTGCGTGGCCGCCGCCGCGCACAGGGCGCGTTTCAACGCCGTCTGCACCACGGCGGCGTAAGGCGTGTCGCGCAGGCGCTTGCCCGCCGCGCCGGCGCCTGCCGCCGTGTCCTCGTCCTTGGCGACCAGCGTGAAAGACCGCGCGCTGGCATAGCGAATCGATAGCGGCGAGCCGGCCAGCAGCCGGCGCAACGCTTCGCTGGGCGTGTAGGCGCCCACCACCGCGGGCGCCTGCCTGCCCGCCGTCAAGGTGCTGTCCACCAACACGGTCAGCCCGCTGGCCAGGCTGTATTCCACCAACGCCTGCGCCAGGGGCTGCGCGGCAATCTCGAAGCGCATGGGCTTGGCGGGGGGTGCCGCGGCATGCCCAGTCGGCGACAACGCCAGCAGGCCCCAGGCCAGACACGCGCGCAAGGCCACGCCACGGCCCTTGAAGACGCTCTTCATAAACGTGACCGCAAGGGAAAAGTGCCTGACATGGCCGCAACAGAGAACGCCATCAGCGCCCGCGCCTGGAAAAGCCGCCATGCTAGAGCGGCTGAATGACGCATTCGTGACACTTGACGCGCGCGGCGCGCGCCGCCGCCACGCAACGGTCACCTACGGGGTGCGGGCGGTCTCTATACTTTTTGGATTGCGTCGGCCACGTTTGGCCGGACCGTTCAAGGGAGCGCGCATGCGCAAGGTGCGGGGGGCCAGGGGCCTGTGGCTGGAGGTCGTCGTGATGGGCGGCGGCGCGCTGGGCGTGGTTGGCGCGTTGGGGCTTGTGGGCGCGGGCGCCATGGCGCAGACCGTGGAGGCGCGGACCGTAGAGGAGCAGAAACCGGCGCAGTCGGCCCTGCCACCGGCTTCGGCCCGGTCAAGTGGCGCGTGCATCGAGACCGAGGTCAACGGCTACCGGGCCCTGTCCTACGACTGCCTGAGCCAGAAGATGGCGCCGGACACAACGGCTAACCGGCCGTCGCCGGGGCTGGCGTCCGAGGCCATCACGCAACGCCCGCCCAACCAGATGGGCCTGCCCACGCCCGCCACCATCGGCAACCGCATGGGCAACACGTTTGGTACGTCAGCCTATCCGCAACGGCCGCAGCCGTAATCGAAGTGACTGTGGCGCACTCCCGCGCGGCGCTACACCGTGCGGCAGATGAAATAGATTTTCTTGACGAACTGATCCACTTCCCAGCGGCCCGTATACCCCTCGGGCATCACGAAGGCTACGCCCGCGGTCAGTTCGTGCACGGTGCCGTCCGGATCGACCAGCCGCGCCGCGCCTTCCACGATGGTGCCAAATTCGATATAGCCCGTCGTGTTCGCCTGGAACACCCCGGCGGTGCTTTCCCATACGCCCGCTTCCGCCTTACCGGCGTTGCCTTCAAAGGCGGTGACGGTCTGAAAGGCCGCATCGCCCGAGATCGGGCGGCGGGGCTTGCCGGGCACCGGATTCTTCATCGGGCCTGCGTCGATGCGGACTAGCCGCGATGAATCGTGCTTCATGGCTTACCTATGCAAAGTTGTCTTGGGTTCAGTGCGCCGCCACCACCAACACCTCGGCCATGGCGCGGCTGACCGTGCGCATGCGGTGCGGCAGTTCGGAATCAAAGTAAACGGAATCACCGGTTTCCAGGCGGAATTGGCGTTCGCCCACCTGCACTTCGACGGCGCCTTTGAGCACCAGCAGGAATTCTTCGCCCGGATGCGGGAACACCGCCGTCGCGTCGGGAAATTCGCGCGGCGGATGCACCACAAACGGTTCCATCGCCTTGACCTTGCGACGCCCGGCCAGTGATTCGTAGTGGTATTGCACGCCCGGCCCGCCGCGTTGCAGCGCCTCGCGGTCGCCCACGCGCACCACGCTGACCACTTCGTCTTGCGCGGCGCCGTCTTCGCCGACCAGTTGCGATACGCCTACGCCATAGGCTTCAGCCAGGCGCAGCACCGTCGAAATCGACGGTTCGCTCAGGCCGCGTTCCAGCTTGGACAGGTAGCTTTTGGTCAGCCCGGTGCGCTGCGCCAGCTGTTCCAGGGAAAGCGCTTGCTGGCGGCGCAGGGTGCGAAGGCGGGGGGGCAGGTCGATCATGGCGGGGGGTGGAAAATCGGACCGGTAAGAATGCCCGAAACCAGCGCCGCCGTCGAGCCGCCCTGCCCGCCCTGACTGCCCGATCCGCGCCGCATCCTGCTCGCCTGTCCGGTGCCCTAACCGGTCCCCTGTCCGGTCTCCTATCCGGCCGCCCGCTGCCTCGGGCTACGACAACACGTCCGGATGCGCGCGCAGCGCCCGGCGGGCGTAATACGAAAACCCCACCTGCGACCGCTTGGGCGTCAGGATCCAGTCATGCGCTTCGCGTCCCAGCGCGGGCGGAATAGGCTGGATCTTGCCCGCCGACATCGCCAGCAACTGCATGCGCGCCGCGCGTTCGAACTGCAAGGCCAGCACGCAGGCCTCTTCCACCGACCCGGCCGCAATCAACATACCGTGGTGCGACAACAGAATCGCCCGCTTGTCGGCCAGCGCCGCCGAGATGATCTCGCCTTCTTCATTGCCCACCGGCACGCCCGGCCAGTCCTTCAGAAAAGCCACATCGTCGTACAGCGTGCAGTTGTCCATGTGCGACACCTCCAGCGGCACCTCCAGCATCGACAGCGACGCCACGTGCAAGGGGTGCGTGTGGATAATGCAATTCACATCGGGGCGCGCGCGATAGATCCACGAATGAAAACGGTTGGCCGGGTTGGGCATGCCGCCGCCCTCTTGCACACGCAAATCTTCATCCACCACCAACAGATTGCTGGCCGTGATTTCATCAAAGCCCAGGCCCAGCCGCTGCGTGTAATAGCGCCCCGCTTCGGGCGTACGCGCGGTGATCTGCCCCGCCAGCCCGGAATCGTGGCCGCCATCGAACAAGATGCGGCACGTCAGCGCCAGCCGTTCGCGCAAGCTCCATTGCGGCGTATCGAACTGGCGCTGCATCTCGGCTTGCGCACGCGCGATCAGTTCTTCTTTTCCCAGGTGCATCGTATCGGTCATCATGTCTCCGTCGTGCCGTCCTTCATCAACGGCGTAAATCCCGGCCGCGCACATGGGCGCGCTTGCCGGGGTGTCCATAGCATAAAGGGCGGCCGCGTCGCGACCGCCCGCCGGTCAATCCATCTTGATGTTGGCGCGCTTGACGATGTCGGCCCACTTGGCATTCTCGGCCGCGATAAAGCGCCGATATTCCTCTGCCGACCCCGTGTACAACTGCGTGCCCTGCGCCGCCAATCGATCCTTCAATTCCGCCGACGCCAGCGTCTTTTGCAACGCGGCGTTCAGGGCGGCCACCACCTCGGGCGGCGTGCCGGCGGGCGCCAGCAAGGCGTTCCACGAACTGATCTGCAAGGCCGCATCGCCCACTTCCGCGCTGGCGGGCACGGCGCCCGCCGACGCCAGCCGCTTGTCCGCCGCCACCGCCAACGCGCGCAATTTGCCCGAGGCCACGTGCGGCATGATGATCGGGCTGGCGTCCATCACCACATCCACCTGTTCGCCGATGGCCGCGTTGACTGCTTCGCTGCCGCTCTTGAACGGCACATGCACAATATCCACGCCGGCCGTCAGCTTCAACAATTCCAGCCCCAGATGCGGTGAACTGGCATTGCCCGCCGACCCGAAATTCAACCGCCCGGGATTCGCACGCGCGTAAGCCACAAACGCAGCAAAGTCCGCAGCCGGCAACCCGGCGCGCGTAGCCAGCACGAAAGGCGACCCAGACACCATGCCCACCGGCACGAACTTGCCGGCGTCGTAGCTCAGCTTGCTGTAGATCAGCGGATTCACGATCTGCGTGCCCACGGTGCCCATGAAGACGGTGTAGCCGTCGGCCGGCGCACCAGCCGCCAACTGCGCGGCAATCACCCCGCCAGCCCCGGGCCGGTTTTCAATGACGACGCTTTGCCCCAAGGCATCACCCATCCCCTTGCCCACCTGCCGCGCCACGATATCCGTGATCCCGCCCGCACCAAACGGCACCACCAGCCGGATCGGCCGATCGGGATACGCCGCATGCGCCCCACCCGCCCAGACGGCCATTCCCGCCGTCACACACATCGTCGCCAGCGCGGCGAACTTGCCAAGCACCTTCATGTCATTCCCCTTGGACGGGCTTTATTTGCCCCAATGACACAAAGTGTCCTACAGAACATTGATTTTCCGCAAGGGGAATTTTGGATGGAGGGAGTATGAGGGGCGGCGAATAACGTTCGCGATTTTTGATGAAGTTCGCCTGTTGGCTTTGGCGGGCAACGTCTGCTATTGCGTGGGCAACATCTTTTCTTCTGTGCAGATGAACGGACTGCGGGTTGGAGAAAGGCGAACTTCGCGTTAAGCGCGATTAAATTGGCGCGACAGGCCAAGCCCGCAGATTCGGGGCTTTTGCTAAAGGGCATTAGGCAAGGGCGACAGACGTCTCGAGGCACTCCGCTCCAGGTTGGGAGCGGTAAGAGAAGAAAGCTGTCTTGTGTGGAAGGCCCGGAGGATCCTGCGGTCAGTGGCCGCTTCCGGCCAGATGCAGTCGTTCGGCGCAGCGTAGCGGAGGGGCGTTTCGTTTTGAAGCAGAACAAAGATGGCGGTTAACACGCCGGTACGAAGCGCTGCTTTCCTTGTTGATACTTGTTCTGTTTCATCTCGGCTACCGATACACGATCATGTCGGCTACTGATGCACGACAGCGTTCGCCGGTAGCTGATGTCTCGAAGCGTAGTCTGTCAGCATCTGCTGCAAGACCCCGACCGTGCTCGGCGAAACAATGCTTCGAGTCATGAACCCATTGTTCGCGGCCTGGAGAAAGTCTCGTTGGTTCCCCAGCGTGGGTGCGTGCCGTACCAGGTCGACCAGAAAACGATCACCTGAGTAGCAGCTCAATAGTTCATCCCTTGGCACACCAACGACATTGATGTAGATGGTCTTTTGCGTTATTGCTTCATGGATCTCCGCGGCGAGGAAGATTAAGAATATTCCGTCCCTTGTGCCCTTGTAGCTCAGTGGCTCGCTGATCGCCATGCGATACCGGTGCTCCCCGAAGTCGTTCGTCTTTCGCGCAGCGAGGAAGAAGTGTTGGTAGTCCGCTGACTTCACGTCAGCGACGTCTTTCACGCGGTCTAGAGAATTGAGACCTACTTCACTGGGGATGAGAAGAATCAGCTCCTCTGAATTGCTGATTGCTTCCCGTATGACTTGATACGACTTCTCAAGAGACCTACGCCAGTCCTGCGGAACCGAGCCCGGCCGCCCGTTGTATATGTGGCCGTAAGATCCGTCGATCCAGTCGCTGGCGACGCTGAACTGATCAGCAATGTAGGACACAACGTGCAAGTCGGCTGCTTCAGAGAGGCTTGTGTTGTTGGAAAAGATGCTGCGAGTGATCCCGAACTTCTTCAGCGGCTCGACGGCGTTGGCGATCGAAACGTCGTGAGCCTCGAAAAGGCGGCGTAGGTTCTGACCTGGCTTATCTACGCCGGCCAAGAATGGTCGTATCTTGTCCGAAAGCTCCTGCTCGATCCGATCAGCGAACTGCTCGATCTTTGCCGCATCTCCGCTTTTGGCCACAATGTTGTACAAGTCATTGAGATCGTAGATGTCCTTTTCGGGATCGAATTTGAATTCGCCTTGGGATCGAACGATCCGCTGGCTGTCGTAGCTGGCCTGTTTCTCCCCCAAAATGACGAAGATCAACTTAGCGTACGTATTCATGATGCCGTGTTCGAAGAATTTCTCTTGCGTCTCGACAATCTTGGTAGAACTCGACGTGACCGTCACCTGAATGGCGCAGTCGCCGCTCTTGGTGCCCAGATCGACTGCGGGAAAGTTGTGCTTCAGATTCAGGTTTTCCAGGTCGGTGTACCCCCACGTGATCCGTGCGAGATCCAGCGCTACCGCTTCGCCCAAAACTGCAGCGTCAAGTAGCCCTGCTTGAGTCTTGAAGTCTAGATAGTGTTTGTATGCTGCAAGGTAGATCGCGAGCCGGTGGACTAATGAAGTTGTATTCATCTTAGGCTGGGAAGTAGTAGTCAGAAATCCATCATCCTACAGATTTTCGGTAGGCGACCGTGCGAAGGGAGAGGCTGAATCTGCTTACGGTACGTCCGATGCTCGAAGACACTGAGCTGAGCAGCTAACTATGAATGTACCTTGCTCCACCAGCCGCCCACATGCCGTGGTTTAGGGGCGGCAGCTGCGGGCCGCCAACGCAGCACCCCTCGACACCAGTCTTCGAAGCCGTCAGTCGGCGACGTGCGCCGGCGACTGGTTTATGTCAAATAGCGTGAAGTCGGCTGCAAATCGTCGATTGCTGTAGTCGCGGCACAGCAGACGTCTGCAGGCAAATCACGAACGGCAGCAATGGGTCGGAACCGGACATCGGCTAGGAGCCGCAACCGGCTATTGACCTGCCGATCAGCGGACACGGCCAAGGCAGTTCCAGTTACGTGAACATAATTCCACCTCTCCTGCACTTCGACAACAGCAATGAGCCAGCGTATCGTCGGTGCTGCAATGCCCTCCCTGACTAACCGGAAACCGTCACCTAAAACACTGGATACGTATATGGCTGTGCCTTAACTAACACGGGGCAAGAAGTGATTTAAGTGTTAACCGGGCCTAAGAGGATGCGCCGCCGGTCGGCGCAAGAAAGGTTGGCAATGCTGTATGAGCTGCAGCAATTGCTGGACAAGAGATGATGGGAAACTAGATCGTGTGAAAGGTGCCGACGTCATGCATCGCCGAAGGTGGATTGCACGCGCATCCTCGTTGCCGAAGAACGACCAGCGAAGGCAGTTTGCGACGTCCTTGGTACACCGTGCTCAAACATGGAATGCTTAGCCGACCTACAAAGCATGTCGATGGTAAGTTAATCCCAATAAGAATTTTGTTTTCCACGGTCGCGCCAGCCTACCCAAACTTGTCAGTCCTCGATCTTGTTTGAGAAATCACGCATCTGCTCGACCGTCCAAAGCGGTTCGTCGGCATCCTGGGTAGCGCGTGCTTGCGCTCGCTTCGCCATCCATCGGCGATAGTCGAGGTTCGGATGTTCGTCGGCAAGCTCTTTGATCGCCGCGTACGCCTCTGAATCCGGTACCTCGACGAGCATGTTGAACAACGCGTCCCGAGCGTCCTGCGCGTTGTCCCGCAGCGTCGGCGAATAGACACCACTTCCGACCCGGTTGATGTCCTCCTCGGTGCGAATGTGGCGATGCATCAGAACGTAGAGCCGTTTCAGATCGCGAGCGTTGCGATATGCGCCCACACGCGTGCCCGCGCCGTGACGATCCCCCTGCAGAGCGACAATGAAAAGTTGAGCAAACGTTGACGCCTCGGTTGAAGTTAGTGCTTCAAGACAAGTTTCCAGGGCAGGAACTGCCGCCGCCGGATTGGTATCGACCCCGAGCGAGAACCAGCGGGGCCGTTGCTCAGCCAACTTAGCATCGGAAGCTTTCCTTGCCGCTAGATCCGCGAGGGATTCGGCCTCAACACTGCCGCCGGCCACGATGCTCAAGCAGTAGCCCAGCGCAACGGCATTGAGCACATCATGCGATCCCAGCCAATCCAGAATCAAAGGCGCGACGTCACTGTGCAGCCATGGTGCGTGATAGAGGATGTCATGGAGGATATAGTGCAGCGGCTGCTCGCCATTGCTATTGTTGAGTTCCCAGATGAGCTCAGTTGCCACGGCCTCGAATCCCGCTTTCGGAAAGGCACGATAGAGCGCCTCAAACCACGCGGGAAAGCCGTTTACCTCCCACGTGACGTAGCGAAAAGCGTGACGCGCTTCTTTCTCGGTCAGGCGGTGAGCAAAGGCGCTGTCTTCGGTGGCCTCGATTGCAAGGCCGCTCATTGCAAAGATCAGCGAGTAGGGCGTCGAGCCGATATCGCCGCCCTCCGATCGCAAGGTCGGGCAATAGATACGCCAATGCGAGATCGCGGCATCGCGATAAGCGCGCGCCACAGGCTCTCCAAACTCGAGGATCAGTGCTCTCCAATTCGCCCCGTCATCGCGGCTCGTGTTCGCACCATCGCTCCTAGCAGTGAGGAGCAGCTGGTACTGATCGTTGCTGAATTGCCCAGGCTCGACTCCTGCAGGATGCAACACCCGATCAGGATTAGCCATGAGCGCGCGCACCCAGTCGCCGCGATCCTTCTTTTGCTTGCGTTCACGCATGTCGCTCTTGAGTTTCCACCGCCGCTGTTGCGCGGCCCTCTCAATCATCGCCGGCGATGGTTTGGAATCAAGGCGCGCTTCCAGCATCTCGGCAAGCGCCACGTCGTCTGCGACGGCTGTGCGCAGCGCCGCGAGCCAAGCCGATGGTCTATCGTTATCCAAACAGATTTGGACACATCGCGACAGCGCTACGGCTCGGTCGTCCCCTTCTTTAGTAGTGATCCAGTCGAGACAACGCTCGAAATCCTCCGAGCCAAATCGCCAGAATTGACCGAGATGGGAAATCGGCCAATCGTCAGTCAAGGTCTCACCTTGCGCGGCCTTTTGCGCGCGGCATGCCGCGATCGACGTCCAGTAAAGGAGATCATTAAGTTCCGGCCAGCGAGGGACGTTTTTGTCTAGCCCGTTCTCATAGTTGTCGAAATCGCCGCTATGCCAATATCGTAAGACCGGAAAACTACTTAGCACCGCAAGCGCCGCAGGCGTGAGCGCTTGCGCGGACCGTGCGGCCACCAAGCGATCTACGGCGTGCAGTGCGACCGGCATGAGCCACGCGGATTCTTTCGAGACGTGGACAATGCCACGCTCCACAAAAGGCTCCTGGCTGAAGAAGGTATGTAGACCCTCAACCAAGCGTCCAAGCGGTTGATCTTCAGCTGCGTCTGCCATCACCGGTAGCTTGTCGACGAACCGGTGAAGGGAATCGCTCAGACCGGTCACTCCGAACCGCTTGTACGGCGCCGCGTGGGCGAGAGTTTGCAGCACCAACGCCACACCAACCGCAGTCGGTGCGGCCCAATCGACCATCTCGGAGATCACGGCGCGATCCAAGGGATTGGAATCCTCGGCGATCATCGTCAAGAGCTCATCCTTCAATGCTTTGTCGCCTACCGCCATGACACCTCGGATTGCGGCAATGCGCGCGTATTTACCACGCGATGGGTCCGCGGCGATTTGCTTAAGTGCCGGCGCGCAGCTCGTCATCTCGCCTTGCCAGACAAGCCGCCCGAGAAAAAAGATAACGTCGTCATTGTCTCGATATTTTTCGAGTAGCTCCAATGCGTCGGGCGCCAGGTCGGGAGCGGCGATGCGTTCGATCGCACTGTTGTCCATGAGCCTTAACCTCCTCTTTCGTTGGCAATGCGATCGACGATATCGCGAAGCATGGCTTGGCGAACCGTCAAGGGCAGGCGAGACGGGTCGCCGCCTTCACTCGCGATTTCCGGGGCCAAGGTAAGAGCTTTGTCTCGCATCGCTTCGTCAAACAAGATTAGCCAGGCCAGGATGGGGCGTGTTCTCGGTACGATGACTTCCTCACCATAACTTTCGCGAAAGAATAGATTCTCGACTCGCACCCGTGCCCCTGGCTGATTCATGAGAGCGTTTGCCCATTCTGCACTGAGCAGCTCGCGGATCTCCCGGTGGCGAAACCGGACACCGTTATAAACGATGTCATCGAACAAGCCGGTCCGAAGGAGCGTATCGATCTCGACGTCAGACCAGCCCGTCAGTAAGGTTCGCGGATCGATACGATCGGCAGAATGGGGCCCGGTGGGTAAACCGATGACGGTTTTGCCGGTCATCGTTACGGCACCAGCCAGTAAGCACGCCCCATCCCGCATCTTGGCAGCGTTATGGCGAGGCGGGATAATTCCGGCCGACCGCGGTTTGATCTGCAAGGCGATCATTCGCTGCAGCACTTCGAAGCGACTCCCTAGCCGATGATCCGCAACCCACACCTCAATCAACCCTATTAGGTCGAAGGGACGCTCGGCGAGGGCCAGCAGGTTAGCCCGCTTCACCGCATCGACGAAATCGTTGACGTCGCTCACGCCATAATGACCCGCAAAGAGCGAGATCTCGTCTTCGGAAAGACCGGCGAGCCGATACATCTTAAGCGTAGGATCGGTATCACGGACTGTACGGTCGTCTTCCTCGTCGGGAGCCGGCTCGCCATAGGGGAGGTTCTGCTCGACCAACGTCTGATCAGGCAGCGCGCGCCAAGCGTCCTCTCGGCTAGTGATGAAGATGCGCGCGCGATCCAAGCCGGCATAGATCTTGGCTCCGAAAATACGCACAGCATTCTCTAGCGCGCGCGGCGTTTCCAACTGAGCTTCGTCGACCGAATCAAGGAAGAACCAAGCTTCTTTCGTTGAGGCGAGCCAGTCGTTGAACTCGGCTGCAGTCCCCACTTCGAACGACTGATCGAACGTCGCGTCGATTTTTTCGATCCGGATGAAGAAGGCGTAGTCGCCACGCTCCTTGATCCGACGCGCACGAGTCTGAGCTTCGAATGTCTTGCCAGCTCCAGGATCCGCAATTATCAGGACGCGGAACTCGTCCGCGATTTCGTTCCATCGCTTAGACCGGCCTGGGGCCGGCATCAAATAGTCCCACTCCTTCAAGTGAGACGACATCGGCGAAAACCGCCGGATGAGTTCAACGCTCTTATCCGTCATGTCCGGGATCCAGCGTTTGCAGGGTAGAGATTGGGGAACCACCGGTCAGCGACGTCGGAGGGAAAGGCCAGACGCAGGGGCGCGCGGTGAGTCGCTGCCGTGAGCATCCCCCTCTCGACCAGCTTGGCCGTGACATTACGCGCGCCTCTCTCCCCGTAGCCTGTGAGCGAAGGAATTTTTGAGCGTTCAACCTCGCCACTTATCACAGCTTCGCGCAAAACTGCAAAGCTGCCAGGGAGCAGGCGCTTCGCCCGCACCTCCTCTTCGATGTGGATTTCCACGCGCGTGAGCAGCGTCGCCGGTTCGAGCAGGCCACTCATGAAGCGGATCTGATCTACTGAGCAATCTAGGAAGAATTTGCAAAACTCGATCAGCCCACGTTGCGTCAGATTGCCGCGACCGTCGAGATCGCCTTCGCGCGGTCTATCGGCCTGCGCTAGCAAAGACTTGTACCGCCCTTCATCTCGCGCCAAGCCTCGGGCAACTGACCAAAGGCTGGTGCCCACCCCGAGGCGTCTGAATAAGGCATGAGACATCAGCCGTGCGACACGGCCATTGCCGTCAAGAAAGGGATGTATCCAAAGCAGGCGATGATGGACGGCTCCAACGGTCTGAAGCTGTCGGGATTTGCTCAGCGGCGGCGATCCGTACGCCGCGTCGAAACGCGCCATAAATCGGGGTAGATCTTCATGTGGCGGCGGGACGTGCCGTCCGACCTGCACGTCTCGCTTGCGCCATTCGCCGGGAACGATTTCCAGGCGCGCCCCAGTTTTTTCGTCAGTAACGAACAGCATTTCGGGAGGCAGTCGCGAGCAAAATGCTTCATGGAGCCAAGACGCATATGCCGCGGATGCTGGCCAGGCATCGGGATCGCGCCCGGTATCAATGAGCCGCTGGACGTAGATATGCGCAACGGCCTCCTTCTGAAGATCACGCTTCTTGGGTTCGGTAGAAAAGTCGTTGGCCAGAGCCCGGTCAATGTCGCGCGGATGAGTGTCGTGACCCTCAATCAAATTGGAGTAATAGCAATTCATCGAGCGAATGAGATCACCGATCGAGTCCCGGAGAAGTGGACGAATCTGGCCCGCGAGTAAGTTGGCTTCGGCGATAAGCGGCAAGATGTCATCATCGAGGAGTCGCGATGACTCGTCGGGGACCATAGGGCCCATGCTCGTGGTATCCATCCCGGTATGATACCGGATTAAATGCCGGTTTGCAGTTTTATTTCTCCTTTAAAATCAACGATATAGGTTAATTTGATGAATTTTTCAAACGGACTTCATTCCGGTTTATCGACCGGTTTAATCCGCTGAATAGCACGGTGCCCCGTACCGCCGATCTCGATTCTCGGATCTTTCCCACGTTCGGCTAGCGCACGGGAATATTGCAGAGATTGGTGCAGCGATGCGACGGCCCATTCACCGTGTCGAAGTTCACCCAAGGCAGCATCGCTATCCTGTAGAAATCAATGACCTACCCGTATTTGGATCATTGACGAATGGAACCGATGGTTCATCTAACTAGGAATTTTCCGAAAATAGATCACATAGCGTCAAATTTTTCCCTGAGCGAGGAAACCAAGCTGCGGCTCGAGGTAATCTGGGATGCGTCATGACTCGGGACACGGCGGCTTCCGGCCAAGAACGGCCACTCGCCATCGGCTGCTTGTTGGCACTTCCGCGCCACACTCATGGCTACAGAAGATTCGAACCGAAATCTGCACCATCGCAGTGGCCTCGCCGGTCTTACTCAACACGGTTTTTTCGCCGCTATGGGCGAAGGGATCTGGCAACTGCTGTTGACGGACGCGGACCTGTCGAAGGCTTGATACCGCACAATATGAACAAACAGGTCGGGACTCAAGGAGTCCCGCTTTCGAGGCTATTGAAGATCCGTTAGGCGGTATTGGCCAGTGCCAATTCTCAGCAGTAGCTTCTGGGCGCAGAGACTACTGATCGTGCGGCCCGCAAGGCTCTCGATTGATCCATCTAAATCGCTGGCCACCAACATCTCTCGCAGCCACTGCTCAATCTGGGATTTGGTGGCAACTGTCGCCCCTTGGCGCATCCGAAACTCGACGATCGTAGTGGCGAGGAACAGGACAGGTATTTCAGTCTGCCCATGCACAGCGTCATTAGAGCGAGGAAATTGGAAATCACCGACCAATGCCGCCACTTTAATCAGAGATTGCCCCCACGTTCCTGACCGCGCGATGCAAAATTCGGCCGCCTGCAGGACGATCTCAGTGGCCCTGGATTCGTCCAATGGTACGGCCAGGCAAGTCAAACATGTACGAAACGCCATATGCGGTGTCATGGTGTTGCATTCGACGCAGTGGTGGAGATAGCATCCGGTCGGCTCGTTACGCTCAGGGTCGATCCCGGAGATGGGAAGGCTTGTCGTTAGTGAGAGCCACCAGCCCCAGAGCTGAACTCCACGGTTGCTCCATCTAGCTCCACCTTCATAGACCCATCGCCTCCATCGACTTGCATAGGAGAATCCTTCACCGAAAATCTCGTGTCTTCCGACTAAGCCTGCGTATTTCTTCACCCTGTTGGTGATGATTCGTGGTTCCGGATCACGTTCATCCTGTTCGAGCAGCGATGCGAGATCGATGGTCTCCAAGCCCTTGCGCAGGAAATCCGACTTCACGCGGCTCAGGCATGTGATCAGTTCGATGGGCACGACAATGTAAGCGCGCGTGGTTGCCCGCCCGAGAGCGCAAGCCAATGTGGTGTCATCCATGTCGATACCCGCCACGACGATGACGACGGGCTTCTCCATGCCGCGATACGCCGAGATTGTGGATTGTGAGACATCAATCCCCTCAAGTGACGAGGAGAACTGACTGAGCACGATCATGTCCTGCCTCATGACACCGGCCTTCGAGAGCTCCGCCGTCAAGGTCTGGATCCTCTTGGAAACATCCCAACTGATGCCTCTGGACAAGTCCTCCTTGGCGATCGGACGAGGGCAGTTCACCTCATGCCGTGGCGGTCGCATGTCCACCATCGCCTGAGTAATGCCTCCGGGATTCCGGTAGACCGTCGCCAGATAGAAGAATCGCTCTCCGTAGGTGTCCTCTAGGAATCGATAGAAGCTGCCCTTCTCGATACCGGGAAGCACCTGGAGCTCATCAGCAAAGACGAACTTGCGCGCATTCGAAAAATGGTCGTGCAGCGCCAAATGATCCGCCTCGTTGAGCGCCTGGGCTTCATCGACGATCAGCACCGCGTACTGGCGATCTACCTTCCCACGCAGGGCAAGATAATGCTCGTCATAGTTGGTCTCGCCAGAGCTGCTGTCCCTGTTCCGTGTGCCCAGGGACTCACAGTAGGAATGGAAGGTCTGAACTGTGACCGCCTGGTCGAGATGGTTCAATTGAGCGGCCACCTTCTGCGTGATCTGACGGTTCTTCAGAAGGAAGAGTACCTTGAGGTCCTGAGACGCGAACTGCTCGGCAAGGGAGCGCGCAATGAGCGTCTTGCCGCTGCCCGAGAAACCCGCGATCAGCCTCCGATCGGAGTCGAGGCACAAGGTCACTTGATTCGCTTGCTTGTCGTCTAATCGAAGCCACAACTCGCCGTCAGCAACGATCTTGCGTCCGAGATGTCCCTCCCGCGCTTCCCGCGGCCAGACGGCGTCGAGGAATTGATCGATTTCACGACTGAAGTTGTTCTGGCTGCCATAGTTCAGTGCGGTCTTCCAGTGCGCCATCAGTTGCACGATGCGCGAAGGTATGTCCCGACGATGCTTCTGTAGGATCAGGATGCCGTCGGGGAGCGGCCGGCCGAGCGGCACGTACGCGCTGGCGATCTGTGAGCTCTCGATATCGAAGTCCGGAAAGTGTACTGCGTAGCCGACCGGACACTTCATCTGCCACGACTGCAGCATCTCGGCGAGGACGAAAGTGTTGTCCTTGACCTGAGTCAGGGGATCGATTTCGTATCCGTCACGTTCGTGAATGAATCGAACACCCGAAGGCTTGTACAGACCCGACTTCGTCTCGATGCAAAGCATACCCAGTTCCGCATGCAGGATTACGAAGTCCACTTCTCCGGACAGGTGCTTCTTTTCCAAGGAGACCTGCAGGTACTTCTGCACCTCTTGCGAGTACACCCGCTTGGTCCTGCCTCGCAGCCAAGGAAGTGAGTGAATGACGGTGAACCCATCGTCGAGTTCCGCCAGTTCCTGAAAGAGGGTGAATTCGCCTTGGCTGCGAAATTCCGTGTGATCGAGTGTTGGAAATAATCTAGCCATGAACGGAGGAAACGCTGAGCTGGTTTAAAGCATCCAGTACGGGTGCTGATTGTTTTGGCATAGTAGCTTCAAACGTCTCGGGGCCGAGCTACGAAAGACTGGCAGCTTGTGTTGACGAGATCTTGTCGAGGTATGTCTCTTCAGGGTCAATAGCGCCCCTCCGTAGCGGCACACTGAATCTCCCTTTACGCGAAAGGAGAGTGTCATGGAATCCGCGAATGTCACCGTTGGCCGTCGTGTGCCGTGGAACAAGGGCAAACTCACCGGGCAGAAGCCACCTCTAAAGCTAGGAGAAATTTGGGCAATCCGAACGAGACTGCAGATGGCGTCGAACGTCCGGGAACTCGCACTGTTCAATCTCGCAATCGATAGCAAGCTTCGAGCGTGCGATCTCACGCGATTGCAGGTGCAGGACATCCGTCACGGAAGCCACGTGGCCGCGAGAGCCACCGTCATGCAACAAAAGACCCAGCGTCCGGTGCAATTCGAGATCACGGAGCAAACCCGTGAGAGCGTTGAAGCATGGATCGAGACGCGAGGGCTAAAGGCGGCAGATTTTCTGTTTCCGAGCCGTTTGCATACGTCGCCGCATCTGTCGACGCGGCAGTACGCCCGGATTGTGCATCGCTGGGTCGCATCGATTGGCCTCGACGATACCGCATATGGAACCCACACTATGCGCCGTACAAAAGCCTCGCTGATCTACCGTCGGACGAAGAATCTTCGGGCTGTACAGTTGCTGCTCGGGCATACGAAGCTGGAAAGCACAGTTCGCTACCTGGGCATCGAGGTCGACGATGCTCTTGAGATGGCTGAACAAACAGAGGTTTGATGCATCCCGGCCGGCGAGCGGTCGCTTGCCGGCCATGAGCAGCCTGTGGAAGCCTGGCCAACATACCGCTGGCAACGGCTCCGGAAAATTTATCGGGGCGAATGAGGTCGAGCAGCTGGTCAATATATCTTCCCTGAATGCCCGCCTGATCAAAACGCTTGTTTAGATACACGAAGTCCTTTAACGTCAGTTGATAGGTTCTATCATCTTCAAGACGAATGCATTCCCACAAAAATTCTACAGTCCGCTAGCATACGGGTCTCAACATATGAGCAAGATGCAAGAACCCTCGATAGACCAAATCGACCGAGTCATCCAAACTGAGTTTGGTTTGAACCCCGAGCATGATGTTGTGAGCGTCGAGATCATTCGACGCAAACAAGACCCGGAGCGCTACGACGGCCTGTGCGCCGAGTTCAAGAAGCAACTCTTAAGTCATCCTGACCCATCGGCTATTCGGCGCCGCTCATACTTTGGCGAGAACTTTGCAATCCACTTGCAATCAAGCTTTGCACGCAAGGAGGTTGCTGGAATCAAGCCCGAACTGACGTTTCACTATCCGATTTGTACGATAGAAGAAATCAGGCGTATTGAAATGCCGTCAAGTGCCGCAGATCACCTACTCGTACTCAGAGCAGATGCCATTGCCGACAGTCCACGCTTGAAGCGAGTTTTCCTTGAGCGGCGGACGCGTCAGCCGAAGGGTTGGTCACTTTCATCGCACTTTGAGACGGCTGCGTTCGAGCGGTATCTGAATGCGTTGCCAGAAGAGATGCGCGCTGCGTGCGAAGGCGTTCCAGCCGGAATGGCCTTTCTTCGTGAGCCAAATGGCGCATGTATTCGCTCGCCTCACGGCGATTTCATCGTGGTTTCGGAGGCCCTGAAAATCTATCTCTACTACATGAATGTCTTCTTGCTTGCGCGGGATGATATTCCCATGGACGACTGCATGGCAGCCCTGATGATCTCGCTAAGAGTGATGTTCCTCACAGAGGCATTAGACTTTGACCTTGACCCGCGAGGTCAGCTTCCAGAAGAAGTTCATGGTCGCATGGCCACACTCGTTGAAGATCAGTTGCAGTTCGTTGTCGGGCATGAGTATGCACATCTACTGCTCGGACATCTGAACGCGAACTCGGTGCAGCAGGCGCCGCTCGGGGTTTTTCCGACACCCGCCCACAGTTCTGCTCGCTACTACACGCCGAGACAGCATCAAGAGTTCGAAGCTGATGTAGGCGCGCTTCTACATGCCAAGCTCGATGAAGAAGAACTTGCCGGTCGACTTAACGCGTCGACGTGGTTCTTCCTTGGTCTCGAGTTGCTGTACGCCGTCTCTGACTACATCAATCCTTCTATGGGCGCGCCCAAGACTCATCCCGAGCCGATAGACCGCCTCCTTGCTCTGCGGAAGGAAGTGCTAGGAACTCGAAATATCGATGCCGACAGGATCTACTCCGACGACGCGATCTCTGATGGAATCAGGTGGGTGCATAGCGTGAAAGAGCAGCTATTGAAAGACTTCATCCCTTATCGAGTGGACGCCTTGGAGACCTATGGCTCCATCTACCTGCCGTCGTTCAGGAAGGCCGAACTGTACGATCGTCTGAACTACTAGGGCAAAGGGGGAGATCAGACTCATGATTGCCGCTGCTCTCCGGCCACCCCGCAACGAACCGGCAAACAGCCAGTTCGAGCGTCCGACAGCCCAGGAACGTATCTGGTGCTTATCTCTAGATGGCAGCCTTGGGTCGGTAGCGGACAGCGTCCCCTTCGCACGAAACCAGAGCAGCGTGCAGCCCCACCACCCCAATCCTTGCCCGCCAAACCGGCGGCAAGACGCCTGGCTGGCGTCCGCCGCGCCGGGCTCGCCTTAATCGATGACAATATTCTCCCGCTTGACGACATGAGACAGCTGATCGACCTCACGCCCGATGCGCGTGGACAATTCCTTTGGATTGCTCATGACGACGCTACCCTGCGCACTCAGTGAAGTCTTGGCAGCGGGCTGCTCCATCGCAAGCTTGGACTGCTCGTACAAGGTGTCGACGATCTGGGCTGGGGTGCCTGCCGGGGCGAACAGGCCCAGCCAGAAAGTGACGTCGATGTTTGGATAGCCTGCCTCGGCCATCGTGGGGATATCCGGCATTTGGGAAATACGTTGCTTCTGCGTGACCGCCAGGGCTTTCAACTTGCCGGCTGCCACTTGCGGTGCGCTGGCCAGCGTATCGAAAGACGTGTTCACCTCGCCCGCCATGACCGCCATGCTTGCTTGCGAGGCCGACTTGTAAGGGACATGGGTTGCCTTGAACTGCGTGTCGTTGCTCAGTTGCGCAAACGCCAGATGGGCCAGGTTGCCTTGGCCTCCGGACCCATAGGTGAGCTCGCCCGGATTCTTTTTGGCGTACTCAACCAGGTCCTTGACCGACGCGATGGCGTGCTTCTTGGCCCATTCGGGGTTGACGTTCAGAATGAACGGCGCGTCCAGTACCAGGGCGATGGGCGCGAAATCCTTGGTCTTGTACGGGGAGTTCTTGTAGATCAAGGGGTTGACGGTGATGCTGCTGCTGTTGGTGGCCAGCAGCGTGTAGCCATCCGGCGCCGAACGGGCCACCTCGGCCGCCCCGATCGATCCATTGGCGCCGCCCTTGTTTTCCACGATGACGGGCTGCTTGAGCGTCTTGGACAAAGAGTCCGACAGCAGGCGAGCCATCGTGTCCGTGATTGAACCGGCCGGAAACGGCACGATGATCTTGATGGCTTTGGTGGGCCATGCCTTGTCCTGCGCGAACGCGGCGGTAGTCCCCAAGCCCAATGCCGAAGCCACGGCAAGGTGCGCGGAAGTGATGAGGAAGTGACGGCGGGAATCGGATGTAGCCATTTTTTGTCTCCACGAGGTTAGGTCTTGTGCATTGCGTCGTGCTTGCGGGGCTTGTCAGGCCGCCTTTCTGGTTGCGGTGCTTCCGATGATTCCGTCGCGCTCCAGCGACTGTTGCTGATCCACGCTCATGCCCAGCACGCGCGAAAACACATCGCCATTGTGCTGCCCGAGCGTAGGCGCCGGACGCACCGCCGCGACCGTAGCGTCCGGCTCCCTGAACCAGGGCGTGGTCGCCAGAAACTCGCCGATATAAGGCCGGGAAGTCGCCTTGAAAAACTCACGGGCCTTCAGATGCGGGTCATCGAGCAGCGTCCAGACCGGTTTGACTTCTCCTGCGCTGATGCCCGCCTGTTGCAGTTCCGCCATTGCGCTTTGCGCGGAGCGCGCGCGGGTCCATGCGTTGATCCTGCGGTCTATCTCTTCGTGTCGGGTGCGTCGGCCGGCCGCCTTCTCCAGAGCAGGGTCCCGGGCAAGATCAGTTGCCTGCATGACCGCCAGCAATGCCTGCCATTGCGCATCGCTCGTGATGCTCACCACCACCCAGGCGTCATCGCCCGCGCACGAGTAAATACCCTGCGGGGCATGAAGAGGATGTGCATTGCCGATGCGGGGCGTGGTAGTGCCATGCACCGACTGTTCAATGACGAACGGCGCTGTCATGGGCAGCATGCATTCCACCTGAGACAGATTGACGTGGCGGCCCTTGCCCGAGCGCTGCTGCACGAACAGCGCCAACAACGCTGCCGCCCCCCCGTTAAAGCCACCCACGGGATCACCATAGGCGTAGGAGGTCAGCGCCGGAGGGTCCTGCGCGAAACCGGTGTGATGGGGCAGGCCGCTGGCCTGCTCCAGCGTGCCGCCATAGGCCCTGATCGTGCTCCATTCATTGCCCGACCCGAATGCCGGCATGGACACCATGACCAAGCGCGGGTTGACCTGGGACAGCACGGCGTAGTCCAGCCCAAGTTTGGGCAACACCTCGGTCGAGTAGTTCTCGATGACGATATCGGCCTTGGCCACCAGATCGAGCAGGACCGCACGCCCTTGCGCGCGGGTCAGATCAAGCGTGATGCCCAGCTTGTTGCGGTTCATCAGCGCAAAATTCGAGTTCTTTTCGTACAGCTTTTCCTGATAGAACTCATCGGTGTAATGCGTGCCCCGCCACCAGTCCGGATAGCGCGTGCTTTCAACCTTGATGACTTCCGCGCCAAAGTCCGCCAGCGTCCTTGCCGCCAATGGCCCGGCCCACCCCATCGTCAGATCGACCACGCGGATGTTTCGTAAGGGCAGCGCGCCCGGCGCAGCCGGGGTCAAGTCGGCGGCCGGCGTCAGGCTCTGCACGTCGCGGTAGCGGGGGCCGTCAGCGTCCAGACGCGCTGCCTTACCGCCCGGCAAGGGGCCCGCATCGCCCATGGGCAGCGGAACGACCGGCCCCTCGAATTTGGCCGCCCCGACCGTGACGGGAACAAAAGCGCCGCGTTCGCGATGCACGCTCTGTTCAAGCAGTTCTGCCATGGTCGGCACGATGACAGCGGGAAATTTTTCCTTGCGCAGCACATCGAACCATTCCTGGGCTGTCCTGGCGCGCAGACTGGGAATCAGGAACGCATCGATTTCGTCGGCATGGACCATACGGGTCGGCCCGCTTGCAAACCGCGGATCCGCTACCCGGTCCGGGTGGCCGATGGCCGCGCACAGCGCAGCCCACTGCGGGCCGGTATGGGCGAACAGCCCAATCCAGCCCTTCTTGGTCTCGTAGATGCCGGCCGGATGCGTCGTGCAGAACCGGTTGACCCCCAGCCTGGCCAAGGGATGCCGACCATCCTGCACCATGCCGGCTTCCATCTCGACCAGCGAAAACGCAATCTCATGGATGCTCAGCAGATAACGCCGGCTGCCGTCGGATCGTCCCAGCAGCGCGGCGGTCGCGCTGGAGAATGCGGCGACACCGGCGGCAATGGCGGTCTGAATGTCGTGCGGCAGATGGGGCGGCCCCTGCTGTGCGCCACTGCAATACACCGCGCCGGCCAGGGCGCGGCACACGGCCTCGGTCCCCGCGAAGCCACGGTACGGCCCGGACTCGCCGAACCAGGTCAGACAGACTTCGATCGGCACATTGCCCTGGCCGTCATTCCCATCGCCGGCGTAGGCGGGGCGCGTCAGGACCTCTAAGCCTTCGTCCAGGGCGCGGGCGTCAAGAATCACATCGCATGTCCGCGCGATCCGTGACAGCCACGCGGCATCCGCGCCTGTCTTTCCTTGTCGTGCCACGCTGCGCTTGTTGGTATTGAGCCAGGCATGCAAGGCGCTTGCGGGCTCGTCGTTGGCCTCGTTCAACAGGGGCGGCAGGCGGCGCAGCATGTCGCCGTCGGCGTCCTCCAGCTTGATGACCTCGGCGCCAAAATCCGCAAAGAGCTTCCCGGCATAAGCCACTGCCGCACCGCAGCCGATTTCCAGCACGCGCACCCCGGCGAAGGCGAGCCGGCTTTCAGATGTATGCATCGTCGCAACCTGTTCCAACGGACTTCACCTTGATCACCAGGTATCAACAAAGGCGCGACGGGCCCGGCCGGCGCGCAAAGAGGCCGACGCGATGCCTTGGCGTATCCACGTGCGAGTCTGCGCGGGGTCGATGACTGCGTCGATCTCCGTCGTGGACGCGACATTGATGGCGTGCCCGCGATCGTAGGCGCGAGCCACCAACTCGTCGTAAAGCGCCTGGCGCTGTGGCCCCTCGGGGACATTCTCAAGCTCTTTCTTGAAGCCCAGCCGGATGGACCCTTCCAGGCCCATGGGGCCGAATTCGCCCGTTGGCCACGACACCGCGCAGCTGGCCGAGCGAAATCCCCCGCCGGCCATGGCCATGGCGCCCAGGCCGTAGCCCTTGCGCAAGGCAATTGCCAGGATGGCGACGCGCAGCTTGGCCGCGACCACGAACATGCGCGACACATGCCGCACTTGTGCCTTGGCCTCTTGCTCTGGCCCGACCATGAATCCCGGCGTATCGATCAAGGAAATGATGGGCAGGCCGTGGATATCGCAAAGGTTCATGAAGCGTGCCGCCTTGTCGGCCGCATCGGCGTCGATGGCGCCTCCCAGGTGATGCGGATTGTTGGCGATGATCCCGACAGGCTGCCCTTCCACACGCGCCAGCGCGGTGTGCATTCCCAGGCCGAACCCCGAGCGCAGCATCAATACGCTGCCTACGTCGGCAATGCCTTCGATGGCCTTGCGGCTGTCGTAGACGCGCAGGCGATTCTCGGGCACCACATGACGAAGGTGGCGCGGGTCGGGCGCCACCCAATCCTTGGTGCGGCCCTGGAACATAGACAGATAGTGCTTCGCCGCCGCGACGGCCTGCGCCTCGTTGTCGACCAGGATGTCGATGACGCCATTGGCGAACTGCACCGGCGCGGGGCCAACGTCCTCCGGCCGGAAGATGCCCAGTCCTCCGCCTTCGATCATCGCCGGGCCGGCCATGCCGATGTTGGCGCTCTTGTCCGCGATGATGACATCGCAGACCCCTAGAAAGGCGGCGTTGCCCGCGAAACAGCGTCCCGAAACAATGCCTAGCAAAGGCACTTCGCCACTGAGTTCGGCCAGCGCGGCGAACGACGGCTGATATAGCCCGGACACGAACGGAAAATCCACATCGCCCGGGCGCCCGCCTCCGCCTTCGGCAAACAACACCATCGGCATTTCGTCGCGGCGGGCCCGTTCCACCAGCCTGTCGGTCTTGATGTGGTTGCGTTTGCCCTGCGTGCCCGCCAGCACCGTCGCGTCATAGGCCATCACCCCGGTCAGCGACCCGTCGTAGCCGAATGCATCGCCGTTGACGTTGCCAATGCCGGTGACAATGCCGTCCGCGGGCGTGTTGGCGATCAGGTCTTCCTTGCTGCGGCGGGTGGCCTGCGCGGCAATGACCAGCGCGCCAAACTCCACGAACGAGCCTTCATCGCACAGGTCGTCCACGTTCTCCCGTGCGGTGCGCTGCCCCCGCGAACGGCGCTTGGCCACGGCCTGCGGGCGCGCGTCATCGTAAAGCGACGCATGGCGGTCGAGCACGGCTTGCAGGTCAGGGCGCACCGCGTCCAGATCGATCGCGTCTGTCACGACATCGGTGTCGTCACCACTCGATTCCTGTTCCAGCAAGACCAGGATCTGGCCTTCAAGCACGTTGCCGCCACTGGCGGCCGGCACCTGGACGACCCTGCCATTGAAGTCGGCGACGACGGTGTATTCCATTTTCATCGCTTCGATCACGGCGATGGGTTGGCCCTTGAGCACGACCGCGCCAGCGCTCACGGACACCTCGACCAGGCGGCCGCTTAGCGGCGCGCGCGATGCCGACAGCCCTTCGGGCAGCGCGGCCTGCGCTGCCTGCGGCAAGTTGGCCGCCGCCGCGCTGCGCCCGCCCGAATCCCCGATCAGGCTGTCCTTGGCCTGCTGCTCCTTTGCGTACTGCTCGGCCGCTGCAAGCAGTTCCCCTAGGATGGCCTCGATGTGGCGCGTATGGTTGCGCTGCGACAGGAAGTCCTCGCGGGCCACAAGCGCCTGCAAAAGATGGATATTCGTCGCGACACCGGCAATGCGGAACTCGGCCAGGCAGCGGCGCAAGCGCCGCACCACGCCCGAGAAATCGTCATTGCTGCTGAACACGATCAACTTGGCCAGCAGCGTGTCGAACGCCGGGGCCGGCGCGTAGCCGCTATAGGCATGGGTGTCGACGCGCACTTCGGGGCCGGCGGGCGGCTCAAAACGCGCCAGCCTGCCGTGTGCCGGGCGTGCCATGCCCGTGGCATCGGTCGATTCTGCATTGATGCGCACCTGGATGGCGTAACCGTTCAGCCCCGGCGGGTTGGCCGGGTCCACGCCCAGTTCGGCCAAGCGCTTACCCTGCGCGACGCCGATCTGCAAGGCCACCAGATCCACCCCCGTGACCTGCTCGGTGATCGTATGTTCGACCTGCAACCGGGGATTGGCTTCGATGAACACAAAGTCCGTCTGCACCCCGTGCTCGTTCTCTTCGACCAGGAATTCAAAGGTACCCAGGCTGCGGTACTCCACCTTGGCCGCCATTTTCTTTGCCGCGGCAAGAATGGCGGCGCGCAGCGGGGCGCTTAGCACCGGGCTGGGCGCGATCTCGACCACTTTCTGAAAGCGGCGCTGTAGCGTGCAATCCCGATCGCCAAGCGCGACCACCGACGCCCCATCGCCGGCAATCTGCACTTCGATATGACGCGCGCGATTGACCAGACGTTCCGCGTACAGTGCGTCCACGCCAAAGGCCGACATGGCTTCCGACCGGCAGCGGGCATAGCGTTCGGCGATATCGGCTTTGGACTTGACGACGCGCATCCCGCGCCCGCCGCCTCCGCCGACCGCCTTGATGACGATCCCGACCCCGCCCTGCTCGTCGAAGAACCGTTCGACGTCCGCAAGGCTTGCACCGCCCGGCGTGGCGGGCATGACGGGCACGCCGCACTCGCGGGCCAGTTGCAACGCGCGGCCTTTGTCTCCGAACAGGGCGAGGTGATCGGCATTCGGGCCGATGAACGTGATTCCCGCCGCATCGCAAGCCAGGGCAAAATCCGCCCTTTCACTCAAGAAGCCATACCCCGGATGAATAGCATCGCAATGTTCGGCCGTGGCTACGGCAATGATGGCGTCGATATCGATATAAGCCGCCGGACCGGAGCCGGTCAGCGCAACCGAAGTATCCGCAACAATTCGATGCCTGGAGTTTGAATCGTCCTGGGAATACACCGCGACGCTTTCCAACCCAAGGTCGCGCACCGCGCGAATGACTCGCACGGCGATTTCGCCACGATTGGCAACCAACACTCTTTTCATAGCGATCCTATGTCTTTGCTCTAACTCTTATGCTCAAGTTCTTCGGCTGCTGCCCCTAGCCCTTGCATGTTCCTGCCAGACGAGGCGCGCCCGCGGGCAGGCCCCGATAGGCATTAACATGCAAGCGGATACGCGCAATCGCAGCCCGGCTTGATCTGGCGGTTGTCGTTAACTTGGTGAGGATGGTAGGAGTCGTGCCACAGCCGCACAATTCACATTTTTCTCTGACCCCTATAGCCGTTCGGCATGTGTCTCGATAAAAGCAGGCGGAAATGGAACTCAGGCAATTAAGAACGGTTTTGGCGATCGCGGAAACCGGCAGCCTCACCAAGGCGGCGGAACTGCTGCACGTTGTGCAGCCCGCCCTGTCCCGGCAGCTCAAGCAACTGGAAGACGAACTGGGCACTGCGCTTTTCGAGCGCAACCGGCTTGGAATGGTGCTGACGGTGCCAGGCCGCCGGTTTGTCGATCAGGTGCGGGTTTCCCTTAAGGGGCTCAATGAAGCCCGGGCCGACATCGGCGCTGCAAAATCGGATTTGCTTGGCACGGTGTCCATCGGCATGCTGCCCGGCCTGGCGGCCCCGCTTGCCGGCCCGCTCGTCATCGCGTTGCAGCAGCAGTATCCCAATCTGCGCGTGCGCATCGCCACCGGCTTTTCGGATTTCCTGCAAGAGGGGCTGGAGGGCGGCAAGCTTGATATCTGCCTGATGGGCGACTATCTGCAATCCGAACTTCTGCAGACCTCGCCCGCTTATTCCGAGCCCATCTACGTCTTCGGCCTGCCGGGATCCGGATTATCCGAAGACACCCCGATGACGCTCGAGGCCGTCTCCAGAATGCCCATGGTGGTGCCGGAAGCGCGCAGCTTGCGCAACGTGATAGACCGCGCCTGCACCATCCTTGGCGTCAACCTGAATCTGGTTGCCGAGTCGGACAGCACCGCGGTCATTCTTGATCTGGTGTTACGCGGCGTCGGCTACACCATCCTGCCCGTCATCCCCATCATGACGATGCTGGCCGAAAAACGCATCGAAGGCGCGCCCATCATCAGCCCCACGCTGCAACGCACCGTGATCATCGGCACCGCCGTGCTGAACCGCAACCCCCGCATCGTCAATGTGCTGCACGCCGAGCTGATCCGCCTGCTCGAGCCCTACATCAAACAGTTCGAGTACGTCGGCGTACGCTGGCTGGCTGATTGAGTACATCCCTCTGCCTGCAACGTCCGCGTACACCCTTCGCGTACCCCCTCTGCACGCGGACCCGGCACGCACCGGGCCACGGGCCAGCTATGCTCAATCGCTATGACCCTCGTCAAAATTAGTTAATTGTCCCGAGACGGGTCGCCCCCCTAAGATCAATCCCGCGTCGTGGCATCGCCAGCAGACAAGCCATGCACCCAACGGGTGTATGCCCCGTCCGCCTGCCGGCCGGCCGGGGCCAAGAATCTTGGGAGGCGAATGTGCAGAATTCCTCTAACAGCACACACACAGCGGGCGACGAGGCAGTCGGCCCGGAGCAGTACTTCCAGCGCATGCTCGAACAAGGGCAGTTCATGATTCAGCGCTGCGAAACCACCGGCCGCGCCGTTTTCTATCCTCGGGCCATCTCCCCTTATGGCGGCGGACGCCTGCGCTGGGAAGCGGCCAGTGGCGGCGGCACCATCTATTCGACCACCGTCGTGCGCCAACGCCCCGAACGGGGTGGAAATTACTGCGTCGTCCTGGTGGACCTTGAAGAAGGGCCGCGCCTGATGAGTACCGTTGTCGACATCGATCCCCTTGCGGTGACGATCGGCATGCGAGTCCGTGCAGAAGTGCGCCGCCAGTCCTCTGGCGTGCCGCGCGTGGTGTTCGTGCGCGCGGACTGACCGCGCGTGGTGTCTGTGCGCGCGGGCTCACCGCGTGTGGTGTCTGTGCGCGCGGGCTGACCGCGCGACGCCTGTTAATTGGAATGACTTGATGGCTACTAGTACAAGAGGGGCCTCGGCAATTGTCGGGGTCGGCACCACCCCTGGCTGGAACAGCCCCGGGTTCTCGGCGTTGGATCAACTTGGCATCGCCGTTCAGGCGGCGGCGGCCGATGCGGGCATCGGTGTGGACCAGATCGACGGCTTGTTCACGTCCACGCTGACGCATTTCATGCCCGCCCTGTCCGTGGCGGAGTATCTCGGCATCCATCCGACCTATATGGACGGCACCAACATCGGCGGCTCCTCATTTCTGGCCCACCTGTTGTCGGCCACGCTTGCCCTGCAAGCCGGGCTGTGCAAAGTGGCCTGCATTTGCTATGGGTCGAACCAACTGTCGGCGGGCGGCAAGCTGACCACCCTGACTGAACCCGCGCCCTGGGAGGCGATGTATTCGCCGCGCAACCCCATCAGTGGCTACGCCTTGGCGACCGCACGCCACATGCACCAGTACGGAACCACGCGCGAGCAGCTGGCCAGCGTCGCGGTCGCCGCGCGCCAATGGGCGCAGCTCAATCCTGCCGCGCACGAGCGCGGCCCCCTGAGCATCGCCGACGTTCTGGATTCCCGGCCTATATCCGACCCGCTCACGCTGCGGGACTGCTGCCTGGTGACGGACGGCGGCGGAGCGATGATTCTGGTCGCCGCTGAGCGCGTGCCGGAATTTGCCAACACGCCGGCCTATGTCCTGGGTGTCGGCGCGGCAACCACGCATCGCCAAATTTCAAGCATGGAAGACCTCACGGTCACCGGTGCCGTGCAATCCGGCCAACGCGCCTTCGAGATGGCGCGCGTCGCACCGCAAGACATCGACGTCTTGCAGCTCTATGACGCATTCACCATCAACCCGATTCTGTTTCTTGAGGACCTGGGCTACTGCGCCAAGGGCGAAGGCGGCGCGTTCGTGGCATCAGGCGTGACCGCGCCCGGTGGCGCACTGCCGGTCAACACCAACGGCGGCGGCCTGTCCTGCAATCACCCGGGTATGTATGGCATTTTTGCGGCCATCGAAGCGGTGCACCAGATCCGGCGCTCCGCAGGCGCCAGGCAGGTTGACGGCGCCAATCTGGCCCTGGCCCACGGCAATGGCGGCCAGTTGGCCAGCCAGGTCACGGCGATTCTCGGATCGCGCGCCACCCTGTAATCGTTGAAACCGCGGACACAATCATGAGCACCACCACCAGCACGCCAGTCGTCAACCACCACCCCTTCGTGGCCGAACGTCAATTGCACAAGCCCCCGTTTGCGGCCAAGGCCAGGTCCGTCAACCGGGCGGCGGTGATAGGCGCCGGCACGATGGGCGGCGGCATTGCGATGTGCTTCGCCAACGCCGGCATACCCGTAGTGCTGCTGGAGAAAGACGCCGAGCGCCTCAGCCAGGGCATGGCGCGCATCAAAGAAAACTACGCCAACTCCGCGCGGCGCGGCAGGCTCAGCGCAGACGACGTCGCACAGCGTCTCGCCTGCATACAGGGCAGCACGCGCTTCGAGGATCTGGCCGACGTGGATCTGGTCATTGAAGCGGTGTTCGAGGAAATCGGGCTTAAACACGAGATATTCAAGACGCTTGATCGGGTCTGCAAACCCGGCGCCATCCTGGCCTCAAACACTTCTTTCCTGGACATCGACGCTATCGCGAGCGCCACTCAGCGGCCCCAGGACGTGGTAGGGATGCACTTTTTCAGCCCGGCCAACGTCATGCAGTTGCTGGAAAACGTGCGCGGCTCCGTCACCTCGGACGACGTGTGCGCCACTGTCATGGACGTGGGCCGCCGCCTGGGCAAGGTCGCGGTGCTGGTGCGGTCCTGCGACGGATTCGTCGGCAACCGCATGTTGGCCAAGCGTACGCGCGAAAGCTATTTCCTGCTCCAGGAAGGCGCCTCGTTCTTTCAGATCGACGGTGTGCTGCGCGACTTCGGCCTTCCGATGGGGCCGTTCGCCATGGCGGATCTGGCAGGGTTGGACGTGGGCTGGCGCAATCGCCAGAGCCGCCTGCAACGCCTGACGCCGCGCGAGCGCGAATGCGACATGCTGGACCGCATGGTCGCCGCCGGCCGGCTGGGCCAAAAGACCCAGGGCGGTTTCTACGACTATGACAGCGACCGCAAGGCCACCCCATCACCGGCTGCCGAAGCACTCGTTGCCGCACACCGCGCCGCCTCAGGCAGACAAGCGCGGCAGATCTCCGACGAGGAAATCCTGGAGCGCTGCCTGTACTCGATGATCAACGAAGCCGCCTATATCCTGGAAGAGAATATCGTCGAACGCGCCTCCGACATCGACGTCGTCTGGCTCAAAGGCTACGGCTTTCCCGCCTATCGGGGAGGCCCGCTGTGCTATGCGGACCAGATCGGCCTGCCCGCCATTCTGGCGGGCCTGCGCAAGTATGAAGCCGTGCACGGTACCCAATACTGGAAGCCGGCCAATCTCATCGTCAAGCTCGCCCAGGAGGGGCGAGGCTTTCACGATGACCCTGCCTGAATCCGTGCACACGCAATAAAAGAGAGCACGTCAACGCTGTTCCGGAGGGACGCAGGCACTGTCGATACATGCCATGCGTGGGCGGCTCGGCGCACCGACAGCACCAACACCGACGCCAACATCAACTGGCTCAACGACAACAACGCCACGCCGGGCAAGGTCTCGCCGCCACAGGTCACGGGCTTCGTCGACGCCGAGCTCGACAAATGGAAAACCGTCATCGATCGGGCGCACGTCACGGTCCAATAGCATGACGAGGCGTTCGCAAACGGGCTGGCTCGTAGGCTACCTGGAACGGCAGGAAAAGGTTTTCGATTTCGCGCTCAACATTGACGTCAAGAAAAGCGCGGATGCCGCTGCGCGCATGAAAATCGTGCACGCTGTATTCGGCGGCCTGGGCTTGCTATCCGAAGCCCCTGCCTCTTTAGCTCCACCGCGCGCGCAATCTGCGATTACCGGCGCTACCAGATAGCGCCGGCATCGCGCTCTGCTCCCGCGTTTGGTGGTGTCCCGACGAAAATCCTGCTTCGACGCACGTCGCGAGCCGACTAGCTGGATTTCCCCGCACCGCCATGTTGTTGCTGATAGCGTTCTAGGTACTCGTCCCTCAGATTGCGCACGCATTGGCCGATCTTTACGTAGTCCTGTTCGTTCAGATTGGCAAGCGATACGCGGCCGGACGGGTGAAGCGTGCCGAAGCCCTTGCCGGGCAGCAGCACGACGCCCGCCTCTTCCGCCAGCCTGAACAGCAACTCGTGCGGTTTGATCGAGGCCAGCAACCATTTAACGAAGCCCGGGCCGACTTCCCGGCTCATCTGTTCCACGTCCAAGAGCGTGTAGTAATCAACCACGTTCTCGTCCACGTCGCCAGGCGCGGCGCCCATGCCCCGGTAGAGCGCCGCCTTGCGCCCGCGGATCAGCCGCTTCATGGCGTTCTTGTAGCTTTCCGCCGTATCCATAAGCGAAAACAGCGAGAACAGCACCATCTGCACCTGTTGCGGCGTGGACAGGCCGGCGGTGTGATTAAGCGCCACGGTGCGGCTGTCGGCCACGATTCGGTCGATGAAGGGAAGCTTCTCGGGTTCGGTGGTAATGGACGCGTAGCGCTTGTTCAAAGCGTCCCGCTCTTGCTGCGGCAATTGCGCGATCTTCGCGTCGAAGACATTCGATTTATCCGCAGCGATCACGCCCAGGCGCCAACCCGTTGCGCCAAAGTACTTGGAATACGAGTACACCAGCAAGGTGTTGTGCGGACACAGGGCGAAGAGCGAAACGAAATTGTCGGCGAACGTGCCGTAGACGTCGTCAGTAAGGATGATCAGGTCGGGCCGTTCCTTCACGATGCCGGCCAGGTATTGCAGGCTCTTGTCGCTGACCTTGACCGAAGGCGGGTTGCTGGGGTTCACCAGGAAGAATGCCTTCACCTTGGGATCGCGCAGCTTGTCGAGTTCTTTCTCGGGGTATTGCCAGCCATTCGTGGCGTCAGCGTCGATGGCCAGCTCGGTCAAGCCGAACTCCGACAGTTCCGGAATTTCGATGTAGGGCGTGAAAATCGGCTTGCCCAACGCGATGACGTCACCGGCCCTGAGCAGGTGGTTGATTTTCATCGAGTTAAACAGGTAGGTCATGGCGGCCGTGCCGCCTTCAACAGCATACAAATCGTAGTCGCCGGAAAATGGATAGTTGCCTATCATCTCTTTTCGGATGTACTGCTTGACGATCTGTTCCGATAACCGCAGCATCCGGTCTGGAACCGGATAGCTACAGGCCAGGATGCCGGCGCACATCTCGTAGAGAAAATCGCCGCCATCCAACCCCAGCTGATCCCGCACGAAGGACACCGCGCTGGCAAGGAACTTCACGCCAGGGATGTCGGCCTGGCTACGGGCGAAGAGGTCAAAGCGTTCTTCGATACCCGCTCGCCGTGGGAAACCGCCTACCCCTTCGGGCAGGTAGGAAAACGATCTCTCGGACTCGATCATCGCAAACAGCCCAAGCTGCCAAAAGCCGTGACGAGGGATGGTGGCAAGAAAGTTGGGATTTCCCCGGCCTGCATTCAGCATCAGCCTGTTAGCGGCGCTTCCTGCCAGTTTAATCAGCTCATCTTTCAGTTCAAACGGCGAAAGACTAGCTAGGTGGGATGTATCGCGAGTGTTCATTGAAGCCTCCGATCTTGGATGGAAACCTGGTCAATTAAAGAAGAACCGCGAACTAGCGCGACGGCCGTCACGCACGGTCGTTCCCTGAGCTGCGCGGGAGTCAGGTTCGAGTAGTCCTTGCGCACGGCATTCCAGCCCATCGTTGAGCCACCCCGATGATGAGGCCCGCCGCTTCCTACCGGCGAGCAGCAGTTCATCGGGCCGTTGCCCCACATCTCGCTCATCATGCCCATGGTCGTTTGCATCAACGCCTGGTGCTCGCGTGCCAGTTTCTGACGCTCCGCGCGGTCCGTGGTCTTCTGCAGCTGGTCCATCTGCGCGCTGAATAACAAAGCCCAATTTAGAGCGACCAGCCTTTTCGAACCTGATAATTGTCAACTTCGTTGTCACTTTCCGCTTACTCATATTGCTTCTCTCAGGATTCAAATACTCTTGGCTCACAGAGCGCCAAAGCGAGAGCCGATGCGAACAATCGTGGTTCGGTAAGAATCCGGCCTGCTCTTGTTGGCGAAAAGATTTTTACCCCGTGGCATTTCAGCTACTGTCGGGCGCAAGCCCGGCCAAAGACAGGTAGCGCGTCACGGCGGCTTCGGCGTTGAACAACAAGCGACCGCGGCCCAGTCGCTCGGCAAGGCCGGAGCGCCTGACCACATCCAGCACTCGCGGATTCAGCCCCGCCAACCAATACTGCGTTGGACCAGCGTTGAGCGCTTGCTCGCGTTCCATCAGCATTTGCAAGGCCGAATACTCGATATCCGGGACCCTGCTGAGGTCCAGCACCACGACCGCCGGTTGATGGGCCACCACCAGCGCTTGGATTTTCTGCGCCACGGCCTGCGCATTAACGAAGAACAGACGCCCCTCCGGCCGGAGAATCAACAAGCCATCAAACGCTTCGTCTTCAGGATGCTCGGGGGAAGCCGGCCGAAAGAAATCGGTTCCGCGCTTGCGCCCCATGACATAGACCTTGGGATTGACCGTTTGATGCGTCAGACCGATCAATGAAACAACGATGGCGACGACGATCCCCTGCAGGGTTCCGAAGATGAGGACCCCGAGCAGGGCGACGACGGCCCAGCGGAACTCCATCGTTCGAACCTTGAGGATGGCAGAGAACTCGCGGGGTTGAATCAACCCCACGGAATACACAATGACCACCGCCGCCAAAGTCGCGTTCGGCAACAGACCCAGCAGCGGAGCCAGGAACAGCATCGTTGCCACCGAAATACCCGCGGTGACCAGCGTAGCCTTTTGGGACCTGCCGCCCACGGCACGCACGACCGCGGTTTGCGACGTGCCGCCACCAGCGGGCATGGCGCCGAACAGCGCACCCGCGACGTTGGCCGCACCGCTGGCAAGCAATTCACGATTGGCGTTGATCGGCGGATCGGCGCGCGCAGCGAATGCCCGACCCGCGGCGATCGATTCAGTGAAACTCATCAGCGCGATACCAGCGGCCCCGGGTAGCAGTTGCTTCATCAAGCCGAGGTCGGGCAAGGTCAACGGTGGAAGCCCATGCGGAATTTGTCCGACCGTCGACACACCCACAGCCTGCAGCGCCAATATCCACGATGCCAAAATGCCGCCGCCGACGGCAATGAGGGGGGCCGGTATGTTCGGCAGGAAGCGCTCTATGCCGATCAGCAGGATTAGTGTTGCCAGTGCGACCATCAGCGTCGTAGGGGACGTATCCGGCAGCTGCTGCACAAGCGAGATCACGTCATGAAAGAACCCGTCCTTGACAATGTGTATGCCGAGCAACTTCGGTGCCTGGTCAAGTACGATCACGCAGCCGATGCCGGCCTTGAAGCCACTCAGGACAGGGCTAGAAATAAAATCGGCGACAAAGCCAAGGCGCAGGACGGAGGCCAGCAGCAACACAACGCCGGTCAGTGCGCTCAAGGTCGCGGCCGCGACGACCACGTTGTGCGGATCAGCATCCGGTACCGCCAGGCTTAATTGCGCCCCAGCCAGAATGGCAAGCGTAGCGGTCGAGCTAAAGCTGAGCACGCGTGACGAACCCAGCAACGCGTAGACCACCATCGGCACAAAAGCGGTATAGAGACCCACAGCGATGGGCAGACCGGCCACCGTCGCGTAGGCCATGGCTTTGGGAAGCACGACCGCTGCGGCGGTCAGGCCGGCGACGATGTCGCGACGAACGGAATTCTCCGGCGCCTCTGGAACGGCATTCGCACTCATGATCGCTCTCGCCCTTGGGGACTTTGAGAAAAATCGGTTCCGTCTGCCGCAAGCCGTCTACAAGCCGCGAAGTCGTTCGTGAACACCCCTGACAGGGCTAGCCGTCTGGGCCGCCCGTTCAGTCAGCCCCCCGAAGGAACGGGAAATGAGCGCATAGGCATCCGGCGCGAGCTAATGATGAGTCCGTCCGAAAAGAAATCGTTGATAAATATCAGGAGATCAGTGCGCGCGCATTTCCCCATTCAGATCTTCCGCAGCGCAAGCGCTTCACGTTCTCGTCCGATCGAGGAATGACGCATTTACCTGGTTGCCATTTCGCCTGATGTTGATGAACTTGACCGACGTCAATAGCATCAACCGCCGCAGTGCCATGATGGGGTTCAAATGGTTAACGGGCAGTTGATGAAGGCCACATGAACATCCCGGAAGCATCGTGCAAACATCCTGATCCGATTAGGTCAAGCCGCATGAGTCTGCTACATCCTCAGCGTCGGGCCGCGCGGGCGTGGTTAACCGCGCGCGCAATGATCGTCATGCCCCTCGTTTGCTCCATCCCGGCATTCGCGCAAGTCTCGCCCGACGAGGTGGCACGCGCCTTTCGTCTAGAGGTGTCGCCTGCGCTGCTACTGCCCGACGAAGAGCAGGAGCGCTATGCCAATCTGGCCTTGCGGACACTGCAAACCGCCGGGATCGTCTTGTTGGGTCCCCAATACATCCTCGTGGTGGATCGCCACGTCAAAGTCCAAGCGGCGATGCTCTATTGGATGAGCCCCGGAGCGCCCCCAATTTACGTGGGCGCAAGCCCCGTGTCCACGGGCAGGGTTGGCCAGTTCGACCATTTCGAAACCCCGACAGGGGTATTCGCCCATAACTTGAACAACCCGGATTTCCGTGCGGAAGGGACGAAAAACGCCAACGGCATCCTTGGGTATGGCGCCAAGGGCATGCGGGTCTACGATTTTGGCTGGCAACAAGCCCGCCAGGGCTGGACCAAGCAAGGCGTGAGCGAGATGCGTTTGCAGATGCACGCGACGGACCCCTACACGTTGGAACCCAAGCTGGGCTCGCCGCAGTCAAAAGGGTGCATCCGCATCGCCGCAACGTTCAACCAGCTGATTGACCGACTTGGCCTGCTGGATGCCGACTATGAGCTTGCCGCCGACCTCGTGTCGACGCCTTGGGTGCTGCGGCGTGACCGGACGCCGACCTATGGCGCGGGACGTTACCTTATCGTCGTGGAAACGCTGCGCGATACGCGCCCCGCCTGGTCGTCGACCCCGAGCGCTGTACGACATTTCGGGACAGAGCCATCCCCCCGCGACACGGGTCGCGGCTCCATGCCTCGTTGAGGCGCGGATCTTTCCTGAAATGGTATCGCCCGACCAAAGGAACAGGCTTCCCTTGCGCGCCTGCGCCTGGGGAATATGTACTTCAGGAAGCGGGCGCTTTCCGTTTGCGAGTCTTGTTTTGCAGGTAGTGTTCGCCCCAGGCCTTCATCGCTTCCAACGTCGGAGCCAGTGTGGATCCTAGCGCCGTCAGCGTGTATTCCACGCGTGGAGGCACTTCGGCAAAGACTTCGCGGCTGACGATGCCGCTTGCCTCAAGTTCGCGCAACTGCAACGTCAACGAGCGCTGCGTAACGCCGCCGATCAGCTTTTTCAGCTCCCCGAAACGCTTGGTTCCGCTCAGCAGATAGTGAATGATCAACGGCTTCCATTTCCCCCCCGCGATGTGTACGGTGATTTCCACCGCGCATCGGTATTGATCTAGCTTGCCACGCGCCATGATGCTGCCCTGAGTCGGATAAAGCCTCGATAGTATATTTTTTATCCTTACGTATAAACAATGTGCCTACTTGTAGAAAAGCCACTGGATTTCGATAATGCCGGCTCACGGAAGCATGTCTTCCATGTCCGAGAAAAAATCCATGAAAGCTGCTTTTTACGAACGCCAGGGCCCCGCGCATGAAGTGCTTTGCGTCGCTGAACTTCCCGATCCCCGACCCGGCCCAGGTGAAGTCCGGGTGCGGGTGCATGTGTCGGGGCTGAACCCTACCGATCTCAAAGCCCGAACGGGATTCTCCTCTGCGATGCCGTACCCACGAATCATCCCGCACCAGGACGGCGCGGGCGTCATCGATGCCGTGGGCGATCCGAACGAGGCCGGTCGGGTGGGTCAGCGGGTATGGATCTATGAGGCGCAGTACGGCAGGCCGGCAGGAACGGCGGCCGACTATGTCGTGGTGCCGTCGGCGCAGGCGGTGCCACTGCCGGATAACGCATCTTTCGAGGTCGGGGCGTCACTGGGCATCCCGGCCTTGACGGCCCATCGCTGTCTCTTCGCCGATGGCGACATCCGTGGCAAGAACGTGCTCGTGCAAGGCGGCGCCGGCGTGGTCGGCACCGCCGCCATCCTGCTGGCGAAGTGGGCGGGCGCTTGGGTCGCGGCCACCGTCATGAATGAAGCACAGGCCACCGTCGCTCGCGCGGCGGGCGCGGATCTGGTGTTGGACCGCCTGAATGATGACGTGGCCACGGCAATCAAGGCGCGCACGGGCAACGCGGGCGTGGACCGCATCGTCGACGTCAACGTGAAGGCGAATCTGGACATCGACATGGCATGCCTGGCGCCAGGAGGTGTCATCAGTTCCTACGCGATGTCGCATGCCGACGATGCGCTTGCGTTGCCATTGTTAAGCGCGATGATGCACGGCTGCGTGCTGCGGTTCGTGTTTATCTATACGGTGCCCATGGCGGCGAAAATCCAGGCGATCCGGGACATAAACGCCTGCCTGGCCAGCGGCGACTATGCCCCGCATATCGGGATGAAAGTCGAACTGGATAAAATAGCCGACGCTCACGTCGCGCTTGAATCGGCATCTGTCGTGGGCAAGGTGCTGGTCGCCTTGTGAAGCGTTTGCCAGCCCGGTGTGCCACGCCGCACGGTCTGGCCGCTATCCGTGCGCGCCCCCGCCCTCCACCGTGCTTTTCAAGGAACCCCATTCCATGAGTACCGCAACAGATGCAGCAACCGTCGCCATCGTCGGACCCGGCGCCATCGGCACCACGGTGGCGGCGGCCTTGCACCAGGCCGGCCGTACGCCCTTGCTGTGCGGGCGCACGCCGCGCAGTGAACTGATTCTTGAGGACGGCGAGCGCCGCATCACGGTTCCGGGACCGGTGCGCAACGATCCCGGCCAGATCGATGGCACCGTCGATATCGTTTTTCTTGCCGTCAAGGCAACCCAGACCGAGGCTGCGGCAGGTTGGCTGGCGGCGTTGTGCGGCCCGGACACCGTCGTGTGCGTCTTGCAGAACGGGGTCGAGCAAATGGAGCAGGTCGCCCGGCACGCCCCAAAGTCCCCAGACACCTCGGACTCCCCTGGCGCTCGCATCATTCCCGCCGTGGTGTGGTTTCCCGCGCAGGGGCAGCCGGACGGCTCGGTGCGCTTGCGTGGCGACGCGCGCCTTAGCTTGCCGGACACGCAGGCGGCGCACGTGGTGGCCGAGGCGCTGCGCGGCACGCTGTGCGCGGTGGACGTCACCGCCAACTTCCAGACGCTGGCCTGGCGCAAGCTGTTGCAGAACGCGGTGGCGGGCTTGATGGCGCTTACCCACCGCCGCGCCGGCATGTTTGCGCGGCCCGACATCGCCACGCTTGCCATCGCTTATCTACAGGAATGCCTGGCCGTGGCCCGCGCAGAAGGCGCGCAGCTGGGCGACGAGACCCCAGAAGAGATTCTTGCAAAGTTCCAGGCCGCTCCGGCCGACATGGGCACGTCCATTCTGGCGGACCGCCAGGCGGGCCGGCCGCTGGAATGGGATATCCGCAACGGCGTCATCGCGCGCCGCGCCCGCGCGCATGGCATTGCCACGCCAATCAGCGACATCGTGGTGCCGCTGCTGGCCGCCGCCAGCGACGGACCGGGCTGACCTCCGGCAAGCCCCGGCCGCAAGCTGCGCATCGGGAACGCGGCTTGCTGGATAGGTGTTTCTTCCAACAGAGGAGACATCATGGCCGACGACCTGAAGGATCGAGGACCCCAAGACCGGTCCCGCATCAATGTGAACGAAGCCCACGAACTGCGCTACTGGACGCAGGCGCTTGGGGTCACCGAAGCGCAGCTGCGCGAGGCGGTGCAAGCGGTGGGCGCATCAGCCGCCGCGGTTCGCAAGCATCTGGGTAAATGAAGTCAGGGCCGGCGCGTCAGTGCCGGCCCTTTTCTATTTCTTGTTGACGAGGCGCCAGCCCTTCCCGGAGACACGGGCATGAAAACAAGCGTCGAGCGACTTCCGCAATTTGCCGGGGGGCTTCTTGTCCTGCTGCTGGCGGCCTTCGGGCTGTTCCTGGCGGCCATGGTGTTTTCCCTGCATCTTTCAGTGGAAAAAAGCGACGACATGTCGGCCGAACGGCAACGCCGCGAGCTGGCCCAGGCCGTCAGCAATGTGCTGGACGACGTGTCGCAGGCACAAGAAGGGGTGGCGCTGTGGGACATGCTGCTGGATGAACTTGCCAAGCCCAAGCCCGACCAGGCCTGGCTGGACGAGAACGTGGGCACCTTGCTGCACCGGCTGTTCAACCAGGACGTTATTTTCATCCTGGGTCCGGACGATGCCCCCGTCTACGCCAGCGTGAACGGCCAGGCGGCCTCGCCGTCGATGTACCTGTCGTACCAGGCCGCCATCAAAAGATTCGTCGACTTGGCGCGCGGTCGCATCAGCCGGCCCAACAACGACCATGAACGCTTGCCAGGCCAGGCGCCGGCTACCGAGGCCACTTTGCGCACGACCCCGTCCGCCGTGCACGCCACGGATCTTGCCATCGTGCAGGATCGGCCCGCCGTCGTCAGCGCCATGCATATCGACCACTTTCAGATGCGGCCCGCCACGCCGGGAGCCGCTCCGCACAATCTGCTCGTCAGTGTCCGGTATATCGATGGTGATTTTCTGTATGCGTTTTCGCGCGGCAATCTGGTTGAAGGGCTGCACTACCATCCTGAACGCGTCCACCACGACGATGACGGGGAACGCGAGCTGGCGTTGACCTCATCGGACGGCGCGCCTATCGGATATCTGATGTGGCGGCCCGACCTTCCCGGCTCGGAGTTATGGCGGGCGATGCTGCCCGCCTTCGTCTCCATGATCGGTGGCGCCCTGGTCATTGTGGCGTTCCTGGCGCTGCGCACGTACCGTTTATTGCGCGACCAGCAATCGCATCTGAGCGCGCTGCGCGCGGCGCACGTAGAGCTGAAAGCCAGCGAAGCGCATGCCCAGCACCTGGCCTTTCATGACGTGCTGACCGGGCTTGCCAACCGTGCCTACTTCGCCACCTTTGTGGACCAGGCGCTGGTGCGCCGACAACCCGATTCCAGCTGTGCGGTGCTGCTGCTGGACCTGGATCACTTCAAGCAGGTCAACGACACCTGGGGGCACGCCGCCGGCGACGCGCTGATCCAGGAATTCGCGCGACGCGTCAAAGCCATCCTGGGGCCGGACGATGTGATTGCACGCCTGGGAGGAGACGAGTTCGCGGTGCTTGCGCAGAACACCTCCGAAGCGTCTGCCAACGCGTTGACCCGGCGCATCCTGGCCGAAGTGCGCGCCCCGTTCGAGCTGCTGGGCGGGCGCGCTTTTGTCGGCGCCAGCATCGGCATTGCCATGGCGCCCCGCGATGCAACGACGCGCAGTGAATTGATGCGCAAAGCCGATATCGCTCTGTACCGCGCCAAAGAATCGGGCAGAAATCAGTATTGCTTCTTCGAACCGGAAATGGACGAGACGCTGAAGGCCAAGGCGTTGATGGAAGCGGACCTGCGCGCCGCGCTGGCGGACGGCGGCCAGCTAAGCGTGTATTTCCAGCCGCAGATCGACAGCAGCACGCATCAGCTGGTGGGCGTCGAGGCGCTGATCCGTTGGCATCACCCGACCCAAGGCGCGGTGCCCCCACAGATTTTCGTGGCGGTTGCCGAGTCGACCGGGCTGATCGTGGAACTGGGCGATTGGGTGCTGCGCGAAGCGTGCCGCGCCGCGTTGCAATGGCCGGGACTGTCCATCGCAGTGAACCTTTCCCCGGTGCAGTTTCGCAGCACCGGTTTCGCCGCCCGCGTCATCGACCTGGTGACTTCGGCGGGCGTCAGCCCGACGCAGATCGAACTGGAGGTCACCGAAGGCGTGTTCATCGAGGACGACGGGCGCGTGCAAAACGCCATCGCACAGTTGCGCGCGGTAGGGTTCCGGATCGCGCTGGACGACTTTGGCACCGGTTATTCCAGCCTGAGCTATTTGCAGAAATTCGCCGTGGACAAAATCAAGATCGATCGCAGCTTTGTGGCCAATATCGGCGAAGGCGCGGATTCCACCGCCATCGTCAATGCCGTCGTGACGCTGGGCCGCTCGATGGGGCTGACGGTCAACGCCGAAGGCGTCGAGACGGCGGCGCAACGCGATTTTCTACGCGCTGCCGGCTGCGACGAGCTGCAAGGCTTTCTGTTTTCGAAAGCAGTGCCGGCGGAAGAAATTACGCAGCATTTGCAAATGGCACGCGCGGCGGACTGAACGTTGGGCGAACGGGCGAACGCGCCCGGGGGCCAGCGGGCCAGCGGGCCTCCGGGCCGCCTGGCCGCTTACGCCTAAACCGTGCCCGCAAAATGTGGCGAGCTGCCAAAGTGTTCGATCAGCAATTCCGTCAAAACGCGGATCTTGCGTGCGGGATGCTGACCGGGCGGCCGGATCACGTAGGCGCCCGCGGGCGGCGGCGGGTAGCGGGGCATGATGGGCACCAGCGCGCCCGCCACCACGTAGTCATGCGTCAGGCAATCGGGCAGGTACGCCAGGCCCAGGCCGGCCGCGGCCGCCGTAACCAGGGCCGCGCCGTTGTCGGCCTTGAAGCGCCCTTGCGGACGCACCGTGATGATCTTGTCGCCGTCCATGAATTGCCACGCCTCGGTGCCCTGCATCAGCGCTTGATGGGCAGCGAGTTCGGCAGGCGTTTCCGGCGCGCCATGCGTCTTGATGTAGTCGGGGCTGGCAAGCAGCTTGCCCAGGATGGGGCCGACGCGTCTGGCGACCAGGTTGGAGTCTTGCAGATAACCGACGCGGATGGCGCAGTCGTAGCCTTCGGCGATAAGGTCGACAAAGCGGTCGCTGTAGCAGGTCTGCACGTGCAGCTTGGGATGGCGCCGCGCCATTTCCGCGACCACCGGCGCAAAGTGCGTCAGGCCGAACGACACGGGCACGGCCACGCGCAGGCGGCCGCGCAGCTCGCCGGCGGGCACGATGGTTTCGCGCGCCAGGTCTATTTCGGCGCAGGCGCGGGCCGCATGGTCACGGAAGGTGGCGCCCGCTTCCGTCAGCGCCGCGCCGCGTGTCGAGCGTGCCAGCAACTGCACGCCAAGCTCTTCTTCCAGGCGCAGCAGGCGACGGCTGACGATGGACTTGGACACGCCCATCCGAAGCGCGGCCGGCGACACGCCGCCCGCGTCGGCCACCTCGATAAAAGTCTGTAGCTCTTCGATATCCACTTGGCGTTGCCCCCGTTTTGCGACGCAGTTCGCCGCAGGATAGCACTACGCAATCCGGCACCAACAGCCCCAACTGCCGCGATGGAAGACGCCGCGCGGCGGTGTTCCGCAACGCGCGACACAGCTCATCGCGCAACGTCACTACCGCATCCCGGGCCACAAAAACATAATGCCCATTCCGGGGACGGCGCTACCCGCGTCCGCCACCCGGCACTGCATGTTGCAGAGCACCCCCTCCAACCACAGCAAGCCAGGGATCACCAATGAAATTTCGTAATGGCCTCGATTCGCTACTCCGTCCTGAAGACTCGTTATTGGTTCTGATCGACCATCAGCCCTACCAGCTGACCAACCTGAACAGCCACGACCCGCACATGGTGGTCAACAATTCGACGGCGTTGGCGAAGGCCGCCAAGGCGTTCAACGTGCCCACCATCCTGACCAGCGTGATTGCTGACCGGGGCGGCCGCATCTTTTCGCAGATCACCGATGTGTTCCCCGGGCAAGAGGTCATCGACCGCACGCTCATCAACACGTGGGAAGACAAGAAGGTCGTCGAAGCGGCCAAGGCCACGGGCCGCAAGCAGCTGATCATTGCCGGCTTGTGGACCGAGGTCTGCGTGGCGATGCCGGCGATCCAGGCGGCGGGCGAAGGCTGGGATGTGACGGTGGTGACCGACGCGTCCGGCGGCGTGTCGGTCGAAGCGCACGAAGTGGCGCTTCAGCGCATGGCGGCGGCCGGCGTCAACTTGATGACGTGGCTGGCGGTGGCCGCCGAATGGCAGCGCGACTGGGCGCGCCTGGGCACCGCCGAAGCGCTGACCAATGTGCTGGTCCAGCACGCGGCCGGCAGCGGCATCGCATACCTGTGGGAACAGCAGTTGCTGAATACGCCCGCGCCCGCCACCGCAAGCTGATCGCGGCGGCGCCCCGAACCGGCGCCGGGAAGGCGCAAGTTGCCCTGCCTGGCGCCGGGGCCATTCCGGCCCGGGGCAAGGTGCCGAGGAACGCTGATATGACGACAAACGCTGTCTTGCTGATGGGAGGCACCGGTTCCATCGGCCGCTTGAGCGCCCGCGCTTTGCGGGCCGTTTACCCCGATGTCCCGTTGCTGATCGGCGGGCGCGATGCGGCAAAAAGTGCCGACGCGGCGGCCGAGCTGGGCAACGCCGAAGGCGTGGTGATTGACCCGCGCGCCAACGACCTGGGGCTGGGCGAGCGGCCGGTAGCGGCCGTGGCCGTGTTTTACGCCGATGATCGATTGGCCGGCCTGCGCTTTGCGCAGCGTCGCGGTGCGCCCCACCTGGGAATTTCTTCCGGTGTCTATGAAATTGCGCCCGAAGTTGCTGCGTACATGCAGTCGCCCGGCACCTGTGCCATCGTGCTGGGCTATGAATGGCTGGTGGGCGCCACCACCATCGCCACGTTCGATTGCGCGCGCGCCTTTGCGCAGTTGCACGACATCAAGATCGGCGCCCTTGTCGACGATCAGGACGGCGGCGGCCCTGCCGTGGCCGAGGATTTCGAGCGCCTGAACCGCATGATGCCGGCCGCCTTGACGCTGCGTGATGGCCGCTACGTCTGGCGTGGCAAAGAAGACGCCCGGGCCGAGTTTCGCGCCATCGACGGCACGGTGATGCAAGCCCACGGCTTCTCGTCCATCGATGTGGCGGGTCTGGCCACGGCAACCGGGGCGCCCAACGTGCAGTTCGATATCGCAACCGGCGTCAGTTCATCGCGGCGGCGCGGTGAACCGAAATCGACCGAGATCATCATTGAGCTCGCGGGCAAAGGCCATGACGGCCGTGCGCTACGGACCCGTCATGCGGTGTTCCACCCGCGCGGCGCGGCCCATTTGACGGCGCTGGGCGTCAGCATGATTCTTGAGCGGCTGGCCGGCCTGGACGGCAAACCGCCCACGCCGCCGGGGCTGCTCTTTCCCTTTCAGCTGGTCGATCACGGTACCTACCTGTCGCGCCTGCGGGCCGAGGGCGGCAGCATCGTCGCGCTTGACCCCGTGCAGTAGGGTCCGGTGACAACCGCGTCAAATCCGGGCGTCGACGACATGGCCATCAACACCAGCCGCTATCTGGGCATCACGGGCTTTGCCCTGATCGCCGCCTGCTACGGTTTCGCGCGGTTTGCCTTCGGGCTCTTCCTGCCTCGGATCGACGCGGAACTTAGCCTGTCTTCAACCCTGAGCGGCTTGATGTCGGGCGCGGCATTTCTGACTTACTGCGTGGCAGTCATCCTGTCGGCCTGGCTGACCGAACGCCTGGGCCCCCGCTTTGTCGCCATCGGCGCGGCCCTGATTGCGGCGGCGGGCATGGCGGGTATCGCGGCGGCGCCCACGGCGCCTTGGCTGGCGGGCGCCGTCATGCTGGCCGGATCCAGCACGGGTTTGGTATCGCCCGCGCTGGCGGCGGCGGTTGCGGCGGGCGTTCCGCCTGGCCGCCAGAACGCCACTAACGCATTCATCAACGCGGGCACCGGCGCGGGCGTGGCCTTGTCCGGCCCCGTCGCGCTGATAATGGGCGAGCAGTGGCGCGTGGCCTTCGCGGGCTTTGCCGCCGTGGCTTTCGGGTTGGCGTTTGCCGTGGCGTTCATCCTGCCCCGGCGCACGCCGGGCGCAACCGCCGGCGCTACTGCCGGCGCTACTGCTGTTGGCGCTACTGCCACTGGCGCTAGCACCACCGGCGTCACCACCACCGGCGTCACCACCACCGGCGCTACCACCACCGGCGCTGCTACCACCGGCGCTACCACCACCGGCAACGGCATCCCGATGTTAAGTGGCGCCCTGCGGCGCTTGATCGCGGCGGCCTTCCTGACGGGCGCGGCCAGCACCGCGATCTGGTCTTTCGGAGGGCAGTTGGTCGGCCTGCGCTTGAACTGGAGCAGCACCGGCGCGGGCCTGCTGTGGACCGCCATCGGCGCTGCCGGGATCGTGGGCGCGGGCGCGGGGCACTGGATCGCACGGTTCGGCATTGACCGCGTGCACCGAGTGTTCCTGACGGCCATGGCCGCAAGCGTGCTGCTGGTCGGCATCGACGGCACGTCCGCGCCCTTGGCGCTGTTGGGCGGCGCGCTGTTCGGCGTGGCCTACATCACGATCACCGGCGTCTATCTGCTATGGGGCGTGTCGGCCCTGCCCCAGCGCCCCGCCACCGGCGTGATGATTGCGTTTCTGGCGCTGGCCATCGGTCAGACGGCGGGCGCGGCGATCTTCGGGCTGCTGATGGACCGTTTCACGGCCAATCACGCCGTTATCCTGTTTGCCGCCCTTGCCTTGACGGCGGGAATCGTACGGGCCGAGACCGCCGACAATGCCCAGCGCCGCCGGTTTCCAGCGTGCAAGAAACAGTCGCAACAATAATTTACGAACGCGCCCGACGCGGTTCTACGACCTGGCTTGACGCCGCCACCGCCGCCGACGGGTCACAAGCCGCGTCCGCCGTGGGTCCGCACGGTAACGATGCCACCCCGGCCACGCTTGCCGACCGCGTCGCCCCTTGCGTGCGCGGACGCGCGCCATGTTTCAGCGGCCACCCAACGCTTGCAGCGTTTATCCAAGCCAGTAGGATGCGCGGTCATTGAACCGACCCAGCCCCTCCAAGGACCGCCCCCCATGACGCCGCCGCGACCGCGAGTTGCCCTTTCCGCCCTGACGCTGACCTTGACCCTGGCCCTGCCGCTTGCCTTGTCCGGGTGCATCACCCTGCCGGATTCAAAGGGCGAAGGCACGATGGACGACCCGCGCTACGCGCAGTTGCTGGACCTGATTGACGAAGCGCTCAAGGCGGACATGGCGGTGGTGCTGGTGGCCGACGTGATGCCGCACGCCACGCTCAAGGATGCAATGTCCATGACGAAGTGGACCGGTAACACGGTCTGGATGCACGAGCAACAGCCGAAGATCACCTTCGGCCGCAAGTTTCAGAACAACTCGCTGCAACGTGACGAGAAGGCCACCTATCTGTTCAAGGCGTTTGAAGTGCACATCCTGCCGCCCGGCAAATACCTGCTGACCGGTGGCGACGACTACAAGCTGAACGCCTTGCTGGACCAGGTGGGCGCGCGTAGCGGCCCGGTGGGCTCGGGCCGAGGCGCCAACGGCACCGCGTATCTGTCGCCGGAGCTCTACCGCGAGTTCTATAAAGAGACCAACTGGCATGAGGGCACCACGGGCTCGCAGCTCAAGACCCGCACCGTCTGCACGGCGGTGCATCGGGGCACGGGCGCCTGCGTCGCCTGGGGCGAAGAGCAGTACACCGAAACCACGCAAGGCTCGCGCGCCGGCTATTACGAAGAGACGGCCTGGCGCGACATCCCGGCGATCAAGGTGCAATCGCGCGTGCCGCCGAAGCTGGCGCTGGCCAGCTTTACGCTCAAGGGCGGCCAGTTCGTGCTGAGCCAGCGCATGCACATGAAGACGCCCAGCTACCAGTACAAGCAATCGGCCTGCCGCGCGGTCGACCCCAAGATGATCGAATGCCCGCTGGAAGACTTCACCGTCTACACGCGCCCCGCACCGATGGACTTCGCGCAAAAGCTCATCGCGCAGCGCACCAACGTCAGCGATGCGCACCGGCAACTGCTGTCCACCTTGCAGCCGATGCAGATCACGCCGCTGGGCAAGCAAGGCATGGAAGACCCGGTGTGGGGCGTGCCGGTGTCGATGAAGGGGCGATAAGGCGGGAGGCCAAGTGCCATCGGCGTCATGCAGCCCTGTCCGCCCTTCCCGCTCTTAACCCCTGGCGCGGATTTTCACGCCTGCCCAATCTTCAACCATCCGCGCCACGTCGGCGTAGTCGGCGTCCCGGCCATGGATAGCGGTCGTCATCACCAGCATCTCGCGCACTGACGAGCCCACGACCATGGGCACGCCATGACGCTCGGCTTCTTCCAGGCACAGGCGCACATCCTTGTGGGCAAGGCGCGCAGCGAAGCCCACGTTGAAGGTGCCGGTCAGCACCGCACGGGGAAACTTTTCCAGGGTGGCCGAATTGCGGCCGGACCCGGCGTTGATGACGTCCAGCATCACGCTGGGGTCCAGCCCGGCCTTGACGCCCAGCGCCATCGCCTCCGACGTAATGGCCACGGCGGTGGCGGACAGCAGGTTGTTGGCCAGCTTCATGACTTGGGCCTGGCCGGCTTCGGCGCCCAGATAAAAGGTCTTGCCGAAGTGGCTCAGCACCTCGCCCAAAGCGTCGTAGCGCGACGGGGGGCAAGCCACCATGATGGCCAGCGTGCCGCGTTCCGCGCCGGTGGGTCCGCCGCTGATCGGCGCATCCACGTAGTCGATGCCCTGGGCTGCCAGCGTGTCGTAGGCGCGCCGCGCCGCCACTGGGCCGACGGTCGATAGATCCACCACGCATTTGGCGCGCGACGCGGCGGCCAGCCCGCGCTCACCGCCCAATACCTCGTCTACCACCTTGCCATCGGGCAGGCTCAAGAACACCACATCGGCCGCATCCCCAACGGCGCGCGGGGTGTCGTGCCCCTCGGCGCCCAGCGCTTCCAGTTGCTGGCGCACGGCTGAATCGGTATCAGCAACGTGCAGCGTATGGCCGGCCTGGATCAAGCGTCTGGCCAGCGGGTTGCCCATATTGCCCAATCCGATGAATCCGTAAATTGTCTTGCTCATTTTTGTTCCTTGGGCGCGATGCCGGCGGCGCATCAGCGCGGTTGCAGGCCAATTTGTGTGGCCAGTTCGGAAAACTGCTGTTGGTCTTGTTGCAGGACACGCGCGAAGGCGGCGGGGCTGCGCTCTTGTGCTGACGGAACGCGCGCCGCCAAGCTGTCGATGCGCGCCTTGAAGTCAGGCGACTGAACCGCTTGGCTCAGGACCCGCGCCAAGTTGTCCACCACGGCGTCGGGCGTGCCACGCGGCGCCACCAGGCCATTCCAGATCTGCATATCGAACTGCGCAACCCCACCCTCGGCGAAGGTGGGCACGTCGGGCATCTGCGGCAGGCGCTGGGGCGATGCCACCGCGATGGCCTTGATCTGCCCGGCTTTATGAAGGGGCAGCATCGTGACGGTCTGGTCCAGCACCGACTGTATGGTCCCGCCCATCAGGTCGGTGATGGCGGGGCCCGACCCGCGATACTGGACCAGTTGCGCTTGGACGCCGGCCATGCGCAGGAACATCGCTTCGGCCAAATGCGCGGTGGTGCCCGGTCCGCCTGAGCCAAAGTTCATCTTGAGTTCGCCGCTGCGCATGCCCGCCAGCATCGACGGCAGGTCCTTGATGCCGCTTTGATTGCTGACGCTAAGCACCATAGGCACGTTGGCAACAGTGCCGACGGCCTTCGTGTCCTGCACGATGTCCAGGCCCGCCTTGGGGTATAGCAAGGGAATCAGCACCATGGATTGATTGCTGAACATCAGGGTGTAGCCATCCGGCGCCGAACGCGCCAGACGCTGAAATGCCAGCAGGCCTCCCGCGCCCGTGACGTTTTCGACCACAAAAGTGGTCTTGGTGGCCTTGCCCAGTTCGGTGGCAACCAGCCGCGCCAGCGCGTCCACGCTGCCGCCGGGCGCAACGCCAACCATGATGGTGACGGGCTTGGATGGGAAGGCGTCCTCGGCTTTGGCGGTCTGGGCGAGGCTTGGGCCCGGGCCCAGCACCAGGCCAAGACCAAGCCAGAGTGCCGCGCCCGGCAAGCGGGATGCGATGCGTCGCTTCATGTCGTCTCCTTCGTTCAGCGGCGATGCGGTGTCACGCCGCGTTATCGATCTGCGATATGCGCTATGCGATATGCGCCTCAGCGCCGGCGCAACAGCTCCACCAGCGTGCCGACGCCGCCCGCTTTGTCCAGATCCAAGATGGCTTGCAAGCAGCCGTCGGTGGCGCTGGGCGGCAGCCCGCCCAGCGGGAACAGGTGCAGGAATTTGTCGCGCACGTCTTGCCAGTCGATGCCGCGCGCGCCGGAGCCTCGGGGGGCACGGCACGTCGCGCGATGCACGGCGCCGTCGCGCAGGATGATCGATACCGTGCCGCCGTGGCGGTGGGGAAAGCGGTCGGGTAGCGGCGGCGGGTCGGGATCGAATTCGACTTTGTCCTGCAAGGCCGAAATGACGGGGTCCGCCATTTTGGTCTCGTCCATGTGGGCCCAGGCAAAGCCATCGTCGGCGATGGCGGCGGCCACGAAGTACGGCAGGCTGTGCGCCGCATCGACCAGATTGCGGGGGTGTGGCTCGCCTTTGAAGTTCGTCCATTGCACGGCGGCCGACACAACGATGCGATCGATGTCGGCGGGCCGGACGGTGCCGGCGCGCGCGGCCTCGGCCGCCGCCTCGGCGCATGCGTGAAAGGGGTGTGCGCCGGGCATCAGCTTGATGGCCAAGTCGGTGACGATGTCCCACGATTCGCCCCAATCGCACACGATGTCCTCGCGCGCCTGCCCGCCCAGTGCATCAAGAAACCCGCGCGGCGCTTCGAAGATTCCCAGCTCACCCTCAAACCCGCGCTGCGCCGCGAGCGCGGCGCGTATGCCTGCGCCAGCGGCCTGGCCGGCGTGATATTCCCGCGCGCAACTGGTGTCGGCCGCAATGGCCATGCCGCTGGCTGACGTTGCCGACAGCGCCATGGCGTGCGCCAGCTGCAAGGCGTCAAGGCGCAGCAACAAGCCCGCGGCGACGCAGGCGCCGAACACGGTTGACCATGATCCGTGAAAGCCGCGTTGCATGCGGCCCGGGGTCAAGGATTCGTCGATGCGTCCGGCCACTTCGTAGCCCAGCACCATGGCAGCCAGCACATCGCGACCGCTCGCGCCCTGCTGTTGGCCCACCGCCAGCGCCACGCTGGACACGATGGTGCCGATGTGGGCAATGCTGCGCATGTCGCTGTCGTCCGATGCGGCTGCGTCGCTGGCCACGGCGTTGGCGCGCGCGGCTGCTGCCAGCGGCAAGCGCCGGCCGTCGAACCACAGGCTGGCGGCGGGCGTGCCGCCATTGGCCAGTTCGATGTCGCGAATGATACGGGCCGATGCAATGTCATAGCCCATCGCGGCGCTGGCCAAGGTGCTGGCCAGGCTCATCTTGGCGTGTTCAAGCGCCAGGGCGGGCAGCGCGTCGGCGGGCGTGGACATGACAAGGTCCGCCAACTGACGCGCCAGCGGGCGCGCCTTGGAAGAAGATTGCACAGTGGTTTCCTTGAAGAGTGCGTGACGGCGGGAGTTACCGCGCGGCCGTTGCTGCGTGAGCCGTTGCCGCGCGAGCGTTACTGCACGCCACTCACTGAGCGGCCGTTCCCAGTTCCTTCAGAACGGGAACCCATTTGGCAAGATCCTGGCGCACCAGGGCCTCGAAAGCGGCCGGTTTGGGCAACGGCGTGTCGGGCAAGGTAAAGCCCTGTCCGATCAGCTTGTCACGCAGTGCGGGCTGGCTCATGACCTTGTCCAGCGCGGCATGCAGGCGCGTTGACACGTTGGCCGGCAAGCCAGCCGGACCGACCAGGCCCCACCACAGCGTGACCGAGTAGTTCGTCAGGCCGCTTTCCTGCATCGTAGGCACGTCAGGCAGCAGCGTGGAGCGCTTGGGCCCGGTGACGGCCAGCGCCCGCAGCTTGCCGCCGCGCACCAGCCCGATAGCGGCCGGCAGGTTGTACAGGCCCATGTCCACGTCGCCGCTGATGATGGCGCCCAAGCCTTGGGGCGCGCCGGTGTATGGCACGTGCAGCAGCGGCTTGTTCAGCATTTGCGCCACGCTGGCGCCGGCGATGTGGTGGCTGGTGCCCACACCGCTTGAGGAATAGCGGAAGGTTTCCGCGGGCTTGGCCTTGATGGCGGCCAGCAGCGACGGGGCATCCTGGTACGGCGATTTTGTGTCAACCACCAGCAGGTTCTGCACGTCGGCAATTTCGCTGATGAAAGTGAAATCCTTGATGGAGTCGTAGCCGGGCGATTTATAGAGCACCTGGTTGTTGACGAAGGTGCCTTGCGCGGCGATGCCTAACGTGTAGCCATCCGGCTTGGCGCGGGCAATGTCAACCGTGCCAATGGTGCCCCCGGCGCCGCCCTTGTTATCTACCACCAACGGTTGACCCAGCTCGTCGGACAAGGCGGATGCGACGACGCGCGACAGCGTATCGGCCGCGCTGCCCGCCGCGAAAGGCACGATCAGGCGGATGGATCGTTCGGGGTAAGCCGCCTGCGCGCCGGCGGCCCACGATGCCGTACCGAAAGTCACCGCCCACGCCACACCGCCCATCACGCCCAATGCCGCGCAAAACCGGGGCAGCGGCGCCATGACGCTAGCGCGCCGTCGAATAAATCCGTGCATGCTTGTCTCCTCCTTGTGGCGCCGCACTGCATGCGAACGCTTGATTTAGTTTTATCAATCAAGGCAGACTGTAGGCGCGTTCTTTCTCAGCGTCTGTCGAATCTTATTGTTCGACCATTGAGTTGTTTTCAATCATGCACAAACTCAGAAATCGCCTGGGCCCACTGCGGGTTCTGGATGCCGTCCACCGAGGCGGCGGCGTGGGGCGCGCGGCCGAATTGCTGCACGTCACGCCCGGTGCGGTCAGCCACCAATTGCGCCGGCTGGAAAGCGATCTGGGGGTGCAATTGGTGCATAAGGACGGCCGCGACATCGCCTTCACCACCGTCGGCACCGAGCTTGCCCTGGAGGCCGCCGAACTTTTCGATCAACTGGAAGCCGCGTTGGCCAGGGCGGCCGAGGCCGGCGCCAACCGCCGCATCCGCGTCAAGGTAATTCCCAGCTTTGCCATCAAATGGCTGATGCCACGGCTGGGATCGCTGTATGCGCAACACGCCGATATCGACATTGAAGTAGCCACGGTGGCGCGCGCCGATGACACCGAATTGCACAACGCCGATTTCGTCGTGCGTTGCGGCGACGGCCACTGGCCCGGCCTGCGGGCCGACTTGTTATTTCCGGACGAGTTGGTGTTGGCGTGCTCGCCCGCGCTGGCCAAGCGCGTGCATCGCGCGCAAGACGTACTAGGCGAAACGCTGCTGCAATCCATGATTGCACCCGACTGCTGGGACCGCTGGCTGCTGTCGGCGGGCTTGAGCGCAAGCAGCGACACCCGTTTCATCCCGCTGGCCAATGCCGTGCTGTGCTTGCAAGCGGCCGCCGAAGGGCTGGGCATCGCGGTAACGCAACGCGCCTACATCACGCAGGACTTCGCCACCGGCCAGTTGGTCCAACCGCTGGCCCACACCGCGCGCAGCAGCAACGGCTACTACCTGGTCAGCAAGCCCGACCGCGCCGCCACCGCGCCGTTCAGCACGTTTACCGATTGGCTGATCAGCGTGAAGCAGGCGCGCGGCGGACCTTGATGCGGGTTGTTTTACGCAATCAATTCACGGTGATGTTCGCTTCTTTGATCAGCTCGGCAAAACGCGGAACGTCCTTTGCGATCAGCGCCTGGAACGCAGCCGCGCCCTGCTGCTTGGCGTCCGGGGCCTGCGCGGCAAGCTTGTCCAGCGACTCGCGCACCCCGGGGCTTTTCAAGGCCGCCGCCAGGGCTTGCTCGAGCCGTGCGATCACGGCGGGCGGCGTGCCGGCTGGCGCGGCGATGCCGTTCCACACGCTCATGTTGAAGTCGGGTACGCCGCCTTCCGCGAAGGTGGGCACGTCGGGAATCTGCGGCAGGCGCGAGGCAGCGGCCACAGCCAGCGCCGTGACGCGCTTGCCTTCATGAATCGGAATCATCGTGACGGTCTGGTCGATCACCGCGTCCACCGTACCCGCCATCAAATCCGCAATGGCCGGGCCGGCGCCCCGATACGGGACCTGCATGCCCTGCGTATTCGTCACATGCAGAAAGTACGCAGCAGCGATATGGCTGGTCGACCCCGACCCCGCATTGCCAAAGTTCACGTCGGCGCCATTCTTTTTCAAACGCGCCACAAAGTCGGGCAGCGTGGTGATGCCGCTTTTCTTGCTGACGGACAGCACCATCGGCACCGTGGCAACCAGCCCGATGGCGCTCATGTCGCGACGCGGGTCGAACTTGGCCTTGGGGTACAGCGACGGCGCAATGGCCAGCGACCCCATGTTGCCGAAGGTGATGGTGTAGCCGTCGGGCGCGGCGCGCGTGACGCGCTGGTTGCCGATCATGGTGCCGCCGCCGCCCAGGTTTTCCACCACGACGGTCTGGCCCAGGTTCTCTCCCATGGCTTGCGCCACGATGCGGGCCAGTCCGTCGGTGGACCCGCCGGCCGCGTACGGCACCACCATTGAAATGGCACGCGTGGGATAGTTTTGCGCCAGGGCGTTGGCGCCAAGCGTGATCAGGCCGGCGCCCAGGGTCGCCAGAAAAATCTTCTTCATGGTTTGCTCCTCGCTATTTGTGCCGGCAACAGCCGGCCCTCCGCCTTGTCTTGGCGGTTGGGGTGATGCAGGTTGAAAGGCGGCGCGGCGGCTGCCGCGCCGTGGTGGAGACGGCCTAGCTTTTCCTGGCCGACAGCTCCACGCCGGCCAGTTGTTCGGACAGACGCGCCACGGCGGTGTGGTCCTGGCCCTTGCCCAGCGTTTTGCCCGCTGACGCCCAGAGCTCGCGACACAGCGAGGCAAACGGCGTGGGCGTGCCGGTATCGGTGGCGATGCCCAGCGCAATGCCCAGATCCTTGACCATCAGGTCCAGCCCGAAGCCGGAATTGAATTCCCGCGACAGCACGAACTGCTTGAATTTCTTCTGCGTGGAATTGTTCATGCCGGTGGACGCGTTCAGCACGTCCACGATCACGTTGGGGTCCAGGCCGAACTGCTGGCCGATGATCATGGCTTCAACGCCGATCAAAAAGCCGCCCGCCGACACCAGGTTGTTCAACGCCTTCATGGCATGGGCGCTGCCGACATCGCCCACGGGGGTAATCGACGTGCCCATCGCGGACAGCGCGGGGCGCACGCGTTCCAGCGTGGCGGCGGGGCCGCCGAACATGATGGACAGTTCGCCGGTACGCGCGCGCGGCACGCCGCCCGACACGGGCGCGTCCACCATCTGGCCACCGGCGGCGGCCACGGCCTGGGCCAGCCGCTGCGTATGCGCCGGCACGCCCGAGCTCATTTCCACCACGACGCTGCCGGGGCGCAGCCCCGCCAGCGCGCCCTGGTCGCCGCCCAGCACCTGTTCCACGATGGCGCTGGTGGGCAGCATCGTGACGATGATGTCGGACTGCGCCGCCAGTTCGGCGCAGGTGGCCGCGGCCTGGCCGCCGACCTCCTGCGCGAATTTATCGGCCTGGCCGGGCACGGCATCAAACACCGTCACCGCGAAGCCCGCCTGCACCAGCCGCGCCGCCATCGGCCAGCCCATGCTGCCGATGCCGATCAGGCCCACGCGTTCTTGCGATGCGCTCATGCTTGCTGCTCCTTGAAGGCGCCCTCTTCCTCCAGCACCTGGTTGGCCACCTTGAAGGCGTCCAGCCCGGCGGGGATACCGCAGTACACGGTGGCTTGCAGCAGGATTTCCTTGATCTCTTCAACCGTCACGCCATTGGTCAGCGCGCCTTTGACGTGCAACTTGATTTCCGCCGGTCGGTTCAGCGCCGTCAGCATCGCCAGGTTCAGCATGCTGCGCGTTTTCTTTTCCAGGCCGGGGCGGCCCCAGGCGTAGCCCCAGCACCATTCGGTGGTGATGTGCTGGAAGGCCATCATGAAGTCGTTGGCGCGGGCCAGCGAACCGTCCACGTATTCGGCGCCCAGCACTTCGCGGCGCAGCTTCAGGCCTTGGTCGAACAGGGCTTGGGTTTCGGATTTGGTGTCTGCCATAGGTTCCTCGTTGGTGATGGTGACGGGTGTCAAACCGGGGCTGTGCCCGGTCGCGGGTTTGTCTGGAGTCGGTTCTAGTTTGTCTGATTGTCAGTCAAGTTTCGTCCGAACGTCAATAGTCGGATTGTCCGACAATCTTCTTGACTGCTTAAAGTTTGAACACAATAATGCGGCAAAGCGCCGGGCTGGCTGCCGTGCGCCCTCAACCACAAAAGCCAGGAGACAACCATGAAAAGCTTTCCCAAACAGGCCGTGCGCCACGGGCGTCGGGAATTTGTCGCGGGGCTGGGCGCGGCCGCGCTGGCAGCCACCCTGCCGGGCCGCGCGCTGGCGGCGCCGGCCGACATCAACGTCGGGGTGATCCTGCCCTTGTCTGGCGCCAACGCGCAGTTCGGCATCAATTCGCGGCAGGGCCTGGAACTGGCCGCCGACGAGATCAATGCGGCAGGCGGCATCAAGGCGTTGGGCGGTGCCAAGCTGAAACTGATCATCGCGGACGCCACGTCCCAGCCCACTACCGCCGCCACCGTCGCGCAGCGCCTGATCACGCAGAACCGATGCGTGGCGCTGATCGGCGCCTATGCCTCATCCTTGACCCTGGCCGTGTCCGAAGTGACCGAACGGCGTGGCATCCCGCTCTTGACCATGTCGTTCTCGGACGTGCTGACCGAACGCGGCTTCAAGCACATCTTCCAGGTGGTCTCCAAGGGCTCGGTGCTGGGCCGCGCGCAATACGACTATGCGGCCTCTGTCGTGGCCGGCGCGTCCGACATCAAGAAGATCGCGCTGCTGTACGAAGACACCGCCTACGGCACGTCGCAGGCGATCGGTGTGCGCAACGCGGCCAAGGCGGCGGGCGCGCAAATCGTGCTGGACGAGGCCTACCCGTTGGGCATTACCGACGTCACGCCACTGATCAGCAAGCTGCGCGCGTCGGACGCCCAGATCGTGTTTCCGATTTCGTACTTGAACGACAGCCTGCTGATCATCCGGGTGATGCGCCAGCAACGCCTGACGGTGCCCATCGTGGGCGGCGCGGCGGGCTATGTCATTCCCGACTTTGCCAAGGCGCTGGGGCAGTATTCCCAGGCCGTGCTGTCGATTGCGCCGGCCAACTACGACCAGGCGCCGGAATACACCGAGCGCTATCGCAAGCGCTTCGGCACCTTCATGCCGCACGAGGCGCTGGAACACGCGGTGTGCGCGGGCGTGCTGGCGCAAGCGCTTGAGGTGGCGGCGTCCGACAAGCCCGAGGCGGTGTCCAAGGCGCTGCGCGCGCAGAAGTACGACCAGGGTTGGGCGGGCGTGATGTCGGGTGGCGGCGTGCATTTTGACGCCAACGGCCTGAACACGCTGGCGCAGCCGATCATGGTGCAGTGGCAGAACAACGAGCTGGTCTCGGTGTGGCCCAGGGCGCTGGCCAAGGGCGCCGTCATCGCCGCCAGCTAGCGCGCGTCGCACACAAGCAAGCTTACGAACCAAGCACAAGGGACAGTCATGCAATTCTTGCAGGCGCTGGTGGACGGCATGTTGCTGGGCGGCGTGTATGCGGTCATCTCGATCGGGTTGACGCTGGTCTTCGGGGTGGTGTCCATCGTCAATTTCGCCCAGGCCGAGTTCCTGATGGTGGGCATGTTCGTCGCCTACTTCGCCTGGAAGCTGCTGGGGCTGGACCCGCTGCTGGGGTCCTTGCTGTCATTCGCGGTGGCCTTCGTGCTGGGCGTGCTGACGCAAAAGTTCTTGATCAACCGGGTGTTGAAGGCGCCGGCGGTGGCGCAGATATTCCTGACCGTGGGCCTGCTGATCGTCATGGAAAATCTGGCGCTGATCCTGTTCGGCTCGGAGTTCCGCTCGGTGCAGACGCCGTATCAGATGACGGCGCTGGCGGTTGGCCCAATTCTGCTGAGCGCACCGTACCTGCTGGCCTTCACGGTGGCGTCGGTGGCCGGGTTGACGCTGTGGTGGGTGCTGAAGAAAACGTGGTGGGGCATGGCGGTGCGCGCCACGGCGCAGGACCCGATGGCGGCGCGGCTGTCGGGCATTTCCACGCATCGCGTGCATCAGCTGGCCTTCGGGCTGGGCGTGGGCCTGACGGCATTGGGCGGCGGCATCATCCTGCCCTACCTGACGGCGTCCACCACCGTCGGCGCGCAGTTCAGCGTGCTGATGTTCACGGCGGTAGTGCTGGGCGGGCTGGGCAGCGTGCTGGGCGCGGTGGTCGGCGGCATCGCGGTCGGCGTGATCCAGTCGCTGTCGTCGCTGGTGCTGCCCATGCAACTGCAAAACCTGGTGCTGTTCGCCATCTTCATCCTCGTCCTGGCCGTGCGCCCGGAAGGTCTTTTGAAAAGGGCTGCATGATGGCGACGACTCGACAATTCCTGCCATGGGCCGCGTTGTTTGCCGTTGCGCTGGGCGCGCCGTGGCTGATGCAAGACCAGGGCTACGGCATTCGCGTGCTGACGCTGGTGCTGCTGTTTGCCGCCATGGGGCAGTCCTGGAACATCGTGGGCGGGCTGGCCAACCAGATATCGTTAGGGCACGCCGCCTTCTTCGGGCTAGGCGCCTATACCTCCACCCTGCTGTTGCTGCGCTACGGCATTTCTCCCTGGCTGGGCATCGTGGCGGCAATGGCCGTTGCCGCGGTGGCGGGCGCGCTGCTCAGCCTGCCGACCATGCGGCTGCGCGGCCATTATTTCGCGCTGGCCACGCTGGCGTTCGGCGAGGTGCTGCGCGCGGTGGCCAACACCTGGGCATCGGTGACGGGCGGACCGGTGGGCCTGTCGATTCCGTTTGCTGAAGGCGTGGCGCAGATGCAGTTCAAGTCCAGCATCCCCTACTACTACCTGATGCTGGGCGCCGCGCTGGTCACGTCGGTGGTCTTCGCGCTGATCAGCCATTCGCGCCTGGGCTACCGCCTGCGCGCCGTGAAGGCCAACCCGCAGGCGGCGGAAGTCATCGGCGTGAACACCGCACAAACGCGCATACTTGCCGCCGTGATCTCGGCGGCGTTGATGGGCGCCTGTGGCACGCTGTACGCACAGTTCATCTATTTCTTCGACCCCGACACGGTGTTTTCGCTGGTGGGCATCTCGGTGCGCGTGGCGCTCATCTGCATCATCGGCGGCGTGGGCACGGTGGCCGGACCGCTGATCGGCGCGCTGGTCATCATCCCCCTGGAAGAAGTGTTCAACGACTGGCTCTCGGGCCACACGGCGGGCGTATCGCAACTGGCCTTCGGGCTGATCCTGATCGCCATCATCCTGATCGAGCCGCGCGGCCTGTCGGCGCTATGGACGCGGCTGCGCAACCTGACGCGGGGCCAGCATGCCTGACATCCTGAAGGTATCGAACGTGCAGCGCCGCTTTGGCGGTTTGAAGGCCGTGGACGATGTGTCGTTCAGCGTGGCGCGCGGCGACATCCTGGGCCTGATCGGCCCGAACGGCGCGGGCAAGACCACGCTGTTCAACCTGCTGGTTGGCCTATATGCCAGCCAGGGCGGCCGCATTGAATTGGACGGTGTGGACGTCAGCGGCCTGCGCCCCCATCAGATCGCGGCGCGCGGCATGACCAAGACTTTTCAGAACGTGGCGCTGTTTCCCGAAATGACGGTGCTGGACAACGTGCTGGTGGGAGGCCTGCTGCGCCACGACGTGCCGCGCGCGCGCCAGGTCGCCCGCGACAACCTGGACCGCGTCGGCCTGTCCGCCATTGCCGCCAAGCCGGCCGGCGAGCTGTCGTTTCCCGAGCAGGCCCGGGTAGAGCTGGCGCGTGCGCTGTGCACCGACCCCAAGGTGTTCTTGCTGGACGAGGTGATGGCGGCGCTGAACGAATCCGAAATGGATGCCCTGCTGGATCTGATCCGCACGCTGCGCGACGAGGCGGGCATCACCTTCATCGTGGTGGAACATCACATGCGCGCCATCATGCGGTTGTGCAACCGCATCCTGGTGCTGTCGTTCGGCCAGAAAATTGCCGAGGGCAGCCCCGCCGAGATCGCGTCGAACCCGACGGTGATCGAGGTCTACCTGGGCAAATCCATGGAACAGTCGGAGGCGGCGGCATGAGCCTGTTGCAGATCCAGAACCTGACGGCCGCCTATGACCGCAGCCCGGTGCTGCACCAGGTGTCGCTGGACGTGCCCGAAGGCGGCTTCATCGCGGTGGTGGGCGCCAATACGGCGGGCAAGAGCACGCTGCTGCGCTGCATATCAGGGCTGCTGGACAAGGTCAGCGGCAGCATTCTTTTCGACGGCCGCGACATCCTGCGCTTGCCGCCGCACCGCATTCCGGAACTGGGCATCGCCCACGTGCCCGAAGGCCGCCACGTCTTTCCGGACATGACGGTAGAAGAAAACCTGTACCTGGGGGGCTACACGCGCCGCCGCGACATGGCGGGCCTGAAGCGCGGTTGCGACCGCGTCTACGCCCTGTTTCCCCGCCTGCTTGAACGGCGCCGCCAGGCCGCCGGCACGCTGTCCGGGGGCGAGCAGCAGATGGTGGCCTTTGGCCGCGCGCTGATGCTGGAGCCCCGGTTGTTGCTGCTGGACGAGCCCAGCCATGGCCTGGCGCCCAAGATCGTCGAGGAAATGCACCAGGCCATGATCGACATCCACCGCAGCGGGCTGACCATCTTGCTGGTGGAACAGAACACGCGCCTGGCGCTGTCGGTGGCCGAACACGCCTACGTGCTGCAATCGGGGACGATGGTGCTGTCCGGCCCCAGCGGCGCGCTGTTGGAAGACAGCCGTGTGCGCGCGGCGTACCTGGGGTTATAGCGATGGCCTGCCGGCGGGATATATTGCGTCTTTACGTTGAACCGGCGGTGCGCCGCGGCCGGGCCAAAAGCCCCTGTCGCCGCCTGCGCGCACCGCTACGCAAAGCGAGAGACAGCCATGCCCCCTAACGGCGCAGTATTTGAAAAACCGACCACCCTGCGCACCCGCGTCGAGGAATTCCTGCGCGCCTCCATCATGGACGGGCGCATCAAGGGCGGCGAACGCCTGCGCGAAGCCGAACTGTGCGAACAGCTGAACATCAGCCGCAGCACGCTGCGCGAGGCGTTGCGCACATTGGAAGCCGAGCGGCTGATTTCCATCGAACCGCATCGCGGCCCGACGGTGGTGCGCATTACCGAGAAGGCCGCGCGCGATCTGTATTCGCTGCGCGCGCTGCTGGAAGGCTTTGCCGCGCATGAATTCGCGCGGCTGGCCAGCGACGTCGACGTCGAGCGCCTGCGCAAGGCGGTGGACGCGCTGCACCGCCAAGCCAAGGGCAGCAACAAGTCGGCCTTGCTGGCGGCCAAGCGCGATTTCTATGACGTGCTGCTGTCGGGCTGTGACAACGACCTGATCAAGGACATGCTGCCCGGCCTGCTGTCGCGCATCAATCTGCTGCGCGCCACGTCCTTCGCGCGGCCGGAACGGCTGCCGGAAAGCATGGCCGAAATCGACCACATCTTCGAGCGCATCCAGGCTCGGGATGCGCCAGGCGCCCAGGCCGCCGCGCAGAACCACATTGTGAATGCGGAACGCACGGCGCTTGAAGTGCTAAGGCGCCAACAAGAGGAGACATCCACCCGTGAAGGCGATCGACCAGGAACTGAGGGCCGCGACGGCCCTGGCGCAGCAGGATAGCGAATTCATCGCGGCCACCCGGGGCCTGCCCAGCGCCATCTGGCTGCAAGTCGGCGCGCAGCCGGAGGACCGCATGCTTGCCTGGGCCGGCCAACCCGCCGCCCCGTCGCAGTGCCTGGTCATCAGCGCGCCGCCGGACACATGGCGCAAGCTGCTGCAACCCGCCCCGCCACCGGGTTATCAGTCGTTTACCGCCGCGCAACGCCAGGCCCACGGCCTGCGCGTCAAAGGCGATGCGCTGGCCATTGCGCAGGCGCTGCATGCCCTGGAACGCCTGTTCGAGATTTTGCGCGGCCAGCATGACGCGGCGCCTACCCTGCTGGACCGCAGCGCCATCGCGGGCCATTACGTCAACCTGGACCTGGGCGGGGCTGACCGGGGCGTGAGCGACCGGGGCGCGACCGACGGGGGCACCCCCCCCACCTCTCTGTACGTGGAAACCAGCGGCCTGGCGGACGGCCCGCCGCTGTTGATGCTGCACACCGCCGGCGCCGATTCGCGCCAATATCACGCGCTGATGGCCGACGCCGAGCTGCGTCGCCAATGGCGCATGATCGCTTTTGACATGCCCGGCCACGGCCGCAGCATGCCCTTGCCCGGCCAGGCCTGGACCGAAGCGGGTTTGACCCGTGACGCGTATCTGCGCACCTGTGTGGCGGTGATCCGCCAGGTGGTGGGCGCCCCCGCCGTCCTGCTGGGCTGTTCGATGGGCGCGGCGATGGCGCTGGTCGTCGCCGCCCGCAGCCCGGACGATGTGGCCGGCGTGGTGGCGCTGGAGGCGCCGTACCAGGCCAGCGGCCGGCGCACGCCGCTGCTGTGCCATCCCCAGGTCAACCAGGCGGCCCACAACCCGGCCTATGTGCGCGGCCTGATGGGCCCGGCCGCCACGCTGGACGCGCGCCGGGACGCCGCGTGGATCTACTCGCAAGGCGGCTTTAACGTGTATGCCAACGACCTTTGGTTCTATAGCGAAGACTTCGATGCCGCCGAACACCTGGCGGGGTTGGACACGCGCCGCTTCGGCGTGTCGCTGTTGACGGGCGCCTACGACTATTCCGCCAGCCCGGACGACAGCCGCCGCGTGGCGGCGCGCATTCCCGGCGCGCGCTTCACCGAGATGCCCGAGCTGGGCCATTTCCCAATGGTTGAAAACCCGCAACGGCTGATGCAGTACTTGAAGCCTGAACTGGACCACCTGCGCGCCACCAGGGGAATTGCATGACGCTGCCGAACCACGAAGTCTATGCCTTGCGCTACGCCACCGTGGCGCGCCGTCGCAGCCAGAACTTCATTACCCCGCCCGACCCGCACGACGGTCCCATGCCGATGGATTATTTCGTCTGGGTCATCCGCCATGACAAGCGGGTGTGGCTGGTGGACACAGGCTTTAACGAGGCCGCCGCACAGGCGCGGGGCCGGGAGTTTTTGCGTTGCCCGATCGATGCGCTACATACCCTGGGCATCGCGCCCGCCGATATCCTGGATGTGATCGTCACGCACCTGCACTACGACCACGCCGGCAACATCCGCAAGCTGCCACGCGCCCGCCTGCACCTGCAAGAAAGCGAACTGCATTACGCCTGCGGCTGCAACATGCGCTTTGACATGCTGCGCCACGCCTATGCCGTGGAGGACGTGGTTGATGTGGTGCGCGGGGTATATGACAAGCGGGTGGCCTTCTACCACGGCCACGACGAAATCGCGCCCGGCCTGCAACTGCTGCACATCGGTGGCCACACGCAAGGCTTGCAGGCGGTGCGCGTGCATACGGCGCGCGGCTGGGTGGTGCTGGCCTCCGACGCCAGCCACTACTACGACAACATGGGCCTGGACGCGCCCTTTCCCATCGTGTTGAACGTGGCCGACATGCTGGCCGGCTATGACACGCTGCTGAAGTTTGCGGATTCCCCCGACCACATCGTGCCCGGCCACGACCCGCTGGTGCGCGTGCGCTACCCCGCCCTGGTGCAAGGCAATGCCGAGATCGTGGCGCTGCACCAGGCGCCTTTGCGCAATGCCGAATCGGGGACAAATTGCGCGCCCGCTTCCTCCGAGTCTGGTTAACAGAAACTTGATCCCGGTCAATGGATGCACGCGCCACGGTGCAAAGATGACATGCGCACCGACGACCATCGGGCCGTGGGCGACCAAGATCTGGAGGCATCGTGAAAAACGTTTTGATCCCCGTGGACGGGTCCGCCAACGCGCTGCGCGCGGTTCACTACATGGTTGAGCACATCCGCGAATATGGCCCCTGCACCGTGCATCTGCTCAATGTCCAATTACCCATCGTGTCGGGCTCGGTGCTTGCGTTCGTATCGCAGGAAATGATCCAGGACTACTACAACGACGAGGCCAAGACGGCATTGGCCGATGCGAAAGCGGCGCTGGACAAAGCGGGCGTCCAATATGAAGCGAGCATGCGGGTTGGACCCATTGCCGAATCGGTCAAGGCGTATGCCACCGAGCACCAGTGCGATCACATCGTCATGGGTTCGCGCGGGCTGGGAGCGGCGGGCAGCCTGCTGCTGGGGTCTGTCGCCTTGAAGGTACTGCACGCGGTCCACATCCCGGTCACGCTGGTGAACTAGGCCGACGGCTTATCAATGCCCCGGCTAGGCCGCTCATCAACTCGGCCGCCCCGCCCTTTTCGCTCGACCCTGCTTGACCCAGATCAACATTGCGGCCTGGCAGAAGGCCACTATGGAATCCACGATTCCACAGGACAGGATACGGCCCCGCCATTCCGGAGAACACCATGCTTGCGCGCGATCTCATGACCCCCGCCCCCTTTTGCGTGACCGCCAGAACCCCTGTATCGCAGATCATGCATGCCCTGCTGGACCGCGAGATCAGCGCCGTGATGGTGCTGGGCGACGACGGCGCCTTGATGGGAATCGTCAGTGAGGGCGACTTGGTCCGTCGCAAAGACAGCGGGCATCAAAAAAAGCTGGATCATTGGCTGGCGGCGCTGGCGGAAGGCGAGTCGCTGAATCTGGATTTCCTGCACAGCCTGCAACTCAGCGAGCAAACCGCCGCCAACGTGATGAGCAGCCCTGCCATCACGGTGCGGGAAACGGCCGGCGTGGCCGAGATTGCGGACGTGCTGCTCACGCATGGGATCAAGCGCGTGCCCGTCACGCGCGAAGGAAAGTTGGTGGGCGTGGTCAGCCGGCGCGACATCCTGCGCGCGCTGCTGGCTCAGGAAACATGATGCCGCTCGGGCGGCAAGGGGCCTGACCATGGGACGCATCGGCATTTTCTTTTATTCACGCACCGGCACCGGACGCATGGTGGCCCAGCGCCTGGCATCGGTCAGCGGCTGGCCCGCTTACGAAATCCGCGATGTCTCGCCGCGCGTGGGGTTGCAGGGCGATCTGCGCTGCGTGCTCGACGTTCTGCTCAAGCGCAGCCCGCCGTTTCGTTACGACGGCCCCGCGCCGGACCAGTTTGAACACGTGGTGCTGATCGCGCCCGTGTGGATGCGGGCGCTGGCGGCGCCCATGCGCTCGTTCCTGACAACGCACGGCCGGTTGATCCGCGCGTACTCGGTGATCTGCGTCATGTCCGGATATGGCGGGTTCCGCGCGGTGGACGATATGGTCCGCGCCGCGGGAGCCAAGCCTCGCTCTGTGCTGCTGTTGAAGGAGTCCGAGGTGCTGGCCGAGGAATGCGATGCGTCCCTTTGCCGCTTTCGCGAGCAGACGCTGGCTGCCCCGGGCCCGGGCGGCTGGAACGACCCGCTGCTGCCCTCGATCGACGCCTGACGCCTGCCCCTGACGCTTCGGCCAGGCGGCGTCATCGTTCATACGTACTAGTGCGCATTTCGCACTGCGCAGCGCGCATGGCGCGGTGTCGTGATGTCTATGGATTCGCGCAGTAATGTGTGCTGCAATGATTTGTCGCCGTTCAAGGCCAAGTCGGGGCTTCGCACATTTTGCAATGACGCCATCGCCTATCGCCCCGCCGCTGCTGGACATCATCCAGTCCGCTACCGAGCCGATCATCACGATCGACGAGCATCAACGCATCGTGATGTTCAACCCGGCGGCCGAACGCGTGTTTCTATGCCAGGCCCGACAGGCCATCGGCGCCAGCCTGGACATCCTGATACCCGTGCGTTTTCGCGCGATTCACGCCAAGCACGTCAGCCGATTCAAGGATACGGGCGTGTCGGACCGGCAGATGGGCCTGGGCGCGCCGCTATGGGGTCTGCGTTCCAACGGCGAAGAATTCCCGATGGAAGCGTCCATCTCGCAAACCCGGACCGACGCCGGCGTATTCCTGTCCATCTTCCTGCGCGACATCACAGAACGCCAACGCATCGACCAGGCCCTGCGCGCCTCGCGCGACGAGTTGACGCGGCTGTCCAACGCCTTGCTGCATGTGCGCGAACAGGAAAAGAAACACATCGCACGCGAGCTGCACGACGACCTGGGCCAGAGCCTCACGGCGCTGACCATGGAACTGGCCCAACTGGAAGCCGGGCTGGCGCCGGAGGACATAGGCGCCCGCGAGCGGGTGCGCGCCATGCGTCGGGTGATCAAGGCGACCTTCGCTTCGCTGCGGCGCATTGCCTCGGACCTGCGGCCCGTCATGCTGGATGACCTGGGCCTGGCCGCCGCGGTGGAATGGTTGGTCGCCAATTTTGTGTCGCGCTATGGCATCGACACCCATGCCGACATACGCATGGGGCCGGCCGAACCCTCCAAGCGTGTCGCCACGACGCTGTTTCGGGTGGTTCAGGAAGCGCTGACCAATATCGCCAAGCATGCCCAGGCCACGCAGGTGCGCGTCCAACTTTCTTGCGACCAAACGCACTGCAAGCTGACGGTGCAAGACAACGGCGTGGGCGCGACGCCGGAAAGCCTGACCAAGAAGCTGCCCCTGTCGCTGGGGCTGCAAGGCATACGCGAGCGCGTGCGGCTGCTTAACGGAGAAGTCACCATCAACACCCGGAAAAAAGGCGGATTCCGGCTGCACGCCGACGTGCCGGCGCAGCATCCCGAGTCCCCATGGGAGGAATCGTGATTACCGTCATGCTGGCAGACGATCACACCTTGCTGCGGGAAGGCCTTCGGCGCCTGCTGGAGCAGGCGGGCGACATCCTGGTTCAAGGCGAAGCGGCAAACGGCGTCGAAGCGATGCAGTTGCTGCGGCAACATCAGGGGGATCTGCTGGTGCTGGACATGTCGATGCCGGGCCGCGACGGCGTGGAACTGATCCGGCAAATCAAAAATGCGCATCCGACGCTGCCCATCCTTGTGCTGACCATGCATGGTGAACAGCAGTACGCCGTGCAGGCGATCAAGGCGGGGGCGGCGGGATACCTGACCAAGGACAGCGCCGCCGAAGAATTGGTGCAGGCGGTGCGAAAAGTGGCGGCGGGGGGGCGCTACCTGAGTCCCTTGCTGGCCGAGAGCATCGCATTCGAGCGGCACGGCCAGACCGGTGACCTGCCGCATTCGTTGTTGTCCGATCGCGAACTCTCCGTGTTCCGTTACCTGGCTTCCGGCCTGGACAACTCAGACATCGCGCGGCGCTTGTTCCTTAGCGTCAAGACCGTCAGCACCTACAAGAGCCGGATCCTGGTCAAGATGAGCCTGCGCAACCAGACCGACCTGGTGCGTTATGCCATCCGGCATCGCCTGATCGACGATCACGACCCGCCGGATGACTAAGTGCACCGTGTAGGAATATTCCTACGCGCGTCAGGCTTCTTCGGCGTCAACTGATGAGCCGCGCTGATAGCCGGAGGCCGGCAAGACTTCCATACTACGGTCGAGCCTGCGGGTGTGAGCAGCGCTCTGATCCTCGGACGAGGAAAGTCCCGTCGTCCCAACCTAGCGAGATGCCGCCATGGACGCTGCCCTTGTCAGTCCCAGCAACATCGCATGGCAGCCCGCCATGCCTTCCGCTTGCCAGACGTGCTCGGCCGAACGCTTCTGCCGTCCGGTGGGGCAAGCCGAACCGTCTTCCATGTTCCCCGTGAACCGTAGCCGCAAGGTGATTCATCGCGGCGAATCCGTCTACCGGACCGGAGACGCGTTGCAGAATTTCTTCCTGCTGCGTTCGGGATCGGTCAAGATGCGGGTCACCAACTCCTCGGGGCTGGAGCAGATCACCGCGTTCCCGGTTGCCGGCGCCATGCTGGGGTTGGACGGCATCGAAACGGGTCACCATACCTGCGACGCCATCGCCCTGGAAGATTCACTGGTTTGCGTGCTGCCGTTCGCCGATCTGATGCGCAACTGCCGCGACGACTTTGGCGCGGCCCAGCATTTCAACCGTTTGATCGCGCACGACACCAACCAGTACTGCCGGCTGCTGCTGACCCTGGGTTGCATGTCGGCGGAAGAACGGGTGGCGGGCTTCCTGATAGGCATTTCCGAACAAATGTCCGCCAGCGGTTATTCGCCCATGGCCTTCACGCTGAAGATGACGCGCGAGGACATCGCCAACCATCTGGGCATGAAGGTCGAGACCGTCTGCCGGGTGTTTTCGCGGCTACAGGAGGCGGCATTGGTGCAGGTGCGCAAACGGCAACTGGAGATCCGTAACGTAGACGCGCTGCGCAAGATGAGTTGCGGTTAGCGGCGCGGCGCCGGTGCGCCGTCCATCACGCCAGCTCACCGAAAGACGCAAATGCATATTAGAATCAATAACTTTTCATTTGCCCAAGCGTTTCTCTCTCATGTCCCACCCTCCCAAGGCCAGGAAAGACTGGCTCGCCCATTACGCGGAGATGATCGGCAAATGGCGCGGGCGGGGGCACGAGGATGGCGAGGACGCCATGCACGACACCGTGGTGGGCATGCTTGAAGGCGACGTCGCGGCGATTTATGATCCCCGCGCCTACCTGTCGCGCGGCACCTCGAACCGGCTGGTCAGCAAGCATCGGCATGTGAGCACGCTGGAAATCACGTCGCTGGACGAGATGGCGCGCAGCGACCACCCCGCCACGCCGCCCGCCGATGACGGCGTGCGGTTTCAGCAACTGGCCGACGAACTTACCCGCGCACTGGAAGACCTGCCCCCTAAGTGCCGGCACGTCTATCTGCGATGCCGGCTGGAAGGCTGGACGCATACCGAGATCGCGCAAGAAATGGGCCTGTCGCGCAGCATGGTGGAAAAATACATGACGCGCTCGGTGCGTCACATCAACGAACGGCTGCAACACCATGCCCCACTCTGAAACCGGCTACCCCGCACCCGGCCACGGTGGCGGCGACCCCAGGCACCCGCGCATGCCGCCGCGCAATGACGACGGCGGCAGCGATGGCAGCGACGCGCTGGACCATCCCGCCGACGCCGCCCACTGGTTTGCGCGCATGCAGTCCGGCGAAGTCACCGCCGCGGACCGGCAGGCCTTCACCGCCTGGCGCGATGCCAGCCCCGACAACGACCACGATTACCGCCGCCTGAGCGCCCAATGGGACGCCGTGCTGTCGCTGCCGCATGCGCGCCTGCGCGGCTTGATGGACGCCTCGCTGACGGCGCCCCGCCCGCCCGCGATGTCGCGGCGGCGCTTTGGCCTGCGCGTGGCGGCGGCCTGTGCGGTGCCGCTGGTGGCCGGCTTGGTGGCGGCGCCGTTCGTCTTTGACGGCAACGACACGCTGGTCAATTACGCCACGCGCAAGAATGAGCGGCGCGAGGTCACCTTGCCGGACGGCTCGGTGCTGAGCCTGAACGGCGACACTCGCGTGGCGGCCCGTTTTGGCGCGGGGGAGCGGCGCGTGGAACTGGAACAGGGCGAAGCATTTTTCGATGTGCGGCACGATACGTCGCGCCCATTCGTGGTGGTCGGCGGGCTGGGGCAAGTCACCGTGACGGGCACCCGGTTCAATGTGCGGCGCGACAGCGACCGTTTGCAGGTCAGCGTGGAATCCGGCTCCGTGCGTTTGCAGACGGGGTCCTGGTGGCGCCGGCACGAACGCCGGCTGAGCGCCGGCCAGCAAGCCGTTGCCTACCCGGGCAGCACGTTAAGCGAGGTCGCCGCCGTCAATGTGCAGGACCTGACGGCGTGGCAGCGCGGCAAGATCATATTCAACAACGTGCCGCTGGCCACCGTCATCAGCGAGATGAACCGCTACCTGCCCCGGCCCGCCAGCCTGGACGCCCCGGCGCTGGCGCAACACCGCGTGTCCGGCATCTTCAGCGTGGACGACCCGCTGGCGATGATCGATGCGCTGCCGGCCATTGCCCCCGTCACGCTGGACCGCCAACAGGACGGCGCGATACGCATCGTGGCGCGTTGAGGGGGGGCGCTGATCCACGGGTCAGCCGATCCGCTGGTCCCGGGCGCGCCGGCCCTTTTGTAACACACCGGTTACACAATAATATCGATTCTTATTCCGGTTTTCGTGGGGCTCATGCGTCTAGATAGGAAGGGGCCGATCGCCCCAGGGCATCCCTGCCCGATTCCGTTGAAACCGGCGCGCCGTGCGGGTGCGCCTTCCACCCGAGCTACCGATCTTGAAACCCGTATCTGCCCGACCCGCTTTGCGAGTGCCCTCGCGCGTGCCCTCGCGCGTGGTTCTCAGCGCGCTTGCATTCTCGCTATCGCTTGCCTTCGGCATGGCACCCGCCGCGCACGCGCAGGAAGCCCCCGTCAGCGTCAACATTGCCGCGCAGCCGCTGGGCGACGCGCTGTTGCAACTGGGCTCGCAGACTTCCTTGCAGATCTTTTATTCGCAGGACATTCTTGCCGGCCAGCAGGCACGCGCCCTGTCGGGCAAGCTGTCGCCCGAAGACGCGCTGCGCCAGCTGTTGCAGGGCACCGGCATCGAGTACACGCGCAACGGCAACAACGTCACGCTGTCGCGCCCCGGCACGGCCGGCGGCACCGTGCAGCTTGAAGCGGTGACCGTCACCGCCGGCATTCTGGGCGAGCTGGCCCCGCCCTTTACCGGCGGGCAGCTTGCCACCGGCGGCAGCCTGGGCGTGCTGGGTTCGGAAGACGTGATGGACACGCCGTTCAGCACCGTGAACTACACGTCCGAACTGCTGTACGACCAACAGGCCCGCACGCTGGCCGACGTGGTGGTCAACGACGCGTCGGTGCGCACGTTGACCTCAAGCGGCGGCTTTGGCGAAGACTTCCAGATCCGCGGCTTTGCCGTGGGCAGCGGCGACGTCAGCGTGAACGGCCTGTATGGCCTGGTGTCGTCCAGCCGCGTGCCGGTGCAGATCCTGGAACGCGTGGAAGTGCTCAAGGGCCCCGGCGCCTTCATGCGCGGCATTCCGCCCAACGGCAGCATCGGTGGCGCGATCAACGTGGTGACCAAGCGCGCCGAAGACGAACCGCTGGCGCGCGCCACGCTGGGCTACGCCAGCAAGGCCAACTTCACCGGCCAACTGGACCTGGCCCGCCGCTTTGGCGAAGACAACGCCTGGGGCCTGCGCTTTAACGGCGTCAAGCGCGGGGGTGAATCCACGTTGCGCGACGGCAAGCAAGGCCTGGACATGGGCGCGCTGGGCATCGACTATCGCGGCGCGCGGCTGCGCTGGTCAGCCGACGCCATCCACCAGGAAGACGTGATCGAGAATTTCCGCTCGCAGATCGGCTGGCAGGCCAACGTGACCGAGCTGCCCTCGCCGCCCGACGGCGACATCAACTTCTACCCCGGCACGCGTCTGTCGCAGCGCGACAGCACGATCATGTCGCGCCTGGAATATGACTTCACCGACAACCTGACCGGCCACATCGCGGCGGGCTATCGCGACGGCAAGGTGCGGCAGATTTTCCCCGTCACCGTCAACATGGCGGGCGCGCGCCAGTCGGTGGACCAGGACGGCAACTTCAACGTCATGACGACGTACTACGACTCGTACTCGAAAACGCGCAGCGGCGACGCCGGCCTGACCGCGCGCTTTGCCACGGGCCCGGTCAATCACCGCGTGACGCTGGGCGCGACCTACATGAAGCAGGAATTGGGCAACGCCTATTCCACCGGGTCGGCCATCGTGGCGTCCAACATCTACGACCCCACGCCCATTCCCGACGGCCCAGCCGTACGCCTGACGCCGCAAAAAGCGTCCGACACCACGCTGACCAGCTTTGCGCTGGCCGACACGCTGTCCTTTGCGCAGGACCGCATCCTGTTGACGGCCGGCATCCGCCACCAGGTCGTGGACGTAGACAGCTACAACACCGCCGGCGCGCGCACCAGCGGCTACCGGGCCAGCGCCAACTCGCCCATCGGCGGCATCGTTGTCAAGCCGCTGCAGAACGTGTCGGTCTACGCCAACTTCACCGAAGGCCTGACGCGCGGCACGATCGTGGGCGACACCTACGAAAACCGTGGCGCCGTGCTGGCGCCCTACAAGTCCAAGCAGTATGAAACCGGCGTAAAGGTGGACTGGGACGGCAACATCATCACCACCCTGTCGCTCTTTCAGATTGCGCGCCCGTCCGGCCAGGCCGACGACAGCAACGTCTACGGCTACTTCGGCGAACAGCGCAACCGTGGCCTGGAACTGACCGGCTACGGCGAACTGGTGCGCGGCCTGCGCCTGATGGCCAGCGCCGCCTTCATCGACAGCGAACTGACCAAGACGCCCGGCGGCGTCAGCCAGGGCAACCGCCCGGCCGGCGTGCCCGCCAGCACCTACAACCTGGGGCTGGACTGGGACACGCCATGGGTGCAGGGCCTGAGCCTGAACGGCCGCGCCATCCGCACATCGTCGGTCTACTTGAACAACGCCAACACGCTGCGCCTGCCCGGCTACACGCGCTTTGACCTGGGCGCGCGCTACGCGACGCAGATCGCCGGCAAGGACGTCGTGTTCCGCGCCAACGTCGAAAACGTGGCCGACAAGAAGTACTGGCTGGCCTCGGGCTCTTTCGTGACGAACGCGGCGGGTCGCACGTATATGTTGTCGGCGTCGATCAACTACTGATGCGTTAAGGCAGACCGGGCGACGCGCGGCGATCAGAAATCCCAAATCACCGGGACCCAGCGAAACGCGTCGCCCGCCACCGCAATCCGGCCCACCGACGGAAACGGCAAGTGGGCGGCCACCAGCAGCCCACGGTTTTCCGCAAGCTCGCGGAACAGCCCGATGCGAACTTGGGCGGATACGTCGGGGTCGTGCTCAAAGCCGTTGTGCCAGTCCGGGTGGTCAAAGCCCACGGGAAACATCGCGTCGCCCGCAAAGGTCAGGCGTTCGCCGCCCGAGACCAGATCGACCACGCTGTGGCCGGGCGTATGGCCACCGGTGACGCGCACCGTCACGCCCGGCGCCACCTGGTGCTTGTCGTCGAACAGGCGCAGCCGGTCGCGGTATTCGTTATAGAACGCGGTGGCCGTGGTACGCAGCACGTCGGGCACCGGCTTGGGCATCACCGTCTGCGAAAAGTCGGGCGACGTCCAGAACGCGACCTCGGCAGCCGCCACGTGGATGCGCACGTCCGGGCGCAGCCGCTTTTTCACATCGTCCACCAGCAGGCCGCCAACATGGTCCATGTGCATGTGGGTGATGATCACGTCCGTCACGGATTCCAGCGCAATGCCCGCGCAAGCGAGCCGCTGCGGAAACAGCCCGGCACGCGGGAAGCCGGGAAACTGCCCGCCCAGGCCCGCGTCGATCAAGATGGTTTGCTCGCCGCTGCAAGCCACCATCACGTTCAGCGGCCAGTCGAACGCATCGGGCGGCATGAACATGTGGTCCAGCCAGTCCGCCAGGTCGGCGGGGTCGGCGTTGGTGGCCATCGTGGACGTGGGCAGGGGCAGGACGCCGTCACTGACGACCATCGCGTCGATGTCGCCGATGCGTACCGCGTAACGGGACGCGACCAGGTCCACGGGGGTCTGGACGCCGGCATGCGAAGGGGAGGTGGACAGGGGGGTATCGGTGCGAAACATAACGAATCTCCTAAGTGGCTGGACAGCGTAGCCATCCTAAGCGCGGCCCCGGATGCGCGGTAGCCACGCGAGGTGAAGCGCCATGTTGCGAACGGCGCACCAATCGCTGGCGGGTGTTGCGGCTTGCACACCGTGGCGCGCTGACCCATTGCCCGGCTGACCCATTGCCCCGGCAAAGTGCGGCAAAATACGCGGCTGCACGCCCCGACTTCTACCTGGCGCTTGCGTCCGACATGACCGATTCATTGCTACTTTTCGAGCGTCACCGCCCGCGCCTGTTCGCGCTGGCGTATCGCATGCTGGGCGCGGTGGCTGAGGCCGAGGACGTGGTGCAGGAAGCATGGCTGCGCTGGCACGGCGCCGACCACGCCTTGGTGGAAAACGCCGAGGCCTGGCTTGTCACGGCCACCACGCGCTTGTCCATCGACCGCCTGCGCGCGGCCAAGCTTGAACGCGCCCAGTACACGGGCGTATGGCTGCCCGAACCCATGCTGATGGCCGCGCCGTCCACGCCTGAACAGATCCACGAATTCGCGGACGATGTGTCCGTGGCGTTTCTGTTCATGTTGGAACGTCTGTCGCCCGACGCGCGCGCGGCCTTCCTGATGCACGACGTGTTCGATGCCGATTACGAAGACATCGCCGACACGCTGGGCAAGACACAGGCAGCCTGCCGCCAGCTGGTACGGCGCGCCCGGCTGCAACTGCGCCAGGGCGCGCCGCGTGAAACCGTCTCGCGCGCGGCCCTGCACCGCTTGTTGCTGGCCTTTGCCGACGCCATGCAGCGCAGCGATTTCCACGGCTTGCATGCGCTATTAAGCGACGACGCCGAACTGATCGGCGACGGCGGTGGCAAGGCCACCGCGTTTGCGCGGCTGGTGGGTGGCAAACGGCTGGCGCAATTGTTCTACGCGGGCAAGCGCCGCTTTGGCGACGGCCTGCGCGCCGAGGTCGTAGAGATCAACGGGCAATGGACCTTGCTTCGATACATCGACGGGCAACTGGAATCGGTGCAGTCGTACGAGACGGACGGACAACGGTTGACGCGCGTGCTGGTGCAGCGCAACCCCGACAAGCTCGCGCGGATCGCAGCAGCGCTCCCGCAGGGCTGAGGACTACGCCGTCGCGGGGGTGCACGGCGGGCCACATGGTGCCCCCGCAGTGCAGCCGCGCGCCACGCTTGACGCCTTCTTCCTAGGAAAAACCCGGTATTTTTTCGTTTGATGTCACAGAATGGCCGCGTGCGCCGTCTTAGCCATAAGACCCACCCTTGCCGCGCCGCCACCATGTCGACACCCTTGTTTGCCCCATCGATCACCCCCTCTCCCCTTGGGCCGGATTCCCTGGCCGACAGCTTTGCCACCAGCTATGCCGGCGTGGTGGCATTCATTGCGGTGGCCGTCGAAGGCAACTTCGCCAAGGCGGGCGACCGGCTGGGCATCGGGCGGTCGGCCGTCAGCCGCAGCGTGCAGAAACTGGAAGACCAGCTGGGCACCCGGCTGTTCGTGCGCACCACGCGCAGCACGTCACTGACCGCCGAGGGGCGGCAGTTTTACGACCAGTGCCATCCCGGCGTGGCGCGTATCGTGCAAGCGCTGGATGACATGCGCGAACTGCGCGAAGGCCCGCCGTCGGGCCACCTGCGCGTGTGTTCCACCGTGGGCTTTGGCCGCAAGGTCGTCGCGCCCCTGCTGCACGGGTTCTGCCGGGCCAACCCCGGCATTGCGGTGGACCTGCTGCTGGACGATGGGCCGACCGACTTCGCGGCGGACGGCGTTGACGTGTCGTTTCGCAATGGCCGCATGGAAGACAGCCAGGTCATCGCAAAAAAAATCATCCCCATGCAGATGCTGCTGTGCGCCTCGCCCGGCTACGCCGCCGCGCACGGCCTGCCCGCCAGCGTGGACGACATCCTGGACCACCGTGGCGTGAACTTCCGACTGGCGTCGGGCCGGATCTTTGAATGGGAATTCAAGCTGGGCGACCGCTTGCAGAAGGTGACGCCGCCCGCGATGCTGACCTTCAACGACGCCGACCTGGTGTTGCAGGCGGTGCTCGACGGCCACGGCATTGCGCAGATGGCCGCCTACCAGGTTTGCGACCATCTGCGTGCCGGCACGCTGGTGGCCTGCCTGCCGCAGCACGCGCCCGATGACCGCGGGCATTACCTGTGCTTTTTAAGCCGCCAGCATCTGCCCGCCCGCATGCGCGTGTTCATCGACTACATGACCGAGCACATCCGGGGCTCCGGCTTGCTGCCGCCCCCGGCGCCGCCCCGCTATTTCCTGACGCCCGACTGGCTGAACCAGGTGTCGAAGTCTATCGAACCCAAGCGCGCCGATGGCCTCCTGGCCCCGCCGGACAAGCCGCTTCACAAGCTTTGAGCCGATCAGGCCGGTTCCGCCGATGACCAGGATTTTCATGGCGCTTTCCTTAGCTGAAGTTGGCTTTGTCCAGGCCATAGGCCTTGTCGGCCGAGCCCGGCACGGTGCGAAAGCCCACGTTCAGCCGGTTCCACCCGTTGATGGCCATGATGGCGAAGCTGAGGTCGCTGATTTCTTTTTCGGACAATTCGCCGCGTACGCGCTCGTAGATGTCGTCCGGCACGCCGTGTGCGCCCAACGTCGTCAGTGCTTCGGTCCATGCCAGGCAGGCCCGTTCGCGCGGTGAAAATTCCGTGGACTCGCGCCAGATCGCAACATGGTGCAGGCGCAATTCGCCTTCGCCGCGGATCTTGGCCTCTTTCACGTGCATGTCCAGGCAGAAGCCGCAGCCGTTGATCTGGGACGCGCGGATCTCGATCAGGCCCAGGATGGACGGCTCGATCGACCCCGACTTCAACAACATGCCGAATTCGACAAACTTCTTGAACAGCGCGGGCGATTGCGCAAAAGCGTTAAGGCGTTGACTCATGGTGGCTCCCGGGAGGTTGGATTTGGGTAAGCGCGCCGCGCGGTGTCGCGGGGGGCGCGGGATGTTTGAACGACGCCCAAATCGTAGGCCTGCCCGCACCAAGGCAGTAGGCCTGCACCAGGGACCACGGTGTTGCCCGCGGGGCAACAATGCGCCTTGCCCCGGGAACAATCCAACTCCCCTCATCTGGTACCGCAACACTATTGCAAAGCTCCCCCGAACCGCACGATACTGGCGGTCCGTTCTTCATACTTTTGGAGGGTTCAGCAATGCATCGCGATGACATCCAGAAGCTCGGCGCGAACGCCGCCCGGCAGGGCTTGACCTTATGGGACTGCCCGTACTATCGCGCTGTTGAAATGCCCGGCCACACGGGCGAGTCGATCTCCCTGTGGCGTGAAAAGGTGCGCGCCTGGGAAGCCGGGTGGCGCATGCAGATGCGCAGCCGCCCGACGCCGGCGCGCGACCGCGCGCATCAGCTAGTCGCCATGGATCGAAGTGCGCCGGTAGTCCTCCGCACGGGCTAGGGTGCGATAGAACGAGGCGCCAATATTGATCAGCCTGTCGCACTCCTCCGGGCTCAGGCGCGGGCTGATCTGCACCAGACAGCTGGCGAATTCCGTCAGCACCTCGGCCCAGTCGTCAAAACGACGACACGGTGCAGTTTTTACGATCATCTTTGCAAGTAGTTCGTCCTGTAGCATGGGTTTCGCCTCTGTGTGGCCGACAAGAGCCGTGCGAAGCAAACGCCATACCCGGCGGCCATCGGCCGCCGCATTCAATTGATTAAGGCCAGCATGTTCGATCACATCGGATTCGGCGTCAGCGACATGGAACGCAGTCGCGCATTCTTCCTGCAAGCGCTGGCTCCCCTGGGGGTTGGCCTTGCCATGCAAGGGCCCGACAGCGTGGGCCTGGGCCGCGCGGGCAAGCCCTCAATGTGGCTGTACGGCACCCAGGCGGTGTCGCCGCCGCTGCACATCGCCATCACCGCCGCCAACCGCGCCGAGGTGGACGCGTTCTACCAGGCCGCCATGGCGGCAGGCGCCACCGACAATGGCGCCCCGGGCCTGCGCCCCCACTACCACCCCAATTACTACGCCGCCTTCGTGCGGGCGCCCGACGGCCACAACCTGGAAGCCGTGTGCCACCTGCCCCCGGCCTGAGCGCCGGGACGACACCATGAATTGGGACGATGCAAGAATATTTCTTGCGCTGCAACGCGAAGGAACGCTGCGCCGCGCGGCGCGTGTGGCGGGCGTGGACCAAGCCACGATAGGACGGCGGATCGGCGTGCTGGAACACAACCTGGGCGCCACCCTGTTTCTGCGCAGCTCCACCGGCTACACGCTGACGACGGCCGGCAGCGCGGTGCTGCACGCTGCCGAACGCATGGAGCAGTTCGCCAATGACCTGGTGCGCCAGGCCCAGGGCACGGACGGGCGGCTGGAAGGCGAAGTGAAGGTGGCCACCACCGATTCGCTGGCGATGGAATTCGTTATTCCGGCCATCGCCGACTTGCACGCGCGCCACCCCGACGTGCGGGTGCGACTGAGCGTGGCCACGCAGATGGCCAACCTGGCGCGGCGCGAGGCCGACATCGCCATCCGCAACATGAAGCCCGACAACCCGGACCTGATCGCGCGCCAACTGGCGCTGTGGCCGGTGGGCCTGTATGCCTCGACGGGCTATCTGGAACGACACGGCGCGCCCACCGAGCATGGCGGCTTCAAGGGACACGATCTGGTGTATTACCAGCCCTACCTGGAAGGCGGACGGCCGCCGACCATCGTGGGCGAACCGGCGCAAGCGGGCCGCATCGTGGCTACGGCCAATTCCAGCCTGATGCTGCGCACGCTGATCTCTAGCGGCGTGGGCATCGGTGAATTGCCGGTGCCGATGGGCGAACGCGGGGGCCTGACACGGCTATGGTCCGACCGCGAGCGGGAAGGTGGCTTTGCCGTCTGGCTGGTCACCCACCAGGACCTGCGCCACACGGCACGCGTGCGCGCGTTCATCGATACGGTCGTGGCGCAGTTCGAATAGCGCGGTGCGCAATGCGGCTGGGGGATCGATGCCGCACCCTGCGCACGCCGCCTACAAACCGCTGCGTTTTTGCATCATCGCCATTGCAAATTGCTGCGTGATTCCAGCACCTGGCGTTCCTATACTTTTTGGCATATCGACCCGATTGGGTCGTGCTGAACACGTAGAGGTCCCACCATGTCACGCCCATCCACCCCTGCCCTGCCAAGCTCCGCCGGCGCCCCCTGGCGCTACGTGCTGGCCGGGTTTGCCGCCAGTCTGGCCAGCATCGGGCTGGCCCGTTTTGCCTATGCGCCCCTGGTTCCCGCGCTGATCCAGGCGCACTGGTTTTCGTCGTCCAGCGTGGTGTTTCTAAGCGCCGCGAACCTGACCGGTTACCTGGTCGGCGCACTGATCGGACAGCCTTTGGCGCGGCGTTTTTCCAACACCCAGGTACTGCGCGCCATGATGGCGCTGGTGACGCTGGCGTTTCTGGCTTGCGCGTACCGCCAAGCGCTGGGCTGGTTCTTCGGCTGGCGCCTGATGTCGGGCATCGCGGGCGGCGCCATCATGGTGCTGGCCGCCGCCACCGTGCTGCCGCACGTGCCGCGCGAACGCCGGGGGCTGGCGGGCGGCGCGATATTCCTGGGTATCGGCGTGGGCATCGCGGGCTCGGGCACGGTCGTGCCGTGGCTGCTGGGCTTCGGGCTGCAAGCCGCATGGCTGGGGCTGGCCGCGATCTCGGCGGTGCTGACCTTGTTGACATGGAGCGCGTGGCCGGCTCATGGCGTGACCGTGCCCGTATCGCCGGCGGCACCGTCGCCGTCGGCGTTGGCCTCGGTCAGCGCCGGCGTTGGGACGAGCAGCGTTGGGACGAGGGGCGCTGGGACGACCGACGTTGGGACGACCGACGTTGGGACGACCGACGTTGGGACGACCGGCGCTGGAACGACCGGCGCTGGAACGAGCGGCGCGGGCACGTCCGGCAGGGGCACGCCCCGCGACTCATCCGCACCCGCGTCAGCCCATGCGAACGCTTCCGACCCGCGCGCCGGAGTTGTGTTGTTGTTCGGCCAATACGGTCTGATGGCCGTAGCGCTGGTGGCGCCGATGGTGTTTCTGGTGGACTTTGTCCAACGCGGTCTGACCGGCGATCCGCACGCCGGTGCGTATTACTGGATTCTGTACGGGGTGGGCGCGATGATGGGGCCGCCGCTGTACGGCTGGCTGGGCGACAGGCTGGGTCCGCGCAGCGCATTGCGCCTGGTGTTGGCGATGCAGGCCGTTGCCATGGCCGCGCTGACGCTGGCGCACGGCGGCGGGTTGCTGGCGGCCGCTGCGTTCATGGTGGGCACCTTCCCCCCCGGCATCGTGCCGCTGGCGCTGGCGCGCATCCATGACCTGATCCCGCACGATCCGCTGGCGCAGAACCGCGCGTGGAGCCGCGCCACCGTCAGCTTCGCCACCTTTCAGGCGGTGGCGGGATACGCCTACTCGGCCGTATTCAGCGCCACCGGAGGCCAGCACCGGATGCTGTTCGCGGTGGGCGCGGTGGCTTTGGTGGTGGCATTGCTGGCCGAACTGCGCCCGATTGAACGCGCCCTTGGCCGCCGCCTGGGCGCGGCTTCCAATCAGGGGATCGCGGACAAGTCCTCGCTGGGATCGGGCGCGGGGGTGGCCGGGGCCGCCGGCGCCGTGCCAGCGGGCGGGGCTGCGGGGCCGCTGCTTTGCGGGGCCGGGGGCGGTTTTGCCGAAGGGCTTGCTGAAGGGTTTGCCGGAGGGCTTGCTGAAGGGTTCGCCGAAGGACGTTCCGATGGGCCTGCGGTCGACTTTTCGTGTCGGCTGGCGCATACGAAGGCCAGCTTGTTGCCCTCGGGGTCGCGGCAGTAGGCGGCGTAGAAGTCGGGCGCGTACCGGCTGCGCAAGCCGGGCGCGCCTTCGTCCACCGCGCCGTGCGCCAGCGCCGCGGTCCAGCACTGGCGCACCACGTCTTCGGACGGCGCCTCGAAACTGACCTGGCAGCCATTGCCCCAGGTGGCGGGCAAGCCGTTGAACGGAGGCGCGACCACAAACGTCGGCCAGCGCGCCGAGCCCACGCCCCAGATCACGCCTTCCGGCCCCGCGTTGTCGATGGCGTTGCGCCGCGCCAAACCCAGCGGCGCCAACACGGCGTCATAGAAGTCCACCAGCCGCGGCCAATCGCGCGCGCCGATTTGGATGTGAGTGAACATACCGTCTCCTTCAGGAATGGCAGTTGCTGAACCGGTGCCGACGCCGCGCATCCCGCAAGGCACGCAACCCGCACCCTGCCAGGAGGAACCATGACCGATTCCAAACCCGCGCCCGCCCCCAACCCGCCGCCCTCGCCGCACGTGGACCCCGCCGAAAAGGGCGCCACCGGCCAGCCCGTGGCCGACGGGCCTCCTCAAGGCGAGGTCAATCACGACCCGAATACCAATTCGGGCTATCCGGCCGGCGGCTCGCAGGCCGAGGAAGGCAAAGACGTCTACGGACGTCCGGTCGACCCGGCCCGGCCGAATCGAAAGTAAGGCCAAGGCGCCGGCCTGCGCGTCAGCTCAAGCCGGCGCCCTGCCCGAGCAGCAAGCACGGGGCCGGCCCCACCTGCCCGTCCGGCCGCCAAAGCCGCACCCGGCCGCACCATTACGCCGCCGGCTCCAGCTGAACCTTCAGCCAGCCGGGCTGGCGGGTATCGAACGCCTTGAATGCATCCACCGCCTGCGTCAACGGCTCTTGTCGCGTCAGGATGGCCGCCGGGTCCACCGCGCCCGTGCGCACCAGCTCCATCAGCATCGGCACGTATTTGCGGTGATTGCAGTTGCCCATGCGCAAGGTCAGGTTCTTGTTCATGGCCTCGCCGATCGGAAACGTGCGGTCATTGGGCGGATATACGCCGATGATCGACAGCGTGCCGGCCTTGGCCAGTGCCTGCACCGCCCATTGCAACGCTTGCGACGGCGCGTTGCCCGGCCGCCAGTTCTCGCCGTCCGGCTTGGCATGGGGCGCACCCTTGCGCGCCTCTTCTTCCATTGACGCGTTCGTTTCCGCATCGCCCGCCGGGCCATCGTGCGCATGCACCGCATCCACGCCCACGGCATCGATGGCGCAGTCCACGCCAATGCCGCCCGTCAAGCCCTTGATGCACGCCACGGGGTCTTCCGCATTGAAATCGATGACCTCGGCGCCCTGGGCGCGCGCCATGGCCAACCGGTCGGGCACGGTGTCCACGGCAAAGATCCGGCCGGCGTGCATGAGCTTGGCCGACGCGATGGCAAACTGCCCCACCGGCCCGCAGCCGAACACCGCCACGGTGTGGCCGGGCTTGATGTCGGCCAGGTCGGCGCCGAAATATCCGGTGGGGAAAATGTCGGACAGCATCAGCGCCTGCTCGTCGCTGACGCCGTCCGGCACCTTGACCAGGTTGACGTTGGCAAACGGCACGCGCGCCAGTTCGGCCTGCAAGCCGTTGAACGGGCCGGTGGACTGCGGGCCGCCATAAAACGAGGTGCCGGCATCGCGCCCGTTGGGGTTGGCCACGTCGCACTGCGCGTAATAGCCGGCGCGGCAGTACGAGCAATAGCCGCAGGCAATGGTGGACGGAATCACCACTCGGTCGCCCACGTTCAGGTTGCGCACGCCGGGCCCCAGTTGCTCGACCACGCCCACGCCTTCATGGCCGAGGATGGTGCCGGGCTTCATGGATTCCATGGTGCCGCGAATAAAGTGCAGGTCGGTGCCGCAGATGGCGCTGGCGGTCAGGCGCACGATGGCGTCGTTGTCTTCCTGCAAGACGGGGTCGGGGACGGTGTCCAGACGGATGTCGCCGATGCCGTGAAATACAACAGCTTTCATTATTTGCTCCTTGAGGTGCCCGACCGGTTGTCTACCGGCGGCGCGTCCGGCGTGGAGTTGCCCGGGTCCCAGACGTCATCGGGGTGCATGCCGGGCGGCACTTGTTGGCCGGCGCCGGTACGGTTGGGGTCCGCGGGGCGCCCCGCCAGCGTGCGTTCCGATTCCGGCACGGGCTTGCGGTCCGCCGCCTGCGGGTCGTCCTGATGGGAGTGTGGCTTGGTAGTCATCACGTGCTCCTTGGTGGGCGATGTGCGCGGCGACAGGATGGCGCCGCATGCGGGAGCACGCAGCAATCGCTATGCCCGGTCGGCGGGCGCGTAGCGGCGCACGCTGGCGCCGGGCACGGCGTGTTCGGGGTGTTCGGCGTGTTCGGCGTGCTGGACCGGCCCGTCCGCCGGACGCGTGCGCTTGGCCTCGGCCGCGAAGTACGCCACCGTGCGCGCGATGCCCTCGGCCGGGTCCACCCTGGGGCTCCACCCCAGCCGGGTACGCGCCAGCGTGATGTCGGGGCATCGGTGCGTGGGATCGTCCACCGGCAATTCGCGGTGCACCAGCGGCACGCGTGACCCGGTCAGCTTGCGCACCATGTCGGCCATTTCCAGCATCGTCAGTTCGGCCGGGTTGCCCAGGTTGACCGGCTGCGCGAGGTCTTCGGGGCTTTCCATCAGGCGGACCAGGCCGTCGATCAGGTCGTCCACATAACAGAACGAACGCGTCTGGGTGCCATCGCCGTAGACGGTCAGCGGCTGCCCCGCCAGCGCCTGCACGATGAAGTTCGACACAACGCGCCCATCATCCGGCGCCATGCGCGGCCCATAGGTATTGAAGATGCGCGCGATCTTCACCACCACGCCTTCGCGCCGCGCATATTCCATGAAAATCGTTTCCGCGCAGCGCTTGCCCTCGTCATAACAAGAGCGCGGCCCAACCGGGTTCACGTGCCCCCAGTAGCCTTCACCCTGCGGATGCTCCAGCGGGTCGCCATAGACCTCGCTGGTGGAGGCCTGCAACACCCGCGCGCCGACATCGCGCGCCAGTTCCAGCAGTTGCATCGCGCCCAGCACGCAGGTGCGCAGCGTCTTGAGCGGGTCGGCCTGATAGTGCACGGGCGAGGCCGGGCACGCCAGGTTGTAGATGCGGTCCACGCGCACGCGCGGCAGCTTGTCGACCACGTCGTGGCGCATGACGGTAAAGCGCGGGTGCGCGGCCAGCGGCGACACGTTGCACGCCCGCCCCGTCTGGAAATTGTCGACGCATATCACTTCCCACCCGTCGTTCAACAGCCGCGAGCAAAGGTGCGAGCCCAGAAAGCCCGCCCCGCCCGCCACCAGCGCGCGGCCGCTACGTGGAATATCGTTCATCATGCTGCCTCCAGGATCGTGTCGAACACGTCTATCCAATCAGAAATAAAGCGGCCCATGCCAAAGCGTTCCAGCGCGGTCCGGCGCCCCGCCGCGCCCCAGGCCCGCGCCAGTTCGGGCTCGGCCACCAGTTGCCGCGCCACCGCCAGCAGCCGGTCAGGCCGCGTATCCACATAGCCGTTTTCACCGTTCTTGATCACGGTCGGCAGTTCGGTGGTGGCAAAGCCCACCACCGGCACGCCGCACAGCATGGCCTCTACCAAGGACAGGCCCAGGCTGGCATAGCGGATGGGGCTGAAAAAATAGCGATACCGCGCCATCACGGCGCCCACTTCCATATTGGGCACTTCGCCCAGCCCGCCCAATTCCTCCGAGCCCATGCCGATCAGGTCCATGGGCGTTTGCGCGCGCAGCTGGTCAAACAGGTCGCGGCCCATGCGGCGGCCGCGGCGGCCCAGGTGGTTGATGACCACGATGCCTCGCGCGTTGCCGCCGTCATAGCTGACATCGGGCGGCGGCACGCCGTGCTCGACGATGCGCACCGGCATGCCGTCCGAGTCCCACATCGCGGCATTGAACGGGGTCACGTGCACGACCAGGCCACGCTCGTGCCGAAAGGGATGCATCGTATCGGTGGGATGCGGCTCGGGCGGGTTGTGTTCCAGGTAGACGCTGGGCAGCGCGCGTTGCGCCTCGTTCAGCCAGCGCGGCGCATCCGCCAGGTTCTGCCGCGACTGGTACAGCACGCAGTCGAACGCCATGCCGCGCAGGTCCTCGGCGGGCACCTGCACCACGTTCGCGGGCCACGGTATCTTGCGGCCCAGCGCGCCATAGCCCGACGGATTGCCCGGCAGGGAAGGCACCACAAAGTCATGCGGCACATGGCTCAGGGCATACAGATAATTGCCATGAACATGCCAGGTCAGAATGCGCAGGCGCCGACGCGGCGCCGCCACGGACTGCGTCATTGCACGGCCCCTTTGAGTTGATGTTGAACTTGCCCCAGTACGTCGGGCACCGTCACCGCCAAGGCGCACGGGTGCCCGATGGGGCATTCCTCGAACGCGCAGGGGCGGCACGCCATGTCGGCGGCCAGCACCACGTGGCGTGCGCTGTCGATGGGCGCCCAGCGCCGCTGGTCGCTGCCGCAGGCAATGACGACGCTCATCGCGCCCACGCCCGCCGCCACGTGCGACACCCCCGTGTCGTTGCACACCAGCAGACGGCACATCGTCAGCAGCGCCGCCAGGCTGCCCAGGTTGGTCTGCCCGCACAGGTTGGTCAGCGGCACACCCGCCTGGTCTTGCAGCGACTGCACCAGCGGCATCTCGCTGTGCATGCCGGTCAAGGCCACTTGCCAACCCTGGCGCGACAGTTCGCCGGCCAGCGCCGCGTATCGCTCCAAGGGCCAACGCCGCGACGGCAGCCGCGCGCCGACGTGCATCAGGATCAGCTTGGCGGGGTCCAGCGCATGCTTGCGCATCAATGCCTCGGCATCGCGCTGATCGGTCTGCGACACCGGAAATTCCAGCGCATCGTCATCCGCTTGCAACCCCAGGTATCGCAACAAGGCCAGATAGCGGCGCGGCTCGGGCAGGTCGTCCGGCCACAACATGCGGCAGCCGGGAATCTGCGCGGTCGGGTCCGCCACAAAGCCGCCCCAGCGCCCCGCGCCCAACTGCGCGACGACGGGATTGGACTGCGTGCCGCTGCCGTGCAACTGCAAGGCCACGTCGGCGTGCAACGCGCGCACGCGCCGGTAGAACGCCGGCAGATCGTCCGGACGTGGCTGCTGTTCGGGAAAGGCCGGTATGCCGGGAAATTCGATCAGCTCGTCCACATACGCGTGAAAGCGGTCAACGAATTCATGCGCGTTGGGCAGGCCCACCAGAACGATGCGCGTGTACGGAAACGCACGCCGCAAGGCGCGCAAGGCGGGCACGGCGCACAGCATGTCGCCCAATTGCAAGGCGCGAAACACCACCAGCGTGGCGGGCGGGCGCAAGGGATCGAACAGCGGCGTCATGGTTCGCTCCTGGCAAACCGCAGCAGGCCGACCAGCCGCCACCAGATGGACAGCAGCGGGATGCAGGCCGACGTGATCGCCAAGTCGACCACGTTGCGCAAGCTGCGGCGCGTGCCGCGCAAGCGCCGCATGAAGAAATGCACGCTTAACGCCAGCCACGCGCCCGCCGCCGCGACGGCGGCAGTGAAATAGCCCAGCGCCGCCAACGCCACCGCGCCCACCGCCGCCGCCGTCACCCCCAGGTAAAAGCGTGGTGGGCGCGACCGGATGCGGCTGCGATACAGCAGGGGGTATTTCTTGCGCAACAGCATGTCGAACATCACTTTTTTCTGCATGCCCAGGCCCGCCGCGAACCGCACCGGGCGCATCGGATGCAGCACCCGTGCCAGGGGCGCGCGCTGCACCGAAAAGCCATGGTCCAGCAAGGCAAAATGCAAGTCTGAATCTTCGCGCCACGCCATGGTGTAGCGGGTGTCAAAGCCCCCTACCACTTGCAGCGCCGTGCGCCGCACGAAGCAATTGGCGGTAATGAATTCAGACCGCGTCAGGCCGGCCGCATCACGTTCGTAGTCGCTGGGCGGATCGGGCAGCGGCATTTCCGTCACGCCGGTCACCGCCGCCAGGTTGGGCCGCAGCGCCAGCACGCCATGCCCCAGCCAATCGGGCTGGGGGATGGTGTCGTCGTCGGTGAACGCAATGATTTCGCCGCGTGCGCTTTGCCAGCCCTGGTTGCGCGCGCCGGCCGGGCCGCGTGTGCCCACCACCGGCAGATAACGCAGTGCCGGCCGCCCGCCCCAGGCCGCCTGCAAGGCTTCGACCTGGCGACGCGTGCTGGCCAGCGCGGCGTCGTCGCACACCAGCACTTCGTACTGGTCGCGCGGAAAACGCTGGTTGCCCAGCGCATCCAGGCAGCGCGCCAGCAGGTCGGGGCGCCGATACGTAGGCACCACCACCGACACCAGAATGGACGCGTCGTCGCTCATCGTGGTTTCTCGACCAGATACGAACCGATCACCAGCGCATCCAGTGGCGACGTCCAGAAGCATTCCACGGCGTCGCGGGGCGAGCACACCACCGGTTCCCCGCGCGTGTTGAACGATGTGTTCACCAACACGGGTACGCCCGTCAGCCGCTCAAAGGCCACCAGCAAATCGTAATAGCGCGGGTTCTGATCGTGCCTGACGGTTTGCACGCGCGCCGTGCCGTCAATGTGCCGCACGGCCGGAATCTGCTGCGCGCGATGCGGCAGCACGTCATAGACGAACAGCATGAATGGCGCGCAGATCGAGGACGCGCCCCGGCCATCGAACCACTCCGCCGCCCGTTCTTCCAGCACCACGGGCGCCACGGGCCTGAAGTCCTCGCGGTCCTTCAAGCCATTCAAGCGTGCCTGCATGCCGCTATCCAGCGGCGAGGCCAGGATGGACCGCGCACCCAGGGCGCGCGGGCCGAATTCCATGCGCCCCTGGAACCAGCCCAGGATCTTTTCCTGGGCCAGCAAGGCGGCCGCCTCGCCCGCCACGTCGTCCAGCCGCCGGAACTCCAAGCGCGAGTTGTAGAGGAAACGTTCGATTTCCTCGTCGCCGTACGAAGGGCCCAGGTAGGCGTGTTCCATCGACCATTCGCGCTTGCAGCCGCGCCGGTGATAGTCCACGTACAGCGCCGCGCCCAGCGACGTGCCGGAGTCGCCCGCCGCCGGTTGCACCCAGACGGAATCGAACGGCCCGTCCTTGGCGATGCGCGCGTTCATCACGCAGTTAAGCGCCACGCCGCCCGCCATGCACAGGTCCTTGGCGCCCGTCTTTTCATGCAGCCACTGCACCATGTGCAGCGCGGTCTCTTCCAACACGTATTGCAACGAGCTGGCGATGTCCTTGTGCTTCTCTTCAAAGGGCGCGCCGCGCCGGCGCGGCGGGCCGAAGCGCTCGGCCAGACGAGCGGGCTGCAAGGAATAACCGCCCTCTTCCTCCAGCCGCAGGATGTCGCGGAATTCGGCGCGGTACTTCGGCTTGCCGAACGAGGCCAGCGCCATCACCTTGTATTCATCGGAAGAATGCAAAAATCCAAGATAGCGTGTGACGTCCTCGTACAGCAGGCCCAGCGAATGCGGCAGGTCGATCTGCTTGAGCCGCGCGTACTCGCCGCCTGAAAAATGGCCGTAGCTGGTGGTGGTCTTTTCGCCGCGCCCGTCCATCGTCAACACCGCCGACTCCTTGCACGGCGCGGCCAGGAACGCGCTGGCCTCATGCGACAGGTGGTGGTCCAGGTACACCCAGCGGTCCAGGATATGTTCCAGCGTCAGGTCGTCAAAGCGCGGCGACTTCAAATGGTGTGGCGCCCCATCCAGCAACTGGCGCGGCGCGTTCACCAGATAGGACAAGAACAGCGGGTCCCAGGGGGACTCGCCATTGGGTCCGAAGCCGGCGCGCGATGGCTCCAGCGGCAGCGCGATATCCAGCGGGCGGGGTTGGCCGTCGGCCAGCAGCGCGGGGTCGTACGAATAGACGATGTGATCCACGTCGCGCAGCCGGATATCCGCCACCGACAGGCAGTAGTCGATGGCGTAGTACGGCAGTTGCCAGGTGGTGAAGGGCACCGGGCGCTTGCCGTGCTTGACCCGCGTGAAGCGCTCTTCCTCGGCCGCCGCAAGGACGATGCCGTCCCGCACGAGCGTGGCGGAGCAGTCGTGGTAGGCCGCGTTAATGCCTAGTGTGTACATGGGTGGTCTCCTTGGCCGCGCGAGGACCGAACAGGTCCACGCGAGTCTCGTTCAACAGTTCCCGCGCCGCCGTCGCCACCTGGGTGGGCGCAACGCCGGCAAGGCAAGCTTGGTGTCCTTCCGGGCACACGCTGCGATAGCAGTATTTGCAGGGCACGTCGTGGTTCAGCACACGCGCGGGCGTCTGCCACGGCGTGTGTTGCGGATTGGTCAGGGCGTACAGGTCCACCACCGGCACGCCCAACGCGGCGGCAATGTGCGCCGGCCCGCTGTTGTTGCAGATCATCAGCGCCGACGCCTCAAGCGCCGCGCCCAGTTCGCCCAGCGTCAGGCCGTTGGACAGGTCGATCAGGCCGGGCAGCAGTTGCCGCGCCTCGGCCAGCGCCACGGCCAGCTCGGCGTCCTCGTGCCCACCCAGCAGCAGGATGCGGCGGCCATCGCCGCGCAGCTCGACCAGCGCCTGCACCATCTGCCGGGCCGGATAGCGCCGTGACGACGCGGTGGCGCCCGCATGCGCGCAGATCCAGCCGCCCGTCTCGGTCACGCCCGCGCGGTGCAGTTTGGCCTGTAGCGAAAAACGGTCCGAATCGCTGACCCGGAACGACATGCGGGCGTTGTCGCAATGCGCCCCGACGCTGGCCACCAGGTCCAGCTGGCGCTGCACTTCGTGGCGGACGCCCGAGGCCGGTTCGGTTTCCCGCACCCAGTCGGAGATCAGCCGATACGGGTTTTCGCGGCAGTGCGCCAGCACACGCGGTACGCCGGCCAGGTGGCACAGCAGCGCGGCGGGCAGCGGGCTTTGGCTGTACGCGGTGAAGATCACGGCGGCATCGGGCCGCAGCGCCCGCACACGCGCGATGGCGTCCAGGTCCTGGTCGCGGCCGTGCGAATCGTTCTTGACCCACGCCGGGTCGTACGCCAGCGCGGTGTCCACCTCCGGGATATAGGCCGCAACGCGCGCGCCGGAATGGGACGTCAGCAAGGACAGGCGCCGTGCGCCCGCCTGGCGCAGCGCGCGAAACGCGGGCGTGCACATCACCACGTCGCCCATGTTGTCCAGGCGTATGCACAGCACGTGCGCGCATTCCTGCCAGTTCCAGGCCATGGTCACCCCTTGCCCGGCGCCAGCGGCACCGGCGGGTTCGACAGCACGATCTGCGCGGCGGCGTCCAGGTCGGGCGCGCGGCAGTGCGGCAGCCGGTGGGGACCCTCGCGCCATTCGGTTTCGTTGCCGACGTCCAGCAAGATGGTGCGGCAGCCGGCCAGGTTGCCCGCTTCGATGTCGTCCAGGATGTCGCCGATGAACCAGGACGCGCGCAGGTCCAGGCCCAGCTCGTCGGCCGCGCGCAGCAGCAGGCCCGGCTTGGGCTTGCGGCAATCGCACTCGATGTCGTAGCCCTGAACCACGCCGTCGGGATGGTGCGGGCACCAATAGAAGCCTTCCAGGTGGGCGCCGGCCGCCATGAACATCGACGCCAGCTTCACGTGCACGGCATCCAGGGCGCTGGCCGCGAACATGCCGCGCGCCACGCCCGACTGGTTGCTGATGACCACCAGCGGCAGGTCCGAGGCGGCCAGGCGCGACAGGCCCGCCAGCGCCATGGGCGCGTAGGCCATGCGCGCGGGGTCCACGTTGTAGGGTTCGTCCGCCAACACCGTGCCGTCCTTGTCCAGAAAGACCGCCGGCCTCAAGGCCATGACGTTTCCTTCATCGGCAGCACCATGATTTCAGGCACCACCGTTTCTTCCGGCTGCGTCAACACGAAGCGCACCGCGCGCGCCACATTGGCGGGGTCTTGCAGCGTGTTGGTATCGATGTCCGGAAAGCGGTCAAGCAGGAACGGGGTGCGCATGCCGCCCGCAATCACCGCGCTGACCTTGATGCCCGCGCCGCGCAGTTCGGCGTGCAAGGCATGCGACAAGCCCATCAAGCCCCACTTGCTGGCGTGATAGGCGCTGGCATTGGGCCAGGCGCGCCGCGCGGCGGTGGAGGCCACGTTGACGATGTGGCCGCCCGGGCTGAGCCGGTCCTTACCCAGCTTGGCCATCAGGAAGGGCCCCGTCAGGTTGGTGCGCAGCACGCGTTCCCACACGTCGGGGTCCAGGTCGTCGATGGGCGCGGTCACGTCCACGCCCGCGCTATTGACAATGGCATCCAGCTTGCCGAACTGGCGCACCACCGCGTCCAGCCCTTCGCGCACGTCGGCCACCACACCCACGTCCATGATGCAGGCCATGACGTTGGCGCCCTGCTCCGACAGCCGGCGAGCCAGCGCGGTGGCGCGCTGTTCATCGACGTCGGTCACCGCAACGCTGGCGCCTTCCGCCGCCAACATTTCGCACAGCGCCGCGCCCAGGCCGCTGCCTCCGCCGGTCACCAGCACGCAGCGCCCTTTCAGGCTTTCAAAGTGGTTGTTCGCAAGGTCGGTCATCGTGTACTCCGTGATTGGTCCGGACCCGGTCCGGGGTTATTCAAGGGCTATGTCGGATCAAGCCGCAATGCGCGTGGCGTGGCGATCCGCGTGGACGGCGCCGGCCACCATGTGCCCGTAGACGGACATCAGGTCCTGGCCTACCCGCTTCCAGGTATAGAGACGGCGCGCGCGCATCCGGCCGGCCTCGCCCATGCGGGCGCGCAAATGCGGATCGGCGGCCAGCTCGGCCAGGCGCTGCGCCAGCGCGTCCGGATCGCGGGGCGGCACCAGGAAACCCGTCTTGCCATGCACCACCGTGCTGCGAATGCCGCCGGTGTCAGAGCCGACCACGGGTTTGCCGCAGGCCATGGCTTCGACCGGCGTAATGCCAAAGGGCTCGTACCACGGCGTGGTCACGAACACGTCGCTGGCGCTGTAATAAGTGGCCAATTGATCGCGGTGACGGCGGCCAGTGAACTCCACCCATTGCGCTACGCCCTCTTCGTCGGCAATGCGGCGCAGGCGGCCGATCTCGGGCGTCGAGGCCTCGTCGGCGCTATCGCTGTTTCCGCCCACGATGCACAGCCGCGCGTTCACGCCATGCTGGTGGCGCAGGCGCCCCAGGGCGCGAATGACGTTGTCAACGCCCTTGCGCGGCACCATCCGGCCCAGCTGCAACAGCGTGAATGCGGAATCGTCCCAGCCCAGTGCGGCGCGGGATGCGGCGGCGGGACGCGGCGCCATTTCGGCGGCGTCGTAACCACAAGGCACGATCTCGATGCGACGGGGGTCGGCGCCATACAGTTCGATCAGGTCGGCCCGGTCTTGCGGGCACTCGGCCACGATACGGTCGGCGCGGCGCGTGATTTCGTCTTCGATATCAAAGCGCACGTCGGGAAACAGGTCGGCCTCTTGCTGGTGGCGGCGGCGCACCTTGCCCAGCGCGTGGAAGGTCACTGCCAGCGGAATGCCGAAGTGCTGGGCCACGGGCAGCGCGGCCATCGCGGACATGAAAAAGTTGGCGTGGATGACGTCATAGCCGCGCCCCTGCCGGCCGAAATAGCGCAGCAGGAAGGCCGAGAACTCATCCATGTACGGCAGCATTTTTTCTTTGGGCAGGTAGCTGTCGGGGCCTGCCGGCACATGCACGACACGCACGCCGCGCATCATGGTCTGCTCGGCCTCCAACGCGGGGTTGTCCTTGCGGGTGAACACATCCACCTGCATGCCGGCGCGCGCAAGTTCGCGCGCCACATTCGCCACATAAACGTTCTGGCCGCCGCTGTCCACGCTGCCTGCAATTGCAAGCGGCGAGGCATGCTCACTGATGATGGCAATTCTTTTCATGGTCCGACTCCGTTGATCGTGCCTGTTTCCAAACCAACGATGAGCAAGTGGTGTGCCAAAGCGCACGCCACCACGGCGATGCAACGTGTCGATATTCAGGGGTCGGTTTTTTGACACGGCACTTCTTACACGCACGGTAAGAAGTGCCGTATCGCACGCTTAGGCCTCGGTGCCCTCTGCGCCTTTGTCTGTGCTTTTGTCTGCGCTTTTGTCAGTGCGTTTGTCGGCCCGTTTGCCGCCCGCGGGCGGCAGCATTGCGCCCACGGTCGCCAGCAATTCGTTAGGGTCCACCGGCTTGGCCAGATGCACCTGAAAGCCCGCCAGCAAGCTGCGCAAGCGGTACTCGGGGCTGACGTGGCCCGACAGCGCGATGGCCGGCAGGCGATGCGCCAGCGACGCGCCGCGCCGCGCTTCCATGTCGCGAATGCGGCCCACGACCTCGTAGCCGTCCATGTCTCCCAGCGACAGGTCGCAGATCAGCACGCGCGGCCAGTGGTCGGGCGGCAGATCGGCGAACGCCTTCAACACTTCCTGGCCCGTCGTGCATTGCGAAACGTCGGCGCCGTTGGACCGCAGGATCTCTGCCACCATGTCGCCCGCTTCCGGCTGGTCATCCACCACCATCACCGTGGCGCCTTGCAGGTCGGGCAGGCCGACGTCGGCGCGCAACGCGGTCGCCTCTACCGCGCGCACCGGAAAATCAGCGCAATAGGTCAGCCCGCCGGCCGGCCCCGTGGTGCTGTGGAACGCACCGCCCTGGCGCTGCACCTCCGCCGCCAATTGCGCCGGGTCCAACGCAGCGGCGGCGCGCAGCGGCTCGGGCATGTTCAGCGAAATGTCAGCGGGCACGGCCTCCGGCTCATCCGGCTGCGCCGCCACCGTCCGGCCGTCCGTGACGGCAAGCCGCGTCATCTGCCCTTCGCGTTGCAGGCGTATCTCGATGCGGCCGCCCATCGGCGTAACGGCAATGGCGTGCAGGCACATGTCCCACACCAGCTGCTGCAACGAACTGGGGTCGCCGGTGATGCGCGCGGCCTCGTTGCCGATGGTCGTGTACACGTTCACGCCCTTGTCCTGCGCCAGTTCGCGCGCGGCGTCCAGCACGCCCGCCACCACGGCCACCAGGTTCACGGGCTGGCGCGTTTCGCGCCCCATGGCTTCTTCCAAGGCGGACTGCTGGCGTTGCAGCGCCCACATCTGCGCGTACATGCCCTGCCGCTTGAGCAGGTCTTCATGACGGCCCTGCTCGATCACACGGCCTCGGTCCAGCACCAGAATGTTATGCGCGTGAACAATCGTGGAAAGGCGGTGCGCGATGATCAGCGTGGTGCGCCCGCGCGAGATGCGCTCCAGCTCGCCCTGAATGGCGCGTTCGGTGCGCGTATCCAGCGCCGAGGTGGCTTCGTCGAACACCACGATGGACGGGTTTTTCAAGATAGCCCGCGCAATGGCGATGCGCTGCCGTTCGCCACCGGACAGCATCACGCCACGCTCGCCCACCGGCGTCTCGTAGCCGTCGGGCAGGCTTTCGATAAAGTCATGCACCCGCGCGCCCCGCGCCGCTTGCACGACCTGGTCGCGCGTGGCCTCGGGCCGGCTGTAGGCGATGTTGTAGGCAATGGTCTCGTTGAACAGCAGCGTGTCTTGCGGCACGATGCCCAGCGCGCGGCGCAGGCTGCGCACGTTGACCGTGCGCAGGTCCTGCCCATTGATCAGGACGCGCCCGGCATCCGGGTCGTAAAAGCGGAACAGCAGGCGGGCCAGCGTGGATTTGCCCGAGCCGCTGCCGCCCACCACCGCCAGCGTGGTGCCGGCCGGCACGGTGAAATCGATGTCCCACAAGATCTGCCGGCCGGGGTCGTAGCCAAAGCTCACGCCCTCGAAACGTATTTCGCCCGCGCCCGGGTCCAGCGCGGGCAGGTTGGGGTCATCGCCCGTTTCAGGCGGATGCCGCAGCAGATCGCACACGCGTTCGGCGTTCACAAACGCTTCCTTGGCCTGCCGGAATATCAGGCCCAGCGTATTGAGCGGCAGGCATATCTGGATGATGTAGGCGTTGACCAGCACCAGGTCGCCCACCGTCATCTGCGCGGTGACCACCTGCTGCCCGGCCAGCAGCATCACCGCCGCCACGCCGCAGGCGATGATGCCCGACTGCCCCACATGCAGCCGCGACAACGACCGCTGGTTGCGGATGCCCACCTCGGTCCATTCGTTCAGGATGCGGCTCAGGCGCGAAGATTCCAGCGCTTCGTTCGCGTTGAGTTTCACTGCCTCGTAATTCAGCAAACTGTCAACCATCTGGCCGCTCGCCCGGGAATCCAGCTCGTTCAATCGGCGTTGATATCTAACGCGCTTTCTGACCAGCACCGTGGTGTAGGAAAAATAGGCAACGAAGGTCACCGTGACAATCAGCGCGAACCACGCGCTATAGCCCATCACCAGGATCAGCACCACGGAAACGATTTCGACCAGGGTGGGCAGCAGGGTGAACAAGCCCGTGCCCAGCAGGAAACCCAGGCCGGCCGTGCCGCGTTCGACATCGCGCGCCAGGCCGCCGGTATTGCGGGCGCCGTGAAAGCGCGCGCCCAGCTGTTGCAGCTGCCCGAACACTCGCACCGTGAAGTCGGCGACGGTGCGCTGGGCCACCTTGACGAAGACCACATCCCGCAGCTCGGTGAACACGCTGCCGCCAAAGCGGATCAAGGCATAGGCCAACAACAGGAACACGGGCAGCATCAGCGGGCCTGGCGCGCTGAAGGTGTCAACGATCGTTTTCAGAACGACCGGCACCAGCACCATCAGCAGCTTGGCGGCCACCAGCAATGCCACCGCCGCGCCGGTGCGACGTCGATACTTCCACAGCGCCGCCCAGATGGTGCGGTTGACTTCCTTGCGAGCGAAATCATTCGCGCTGGCGTCTGCTTCTTTCATGGGACCGGCCCTCAAAACGATGAGCGCCGGGGCCAGCAAATGCCGTTCCGCGCGTACCGGTTCCGGGTGAACGGGGGTGCGGAAAAATCAGGCCCCGCGGACTTGGGCGCTGGCTCAGGCGCTGGCTTGGGCGTCCACCTGGGCGTGCACGCAGGCTTTGAACAGATGCGCGATGGCGCCGGACAGTGCTTCGTCAAACCAGGGGTTGGCGCCGCTGACCGCCACCACCACGCCATCGACCACCGCGCTGCCCCAGACCAGCACGTCGCCCTGGGCGACCAGATGCGGTTGCAACGCCAGCACCTCGTGGCTGGGCCGGCCGGTGCGCCAGCTCAAGCGCGCCTTGGCGCGCGCATAGGCGCCATAGTCGGCGTCCCACTTGGACGTGTCGCCGATGCTTTTTTCGTACAGGATGGCCGATTCAAAATCGCCGTCGGCGGGCCGCGCCTGGGGGTCCATGATCACCACGTGCAAGAAGCCGCTCTCGCCTACGCGCCGATCGGCGCGGGCCGCCTCCAGCATCGGCATGGCCAGCTGTACGGCTTGTTCTGCCGCCTCGCGGTGGCGGGTCTGGGGCAAGGTGTTCATGTGGATCCTCCTGTTGACGGCGTCCGCGGCGGACGCGGTGGGTTGCAATGGGAATGATGAACCGCCCCGCGTCACCCTGCGGCTTCCGTCTGCCAGACGGTGTTGAGCTTTTCGCAGGTGGCTGGGTCCAGGCGGCGACGGTGCTCGCGGATCAACTCCCATCCGGCCAGCGCGTCGCGGCAGGCGCGCAGGCGCTCGGGCCAGCCGGGCAGATCACGCAGCACGGCCAGGCTGCGCCGGGCCGCCATGCCCGCCGGCAGCCGCAGCCACGCGGTCCACAAGGCGTTGCGCGCCAGCATCCGGCGACGCAACGGCGCATCGCGCGACTTGGACGGCCAGTGGTAGGTTTCCAGGTCGGGCGCGTAAACGATGCGGCCCCCGTCAGCCATGATGTCCAGGCTTAACAAGGTTTCTTCGCCGCCGATGAAAAACGGTTCCCAGTAGCCGCCTGCGTCCATGAACGAGCGGGTGCGCATCACGTTCGCCCCCGCCATGAAGCCGACCAGCTCGGGGCCGATGCCGGCCAACGCCGGCAAGGGACTTTGCGCCATGGCCGCGCAAGCGGGGTCCAGTCGCGCGTCCGCCCCGACCAGGATGCGGGCGTTCAGCACGGCAATCTCGGCATGCGCGTCCAGCAGATCGGCCGCGCGTTCCAGCGCCCCGGGCGCCCAGCAGGTGTCGTCATCGCAGAAAGCGACGTAGGGCGTGGTGACTTGAGCCACACCGTGATTGCGCCCCGCCGCGCCCAGGTTCTTGCCCACGCGCACCAGCAGCACCGCCGGAAATTCCTGCTGTAAATGATCGGCCGTCCCGTCGGTGGACCCGTTGTCCACCACGATGACGGGGTAGCCCCGGCAAAACGCATCCAGCCGTTCAAGCGTGCGCCGCAGTTCGCGCCAGCGGTTGTGGGTCAGCACCACAATGGATACGCGCTCTTCGCTCACGGGCAGTCCCCTTTGCTGGACAGGCGCCAATAGCGCTCGGGCCGGGACAGGTCTTCGGGCAGGCCGTTGAACCCCTTGATCTGACTGGCGTAGGCGGCAATGGCGTCTGCCTTGTCGGCGGGATCGCCCGCGAAACTGGCTGGCGTCAGCATCAGCCCGCGCGCGTGCAACTGGACCAGCCGCTGCTGCACGGTGCCCGGCTGGGCGCGATACGGCGCGTCTTCATACAGGAACCATGACATGCCGGGCCAGGTTTCCCAGGTCAGCAGCGCCGCGTCGCTGACCCGGATGTGATCGCCATGGAACAGGCCCAGCGGTATCGCCACCGCGTCCGGCGCCAGCTCGTGCACCGTGCTGAGCAGCGCCTCGGTCAGCCGGGGCATGCCCGCATCCGGGCAGTCGATATATTGGCAATCCAGCAGGTCCAGCGAACGGCCCTCGCAACGCAGCATGCCCAGGGCGCGGCGGTTTTCTTCATGGCGCGCGCGCAGCGATTCGCCGGCGCTGGCGAATCCGCAGGCGCGGTCCCAGTCCGTCAGCACGCCCGGGTCTGGCGGCACGCCGGTGAATACGGTGACGACCGTGCTGCCCGGACACCGGGCAAGCAGGCTCCCGCAGCTGAATACCGCGTCGTCCAGGTGCGGAGAAATGACGACCAGCGACCCGGCGCATCGGCCGGGGTCGCGCGCCGCTGGGGTGCAAGAGAAAGCGTCTGGCATGAGGGGTGTCTGACCGGAATGGAATCTGCCCGCCATGCAGCAAGTCACGTACCCGACACAGGCCCCCCGACTGCCTTGTCCGGCTGTATCATCCCAGGCAACGCAGCCCATCGCGAGCCCTCCCCCCCATGTCCAACGTTCCTTCAGCGCCGGTCAACAAGCCGGGTCTTGCCATCAGCGATTTGCACTTTCCTGTTGTGGGCCTCGGCGCCTCGGCGGGGGGCATCGAAGCGCTACAGGATTTCTTTTCGAACACCCGCGACGAATCCAACATGGCTTACGTGGTGATCGTGCATTTGTCGCCCGACCACGAAAGCGTGCTGGACAAGATCTTGCAAGCCACGACCCGCATGCCGGTCGTGCAGGTGACCCACCCGCAGCGCATCCAGAGCAACCACGTCTACGTCATCCCGCCGGCCTCGATGCTGGCGATGAACGACGGCTATTTAAGCGTGTCGCCCGCCAGCCAACCGCAAGGCACGCGCGTCGCCATCGACGAATTCTTCCGCACGCTGGCCGACGTGCACACCACGCGCGCGGTCGGCATCGTGTTGACGGGCGGCGGGTCGGACGGGTCGGTGGGCCTGGCGCGCATCAAGGAACAGGGCGGCGTCACGTTCGCGCAGCAGCCCGAAGACGCCGAACACGACGCCATGCCGCGCAGCGCCATCGCGACCGGCATGGTGGACATCATTTTGCCGGTGGCGGCCATGCCCGAGCGGCTCAAGCAGATTGCCGACAACATGGCGGCCATCCATATCCCGCGGCTGTCCCAGGCCACCGGATCGGCGGCCGACGCGGTGCACGAAGCCGATCCCGACAAAGAAGACCGCAACGCGTTGCGCGACATCCTGACGCTGCTGCGCGCCCGCACCGGTCACGATTTTCGCCATTACAAGACCGCGACGGTCCTGCGGCGCATCGAACGCCGCATGCAGGTGACCGGCGTGTCCACCTTGACCGCATACGGCAAGCTGCTGCAAGACCGCGTGGAAGAAACGCCGCTGTTGCTATCGGACATGCTGATTGGCGTGACGCAATTTTTTCGCGACAAAGAAGCTTTTACGTCGCTGGATAATTTCGTGCTGGCCAAGCTGTTCGAGCGCCACCAGAAAAATCCCGGCAGTCCCATGCGGGTCTGGGTCGCGGGCTGCTCGACCGGCGAAGAGGCGTATTCGCTGGCGATCCTGCTCAGCGCGCGCGCCGACGCGCTCAACTACAGCCAGAAGATCCAGCTATTCGCCACCGACATCGACGAGGCCTCTTTGGCCACCGGCCGCGCGGGCGCCTATTCCATGGCAATCGAAGCGGACGTGCCGTCCAGCCTGCTGCAAGGCTATTTCACCCGGCTGGAACACGAATACCGCATCAAGAAAGAAGTGCGCGAACGCGTGCTGTTCGCCGTGCACAACGTGCTGCGCGACCCGCCGTTTTCCAAGCTGGACCTGGTCAGCTGCCGCAACCTGCTGATCTACCTGGACCGCGAGGTGCAGCAAGACGTGCTGCGCATGTTCCACTTTGCGCTCAAGCCCGGGGGATACCTGTTCCTGGGCAGCTCGGAATCGGCCGATGCCTGCCCCCGACTGTTCCAGGTGGTGGACAAGCGCAACCGTATCTACGTGGCCAAGGAAACGCCCGCGAAGCTGCGCAACGTGCCGGCGTTGCCGGCCGCCCACGCGTTCGAACGCCCCAGCACCGCCGCCGCGCCCTTGACGCGCAACCGCCACAACAAGGTGTCGTACGCCGATGTCCACCAGCGCGCGCTGGAGATGTACGCGCCGCCCAGTGTCATCGTGGACGCCGAAAGCGACATCGTGCACATGTCGGAGCGGGCCGGCAGGTTCTTGCGCCATGGCGGCGGCGAACCGTCGCGCAACCTGCCGTCCCTGGTCTATCCGGAACTGCGCACCGAACTGCGCACGGCAATGTTCCAGGCGCTGCACACGCGCAAAAGCGTCGAGGCGCGCCGCGTAAAGATGAAGATCGGAGACCGCCAGGCCTACGTCAACATGGTGGTGCGGCCGTTTCGCCACGAAGAAACGTCCAACGACTACATGCTGGTGCTGTTTGACGAAGTGGAAGACGTGATGAGCCCCGAAGCCATCGCGCCCATCGTCGGCGCCTCGGCCGTGCTGACGCAGCTGGAGGCCGAGCTGCAAGGCACGAAGGACCAGCTGCAATCCACTATCGAACAATCCGAGACCTCCACCGAAGAATTGAAGGCGTCCAACGAAGAGTTGCAAGCCATCAACGAAGAGCTGCGCTCGGCCACTGAAGAGCTTGAAACGGGCAAGGAAGAGTTGCAGTCGGTCAACGAAGAGCTCATCACGGTCAACGCCGAACTGAAGTCCAAGGTGGACGAGACGGCCAAGATCAACGACGACTTGCAAAACCTGATTGCGTCCACCGACATCGCCACGTTGTTCGTCGACCGCAAAATGCACATCCAGTGGTTCACGCCACGCGCTACCGACGTGTTCAACGTCATCAACAGCGACGCGGGCCGCTCGCTGCTGGACATCACGCATCGGCTGGACTACCCCGACATGGCGCGCGACGCGGCAGGCGTGTTTGAATCCCTGCGCGCCGTGGAACGCGAAGTGTGCAGCGATGCCGGCCGTTGGTATCTGGCCAGGCTGCTGCCCTACCGCAGCGCCGAACACCGCATCGAAGGCGCGGTGCTGACCTTCATCGACATCACCGACCGCCGCCAGGCCGAAGACCGCGTGCGGCTGGGTGAAGCGCATCTGAAGCTGATGACGGAAAGCGCGCGCGACTTCGGCATCCTGACGCTGGACAACGACGGCATCATCACCAACTGGAACGTGGGCGCCGAGACCATGTTCGGCTACAGCCGCTCAGAGGCCATCGGCAAGTCGTTCTCCATCATCTTTACCGACGCCGACAACGAAGCCGGCCGACCACAGAAAGAGCTGGAACGCGCCCGGCATATCGGCTATGCGCCCGACGAACGCTGGCACCGGCGCAAGGACGGCGGCCTGATCTTCTGCACGGGCGGCGTCAACCGCATGGACGACCCGCACTATCAGGGCTTTGCGAAGATCGTGCGCGACGTGACGGAACTGAAGCTGCGCGATGCCGAACAAGAGTCGCGCCTGGACCGCGCGCGCGCCGACAACGTGCTGAAGGACGAATTCTTCGCCATGGTGTCGCACGAGCTGAAGCATCCGCTGAACCTGATCCAGCTGAACGCGGAATTGCTGGCGCGCACGCCGGCGGTGCGCAATTCCCCGGCAGCGGCCCGCTCGGCAGACCTGATCCAGCGGTCGGTCAAAGGGCAAGCGCGCATCATCGACGACCTGCTCGACCTTTCCCGCGTGCGCACGGGCAAGCTGGGCCTGAACCAATCGATATTCGATATCACCGCGATAGCCACCAACATTCTTGAAGTGCTGGGCCCCGTGGCCAGCACGGCAGGCCTGACGCTGCGCGGCGAGTTCGACCCCAACCGCGCCATCCATCTGAACGCCGATCCGCTGCGCGTGGAGCAGATCATCTGGAACCTGCTGAACAACGGCATCAAGTTCACCCCGCCGGGCGGCACCGTCACGCTGAAGCTGGACGTGGAAGACGAACGCTTGCGGCTGGATGTCATCGATAACGGCCAGGGCATCGACGCCCAGTTCCTGGGCAAGGTGTTCGACATGTTCAGCCAGGCGGATCTGCGCCAGCGCAATCTGGCCAGCCCCGGCCTGGGTATTGGCCTGGCGGTGGCCAGCGAACTGGTCAAGGCCCACGGCGGCACCATCCAGGCGCATTCGGATGGCAATGGGCGTGGCGCGCGCTTCACCGTGCGCATGGCGCTGGCCAACACACAGCAACAGGAAGTGCAGCTGCCGCTACCCGGCGAGAGTCCCCTCAAAGGGTTGAAGGTGCTGATCGTGGATGACTCCGAGGATATTCTTCACATCATGCGCGAGCTGCTCGAAATGGAAGAGGCCTGCGTCACCGCGGTGGGCAGTGGCCGCGAGGCGCTGGAAGCATTCGCGAATGCGCCGTTCGACCTGCTGCTCTCCGATATCGGCATGGCCGACATGGACGGGTATGAGCTGATCCGCGCCATTCGCGAAAAGCATCCGGACAGCGCGGTGCCGGCCATCGCACTGACCGGCTTTGGTTCGAAGGAAGACATGAACGAGGCGCTGCAAGCCGGCTATTCCGCGCACATCAGCAAGCCGGTGTCGCTGGACAACCTGCTGGACATCGTGCGCCATCTGCGCGACGGCGGCTAAGGGGGAACGCGGCGCGCTTCAGGCGCCGGCCTGCCCTTGCCCGGAACTCCGGTGGCCCGCCAGCACCTGAAACGCCCGCGCCACGTCGTCGGGAATTTCGGTATCCAGCACGTCGTGCTTCCACCCCCGCTTGGGCGGCCACGGCACGCCCAGCAGCGCCAGCTGCTTTTGGTTATAGCCGCCGCCCGCGGTTTGCCATCGCAGCAGCCATTCATTGGTGACTTCCATAAGGCTCACCTCAAAGAAGGAACGGCCGCTATCGCAGCCAGATCGCTACCGCCCATACCACGAGCAAGATCGCCACAAGCGCTCCGATAAAGGTTGCGAACTGCCGCCACGGCCCACGGCCGGAAGTGGACTTGCGCGCAGCGTGTGCTTGAGCTTCGTCCGAAAACGGCTGAGTAGGGTTTGGCGTTTTCATTTCAGCTCCGATCCGCCCGAACGGCGGCGATGCCTGGCATGCGTTGTCCAGCACGTAGCGTGCCCAAGCCGGACCCCGGGGGTCCCGCCACGCTATGCCGTCTAGTGCTGTCACACTATTGCAGCTGTCAGGGTCTGCGCTCATACTCGGCGCTCACACAAACATCAAGGTTCCGAGATGGAAAAAGACATCCAAAATCAGGGTGCACAGGCCGCCCGGAACGGGTGGAGCCTGTTCGATTGCCCCTACCTGCGGGCGCAACAAATGCCCGGCCACACCGGCGAGCCCATCTCCGAATGGCGCGCCAAGGTCGCCGCCTGGGAAGCCGGCTGGAAGATGGAAGTGGAAAGTTGGCTGGGCCGTTCCCAACCGCCCGCCGTCGTGCGCGACACGCCGGTAATGCACTGACGCCAGCCGCTTTCCCCCGACTATCCGGGGCCGGGTTCGGTACTTGCTACCGCCCCTCAGGTGCACATGGCGGACGCCGGTCCGCCGCATTCGCAACTGTGGAGGGAGACCTGATCATGGCTCGGAATACCAACACGCAAGATCGCCAAGCTGCCATTGCGTGTGAACTCGGCGTCCAACAAGGCTTCGACTCGGCCCGCGAGCTCGAAAGCCGGATCGCATTCCTGGAAAATTATTTGTCAGACACCGGAAAATCCGGCTATGTGCTGGGCATCAGCGGCGGCGTGGATTCGACGGTGGCGGGAAGAATGGCGCAGTTGGCCACCGAGCGGCTGCGGCTGAAGGGACGCCGCGCATTCTTCGTGGCGGTGCGTTTGCCGTACGGCGAACAGCACGACGAAGAGGATGCCACGCGCGCGCTGGACTTCATTCGCGCGGACCACGTCATGCAGGTCGATATCAAGCCGGCGGTAAACGCCCAGCGTGACGCGCTGGAAGCAGCGGGATTGGTATTCACCGACGAGGCAGCGGAAGACTTCGTCGCTGGCAACATCAAGGCGCGTCAACGCATGGTGGCGCAATACGCGATTGCCGGCGCGCTGGACTGCCTGGTCATCGGCACCGACCAGGCGGCGGAAGCGCTGATGGGTTTTTTTACCAAGCACGGCGATGGCGCGGCCGACCTGCTGCCGCTACGCGGTCTGACCAAGCGGCGCGTGCGCGCGCTGGGCGTGGTGCTGGGTGCACCCGCCAAGCTCATCACCAAGGCCCCCACGGCCGACCTGGAATCGCTGCGGCCGGGCCTGCCGGACGAGGTGGCGCTGGGCGTCTCGTACGACGAGATCGATGATTTCCTGGAAGGCCGGCCGGTACGCGACGATGCGCGCGAGACGATCCTGAAGCAATACGACGCGACCGCGCACAAGCGCTTGCCGGCCGCCGCGCCGCCAGCGCCCGGCACGGACGATCGGGGCAGCGGCAACGACGCCCCCAACGGCAACGGGCACCCCTCGGCGGCGGCTTAGGACTTCCAGGCCCCGCGCGGGGCCAAGGGGCCGCGGGGCAGCCTCTTAGCCCCGCCCCAGCCCATCACCCCACCATGCCGTGGTACTTGCGCCCGATTTCCATCGTGGCGCGGTAGAACCCTTCCTTGCTGCCGCAGTCGTAGCGCACGCCGTCGTACTCGTAGCCGTACACCTTGCGATCCTGCAACAGCGACGCGATGGCGTCGGTCAATTGAATTTCGCCGCCCACGCCCGGCTGCGTGGCCTTGAGCGCGTCAAAGATCTGGGGCTCAAGAATGTAGCGGCCCACCACCGCGAGCTCGCTGGGCGCGTCTTCGGGCTTGGGCTTTTCCACGATGCCGGACACCTGCACGACGCTTTGCGAGGCCGGCTTGCCGGACACGATGCCGTACTGATTGGTCTGGCTGCGCGGCACGTGTTGCACCGCCAGCACGCTGCCTTCGAACTCGCGCGCCACTTTCATCATCTCGCCGATCACCGGCGTGTCAGCGTCGATCATGTCGTCGGCCAGCAGCACCGCGAACGGCTCGTCGCCCACGATGGCCGCCGCGCACATCACGGCGTGGCCCAGCCCCAGCGCGGCGGGCTGACGCGTGTAGACGCATTTGACGGAATCGGGAATCACGTTGCGCACGCTGTCCAGCAACGCCACCTTGTTTTTCAACTCCAGGTCGCGTTCCAATTCAGGCATGCGGTCAAAGTGGTCTTCAATGGCGCGCTTGTTGCGGCCGGTGACGAAGATCAATTCGGTAATGCCCGCCGCCACGGCCTCCTCGACGGCATATTGGATCAGGGGCCGGTCAACGATGGGGAGCATTTCCTTGGGCATGGCCTTGGTGGCCGGAAGGAAACGCGTGCCCAGGCCGGCAACGGGAAATACCGCTTTTCGAATGGGAAGCATGGCTTGGCTCTCACTGTGATGACAACCCGGAACGGGGTGCCGGAATTGAGCAAAAATCGTGCCCGCGATCCGGGTTGCCAGAGCGCCCGTGGCATCAGGTCAATTTGTCGCTGGCGCCCGGCCCCTGACCCAGCTCCGCGCCCGTCTCCGGGTCCGCCGAGGGGTCCGACGCGGTGCGCGCCACCATGGCTTGCAGCGCCAGCGTTTCTTCTTCCGTCAGCCCAACGCTGGCCATGCCGTCGCCATCGATGGCGCGCTGCTCTTCGCGGGCCGTCACGTAGGTAAAGTTTTCGTCGCTGTTCCACGAGCCGCGCATATCGCCTTCGCCCTGCGACATGTTGAAGTACACGTTGGCAAAGCGCGGATCGCCCGGCAGCTTTCCGGGCGGGAAATTGGGCTCCATGGAATACAGCGCCTTTTCAAAGGACCGCTGGTGCGCGACTTCGCGCGTCATCAAAAAGCCCAGGGCTTCCTTGACGCCGGGGTCGTCCGTGGCGTTGATCAAGCGTTCGTAGATGATCTTGGCGCGGGCTTCGGCGGCGATGTTCGAGCGCAGGTCGGCGGACGGATCGCCGATGGTGTCGATATAGCCCGCATTCCACAGCTGGCCGCCCGAGTTGGTCAGCGCCGGCCCGCCGCCGTACAGCACTTGCGTCACGTGCGAATCGTTGCCCGGCCCGTTCAAGCGCCGGTAGATCTCGGCCTCGGATTCGGTGGCTTCGGCCAGCGCGCCCTTGGCGCCCTTGTTCAGCATGGCCACCATGGTCCCGATCACTTCCAGATGGCTCAGTTCTTCGGTGGCGATGTCCAGCAGCATGTCTTTGCGGCCAGGATCGTCTTCGGCGATGGCCTGAGTGAAATATCTACACGCCGCCGCCAGTTCTCCTTGCGGCCCGCCAAATTGTTCCAGCAGCAGGTTCGCCAGACCGGGATTGGTCTGCGAGACGCGGACGGTGTACTGCAATCGTTTGTTGTGAGCAAACATGGTTTATCTCCTTTGACGCCGTTCCCCTAATGGCCCGGCTGCCGCGACCCTCGCAACCGCCATGCCGAAACCGCCTACGCCTGCTTGAGCTGGCCTTCGCGCGCGGCGCGCGCATCGTCCAGCGATTCCACCGCCCCGTCATCATGCGGCATCGCGCCCTTGCGGCTGGCTTGCAGGTCCCACAGCGCGCGGAACGGCCCACGCGCGCGCAGCAGTTCATCCAGCGTGCCGTCTTCAACGACCGCGCCGTTTTCCAGCACCACGATGCGGTCGTAGCGCGCCAACGAAGACAGGCGGTGCGCGGCGGCCACCACCGTGCGGCTGCGCATCAGTTCCGCCAGCGCGCGCTGGATCAGCATTTCGGAATGGCTGTCCAGCGCCGAGGTGGCTTCGTCGAGCAAGAGAATGGGTGCATTTTTTAAAAATGCGCGCGCAATACCGATGCGCTGGCGTTCGCCGCCGGACAACATCGCGCCGCGTTCGCCCACCACGGTGTCATAGCCCTGCGGCATCTTGCTGATGAACTCGGCGCAATGCGCCTGCGCGGCCGCTTGCAGCACCTCTTCCTCGGACGCATCCGGACGGCCATAGCGGATGTTCTCCATCACGCTGCGGCGGAACAGGCTGATGTCTTGCGGCACCACCGAGATCGCGTCCTTCAGGCTTTCCAGCGTGGCGTGGCGAATGGGTTGCCCGCCGATCAAGATGCTGCCGCCGTCCGGTTCGTCGGCCCGTTGCAGCAAGGACAGCAGCGTGGACTTGCCCGCGCCGGAGGCGCCCACCAAGCCGACCTTCTGCCCGGCCGGTATCGTCAAGGACACGCCCCGCACCGCGCGATTGCCGCCTGGGTAGGTGTAGTGCACGTTGTCGAACACGATGGATGCGGATTCCGGGCGCAGCGGTCGCGCCCCGGGCAGGTCGGGCACGGCGGGCGGACGCGCCACCACGCGCAGCATTTCGCCGATGACGCCAAACTGCTGCGCGGTGCCGACCAACGCCAGCGCCAGGTCGCGCGACCCATGCAGGATGCGAAAGGTCAGCGCGCTGACCACCACCACATCGCCCGGCGTGGCGTTGCCGCGTTGCCAGGAATGCAGCACCCAGAACAGCATGGCGCTGGCCGCCAGCCACAGGCAGGCATCATGGATCACGCGGGCCTTTTCCACGTACATCCAGCTGCGGCGTTGCGCGCGGGCTTCTTCGCCCAGCGCCCGCTCCAGCCGCGCGCGCTCACGCGCCTGGGCCGAAAACGCCTGCACCGCCCAGATGTTCGAAATGGCGTCGACGATTTCGCCGCCGACGTGGGCCGCCTGTTCGCCATAGTGCTGGTGCAGGCCACGCCCCCGGGCGCCAAAGGCGATGATGACCGCGCCCAACACGATCACGAAGCACAGCAAGGCGGTAGCCATGCGCCAGTCCACCGTCGACAACACCACAATGGCGCCGATGAAGTCCACGCAGGGCGGAATGATGCTCCACACCGCCGCGCCATAGATCGCGCCCGCCGCCGTGGCGGTGGCGGTGATGCGGTTGGCCAGCGCGCCGGAATGGTGCTGGCGGAAGTAGCGCGTGGAGTGGTGGCTCAGGTGTTCGAACAGTTCCACCCGCAAGGCCGCGCAGGCCGCCACGATGTTGCGGCAGCCCAGCCAGCCGCCACTGCGCCACAACGCCGCTTCGACGGCGATCAGCGCCAGGAACACGCCCAGCGGCCACCACACATCACCGGCCGACGCCTGCCCGCCGGCCATGGCGTCCACGATCAGCTTCATGGCGTACTGCACGGCGACCGAGCACGTGCCGGCCAACACCACCACGAAGGCCAGCAACCCGAACGCCAGCCGCCGCTGGGCAACGTAGCGCCAGATAAACGCCAACGGTCGGGTGGGCAATGCTTGTTGATCCGACGACATGGTTCAACCCCCTAGTGCAACGGCGCGCGGCGCGTCCAGCAAGCCGGCCGGGCCATCACCAAAGCGCGCTGCCTGTTTACGCAGCTCGACTTCCAACGGCGCGTAGACCGCGCGTTGGCCTGTGTCCGACGGCGCGCTGAGCAAGCCGGTCGAACAGTAGCGGTTGTCTTCCCACCCGGGGTAGTCCGTGACCGGGTACAGGCAGATGCCCGCCACATCCACTCCCGCGCCGCGCGCGAGCAGCGCCTGGTCCGCCACGTAGCGCAGCCACGGCGCGCGCGCCGCGCCTTCCGCGCCCGTCTCTGCGATCAGGATCGGACGGCCATGGCGCTGCGCCTGCTCTGCCAGCAACTCCCCCAGCGGCCGGTAGCGCGGGTCGTCATGGCGCAACTGCGGGCCGCAATGCAGCCACTGGTTGTGCGGGTAGTAATTGACGCCCACGATATCCAGGTAGCGCTCGTCACCGCCCAATTCCGGCTGCGTGCGGCCGGTGATCATGTCCACCGCTTCGAACTGCGAGGCGTTGGCGGCGGCGGCCGGGCCGTCGTCACCGGGTTGCCACGGATGCACCGCAATCATCGGCTCGGCGGCCAAAAAACGCGCGCCGGGATCGATCTCGCGAATGGCGTCGGCCGCCTGCACAAAGGCCCGCACCAGCTGCCGCTTAAGCTCGCCTCCCCGCCCGGTGCCGCATGGGCTGAAGTGCGCCATGTCGCCGCCTGCCCAGCTCCAGTACGAAATCTCGTTGATCGGGCAAAACCAGGTCGGCAGCTCCGACTCTTGTGCGATCAGGCGCGCGACGGCGGCGGCATAGCGCGCAAACGCCTCGGGAAAGCGGCTGGACCAGATGTCGATCCACTGGGGCCAGCCAAAGTGGCATAAATCCCAGATGACCTGCATGCCGGTCGCGCGCGCCGCCCGCAACATGGGCAGCACGCTGGACCAGTCGTAGGCATAGGGCGCCGGGTTGACCAGGTGCCAGCGCACGCCGTCGCGCGCGGTGCGCAGCCCCAGCGACACGGCGTGGGCATAGTCCGACTCGGCCCATTGGGCGTGGCCGGTGGACGCCAGCAGATCCAGCTGGCGTCCGTCGGGAAAGCGGTGGCATGAACATTCGAAACCCGCCAGGAAAGCACTTTGAAAATGCATCGGGCGCCCCCGCTCAGGCGACAAGCGCGGTGTGCACCTCGGCGTTCTTCGCGGCGATGGCCTCGTACGTGGCCAAGGCCTGCGCGACCACCTGGTCCATGTTGTAGTAGCGATACGTGGCCAAGCGCCCCACGAAATGCACACCGGGGGTGGCATCCGCAAGCGCCTGGTAACGCTGGAACAGCGCGGCGTTTTCGGGTCGCGGGATCGGGTAGTAAGGGTCGCCCTGCGCCGACGGATATTCGTAAGTGATGGCCGTGCGCGCATGCTGTTGGCCGGTCAGGTGCTTGTATTCCGTGACGCGGGTGTACGGCACATCTTCGGACGGGTAATTCACCACACCCACCGGTTGATGCCATTCTTCGTCCAGCGTTTCGTGGCGGAACTTCAAGGATCGATACGGTAGCGCACCGAAGCGGTAGCCGAAGTATTCATCGATGGGGCCGGTGTAGATCAGGCCATCGAAGGTGAACGCGGCGCGGGCTTCTTGATAATCCAGCCCCAGGGCCAGCGATATGTTCGGATGGTCCAGCATGCGTTCGAACATGCGCGTGTAGCCGTGCAGCGGCATGCATTGGTGGCGGTCGGTGAAGTAGCGGTCGTCGGTGGACAGGCGCGTGGGTACGCGGGCGGCCACGGAACGGTCCAGCTGTGACGGGTCCAGCCCCCACTGCTTGCGCGTGTAGCCGCGAAAGAAGGTCTCGTACAATTCACGGCCAACTTGCGACACCACGAAATCTTCCGACGTGGCCACGTTGGCGATGGGTTCGGCCACCGACTTCAGAAAGCGCTCGGCCTCTTCGGCCGAAAAGCGCTTGCCGTACAGCTTTTCCAAGGTGGTCAGGTTGATCGGCATGGGGACCAGCCCCTTGGGCGTTTCCGCCAGCACGCGGTGTTCATAGCTGCGCCACGCCGTGAAGCGCGAGAGGTATTCCAGCACCTTGGCGGAATTGGTGTGGAAGATGTGCGGACCATAACGGTGCAGCAGCAGGCCGGCATCGTTGAAGTAGTCATACGCGTTGCCGCCCACGTGCGGGCGCTTGTCCACCACCATCACGCGCTTGCCGCTGCCGCGCGCCAGCCGTTCGGCAAGCACGCTGCCGGCAAAGCCCGCGCCCACGATCATGTAGTCGTAGTGCCGCACGGTGCCGGCCGACTTGACGGCGCGCGCGGGCTCGTGCGCCGCCGCGCGACGCGTTGCGCTGCTGGTGTAGGCGCGGTTCATCACGCGGCACATGCCGTCCCAGCTGGCGTCCCACGACATCCCGCGCAGCGCATGGTCGGCCTTGGCAAGCAGGAGGTCGGGGGTCTTGGCGGCCTGCAACGCGGCCGCGGCGGCGTCCACGAAGGCGGACGCGTCCTGCGCGATGAACACCACGTCAGAACCGCCATAAGTGCGCACCACGTCGTTGATGGGCGTGGACACCACGGGCCGCCCCGCCGCCAGATATTCAGGCGTCTTGGTCGGGCTGATGAAGCGCGTGGATTCGTTCAGCGCGAACGGCATCAACGCAACGTCCCAGCCCGCCAGATAAGCAGGCAACTGGTCATACGAACGCGGTCCCAGGTAATGGATGTTGGCGGCCTGCGGCAATTCAGCGGGGTCTATCTTGACCACCGGGCCAATGAACACAAAATGCCAGTCTGGCGCCAAGGCCGCCACCTCGGCGACCAGACGCGTGTCGAAGCGTTCGTCCAGCACACCGTAGAAGCCCAGGCGCGGACCGGGTATTTCTTGCAAGTCGGCCGGAATTTGCGTGACGGCGCGCGCCTGCCCAAAGTGCGCGCAGTCCACGCTGCTGGGAAACGCGTGCACATTGGGATGCAGGCGGCTCTTGGATTCATACAGGCTGTGGCCGCCGCAAAACACCACGTCGGCGCGCGCCAGCAGGCGCTTTTCCATGTCGACCAATTCCGGCGGCGCGCCACGAAATGCGGACAGCTCGTCCATGCAGTCGTACACGACGAGGCTGGCTTCGACCTGATCCGAGAACGGCAGGCTCATGGGCGTGTAGTACCAGAGCACCGGCCGCGTCACGCCGTCGGCCCAGAGCTTTTCCTGCAACAGCCGGCGGTGGCTTTCCACCCAGTTATCGCGCGCCAGGTGCGGGGTCAGCACGGTGACGCCGTCGCACTGATTTTCCTCCAGCCAGCCATGCCGCGCGCTGTCCACCCAAACTGGCTCTTCAACGTAATAGACGGTGTGCGAGCGCGCAAACCGGGTCATCAGATGTTGGGGGCGCTGGAACACGAAGTTCCAACGCAAGTGCGAAAAGCAAACGATGGCGGGAGTATCGCGTGCCAGCCATGAGCTGCCCGACAAGGCATCTTCAAGGTAGGTGCGTTCGGCTGCCGGCTGGTGGCCGGATCGAGAGTCGACAGTGCTGCTCATGGGGATACTCCAAAGGAGAAATAAGGGGCAAGGGAAGGGCGCGACGGATGCCGCAATTGGCGTGCCGAAAACTTGCCGATTGCGGGGCCGGATCACGCGGTCTTGCGCAGGCGGGCCGGCTGTCTTGCCGCCTGTTCGCCGTCAGGCTTTTGAAGGGCCTTGCGGCGGCGTCGCGGGCACGCCAATTGCTCGCCTGCCGGACTCGTTGAACCCCGCCAGGAGAGCTCCCATGCCCCAACCCCCATCAGACGGTTCCCGCAAGACCATCCCCGGCCAGCCCGACGTCAACGCTGGCGCGTTGCGGCCGTCGTCCAAACCTCAGGCATCGCGTGACATTCCGGACATTGACCATCCGCCCGCCGCGCGCAGCCACGAGGGCACGGGCTTTGACCGCGCCGAGGCCCAGGAAGAAACCGAGGCGCGCACCGGCACCTTGCCCGGCTCGAACGACACGCGCCCCGCGCCACCGCGCGAGGAGTCGGAAGATGATCGTTGAAGCCTTTCAGCGCCCGGACGGCAAATGGAGCTTTCGCGGCATAGCCATGCTGGGCGTGCAGCAGGACGCCCGCGCCTATCCCACCTGCGAAGCCGCCGTAGAAGCCGCCCGCACCGAATATCCGGACTACGCGGTGTCCATTGTTGAACCTGAATTCCAGGAGCCCCCCATGAAGCCCACGCAAGCAGAGAAAGCCACCAACCCGCCCACCGCTGGCAGCGGCGCGGTGGAGCCGTCCACCGAGGACCAGGTGGATATCGCCAACCGTGTTCAGGACGGCATCAAGCACGCCGATGACCATAGCGAGAAAGGCCGGCAGCCGGCCACCCGCGCGGGCGGCGTCAAACCCATGGATGGCAACCCCAACCCCGAGCGCGACACCGAAGGCGATACCTTCAAGCCGGCGGACGACACACCGGCGGTGTTGCCCAAACGTTCTGGCCCGGTCTCGCAATGAACGCGCCGCTGCGGGCCGGCCCGGCCGCCACCCTGCCCCGCCGCCATCCGTGGGCGGGTTTTTTATTGGGCTTCGGCATGGGGGGCTTTTTCGACGGCATCCTGCTGCATCAGATATTGCAATGGCACCACCTTCTTTCCGGTCTGAACGCGGCATCCCTGGCTGATTTGCGCGTGCAAGTCGTGGCCGATGGCGTTTTCCACGCCCTGATGTATGCGGTGGCAGGGGCAGGCTTGTGGAGTCTGTACCGCTCGCGCGGTGCCGGCATGCCGCCGCGCAAGCGTCTGCTGGCCGAATTCCTGATCGGCTTTGGGGCATGGCATGTGATCGATGCCGTGTTGTCGCATTGGGTGGTGGGCCTGCATCGGCTACGCATGGATGTGGCCGACCCCTTGCCCTGGGAGCTGGCGTGGCTGGTCCTGTTTGGGATCGTGCCGCTTCTGGCGGGGTGGGCGCTGCGGCGGCAAGGAGCGGGCGCGGGGGGCGCGGGCGGCGCGGGCGGCGCCGCCGTGTCCGCGTTGCTGGCCGTGGTCATCACCACGGCGGCGGCCCTGAACCTGTATCCGGTGTCGGCGCCGGCCCAGGACACGTCGGTGGTGGTGTTGCGGCCGGGCGCCAGCGCGGCGGGTCTGCTGGCCGCGCTGGACGGCACGGACGCCCGCGTGGTGTGGGCGGACGCGTCGGGCGGCGTGTGGGTATTGGCGGATGCGCCCAGCGCGACGTTGTTTTCCCTGTTTGGCGCGGGCGCGCTTTACGTCAGCGGCGCCAGCGCACCGGGCGGCTGCTCGGCGTGGATTGCGCCGCGCGACGGGCGGGCCTGATAGGCGCTACCCGTGACGGTGCTGCCGGGACGGCGCTGCCCCGACGGGCGCTGCCCGGGGCGGGCTCCTGGGGAAGCCGCTCCTGGGGAAGGTGCTCCCGGGAAGGTGCTCCCGGGGAAGGTGCTCCCGGGAAGGTGCTCCCGGGGAAGGTGCTCCCGGGGAAGGTGCTCTTCTTTGGGCACGGCACTTGCTGTATAGGACCGCGGCCTGCGCCGCATTCCTTTGCAGACCCGCACGGCGTGGGCGGGACCCTTCCACACACGTCCTTGGATTACAGGATCGACCATGGCCTCCCCCACCTTGCCCTCCGTGCCGCAAGCCGCCCCGCTGCCGCTGGCCGGCGCCGCGACCTCGCTTCCGATCACGCCCGCGACTCGTTTGCCGCTTGCCGGTCCCGCAACCGGCTTCCGGCTGTCGCTAGGTATTTTGTTGGCCATCGTGTTCTGGATGGTGGCCGGCTCGCTCCTGGTGACGCTTTGGCTGGCGTCGCAGCGGCTGGCGTAGCCGGCCAGTCGCGCCCGCGCGTGCAGGGCGCCATCCGTTCAGGCCGCCATCTTTTTGCAGCTGTCGGCGCAGCGCCGGCAGGCTGCAACGCAGTCGTCCATGCCACCGACGCCTTCGCAGCTGTCCGCGCAAGCGGCGCATATTTCGGCGCACGCGCCGCAAACGCGATCGTGTTGTTCGATGCCAATCAGCATCGTGTGCGCGGCCGTACGGCAGATTTCTGCGCAGGCCATCATCAGGCGGAAGTGTTCGGGTTCGACATGTTCGCCGCCCGCCTCCAGGCAGTGGTTGGACGCGGTTTGCAGGCAGTGCCGATAGCAGGCCAGGCAGTTGTCGATGCAGGCTTCCATTTCTTTGTTCACGGCGGTCATCGCTGATCTCCTTGCATAGTTATCCCCGGGGTGGGACCGCAAGGGCCGCAAATCGCATTCCTGCCGCGCTCGGCGCGCCGGTCAAGCGATGTCGGTCTTCGCCAAGGGGCCGTCGGTGGTCGCGGCCAGGCTGCGTAGTTGCTGGTAGGCCGCTTCCCATTGCGCCACCGACGCCCGCAACCGGCCCGTGGCGTCGGCCGTTGCCCCGCCCGTAGCGATTTCTTCACTGGCCAGCAAAATACGCTCGCGCAGCAGGCGGGCGGCGGACCAGATGGCATCGTCAACCTGCTCGGCCTGCGCGGCGTTCAGCGAGGCGGAGGAGAATGCGTGACCGGTGTGGCACCGATACCGGACGGGCACGCCCGTGTCCACGCGCCAGATTGCGCCGCCACATTCCGGGCAGGTCAGGCCTACCTGCCGCCCGATGCGTTCGAGCACGGCCGCCGAGGACTGGCCCGTTTCCGTCATGCGCGACTCGGTGCGCAGCGTTTCGGACGGCCCGCTGCCCGCTGCGCGAGGCGCCACTGCTGTGTTGATCGCTTTAGCCATCGCATTTCCAATTTGTTGAAGCGGCAGCACCTGCGCCGTGGGCACGGCCGCGATCGCGTTGGCAGGCATATCCTGCGCCACGCTGTCCTCCGGGTCCTGCACGATGGCAAAACCGCCACACGCGTGCACCGATTTCAGCCCGGCCGAGCCATCGTCCAGGCGCCCGGTCAGGACGATGCCCACGACGCGCGGCCCGTAATGCACGGCGGCTGAACGAAACAACGGGTCCGCCGCCGGCCGCGTGAAGTTTTCCTTCGGGCCACGCGTCAACACTGTGGCGTCATGCTGCAAAATCATGTGCCGGTCGGGCGGCGCGATATAGACGACGCCGGGCGCGAAGGGCTGGCCATCCTCGGCATGTTGCACCTGCCAGCGCGTACGGTTTTGCAGCAGGCTGGGCAGGACGCTGCGGTAGCCGTCCACATGCATCGCCACGAACACCGATGCGCGCAGGCCTGGGTCCAGATCGCCCAACAAGACCTCCAGCGCGGCCAGGCCGCCCGTGGAGACCGCCACCACCACGATGTCTCGGTTTTGCATGATGCGCCGCCTTTGCTTTACATGGCGTCCGGCCTTTTTCAGCGGCCGAACATGTTGGTCTTGTGTCCGCCCGAGCCCGCCTTGCCGCCGGGAATCTGCCCGTCGGGCGCCGGGTTGGCCGATGAGCCCTTGACCGTGCCCTGCCCCTGCACCGGCTGCGACGGCGTGGTGCCCGGCGCGGCCTGCGGCACGGTGGGCGGCGGGCGCGACGGATCGCCTTTGGATGGTGCCGGTGCGCCGCTGTCCGGCGCGGGCCCCTGGGGCGCCGGCGTGCCGGCAGGCGGCGGGCCACCCTGCCCCGCCGGCCCCGCCGGGCCACCGGCCGATTGCGCGAAGGTCAACGGCGCCCAGGCCAGGCCCGCCGCCAAAGCGAGGGCAAGCGCTGAGCGGCGAGCGCCATGCAAACTATGCCCAGGATGTGTCATGGCGTGTTCTCCTTTAAGGCTTGCTACGCGAACCGGCGCCGCGATTGCGCTGGCTCTGCTGATCCTGGCCGGTGCCGATCTGCGTGACATGGCCTTCTTTCTTGCTGCGGTTCTGCGTGTCGCGGTGGCTGGCCTGCGCTTCGCGCGGGGTGTCGTCGGCGGTGGGGTTGGGCTTGTTGTCTTTGGATTTCATCGCGAATTCCTTTTGAAAAGTGGCGCTTGTCTTCCAGCAAGCTGCATTCCTGAAACCGCCGTCGCATAGCACCGTTACCGCACGGTTTTTTCAGGGTGCGTCCCGCATAGGTATGTAGATTTTTCCGACCGGGACACCCAGTGATTCCCCGTGCTAACGTCGTCGAATATCATCCTGCTTTTCCCATTTTTGGAACGACATGACCCTTTCCAGTGCCGCTTTTGTTGTGGGTATCGGTGCTTCCGCCGGCGGCGTGGAGGCCCTGGAAGGTTTCTTTGCGGGCATTCCCAAAGAGCCCGACATGTCGTTCATCGTGGTGACGCATCTGGGCCCGGGCCGCGAAAGCCATCTGCCGGAGGTCATCGGCCGCCACACGTCGTTGCCGGTCAACACCGCGGAAAACGACATGGCGATCGAGATGAACCAGGTCTATGTACTGGGGGCGGACGCCGACATCTCGATCAGCCAGGGCCGCATCAAGCTTGCCGCCACGTCCGGCCAGCGCGCCGGGCGGCGCCCCATCGATCAGTTCTTCATGTCGCTGGCACGCGATTATGGCCAACGCGCGGTGGGCATTGTGCTGTCCGGCAGCGATTCCGACGGCACCCTGGGCTTGAAGACCATCAAGGAATATGGCGGCATCACCATGGCCCAGGCCCCGAATGGCAACGGGCCGGCCTATGCCGAAATGCCCGACAGCGCCATCGGCGCCGGCATCATCGACTTTGCGCTGCCCGCAGTCGAAATGGGCACGCGCCTGCACATGCTTGACGCCGCGCCGACCTCCCCGATCGGCCTGTTAAGCGCCGACGAAGACGAAGCCATGCTCCCCGAAATGGAAAGGATCAAGTCGGACATCTATGCGATTTTGCTGACCCGCACGGGCCATGATTTCAGCGGTTACAAAAGCAAGACCTTCATGCGTCGCGTGCATCGCCGCATGAAGGTAAACCAGTCGGACTCGCTGGAGGCCTACCTGGCGTACCTGCGGCAAACGCCCCAGGAAGCCGGCGCGCTGTTTCGTGACCTGTTGATCAGCGTGACCGACTTCTTCCGCGACCCCGAGGCGTTCGAGGCGCTGGCCAAGCTGGTGGTGCCGCAGCTGCTGGAAGGGCGCAGCGTTGGCGATACCGTCAGGGTGTGGGTGCCTGGCTGTGCCACCGGCGAAGAAGTCTATTCGCTTGCCATCCTGCTGCGCGAGCACATGGACAAGATGGATACGCCTCCGCGCGTGCAGCTGTTCGCCACCGACATCGACGAGCGGGCGCTGAATATTGCGCGCACGGCCCGCTATCCGGGCACGCTGCTGGACAGCGTCAGCCCGGAACGCCGCGAGCGGTTCTTCATTGCCGATGGCGAAAGTTATCTGGTCAGCAAGCAGATCCGCGAACTGTGCATTTTTTCGCCGCACAGCGTTTTGCGCGACCCGCCCTTTTCGCGCATCGACCTGGTGTCGTGCCGCAATCTGTTGATCTATTTCGGCGGCACCATTCAGAAGCAGGTGTTCCCGACGTTCCATTACGCGCTGCGCAGCGGCGGCTATCTGTTCCTGGGCATGTCGGAAAACACGACGCAGTTCTCCGATATGTTCGGCCCCGTGGACAAAAAGCATCGGATTTTCCAGCGGCGCAGCGACATCGCCGTACGCCCGCGACCGCATTTCAACCTGCCATCGGCGGGGATGCCGTCGTCGCAGGACCTTCTGCATCGGCGCCTGCCGGCCAGTGCCACGGGGCTGCGCCAATCCATCGATTCGCAGGTGCTGAACCAGCATGCGCCGCCCCACGTACTGGTCAACAAAGATGGCGACGTGGTGTATTACTCGGGCCGCACGGGCAAGTACCTGGAGGCGGCGGCGGGCGTGCCGACGCGCCAGATCCTGGCGCTGGCGCGCAAGGACCTGCGCCTGGACCTGCGCGCGCTGCTCAACGACGCCATGTCCACCGGCGTGACGGCCACGCGGCATAACGTGGCCATCGAAGGCGACGACGGCCGCGTGCAGCTGCTGCGCCTGACGGTGGACCCGTTGCTGGAGAACCGCGAAGGCGAACCGCTGTACCTGGTGCTGTTCGCCGACGACGGCCCGCCCGTCAGCCGCGAAGAGGCCGACGCCTATCTGCACGCCGCGCACATCGGCGCGGCCGAACAGATTGAAAGCGAGCTGCGCGAAACGCGCGACCGCCTGCAATCGACCATCGAGGAATACGAAACCGCGCTGGAAGAATTGAAGTCATCCAACGAAGAGCTGGTCTCGGTCAACGAAGAGTTGCAATCGTCCAACGAAGAGCTGGAAGCGTCCAAGGAAGAACTGGTGTCGCTCAACGAAGAGCTGCACACCGTGAATGCCGAATTGCAAGGCAAGGTCGACGAGCTGGACCGCAGCAACAGCGACCTGCACAACCTGTTTGCCAGCACCGCGTTCGCCACGCTGTTCCTGGACGGCAACCTGGTGATCCGCAGCTTCACGCCGCCCGTGTCAGACGTGTTCCGCATCTTGCCCAGCGACCGGGGTCGGCCCATTACCGACCTGGCCAGCCGCGTCCCGTTGCCCTCGTTCGCGCAAGACATCCAGCAGGTGTTTCGAACCCAGGAAGTGATCGAGCGCCGCATTGAAGGCGATGGCGACGCCAAGCACTACCTGCTGCGGCTGGCGCCTTACCGCGATGCCAACAACCGCGTGGACGGCGTGGTCGTCACCTTCATCGACATCACGCAGATCACGCAGGCCGAAAAGCGGCATCGCATCCTGATTGCCGAGCTGCAACACCGCACCCGCAACCTGCTGGCGCTGGTGCAGAGCATTGCGTATCGCACCCTGGGGCGTGGCGAGCCCTATGACCGGCTGGACAGCCGGCTGTCGGCGCTGAGCCGGGTGCAGGGCCTGCTAAGCGATGCGTCGCACGAGGCCGTGGATTTTGGCGAGATCGTGCGCCGCGAGCTGGACGCCGTGGGGCACGGGCAGCACGTGTCGGTGCAAGGCGAGCCCACGTTCGTCAGCGCGGAATGCAGCCAGTCACTGGCATTGGCGCTGCACGAACTGGGCACCAACGCGCTCAAGCATGGCGCCTTGAAATACTCCAGTGGGCAGTTGCAGGTGCAATGGCACACGCGGCCACAGGGCGACGGGCAGACGCTGGTTGTGGAATGGCACGAGTCCGGCCTGCCCACGCCGCCTGATACGCGCCGCAAGGGCTATGGGCGCGAGCTTATCGAACAGGCACTGACGTTCACCCTGCAAGCGCGCACGTCGCTGGATTTCAGGGAAGATGGCCTGCGCTGCCGTATTGAAGTTCCATTACGACCGTCGACCAACTTTAAGATCGCGGCCAAGTAAAAGGATCACCATGACTGAAACTCTCCCACTGTCGGCTTGCAAGTTGCTGATCGTTGAAGACGAATACGTCATTGCGGAAACGCTGGCGGAAGCGCTGCGCGAAGTGGGCGCCGAGATCGTCGGCATGATCGGATGGCTGGACGAGGCGACGCGCTTTGCCGACACACACGCCGGGCAATTCAATTGCGCGGTGGTTGACATCAATTTGCACGGCACGCTGTCTTATCCGCTGATCGATGCGTTGACGGCGCAGGGCGTGCATGTGGTGCTGCTGACGGGGTTTGGCGTCGAGGCCCTGGAAGCGTGCTATCGCGAATTTCCCCGTTGCGAAAAGCCCTTCAACCAGGCCAGATTGATATCGATGCTGCTGTCCCGGTTCGGCCAGTAGCCTGGCGCCGCCGCACGGCGGCACAACATTTGCTGCCCACCGCGAGTCCAACCTTGCGGAGGCGGTATGTTGAGTCAATGGATTTCCGGAACGCGCGCGCTCGCGGACCATCCCATCGCCCTGTGGCTGATCGCGGCGGCGGTCGCGGCCACCCTGTATTTGATATTGATCTTTGCGTTCCGCCTCGTGCGCACGCGGCTGGAGCGGCGCGCGGCGCAGCCCGGGCACGGCATGGCGGCGGGCGCGATCCGCGTCATGCAGCGCACCAGCTGGATCCTGCTGGCCATCTTCGCCTTGCTGATCGGCATCGACGTGGCGGGCGCGCCGTTCCCCTGGAGCGAAGGCGGTGCACAACATTTGTGGTTTGTGCTGATCGCGCTGCAACTGGCGCTATGGCTGGACCGCGCGGTGGACGTGGGCTTGAGCCACGCCCTGCACAACCGGGGCACCGTGACCGCAACCTTGCTGAGTTTTCTGCTGCGGGCGCTGGTGTGGGTGATCGCGCTGCTGGCCATGCTGGACAACCTGGGCGTGAACATCACCGCGCTGGTCGCCAGCCTGGGGATCGGTGGCGTGGCCGTGGCCTTGGCGGTGCAGACCATCTTGAGCGACCTGTTCGCGTCGATCTCCATCGGGTTGGACAAGCCCTTTGAAGCCGGCGACTTCATTGTGTTCGGGCAGGTGGCCGGCAGCATCGAGCACGTGGGGCTGAAAACCACGCGCATTCGCAGCCTGGGCGGCGAGCAGATCGTCTGCTCGAATACCGAGCTGCTCAAACAGACCATCCAAAACTACAAACGGATGCAACAACGGCGCATCGTGTTTTCAGTGCGCATTACGTACAAAACCGACGTGGAAAAAGTGGCCGCCGTGCCGGGCATTATTCGTTCGCAGATCGAGGGCCAGAGCGACACGCGCTTTGACCGCGCGCATCTGGCCCGATTTGGCGAGGGCGCGCTGGAGTTCGAGGCGGTCTATTACGTGCTGACGGCGGATTACAACCACTACATGGACATCCAGCAGGCGATCAACCTGGGGATCATGCGGCAGTTGCAGGCGGCGGGCATCGCGCTGGCATTGCCGGAACAGATCTTGCATATGCCGCGGGATGCGGCGGATGCGGCGCCGGCGGCGGAAGACGCGGCAGGGAATACGGCCGGGAATGCGGCGGGGAATGCGGCGGGATCCTCGCCCGGCAAGGGCGTTGGGTCGGCGGGGGGACGCAACCCGGGGGGGAGTGCGCCGCCCGCGCCGCTACCGGCCTAGCGGCGTAGCGGCGTAGCGGCTTAGCGGCGTAGCGGCTTAGCGGCGTAGCGGCTTAGCGGCGTAGCGGCTTAGCGGCGTAGCGGCTTAGCGGCGTAGCGGCTTAGCGGCGTAGCGGCTTAGCGGCGTAGCGGCTTAGCGGCGTAGCGGCTTAGCGGCCTGGCGGCCGGGCCGGGCGGAAACGCCCGGCATCCCGGCCATTACAGGCCGCGCGTGCTGCGCAGCCATTGCTGGTCGGCGATATTGGCGTCACCCAAGCGGTCGATACCGGGGGTCTGCTGCGGGTCCAGGCCCGGCATCGGATTGGGCAGGGCATCGGGCGGCCAGCGCCCGTCCTTGTCCCGTTCCTGGCCCGGCGCGCGGCGGTCCGGATTCTCGGCCGGGGATTGGTCGGGCTGGCCCTGGTTGGGCTGCGGCGAGGTCGGCTTTTGCTGCAGCGTCGACGGGATGTTCATGGCAGGCTCCTGGCGTTGGTGGGGCAACGGCCCCCATTGATGGGATGACGGAATGTCGGGATAACGCCATGCCGGAGCAACTGCCATGCCCGCAGCGCCGCCGGGAACGCGGTTTGCTTGGGGGGCACTCGCCTGGGGCAATGGCCATGACAAGGCGGCCCCCTTACCGGAGCGCAACGATGAACGCTATCGAACGAGTCGCGACATTCATGCAGGAAAACGACCTGACGCTGGTGACCGCCGAGTCCTGCACGGCGGGGCTGATTGCGGCCACCCTGGCCGACATTCCCGGCGCCGGCCAATTGCTGGACTGTGCCTTCGTCGTGTATTCCGTTGAGGCCAAGCAGCGTTGCCTGGGGGTGCCGCAGGCCACGCTGCGCTCGCACAATCTGACCAGCGAAGCCGTCGCGCGCGACATGGCGCTGGGCGCGGCGCGCAAAAGCCCCGCGAACGTGGCGGTGTCCAATACCGGCGTCACCGACGCCACCGACGACGAAATTCCCAGCGGCACGCAGTGCTACGCCTGGGTCTTCAAGATGGGCAATGCCGACGCCCACCCCGTGGTGTTCACCGCCACCAAGCGTTTCTCGGGCGACCGCAACAGCATACGCAAGGCCAGCGCCGAATATGCCCTGCAAGGGGTGGTAGAACACTATCGGGCGCTGCAAAAAGGCGGGGGCCGGGCCGGGGGCGGGGGCCAGAATGCCTAGTACTGCCGGCCCCCCCAGTGCAAGATGATTTCGTTCAAAGCCGGTTCATAATCTTCAAGCGCTGCAAGGTGGGCAGCGCTACGCTCAGGGTTTCGCGGCGCCGGGGCCGGCTTGTTCCCAAGCCTGCACCGACGCCCGCCCTCCCCGTGGCACCTACCCGGAGTACAAGCCCATGAGCACCATCACCACCCCCGACGGCGTGCAGATTTTCTTCAAGGACTGGGGTCCCAAGACCGCCCAGCCCATCATGTTCCACCATGGCTGGCCCTTGTCCAGCGACGACTGGGACGCGCAGATGCTGTACTTCGTGAACAAGGGGTTTCGCGTCATTGCGCACGACCGCCGTGGCCACGGACGCTCAAGCCAGGTCAGCGACGGCCATGATATGGACCACTACGCCGCCGACGCGTCCGCCGTGGTCGAACACCTGGACCTGCGCAATACGGTGCACATCGGCCATTCGACGGGCGGTGGCGAAGTGGCGCGCTATGTCGCCAAATTCGGCCAGCCGCAAGGCCGCGTCGCCAAGGCCGTGCTGGTCAGCGCCGTGCCTCCGCTGATGCTCAAGACCGAATCCAACCCAGGCGGCCTGCCGATGGAAGTGTTCGACGGCTTCCGCGAAGCGCTTGCCGCCAACCGCGCCCAATTCTACGTAGACGTGGCCTCGGGCCCGTTCTACGGATTTAACCGTTCGGGCGCCAAGGTGTCGCAGGGCGTCATCAACAACTGGTGGCGCCAAGGCATGATCGGCGGCGCGCGTGCCCATTACGAAGGCATCAAGGCGTTTTCCGAGACCGACCAGACCGAAGACCTGAAGGCCATCACCGTGCCCACGCTCGTCATGCACGGCGACGACGACCAGATCGTGCCCATCGACGACGCCTCGCGCCTGTCGGTCAAGCTGCTGAAAAACGGCACGTTGAAGGTGTATCAAGGCTTGCCGCACGGCATGTTGACGACCCACGCCGACATCATCAATCCGGACCTGCTGGCCTTTATCAAGGGCTGATTTACCGCGTGTACCCGGGAAGGGGCGGCGCAAATCGCCCCTTTTCAGAATATTCCGACACACGCATGTGGCAATGGCCTATATACTCGCCTATTGCCGACAGCAGATTGGGCGCCAAACGCGCAAAAACTGCACCGCTTCGACGCTCGAATCAGCCCGGTAATCATCTCTTTCCGGGGTCCGAAGCCTGCTTTAGGGTGGGCTAGCCGCAGTAAGCCGCAACGTCGGCGCGCTGCCCGGGCACGATCCACACCGTACGCTTCGTCGCGGCACCGCTTGAACATTCTCTTCCCAAAGCGCTGTCATCTCCTCCATTGCCTCGCCCGCGCACGCCGAAAGGCCTACGCCTAGCGGGGCCTTTCGTCCAAGAAGAACCGACATGAACGCCGTGCCGCAAGACAAACTCATTACCGCCCTGGACCACGCCCGACTGCTGGGCATGATCACCCGCCCCGCCACCGCCGCGACCCTGTCGCGCGATGCCGTCGATGCCGCGCAGGAATTGCTGGACTCCGCGCCCATCATCGCCATCGAGGAAGTCACGCCCGACATCATCACGATGCGTTCGCGCGTGCGCCTGCTGAACGACAAGGGCGATGAAATGGTTGTCACGCTGTGCTATCCGGCCGATGCCAACCTGGCGCAGGGCCAGGTGTCGGTGATGTCGCCGCTGGGCCTGAGCCTGATCGGCTCGCGCACCGGCCAGCTGGTCACGTGGACGGCGCCGAACCAGACCGAGCATTCGGCCAGCATCGAAGAAATTCTGTACCAGCCCGAAGCGGCTGGCGACACCACGGCCTGATGCAACGCGGGCGGTGTCATACCCCCCGCATTGGCAAGGCGCTGAAGTTTTCAGCGCCTTTTTTTTCGCGGTGATTTTCAGGCCGAATGTTCAGGCCAATATTCAGGCCGAATATTCAGGCCGAATCTTCGGGCCGAATCTTCAGGCCGAATCTTCGGGCCGGGTTTTTGCCCGGATCGCGTGATGGCGCAGGCTACACGTCGAAGAACACCGTTTCGTACGGCCCCTGCATATGGACGTCGAATCGGTAGATAAGCTCGCCACCCCGCTCGTCCTTGCGCGCCAGCAGGCTGTGGCGCCGCGCGGCATACACGGAATTTAAGACCGCGTCCTCTGCATTCGCCTCGGCCTCGTCCTGGAAGTACACGCGCGTGAACACGTGCAGCAACAGCCCTCGCATGGTCACGATCATGTCGATATGCGGCGCCTCGCCGTCTGCCTGCGACGCCGGCTTGACCGTGTGAAACGCGTAGCGGTGGCCCAGGTCGGTGCCCGTGCCGCAACGCCCGAAGCCCCGAAACCCCATGGCCGATGCCTCGTACACATTGCGCGGATACCGGCCCTGCCCGTCCACGTGCGAGATTTCCACCAGTGCGTCCGACACCGGCATGCCATCGCCGTCCAGCACACGGCCTTCCAGGCGCATGCGCGTACCGCGCGCCTCGTCATCCGCCAGCACGGTGTCAAAGGGCTGATCGAAGTCGTAGCCGTACTGCGCCGCCGTCAAGCCGTACGCGAAATACGGGCCGACCGTCTGCGATGGCGTCTGCCCAAAATTGTCTTGCAAGCCTTGCATCAACATGACCCCTCCTTAGCCGTTTTCAAACGGCGTGCAACGCGCCCCGCGCAGCACGATGTCGAACTGATATCCCAACGCAAAACCTTCTTCGGTCAGGCCCACGCTGAAGTCCGCGATCAGCCGGCTGCGCGCCGCTTCCGGCGTACCGTTCAGCATCGGGTCGAAGGCATGCAACGGGTCGCCCGGAAAGTACATTTGCGTGACCAGCCGTGTACCGAAGTGCTGGCCGAAAAGGGATAGATGAATATGCTGCGGGCGCCAGGCGTTGGGATGGTTGCCCCAGGGATAGGCGCCCGGCTTGATCGTCAAGAAGCGGTATCGCCCGTCCGCATCGGTCAGGCAGCGGCCCGCGCCCAGGAAGTTCGGGTCCAGCGGCGCGTCGTGGCGGTCGGCCTTGTGCACATAGCGGCCGGCCGCATTGGCCTGCCAGATTTCGATCAGCGTGTGCGACACCGGCCGCCCAAGATCGTCAACTACCCGGCCGGCCAACACCATGCGTTCGCCGATGGGTTCACCATTGCGGCGCGCATTGCGCGTCAGGTCGTGGTCCAGCTTGCCCACACTGTCGTCGCCAAAGACCGGCCGGCGCATTTCGCCCAACGCCGCGGCCAGGGGCACGAGCGGCAGTGTCGGGCCGCGCAATTGCGTCGAACGATAGTCCTCGTAGAGATAGGCCGGATGGCTGGCCCAGTCGCGCGGCGACAGGCCCGCGGGTGGGCGCGAGCTTGACGCCAATGAGGGTCGCGATGACGGGCGCCGCGGCTGCGGCGGGACAGGAGCGGTTTCGGATGAGGTCATGGGTGTCTCTCGGTCGGAATATCAGATTGGCGCGCCTGGATCAGGCGCACCAGGCCCAGCAACAGGGCGGTGTGTGGCACCGGCACGCCCGCCGCGCGCGCCCGCGCCACCACTTCGCCGTTGATCGTTTCAATTTCGGTAGGCCTGCCCGCCAGCACGTCTTGCAACATCGACGGCTTGTGGCCGCGATGATGCGCAATGGCGTGCGCGACGCTGGCATGGCAGGCCGCCGCGTCGGCGTCGACGCCACTTGCGCGCGCCACGGCGATCACCTCGGACACCACGGTGCGCGCCAGCATCGGGCCGTCAGCCACCTTGCCCAACTGACCCACCGCGCAGCCCGAGACGGCGCACAGGCTGTTAAGCGCGGCGTTGAAGGCCACCTTTTGCCAGATCGCCTTCCAGACGTTGGGGTCGACTTCGCATTGCAAACCGGCGTCATTGAGCACTGTCGCGATGTGCATGACGTCGGTGTCTACGTTGCCGTCGCCTTCACCATCCCCGCCGCTACCGCGCGCCTGCCACATGCGGATCACGCCGCCGCCATGCGATCTGACGTGGCCGGGCCCCGCCAGATCGGCCGGCCACGTTGTCATGCCGACCAGGATGCGCGCCGGGTCCACATGGCGCGAAACCGCTTCCAGGTTGCCCAACCCGTTCTGCAAGGTCAGCACCCGCGCAGGTGCGCGCAGCAGCGGCGCCACGCTGCGTAGCGCGGCGTCGGTATGCAGGCTTTTGGTGAAGAGGATCAACAGGTCCGGCGGCTGCCGGTGGTGCTCGGGCCGCGCCACCGTCATGCCGTGGATGCGCCTGTCGCCCTGGTCGGTCTCCAGCCGCAAACCGCTGCGGCGTATCGCCTCCAGATGGGCATCGTCGATATCCAGCAACGTCACCTGCCGACCGCTCTCGGCCAGCAACCCGCCAAACAGGCAACCCATGGCGCCCGCGCCCAGCATCGCGATATTCATCGTGTGCCCCCCACGACGGCAACGGTGCGCAGCGGCGGCGCCGCGCGCCTGCCGGGGATATGCCGGCGCACCATCAGCAACGCAATCAGCGCAAACACCATGACCGTGCCCAGTAACAGCAGGTAGCCCTGCGCGCCGCCCAGCGTGATGACGGTTGCGCCGACGAAGGCGCTAAGGATGGCGCCAAGACGCCCGAAAGCCAGCGCCCCCGCCGTGCCGGTGGCGCGCACGCCGGTGGCATAGACGTACGCGCACAGCGCATACATGGTGGATTGCACGGCGTTGACGAACAGCCCGTGAACGCCGAACCCAAACACCAGCAAGGAAGAGCTTTGCCGCACGTCGACCATCAGCATCAGGAAGGCGCTGCCCAGCGCGCCCACGCAGCAGATGGCAAGCGGCCAACGCGAGCCCCAGCGCGTCATGGCGACGGCGCACACCAGCGCCCCGATCACGCCTCCGAGGTTGTAGGCGGTCAGCCCGGACGCGGCCACCGCCAGCGGCAAGCCTTCCGAGGTCAGCATCGTGGGCAACCAGCTGAACGCGCTGTACACCGCCGTCAGGCACATGAAGAAGGCCACCCAGATGGCGATGGTGTCGGCGCCGTAGCCCTTCGAGAACAAGGCCCGCACGCCACGCTGCGGCTGGGCGCCCGGCTGTTCAAGCGCCTGCTCGACGGCGTCGGTGTAGTGCACGCCTTGCGGCATGGGCCGGCCCATGCGGCCCAGCAACGCGCCCAACTCGTTCCAGCGCTCGGGTCGGCGCGCCAGGAATCGGGGCGATTCGGGCAACGTGGCCATCAAGGCAAAGCCCAGGGCGATGGGCAGCGATCCGCCGATGAAGAACGAAGCGCGCCACCCATACAAAGGTAGGACATACGCCGAAAACAGGCCCGCCAGCATCCCGCCCAAAGGCACGCAGACGATGGTGGCCGTGACTGCCAGCGTGCGGCGACGCGCGGGCGTGAATTCGGCGGTAACCGTCGTGGAACTGGGCAGCGCGCCACCGATGCCTAGGCCGGCAATGAAGCGCAGCACGGCCACGGTCAGGGCATCGGGCGCCAGCCCGATGGCGCACGTGGCTGTGCCAAACACAAACACGCTGACGATGACGGCCATGCGGCGGCCGTAGCGGTCGGCGAACAGGCCGGCGCACGCGCTGCCGATCCCCATGCCGATCAGGCCGGACGCCACGGCGGGCGCGAAAGCCTCGCGCGTGATGCCCCATTCCTGGATCATCATCGGAATCGCAAAGCCGATCAGTTGGCCATCAAACCCGTCCATGACGATGGACATGGCGGCAAGCATCACCACAAACTTCTGCATGGACGTGAAGGGGCCGTTGTCCAGCAGGTCGCCGACGTCGGCGCTACCGGGGTCGGCGCTACCGGGATCGACGTTACGGCGGTCGGGCGGCGCGGCGCGAACCGCCGCGTTCTGGGCACTACGAGTCATGCTGGTTCTCCTTTGCGGAAATAGCCCGCGTTCAGTCCCAGGGCGGCGCCATGGGCAGCCCCACATAGTTTTCCGCCAGCGTGGTGCACGCGGCGCGTGATTGCGTCAGGTAGTCGAGTTCGGCGTCTTGTAGCTTGCGGTCAAAGGCGTCCGCGTGGGGATAACGGTGCAGCAACGCCGTCATCCATTTTGAAAACCGCTGCGCGCGCCAAACGCGGCGCAAGGCGTCAGCGCTGTAGGTGTCCAGCAGGTCGTCTTTGCCATGCCGATAGAAACGAGTTAGCGCGCGCGACAGCAGGCACACGTCGGACACGGCCAGGTTCAAGCCCTTGGCGCCGGTTGGCGGCACCACATGGGCGGCGTCGCCCGCCAGGAACAGGCGGCCGTGCCGCATGGGCTCGGTCACCCTGCTGCGCATGCCGATGACGGTCTTGTCGAAGATGGGGCCTTCCTTGGGCGCCCAGCCGTCTGGCGTGGCCAGGCGGGCGCGCAGCGTGGCCCAGATGCGGTCATCGGACCAGTCGCAGGGGGCCTCGCGCGGGTCGCATTGCAGGTACATGCGTTGCACCTCGCGCGACCGGGTGCTGACCAGCGCAAAGCCGTCGGCGCCCAAGGCGTAGATCAGCTCGTCGGAAGACGGCGGTGCCTGGCACAAGATGCCCAGCCAGCCGAACGGGTAGCGGTGCTCAAGGGTGTGCAAGGCATGGGGGGCGATGGCGGCGCGGCTGACGCCGTGCGTGCCGTCGCAGCCCACGACAAAATCCGCGCGCAGCGAGACGGGGACGCCGCCGTCATCGCGGAACCGAACCACGGGTCCGGATGACGCCGTGGTGTGTGGGGCGCGGGGCACATCGTTGGCATGGGTGACGTCGTGCAGCGTGACGTCGGTGACGTTGAAGCGCACGTCGCCCCCCGCCGCCAACCGCGCATCGAGCAAGTCGTTGATGACTTCGTGCTGCGCGTAAACCATTACCGCGCGCCCGCCCGTCAGGTCGACAAAGTCGATACGGCGGTCAACGCCGCCAACCCGCAACACCGTGCCTTCGTGCCGAAAGCCTTCGCTGCGCAGCCGCCCGCCCAAGCCGACTTCGGTCAACACGTCGACCGTGCCCTGCTCCAGCACCCCCGCGCGCACGGTGGCGCGGATGGTTTCCTGGCCACGGCATTCCAGCACCACGGAATCGACGCCCTGCAAGTGCAACAACTGCGACAGCATCAGCCCGGCCGGGCCGGCCCCGATGATGGCTACCTGAGTACGCATACATGGTCCTTTGGCAAAGGGAAGGCGGAAAGGAAGGTGGAGTGGGAGGCGAAGTGGAAGGCGAAGTGGAACGCGAAGCCAACGCCGAGAGCAACGCCCGCCCCGCGTCAAAACGCGTAGTCACGTGGCGTGGTTTGCACCGTGAGCCAGCGCAGGTCGGTAAAGGCGTCGATGCCGGCCTTGCCGCCAAAGCGTCCCATGCCGCTTTCCTTCATGCCGCCGAACGGCATCTGGGCCTCGTCGTGGACGGTGGCCCCGTTGACGTGGCAAATGCCGGATTCAATCCGACGCGCCACGGCGATGGCGCGCCCCACGTCGCGCCCGAACACCGCCGACGCCAGCCCGTATTCGTTGTCGTTGGCGCAGGCCACGGCTTCTTCCACGCCGCTGACGCGCACGATGCCCGTGACCGGCCCGAAGGCCTCTTCGCGGTACAGCCGCATGCTGGGCGTCACGTGGTCGATCAGGGTGGCCGGCATCAAGGTGGTGTTGGACTTGCCGCCTGCCACCAAGCGGCCGCCTTGCGCCAGCGCGTCGTCGATCAGGGCATTGCAGAGCTTGACCGCGTTCATGTCGACCACGGCGCCCAGCGCCACGGCGGCTTCGCGCGGATCCCCCAGCGGCAGCCCGGCTGCGCGGTCGGCCAGCTTTTGCACGAAGGCGTCGGCCACCGTGCGGTCGACGATGATGCGTTCGGTGGCCATGCAGGTCTGCCCGGAATTGGCAAAGGCGCCGAACACGGCGGCACGCGCGGCCGCGTCCAGGTCGGCGTCATCGAGCACCACGAAAGGCGCCTTGCCGCCAAGCTCAAGAACGACAGGTTTCAGATGATTTGCGCACGCCGAAGCGATACGCCTGCCTACCTGCGTGGACCCCATGAAGCTGACGCGCCGCACCGACGGGTGCGCCACCATGGCCTCGACGACGGTGGCCGCGTCGGCCGGCGCGTTTGTGATGAAGTTCAGCACGCCTCGCGGAAAGCCCACCGCTTGCAGCGTGTGCATGACCAGCCCATGCGTGGCCGGGCACAAGCCGCTGCCCTTGAGCACAACGGTATTGCCGCAAGCCAGCGGCGTGGCGATGGCGCGCACGGCAAGAATGACCGGCGCGTTCCAGGCCGCGATGCCCAGCACCACGCCCGCCGGCTGGCGCACGGCCAGCGCCAGGTTGCCCGGCACATCGGACGGGATGACCTCGCCGCTGACCTGGGTGGTCAGCGCGGCCGCCTCCAGCAGCACGCTGACGGCAAGTTGGACATTGAACCGTGCCCAGCCGGCCGAGGCGCCGGTTTCAAGTGCCATGATGTCGGCAAACGATTGCGCCCGGGCCTGGATGGCTTCTGCCGCGCGCATGAGTAGTTGGCGCCGTTCACCCGGGCCGGTGGCCGACCAGGACGGAAATGCGGCCGACGCGGCTTGCACGGCGGCCACGGCGTCCTGCACGCTGGCCGCGGGCGCCAGCGAGGCAATGCTGCCGTCCAGCGGACTGTGGCGCTTGAACGTCAGGCCGTCGCGCGCGCCGGTGGCGTCGCCGTTGATCAATAGGGATACCTGCGCGGGAGAAACCTGCACGGGAACCTGCACGGGGGATACCTGCATGGCGCTGTGGCCTCCTTGGGGATACGACTTGCCGCGAGTTGGGGTCCGACGTCAGGTTCCAGGAACCTGGGGTCCGGAGTCAGACTCCGGAAACCCCGCGGACAGGATTCAGGACACCCGCACTTCAACCAGCGTGGGGCTGCCGCTGGCCATGGCGTCGGCCAGTACCGCGCCCAGGCGCGCGGCGTCCGACACGCGCACGCCGCCGCAGCCCAGCCCCCGGGCCAGCGCAACGAAGTCAATGCCGGGCAGTTCGGTGCCCATGACCTTGTCGTGCGGCCCGAAGCCGAATGCCGGCGCAAAGTCTTGCAGCGCGGCATAGCGGCGGTTGTTGAGAATGACGAAGGTGATCGGCAGCTTGTGCTGCGCGGCGCTCCAGAGCGCTTGTATCGAGTACAGGCTGGAACCGTCGCCGATCAGCGCGATGACACGCCGGTCGGGCTTGCCCAGCGCTACGCCCACCGCTGCGGGCATGCCATAACCCAGGCCGCCGCTGTCCATGGTGTAGAAGGTTTGCGAGCGCACGTGCGGCAGATAGTGCTGCATGACGGGTCGGGCGCTGGGGGCTTCTTCCACGACGATGTCGGACGGGTCGCGCATGGCGGCCAGCGTCTGCAGCACGAAGGCGGTGGACATCGGCGAAGACGGGCCGGGCGCGGGACTGGCGGCGCGCCGCGCGGGCAAGGGCCGCATGATGGGCGCGGGCCGCGCCAGCAGATCGCGCAGGCACAGGCGGATACTGCCCACGGCCGCCAGCCCCGCCGGCGCCCACGCCGCCGTGTCCGGGTCGTCGGTCAGCAGGCAAAGCTCGGCGCCGTCGGGCACGTGCGGCCCGGCGCCGTCGACGTGATAGGTAAAGGCGGGCGCCCCCACCACCAGGATCAGATCGTGCCCTTGCAGGCGGGCGACGATGCCCTCGCGCGCGGCCGGCAAAAACCCGGCGAAGAGGCGATGGCGTTCCGGGAAGCTGCAACGGCCCGACATGGGCGCGGCCCACACGCGCGCGCTGTGCAGTTCGGCCAGCGCCACGATTTCGTTCCAGGCGCCGTCGCGGTCCACGGCAGCGCCCACGACCATGGCGGGGCGTCGGCAGGCGTCCAGCAAGGCGCCGATGCGCCCGATGGCCTCGGGCTGCGGGCGCAGTTCAGTGCTGACGCCGCGATGCGCCAACGGCGGCGAAGGCGCGTCCCAGTCGTCTACGGGCACGGACACCAGCACGGGCCCACGCGGCGGCATCATGGCCAGGTAGTAGGCGCGCGCGATGGCCAGTGGCACGTCTTGCGCGCGGGCGGGCTCGGTGCTCCATTTGACGTAAGGCCGGGGCAACTCGGTGGCATTGCTGGAAGACAGGAAGGGGTCGAAGGGCAGGATGCCGCGCGCCTGCTGGCCGGCGACCACCACCATGGGCGTACGGTTCTTGTATGCCGTGAACAGGTTGCCCATGGCGTTGCCGACCCCGGCCGCCGAATGCAGGTTGACCATCGACGCATTGCGCGTGGCTTGCGCATAACCGTCGGCCATGCCTACCACCGTGGCTTCCTGCAAGCCCAGCACATAGCGGAAATCATCGGGAAACCCGCGAAACATGGGCAGCTCGGTTGAGCCCGGGTTGGCGAATACCGACGTCATGCCGACGCGGCGCATCAGGTCGTAGACGGCGTCGCGCACGGTGGGCGGCTGCGGGGGCGGGACCAGGTCGGACTCGCTACCAGAGGCGTTCAGCGCGCCTAAAAGGCCAAAAACGGGTCCGTTCATAGCTTGGGTCCTTGTGGTGAGGTGGCGGGGTTGACGAGGCGCCGGGCTGGGCCTGGGCACGGTCAACAGCGATGGCAGAGTGTCGCCCCCCCTAGCAGACTTGAGAATTGATATATCGAGACAAAGTCATTACGCTTTGGCATGCCATTCGACCTACACCAATTGGCGGCATTCAACGCGGTCGTAGCCGCCGGCAGCCTCGGACGTGCCGCCGACGCCATGCATGTCACGCAGTCCGCACTAAGCCGCATCGTGCGCCGCCTGGAAGGCCAGGTCGGCGCTCCACTATTCGAACGTCATTCCAAGGGCATGCAGCTGACCGATATCGGGCTGACGCTGTTGCCGCATTCCACCGCGCTGCTGCGCGATGCCGAAAGCGCCAAAGAGGAAATCCGTGCGCTGCTGGGGCTGGCCAAGGGCACCATCCGGGTCGGCACGGTGGGCAGCATTGCGTGCCTGATTCTTCCCACCGCGCTGACCCGAACCTGCAATCGCTGGCCCACGTTGCAGGTGCAGGTGGTGGAAGGCGTATGGGATCGCCTGGCCAGCGCGCTGCTGTCGCGCGAGATCGACCTGGCGCTGGGCGCGCATACCGACGACACGGACGAAATTGTCTCGGTGCCGGACTGCCGTTGGGAAGACACGAGCTACGTGGTGGCCAGCACCAGCCACCCGCTGCGCTCCCGCCCCGGTCTCAGCCTGGCCGATACGCTGGCGTACAAGTGGGCGATCCTGCCGCGCGGCACCGAGCCCTTCGAACACATGAACCAGCTATTCACGCGGCACCGCTTGTCCATGCCGGACGTCACGGTTGAAACGCGTTCCATCACGGTGCTGAAGAATCTGATTGCGCATTCGGAATTTTTGGGTTGGATGCCCGAACCGATGTATCACGCCGAACTGCGCGCGGGCCTGCTTGACCGGCTGCCGATTCCCGGCGCGTCCGACACGCGCATGCTGACGGCGTTTCGGCGCACGCAAGGGCTGCTGCCCCTGCCCGCCGCGAAGCTGCTGAACGAACTGCGCCAATTGACCAACGGCGTGCCGCTGCGGTAAGCGGCCGGGCGATACCGCCGCGCCACGCTGTTGCGCTAGCGGCCCGCCCGCCCCGCTTCCTGCAATTGCCGCCACAGGATCTTGCCCGTGCTGGACTTGGGCAGCGCGTCCACGAATTCAACGATGCGCGGCGCCTTGTAGGCGGCCATGCGGGCGCGGGCCCACGCGATCACCTCGTCTTCGCGCGCGCTGCCCAGGGCCTCGGGCCGCAGCACCAGCAGCGCCTTGACGGTTTCGCCCCGGCACGGGTCGGGCACGCCGATGACGCAGGCCTCGTGCACGGCGGGATGCTCGTACAAGGCGTTCTCGACCTCGGCCGGCCACACCTTGTAGCCCGACGCATTGATCATGCGCTTGAGCCGATCGGTGATGAAGAAATAGCCGTCCTCGTCCACCCGCCCCAGGTCACCGGTGCGAAAGTAGCGTTCGCCTTCCAACATGAAAAACGCCTCGTCATCGGCGGCCGCGTTGTTCCAGTAACCCAGCATCAGCTGCGCGCCGCGTGTGACCAGTTCGCCCACTTGCCCGGCCGGCAATTCTTCAAGCGTAGCCGGGTCCACCACGCGCGTATCGACGCCGAAAGTCGGCACTCCGATGCACTGGCGCTTGTTGCGGTGCATGGGATTGCAGTGCAGGAACGACGCGGTCTCGGTCAGCCCATAGGCTTCGTTGAAGACGATGCCGTAGCGCTCGGCCAGCATGGCCGATACCGCCTCGGGCATGGGCGCGCCGCCGCCGCACAACAAGGCCAGGCGCGACAGGTCATACGATTCGATGTCGGGCTGCGCAAAGAAGTCCACCACCATCGCCGGGGGCGCGGCCCACACGCTGACGCGATGCCGCGCCATCAATTGCGCGGCCACCTGCCGGTCCCAGCGCGGCAGCAGCACGACGGTGGCGCCCAGCAGGATGGGCAGGTTCATGCAATTCTGCATGCCCAGCAGGTGAAACAGCGGCGCCACGCCCATGATGACGGCTTCGGACGTCAGCCCACGCCACAGCGCCGACCCCGTCACCGCCGCGCCCAGCGTGCCGTGCGTGTGGCGGCAGCCCTTGGGCCGCCCGGTGGTGCCGGACGTATAGGGCAGCAGGCACAGATCGCCCGCGTGCGCCCGGTGCGGTTTGGGCGGCGCGTTGACCGCCAAGGCGCCGTACCAGGGCACGCCGCCCGGCATGTCTACCTTGTCGCGCGGCGCGGCGATCCAGTCGGGCGGCGGCGTCTGGCCATCGCCGCCCTCGCCCAGGTAGTCGGAATAGGCATGGACGATGACGCGTTCCAGCCGGCCGTCTTCAACAAAGCCCGCCAGCCGTGGCGCCAGTTCCTGCGCGGCAAACGCCACGCGCGCACCGCTGTCCTTCAGATAGTGATCCAGCTCATCTTCCGTGCTCATCGCGTTCACCGGCACCACGACCGCATCGGCGCGCAGCACGGCGTAGTAGGCGATGATGAATTGCGGGCAGTTCTGGCTCAGCAGCAGCACGCGGTCGCCGGCTGCAACGCCCGCGCTGTGTTGCAGATAGCCGGCCATGGCGTCGACCTCGCGCTTCAGGCGCGCATAGTCCAGCACCGTGTCGTAGAACACGATGGCGGGCTTGTCGGGATAGCGGGTGGCCGACGCCTCCAGATTGAAGACGAGGCTGGAGCGGGGCTGGTTGATGTGGGCCGGCAAGCCCTTGGGCCATACCCGGGGCAATACCTTGGGCTCCAACCGAAAATGCGCTTGCTGCATGCGTGTCTCTCTCCGAGTCCCGCGCAAGGTGCCGGCCGCTTTACGCGGCCATGCCCCGCGCGATGATTTCTTTCATGATTTCATTCGAACCGCCGTAGATCTTGCCCACGCGCGCATCCGCGTACATCCGCGCAATGGGCGTTTCCAGCATGTAGCCGTAGCCGCCGTGCAATTGCAGGCATTCGTCGATGACCTGGCAGTTCATCTGGGTGGTCCACCACTTGGCCATCGCGGCGGTGGGCAGGTCCAGCGTGCCCTGCAACTGGCGCGCGATGCAGTCGTCGACAAAGCGCGCGGCGATGGTCGCCACCGTTTCGCATTCGGCCAGCTTGAAGCGCGTGTTCTGCATGTCGATCAGCGCCTGGCCGAAGACCTGCCGCGTCTTGGTATAGGCCACGGTGTCGTCGACGGCGCGCCGCATGGTGGCCACCGCGCCCACCGCGATCAGCAGCCGTTCGCGCGGCAATTGCTGCATCAGCTGCGTAAAGCCCTGCCCTTCGGCCTCGCCCAGCAGGTTGGCGGCGGGCACGCGCACGTCGTCAAAAAACAGTTCGGCCGTATCGCCGCTTTTCTGGCCCAGTTTTTCCAGCAGCCGCCCGCGCCGAAAGCCGGGCAGATCATCCGTTTGCACCATGATGAGCGACACGCCGCGCGATCCGGCGTGCGGGTCGGTCTTGGCCACCACGCAAATCAGGTCGGCGTGCAGGCCGTTCGTGATGAAGGTCTTGGAACCATTGAGGACGTAGCTGTCGCCGTCGCGCCGGGCCGTGGTGCGCACGCTTTTCAGGTCGGACCCGGCGCCCGGCTCGCTCATCGCGATGGCGCCCACGCGCTCGCCGGTGGCCATGCCCGGCAGCCAGCGCTGCCGCTGCGCCTCGGTGCCGTAGTTCAGGATGTAGTGCGCCAGGATGGCGCTGTGCACGTTGTTGCTAAAGCCATGGACCATGGCGCGCGCCTGCTCGGCCGCCACGATGGCTTCGTGCGCGAAGCTGCCCGCGCCGCCGCCATAGGCCTCGGGCATGCTGACGCACAGCAGGCCCAGGCGCCCGGCCCGTGTCCAGATGTCGCGATCGGCGTGCTGCTGCTTGCGCCAGCGTTCTTCGTCGGGCGCGAATTCCTTTTCGAAGATGCGGCGCGTCGCATCCTGGAACAACGCCAGGTCGGCGTCCATCCACGCGGCGCGTGGCGGTTCCATCGGGTTAGGCAGGCGCGTCATGGGCGGCCGCCACCCACGACCAGCACCTGCCCGCTGACGTAGTTCGATTCAGGCAGGCAGAACAGATAGACCGCGCCCGCTGCCTCGGCGGGCGTGCCGGCGCGGCCCAGCGGGATCAGGCTTTCGGCGTTCTTGTGCACCTGCGGGTTGACGCCCACCTTGATCTGGCGCCCCTGGATGTCCAGCGTGGTGTCGCCGTCGGCCACGGCGTCGGTCAGCCGCGTCTTGATCAGGCCGAACGCCACGCTGTTGACGTTGACTTTGTAGCGGCCCCATTCCTTGGCCAGCGCGCGCGTCAGGCCGTTGATGCCGGCCTTGGCGGCGGCGTAATTGGCCTGGCCGGCGTTGCCCATCACGCCCGAGGTGGACGAGATATTGACCACCTTGCGGAACACTTCGCGCCCTTCGGCGGCCTCGGCCTTGGCGGCTTCGCGGATGAAGCCGGACGCGGCGCGCAGGATGCGGAAAGGGGCGGATAGATGCACGGCAAGGATTTCATCCCATTGCTCGTCCGTCATTTTCTGAATGACGTTGTCCCAGGTGTAGCCGGCGTTGTTCACGATGATGTCCAGGCCGCCGTAGGTATCGATTGCCGCGTTGACGAAACGGTCGGCAAAGCCCGGCGCGGTGACGCTGCCGGGGCATGCCTGGGCCTGGCCGCCCGCTTGGCGGATGCGTGTCACCGTGTCTTGCGCCGGTCCGTCGTCCAGGTCGTTGACGACAACCCTTGCGCCTTCGCGCGCCAGTTTCAGCGCGATCTCCTGGCCGATGCCACGGCCCGAGCCGGACACCAGCGCTACCTTGCCTTCAAGTGTTCCCATCGTTGTTGTCTCCTGACTGGGTGCGGGGCGGCGAGTATCGGGTATCGATCCGCCGCCAGATGTTGGATGCGTGTGGCGCTGGCCGCCGTCACGCGGCCTGGTACAGCGTGACGACGCAAGCGCCGCCCAGCCCCAGGTTGTGCTGCAACGCCAGACGCGCGCCCTCGACTTGCCGCAAGTCGGCCTGCCCACGCAACTGCCAGACCAGTTCGGCGCACTGCGCCAGGCCCGTCGCCCCCAGCGGATGGCCCTTGGACAGCAGGCCGCCAGATGGATTCGTCACCACGCGGCCGCCGTAGGTGTTGTCGCCATCGACAATGAATTTTTCGGCTGTGCCCTCGGGCGTCAGGCGCAGGCCCTCGTAGGTGATCAATTCGTTTGCCGTGAAGCAGTCATGCAATTCGACGACATCAAGGTCGGCGGGGTCCACGCCCGCGGCCTCGTACACGCGGTCGGCGGCGGCGCGCGTCATGTCCAGACCGACCAGCCGGCGCATGTCGGCGGTGTCGAACGTGGACGGCGTGTCGGTCGTCATGGCCTGCGCGGCGATGCTGACGGCGGGCCGCAAGCCGTGGCGCCGCGCAAACGCGTCCGAACACAGAATGGCCGCCGCCGCGCCGCAGGTGGGCGGGCAGCATTGCAGGCGCGTCAGCGGATCGAAGATCATGGGCGCGTCCATCACTTCGGGCAGCGTGACGGTATTGCGGAATACGGCGTAGGGATTGCGGGCCGCGTGCTGGCGCGCCTTGACCGAGATGCGCGCGAACGTATCGGCGCGTATGTCGTGCTGCTTCATGTAGTCGCGCGCGGCGCCGCCGAAAAATTGCACGGCGCGCGGCGTGGCGGCGTCATAGCCCTGCGCGTCGGTCATGGCCGACACGAAGCCGGCAAGTGGCGACGGCCGGTCTTCGTACACGCCTTTCAGCGCGCCGGGCACCATTTGTTCAAACCCCACGGCCAGCGCACATTCCACCGCGCCGCTTTCCACGGCCTGCCGCGCCAGGAACAGCGCCGACGAACCGCTGGCGCAATTGTTATTGACGTTGAAGACGGGAATGCCGGTCAGGCCCACGCCATACACCACGGCCTGGCCCGAGGTGGAATCGCCATAGACGTATCCGGCATAGGCTTGCTGCACGGCGTCGTAGGGCACGCCCGCATCGGCCAGCGCTTCTTGCACGGCGCGCATCCCCATCACGGAATAAGGGTCGCTGGCGCCGGGTTTGCAGAACGGAATCATGCCGACGCCGGCCACCCATACTTTTCGATTCATGCGGGGTTCTCCTGAAGTGTGTCGCGGTGGCGGGCTGCGGGTCGGCGGATCGGCGTGTTTGCAGATTTTGGATTGCAGATTGCAGTTTGCGGATTGCCATCGTCACCGACCTTGCCCAGCCCGTAGCTTGGCGGCTTGGCGCGGCGCGCGGCAATGGCCGCAGGCGTCAAACGGATTGGCGGAAAGTGTCAGGGGCCGACGGCGCGCGGCCAGGCATCGATGCCGGTGCGCAGGTCAGCTGGGTGCGGCGGTATTCGCCGGGAGACACGCCGGTCCATTTCTTGAACGCGCGATGAAAGGTGCTGGGTTCGGAAAAGCCCAGCCGCGCGGCGATGTCCACCAGCGACAGATCCAGACGGCCCAGGTATTCAACGGCGGCATCGCGCCGCAGATCGTCCTTCAGTACCTGAAAGCCCTGCCCCTCGTCGCGCAGATGGCGCCTGAGCGTTTGCGGCGTCATCGACAGCTGCGCGCTGACCTGCGCCAGCGATGGAAGATCCCCCGACAAGTCGTTGCGCAGCAGGCGGCGGATGCGATCGGTAAGCGTGGCGCGGTCTTGATACTTCACCAGCAGGTCGAACGGCGCGTTCGCCAGAAAGGCGTGCAGCGCCTGCGCGTCCTGCACCACGGGCAGGGCCAGCCACCGGGCATCAAGCCACAGGCCGGTGTCGGGCCGGCCGTACCGTACCGGCGCGTGAAAGACTTTTTGCGCGTCGGCGCTACGCGCGCCGGCTTTGTAATCCACGCCCAGGATGGGCAGGCGGCGCCCCGCCAGCCAGTTGGCCACGCCCAGCGTGAAGAACAGAAACGTGCGCTCGCCGTACCACTGCGTGCAGTCCGGCGCGCCGCGGGCGTCCAGCACGATGCGCGCGGTATCGCCGCTGACGCACAGCCGCGCGGTGAAGTCGCGCAGCACGCCATGGTAGTAGCGAAACGCCACGCGCAGCGCCTGGCCCACGGTGCCTTCCTGCAAGGCCAGCCGGCAGGCGTGGGCAAAGGCGCCCAGCGGCACCGGATGGCGCCCCATGCCCAAAAAATCGTCACGCGTGGCGCGCCGCAACATCCGCAGGATCTGTGCGAACTGGGCCTGCGATACGCGCGCCAGTGGCGCATGCAACAAGGCGGGCGGCACCTGGGCGCGCCGCAGCACGCGTTCCACGTCCACGCCGCGCGCGCGGGCGCCTTGCAGGATCTGGGCGATGTGCCCCACGGCGATGGTGTGATGCGTCATGGCGGATTCCTACGGCGGGGGCGCGAACCGAGTCGGGTCGATGGTAGCGAAAGCCATGCGGCCAAGGAATGCCCGGCGTGAGCATTCCCGCCAAGCGGAATCATCCATTTCGCCATTGGATCGGCGCAAAGCCGCGCCTAGACTGGCTTTTGCCGCTGGCTGGCTGCCTCTTCGTATTTACCGGAGTCCCTCTTTGGATACGCCGAACACCGCCCCGCTTGCGGGCATCAAGGTGCTGGACCTGTCGCGATTGCTGCCCGGCCCGCTGGGCGCGCAGTACCTGGCCGACCTGGGCGCCGACGTCATCAAGATCGAGGACACGCAAGCGGGCGACTACGCGCCGCCCGCGTTGCGCGCCGTGTGCAACCGCAACAAGCGCGGGCTGCGGCTGGACCTGAAGCATCCCGAAGGGCAGGCGGCGCTGGCACGGTTGGCGCGCGACGCCGATGTGGTGGTCGAGAGTTTCCGGCCCGGCGTGACGGCGCGGCTGAAGGCCGACTACGCAACGCTGTCGCGACACAATCCCCGGCTGGTGTATTGCAGCATCACGGGCTACGGGCAGGATGGCCCGCTATGCGATGACGCGGGGCATGACCTGAACTATGCGGCGGTTGCGGGCGTGGCGGACCAGATGGGGTGTGGGCCGGATCAACCGGCCTTGTCGAACCTGCCGGTGGCCGACATTCTGGGCGGCTCGCTGACGGCGGTGATGGGCATCCTGGCGGCGCTGGTCGATGCGCAGCGCACGGGGCGCGGACGCTATGTGGATATCGCCATCGCCGACGGCTTGCTGGCGGGCGCGGTGGTGCCGCTGGCCACGCTGAACGCGCACGGCGCGACGCGGCCCGCCGGCGGCGACACCTTGTCGGGTGCGCTGGCGTGCTATGGCCAATACCGAACGCAAGACGGCCGCTATCTGGCCGTCGCGGCATTGGAACCGAAGTTCTGGGACACGCTGTGCCGCAGGCTTGAGCGGCCGGATCTGCTGGCCTGGCATCGGGATGAAGACGCGAGACGGCAAGCGTGGGTGCGGTCGGAATTGCAGCAACGGTTTGGATCGCAACCGCTGGCGCATTGGCTGCAATTGCTGGACGGCGCCGACTGCTGCGTCGCGCCGGTGCTGAAGCTGGCCGAAAGCCTGGCGCATCCGCACTACGCCGCGCGCGGCATGGTGCACGCGGCGCGGCACCCGGAATACGGGGCCGGCGCGCAGGTGGCCAGCCCGGTAAAGATGTCCGGCTTTCAATTCGCCATCCGACGCCAGGCGCCGCTGCCGGGCGAACACACCCACCAGATCCTGCGCGACGCCGGCTATGACGACGCCGCCATCGCCAGCCTGTCCACGCGCGGCATTGCGCGTTGAGGCGGGCGGGAAGCCGTTGCCGTGCCCCTTGCTGTGACACTTGCCGCGCCTTGCGGTGCCTGTCGCTGTGCCCCTTGCTGTGCCCCATAACAAATCAGGACGGAGACAACCATGACGGATTCCTCTCGCAGCAGCATCGCCTTGCCCCGACGCCGCAGCCTGCTCAAGCTGGGGCTGATCTTGCCGGCCACGTTGGGCCTTTGGCGCGGCGCCCGAGCCGCCACGTTTCCGGCACGCCCGATCACGTTGATCGTGCCGTTTCCGGCGGGCGGCGCCACCGATACGCAGATGCGCGCGCTGGCCGTGGCGGCTTCCAAAGAACTGGGCCAAACCGTGGTCATCGCGAACCGCCCCGGCGCGGGCGGCACGTTGGGGCCAGCTGCGATGGCGCAGACGGCGGCGCCGGACGGCTACACGATCTCGGTGGTAGTGGGCACGCTGTTTCGCTACCCGTTCCTGCAACAGGTGAACTACGACCCGGTCAAGGACTTCACCTACATCGCCTGCATGACGGCCTATTCCTACGGCATCGTGGTGCGCCAGGACGCGCCCTGGAAAACGCTGGACGAACTGATCGCGCACGCGCGCGCCAACCCCGAGAAGATCAGCTACGGCGGCACGGGCGCGGGGGGCTCGGGCCGCATCGCCATCGAACGCCTGTCGCGCTTGACCGGGGCACGGTTCAACTTCATTCCGTACAAGGGCGCGGCCGAAGAAACGACGGCACTGCTGGGCGGCCACATCCAGATGGTGTCGGACGCGGGCTGGGGGCCGATGATCGACACGGGCCGCGCGCGGTTGTTGGCCATCGTCGGCGACGCGCGCGCCAAGCGCGTGCCCGACGTGCCGACGATGACCGAACTGGGCTACCCCATCGTGGCGACCAACCCTGTCGGTATCGCCGGCCCCAAGGGCATGGACCCGAAGATCGTCGCCGTACTGCAAAAGGCCTTCCACCGCGCCTCGCGCGACCCCGAGTACAACCGCGCGCTGGACAATGCCGACCAGCCGCACATGCTGATGGACAGCGCCGCGTACACGGAATTTGCAGTCAAGCAGGTGGCCGAGGAAAAACACTTCGTGGCCGAACTGGGCTTGAAGATGCAATAAGGCCGGGCGCAAAAAAGCCGCGCGGGATCTTCGCGCGGCGGATGCGGCAACGGCAGCTTAGCGGCCGGCGGCCTTGGCGCTGATGCCGTTGGCCACGCCCATGTCCACCTTGGGCACGTCGCGGATCAGCACCCGCACGTCTTCGCCCGAGATATCGATACTGCTGCACACGGCCTGGTTCAGCGCGGCGATCAGCGCGGCCTTCTTGGCTTCGTCGCGCCCTTCGATCAGCGCCACGTCGACGCGCACCATGCGCTTGCCGATTTCACCGGCCACGATCACGTTTTCAGCGGGCACTTCCTGCAAGACGATGCGCACGCTGGGCAGCGGCGCGGCAATGCTCTGGACGACCGCGTCGGACGCGGCGCGCAACAAGGCGGCCTTCTGGGCGGCCGAGTGGCCTTGCAGGATCTGGACATTCAAAATGGGCATGACGGCTTCCGGTGATTCGAACGGGGAATGCCGGACGCGTGGCCGGCCAGCCATCATAAAACGACTTTGCCCGGCTGCAAGCGGATTGCAGCCGGGCAAAGTCGATACGCCCTAAAACAGCGGGGCGCGGGGGTGCGAACGAGGGTCAGGCGGCCTGGTCGCGGGGCTCGTGCACGGGTTCGCTTGCCAGATCCATCGCGGCGGGTTCCGCCGTGGCGTTTTCCGTGAGCGCCGGCGTCACCAGTTCAACGACCTTCTTGCGCGACAGCATGCCCAGGAATTCGTCGTCTTCGCCGGTAACGGCAACCGGTTGGTCGCTGTGCACCAGTTGGGCCAGCACTTCGCCCAGGCCGGCGGTGGCCGGCACGGACGCCAGGTCTTCCACGAAACGCGACACATCGCGCACGCCTTCCTGGATGGCCTGCTCGGCCGCCTTGGCGGTCAGCACGCCGGCCAGGCGCTTGCCGTCCAGCACCGGCGCGTATTCGTAGTCCATGGCGCGCATGCGGTCCAGCGCATGCGCCGGACGCGAACGCATCGTCAAGGTCAGGCGCGCGGGGTTGACGGCGTGCGTGGCGTTCAGCACCTTGGTGCGGTTCACGTCTTGCAGGAAGGACTGCACGTAGTCATTGGCCGGATTCAGCAGGATGTCTTCCGGCGTGCCTTCCTGCACCAGTTCGCCGTCCTTCAGGATGGCGATGCGGTTGCCCAGGCGCAGCGCTTCGTCCAGATCGTGCGTGATGAACACGATGGTCTTGTTCAGCTTGGCTTGCAGTTGCAGCAGCTGGTCCTGCATTTCGCGTCGAATAAGCGGGTCCAGCGCCGAGAACGCTTCATCCATCAGCAGGATTTCGGCGTCGGTGGCCAGCGCCCGCGCCAGGCCCACCCGCTGCTGCATGCCGCCGGACAGCTGGTGCGGATACTGGTTTTCGAAGCCGGCCAGGCCCACCTGCTCAAGCCAGTCGCGGGCGCGCTTCTCGCGTTCAGCCTTGCCCACGCCCTGCACCGTCAGGCCGTATGCGGCGTTGTCCAGCACGGTGCGGTGCGGGAACAGGCCAAAGCGCTGGAACACCATGCTCATCTTCTTTTGACGGAAGATTTCGAGGTCTCGCTTGTTCAGGCTGACGACGTCCACGCCATCGACCAGGATGTGGCCGGCGCTGGGTTCGATCAGGCGGTTGAAGTGGCGGATCAGCGTCGACTTGCCGGACCCGGACAGGCCCATGATGACGTAGATGCTGCCCTCTTCAATCGACAGGCTGATGTCGCGCAGGCCCAGCGTGTGGCCGCTTTCGGCCAACAGCTGTTCCTTGCTCATGCCGCCCTGGGCGGCCGCCAGCCATTTCTTCGGATGCGATCCGAAGACCTTGTAGATGTTCTTGACTTCGATCTTGCTCATCGCTGGCCTCCCATGCGCATGCGCTGTCCATACGATTGCGTGATCCGGTCGAACAGCACGGCCAGCACCACGATACCCAGGCCCGCCAGCAGGCCACGGCCCACTTCCAGGCGGTTGATGCCCAGCAACACTTCATAGCCCAGGCCGCGCGCGCCGATCATCGACGCAATCACCACCATGGACAGCGCCATCATCGTGGTCTGGTTGATACCGGCCATGATGTTGGGCAACGCCAGCGGCAATTGCACGCCAAACAGTTGCTGGCGCGGGTTGGCGCCAAAGGCGCGCGACGCTTCCAGCACTTCGCGGTCGACCAGGCGGATACCCAGGTCGGTCAGGCGGATCAGCGGCGGCACGGCGTAGATCACGGTGGCGATGATGGCGGGAATCTTGCCCAGGCCAAACAGCATCACAACCGGAATCAGGTAGACGAAGCTGGGCATCGTCTGCATCACGTCCAGCACGGGCAGCATGATGGAACGCAGCCAGTTGATGCGTGCCATCAGCACGCCCAGCGGGATGCCGATCAGCACCGACAGGCCGGCGGCCATGATCATCAGCGCCAGCGTCTGCATGCCGGCGTCCCACAGACCCAGCACGCCGATGACGCACAGCAGCGCGCCCATGGCCAGGCTCAGGCCGATGCGGCGGCTGACGCCCCACGCGATCGCGATGGTGACGGCGACGACGGCCCACCAGGGCGAGCTGCGCAGCAACTGCTCCAGCCACACCAGGGCGTGCAGGACCGGCTGAGACAGGGTCTCTAGCGTGTCCGCGTAGTTGGTGACCAGGTGATCGACGAACCCGTCGATCGCCGCCCTGACCTGACGGGCGGGAATAATTTCAGGAAACATAGTTTCGACTCCATTCTTTGGCGCTTTCCGGCGGCCGGTGGCCACCACGCATTCCGGATTCCGGAGGGGCATGCGGCCGGGGCGCTTTCTTGACGAAAGCGGGCCACAAAGCAGGCCATAAAGCAGGCCACTAAACGGGCCACAAAGCGGGCCACATACGGTGCAACGCCTTTTGCTGGCGGCGGGGTAACAAACGCCCGGCCAGCGGCCATCTCAGGGGAAAAAGCCCGATGCAAAGACCGCAACGGGCTTTTTCCCTTAAGGCGGCCGGCCCGCGCCATGACAGCGCTAGGCCGACTTCCAATACGGTTACAGCGCGCTTTGGACGCGCGTGGCGACGTCGGCGGGAACCCACTTGGTCCAGACGTCGGGCTTGTTCTTCAAGAACCACTTGGCCACGGCGTTCGATTCGTCACCGGACTCTTCCATGTGGGCCAGGGTTTCGTTGATGACCGGCAGCGGCACCGACACCTTGGACAGGAACTCGGTCAGCGTGGGCGCTTCTTCCGAGAACTTGGTGTTCACCGCCGTGAAGACGGGGTTGTCCGGGTAGGCGCTGGGCTCGGGCTTGGCGCACTTGGTCGACGTCAGGCACTTGTGCTTTTCGGCATCGTAAGGCGGCATGTCGAGCTTGACCAGATCCATCGCGCCCACCAGCGGCGTGGGGGACCAGTAATAGAACACCACGTTCTGCTTGCGCTTGTAAGCCGACATCAGCGCGGCTTTCTGCGCGGCGCCCGTGCCGGGCGAGTACAGGGTGTAGGTATCGTCCAGCTTCAAGGCGTGGAACAGGTTGTTGCTGGTGACTTCGCAACCCCAGCCCGCCGGGCAGCCGTAGAAACGGCCCTTGCCGGGTTCTTCCGGATCCTTGAATTCGTCCTTGAACTTGGGCAGGTCGGCGGCGGACTTCAGTTCGGGCAGGCGTTCAGCGGTGTAACGCGGGATGTACCAGCCTTCGGCGCCCATGTACAAGTCGCCGATGCGCTTGACCTTGCCGGTCTTTTGCGCGCGGTCCCAGGGGTCCGCCACGCTGTTCAGCCAGATTTCGGTATTGATGTCCAGATCGCCGCGCTCCAGCGCGGCCAGGGCAGGCAGCGTTTCCGTCGGCAGGGTTTCGGTCTTGCAACCGTAGCCCTTTTCCATGATGAAACGTTCGACATCGACCAGAACCAGGTTGGATTCCCAGTTCATGGCGCCGAAATTGACCGGGCGCTTGATTTCACACTGCGGAGCGTCGGCGGCTTGGGCCGCGCCGGCAAATGCAAACATAACGGCCGCGGCGGCCAGGGTCTTGACAGGGGTAAAACGCATTGGCTTTTTGCCTCCATAGGTTCAAGGACACACGCCGGGTCTGGCCCGGAAGTGCCGTGGAGCTAAGGGGGTTGTGCGGAAGACGGGCAGAACCGCCAATACAAACCGACACTAGCGACAAGAACAACCGCAAAGGCGCGGGTTCTTGCAAGACAGGAGTTTCAAAAACATGGTTTTTGAAAACCCACAGAAATTGAACAAAACTGAACGAAGAAGGCAGCATCTTAAACGAAATTGCTGCGCTGCCCAAGTGCAAGCCTGAATAAGTCAGATACATTCCCGGCCGAAAAGCTACGGGATTACCCTTGTCGATCAGGGGCGGTTTGTGAATTTCCCCTGGGGAATATTGGTATCAAATAGCCGATACATTCAGTTAATATTTTAATCTTATCAGTACATACAACGCGTTCCAGCGGCCTGAAAAGCGCGTTCCGGTCCGCGGTCGAAGGCTTTTTATTGTCCTTTTTCAGCTTGTATTCAGCGGGCAGTCAACGACCGACTGGTCAGCGGGCCGGACTTTCGGAGTCGCCATACATGTAGTCGCGACGCCATGGGTAGGCCAGGTCGCCCGGGTTGTCCAATTCGTCGGCGCGGCCCACGGCAGGCGTCTGGCCCAGGATCTGATGCAGCGCGATCCAGCCGTGCTCGAACGCCATGGCGCAGCCCGCCAGGTACAGGCGGTAGGCACGTAGCGACCGGGCGCCCTCTTCCCCGTGCAGCACCTGCGCCGCTTCGGGCAGCCGGGCTTCCAGCGCATCGCTCCAGGCCCACAGCGTGCGGGCGTAATGCGGGCGCAGGTTTTCAACGTCCACCTCTTCCAGGCCGCCATTGGTCATCGCCTGCATGACCACGCTGATGTGCGTCAGCTCACCGCCCGGAAAGATGTACTTTTCGATGAACTCGCCCATGCCGTTGCCCAGTTCGGCGTTGTAGACGCCCGCCGCGGTGATGCCATGGTTCATGATCAAGCCGCCGGGACGCAACAGACGGCGCAGCTTGGCGAAATAGCCGTCCAGTTGCGCGCGGCCCACGTGCTCGAACATGCCCACCGACGCAATCTTGTCGAAAGGGGCGGTTTCATCCAGCTTGCGGTAGTCCAGCAGCGACATGCGGACCCGGCCCGACAGGCCCTTTTCCTCGATCAGCTTTGTCACATAGGCGTGCTGGTTGCGCGACAGCGTGATGCCGGTGGCGTCCACGCCATAGTGCTCGGCGGCCCACAACAGCAACCCGCCCCAGCCCGCGCCCACATCCAGAAAGCGTTCGCCCGGGCGCAGCCGCAGTTTGCGGCAGATGTGATCCAGCTTTGCCTCCTGGGCCTGTGCCAGCGTCATGTCCGGCGTGCGGAAATAGGCGCAGGAATACACGCGGCGCGGGTCCAGCCACAGCGCATAGAAGTCATCCGACAGGTCGTAGTGGAATTCGATCTGCTTGGCGTCGCGCTCGATGGAATGGCGCCACACCGACATCACGCGGCGCACCAGTTCGGTCAACCAGCCGCCGCGCGCGGCCTCCACGGGCGAGCCCGGCAGCAACGCCGAGGCGGCCGCCATGACGTCGCGCATATTGCCTTCGATATCGATGCGCCCTTCCACGTAGTCCTGCCCCAGCACGCCGACGGCGCCTTCGGCCAGGTGCACCAGCGCGGCCTTGTCGTGCGTGACGAATCGCACGCGCGGATCGGGCGGCCCGACCACCGCGCCATCGGGCAGCACCAGTTGCACCGGCACCGGCAGGGCTTGAAGTTTGCGTTCCACGACAGACAGCAAAGGATTCACGGCATCTCCACTGAACACGACAGGTCGTCGGCGACTTTATCGGAAAAGCGGTGACATTTCCCTGTCAGGTGGCGCGTGATAAAGTCGCTGGCTTGGCGCTGAACGGACGGGTAACCGAGACGCGCGCCCTGTCCCTGCGTTTTACCGCGATCACCATGTCCCCATCATCTGTTTCCCGCAGCGGCCTGCCCGGCTGGCTCATTCTCATGGGCGCGCTGACCGCGATCGGTCCGTTCGCCATCGATATGTATTTGCCGGCGTTCCCGACCATCGCGGCAAACCTGGGCGTGCCGCGCGGCGATGTCGAACGCACGCTGGCCGCCTACCTGATCGGCCTGGCGCTGGCGCAGGTGTTCTACGGCCCGATGGCCGACCGCTTCGGCCGCAAGCCGCCGCTGATGGTAGGCCTGGCGCTGTTCATGATTGCCTCGCTGGGCTGCGCGCTGTCCGGCTCGGTTGAAGCGCTGACCGGCTGGCGCGTGGTGCAGGCCATGGGCGGCGCGGCCGGTATCGTGATCCCGCGCGCCGTCATTCGCGACCACTACGAAACCCACGAAGCCGCGCGCGCGATGTCGCTGCTGATGCTGATCATGGGGCTGGCCCCGATTCTTGCACCGCTGGCGGGCGGGCAGTTGCTGGCCATCGCGTCCTGGCGCAGCCTGTTCTGGATCATGCTGGCTGGCGGCGCAATGCTGATGGTGGCCGTGGCCCGCATCATGAAGGAATCGCTGGCGCCCGAACGCGTGGTGCCACTGCGCTGGAGCACCATCTTGCGCAACTATCGCGACCTGTTCCGGCATCGTGGCTTCATGGCGCACAGCCTGGCGGGCGGTTTCGGTCAGGCCGGCATGTTTGCCTACATCATTGGATCGCCGCGTGTCTTTATCGAGCTCTACGGCGTGCAGCCGCAGTACTACGGGCTGCTGTTCGGCACGAATGCGCTGTCGCTGATCGTTTGTTCGCAGATCAGCGCGCGACTGCTGCGCACCTATCAGCCCCGCCAGTTGCAGCGTTACGCGCTGACGTCGCTGGCCATTGCCAGCCTGGTCGCGGTGGGCTTGACGCTGGCCGGTTGGATGACGTTGCCTCTCTTGATGGTGTGCTTGATCTGCTACATGGGCAGCCAGGGCTTCGTGAACCCGAATTCGGCCGCGCTGGCGCTGTCGGACCAAGGCAAGCGCCTGGGCGCGGCGTCGGCGCTATTGGGGACGCTGCAATTGTCCTGCGGCGCGTTGGCCGGCTTTGCCGTCAGCGCCTGGCAGACCGACAGCGCCCTGCCCCTGACCACCACGCTGGCCACGTGCGCGTGCCTGTCCTGGATCTCGGGGCGTGTGGCGCGTTCGCACACCGCCTGACGCACTGCCGCTTGATCTGCCTGCGTTTTTCGTATTAGAATCTACGTCTTCACATGAAGTTTCCCGTGCGGGACTACTATGCTTTGTAGTTCAGCACTCTGACCCCAACCGCGCATTTCGGTACTTTGGCAACAACCCAGGTACACGGCGGATGGCAGGCAGCGGGTATAAGCACGGGGCAGGTTCCACTTGCCCCTCATCCACTAAGACTGGGTGGCCGGCAGCGCAACACAGTGCGCACCAAAAGTGCACTACAGCGCACTACAGCCCGGCGGCTAAAACCCTGTCTACCTCCCCCAAGCGATGCGCGACAAGAACGACATAAAGAGGTGCATCCATGGCACGCGTATGCCAAGTGACCGGCAAAGGCCCGATGGTGGGCAACAATGTTTCGCACGCGAACAACAAGACCAAGCGTCGCTTCCTGCCCAACCTGCAATCGCGCCGGTTCTGGGTTGAAAGCGAAAACCGCTGGGTTCGCCTGCGTGTTTCGGCCAAGGCCATCCGCACGATCGACAAGAACGGCATCGACGCCGTGCTGGCCGAAATGCGTGCCCGCGGCGAACTGGCCTAATCGGCCTCCCCGCCAATCTACATACTAGGAGCACGACATGGCCAAAGGTATCCGCGAAAAGATCAAGCTCGAGTCGACTGCCGGCACGGGTCATTTCTACACGACGACCAAGAACAAGCGCAACATGCCCGAGAAGATGCTGATCAAGAAATTTGATCCGGTCGCTCGCAAGCACGTTGACTACAAGGAAACCAAGCTGAAGTAATTCAGCCGGTTTTCCAGGTAGTGAAAAGCCCCGCCTCGCGGGGCTTTTTTTGTTGGCGCGGAGCGTTTTTTATTATTGCCGCGCGGCAAAGGGGCGTGCTTCAATTGGCCGCTACCCTGCCCCGACCCCTTGCCTGCGATGACCGCCATGCTTCGTCCCTGCCTTACTTTGCTGCGCCGCGCGCTCGCGCCCGCACTCCTGGCCCTGGCACTGACGCCTGTTGGCGCCGCCACCACCAAGGACAAGGAACCGCCCATACGCATCGGCGAGATCAACAGCTACAAGGCCATTCCCGCCTTTCTTGGCCCCTACAAAAAGGGCTGGCAATTGGCGGTGGAAGAGGTCAACGCCGGTGGTGGCGTGTTGGGCCGGAAGCTGGAAGTGATTTCGCGCGATGACAACGGCAACCCGGGCGATTCGGTACGCGCCGCCCAGGAGCTCATTGCCCGCGAAAAAGTAGAGCTGATCTTCGGCGGCTTTCTGTCCAACACCGGCCTGGCGCTGACCGACTTCGCCAAGCAGCAGCAGGTGTTTTTCCTGGCCGCCGAGCCGCTGACCGACAAGATCACCTGGCAAGAGGGCAACCGCTACACCTGGCGCCTGCGCCCGTCCACCTGGATGCACGTGGCGGCGCTTGCGCCCAAGGCCCTGGCCTTGCGCAAGAAGCGCTGGGCCATCGTCTACCCCAATTACGAATACGGGCAGTCCGCCGTGGCCACCTTCAAGGCCATGATGAAGTCGTTCCAGTCGGATGTGGAATTCGTGGCGGAACAGGCCGTGCCGCTGGGCAAGGTAGACGCGGGCGCCGTGGTGCAGGCCCTGGCCGACGCCAAGCCCGATGCCATCTTTAACGTGCTGTTCGCCGCCGACCTGACGCGGTTTGTGCGCGAGGGCAACACGCGCGGCTTGTTCGAGAACATGCCGGTGGTGTCCGTGCTGTCGGGCGAACCGGAATACCTGGAACCGCTGGGCGCCGACACGCCCAGCGGCTGGATCGTGACCGGCTACCCCTGGTACGCCATCGACACCCCCGCCAATACCGCCTTCGTGGACGCCTACAAGAAGCGCTACAACGAAACGCCCAAGGTGGGCTCGGTGGTGGGCTATGCGTCCCTGATGTCGATCGCCCAGGGGCTGAAAGCCGCCGGCGCCGTGGATACGGAAAAGCTGGTGGACGCGTTTGGCGGCCTCAAGGTGGACACACCCTACGGCCCGATCCAATACCGCAAGATCGACCACCAATCGACGATGGGCGTCTACGTGGGCGTCACGGCGGTGGAAGACGGCAAGGGCGTCATGAAAGACTTCGCCTACATCGACGGCGCGCGCTTGCAGCCGCCCGATGAGCAGGTGCGCAAGATGCGTCCCGCCAACTGATGAGCCTGTCGGGGCTGCTGTCGCAGCTGCTTAACGGCCTGGCGGACGCCAGCGCCTTGTTCCTGGTGGCCGCGGGCTTATCGCTGATCTTCGGCGTGACCCGCGTGGTGAATTTCGCCCACGGCTCGTTCTACATGCTGGGCGTGTACCTGGCCTGGACCTTCACCAACTGGTTCGGCACCGGCCCCGCTTATTGGCTGGGCTTGCTGCTGGCCGCGCTGGTGACCGGGCTGGTCGGCCTGGCCGCCGAATGGTTGGTGCTGAAGCGGCTGTACCGCGCGCCCGAACTGTTTCAACTACTGGCCACCTTTGCACTGGTGCTGATCATCGGTGATGCGGCACTGGCCATCTGGGGCCCCGAGGACCTGTTCGCCGCGCGCGCGCCGGGCCTGTCCGGCGCCGTGCAGATTCTGGGCCGGCGCTATCCGCAATATGACCTGCTGCTGATCGCCGCCGGCCCCGTCGTGCTGGGGCTGCTGTGGCTGCTGCTGATGCGCACGCGCTGGGGCCGTTTGCTGCGCGCCGCCTCCGAAAACCGCAACATGCTGGCCGCCCTGGGCGTGAACCAGGCGTGGCTGTTTACGTCGGCCTTCACGCTGGGGGCGTTTCTGGCCGGGCTGGGCGGCGCGCTGGCCGCACCGCGCGTGCCGGCCACGCTGGGCCTGGACCTGGAAATCATCGCCAGCGCTTTTGTCGTGGTGGTGGTGGGCGGGCTGGGCTCCATTCCCGGCGCGTTCCTGGCCGCGGTGCTGATCTGCTCGGTCAAGGCTGTCTTCGTATTCCTGGGCCAGGTCGCCATCGGCCCCTGGGTGTTCAACCTGTCCAAACTGACCTTGCTGGCGGAATTTGCCGTGATGGCGGTCGTGCTGGTGGTGCGCCCCTGGGGATTGCTGGGCCAGCCGCCTGCCCCCGCGTCGCACGCCGGCGCGCCGGAACGGCCCATTACCCCCGCCGGCCCGCGTACGCGCTACGCCTATGGCGCGCTGCTGGTGCTGCTGGCCCTGGTGCCCGTCGCCACGCTGCAATGGCCGTATCTGGGCATCCTGATGACCGAGATCCTGATCGCCGCCCTGTTCGCCGCCAGCCTGCATTTTCTGACCGGCCTGGCGGGCATGACGTCGTTCGGCCACGCTGCCTGGTTTGGCCTGGGCGCGTATGGGGCCGCCCTGCTGCTGAAGCTGGCCGCCATCCCCATGGAAGCCGCGCTGTTGCTGGGCCCCTTCGCCGCGGCGTTCGGGGCGCTGCTGTTCGGCTGGTTCTGCGTGCGCCTGTCCGGCGTGTATCTGGCCATGTTGACGCTGGCCGTGGCGCAGATTCTGTGGGCAATGGCCTATCAGTGGGACGACGTCACCGGTGGCAGCAACGGCCTGATCGGGCTATGGCCGTCGGCGTGGCTGTCGCAAGGCCCGTGGTTCTATTACGTGACGCTGGCGCTGTGCGCGGCAGGCATCGCGTGGCTGCGCCGGCTGGCGTTTGCGCCGCTGGGCTACGCGCTGCGCGGCGTGCGCGATTCGCCGCTGCGCGCCGAGGCGCTGGGCATGGACACCCGCCGCGTGCAGTGGGCGGGCTTTGTCGCGGCGTCCTTCGCGGCGGGGCTGGCCGGGTCGTTGTACGCCTTTTCCAAGGGCAGCATCGCACCGGACGTGCTGGCGGTCAGCCGGTCGGTAGACGGGCTGGTGATGGTGTTGCTGGGCGGCCTGCAAACGCTGGCGGGGCCGCTGGTTGGCGCGGCCGCCTACACCTGGCTGCAAGACGTTGCCGCGCGCAGCACCGAGTACTGGCACGCGGTGCTGGGCCTGGCCATCCTGGTGCTGGTCATGGCATTTCCCGATGGCCTGGCGGGCGCCGCCGCGCGCCTGAACCGGAGGCGCGCATGACCTCGCCCACCTCCCCCTTGTTGCAGGTGCAGGGCCTGCGCAAGTCCTTTGGCGGAATCGATGCCTTGGCGGGCGTGTCGTTCACGCTGGACGCCGGTCAGATGCTGGCGCTGATCGGGCCAAACGGCGCGGGCAAGTCCACCTGCTTTAACGCGCTGGGCGGCCAGTTGCGGCCCGATGCCGGATCCGTGCGGCTGGGTGGCCGCGAGCTGGTCGGCTTGTCGGCGGGCAGGATCTGCCAGCTGGGCGTGGGCCGCACCTTCCAGACCGCAGCCACGTTTCGTTCGATGACGGTGTGCGAAAACGTGCAGACCGCGCTGCTGGCGCGCGACCGCCTGCTGTTTCGCGCCTGGCGCCGCGCCGGCCGCCACGCGCTGGACGAGGCCATGAGCCTGCTGGCGCAGGTCCACATGGCGGACAAGGCCCACGCGCATTGCGGCACGCTGGCCTATGGCGACGTCAAGCGGGTGGAGCTTGCCATGGCCTTGGCGCACCGACCACGGCTGCTGCTGATGGATGAACCCACCGCGGGCATGGCCACCAACGAGCGGCACGCCCTGATGCAGCTGACGCGCCAGTTGGCCGACAGCCGGCGCATCGCCGTGCTGTTCACGGAACACAGCCTGGACGTGGTGTTCAAACACGCGGACCGCATCGCGGTACTGGTGCGCGGGGCTCTGCTGGCCGAAGGCGCCCCCGCCGTCATCGCGGCGGATGAGCGCGTGCGGGCCGCCTACCTGGGTACGGAAACACCCTGATCCGGCGAGGCTTGCGCGGGGGTCTGGCATTCCCAGAATATCCGCGCCTGGCAGCCCGCACAGATACCGCGATCCAGCCTGGCGTAGATGTCGCGCAGCGCGGTCGCCTTGTCGGGGTAGATATGGTCCGCCCCCAACCGATCCAGGAATCCCGTGCGGCGCCACATGTCCAGCACTTCGGGCCGGGGGCGGTGGAAATACAGGTCGCCGCCCATCGCGCGCCGCGCAACAAGTTCGTCTTCCCATACCTCGGCGCCGGCCAGATCGATGAAGTTCATGCTCTTGGCCATCACCAGCAGATGGCGCGGCGCATCGGGCGCTTCGCGCAGCTCGTGCAGCCGCTGCGCCACGTGCGCCGCCGCGCCGAAGTAGATGGACCCTTCCATGCGCAGCAACTTCAGCTGCGGGCATTCCGGCAGCGCGTCGGCTTGGTGTGCCAGCACCACGAAGCGCCGATCCGGCCCGCGTGAATCAAAGCCCATCGTGCGCATGGCGGGGCGCGAGGTGCGGTGCAGGTAGGCCATCAGCGACAGCACGGTGCCCAGCAGAATGGCCACTTCCATGCGGATCGTGACGGTGGCGGCCAGCGTGGCGGCGGCAATGGCGCATTCGCCTGGCTGCATCCGGATCAGCTGGCGCCAACGCGGGATGTCCAGCAACGTCCATGCCACCAGCAACAACAGCCCCGAGATGGCGGCGTTGGGAATCATGGCCAGCAGCGGGGCGGACAGGGCCACCAGCACCACCAGCAACACCGCCGAAAATACCGCCGCCAGCGGCGTCTTGGCGCCCGCTTCGAAATTGGGAATCGACCGGTTCAACGAACCGCAGGACAAGTAGCAGGAAAAGAAGCCGCCCACGATGTTCGACAGCCCCTGCCCCACGAATTCGCGGTTGGCGTCGATACGCTGACCCGACCGGGTGGCCACCGCCTTGGCAATGGATATCGATTGCGCCAGGGCCACGATGGTCAGCGCGAAGGCCAGGCTCATCAGGTCGGGCAAGGCGCGCCAGTCCACGCTGGGCACGTGGAACGGCGGCCACGGCTGCGCGATGGCGCCCACCACCGATACCGCATCCCCACCCGCCTTGGCCACCCACGAATTGAACGCCGCTGCCGCCACAGAACCGGCCACCAGGCCCAGCAACATGTAGGGCTTGCGCTTGTCCAGCCGCCGCACCAGCAGCGCCACGCCCAGCGTGGTCAGCGTGACCAGGACGGCGCCGGGATGCACTTGATCCAGATGCGTGCCCACACTGACAAGCAAGGCGCCCGCCCCGTGCGACGCGGGCGACGGCACACCCAGCCCGTCTTTCAAGGCATGCACGGCGATCAGCAGCGCGGCACCGCTGGTGAAACCGAACAGCGCCGACGGCGAAATGAAATGTGCCAACGACCCCAGGCGCAGCGCGCCCACCAGCCACTGCATCACCCCCACCAGCACCGTGACGGCCAGCGCCAGTTCGATATAGCCGGGGCTGCCCGCGACCGCCAGCGGTGTCAGCACCGCGAACAAGGCCAGCGAATTGGCATTGGTCGGACCCGACATCACGTGGCGGCTCGACCCGAACAAGGCCGCGACGATACAGGGCACGATCGCCGAATACAGCCCGTATTCAGCAGGCAACCCGGCCAGTGTGGCGAAGGCGACGCCTTGCGGCAGCACCAGCAGCGCGCCCAGCAGGCCGGCGAACAGGTCCGCCCGCAACGTGACGCGGCTGACCTCGTTCACCCATGAACCGAACAGGCGGCTCGCCAGTTTGCTTGCCGCTTGCGTCATCGTGTCGCCTGCTCCATCGTGCCTCCGGGGCGCCAAAAGCCGTCTAGCGTAATCCCTCGCTGGGGTGCGCGCAACGGCCTATGCGTGCAAAAGAGGCATGCGGGAGATTGCCGCGGATAGGTGGCTTTGGTGGGGTGGCTTTGGTGGGGTGGCCTCGGATGGGGCGCTACAACATGCATGGTCAGCGTTGACGCCTGGGGGCGGACTACTTCAGATATCGCTGCTCAAGTTCGCGCATGGCGGCATCGCCCTGCAACGCGATGATGTCCTTGACCGAAGGCAGATCGGCATCCACGGCGTGTATGCCGCCGTCGCGCCGGATGCGCGCGAACACATCGCGCATGGCGCCCACCGCCGCGCGGATGGCATGGTTGCCGTAGATCACCAAGCCCACCTTGCCCAACGCCTGGATGTCGGCTTCGCGCAGTTGCGGATATGCGGTCGGCACCAGCACCAGCGGCACGCGGCCGGGCCAGGCGGCTATGAACGCCAGGACCTCGTCGGGCGTGCTTTGCTTGGAATGAATCAGGATGGCGTCGGCGCCCGCGGCCTCGTAGGCCAGGGCGCGGGACAGCGCTTCCTGCTGGCCCAAGCCGGCGATCAGCGCCTCGGTGCGGGCGATGACGCAAAAATCCGCGTCCCGCCGCGCGGCGCAGGCGGCCTCGATCTTGCCCTGGAATTCTTCTGTCCGAACCAGTTCCTGCCTGCCGCCGGCGCGCAAGCTGGTGTCCTTGGGAAACGTCTTGTCTTCCATCACCACGGCCGACACGCCCGCCGCTTCGTACTGCGGCACCATATACGACACGTTGATCGCGTTGCCAAAACCGGTGTCGATGTCGGCAATGACGGGCACGTCCACCGTCGCGGCGATGGCGCGCATCATGTCCAGATGCACGGACGAGGAAAGAATGCTGGCGTCGGGCACCGCGTAGCTGGCGGACAACTCAAAGCCGCTGCCCCAGATGGCGTCAAAGCCGGCGTCGGCGGCCAGCCGCGCCGCCATCGGGTTGTGCGCCGACATGGCGTGCATCAATGCGGAATCTTGCAGTTTCTGGCGAAAACGAAGGTTGCGGTTCATGGCATGGCGTCGTCAGGGCGGCGCCCAGCGCGCCGGTTTGACGCATCGTAGCGTCATTTTTCTGAACGGCGATTCAGGGCGCAAGGGCTGAAAGACAGTCGAACCCCGTCGCCGCTCAGCCCGCGTCGCCGCCCCGGCGCACCGCCATGGCGTGCCCGATGGCGGCCAGCGCCTCGTCCGAAACCAGCCGCGACGCCATCGGCAGCAACTCGTCTTCCTCGCGCTGGATATGCGCGGCATAGGCCTGCGTGAATTCGCGGACCTGCTCCGCCGGCAAGATCGCCGGCAGGCCCGCCGCGATATCGGATAAGGCCTGGCGCAGCGGCGCCCAGAACGTCGCCAGGCGGCGATGGTCGTCCATCAGGCCCGCTACCAACGCATGCAGGCAGCCCGCATCCGAACCCGCCATGGAATCGATCAAGGCGGGGAACAGGTCTTCTTCTTCGTCTTCGTGATGGTGCACCGCCGCAGTGTCGAAATACCGGCGCACGCTGGCGGCGGCGGTTTGCGCGGCCTCGTCGCTGCCGTGCACGGGCAGGTGCGCGGCCAGCCGTTCAAGCGTGGCGCACTGGCGGGCGATGCGTCCGTGGCAGGCGGACAGCAGGGCCAATGGGTCATCCGATCCGGGCGCGGGCGCCGGGCCTGCGGGAATGCTCACCACCATCGCACACCTCCTGCATGTTGCTGCGCCATCAACCAGAATGGCCGCGCCACCACAGTCGAACGCTGTCCCAGGCGCGGCCGGCAAAACCTGCCTCGGCCACCGGCTCCAGCGCCACCACGGGAAACTGCATGGCGGGCTTGCCGTCCACCAGCACGCGCAACGCGCCCACCGTGTCCTGCGCCGCAATCGGCGCCACCAGCGGCAACGTCGGCGTCCACACCGGCTCGACCTTGGCGCCGGCCGGCACGGTCACATAGGCGTCGCGCGCAAAACCGACTTTCAAGCTGTCGCTTTCGCCCTTCCAGACTTCCGGCGTGGCCACGGCCTGGCCGCGCGCGTACAGCTTGATCGTATTGAAACCCTGAAAACCCCACTCCAGCAACTGCCGGCTTTCCTGCGTGCGCAGCTTGTCGGAGGCCGTGCCCACCACCACCGTAATCAGGCGGCGCTGGTCGGTGCCATTGGGCCGCCGCGCGGTGGCCACAATGCAGTAACCGGCGGAATCGGTGTGGCCGGTTTTCAAGCCATCCACGCTGGGGTCCAGCCACAGCAGCCGGTTGCGATTGGGCTGCGTGATCTTGTTGAAGGTGAATTGCTTGGCGGAATCGTACGTCTTGTACAGCTGCGGGTAGTCGCGGATGAAGCGCGTGGCCAGGATGGACAAGTCGCTGGCCGTTGAATACGTGCCCGGATCGGGCAAGCCGTGCGGGCTGGCAAAGTGCGTGGCATGCAGGCCAAGCTTTGCCGCCGTGTCGTTCATGCGCGCCACGAAGGCTTCCACGCTGCCCGAGACCGCCTCGGCCAGCGCAATGGCCGCATCATTGCCCGACTGGACCATCAAGCCGCGCAGCAGGTCGTCCACGCTCACTTTCGAGCCCGGCTCCAGGAACATCTTGGAGCTGCCTGCCGGCACTTTCCAGGCGCGCGTGGAAATGACTACCGTTTGGCTCGACGTGATTTCTTTCTTGTTCAGAGCGTCAAACACGACGTAGGCCGTCATGATCTTGGTCAGGGACGCCGGCTCGATGCGCGTGGTGGCCGCGTGCGACGCGATCACCTGCCCGCTGGTTTCATCCAACAACAGCCAGGCCTTTGCCGACAACACAGGTTCGGGCATCGGCTGCGCCAGCGCGCTGGACAGGCATGCGGTTGCGACGAGCAGGCTCGCCGCCAATTTCTTCATCAACATATCGGTGCTTGAAATCCATGCTTTTGTTTTTCGCGACGCAATTGGAACACGGGATGCGCGGAAGGTTCAGTGATGCGCGAGGCCACGTCCGCGAGCCATTGCGCGATGGCATTATTTTGAAGAAACCCTTGCAGGAAGCACTTTTCTGCGTGGAAAACAACAAACAACGGCTGAAATCCCGGCGGAAAACCGCTAGAACGGCTAGTCTTCCGCTATCATCGGGCGCGTGGCGTTAATTGCCGATACCCGGCGCGCGCTGCCCCATGTCCTCAACTACGGATTTTGACCATGGCCACGAAAGCAAAAGCTCCTGCCAAGAAAGTCACCAAGACCGCCGTCAAGGCACCTGCAAAGAAGGCAACCGCCGCCAAGACCGCTGTGAAGCCCGCAGCCAAGAAGGCCGTCGCCGCCAAGAAGGTCGCTGCTGCACCCAAGGCCATCAAGGCTGCAATGAACAAGACCCAGCTGGTCGCTTACATCGTTGAGCAATCGGGCGTTGAAGCCAAGGCCGTCAAGGCCGTGCTGGCCAGCCTGGAAACCTCGGTGCTGGGTTCCGTGGACAAGAAGGGCGCCGGCGAATTCACGCTGCCCGGCCTGTTCAAGGTTGCCGTGCAGAAGGTTCCCGCCAAGGCCAAGCGCTTCGGCAAGGACCCGTTCACTGGCGTTGAGCGCTGGTTCCCCGCCAAGCCGGCTTCGGTCAAGGTGAAGGTTCGCCCGCTCAAGAAGCTGAAGGACGCCGCGCAGTAATTCGCGCGACCATCCGGTCAAGCCGGAAAGGCCCGCCTCGAAAGAGGCGGGCCTTTCTTTTTGCCGCGCGATTTGCGCGAGCCGGGTTCAGGGGACTAGAATTTATCTTTACGTGAAGAAACTTCACATCAAATAAATTCGATCATGCCCACGTCCGACCTTGTCGATCTCGTCATCTCGCAATGGACCACCGAATGCCCCAACCAAGACTTCGCGGCCATGGCGGTTGTGACCCGGGTGTTCCGCCTGAACGCCTTTGCGACCCGAAACGTCAATCGCAGCTTTCGCCGCCATCACCTGCACCAGGGCGAATTCGACGTCCTGGCGACGCTTTACCGCACCGGCGCGCCGCACGCCTTGAACCCGCAGAAGTTGGTCGAAGCCTTGTTGCTGACATCAGGGGCGATGACGAACCGGCTTGACCGGCTGGAACAGGCGGGGCTGCTGGTGCGCAATCCGAACCCCGACGACCGGCGCGGCATCATCGTGTCACTGACCCCTGACGGCCTGCGCGTCATCAAGCAGGTGCTGAAGGATTACCTGAAGGATCTGGGCGAACTGCTGGATCCGCTCTCGGCCGCCGAACGCAAACAATTGGCCGGCCTGCTGAAAAAGCTGCTGATCAAGCACGATCAGGAAACGCCCGGAGGGATCGGCGTCTGACGCGCTGCCGCCCATGGCGCGGTTGCCCTAGACGTAGACGTTGATGTCGCCGTCGCCCTCGTTGCCACCGTTGCCGCCTCCCCTCTCCCTTCGCTTTCTCCCGCCATTTTCGAACCGCCTTCGCTCCGCTTCATGACAGCTTCCCCCGCCTCCGCGCCCCCCGCCCCGCCTACCCCGCCCACCCCGACGCTGACCGCGCCGATCGTCCTGTTGATGTCGATCGCGACCGGCCTGGCCGTCGCCAGCAACTACTACGCGCAACCGCTCCTGCATACGATCGGCCAGCAATTCGGGCTGTCCAACGCCGCGGCGGGGGCCATCGTCACCACGGCCCAGTTGAGCTACGCGTTGGGTTTGATGCTGCTGGTGCCGCTGGGCGATCTCTTTGAACGCCGCCGTCTGATCGTGCTGATGACCTTGCTGTCAGCGGGCGGCCTGTTGATTTCTTCCTTCGCCACCCACATCGCGGTGCTGCTGCTGGGCACGGCGCTGACGGGGCTGTTGTCCGTGGTGGCCCAGATTCTGGTGCCGTTCGCGGCCACCCTTGCCGCCCCGCACGAGCGCGGCAAGGCGGTGGGCACGGTCATGAGCGGCCTGCTGCTGGGCATTCTGCTGGCTCGCACCGTGGCAGGCGTGCTGGCGGACGTGGGCAGTTGGCGCACCGTGTACTGGGTGGCCGCCGTGCTGATGCTGGGCATGTCCGCCGCCCTGTGGCGTGTGCTGCCGCGCTACCAGAGTCCCACCACGATGAGCTATCCGCGCCTGTTGGGCTCGATCCTGCGCATGTTTGTCCAAGAGCCGCTGTTTCGCGCGCGGTCGCTGCTAGGCTTTTTGCTGTTCGCCGCGTTCAGCATGCTGTGGACGCCGTTGACCTTCCTGCTGGCCAGCCCGCCCTATCAATACAGCAACACCACCATCGGCCTGTTCGGCCTGGCCGGGGCGGCGGGCGCCTATGCCGCGAACCGCTTCGGCCGTCTGGCGGACCGGGGCCTGGGCAACCTGGCCACGCGCGTGGGCCTGCTGCTGCTGCTGGGGTCCTGGGGCCTGATGGCCTTTGGCCAGGTCTCGGTATTTGCCCTGTTGGCGGGCATTCTGGTGCAGGACCTGGCCATCCAGGGCGTTCATGTCACCAATAGCAGTTCGCTCTATCGCCTGCGTCCCGAAGCACGCAGCCGCCTTACCGCGGGCTACATGACCAGCTACTTCCTCGGCGGCGCCTCCGGTTCACTGGTATCGTCCTGGCTTTACGCCCATTTCGGCTGGCCCGGCGTGGTCATCGCGGGCGCTGTTCTGGGCGTAGTTACATTGGCATACGGCGTCTTGGCGCCCAGTGCGCGCATCCCCGAAACAGCCCCGCCCCCTAGCCGCGTCTAGCACCTCCTATAATCAGGGGTTTTGACCGCCACCGCGTCAGGCCGCCCCCGCGTCCACGCGGCAGGGCGGCTAGCCCTTTTTTGCCACCGTGCCCGAGCCCATGCAGGAACGTTACCTCCCCACTACCGTCGAAGCGGCCGCCCATCAAGACTGGCAGGCCCGCGACGCCTATCTGGTCCACGAACACGCGAAGAACGCCGACGGCTCCGAAAAGCCGAAGTTCTACGCCTGCTCGATGCTGCCCTACCCCAGTGGCAAGCTGCATATGGGCCACGTGCGCAACTACACCATCAACGACATGATGGCGCGTCAGTTGCGCATGCGCGGCTATAACGTCCTGATGCCCATGGGCTGGGATGCCTTCGGCATGCCGGCGGAAAACGCCGCCATCAAGTCCAAGGTGCCGCCTGCCAAGTGGACCTACGACAACATCGCCTACATGAAGAAGCAGATGAAGGCGATGGGTCTGGCAATCGACTGGACGCGCGAAATGTGCGCCTGCGATCCGCAATACTACAAATGGAACCAGTGGCTGTTCCTGAAGATGCTGGAAAAGGGCGTGGCCTATCGCAAGACCCAGGTCGTGAACTGGGACCCGGTCGACCAGACCGTGCTGGCCAACGAACAGGTCATCGACGGCCGTGGCTGGCGCTCAGGCGCGCTGGTTGAAAAGCGCGAGATCCCGGGCTACTACCTGCGCATCACCGACTACGCCGACGAACTGTTGGGCGCTGTCCAGAACGACCTGCCCGGCTGGCCCGAGCGCGTTCGCCTGATGCAGGAAAACTGGATCGGCAAGTCCGAAGGCCTGCGCTTTGCCTTCCCGCACAAGATCGCCGGCCAGGATGGCCAGCTGATCCAGGACGGCAAGCTGTACGTTTTCACCACCCGCGCCGACACGATCATGGGCGTGACCTTCTGCGCCGTGGCGCCGGAACACCCGCTGGCCACGCATGCCGCGCAAAACAACCCCGAGCTGGGCGCGTTCATCGAACAGTGCAAGCTGGGCGGCACGACCGAGGCCGAAATGGCCACGCGCGAAAAAGAAGGCATGCGCACGGGCCTGACCGTCACGCACCCCGTCACGGGCGCGGACGTCGAAGTGTGGGTCGGCAACTACGTGCTGATGACCTACGGCGACGGCGCCGTCATGGGCGTGCCCGCCCACGACGAACGCGACTTTGCCTTCGCCAAGAAATACGACTTGCCCATCGTGCAAGTCGTGGACGTGCCCGGCAAGGAATACTCCGCCGCCGCCTGGCAGGAATGGTATGGCGACAAGCAGTCTGGCCGCACCATCAATTCCGGCAAGTACGACGGCCTGTCGCACAAGGAAGCCGTGGACGCCATCGCGGCCGACCTGGGCGCGCAAGGCCTGGGCGAAAAGCAAACCACGTGGCGCCTGCGCGACTGGGGCATCTCGCGCCAGCGCTACTGGGGCACCCCGATCCCGATCATCCACTGCGCCGACTGCGGCCCGGTGCCGGTTCCCGAAAAAGACCTGCCCGTCGTCCTGCCCGACGACCTGATCCCGGACGGCAGCGGCAACCCGCTGGCCAAGAACGAAGCCTTCCTGTCCTGCGCCTGCCCCAGCTGCGGCAAGCCCGCGCGCCGCGAAACGGACACGATGGACACGTTTGTGGACTCGTCCTGGTACTTCATGCGCTACACCTCGCCGGGCAACGACAACGCCATGGTCGACGCGCGCAATGACTACTGGATGCCGATGGACCAGTACATCGGCGGCATCGAGCACGCCGTGCTGCACTTGCTGTACGCCCGCTTCTGGACCAAGGTCATGCGCGACATGGGCCTGCTCAATTTCGACGAGCCCTTCACCAAGCTGCTGTGCCAGGGCATGGTGCTGAACCATATCTATTCGCGCAAGACGCCCCAGGGCGGCATTGAATACTTCTGGCCCGAAGACGTTGAAAACGTCTACGACGACCGTGGCGCCATCACCGGCGCCAAGCTCAAGTCGGACGGTTCCGCCATCAACTACGGCGGCGTGGGCACGATGTCCAAGTCCAAGAACAACGGTGTCGATCCGCAATCGCTGATCGACACGCTGGGCGCCGACACGGCACGCCTGTTCGTCATGTTCGCCAGCCCGCCCGAGCAGACGCTTGAATGGTCGGATTCGGGCGTGGAAGGTTCCAACCGCTTCCTGCGTCGCCTGTGGTCCATCAGCTACGCGCGCCGCGACGCCGTGGCGCGTGGCCTGGCCAATGGCGGTGACTGGTCGCAAGCCACCGCCGCCGTCAAGGATCTGCGCCGCGAGGTCTACACGCTGCTCAAGCAAGCCGACTACGACTACCAGCGCATCCAGTACAACACCGTCGTGTCCGCCTGCATGAAGATGCTGAACGCCATCGACGACGCCAAGCTGCCCGAGGACGCCGCGGCCGATGCCGCCTACGCCGAAACGCTGGGCGTGCTGCTGCGCGTGCTGTACCCGGTGGTCCCGCACATCACCTGGCACCTGTGGCAAGACCTGGGCTACGCGAAAGAGCTGGGCGACCTGCTGGACGCGCCGTGGCCGCATGTGGACGAAGCCGCCCTGATCGCGGACGAAATCGAGCTGATGCTCCAGGTCAACGGCAAGCTGCGCGGCTCGATCCGCGTGGCCGCCGGCGCCGCCAAGGAAGACATCGAAAAGCTCGCTGCCAGCCAGGAAGAGGTCTCGCGCTTCCTGGAAGGCCGCCCGCCCAAGCGCGTCATCGTGGTGCCGGGCAAACTGGTCAACGTCGTAGGCTGATGAGGTCAAGCATGTACTTCGCCGGGCAACTCTCGCACTCCCCCCGCCAATCGTGGCTGCTGCGCGGCGCCTGCCTGGCGCTGTTCATGCTGCTGTCCGCTTGCGGCTTCGCACTGCGCGGCGTTACGCCGATGCCGTTCGACACGCTTTATGTCGGCATGCCCGATACCACTCAGTTCGGGGCGGACGTGCGCCGCGCGCTGCGCGCGGCCTCGCCCAATACCAAGCTGGTCGATTCGCCCAAGGAAGCGCAGGCCATTCTGCAGCAGGTTGGCGATACGCGTACGTTGCGCGAGGTGTCTCTGAACGCCCAGGGCCGGGTCGAGGAATACGAGCTGGGTATCAACTACACGTTCCGTCTCATCGACAACAAGGGCCGTGCGTTGATCCCCGACACCACCTTGTCCATCTACCGCGAAATGCCGTACGACGACCAAGTGGTGCAGGCCAAGCAAGGTCAGATCGACACCTTGTATAAAGCCATGCAGCGCGACCTGGTGTCCCGTCTGCTGCGCCGCATGACCGCACCGGACGTGCGCCGCGCATTCGAGCAGGCTGAAGAACGCGGGGAAACCGGCGAGATTCCGCTGTACGACCCGAACGCGCCGCAGCAAAAGAGCACGCCCACGCCGTGGCAGACGCCGCAAACCACCGACCCGGCGATCTTGCGCTAGCCCATGGCACAGCCTTTGGACGCGGATCGGCTTGCCGAACACCTGCAGCGCCCGGGCAACCGGCTCGCGCCGCTATACACGGTGTCCGGCGACGAGCCTTTGCTGGTCACCGAAGCCGTGGATACGTTGCGCGCCTCGGCGCGCAACGCCGGCTACACCGACCGGCTTTCGATGGTGATGGACGCCCGCAGCGACTGGAGCGCCGTCACTGCCGCAACGCAAAGCGTGTCGCTGTTCGGCGACCGCCGCATCCTTGAAATCAAGATCCCCACCGGCAAGCCCGGCAAGTCCGGCGCCGACACGCTGGCCAAGCTGGCCGAGCAGGCCGAAAAGCAGCCTGATGCCGACACGCTGATCCTCATTGCGCTTCCCCGGCTGGACAAAGCCACCCGCGAAAGCCGCTGGGTGCAGGCGCTGAACCGGGGCGGCGTGATGGTCGACATCGCCAACATCGAGCGCGGCCGGCTGCCTGCCTGGGTGGGCATGCGGCTGGCTCGGCAAAACCAGCGTGCCGACGCCGCCACGTTGCAATGGATGGCTGACAAGGTTGAAGGCAACCTGCTGGCTGCGCACCAGGAAATCCAGAAGCTGGGCTTGCTGTATCCCGAAGGCCAACTGGCGGCCGAGGACGTAGAGCGCGCGGTACTGAACGTTGCGCGCTACGATGTTTTCGGCCTGCGCGACGCCATGCTGGCGGGCGACATCGCTCGCACCATCCGCATGATCGACGGCCTGCGCGCCGAAGGCGAAGCGCTGCCGCTGGTGCTCTGGGCGGTCGGCGAAGAAATCCGCCTGCTTGCCCGCATCGCGGAAGCGCGTGCGCTGGGCCAGGACGCCAACGGGCTGATGCGTCGGTTGCGCATCTTCGGCGCGCACGAGCGCCTGGCATTACAGGCGCTGAACCGGGTGCAGCCCGCCGTCTGGCCCGCAGCCGTGCAGCACGCCCACGACGTGGATCGCCTGATCAAGGGCTTGTCCGTCGCCGGACGGCTTTCGGACCCCTGGGAAGAAATGACCCGGCTGGCGCTGCGCGTGGCCGCCGCCGGCGGGCGACCGTGAAGGTCGCCCCGCGCACGCCGTCCTTTGTCCGGATATAAACTGAATCTTCAGACGGCGCTTAGGGTTACGCCCACGGGCTCCGCCGTCTCTTCCGTTGCACTCATTCATGATTGACACTGCCATGTCCTCGTCTTCCATTGAACACGCCATGCTGACCTTGGGCGAAAACGCCCGGCGCGCCTCGCGCGCGATGATGCGCGCCAACAGCGCCGCCAAGAACAAGGCGTTGCTGGCCATGGCCGACGCCCTGGCTGCCAGCCACGATGAGCTCAAGGCCGCCAACGAAAAGGATGTGTCCGCCGCCCGCGCCAACGGTCTGGAACCGGCACTGCTGGACCGCCTGACCCTGTCCGACAAAACGTTGGCGCACATGGCCGAGGGCTTGCGCCAGATTGCCGCCCTGCCCGATCCTATCGGCAGCATCACGGCCACCACGGTGCGTCCTAACGGCATGCGCGTGGCGCAAATGCGGGTCCCGCTCGGGGTCATCGGCATCATTTACGAGTCCCGCCCCAACGTCACGATCGACGCGGCCGCGCTGTGCTTGAAGTCCGGCAACGCCGCGATCCTGCGTGGCGGCAGCGAAGCTTTGCACTCCAATATCGCGTTAGGCCGGGTCGTGCAAACCGGTCTGGCCGCGGCCGGCTTGCCGCCGGACGCCGTGCAGGTGGTTGCCACCGCGGACCGGGCCGCCGTGGGCAAACTCATCACCATGACGGAACATATCGACGTCATCGTTCCGCGCGGCGGCAAGGGCTTGATTGCGCGGCTGGCGCAAGAAGCCCGTGTGCCATTGATCAAGCACCTGGACGGCAACTGCCACATCTACATTGACGCGGCGGCCGATCCGGACAAGGCGCACACCATTGCCTTTAACGCCAAGACCTACCGCTATGGCATCTGCGGCGCCATGGAAACGTTGCTGGTCGATGCCGTGGCCTCCGTTTCCATTCTGCCCACCCTGGCGGCAGCCCTGATCGAGCATGGCGTCGAACTGCGCGGCTGCCCGCGCACGATGGCCTTGCTGCCCCACATCACCCCTGCCACGGAAGAAGACTGGGGCACGGAATACCTGGGCCCGATCCTTGCCGTTCGTATCGTTGACACGCTGGATGACGCCATCGAGCACATCGCGCGCTGGGGCTCGGGCCACACCGACGCCATCGTCACCGAAGACCTGTCGGCGGCGCAGCGCTTTCAGCGTGAAGTGGATTCCAGCTCGGTCTACGTCAACCTGCCGACCTGCTTTGCGGACGGTTTCGAATACGGCCTGGGCGCTGAAATCGGCATCTCGACGAACCGTCTGCATGCGCGCGGCCCGGTCGGCCTGGAAGGCCTGACCACGCTGAAGTGGGTGTTGAACGGTGAAGGCCAGGTTCGCGGCTGAACCACATCAGCCCTGGGCGGCCTGGCCGCCCGACATCGCTGACGCTGCCCTGAACACGGGGCGGCGCCAAGCCTTCTACAATACGGGCAGATTTTTTCCCCGCTTTCGTTCTGCCCTTTTTTCATCTAACGCGGCACGCCGCGCAATCTTGAGATCCCCATGCATTCACCTGTCATGGCCATGGCCTTCAGCCTTTTCGTGCTTTGCTTCATCACCTGCACGCTGAGCGGCATTGTCCTGTTTTTCCTGAAAAACAAAGAGATCAACGCCGCGTTCAAGCATCCCTATTTGCAACACCGCCCGTGGAAACAGTATCCCCTGTCGATCCAGGCGGCCATCATGCTGGACTATTTTTTCCGCCTGATGTTTCCCGGCACGCGGTTCTGGTTGATCGGCAATGCCAACGATTTGCTGGGTCACGTCGACCCCAAGAAAACGCCGCTTTCGCTGAAATGGCCCATCGTTGGCTTTTGGGGCTCGTGCTGGCTGGGCCTGATCGCCATGATCGTCCTGTGGGTGATGCTGTACCTGGGAGCCTGAGCCCATGCAGATCCGAATCGAAGACTATCCCGGCAGCATCGACGCCGCCCGCACGTTGATCGCCGCGCGCGAATCCGGCGTGGCCGGCCCGCGCTTGCCGGCGGAATGCCGCCCGCAATCAATGGGACAGGCATTCGCGGTTCAACAGCGCACCGCACAGCTATTGCAGGAAACGCGCCAGGACCGCGTCGCGGCCTGGAAAAGCGCGCTGCCCTCGCCCGAGAAAATGGTTGTGGCGCCGATTTACGCATCGGGCACCGTCTATGCCGAGGCTGGCCCCGTTGCCACGCGCACGCAAGTGGTGCGCATTGAGCCGGAAATTGCGTTCGAGCTGGCGCAAGACCTGCCCGCCCGCGACACGCCCTACACCGACGCCGAGATTGACGCGGCCGTGGGCGGCGCTCGGCTGGCGCTGGAAGTGCTGGGCTGCCGCTACGCGTCGCCCGAACATGCCAGCCTGCCAGAGCTGCTTGCCGACCACATGTTCAACGAAGGCCTGGTGCTGGGGGCGCGCATCGCCAGCGCCGACGCGGTTCCTTCAAGCATGACGCTGACCTTGTCGGTCGGCGGACGCGAAGTTGAACAACATCCTGGCTTTCACCCTAACGATCGCCCAAAGGCCGGCTTGTACTGGTTGGCCAATTTCCTGCGCGAACAAGGCTTGGGGCTGCATGCCGGGCAGCACGTCATTACCGGTTCGTATGCCGGGTTCCTGGACGTGCCGGCGCATCAAGACATCGAGCTCGTCTACGGCGAGCTCGGCGTGCTGCGCGTGCGGTTTGGCAGCTAGGGCGTCGGGCTAACGCAAGGCCGCACGCCGTCAACGCGGTGCGGGTTTGAAGTCCGGTTCGGCGATGGTGACGGCGGCATCGCCCGCCTCGATAATTTCGCCAGCGGCCAGGCATAGATCTTCGCGATAGCGTCCCGCAACGATCTGCACCCCGATGGGGCTTTGCCCGACGCTGCTCATGGCGTTGCCCATCGCTACCGACAGCCCGGGCAAGCCCATGAAGGGCACGCCGATCTGCGTCATTTGCGCACGCCACACGCGCGCGTAAGCCGCGTCGCCCTGCAAATCCAGATTGTCGGGAAAGGGCAATTCCGCGGATACCGGCAGCAACAGCACCGGATATTCGGAAAGGAAGATTTCCCACAAGCGGGTCAACGTAGCCCGACGCGTCAGCACCGCGGAAAAATTGTTCAGGTTTGCGTCGGCGGCCTTGTCGCGCTGGCCGCGCAGGGCCACCAAAGCCCCTGGGTCGCCTTCCTTTTCGGCCGCCGCCAACATGGCCTCATAGCCGTCCGCCATCCACATGCGGATCTGCAAGTCGGCCGCCTCTTGCATGGGTGGCACGGCGTCCAGTGTGTCCACCGTCCAGCCTGCGTCGCTAAGCCTGCGCGCGGCTTCCTGCAATGCCTTGACGACAGCGGGCTCGGGGTTCATGCCATCCGGGTTCACGCACAGCGCGGCGCGGCGGGGAACGTCGGGGCCCACAAGCGGCGCCGGCACCCACCAAGGGTCGCGAGGGTCACGCGCGGACATGGCCGCCAGCCCCAAGCGCACGTCGGCAATGGTGCGCCCCAATGGCCCCGACACGGCCGTCAATTGGCCGCCGATGGAACGTTCCGGCAAGGCCGCGTTGTACGCGGGCACGCGGCCCAGCGATGGCCGCAACCCGTGCACGCCGCAGGCGTAGGCGGGGTAGCGGATGGACCCGGCGATATCGGTGCCATGGGCCAGATGGCCGATGCCCGCCGCCACCGCCGATGCCGCGCCACCCGACGAGCCACCTGGCGTCAATGCCTTGTTGCGCGGGTTGTGCGTGTCCCCGTGCAGGCCGTTACCCGTGAACCAGCGCAACGAAAACGCGGGCGTGTTCGTGCGGCCAAGAATCACCGCGCCGGCGCGCAGCAGGTTGTCGACGACGGGGCTGTTCTGCGCGGCGATCACGTCTTTTTGCAGGCTGACGCCGTTGGTCGTGGCGTAGCCTGCCTGGTCGACGTTGACCTTGACCGTAACGGGCACACCGGCCAGCAAGCCGGGATCTTCGCCGCGTGCCAGCTGCGCATCGACCTCGCGTGCCCGGGCCAGGACCTCGTCAGGGCGATGATCGACCACGGCATTAAGCGCGGGGTTGACGGCATCGAGCCGGTCCAATGCGCTTTGCGCGGCCTGGACAGCCGATACGTCGCGCTGTCGGATTAGAGAGGCAAGCTCAACTGCGGATAAACGCCAAAGATCGGACACGCGTCACTCCTGATTCGTGGTTTTCCTGCGGGGCACGCAAACCTTAGCGCCTGTCGCGCGGCTCGACAAGCCACGGCTTACCGCAGTTGCGCGGCTATTTGTCTTCTTCGAACACCTGGACGATGGCGTCGGCCACGGCGCGCACGCGCGCGGTGCGGTTCAGGTCCCCGTGCATGACCAGCCACAAATCATACGGTTCGCTGCGACCCGGCCAGATACGGACCAGGTCGGGATAATCCGGCGCCATGTGGGTGGGCAGCTCGCCGATGCCCAGGCCGGCCACCACGGCGGCAAGTATCATCATCCCGGAATTGAGCTCGATCGCGATGCGCCCGTTGCCCGTCGGCTCGCCGCAAAACGTGTCCGACCAGCCGGGCAAGACCGCCTGCTGGTACGTCACCAAGGTATGCCCGGCGAAGGCCGTACCCGGTTTGGGCTCACCGTGCGCGGCAAGATATTCGCGCGAGGCATACAGACCGACTTCCTTGCGGGCCAGGTGGCGCTGGATCAAATCGGGGCTGTCAGGCTTGACGTTCCGGATGGCCAAATCCGCTTCGCGACGGGTCAAGTTGCTGATCTGTATCGACGCCGACAGCACCACGCGTATGTCCGGATGCTGGACATGCACGCGGCGCACCGCCTCCATGATGAAGTAGCTGGCCACGGTTTCGGATGCCGCCACACGCACCACGCCCGACAGGCGATGGTCCAGCCCCTGCATCTGCCGCTGCAGCTGGTCGGCGGCCGACTCCATGCGCTCCGCCGCGGCGAACGCCAATTCGCCCGCCGGCGTGGGCACGTACCCGCCAGGGGTGCGCAGAAACAGGCGCGCGTCCAGCGATGACTCCAGCGCGGCCAGGCGCCGGCCCGCCGTTGCCTGGTCGATCTGCAGCAATGCCGCCGCCCCACGCAGCGTTCCCACGCGATAAATCGCCAGGAAGATCCTGGCATTGTCCCAATCCATAGCGCTGACCCTCGCTTCAGTCCATTGGCATCCCGAACGCGTTTCAGCCCTGCCACCCTGGGAACCGCGATGCATTTATGCATCACTATAAAGCAGTATTTCGGCTTTTTTGCATACCCGAAAACTTCTAAGCTTCAGTCCTTGGAATCCCGCCGTCTGCCTCTCATGAACACCGCCTGCCCATCACACCCCGTGCCCTCCCTCGACGCCAAGCCGGCCACTGCCTGGCTGCCGCTAGTCACCCTGGCCATCGGTTTCGTCATGGCCATGCTGGACGTGACCGTGGTCAACGTGGCGCTGCCCAGCATTGCCGTGCAGTTTGTCGTTCCCTTGACGGATCTGGTCTGGATCGTCGACGGTTACACGCTGACGTTTGCCGCGCTGCTGTTGGTGGCCGGCGCGCTGGCCGACCGCTATGGGGCCAAAACGGTTTATCTTGCCGGCCTGGCCGTGTTTACGTTTGCCTCATTGCTGTGCGGCCTGGCGCCCGACGCCAACACATTGATCGCGGCCCGCATGCTGCAAGGCCTGGGCGCCGCGCTGTTCATGCCCAGCTCGCTAAGCTTGCTGACGCACGCCTACGACGACGACCACGTGCGCAACCGCATGCTGGCCGCCTGGTCGGCGATCGTCGCGGTGGCGGGCGCCACCGGCCCCTTGCTGGGCGGTGTGTTGATCCATCAATTCGGTTGGCGCGGCATCTTTCTTATCAACCTGCCGTTGGGCGTCGTCGGGCTGTGGCTTGCCCGCCGCCGCATCCAGGCGGCCCCGCGCCGGCCGCGCGCGCTGAACCCGATCAGCCACCTGCTGGGCGTAATCGCGTTGTCGTCGTTGTGCTTCGTGCTGATCCAGGGCAACGCCTACGGCTGGACGTCGCCGCGCATTGCCGGCGTCACCGCCTTGTGCGCCCTGGCCATCGTATTGCTGGTGCGGCGCGAACGCCGCCACGCCGAACCGATACTGCCCCGCGTCCTGTTCCAGACGCCGCACTTTGCGGCGGCCAACGCGGTGGGCTTCCTGATCAATCTTGCTTCGTACGGGCAGTTGTTCCTGCTTAGCTTGTTCCTGCAACATGCGCGCGGCGCCGACGCGCTTCAGACCGGTATCCAGCTGGTGCCGATGCTTGCGGTTTTTTCAATCGGCAATTTGATTTCGGGGCGTGTATCCGCGCGCTGGAATGTGTCGGCAGCGCTATTGGGGGGCATGTCGCTGGCCGCCACCATGAGCGCCTTGGGGATCGTCGCCTTCACGCCCACGATCGCCTACTGGCCCTTCGCCATCCTGGTTGCGCTGGGCAATCTGGGCGTGGGAATCGCCGTGCCCGCGATGACCGGCATTGTGATGCAGAGTTCGGGCAAGCACCACGCCAACAGCGCGGCGGCGGCATTGAACGCGAATCGGCAGTCCGGCGCATTGGTCGGGGTGGCATTGATGGGCACCATCATGCATGTGCTGCCCGACTGGAACGCGACCCTGCCCGTCGCCTACGGCGTGATCGCCGCAAGCTACGCGGCGGGGGTCGGGCTGGTCTGGCGTCACTTGCGTCGCGCGCATAACGCATAAGGCGGGCATGCAAGCGCGGGGCGTTTGCATCACAATATGGGCCGATCCCTGCCACTCGGAGAGCCCTATGCCGCACCCTGCCACGCCCACGCCAGCCATCCGCCGCATCGCCATCGTTGGCGCCGGCACCATCGGGGCCAGTTGGGCAGCACTGTTCCTGGCGCATGGGCTGACGGTGGTGGTCAGCGACCCCGCCGCCGACGCCGAAGCACAAACGCGCGCGCGCGTTCAGGCCGCCTGGCCCGTGCTGAAGGAATTGGGCCGCGTCGTGGAAGGCGCGTCGCCGGACGCCCTGCTGTTCGAGCCGGACTTGGCGACGGCCTTGGTGGATGTGGACTTCGTGCAGGAAAACGCGCCCGAACGCGAGGACTTCAAGATCGAACTCTTTGCGCGGATGGACGCCCTACTGCCGCCTCGCGTGATCGTGGCCTCAAGTTCGTCGGGCCTGATCATGAGCCGTCTGCAATCGCGCTGCCAACACCCGGAGCGCTTCGTCATCGGGCATCCGTTCAATCCGCCGCATCTGATTCCGCTTGTGGAAGTGGTGGGGGGCGACAAGACGTCGGTTGAAGTCATCGAGCAAAGCATCGCGTTCTACCGGGCCATGGGCAAATACCCGATCCGGCTGAACAAGGAAGTGCCGGGTCATATCGCCAACCGTCTGCAAGCGGCCGTTTGGCGCGAGGCCATCCATCTGGCCGCCGAAAACGTCGCCAGCGTGGCCGATATCGACGCCGCGGTGTCGCAAGGGCCGGGGTTGCGCTGGGCATTGTTCGGACCCCACATGACGTTCAACCTGGGCGGTGGCGCGGGCGGCCTGGCGCATTTCATGGACCACCTGCTGGGCCCGGTGCAAACCTGGTGGGACGACCTGGGCACACCCGAGGTCACTCCGGAACTACAGTGCAAACTCATCGAAGGCGTCAACGCCGAGGCGGGCCGGCGCAGCATCGCCGACATGGTGCAAACGCGCGACGCCCAACTGACGGCGTTGATCAAGGTGTTGCACCGATAAGTCGACGGTGCAGCCCTCTGCCCCCGGGCGCTGACGCGTTAAGCTGTTTGCTTACGACTGCCGATTACCGATTACCGATCATCGGATGAATGCCGGCTGACCCACCGGTGCATCCAAGGAGCCTTCGAATGACTGTTGTCACCCAGGACCCCCGTCAATCCCGCTTCACCGCCACCGTCGACGGCGTGCTTTGCGTGTTGGACTACCAGTTGCAAGGCGACACGATGGCCATCGTGCACACCGGCGTCCCCAGCCAGGTCGGCGGGCGCGGCATCGCTGCGGAACTGACCCGGTCAGCGCTGGATACCGCGCGCGCCAATGGCTGGAAAGTCCGGCCATTGTGCTCGTATGCCGAGGTCTACATGCGCCGCCATCCCGAATACAACGACCTGCGAGCCTGATACGCACCGCTGCCAAACCGTGACCAAGAAATCTGCTTCCCTGGCCGCTCCGTGCCCTTGCGGCGGCGCGGCCTACGACCGCTGCTGCGGCCGCTGGCATGAAGGCCCCCTGGCCATGCAGGCGCCCACCGCCGAGGCGCTGATGCGATCGCGATACAGCGCTTTCGTCCTGGACAAACTGCCTTACCTGCTAGCCAGTTGGCATCCCAGGACGCGGCCCGCAACGCTGGACCCGAATCCGCCGGACTTGAAATGGCTGGGGCTGTCCATCAAACAAGCGCGCGAACAGGACGCCGATCACGCCACCGTGGAATTCGTGGCCCGCAGCCGCCAGGCAGGCCGCGCGCATCGCATGCACGAAGTCAGTCGCTTCGTGCGTGAAGACGGGCAGTGGTACTACGTGGACGGCGATGTGACTTGAACGCCGGCGTTCACGCCATCGCCGGGTCGCGCGTGTCGGCTTCTATGGCCTGCTGCAACGCGCACACGAGTTGTTGCTCGATGCTGCCTGGCACGCGGCGATTGCTGACGATAGCCAACTCGGTCGACGGCACCGGATCGAACCCGTCGCGCGCCATCAGCACATGATGCGATTCCAGAGTGGCAAACGCGGGCAACAAGCTCACGCCCAGCCCCGCCGCCACGGCCGCCTGCACGCCAGCAAGGCTATGGCTGTGATAAGCGCCGTACCAGGCGCGACCGGCGCTTTCCAACGCGTAAATCATCCGCTTGCGATAGATGCAGCCGTGCGGAAACATCACCAACGGCACGGGGCAATGCGGCGCCAGCGCAGCGTGTCGCTTGGCGCCGATCCAGACCAGACGCTCGGGCCATGCCGCCAGGCATGGGCCGTCGTCGGGCTCGCGTTTGATCAGGGCCAGGTCCAAGTCGCCGGAACCCAGTTTGGCGCGTAGCTCGGTGCTCATACCACTGGCGGTTTCCAGCCGGACGCCGGGATGGCTGGCCGCGAATCGCGCCAACAGCAACGTCAGCCGCGCCACGTCGAAGTCTTCAGGAATGCCCAGGCGTAAAACACGCGCTGCCTGTGGCGCCATCAAGGCATGTTCGGCCTCATCGGCAATGGCTAACAGGCGGCGGGCGTACGCAAGCATCACCTCGCCATCCTCGGTCGCAGACACATTGCTGCCGGTTCGGTCGCGCAGCAGCAATGTCTTGCCCACCGTCTGCTCCAGCTTGCGCACCTGCTGGCTGACGGTGGATTGTGTGCGATGCACGCGCTGGGCAGCGCGGGTGAAACTGCCTTCATCGGCAACGCAAACCAGCGTTCTCAAGAGTTCCAGGTCAAGCATGGCGGCCTTGATATTCGTTTATCAACTGAGAGGAGTTCTATTATTAATTTTACGACTTGATGCAGGACGTCCTACGCTGAGGATTCTTCTATTTTTCTTAGGGATCCACCATGCCGTTGAATTCGCTTCCCCGCCCGCAGTGGCTGACGTTTGACTGTTACGGCACGCTGATCCAGTGGGACGAAGGGCTACAGGCGGCGGTTGCCCGCATCCTGGCTGGCAAGCCGCCGGCGCATTCAGCGCCCACAGCCGATGCGTTCCTGCACGCGTACGACCAGCACGAGCATCGCCTGGAACGCACTCCGCCCCATCGCAGCTTTGCCGACATCTCGCGCGAGTCGCTACGATTGACGATGCAGGACTTTGGGCTGCCATATCGACCAGAAGATGCCGACATACTGACAGGCAGCATATCCGCCATGCCACCGTTTCCGGAAGTCGTGGACACGTTGGCCACGCTGAAACAGGCAGGTTTCCGACTTTGCATCATTTCGAATACCGATGAAGACATCATTGCCGGCAACGTCGCGCAGCTGGGCGGGCATATCGACCGGGTGATCACGGCCGAATCCGCGGGCGCCTATAAGCCGTCTCGCAAAATCTTCGCGCATGCTCATCAGAGCCTTGGCGTCACGCCAGACGACATCGTGCATATTTGCGCCAGTCCACATCTTGACCATGCCGCTGCCCGCGACATCGGCTTCCGATGCGTCTGGATCGATCGGGGAACAGGCCGTCAGCTATTGCCTGACTATCGTCCGGACGCTACCGTACCGACATTGGACCGGGTGCCAGGAGTTTTTCGCAGCGCCGGTTGGTTATAACGCCGCAGCCTGGCCCTCTATAGTCGGATCAGGCGCGTTCCCTTACCCCTCCCTAAGCCTTAAGGCAGACATGAATCAAGAACCCCATTTCGCAGACGCCCTATATCACGCGGAACCCGTGACTGCGCTTCGCGCCGACTTGGCTTTGGCCTTGCGGGCGGCTGCGGCTCATGGCCTGGGCGAAGGCGTCTGCAATCACTTCAGCGTGGCGTTGCCTGGTGACCCCGACCACTTTCTGCTGAATCCCCGCGGTCTCATGTGGAATGAAGTTCAAGCCGACGACATTGTCCTGATCGATGCGCAAGGAAACAAACTGGCCGGTCGACATGCCGTTGAACCCACGGCGATGTTTATTCACGCTGCCATCCACCGTATCGCGGGCAAGGCCTGTGTCCTGCACACGCATATGCCATATGCCACGGCACTGACGCTTACCGCAGATCGAGGTCTGGACACAACGCTGTCTCAAAACGCAATGCGGTTCCACGGCAGGCTTGCCATCGACGAAAACTACAACGGCCTGGCCCTGGACGTCACCGAGGGCGAGCGCATTGCGCATGCCATGCAAGGCGCGGACATCGTCTTCCTTGGCAATCACGGCGTTGTGGTTTGCGGCGAACGGCTGGACTACGCTTACGACGATTTGTTTTTCCTGGAACGCGCTTGCGCAGCGCAGGTCCTTGCGCAATCTACTGGCCGTCCGCTCAAACCGGTAAACGCTGACATCGCCACCAAAGTCGCCGCGCAGATTCAAAGCGAACGTCTTCAGTCAGAATTGTTCTTCGAAGCATTGCGCCGCCAGCTGCCATAAGCAGTCGTCGTCTGGTTCGCGCAAAATAAAAAACAAAACCCCCTCGCAGCGCGAGCTACGAGGGGGTTTAAATGATCTGTACTTGCAACGTCTGGGATGCGCAAAAAACAAAACCCCACAGGATTACCTGTGGGGTTTTGCGCAATAAAAGCCTGACGATGACCTACTTTCACAGACGTCCGTCCACTATCATCGGCGCGAAGGCGTTTCACTGTCCTGTTCGGGATGGGAAGGAGTGGTACCACCTTGCTATGGTCGTCAGGCGTAACTGGTTGAGCGGTTGCGGGTTAGCGCAGCGGCTCCAATCTTGGAAGAAACACAACGTGTGGATGATCAGAGGCTAGCTCGATGATCATGCACAGGGGGGTCGTAATTGGTGTTGGCTGGCTGCTGACGGTGCAGCCAGATTTTGTATTGAACGACACTTGGAACGCTATATCACCAGGTCAATAACCATCAGTGTTATAGGATCAAGCCTCACGAGCAATTAGTATCGGTTAGCTTAACGCATTACTGCGCTTCCACACCCGACCTATCAACGTCCTGGTCTCGAACGACTCTTTAGGGGGATCAAGTCCCCGGGATACCTAATCTTCAGACGAGTTTCCCGCTTAGATGCCTTCAGCGGTTATCTCTTCCGTACTTAGCTACCCGGCAATGCCATTGGCATGACAACCGGTACACCAGAGGTACGTCCACTCCGGTCCTCTCGTACTAGGAGCAGGCTCCGTCAAGTATCCAACGCCCACGGCAGATAGGGACCAAACTGTCTCACGACGTTTTAAACCCAGCTCACGTACCTCTTTAAATGGCGAACAGCCATACCCTTGGGACCGGCTACAGCCCCAGGATGAGATGAGCCGACATCGAGGTGCCAAACACCGCCGTCGATATGAACTCTTGGGCGGTATCAGCCTGTTATCCCCAGAGTACCTTTTATCCGTTGAGCGATGGCCCTTCCATTCAGAACCACCGGATCACTATGTCCTGCTTTCGCACCTGTTCGACTTGTCAGTCTCACAGTCAAGCACGCTTATGCCATTGCACTATCAGCACGATTTCCGACCGTACCTAGCGTACCTTCGAACTCCTCCGTTACACTTTGGGAGGAGACCGCCCCAGTCAAACTGCCCACCATGCACTGTCCCCGATCCGGATAACGGACCAAGGTTAGAACCGCAAACAAACCAGGGTGGTATTTCAAGGATGGCTCCACGTGATCTAGCGACCACGCTTCAAAGCCTCCCACCTATCCTACACAGGCCGGTTCACAGATCAATGCAAAGCTACAGTAAAGGTTCATGGGGTCTTTCCGTCTAGCCGCGGGTAGATTGCATCATCACAAACACTTCAACTTCGCTGAGTCTCAGGAGGAGACAGTGTGGCCATCGTTACGCCATTCGTGCAGGTCGGAACTTACCCGACAAGGAATTTCGCTACCTTAGGACCGTTATAGTTACGGCCGCCGTTTACCGGGGCTTCGATCAAGAGCTTGCACCCCATCACTTAACCTTCCGGCACCGGGCAGGCGTCACACCCTATACGTCGACTTTCGTCTTTGCAGAGTGCTGTGTTTTTAATAAACAGTCGCAGCCACCGATTCTCTGCGACCCCATCATGCTAAGCGCGCAGGCGCTTCACACTACCGGGGTATACCTTCTCCCGAAGTTACGGTATCAATTTGCCGAGTTCCTTCTCCTGAGTTCTCTCAAGCGCCTTGGAATATTCATCCCGTCCACCTGTGTCGGTTTGCGGTACGGTCTCGTACAGCTGAAGCTTAGAGGCTTTTCTTGGAACCACTTCCAATCACTTCGCAAGCAATGCTCGCTCGTGCCATACCCTTGATTTACGCGCCCGGATTTGCCTAAGCGCCATCTTCGATACAGCAACAGGGACATCCAACACCCTGATGATCTTCCGCGATCCGTCCCCCCATCGCACTGTACGACGGTACTGGAATATTAACCAGTTTCCCATCAGCTACGCATCTCTGCCTCGCCTTAGGGGCCGACTCACCCTGCGCCGATGAACGTTGCGCAGGAAACCTTGGACTTACGGCGAGGGGGCTTTTCACCCCCTTTATCGCTACTCATGTCAGCATTCGCACTTCTGATACCTCCAGCAGCCTTTACAAGCCACCTTCGCAGGCTTACAGAACGCTCTCCTACCGCGTGCACTAAAAGTGCACACCCGCAGCTTCGGTTTATCGCTTAGCCCCGTTACATCTTCCGCGCAGGACGACTCGATCAGTGAGCTATTACGCTTTCTTTAAAGGATGGCTGCTTCTAAGCCAACCTCCTGACTGTCTATGCCTTCCCACTTCGTTTCCCACTTAGCGATAATTCGGGACCTTAGCTGGCGGTCTGGGTTGTTTCCCTCTTGAGTCCGGACGTTAGCACCCGGTGCTCTGTCTCCCAAGCTGTACTTGCGGGTATTCGGAGTTTGCCATAGTTTGGTAAGTCGCCATGACCCCCTAGCTATAACAGTGCTCTACCCCCCGCAGTAATACTTGAGGCACTACCTAAATAGTTTTCGGAGAGAACCAGCTATTTCCAGATTTGTTTAGCCTTTCACCCCTATCCACAGCTCATCCCCTAATTTTTCAACATTAGTGGGTTCGGTCCTCCAGCACGTGTTACCGTGCCTTCAACCTGGCCATGGATAGATCATCTGGTTTCGGGTCTACACCCAGCGACTGAATCGCCCTATTCGGACTCGCTTTCGCTACGGCTTCCCTATTCGGTTAACCTTGCCACTGAATGTAAGTCGCTGACCCATTATACAAAAGGTACGCAGTCACCCCACAAGGAGGCTCCTACTGTTTGTATGCATACGGTTTCAGGATCTATTTCACTCCCCTTCCGGGGTTCTTTTCGCCTTTCCCTCACGGTACTGGTTCACTATCGGTCGATCACGAGTATTTAGCCTTGGAGGATGGTCCCCCCATCTTCAAACAGGATTTCACGTGTCCCGCCCTACTTGTCTTACGCTTAGTTCCACACACAAGATTTCATCTACAGGGCTATCACCTGCTACGGCCGGACTTTCCATTCCGTTCGACTATCTTGCGCGCTAAAACGTAAAGGCTCTTCCGATTTCGCTCGCCACTACTTTCGGAATCTCGGTTGATTTCTTTTCCTCGAGCTACTGAGATGTTTCAGTTCACCCGGTTCGCTTCCACTAGCCTATGTATTCAGCTAGGGATACTGCATTGCTGCAGTGGGTTTCCCCATTCGGACATCTACGGATCAAAGCTTGTTTGCCAGCTCCCCGTAGCTTTTCGCAGGCTACTACGTCCTTCATCGCCTGTGATCGCCAAGGCATCCACCATATGCACTTAGTCGCTTGATCCTATAACGCTGTAGGCTATAGGACCTGAGTATTAGCGTTTGTGCCGTTCATAAGTTTCAAAGCAGTCTGAGGTTATTCACCTCAGTCTTGAGAACTTGGAACAAAATAATGCAATCACAACCCGTACTTATTTTCTTCAGCTTGCGCCGAGTACTTAATAAGTACATTTCGTTGTGCTTCTTCCAGATTGTTAAAGAACGAATATAGCTGTTGAGTAAAACCCAACGCATAGCGCTGCAAGCAGCGCTATGCGTTAGCTTCTACGCGGGGTCAAACAAGACTGACCCCAGCTACAAAAAACAACCGATAAGAGTGGACGCTTAACACGAGCACTTAAGCTCTGAAAGGAGGTGATCCAGCCGCACCTTCCGATACGGCTACCTTGTTACGACTTCACCCCAGTCATGAATCCTACCGTGGTAATCGCCCCCCTTACGGTTAGGCTAACTACTTCTGGTAAAACCCACTCCCATGGTGTGACGGGCGGTGTGTACAAGACCCGGGAACGTATTCACCGCGACATGCTGATCCGCGATTACTAGCGATTCCGACTTCACGCAGTCGAGTTGCAGACTGCGATCCGGACTACGATCGGGTTTCTGGGATTGGCTCCCCCTCGCGGGTTGGCGACCCTCTGTCCCGACCATTGTATGACGTGTGAAGCCCTACCCATAAGGGCCATGAGGACTTGACGTCATCCCCACCTTCCTCCGGTTTGTCACCGGCAGTCTCATTAGAGTGCCCTTTCGTAGCAACTAATGACAAGGGTTGCGCTCGTTGCGGGACTTAACCCAACATCTCACGACACGAGCTGACGACAGCCATGCAGCACCTGTGTTCCGGTTCTCTTGCGAGCACTTCCAAATCTCTTCGGAATTCCAGACATGTCAAGGGTAGGTAAGGTTTTTCGCGTTGCATCGAATTAATCCACATCATCCACCGCTTGTGCGGGTCCCCGTCAATTCCTTTGAGTTTTAATCTTGCGACCGTACTCCCCAGGCGGTCAACTTCACGCGTTAGCTGCGCTACCAAGGCCCGAAGGCCCCAACAGCTAGTTGACATCGTTTAGGGCGTGGACTACCAGGGTATCTAATCCTGTTTGCTCCCCACGCTTTCGTGCATGAGCGTCAGTGTTATCCCAGGAGGCTGCCTTCGCCATCGGTGTTCCTCCGCATATCTACGCATTTCACTGCTACACGCGGAATTCCACCTCCCTCTGACACACTCTAGCTCGGTAGTTAAAAATGCAGTTCCAAAGTTAAGCTCTGGGATTTCACATCTTTCTTTCCGAACCGCCTGCGCACGCTTTACGCCCAGTAATTCCGATTAACGCTTGCACCCTACGTATTACCGCGGCTGCTGGCACGTAGTTAGCCGGTGCTTATTCTGCAGGTACCGTCAGTTTCACGGGGTATTAGCCCATGACGTTTCTTTCCTGCCAAAAGTGCTTTACAACCCGAAGGCCTTCATCGCACACGCGGGATGGCTGGATCAGGGTTTCCCCCATTGTCCAAAATTCCCCACTGCTGCCTCCCGTAGGAGTCTGGGCCGTGTCTCAGTCCCAGTGTGGCTGGTCGTCCTCTCAAACCAGCTACGGATCGTCGCCTTGGTGAGCCGTTACCCCACCAACTAGCTAATCCGATATCGGCCGCTCTAATAGTGCAAGGTCTTGCGATCCCCTGCTTTCCCCCGTAGGGCGTATGCGGTATTAGCTACGCTTTCGCGTAGTTATCCCCCGCTACTAGGCACGTTCCGATACATTACTCACCCGTTCGCCACTCGCCACCAGACCGAAGTCCGTGCTGCCGTTCGACTTGCATGTGTAAGGCATCCCGCTAGCGTTCAATCTGAGCCAGGATCAAACTCTTCAGTTTAATCTCTGTATTTGTTTCGTATTCTTGGTCCGAATAAATCCGAACCAGGTCATACGTCGCTACTCAAAGGAAGTGAGGTATGTTCTTAAACTTGACGTCTAAGGTACTTCACTTCTAGTGAGCACTTGATTTCATTGTGCTTGTGAAGCAAGCCAAGGTTTAACCCCAGACTTGAATCACAGTGCATCGCATCAAGCGCCCACACTTATCGGTTGTTTAATTGTTAAAGAGCGGTACTGCAAATTCGGTACTACAAACTACTTACTGCTACCTGCTGATCCTGCCCGCGCTGCGCGGCTTTTGCCTCGCGTCGCTTGCTGTTTTCAGCAGCAGAGAGGCGAGATTATGAAGAAGTTTTTATCGCTTGTCAAGTCAGCTTCGTTCGCTTTCGCGCCACCGCTTTCTTGCCTGCGACCTCTTCAGGTCTGCTCTCTTTAGCAGCTACCGAAACATCAGAACACCCATCCGGGTAAACCCTAAGTTTTCGGCAACTGCCAAGCCTGAAACTATAACACGACTTTTGCAGATTATGCAACCGGCTCTTGCCTAATTTGCATCCTATCTTGCAACCCCGCCACCGGCTTTCGCTAGGGCGACTCTGGAAACCAGAGGTCGGTTACTACTCAGGTGGCTTGCGATTTCGATCCGGGTAAACCCTTGCTCGTCATCACCAGCCAAGCCCAAGACTATAGCACGATTTTTGCAGATTGTGCAACTGGCTTTTGCCTGATTTGCACCATTCCTTGCAATCCCACCTGACTGCCATCGCTGGCTGCTTGGCGGCAGGCCGGAGCCCGTCGTACTGCTTGGCTTCGCCGTTCAAAATGTCTGAACTGCGAAGGAGCGAGACTATAGCACAAGTTTCGGGCCTGTCATGAAGACGACTCAAACGTCGACGCATAGGGTGCGCCGACCAGGGCTTCCTCCTGCCTCTCTATATATAGAGGATGCCCTTGGCGCGCCCCGCCCCTATATATAGCGACAAAGCCTGCCACGCTTATCGCGGGTGGAGACGTCTACCAGCGCAGATAGTCCACGTTGCGCAGGCGGGCCAGTTCGCGGTGCACGGTGGTTTCGTGAACCAGCCACTCCGGTACGCCGACGTCTTGCATGATGCGAGGGTCCATGTCGGCGGCCACGTTACGCATGCGAGACTGCACGCGCCACAAGCGGAATGCCGCCCACAGCAGCGGCACCAACCCGGCGCCTGGCTGAAAGCTCGGGTGCCCGCCGGACGCGGTAGCCGGGAATGACGGTGAAACAGGTGAAAGTTGGGCAGACATGACCGTCTCCTTATTGCGTTTGACGATTCGGTAAGCGTAGCCGCCCAAATACCCGATGAAAATCCAATTGTTTTTGGCCTATTGGTCAGTTACGCTAACCACCCACTTAATGCCCGAACATTCCGCCATGCGCCTCCCGCTCAACACCCTGCCCGCTTTCAGGGCCGTTGCCGAATTGCAGAACCTGCGCGCCGCCGCCGAGCGCCTGCATTTGACGCACAGCGCGGTCAGCCAGCAAATCAAGGGATTGGAAGAGCAACTGGGTTTCGCGCTGTTTGAGCGCAGCGGACGCGGCATTGTCTTGAATAGCGCCGGCGCGGCGTTGTTGTGCAGCGTGCAGAGCGCGCTGGCCCTGCTGGACGAAGGCGTCATGGCGGCCGCCGCATCGGCTACCGGTAGTGAGCAACGGCTGCGCGTGTCGGTACTGCCTTCATTCGCTCAGCGTTGGCTATTGCCGCGCATGGCGCGTTGGCGTGCGCGCCATCCGGGTGTGTCGCTTGAGATCGAGACGTCCCAACAGGTGGTCGATCTGGTTCGGGACGGATTTCATGCGGCCCTGCGATTTGGCCGCGGACCGTGGGCGGGCGTGGAGTCCGAACCGTTGTTCGACATGCCGTTGCCCTTGATCGCCTTGGCGTCGCCAGAAACCGCCGCGTCGCTGGAAGACGACACGGCGCAAACGCTGGCCCGCCAGCCGTTGCTGGGCGAGCGGGAAATGTGGCAACACTGGTTCAACGCGGCGGGTCTGCGCACGCTCGTTACGCCCGTCGCCACGTTCAACGACGCCGGCATGATGTTGCAGGCCGCCGAACAAGGGCTGGGCATCACTCTTGGCCGCGAGCTACTCGCGGCAGATGCGCTTTGCGCGGGACGGCTCGTGCGCGTGTCGCCCATGCGCGTGCACTATGAGCAGGCGCAGACCTACCACTTGGTTTATCCGCCAAGCCTGCGCGAGTGGGCGCCGCTCGTCGCGTTGAAACAGTGGCTGCACGAAGAGCTGGAGTTGTCCCGCTGCGCGCTGGTTACGCCTTCGTCCGACACGGACACGGACACGGACACGGACACGGGCACGGACGCGGGGCCAGCCCGCCAGTGACGCCGGCTTAAGCAGCTTTGCGCGTCGCCGGTTTGTCAGCCTGCATCGAATCCGTTTCGTTGAAACGCTGGTGCCACGAAAAGGCCTCTTCCAGCAGATGCGGGGTTTGGCCCCCGCGCTGGCAAGCGCGATCAAAATAATCCTGCAATGCCGCACGGTAGGACGGGTGCACGCAATTCTGGATAATGACGCGGGCGCGTTCACGCGGCGCCAAACCGCGCAGGTCGGCCAGGCCGCATTCCGTAACCAGCACGTCGACATCGTGCTCGGTATGGTCCACATGGGACACCATGGGCACCACGCTTGAGATATCGCCGCCCTTGGCCATCGACTTGGACACAAAGATGGCCAAGTGCGCGTTGCGCGCGAAATCGCCCGAGCCTCCGATGCCGTTCATCATGTGCGTACCGCCGACGTGCGTGGAATTCACGTTGCCGTAAATATCGAATTCCAATGCCGTATTGATGGCGATAATGCCCAACCGACGAACGATCTCGGGCGCATTGCTGATCTCTTGCGGCCGCAGCACGATGCGTTCGCGGTAATGCTCCAGGTTTGCCAAGATCTTGTCGTACACCGGTTTGGACACGGTAATGGACGAGGCCGACGCAAACGCCAGCTTGCCCTGATCCAGCAACTCGATGGCGCTGTCTTGCAGCACTTCCGAGTACATCGTCAGCGCCTCGAAGTCCGATGATTCAAACCCGTGCAGCACGGCGTTGGCGATGGTGCCGATGCCGGCCTGCAACGGCAACAACGCATTGGTCAGGCGGCCGGCGTCGACTTCACCGCGCAGGAACGTATTGATATGCCCGGCGATGGCATTGGTTTCGTCGTCCGGCGGCAAGGCGTTGGAAGGGCTGTCCGGCTCGTGTGTGATCACGATGGCGGCGATCTTGTCCGGGTCCACCTGGATGAACGGCTGGCCGATACGTTGATCGGCGGTCACCAGGCCGATGGGCTGGCGCGCGGGGCGGTCGGCGGGCACGTAGATGTCGTGCAGCCCTTCGATGGCAGCAGGGATACCCAGATTCAATTCGATGATGATCTGGTCGGCCTGCTGCGCGAACGACGCCGAATTTCCCACCGACATCGTGGGCACGATGGCGCCCGTTTCGGTAATGGCGGCTGCTTCGATAATCGCCACGTTGATCGGTCCGATATGGCCGGCTCGCAATTGCTCGACCGTTTCGGACAGATGCTGATCGATAAAGGCAATATCGCCCTGATTGATCTTGCGCCGCAACGTGGTGTCGACCTGGAACGGCATGCGGCGCGACAGCACGTTTGCCTGGGCCAGCATCTTGTCGGTGTCATGCCCCAACGACGCACCCGTAATCAAGGTGATCGACAGCGGCTCGTGTTCGGCGCGGCTGGCCAGCGCGGCCGGCACGGACTTACAGTCGCCCGCACGCGTGAAACCGCTCATTCCGACGGTCATGCCGTCCTTGATCAGCAATGCCGCCTGGTCGGCGGACGTGATCCGGGCAAGCAGCCCGGGATGGCGAATACGGTCGGAATGCATGGTGTCTCCACATTTAAAGGCCAACGGCTTGCGGCCGGACGCAACCATGACGGCCTTGCGCGTCCGGGCGCCGTCTGACGCGGCGTTTCCCGATATCCCGGCACAGACACAGGCACATTGCCGCCGTCCGGGACGAATTTTTCGCAGTATAGGAAGGCGCGTTGAAATCTCGTAATGACTTAAAATCATCCAAATCAGTCGTTTTTTTCATCGTTTGAATGGTCATTGCGCCCACGAGCGCACCGGGAGCCTGCCGCCATGGACGTGCGCGCATTGCGGTATTTCGTTGAAACGGTCAGGCACGCCAGCTTCACGCAAGCGGCCAAGACGCTGTTCGTGACGCAATCCACCGTCAGCAAAATGATCCGCCAGCTGGAAGAAGAGGCGGGCACGCCGCTGCTCATTCGCGATGGGCACACCGCCCGGCCCACCGATACCGGGCGCGTGATGTACCTGCGCGGTTTGCAGGTGCTGGAGACCATGCGCCAACTAACCGAAGAACTGCGCCAGACCGCCGACGTGCGGCGGGGCGCGCTGGAAGTGGGTATTCCGCCGATGATCAACTTGCTGTTCACGCCGGTGGTCAAGCGCTTCCGAGAACTGCACCCCGGCATCCACCTGACCTTGCGCGAAGGCACCGGCCAAGCCGTCGAGGCGCTGGTCGCCAGCGGAGAACTCGAGGTAGGCGCCACCATCCTGCCCATTGCGCCCGACGGTGGGCTGGCCGCGCAGCCCTTCGGGCGCTACCCGATCTGGGTGATCGGGCCGCCAGATGCGCCCTGGGCGGGAAAGACGTCGCTGCCCCTTAGCGCCCTGCGCGACGCGCGGCTGCTGATCCCCACCGACGACTTCGCCATCACTCGTCGGCTGCGCCAGGCGTTTGCCGACGCGGGTTTTCAGCCCGGCATCGCCGCCCAAAGCGCGCACTGGGACTTTCTGGTGGCAATGGCGTCGGCCGGGCTTGGCGTGGCGCTGCTGCCTGAACCGCTGATGCAGCGCATCAAGACGCGCGGGCTTAGCACCGCCAAGTTGGCCAAGTCCGGCATGCAATGGGAGGTGGGCCATATCTGGTTGCGGTCCGGCTACCTGTCGTTCGCCGCGCGCGCCTGGCTGGAGGTGTGCGACGCGGTGTTGGGCAAGCCCAAAAAGTCCGGCACGAGGGGGCCGGCGCCGCGCGCCGATTGAATCCAAACGTTGGCCTGGTAAACAGGATTTTCGAAGGCGCCTGGGCTAGCGGCGGTGTCCAGGCCTTTCGGGCGGAATCCGGCCCTATTTATCCGGTGGGCAGAAGACTGACTTGCCACGCGGCAAAAGGAATTTTGAACCGGGGACACAGCACTATTTTTGTTGCAACGGCGGGGCTCGCGGCTTGTTATGCTGCCGCCTCGACGCGAGTGATTCGCCCCCGGAATATGACCCCCATCCCCTCCCCTTTTTTCCCCAGCCTGCGCCACGGGCGCATGCGCGCGTTCGCCGCCTTTCTCGCCGCGATACTGCTGTCGCTGTGCTTGATGCCCGCCTTCGCGGCGCCGCCGCCCAACCCTACTGAAACCGAGGCGGTGCTGGCGGCGGCTCGCAAGCAGATTGACGACATCCGCAAGCGTTTCACGGACGAGACCGACGACGCCGCCCTGGTCAAGCAACGCGGCGACGCGCTGGACATCCAGTCCAAGGCCGATGCGGCTACCGAAGCGCTGACCCCGCAACTGGCCAGCGTGACCGCCAGGCTGAGCGAGCTGGGCGCTCCGCCCGACGGCGCAAAAGAAGCGCCCGACGTGGCGGCGCAGCGCGCGCAACTGGAAAAGAACAGCCGCGCCCTGGACGCGCAGCTGAAGCTGGCCCGGCTGCTGTCCGTGGACGCCGGCCAAACCGCCGAACAGATTTCGGCGCAGCGGCGAACCCAATTCCAGGCGCGCATGGGCGAGCGCCGCGATTCCTTCCTGTCGAGCCAGTTCTGGACGGAATTCCGTTCCGAATTTCCGCGCGATCTGGAACGCCTGGAAGCCTTGGGTGACGACCTGTCCACAGCCATCGGACAGACACCGAAATGGGGCTGGCTGCTGCTGATTGCCATGGCCGCGCTGGTGATCGCACTTCGAATCTGGATCGGCCGCCTGATCCTCAAGCTGACCGCGACGCGCGTGCCGCCAGGCCGCCTGCGCCGCTCGTTCCTGGCCGTGGCGCAGGTGATGTTGTCGGTGGCGACGCCGGGCGTCATCGCCCTGCTGATCCATACCGGCCTGGACTGGAATTCGCAGCTGTCCGACAACACGGCCGCGCTGTTGGCCACGCTGGTAGCCACGGTCTGTTTCGGCGGCTACGTGTCGGGCCTGGGCAACGCGCTGCTGTCGCGCAACCGGCCGTCGTGGCGCTTGCCGCCTATCCATGACCTGGTCGCCGCGCGCTTGCACTGGCTGCCCAATCTGCTGGGCACGCTGGTCGTCATGATCTGGCTGGCCGAGCGCCTGCCCGTTTTGCTTAACGCCAGCCTGACGACGACCATCACGCTGACCGGCATCGTGGCCGTGTTGATCATGGCGACCATGAGCACGGTGCTGGCCATCGGCCGGCGCTTGCGGCGCAAGATCGTTCAGGAAAACGAGGCGCCCGCGCCCTTCTGGGTGTCGCTGTTGCTTGGCGCGGTCTGGGCCGTGCTGATCCTGGGCATGGCCAGCCTGCTGGCCGGCTACGTGGCCTTTGGCGCGTTCCTGGCCAAACAGGTGCTGTGGATCCTGATCGTGATGGCGTCCGCTTATCTGCTGTCGACACTGATCGAAGACGGTTTCAGCACGCTGCTGGGCACGTCCCACCGCGACGGCGAACGCGAAGGTCCCAGCCTGCGCGACCAGGCGGCCGTATTGCTGTCCGGCGTGGGCCGCGTGGCGGTGGGCCTGCTTGCCATCATCCTGCTGCTGGCACCGTTTGGCGAAGGCCCGATGGACCTGCTCCAGCGCTTTGACCAGCTGCGCAAAGGCCTGGCGATCGGAGAAGCGCAGATCCGGCCTGGCGCTGTCTTGCAGGCGCTGATGGTGCTGGCCTTGTCACTGCTTAGCGTCAAGGTGCTTAAGCGTTGGCTGTCCAACCGTTATCTGCCCACTACCGAGCTGGACCCGGGGATGCAGCTGTCGGCGGCCACCTTGTTCGGCTATGCGGGCTTTGTGATCTCGTTCGCCCTGTCGCTGTCCGCCGCCGGCATCGGCCTGGAACGCGTGGCGTGGATTGCCAGCGCGCTGTCCGTGGGTATCGGTTTTGGCCTGCAAGCCGTGGTGCAGAACTTTGTGTCCGGCCTGATCCTGCTGGCCGAGCGCCCGGTCAAGGTGGGCGATTGGGTGTCGTTGGGCGGGGTCGAAGGCGACATCCTGCGCATCAACGTGCGCGCCACGGAAATCCAGATGGGCGACCGGTCGACCGTGATCGTTCCGAACTCGGAGTTCGTGACCAAGACGGTGCGCAACGTGACGCGGTCCAATCCGCTTGGGTTGGTGCAGATCAAGCTGCCCCTGCCGCTGTCAACGGATGCGGAAGCCGTGCGCGAACTGATGCTGCAAGCCTTTGCCGACCACGAAGATGTGCTGGACACCCCGGCTCCCAATGTATTTTTGGATGGCCTGGAAAATGGCCATCTGATCTTTAACGCCAAGGGCTACGTATCGTCGCCGCGCGCCGCCTATGGCGTACGCAGCGCCTTGCTGTTCACCGTTCTGAAGCGTCTGCACGATGCGGGCCTGGAGGTCTCGTCGCCGCCCACCATGCTGCTGGCATCGGCGCCCCCCGGCCCGCCGAACCCGCCCGAACCCACCGCTGCCGTGGCGCCCCCGCCCTCAGCGTAGGCACCAGCCGGTTCATCGCGACCGGCCCCGCTTCAAGCCCGGCCATCCCAGTTCATCCCAGTTCATCCCGGCGAATACAGGTCGGCGAAGCGCTGGCGCTCCAGGCGCGGATTGCGCAGCGGCGGCGAGGCCAGCGCGGTGGTTTGCGCGGTTTGCACCGGCACCGCTTGCAAGGCGGCGGTAGTCGCAAGCGGGCGTAATTGCGCCTGGGGTTGCGAGGGTGCCGCCAAAGTGCCGGCGGGCTGCGTCCCCACAGCGGGCGCTCCGGCGGTCGCCGTGGTCGGGGCCGCCTGTGCGACCGCCGTCGTGTCAAAGCGGTGATCGGCCGTCGTCAAGGCGGGATTGGTGCACAAGCCTTGCGCCACCAACGCCGCCTTGGTGCGGTCGTCGGTCTGGCACAGGATGTCGATTGCCGCCGTTTCCAGCCGCCGTGAACGATCGGCGTCCTTCGTCGACGCGGCGGCCTGCATGGTGCGTTCAAAATTGCGCCGCAGGCTGCACTTCTGGTCTTCGATCGGAATGGCCACGTTCATGCCGAAGCCCACCACGGACCCGCCGCCACCGGCGGACACCATGCAGCTATCGGACGAAAACGAACCATAAAAACTCTGGCCGCCAACCGGGGGCACCGTCTTCACGGTGCTGGATCCGCTGTTGTTCGAGTTCAGCGTAATGCCCTGGTTGTTGCCGGCGTTGGTTGCCCCCGACGATGCAGACGTCGTGGAACTTGAATTGCTGGTCTGTGCAACGGCCGAGCCGGCTGCAAGCGACAGCGTGATGGCAAACACGATTTTCTTCATGATGTCCTCTCGACCGGACGGCCGTAGCCGTCCGGAAAATCGGTCAGCGATTGAACCCGCCAACGTGACCCATCGACCCCACACCACCAATCGCCCCGAATGCGCCGATGTTGGCGGACGCGAAGGTGCCGGAGGCCGTTGCCTTGGTTTCCGTGTTCCCGAACGAGGCGCCGCCGTTGGCGATGCTGTCGCCGACCATGATCGGCGCGTTGCCCGAAATGTGGCCGTAGGATTCGCTGGTGGCATATTGCCGCGTGCTGGTCACCACCGTGGTGCCGTCCCGATTGAACGTTCCGCCAACTTGCGCCACGCCGCCCGTTTCGCCAAACGAGGTCTGGCTGGACGAGCCGTAGCCGTTGACCTGGGTGGCCACGACGGAACTGCCGGTCGAGATGGATGAAGCCGTGCCATTGATCGTGCCGGCGTGGCCGGTGATCGACACGGAAGGCATGTTTGGACCGCTGGCATACGCGGATGCGGCAAACAATGACAGCGCTGCGACGACTGCGAGCTTTTTCATTTGAGCTCCTCCTGATCCGTTTCATACGGATGCTCAGGTGCCGGTGGCCTACCGGCGCGGACCCCTACGTCATGCCGGGCGCCTGACTGAAATGTTGGGCGCGGGACTTTCGTATTGGTACGGAATGATTGCTCCGTCCTAGGCTCGTCGATATCGGCTAAACGGGCGACCGGTTCCGTAAGGATGCAGTCAAAGGCAGGTAGCGGGCCGCACGAATGGCATGCCAACCGGCATTACGCCGTGCGTATGGCCGATGAAAGTCGCAGGCGCGTGCCGTGCCCGCGGGCCGACCTTCAACTCTAAGGATGGCTTGGCGCGCGGTCGGCTCGGACAAGGGGCCTACCGCGCACGCCGGGGATGAGCGCGCGAGTGACCTTTAGGCTTACTGTCAGCCTTGCGACAAGCTGACAATGCGCAGCAATTGTGCCGACTCGCGGCGCGCCAACCACAGGTCGCCGGCCACCAGCAGCAACAGGAAGCCGCATTCGGCAAGGTCCAGGTCGGACACGAGGTGGTAGCTGACCAGCAGTGCGATGCCCGACAAACCGGCCAGCCAGGCGGGCCAGGGCGACAGCAAGCTGTCGCTGTTGGCGGACGTGCCGCGCCGGACGCAAAGCCACGCCATCAGGGGCAAGAAAAGCATCGACAGGGGAATGTAGACGGCGATGGCCGACAGCAAGACCGCTACGCTGAACTGTGTGTGCAGTGACAGGGCCATGAGCGCAATGGCGCCGATGCCCACATACCAGAACAGGCGCAGGGTAATGAGACGAGTCAGGACGGCGGCTCGGGAATTCATGAACAGGCTAAGCAAGAAATTTTCAGCCATACTACTCCGGCCGGCCGGTGCTTACCCGGCCCCATTTATTTGGAGACTCGTCATGATCCAGGAAATTGCCAGCATCCACGTTCGCGAGGGCCAGGAAGCGCTGTTCGAAGCGGGCGTCGCGCAGGCCAAGCCGCTGTTCCTGCGCGCGCGCGGATGCCACGGCATGGAACTGCACCGCAGCATCGAGCAACCGCAGCGCTACACGCTGGTGGTGGCCTGGGAAACGGTTGAAAACCACATGGTCGATTTCCGCGAATCGCCCGACTTCCAGGAATGGCGCAAGCTGGTGGCGGGGTTCTTCGTCGAGCCGCCCGTGGTGCATCATGAACAGCAGGTGATCTGACCGCCCGGCGCCTGATGTCTGGGCGCCAGGCGCCGGGCGTCAGGCGTCAGGCGTCAGGCGTCAGGCATTAGGCTTCGCCAGGCGGATCGTCGTATTTGCGGGCGCTGCCCGCGAACCGGTCCGCCGGATATTTCTCGGCGTTTTTCACCATCTTGCGCGCCACGGCATCGGCAATGTCGATGCCTAACTGATCCGCCAGCGCCACCAGGTACATCTGCACATCGGCAATCTCGTCGGCGGCGTGCGCCAGTTGCGCCGGCGTCATCTCGCGCGACTGGGCCTCGGTGAGCCACTGGAACAGCGACACCAGCTCGCCTGCCTCGCCCGACAGCGCCATCGCCAGGTTCTTGGGCGAATGGAAAGGTTGCCAGGCCCGCTCGGCCGTGAAGGCCCGCAGCGCCAGCTTGATATCTTGCAGATCCGACATCTTCGTTCCTACGCCGTGGCCAGCCGCGCATTGGCCGCCAGCGCCACCGCGACCGTGGTGCGCACATCAGCCAGCGCCCGGTGGGTAGGGTTGGATGCACCCACGTGCCGCGCCAGGATTTCCAGTTTATGGGAGGGCAATTCGGGCCACGCGCGGCGCGCCAACGCCAGCGTGCAATGCGTGGCATTGACGAACGGCAGGCCGGTGCGATCCGCCGTGGCGCCCAGAAAACGCCGGTCAAAAGACGCGTTGTGAAAGAACACTGGCAGGTCTTCGACGAATTCAAGAAACGACGAAAACGCCTGCATCACCGGCACGCCGTGACGGTCGACTTCGGCCTGCGTGATACCGGTCAAGCGGGTGATGAAGGACGGCACGGGCGACGACGTTCGAACCACCTGCGTGTATTCGCGCGCCAGCGTGCCGCAGGTTTCGACGCGCACGGCGGCAAATTCCAGGATCTCGCAGGTGGCGGTTGAAAGCCCGGTGGTTTCCAGGTCGGCCACGATGAATGGCCCCCGCAGCGCTTGAAGCGCCGAGGCCAAGGCCGCCGAAGCCTGCGTCTTGGCGGGCGTTCTTGCGGACGTTCTTGCCGGCGTTCCGCTGGTGGATTTGCCGGCAGGTCCGGCCAATGCATCGGTCGATGTCGTCAGCGCGGGCGACACCCCCGTGCGTGCGCGGCGATAAAAGAACGTCACGGCGTCACGGTCGTTGTAGCTAAGGGCGCAAAACGGGGCGACCCATCAGCCAACTGGCCAAAAAACAGCGAAGCCGGCCGCACCCACAGGCCGCGCTCGTGAGGCCACAGGTGTTCGTACACCACCATCGACTCTTCGGTTTCGGAATGTCGGGCCGTGCCCACATAACGGTAAAGGCCGCCCTTGTAGTGGCGGTGAGAGGCAAGAGCCAGGGCTTCGGATTCAGTCATGGACGGTGGCCGCAAAAAAATCGACCTGGGCGGGAATGCTCCGGCCCAGGCCTGGGATTCAAACAATACCGTCTTTATAGCGCAATCGGCGCCGGCTTCAGTACCGCACGTACTCCAAGACCGGCGCCGGCGGCAACGCCGTATTGGCCGCGGGCCGGGCGCGCAACGCGGCGGTCACCGGTTTGACCACGCCCGCGGGCTGACGGCTAGCCCGCGCCGCCTGCGCGTCAGCGCTGGCCTGCGTCGCGCGCAAGGTCTGTTCGGCGTCGGCCGTCATCTGCGTGATGTCTTGCGTGACACCGCCCAGCTTGGCCGACTGCGCCAGTGACACATTGACCACCTCAGCCATGATTTCCGTCACGCGGCGCGACGACGCCACAATGTCCTCCATGGTGACCCCGGCGGATTGGACCTGCCCCGCGCCGCTTTCGATCTGTTCAACCGACGTGGTGATCAAGCCCTTGATTTCCTTGGCGGCCGCCGCGCTGCTCTGGGCCAGGCTGCGGACCTCGGCCGCAACCACGGCAAAGCCCTTGCCATGCGCGCCGGCCCGCGCAGCCTCTACCGCCGCGTTCAAGGCCAGGATGTTGGTTTGAAACGCAATGCCGTCCATGACGCCGATGATTTCCGATATGCGGCGCGAGCTTTCCGTAATGGCGCCCATGGTGCGCACCACGCCCTGCACGGTCTTGCCGCCCTGCTCGGCCACCTGGCTGGCGTCCAGCGCCAGCGCGTTGGCCTGACTGGCGCGCTCGGCGTTTTCGGTCAGGCCCTGGACCGCCACGCGCAAGGTCTGCGCCGCGGTGAAGCGCTTCGTAATGTCGGTAGCGAATTTCACCACCTTGAACGGGCGGCCCTCGGCGTCGAAGATGGGGTTGTAGCTGGCCTCGATCCAGACCTGGCGGCCGCCCTTGCCGATGCGCAGATACTGGCCGGTGTCATATTGGCCGCTGCGCAACTTGCGCCAGAACTCCTTATAGGCCGCCCCGCGCGCTTCGTCCGGGCGCACGAACATACTGTGATGCTGGCCTTCCACTTCCGCGGCCTGATAGCCCACGGTTTTCAAGAACAGGTCATTGGCGCGGATGATTGTGCCGTCAAGTTCAAATTCAATAATCGCCTGCACTTTCGAAATCGCGGCCAACTGCCCTTCGGTATCCGCTTGCCGTTGTTGCTGGTCGGTAATGTCGGTGGCGTATTTCACGACCTTGAGCGGCCGTCCGCGCTTATCGAAAATGGGGTTGTACGAGGCTTGCAGCCAGACGTCCGTGCCGTCATGGCGCACACGGCGATAGCGCCCGGCGTCATAGGCGCCCTGGCCCAGCTTGTGCCAGAAGGCCGCGTATTCCGCTGATTCCCGTTCTTCAGGGTCTACGAACATACCGTGATGATGTCCCACGACTTCATCCAGCGTATAACCCATCGTGTCCAGGAAGTTCTGGTTCGCCATGAGCACATGGCCCTGAAGGTCGAACTCGATTACGGCTTGCGCTTTGTGAATGGCGGATATCTGACCGTACAGGTCGGCCTTTTGCATGCCGCGATTTCCACGGAACAGCCGGCTTAATGTGATCCATTGCATAGGGTTTCTCCTGCCAAAGTCGGACGAAGTGCTGCCGATGACCAAAAGGTAATTTCAAATCAGAACCGATTGGCGCGTCCCAACCCTGCCTAGGCGATGCACGCCGCGCCGCATGCACTACCACGTATGGCCGTCGCGCCAACGGCGACGAAACCGACTAAGAAGATAAACCGTTCAGAATGTATCTAGTCGAAAATATTAATCCTATAAACGTACGTTTCTCCACCTTTTGGCTCGTTCAACGAAAAAAAATCGCGTTATTCGATAATCCTGATGGGTTTCTATGTTGGTATAAACCCGGTGCAAACTGAGTTACCACATGGGCACATTGTAGTTTCTGACAATTAACTAAAAAGGGCCGACTCCATATATGGAACCGGCCCTTTTATTAATATGAAAAACGTCATCGGGATTTATCCGTCCCTTATAAAATACTGTCCGGCTTGTCACTTAATATCGACCATGCGCGAGCCGTTAATGTCTCCCGCTTTTGCCTCTGGCGCGTCGTGCAAACGATCAGGCTGCGTCCAACTCGCGATACTGGCGGAATATGCATTCGCCAAAGGGCAACCGCCTGCCACTGGCAAAGTAGGGCTGCAATGCGGGCAGCGCCGCAACGCGCGCATGCAGCGCCATCACATTCGGATAATTCGACGCCACCGTCCCCATGCGCTTCGGAAAGGCGTAGAGCAAGCCATCGACCAGATGAAACAGCGATAGGTCCACGTAGGTCCAGCGGTCTTCGCCCGCCAACCATGCCTTCGGCCCGGCCAATACGCGCTCGAAATAGGACAGGAACTTCGGAATGCGCTCTTCCCGGAAAGGCCGGGCGCGCCGCGCGGCCTCTTCTTTTTGGTCTTCGTAGTAATCGTTGGCCGAAATGGGATGGTGGGTGTCGTGCGCCTCGGTCACCATATCGGCGATGGTCAGCTGCAACTGATTGACCCATAACCGCCCTTCCAGCGACTCGGGCGCCAGGCCGTGCTTTTCACCCAGGAACAGCAGGATATTTGCAGTCTGACCCAGCGTCATCTCGCCCGCCACCAGATAAGGCGGCGCAAATGGAGGATGCGGACGCGGCGTGCGCATATCTTCGATCAACGCATCGTCCGAGGCGCCCGGCTCGCGCGCCCGCTCGCGATAAGGGATGGCGCCCGCTTCCAGCGCCAGGCGCACGAATTCACCGCGTCCGGGAATGGTTTCCCAATACCAAAGGTCGTAGGTCATGCCGTCTCCTTGCGTCGGGGGCAGGCTCAGGCGGGCAAGGCGTTGACGCTGTCTTCCTGCCCCTGGGGTTGCAGGCCTTGGGCCTGTTGATACTGGCGCGGCGATACGCCAAAGTGCGCGCGGAAATCACGCGAGAAATGCGCGCCGTCTGCAAATCCGCAGTCCAACGCAATCTGCGTAATGCTGCAAGGATTATTCAGCAACAACCAGCTTCCATATTCCAGCCGCAGTTGCCGCTGGAACGCCATCGGGGATTTTCCTGTCGCCTGCCGGAACGCGCGCTCCAGTTGCCGTCGCCCCACACCGACATAGCGGGCAATGGCGTCCAGCGGCGGGGGATTGTCGATGCGCTGTTCGATAAAGTGCGCAGCCTGGCGCACGCGCAGGTCCTGGATGCCGGACAAGTCGGTGCGGAAATGCGCCTGCGGCACCCGGCCGGGGCGCACACCTTGCAGCATCATGTGCCGCATTGCCTGCTGGGCCTTGTCCCGCCCGCAATGCCGGGCCACCAGATACAGCGCCAGATCGATGGCGGCCGTAGAACCGGCGCAGGAAATCAGGTCGCCCTCGTCCACGAACAGGCGGTCCACGACCGCGCGCGTTTGCGGAAAGCGCGCACGGAAAGCATCCAGCACATTCCAATGCACGCAGACCGTGCGCGGCCCGACCACGTCGGCCTGCGCCAGGGCGAACGTTCCGGTGCAGATGCCCAGAAGGCGCACCCGCCTTGCCGCCGCCAGCCGCAGCCAGTCGCGTAGCGGTTCCGGCATGCGGCCATTGATGTAGTCGTTGCCGCCGCACACGGCGACGTAGTCGAATTCGGCGGGGTCGGCCGGCAAGCCGTCGGCAACATCGATCGTCAGCCCGGCGCTGGCGCGGCGCGGTTTGCCGTCCCAGCTCATGACACGCCACGAGGTATGGATCTGACGACTGCGGCCACCGTGGTCGCCCGCCAGGCGCAAAACATCCACCAGGCCGGCGAAAGCGGCCAGCGTGAACTGGTCCATCAACACGATGCCGACGTTCAATGCGGGTTTTTCCCGAGGCAGCGCGTCGTGGGCGTCGTCATAGGAGGGCGACTCGGCGGCGGGGTTGTCGGTGGCGGTCATGACGCAATTATTCAAGTTTTTGTCCCGCGCCTTCAAGCTCGTTTTCCCGCGCATCGCCCAAGATGCATCCATGGCAATGTCGGCAAGCGCCTCACTGGGCTCAGACTTCCGGAACATGCCAACAAATCGACAAGGGGAATCCACGATGGCAACACTTACCCGCAGCGCTTTGGCCGCCGCCCTGATGGGCGCCGGCCTCTTGATGGCCGGCCCCGCCGGTGCGCAGCAGCAGAAGATCACCGTCGCCTGGTACGGCGGCAACTGGGGCGATGCGTTTCGCGCTTGCGTGGCCGAGCCCTACACCAAGGCCACGGGCGTCACGGTGGTGCCTGAAGTGGGCACGTCGACAACCACCCTGGCCAAGCTGCAACAGCAAAAGAACGCGCCAACGATCGACGTGGCGTGGATGGACGGCGGCATCAGCGAACTGGCCGCGCAGGCCGGCGTGCTGGACACGCTGGACCCGGCCACCATTCCCAATCTGAAAAATGTGATCGACCAGGGCGTCTATCGCAATGGCGACGCGGCCTACGCGGTCAGCACCGGCTATTACTCACTGGGCATCACCTACAACACCAAGGAAGTGCGCGAGGCCCCAACCAGCTGGAAGGACTTGTGGAAGCCCGAGTACGCCGGCGCCGTGGCCGTGCCGTCCCCCGCCAACTCTTCCGGCGTGCCGTTCGTGTTCTTCCTGGCGCGCGTCTGGGCGATAGATCCGTCCAACCTGGCGCCGCTCTACACCAAGCTGGCCTCGCTGGACACCGCGCTGTTCTTTGACAGCTCGGGCGCCGCCAGCAACGCCTACCAAAGTGGCGAGGCCATTATCGGCGCGCACTTCAACGTGGGCGCCTGGGACTTGATCGACAAGGGCTTGCCCATCGGCTTTGCCGTACCCAAGGAAGGCGCGTGGGCCACCGACGCCCGCCTGCATCTGGTCAAGGGCGCGCCCAACGCGGCGGCCGCCAAGAAATTCATCGACACCGCGCTGACGCCCGACGCCGCCGCCTGCCTGGCCACGCGCCTGTACCTGGGCCCGGCCGTCAAGGGCGTGCAGGTACCGCCGGACGTGGCCCGCAAGCTGCCGTGGGGCGCCGAAGGTTCCGTCAAGAACCTGAGCTTGTTCGACTGGAACCTGATCAACAGCCGCCGCGCCGAAGTCACCGACGCGTGGAACCGCCAAGTCGCTCGCAAGCGCTAGGCCGGGGTCGACCATGTCTGCTTTGCTTTCCATCGAAGGCGTGTCGATGCGCTTTGGCGCCTACCAGGCGCTGGACCGTATCGACCTGGACATCCAGCAGGGGGAATTCGTGGCCCTGCTGGGGCCCAGCGGTTGCGGCAAGACCACATTGCTGCGATCGATTGCCGGCTTTCTGACGCCGGAATCGGGCCGCATCCTGATCGAGGGCCAGGACATCAGCCGCCTGGCCGCGCACCACCGCCCGCTGAATACGGTGTTCCAGAACTACGCGCTGTTTCCGCACATGACCGTGTTGGAGAACGTGGCGTACGGTCCCCGGCGCCAGGGTGCATCCAAGAAGGACGCGGCGGATCGCGCAAGCGCCGCGCTGGATATGGTGGGGCTGGCCGACTTCGGTGCGCGCTACCCGCGTGAAATGTCCGGCGGCCAACAGCAGCGCGTGGCGCTGGCGCGCGCCATTGTGAACCAGCCCAAGCTGCTGTTGCTGGACGAGCCCCTGTCGGCCCTTGACCTGAAGCTGCGCAAGCGCATGCAGCTGGAACTCAAGCATCTGCAAGCCAAGCTGGGCATCGCCTTCATCTTCGTCACGCATGACCAGGAAGAAGCAATGACGATGGCGGACCGCGTCGTCGTCATGCACGCCGGGCGCATTGAGCAGGTGGGCGCGGGCACGGATATCTATCGCCGGCCGGCCACACGATTCGTGGCGGAATTTATCGGCGACGCGAACTTCATGACGTATACCGCGGCGGACGACGACGCGCTGCGTCTGGATACGCAAGGCGTGCTGGTCCCGCTGGCGGGCCATGCCGCGCCCGCACGCGGCGTGGCGGTGCTGCGTCCGGAAGATCTGCGCCTGGCCGACGGGCAAGACGCGTGCAGGTTGACGGGCGTGGTGGCCGACGTAATCAATGTGGGCAGCCACAGCATGATCCACGTGGATGTGGGCGGGCAGACGGTCGTGGCGCGCCATAGCGGCATCGCGCCGTCGGGCTTGCTGCCGGGCGCGACCGTCAGCCTGTCGTTCGCGCCCGAACAACTGCACCTGATCGGTGAACAACCATGACGCGCCGCACCTGGCTATCGCCCGGCTTGCTGCTGGCGGCGCCCGCGCTGTTCTTCGCGGCATTCTTCCTGGCGCCGTTGGCCGTGGTTGCGGTGGCCAGCATCACCAGTGCTGCCGCCGGCCCCGACAGCGCGGGCGGCATGACCTTGACCGCGCAGCAGTACCTGCGCGTGCTGGCAGACCAGTACCACTGGGACGTCATCCTGACGACCTTCCGGCTGGCCTTTTTCACCACGATCGTTTGCGTGATCCTGGGCTATCCGCTGGCCTGGTACCTGGTGCGCGTCGTGCGATGGCAGGCGTGGCGGCGCTTCTGCGTGATCCTGCTGGTGGTGCCCTTGTTCACCAGCAACATCGTGCGCGCGTTCGGCTGGATGGTGCTGCTGGGCCGCAACGGGCTGGTGAACCAGGCGCTGGTAGGCGTGGGCGCGGCGGACCGGCCGGTGCGCTTCATCGGTACCGAGACCGGCATCCTGATCGGCATGGTGTACGTGCTGCTGCCCTTCGTGGTGCTGGCGGTGGGCAATGCGCTGGCGCGCGTCGACCCGGCTTGCGAGCACGCCTCGGCCGACTTGGGCGCCAGCCCCGCCGCCACTTTCCTGCACATCACGTGGCCGCTGACGCTGCCGGGTGTGGTGTCCGGCGCCATCATCGTCTTCACGCTGGCGGTCAGCGCGTATGTGACGCCGGCACTGCTGTCGGGTGGACGGATATCGGTCTTGTCCATGTTGATCTTCCAGCAATACAGCTCGGTCTTCGACTTTCATTACGGCGGCGCGCTCAGCATGGTGCTGCTGGTTTTCACCTTGATCCTGGTGGCGCTGGCCAACCGCGCCGCCACCTTGCCGGGAGCCGCGCGATGATCGCCCGCCACCTGATCCGCCTGATCGCGCTGGCTGTGCTTGCCTACCTGGCGCTGCCGCTGGTCGTCATCCTGGGCTCGTCGTTCACGACCACGCCGTACCTGGCGTTTCCGCCGCACGGCTGGACGCTGGACTGGTATCGCACGCTGCTGGTCGAAGCCGGCTACGTGGCGGCTTTCACGACCAGCACGGTGCTTGCGCTGGCGGCCACCGTGGTGGCGGTGTTGCTGACGGTGCCGGCCGCGCTGGCGTTGGCGCGCTATGACTTCCCGGGCAAGGCGGCGATGACATCGGTGCTGATGTCGCCGCTGGTGTTGCCGCACATTGTGCTGGGCGCGGCGCTGTTGCAGTACGGCGCTTACTTTGGGTTGACACGCAGTTTCCTGTCGCTGTTGATCGGGCACATCGTCATCATCGCGCCGTTCGTGTTGCGCTCGACGCTGACGTTGCTCACGCCCGAACAACGCGCGCTGGAAGAGGCGTCGGCCGACCTGGGCGCCAACCCGTGGACCACGTTCTTCCTGGTGGTGCTGCCGCAGATCCGGCCCGGCATCGTCACGGGTTCCATCTTCGCGTTCATCTCGTCGTGGATCAACGTGGAGCTATCCATCTTCAACACCACGGCGGACCTGAACACCATACCCGTCAAGCTATTCAATTATGTGCAGTACACGATCGATCCGACCATCGCAGCCGTATCGGGCGCCACGATTGTGGTTGCGGTGATCGCTATCGTCATCCTGGATTTGACCGTCGGATTGGACATGCTGTCCGAACGCGGCAAATAGTTTCCCCCATCCGCTTTTCCCCTTCATCCTACTTAGTCTGGAGCCACAGTCATGCGCAAGCAAGACGCGTTCGATGTCATCTATACCCATACCGAAGGCGAGCCCCTGTGCATCGTGCACAGCGGCATCCCCTACCCCGCCGGATGCACCATCCTGGAAAAGCGGGCCTTTCTGGAGCAGAACTACGACTGGTTGCGCCAGGCGCTGATGCGCGAGCCGCGCGGCCACAAGGACATGTTCGGCGTGTTCCTCACGCCGCCGTCCAGCCCGGAATTCGATGCCGGCCTGATCTATATCGACGGCACCGAGTATTCGCACATGTGCGGCCACGGCACCATTGCCGTCAGCATGGCGATGGTGGCCAACGGCCTGGTGGCGCGCGGCAAGGACGGCATCACCAAGATCCGCTTTGAAACCACGGCGGGCCTGGTCGTGTCGGAAGTCGCGTCCGAAGGCGACAACGTGCTGTGGACGCGCTTTGAAAACGTGCCCGCGTACGTGGCCGCGCAGGACATCCCGGTGGAACTGCCGGGCTACGGCAAGCTGTCGGCCGACATCGTGTGGGGCGGCAATTACTTCGGCATCGTCGACCTGTCGGGCTGCGACCTGCGCATCTCGCCGGACAACGGCACCGAGCTGTCGCGCATGGGCCTGATCGTGCGTGATCAGTTGAACGCGCGCCACCGCATCCAGCATCCGACCGAAGCGCACATCAACAACCTGAACTTCATCACCTTCTGGCACCAGCCCACAATCGAAGGCGCGTTCTACAAGAACGTGCACGTGTTCAGCGCCGGCCAGCTGGACCGCTCGCCCGGCGGCACCGGCACCAGCGCCATGATGGCCATGTTCGAAGCGCGCGGAAAGATGGGGCTGAACCAGCCGATCAAGTCCGAAGGCTTGCTGGGCAGCGGCACGTTTGAAGGCTGCTTGTTGGGCGAAGTGGACTTGAACGGCACGCGCGCCGTGCGTCCTACCGTCAAGGGCACGGCCAGCATCCTGGGCACCGCGCGTTGGGTCATTGATCGCAACGATCCGGTCGGCGCGGGCTTCCTGATCCGTTGATCGGGTCAATCACCGATCGTCCAGAAACCACAATGCGCACCGGGCTACCCGGCCCGGCGCGCATTGTCTCATCGTGCCGCGGTGCGCGATCACGCCGTGGCGGCGTCTTCCAGAATCAGCTCGGCGCCGCGCTCGGCCACCATCATCACGGCGGCCTGCGTGTTGCCCGACACCATCTTCGGCATCACCGATGCGTCCACCACGCGCAAGCCCGTCACCCCGTTCACGCGCAGGCGCACATCGGTGACGGCGGCGGCGTCCGACCCCATGCGGCAGGTGCCGATGGGGTGATAGATGGTCTGCCCATTGCGGCGCGCGAAGTCCAACCATTGTTCATCGCTTTGCACCGCGTCGCCGGGGCTGAGCTCGGCCTGGATATAGGGCTGCATCGCGGGTTGCCCGACAATGCGCCGTGCAACCTTCATGCCGCCCACCAAGCTGTCGCGGTCAATCTGCGCCGACAGGAAATTCGGGCGAATGGACGGGCCCGCCAGGGGGTCCGCCGACTTGATGTGTATGGTGCCGACCGATTCCGGGCGCAGCTGCGCCACACCGACCGTCATGCCCGGTTGGCGGTCCAGGATGCGTTCGGCGGCATTGGCGTAGCTGGCGTGCACAAAGAAAAACTGCACGTCAGCCGTGGGCATATCGGGCGCGCTTTTCACGAAGCCGTGCACCAGCCCCGTGCCCAGCGTCAGGATGCCGGTGTGGCGGGTGTAATAACGCGCCACCTGCTGCGCCAGGCGCCAGCCACGCGACATCTCGTTCAACGTCACCGTGCCCTTCACCCGCCAATTCATGCGGGTGGCGAAGTGGTCGATGTAGTTTTCACCCACTTGCGGCTGCGCATGCACCAGCGCAATGTTGAACGATTGCAGCAAGGCGGGGTTGCCGATGCCGGACAGTTCCAGCAACTGCGGCGACTGCACCGCGCCCAGGCACAGGATGGTTTCGCGGGCGGCGCGCACGGTGTGTTCCTGCCCGTTCTTGCGGTACGTGACACCCACGCAGCGCTTGCCTTCAAACACCAGTCGCGTCACGTGCGCGCCGCATTCGACGCGCAGGTTCTTGCGCCCGGCGGCCGGCCTCAGGTAGCCGTCCACCACGCTCCAGCGGCGGCCACGGTGCTGAAGCACCTGGTAGTGGCCCACGCCTTCTTGCTTGCCGCTGTTGTAGTCAGGGTTCAAGGGCTGGCCGTCTTCTTGCGCGGCGCGCAGGAACGCGTCGGACACGGGAAACCGTTCGGCCACTTCTTCCAAATGCATGGGGCCGTTCTTGCCGCGTGTCTCGCCACCGCGCTCGTAATGCTCGATCTTGCGAAACAGCCGCTCGGCCTGGGCGTAATTCCACCCGGTTGCGCCCGCGGCTTCCCAGCCGTCGTAATCCCGCGGCTGGCCGCGCACGTAGATCATGCCGTTGATCAAGGTGGAACCGCCCACGCCTTTGCCGCGCGGCACGGCGATGGTGCGGCCATAGACGTTGTCTTCGGGCTCGGTGGCAAAGCGCCAGTTGTAGTCCGGGTTCACCAGTAGCTTGGAAAAACCCGCCGGTATTGAAATCCACATGCTGCGGGCTTCCTGGCCCGCCTCCAGCATCAAGACGCGATGCTTGCCGTCGGCGCTGAGCCGGTTGGCCAGGATGCAGCCCGCCGTGCCGCCGCCCGCAATAATGAAATCGAAATCGCCCATCGTTCTACACCTTGTCCTGATGTCCGCCGCCTGCCTAACTTGGCAGGCTTAGTTGGCAGGCTTATTTGGGTGCCGTCACGCCCAGCATTTCGGCCATCAATGCAATCTGGCAGACCAGCATCGGCGCGCCGTAATGCACCTTGCAGCCCTTGGCTTGCGCGGCCAGCAGCAGCGCGGTGTCCTTGGGCTGCATGATGACTTCGCACACAAGCTGCTCGGGCGTCAGGCGCTCGGTATCAAGCGGCAGCGCGTCGCCTTCCTTCATGCCCAGCGACGTGCCGTTGACCACCACATCATGGCCCGAAGGGTCGGGCGTACCCACGGCGATGTTCGCGTCGGGATGCAGCGACAGGATGCGCGCCTTCAGGTCCTCGGCCTTGGCCGGGGTGCGGTTGGCGATGGTCAACCGCGACACGCCGGCCTGCACCAAGGCAAAGCCGATGGCATTGGCCGCGCCGCCCGCGCCCGCCAGGTAGGCGCTTTTGCCGCGCAGGTCCACGCCCGCGGTTTGCAGGCCGCGCACAAAGCCTTCGCCATCCAGCATGTGCGCGGTGAGCTTGCCGTCGGCATCGCGGCGCACCACGTTGGCGGCGCCGATCTTGCGCGCCACCGGCGTCACGTCATCCACCAGGTCCAGGATGGCGGTCTTGTGCGGCATCGTCACGATGACGCCGCCCAGGTTCTCCAGCCGGCGCAAACCTTCGACCACGGCGGCCAGATTATCGGGGCGGGTGTGAAACGGCACGCAGACGCCGTCGTAGCCCAGCTGCGCGAACAGTTCGTTCATGCGCTGCGGCGTTTTCACGTGATGGATGGGGTCGGCCAGGATGCCGAACAGGCGGGTGTTGCCGGTGATTTCCTTCATGGGTTCTCCAGATTCAAAAGCGGTAGATTCAGGATGCGATGACTTCGCGGGCGACGGCGCCGATACCGGCCGCGTCCAGCTGGTAATGCGCGTAGAGCGTCGTGGGCGGCGCGATCAGGCTGTATTCGTCGTAGATGCCGTGGCGGCGCAGGCGCGTGCCGGTGCCGGCGTCGGCCAACACTTCGGCAACGGCAGACCCCAGGCCGCCCAGCACATTGTGCTCTTCCACCGTCATCATGCGGCGGGCCTGGCCGGCGGCGGCCAGCACCGCATCGCGGTCCAGCGGCTTGATGGTCGGCATGTCGATCACGCCCACGGACAAGCCATCCGCACGCAATTGCTCGGCGGCGGCCAGTGCGGCGTGCAGCGTGATGCCGCAGGCAATGATGTTCAAGTCAGAGCCGGTGGAATGCATGATGGCGCGGCCGAATTCAAACGGCGTGCCGTCTTCATAAACCTGCGGATCCCGGCCGCGCCCGATGCGAAAGTAGATCGGCTCGGGCCAATTGACCGATGCCTTGATAGCGGCGGCCAGCTGCGGGCCGTCGGCGGGCGACACGACCGTCAGGCCGGCCAGGGCACGCATCGTCGAGATGTCTTCGGTGGCGTGGTGCGACGTGCCATAAAACCCCAGGCTGATGCCGGTGTGATGGCCGATCAGGCGCACGGGCAGCTTCGTGTACGCAACGTCCATGCGAATTTGTTCGCAGCACAGCAAGCCAAGGAAAGACGCAAAGGTGGCCACGAACGGCATCATGCCGGTGGTGGCCAGGCCGGCGGCGGCCGACACCATGTTCTGCTCTGAAATGCCGAACTGGATGTAGCGGTCGGGGTAGGCGGTGGCGAAGCGGTTCAGGCCGTTGGAGTATTGCAGGTCGGCCGAGCCGGCGACCACCGGGTGCCCGGCCTGGGCCAATTCAATCAGCGCATCGGATAGGTACGACAGCCCGGGGTTCACCGCGTTCAGCGCGCGGTACTGCCAGGAGTCGGGGGATAGGACTTGTGCCTGTGCCATTCAGATCTCGCGGGAAAGAATTTCGTCGACGGCGCTTTGCGCGTCTTGCGGCGCCAGGTAGCCCAGATGCCAGCCCGGCTCGGTTTCCATGTAGGACACGCCCTTGCCCTTGATCGTCTTGGCGATCACGCAGGCGGGCTTGTCGCGCGTGTCGTCCGCGCGCAGGCGGCGCAGCAGCGCGGTCAGGTCGCGCAGGTTATGGCCGTCAACCTCGTGCACGTCCCAGCCAAACGCCAGCCACTTTTCCCGCAGCGATTCCACGCCCATCACGTCGTCCACCTTGCCGTCCAGCTGGTAGCCGTTGCGGTCAATGATGGCGACCAGGCGCGACAGCCGGTGGTGGGCGGCGAACAGCGCGGCTTCCCAGACCTGGCCTTCCTGCATTTCGCCATCGCCCAGCATCACGAAGGTGTTGAAGTCGCGTTGGCTCATGCGGCCACCCATGGCCATGCCGACGCCGTTGGACAGCGCGTGCCCGATCGAACCGGAACTGAAATCGACGCCGGGGACTTTGCTCATGTCGGGGTGGTCGCCCAGCGGGCTGCCCAGGCGCGTATAGCCGTCCAGCAACGCGCGGTCGATGAAGCCGTGGTCGGCCAGCACCGGAAACAGCCCGACGGCGGCGTGGCCCTTGCCCATCAGGAAGCGGTCGCGATCGGGCCAATGCGGCTCGCCCGGACGCAGCCGCATCACGTCGTAGTACAGCGACGCAAAGATCTCGGCGCACGAAAAGACCGAGCTGTAATGCCCGACCTTGGCAATTTCAATCAACCTGATTGTCTCAAGCCGGATGTAGCGGGCCTTTTCCCGCAGCATCGCAACTTCCCCCTCGGTGGGGGCCTCCTGGTGCTGGCGCATGGCGCGTCCTTTCTACGTTAGGATATATGATATATAATATACCCATTGTGCTCGGATTGGCTATGGCGGGCTAGAATTCATCCCGGATTCACCCGTTCCCCCTAATACAGCAAGCCCGAAACGTCATGCCCAGCCTTAAACCGGTAAAGAAAGAGAACCTGTCCGTCAGGGTCTACAACGAAATCCGCAATGCCCTCATCAACGGGCAGTACGAACCCGGCGAACGCCTGATCATCGGCGAACTGGCTCAAGAGATGGGCGTGTCGATCACGCCCGTACGCGAAGCCATCTTCCGGCTCATCAGCGAACAGGGCTTGGAAATGCAGGCGGCCACGGCCGTCTACGTGCCTTATGTGAATTCGGAAAAATTGCGGGAAATCCAGCAGATCCGTTTCCACCTGGAAGGCATGGGCGCGGCCGAGGCCGCGCAGAACATCACGCGCAAGCAGCTGGACAACCTGATCGCCCTGCAAAAGGATTTCATCTCCTGCACGTCCACCGATCCGAAGCGCGCCAGCTACCTGAACCGCAAGTTCCACTTCGCCATCCTGGAAGCCAGCAACAAGCCCATCTTGCGCAGCACCGTCGAATCGTTCTGGGTCATTACCGGGCCGATCCTCAAGGTGTTTCACGTCAAGACCGCCGGGCTGGACTATTCCGAAAACGAACATCGCCACGAAGCCGTTCTGGAAGCGCTTGAAGCGCGCGATTCCGAAGCCGCGCGCAGCGCCATCCAGGCCGACCTGGTCTGGGGCGGCAAGATCATGATCGATTGGTTGGTCGAACGCGAAAAAGAGCTCGACTACCGCCCTCCCGTGCCACGCAAATAGGAAGACTTCATGCTGAAGATTTTTGGCGCGCCCAGCCGCTACATACAAGGCGCGGGCGCATTGGACACTCTGGGCCAGACCGCCACTTTGTTCGGACGCCGCGCGGCACTGGTCATCGACAGCTATGTACATGGCGTACTGGGTCCAAGAATCGAGAGCCTGTGCGCCGAGCACGACGTTGCGGTGACACCGCTGATCGTCGACGGCGACCTGACGCCCGAGCTGATCGACGCCCTGCGCGCGCAAGCCGCACAGGCAGGCATCGACATGGTGATCGCCGTGGGCGGGGGCAAGTCGCTGGATGCGGGCAAGGCGGTGGCCAAGTCTTCGCACTGCCATCTGATCACGGTGCCGACGGTGGCTTCCAACGATGCGCCCACCAGCAAGAACTACGTGCTCTACGACGCGCATCACAACCTCCTAGCCGTTGAGCACATGCTGTTCAACCCCACCATCGTGCTGGTCGACACCGCCATCATTGCCACCGCGCCCGTGCATTTTTTCCGCGCCGGTCTGGGCGACGCCGTGTCCAAGAAATTCGAAGCGGAACAATGCCAGCGCAACGGCGGCAAGAACATGTACGACGGCGCGCCGCTGCTGACGGCGCAACTGATTGCGGACGGCTGCCTGCGCACGCTGCTGGCCGACGGCGTGGACGCCGTGGCCGCGGCCGGCACCGGCCAGCCCACGCCTGCATTCGAGCGCGTGGTGGAAGCGATGATCCTCATGAGCGGTCTCGGTTTTGAAAGCGGCGGCTTGTCCATTGCCCACGCGTTGACGCGCGGCCTGCCCAAGATCGGCGGCGTGGCCACCGCGCTGCATGGCCTGCAAGTGGCGGTCGGCCTGCTGGTGCAGCTGGACCTTGAACAACGCAACGACGGCATGCTGGCGGACCTGACCCAGTGGTACGCGCAGGTCGGCCTGCCCACCACCCTGCGCGAGCTGGGCGCGGCCGACATGCCCAGCGATGCAGACCTGACGCTGGCGGCCGAGCTGAGCCTGAAGGCCCGCCACGCCGCCAACTTCGATCATCCGCTGGACGTCGCCAAGCTGGCGGACGCGCTGCGCCGCCACGCGTAGTCACGCCGCCCCCGCCCGCAGCGCGGCAGGCCAGCCCGCCGCGCTTGCCGATCAGAGATCAGAACGCCACGTTGTCCCGCCCTTTCAGCCCCAGCTTGGCGCGCGCTTCGTCGGGCGTGGCCACTTCCAGGTTCAGCGCTTCGACAATGGTGCGAATGCGCTCGACCTGTGAGCGGTTCGATTCGGCCAGCTGGCCCGGCCCGATCCACAACGAATCTTCCAGCCCGACCCGCACGTTCGATCCCATTGCCGCGCCGATGGTGGCCAGCGGCATCTGATTGCGGCCGGCACCTAGGATGGACCATTCATAGTCGTTGCCAAACAAGCGGTCGGCGGTGCGCTTCATGTGCATCAGGTCTTCCGGGTGCGGGCCAATGCCGCCCAGAATGCCGAACACCGACTGGATGAAAGGCGGCGATTTGACCAGCCCGCGGTCAACGAAATGCGCCAGGTTGTACAGGTGGCTGATGTCGTAGCACTCGAATTCAAAGCGCGTGCCGTTGGCGTTGCCCAGCGTCAGGATCGATTCAATGTCCTGGTACGTGTTGCGGAAGATCAGCGACCGGCTGTTCTCAAGATGCTCGCGTTCCCAATCGTGCTTCAGGTCCTTGAAGCGGTCCAGCATCGGGAACAGGCCGAAGTTCATCGACCCCATGTTCAGCGACGCCAGCTCCGGCTTGAACGTCGTGGCCGGGCGCATGCGTTCTTCGACGGTCATGTGCGGGCTGCCGCCGGTGGTGATGTTGATGATGGCGTCGGTCTCGTTCTTGATGCGTTCCAGGAACGGCTTGAACAGCGCCGGGTCTTGCGACGGCTTGCCCGTTTCGGGGTCGCGCGCATGCAGGTGCAGCACCGCTGCGCCGGCCTTGGCCGCGCCGATGGCGGCTTCGGCGATCTCATCCGCCGTGACCGGCAGGTGCGGCGACATGCTGGGCGTGTGGATGGCGCCCGTCACGGCGCAGGTGATGACGACTTTCTGTTTGGGCTTAGCCATTGTTGTCTCCGTCCTGTTGTTTGTGGCGCATCAAGCGCATCAGTTTTTCGTCGCGCCAGAAGCGGCGCTTGGCAAGGTCTGGTTCCGGCAGCAAGCGGCGGCGCTCGTCGGCCAGCGCTTGCACCAGCGGCGCGTCCCATGCCACGCATTCGGTTTGGTCCGCGCCTATGGACTGGTACAGCCCACCATAGCGCGCACAGTAATCCGCAATGCCGCCGGGCGCATTCAGGTCGATGGTTTCAAACGGCCCCATGAACGACCAGCGCAGTCCCAGGCCGTCCTTGACGGTGGTATCGATGTCCTTGGCGCTGGCGATGCCCGCTTTCGCCAGACGGAAGGCCTCGTGCAGCAAGGCGCCTTGCAGGCGGTTCAAGATGAAGCCTTCGATTTCCCGACGCAGCCGCACGGGCTTTTGGCCGATGGCGGTCATGATGCGGCTTGCCGCCTCCAGCGTATCCGGACTGGTCCACGGCGCTGGGCAAAGTTCCACAACCGGAATCAGATACGGCGGGTTGACGGGGTGCGCCACCAGGCAGCGATGGCGCCCTGGCAAGTGCTCGGTGAACTGGCTGGCCGGGATGCTGGACGTGGAACTGCCGATCACCGCGTCGGGCTCGGCGGCCGCATCCAGCTCGGTGAACAAGGCGCGCTTGATGTCGACCTTCTCGGGCGAGTTTTCCTGGATGTAGCACGCGCCCTTGACCGCATCGGCCAGGCTGTCGGCAACGTGCACGCGCTGGATGATGGCGTCGGCGTCGGTCAACAAGCCTTGCACTTGCAGCTCCTGCAACTGTTGCAGGATCAGCGTGCGGGCCTCGGCGAGCATGGCGGCATTCACGTCATGAAGACGCACCTGCCAGCCCATGCGCGCAAACACGATGGCCCAGCCCTGGCCGATCAGGCCGGTGCCGATGATGGCGGCAACGGGGGCCGCGGAATCGGCGTCCATCAGTAGAGCTTCTGCGTGAAGCCGTCCACCACGATGGCCTGGCCCGTCACGCTGCGGGCAGCCTCGCTGGCGTTGAACAACACCATGTTGGCGATGTCACGCGCAGTGACCATGCGGCCCAGCACCGCCTGGTTTTCGTACTGCGCGGCAATTTCCTCAACCGGCCGCCCCAGCGTGTCGGCCTTCGCGGCGATCACGGCGCGGATGCGCGGGCCTTCCACGGCGCCCGGCAGGATGGCGTTGACGCGGATGCCGTGCGGGCCAAGCTCAATCGCCAGGGACTTGGTGAACCCGATCACGGCCCACTTGGACGCCGAATACACCGAGCGTCCGGCAAAGCCCAGATGACCGGCAGCGGACGAAAGGTTGATCATCACGCCCGCCTTGGACTGCTTCAAATGGGGGATGGCCTGGCGCGCGCAAAGAAACTGGCCGGTGATGTTCACGGCCAGCGTGCGGTCCCAGTCGGCCTTGGACAAGGTTTCGACATAGCCCGTGGGGCCGGCAACGCCCGCGTTGTTGATCAGGATGTCCAGCCCGCCCAATTTTTTCTTGACGGCGGCAAAGAGCGCGCCCACGCTGTCTTCGTCGGACACGTCGGCCACCATGGCCTGCACGCCCGGCAGCTCGGACGGGATGGCGGCCACTCTGGTTTCGTTCACGTCGCAGACGAAAACCGTGGCGCCGGCGTGGTGGAAAACCTTGGCCATCTCCAAACCCAGACCATCCGCGCCCGCGGTGATCAGCACCTTTTTGCCAGCGAAATCGACTTCCTCGAACATGCTGTTGTCTCCTGGTTTTTATGGAAAAGCTCGCGTTCGATCATATACGATATATGACGAAGCGCGGAAATTTCCAGACTTTCCGTGGTACCCCGCGCCAGGGGCCCGGCCCCTTTCGCCAGGCGGAATATTGCGGTTAATTTCCGGCGCCATCGGCCGCTAAGGCTTTATTCATGCGGCTTTAGGGAATTCCCCGATTCGGCTTGCTGCGGCCCCCACTAGAATCCAAGGCGGGGTTTTTGTACCTGACCGGCGCATATATCATATATTTAAAAAAAGACGGACAGCACTCAAGACAGTCCGCATCCCATACCGACAAAGGAGCGTAGACAGTGTTCAAGTTCAATAAAATTATTTTGGCGCTGGGCGTGTGTGGCGCACTGGCAAGCGGCACCGCAGCGGCCGATATGAAAGTGGGCGCCCTCTTCCCGTTCAGCGGTGCGCTCGCGCTCCTGGGTCAAGAGAGCTATCGCGGTCTGGAGCTGGCCGTCAACGAGATCAACGCCGCCGGCGGCGTCAACGGAGAGAAGATCGAAATCATCAAGGCGGACGCCGTGGACCCGACGCAGGCCGTATCGGAAACCAAGCGCCTGATTTCGGCCAACGTGGTGGGCGTGTTCGGCAGCTACGCATCGGGCATCTCTTACGCGGCCTCGCCCGTGACGGAACTGGCCGGCGTGCCGTACTTTGAACTGGGCGCCACCGCCCACAAGATCACCACGCGCGGCTACAAGTACCTGTTCCGCAGCAACCCGAATACGGCGCTGTACGGCGTGTCGGTGGTCAACGCGCTGCATGACACCATTGCCCCGGGCATGGGGCTGAACCCCAAGGACATCAAGATCGGCATCATCCACGAAGACGGGCCTTATGGCACCGACGTGGCGGCCACCGAGAAAAAGCGCGCGCAGGAACTGGGCTACACCGTGGCCGAAGTGCTGCCGTATTCCGCCAAGACCGTTGACCTGTCGTCGTTGATCCTGCGCCTGAAGGGCGCCAAGGTCGACGTCGTGCTGCAAACGGCCTACCAGAACGACGCCATCCTGTACTTCAGCCAGGCACGCGCCGCGGGCTTCAAGCCCAAGGTCGTGATCGGCGCGGGCGGCGGCTATTCGCTGGCCGATACGGCCAAGGCCGTGGGAGCCGACATGAACGGCGTGTTCGACCTGGACTTTCCCCAGTCGTCCATCAACCCGGCCGGCGCGCCGGGCCTGGACAAGTTCCTGCAAGCCTACAAAGCCACCTACAAGAGCGACCCGCAGTCGGGCCACAGCCTGACGAACTACGTGGGCGCCAAGGCTTTCTTTGAAGCCATCGGCAACGCCAAGTCCACCGACAAGGACAAGATCCGCGCCGCCGTCATGGCCTACAAAAAGCCGGCCGGCCAAACGGCCAACGGCTGGGCGTTCGACTTCGGCGAAGACGGCCAGAACAACGCCTCCACGTTCTACGTCATGCAGTGGCAAGACGGCAAGCTCGTCACCATTGCGCCCAGCAACCTCGCACTTGGCAAGCCCGTCTTCAAGAAGTAAGCGCGACGCCAGTGATCAGGCGCTCGGGGGCGCCTGATGTTTCCCGGGACACGCGCGCCCCGGCGCGGCCGCCAATGCAGCAGCCGCGCCGGGGCCGCATCCCGCTCTAAGAGGTTGCACCATGGATATCTTCATTCAACTGGTCATCAACGGCCTGTTGCTGGGCGGCGCATACACCATCATCAGCCTGGGGCTGACACTGATTTTCGGCGTCGTGCGTGTCGTGAACTTCGCGCACGGCGAGTTCCTGATGATCGGCATGTATCTGGTTTATCTGATTGCCGCGCAATTCGGCGTCCACCCGTATGTGGGGCTGGTTCCCGTTGCGGTGATCCTGTTCGCGCTGGGTGCGCTGACGCAAAAAGGCATCATCCAGCCGCTGCTCAATGCCGACCAGCACATTCAGATTTTCGCCACGGTGGGCGTGTCCACCATCTTGCTGAACCTGGCGCTGGTGATCTTCGGCGCCAACGTGTATCGCGCGCCGGTGGAGCTGGGCACGAACGCCATCGACGTGGGCAACTTCTCGATGGTGACCGGGCAGTTGATCACCTTCGTGATCGGCATCAGCCTGGCCGTGCTGCTGCACCTGTTCATGCATCGCACCTACCTGGGCCGCGCGCTGCGCGCCGTGGCCCAGCATCGCTATGCCGCCACACTGATGGGCGTCAACGTGAACAACGTCTACGCCATCGCCTTCGGCCTGGGCACCGCGTTCGTCGGCATCGCGGCCGGCCTGCTGGCGCCGCAGTATCCGGTGTTTCCGACGGTGGGCACGTACTTCGTGCTGACCGCCTTCGTGATCGTGGTGCTGGGCGGACTGGGCAGCCTGTATGGCGCCGTGGCCGGCTCCATGATCATCGGCATCGTCGATACGCTGGCCGGTTATTACATCGCCCCCGACCTGAAAGAGGTCGTGTATTTCGGGATCTTCCTCTTGATCCTTGTCCTGCGACCGAACGGCCTGTTCGGCGTCGGCACAGAGTGATCAGAGCCACAAGGAGCGAGACGTGTTTCCCGACTTTCGAAGCCCCAAAGCCTACGTCAGCCTGATTTTGCTGATCGTGATGTTCCTCGTGCCCGCCGTCATGGGCACGCCTTTCTGGACCAACCTTTTTGTCTTGCTGTTCGTCTTTGCCTCGCTGTCCGTGGCGTGGAATATCGTCGGCGGCTACGCCGGCCAGTTGTCGCTGGGCCATGCCGTGTTCTACGGCATCGGCGGCTACACCGCCACGCTGCTGACGCAGAACTTCGGCATTTCGCCGTGGATCGGCATGCTGGCGGGCGCGGCCATCTCGGCCGCCGTCGCCATCCTGATCAGCTATCCCACGTTGCGGCTGCGCGGGCCCTTCTTCGCGCTGGCCACCATCGCCATCCTGGAGGTGGTGCGGCTGCTGGTCATCCACGAGGAAAGCTGGACGGGCGGTTCCAGCGGCATCAGTCTGCCGCTCAATATCGGCTGGGCGTGGATCGTGTTCCGCGAAAAGATGAACTACGTGATCATCGCGTTCGGCCTGTTCCTGTTCGTGACGTGGGTGTCGTGGGCGATACGCAAGTCGCGCATCGGCCACTACCTGATCGCGATCCGCGAACGCGAGGACGCCGCGCTGGCCGTGGGCATCCATACCGTGCGGGTCAAGATCATCGCGGCCGTCGTCTCGGCCATGCTGACCAGCATCATCGGCACCTTCCACATCACCTACCTGACCTTCGTGGATCCCAGTTCCGCGTTCTCGCTGGAGCTGTCGATCCAGGTGGCCATGTTTGCGCTGATCGGCGGCCTGGGCACGGTGGCCGGGCCGATTGCCGGCACGTTCCTGGTGCTGCCCATCGCCGAGCTGGCGCGCGGCTGGCTGTCCAGCGTGGGCAACGGCATGCACGGGCTGATCTACGGCCTGATCCTGGTGGCCGTGGTGCTGACGATTCCGCGTGGGCTGGCGGGCGCCTTCGGCCCCGCCATTGAACGCGGGCTGGCGCGCTTGCCGTATCTGGGCACGCCGCGCAAGAAGCCGAAGCTGGCCGACGAACTGCGGCTGCGCGCCGCGACCCGATCCGACCAGCCTGTCTTGAAGGCGGACAAGCTGTTCAAGAGTTTCGGCGGGCTGCGCGCCACCAACGACGTATCGCTAACGCTGAACCAGAACGAAATCCTGGGCATGATCGGGCCGAACGGCGCGGGCAAGACCACGGTGTTCAATTTGCTGTCGGGCTTTTTGTCGCCGGACAAGGGCGATATTTCGATGCTGGACGCCGACGGCAACTGGGTCACCTGCAAGACGCCGGACGAGTTCGCGCACAAGGGCCTGGGCCGCACGTTCCAGATCGCCAAGCCGTTCACCGGCCTGACGGTGCTTGAGAACATCATGCTGGGTGCGTTCATCCGCACGTCCAACCGTGACGAAGCGGAGCAGATCGCCCTGAAAGTGGCGGAACAGACGGACCTGCTCAAGTACCTGAACACCGAGGCGCGCAGTCTGACGGTGGGCGGCATGAAGCGGCTGGAAATCGCCCGCGCGCTGGCGATCAAGCCGCGCATCCTGCTGCTGGATGAGGTGATGGCGGGGTTGAACCCGACCGACATCGAGAAGTCGATCCAGATGATCCGGCGCATCCGCGATTCGGGCGTGTCGGTGCTGCTGATCGAACACATGATGCAAGCCACGATGGCGCTGTCCGACCGCATCATCGTCCTGAACGAAGGCGCCGTGCTGGTCAGCGGCGCACCGAAGGACGTGGTCGAGAACCCCGCCGTCATCGAGGCGTATTTGGGCAAGGAGTACCAGGATGCTTAAGGTGTCGAATCTGTCGTCGGGCTATGGCAAGAGCCAGGTGCTCAACGGCCTGAACTTCGAAGTGAATGCCGGCGAAATCGTGACGCTTATCGGCGCGAACGGCGCGGGCAAGACCACCACGCTCAAGACGCTGTGCGGCGTCATTCCGGCCATGCAGGGCAAGGTTGAATTCGAAGGGCAGGACCTGACCAACCGCAACCCGTACGACATCGTGGATGCGGGCATCACGATGATTCCCGAAGGCCGCCAGCTGTTTCCGCACTTCACGGTCAAAGACAATCTGCTGATGGGTTCGTACAAGCGCGCGGCGCGCCCCATCGTGGCCCGCAAGCTGGACGAAGTGCTGCGCATTTTCCCGCGCGTCAAAGAACGCCTGTCGCAGTATGCCGGGTCGCTGTCGGGCGGTGAACAGCAAATGGTGGCGATTGCGCGCGGCATGATGGCGGACCCCAAGCTGCTGGTGTTCGACGAGCCTTCGCTGGGCTTGTCGCCGCTGCTGGTGCAGCAGATGTTCGACATCATCCGCAACGTGACGTCGCATGGCGTGACGGTGCTGCTGGTCGAGCAAAACGTGTTCCGCACGCTGCGGCTTGCCGATCGGGGCTACGTGCTGGAAAACGGCGCCATCGTGCGCACCGGCACCGGCGCCGAGCTGCTTAGCGACCCCCATGTCAAAAAGGCCTATCTGGGCCACTGAACTCCAGGATTCCCTTATGTCCCTACGCTGCACATTCATCGACCATGGCAAGGGCGGCGCGCCCGATTGCATGCAGGTCGCCCAACGCGACATGGAAGAGCCCACCGGCCGCCAGGTGCTGATTGAAGTGGCCTACGCCGGGGTCAACCGCCCCGACGTGCTGCAACGCTCGGGCTCGTATCCGCCGCCACCGGGCGCATCCCCCTACCTGGGGCTGGAAGTGTCCGGCACCATCATCGGTATCGGCCCCGATGTCACCGCGTGGAAGGTGGGCGACGCCGTCTGCGCGCTGACGCCCGGCGGCGGCTATGCCCAGTATTGCCTGGCCGACGAGCGCCACTGCCTGCCCGTGCCGCGCGGGCTGGACATGCTGACCGCCGCCGCCATTCCCGAAAACTACTTCACCGTGTGGACCAACGTGTTTGACCGCGCCCGCCTGTCCGCCGGCGAGAAGTTCCTGGTGCATGGCGGCTCCAGCGGCATCGGGCTGACGGCCATTCAGCTGGCCCGCGCGTTCGGCGCGCAGGTCTGGACCACCGTGGGCAACCGGGCCAAGGCGGACGCCTGCGTGAAAGCCGGCGCGCATCACGCGCTGCTGTACCGCGACACCGACTTCGAAACCGCCGTGCGCGACGCCACCCAGGGCACGGGCGTGGACGTCATCCTGGACATGGTGGGCGGGTCGTACATCAACAAGAACATCAGGCTGCTGGCGGTGAACGGCCGACTGGTGCAGATCGCCTTCCTGGAAGGCAGCAAGGCCGAGATCGACGCCCTGCCCATCATGACCAAGCGCCTGCAATTCACCGGGTCGACGCTGCGCCCGCGTTCCGACGAGGACAAGGGCGCCATTGCCCGTTCCCTGGCGGAAAAGGTGGTGCCGTTGATGGAACAAGGGCAATGCCTGCCGCTGATCCATGAGGTCTTCCCGCTGGCCGACGCCCACCGCGCGCATGCCTTGATGGAAAGCAGCCGGCACATCGGCAAGATCATGCTGAAGGTGCAGGCATGAGCGGACGCTTTGATGGCCAGGTCGCCATCGTGACAGGCGCGGTGGGCGGCATCGGTTCGGCCATCGTCGAAGGTTTTGTGGCCGAAGGCGGCCGCGTCGGGCTGATCGATTTCAATGCCCAGGCTGGACAGGCCTATGAAAAGGTCCTGCAAAAACGCGGCCACGACGTCGCCTTCGTGCCCGCCGACGTCGCGCACTTCGACCAGTGCCAGGCGGCCTACGATCGCATCACCGCCGAACTGGGCGCGGCAACCATCCTGGTGAACAATGTCGGCATTTCGCCCAAAACGGACGGGCGCGCATTGAAGGTCTGGGAAATGCCGCCCGGCGAATGGGACAAGGTGGTGTCCGTCAACCTGAACAGCGTGTTCTACATGACGCGCCTGGCCACCCCGCACATGGTCCAGCAGCGCCAGGGTCGCGTGATCAACATGTCGTCGGTGGCGGGCAAGGCGTATTGCGACATCGTGGCGGCGCACTACGCGGCCACCAAGGCGGGGCTGCTTGGGCTGACCCGGCATTGGGCTGCCGAGCTGGGTGAATTCAACGTGACGGTGAACGGGCTGGCGCCGGGGCGCATCAGCACGCCGCTGCTGAAAAGCGTGCCGCAGGAAATCAACGACGCCGTGGCGCGGGTGACGGCGCTGCGGCGTCTGGGCACCCCCGAGGAAGTGGCCGACGCCTGCCTGTTTTTTGCGTCCGACCAAGCGCGGTTCGTGACCGGCCAAGTGCTGGATGTGGCGGGCGGCTGGCTGATGACCTGAGCCTGTAAGCCTGTAGGCACGCCGCGCCGCCGCCCGCACTGCGGATCAGGCGCCTTGCACGCCCAGTCGGTACACCACCGTGTCAAGCCGGCTGACGCCCGCCCCTTGGAACTTGGGTTCTTTGTCGAGGATGTCGCGGCGGTCGATGATGACCGCCGGCGCCACGCCCGCGAAGAGGGCTTGCACTTCACTGTCGAGCACCGCGAACGGCGGCCCCGCCATTTCTTCTTGCGGATAGTCCAGCGTAATCAGCAAGCCCCGGGCAATGGGCGATAGCTGCCCGTATACGTGGCGCACGTAGTCGCCGCGCATGTCCTCGGGCAAGGCGACCAGCGCCGCGCGGTCGTAAGCGCCCACGCAGTGCGACAGCAGCTGGGAATCCAGCTTGAAGATGTCGCCGCGGATGATTTCAATGTTGCCCGCCACGTAGTGCGTGCCGTAGACGGATTCATGCGTGACCGGGCGCAACTCGTTTTCGCTGAAGAACTGTTCCACCGCCAGCTGCGACAGTTCCACGCCCAGCACGGTGTGCCCCTGCGCCGCCAGCCAGACCATGTCCAGCGACTTGCCGCATAGCGGCACCAAAACCCGACCCCCCTTCGGTACGGCCAACGTGGGCCAATACTTCTGCAAGAGCGGCGTAATCCGGGTTTGATGAAAGTGCGTGCGCCCTTCGCGCCAGCGTTCCAACCAGAATTCTGCGTCCATGTCCTGTCTGCTCCTCCTGTGTTTCGATTGCAAGCTATACGCTTTTTGCCGGGCCGGCCGGGGCCCGGGACGGCGGCGCGCCCGGCGTACCGGGCCACCTGCGGCGCGCGCGCTGACGCGCGATCCGGTGCCGGGCATTGTAGTGCCGGGATAAATAAGTGACGCCAACACAGTGACGCCGGCGTCACAGGCCGGTATGCTCTGCACCAGCATGCCCTTACCCCTTAGGAACCGATGCCCGACGCTCAACACCTTCAGACCCTGCTTGGCCAGTGCGCGGAAAAACGCGAACCCGCCCTGGCGGAGGTCTATCGCCTTGCGTCCCCGCATCTGTTTGCGCTGGCCAGACGTATGTTGAGAGACCAGGCCGCCGCGGAAGACGTGCTGCAAGAGTGTTTCGTATCGATCTGGCGCCAGGCCGGGCAGTATCAGGCCACGCAAAGCCAGCCGATGACGTGGATGACTCGCATCGTTCGCAATCGCTGCATCGACCGCCTTCGTCGGCCCGATGTGGTGGTGCCGGACCCGGACGACACGTTGACCCTGGCCATGGCCGATGACAGTCCGGGTCCGCTGGCGCGTCTGCAAAGCAACCAGGAAGGCCGTCGGCTGGCTGATTGCATGGGCGAACTGGAAGGGCCGCAACGCGTTGCCATCGCCATGGCGTTTTTTGACGACCTGGCGCATCCCGACATCGCGGCGCGCCTGGACACGCCGCTGGGAACGATAAAGAGCTGGATACGCCGGGGCTTGCAACGGCTGAAAAGGTGCTTGGAATGAACTACCGCCACCCCGAATTGCAGGACCGCCTGGCCGCCGATTACGTGCTGGGCGGTTTGCGCGCGGGTGCGCGGCAACGCTTCATCACACTGATGCGCGACGACGCCGGCCTGCGCCGCGCCGTGGCCGAATGGGAAGACCGCCTGCTGCCCTTGGCATTGGCCTTGCCGCCCGAAACCCCGCCCGCGCATGTCTGGAAAGCCATTGCCGCGCGCATCGCGCCGGCCCCCGCCGCCGCCCGCACGTCGGCGCCCCCGCGTGCCCTGTCCTGGTGGCGCGCCGTGTCCGCGGGCCTGGCAACCGCCGTGGTGGTACTGGCCTTCCTGATGCTCAAGCCGCCCACCGAGCCTGTCCAGGTCCGCACCGTTGCCGTGTTGTCGAACGACAAGGTGCCCGGCGCCATGGTCGTGAACACCCTGCCGGACAACCGTCTGGCCGTGCAGCCCATGCAGGACTTGGTCGCGCTGGCGGATGGCCGCGCGCTGGAGCTGTGGGCCATTTCGCCGGGGCAGGCGCCCCGCTCGCTGGGCGTGGTGCTACCCGGCCAGACCACGGTGCTGGCTCCCAGCCAGCTGCCGCAACAGGGTGACACCGTTGCCATTACGCTGGAACCGGACGGCGGCGCGCCCAATGGCATCCCGACCGGCCCGGTCGTGCTTAGCGGCAAGGTCATCTGATCAGGGTTTGTCCCAGGAAGAATTCGCGCATCCAATCGAAGGCCAGCCCCGTATCTCCTCATGACGGCCACACAAAAGGAGATCGTCATGAAATTGCTAGCCCAGATTGCCATCGCTACCTCTGCCCTGACCATGTCGCCCACTTTCGCGGCTGACATCATGGTGGGCGGCCAGGCGATGATGCCCACCAAGAACATCGTCGCCAACGCGGTCAATTCCGCGGACCACACGACGCTGGTGGCTGCGGTGAAGGCGGCGGGTTTGGTCGATACGTTGCAGGGCAAGGGCCCGTTCACGGTGTTCGCGCCCACCAACGCCGCCTTCGGCAAGCTGCCCGCCGGTACGGTCGACACGCTGGTCAAGCCTGAAAACAAGGCCACGCTGACCAAAATCCTGACTTACCACGTGGTGCCCGGCAAGCTGGACTTCGACGCGCTGGCGGCCAAGATCAAGAAGGGCGGCGGCAAGACGGAACTGACAACGGCCAGCGGCGGCAAGCTCTGGGTGATGATGAACGGCAAGCACAACCTGACCCTGAAGGACGAAAAGGGCGGTATGTCGACCATCAGCACGTACGACGTCTATCAGTCCAACGGCGTGATCCATGTCGTGGACACGGTACTGATGCCCAACTGATTGGGAGCCGGCCCTGCGGGGCCGTGGTTCCAGGCCCGGCCCAAGCGCCGGGCTTTTTTGCGTTCGGCTTTTTCGTGGCGCGTTTTGCAGCGCGATGTGGGCGCGATGTGGGCGTGCTGTTTGTTTGCTGTGGGCTTACTGTTGCTTGCTGTTGGCGCGATGCTGACTTTTTCAGCCTCTCTTTTTTTACCGCGCGCCGCGCTTCCGGTATCGTAGGCGTCCAACACTCCGCCCCGCTTGCCCAACCGCTTCAGGAACCGCCGACCGCCATGCTTGCGCCCCTACGCCGCCGTTTGCTTGCCTGCTTACTGGGATCGGCGCTTGCCGCCCTGGCCTTGCCCGCCGCCCACGCACAAGGCGCCGCACAGCTGGACCACGCGTACCAAGCCGAGCTGCGCGCCGAAAACGAAGCGTTGCACGCGCGCGTCCAGCAACTGCCGCCCGCGATGCAGACGCTGAACTCGCGGATATCCGCCGCGCTGCGAGCCAACGACCCGCAAGAGGCGCAGCGCGTGGCCGAAGAGATGGCCAAGCAAGACCCCCGCAACGCCGACGTCAGGCTGTTCCTGGGAAAGCTGCAAGCGCAGCAAGGCAACCTGCCCGCCGCCCAGGACCTGTTTGACGAAGCCATCAAGCTGAATCCGGACGACAAATGGGCGTACGTCAACAAAGCCGGCGCCCAGGCACAACGCAAAGACCTGCCCAACGCCCTGGCTACCGCGCAAGCGCTGACCAGCCGTTTCCCGGACTGGAGCATCGGCTACAACCTTCAGGCCGCGTTGCTGGACAGCATGGACCGCCAGGCCGACGCGCTGGAAGCCTACCAAAAGGCCGTGCGCGCCAAACCCGCCAGCGCGCTGATTCTGACCAACCAGGGTAATTTGCTGCGGCGCCTGGGCCGGCAGACCGACGCGCGCTTGTCTTATGAAGACGCCTTGCGAATCCAGCCCGGTTACCCACTGGCCCAGTCCGCGCTGGACGAGTTGCGCAAATGAGCGGACGCGCCATGATGACGCGTCGCCAGCTGCTGGCGGGGCCGGGCCGGGGTCTGGGTCTGGGTTTGGGTCTGGGTCTGGGTTTAAGGCTAAGTTTGGGTCTAAGGCTGGGCCTGGGCGGGCTGCTGCTGGCGCCGCTACGCGCACTGGCCGCTATCGACCGCAAGCCCATCATTCGGCAAGTCTTCGCCACGCCGATCGAAGCCATTCCGATCACGGCCCAGCACGCAGCGCTGATACGTTTGCTGCGCGTGCAATGGATGCCGATCGAATCCGGCGCGCCGGGCATCGATTTTGAACAGCCGTTGCTCGGTGGCCCGGACACGCTGGCGGCCGCTCGCCGCGCACTGAAAACGTCGGACGATGCGCTGGTCATCCAACGCCTGGCCGAAGTGTGCCGCGTGGTGCCGGGCTTTGTGACGTCGGCGGGCAAACTCGCCCCGGGCCGTTACACGGTGCCGGCCGAGATGAAAGACACATTCGACTTCCCGCAAAGCGGCGTGGACGCGCAAGGCGGCTTCAGGCTGCGCGCCGAACATCTGACAGTGTTGCGCGCTGCGGTGTGGCGCGAGGCCGGCCCGCAAGAGCTGCAAGCCGTGCTGCGCGAAGGCGATCGTTTCTGGCCGATGCCCATGATCGACGGCAAGCGGCCCTATGGCGACGCCAGTTTTTACCAGATCGACATGGCGCGCCTGCTGGATGAGCCGTATCCCCTGAACGCCCAGGGCACCGCCATCACCGAAGCGGCCAAAGACGCCCGTCTGAAGAACCTGCATTACGAAACCCTGGCCGCGCTGCAAGTGTTCCTGGGCCACGCCGTCGTGCGCAAGGCCAAGCGGTGATGCGCTAGACGCGCCGCATCAGGCTGCGCAGGTCGTCCCCGATCGGCACGGCGGCCAACAAGGTCAGCAGCAGCGCCAGGGGCCAGGTCGACCCGAAGCCAAAGTGGAAGAACGAGTACGCGCCCGTCACGCCGCCTACAAAAAACAGCGTGACCATCAGGCTCAGCACGATCAGCTTGCCGCGGTCTGCGCGCACCGGCGGCGTGTGCTGGGCATCGCTTTTCGCCACGTTCCAGTAAAACAGCTTGCCCAGTTCGATACCGATGTCGGTCACCATGCCCGTGACGTGCGTGGTGCGGATTTCAGAGCGCGACACCTTGGTGATCATCGCGTTTTGCAGGCCCATGATGTAGCACAGCAGCATCACGGTGCCCGGTACATAGAACCAGCGCAGCGTTTCCAGGTTGGCGCCCAGCAAGCCGAACAGCAGCAGCAACACGGCTTCCACCAGCAGCGGCAAGGCGTATTCGCTAGCCAGATGGGACCGCCGCCCGAAGTTGATCAGGAACGCGGAACTGGCCGCGCCCGCCAGAAACGACAGCAACGCCGCCATGCCCTGCAACACCACCACGATGCCGCCCAGCGCCATGTGGTCCGCCATCATCGAGACAATGCCGGACATGTGCGAGGTGTACTGCTGGACGGCCAGAAACCCGCCCGCGTTTACCGCGCCGGCGGTAAAGGTCAGAAAATAGGCAAGGTGCCTGTTGGCTTGCGGGCTGCGGCTGACCGCCGTCAGCCGGCGCAAATACGGAATGGCCACGCGATTCCCTTCAAACGAAGAGCGTGCCTACGGCAACGCGACACACATTCTAGTCGGCGTCCACGGGCCGGCCTAGGGTTGGCGCACGGGGAAGTAGACGCCGCCCAACGCGCCGTTCATGCCGCAATACGGCGGGCCGCCCGCCGCCTTGTCCTTGGCCGGCGGGGTATCGACCACGACAAGCGCCGCGCCCTTGCGCGACAGTGTCAGCGTCCAGCCACCGGGGTCGTCCGCCTCGACCACCAGCGTGTCTCCCTTGACCGTCGCCACGCCGCTGGCGTCGCACAACCAGCGCGCATTCTGCGGCTGCGCGGCCTGGGCCTCGACCATCAGCTTGCCATCGGCCTGACGGACGATCGTGATGCCACCAGCCAGGTTGTCCCAGCTGCCTTCAAAACCCTGGCGTGGCGTCAGCACCAGCGACGCAAGAAAAGCGTCGCGGTATTTCAGGCGGTCGGACAAGCTTTCGACGCGCTCGGCGGCGCTGCCGGGCACGGCATAGTCTTCGTTGCGCACGCCGACAAAGTAGCGCTGGTCTTGCGTCAGCGCGCGGGCGGTGTCGGCGTCGAATGCCTTCTTGGCCTCGGCAAAGCGGCGCGCGATGCTGGCGTCTTGCGTGGCCAGGGCATCGCTGGCGCAGATGGCGCGGTCTACGTCGGCCGTCGCCTTGGCGCAGTCAAACGAGGGCTGCGGCGCGGCGCCGGCGGGCGCGGCCATTGCCAGGGCGACGACGGCCAGCGCAGCCAACCACGGCTTGACCGTTGGGGAAGGCACGCTGGCGGGAAAGCGATGTGTCATGGGAGATCTTCAAGGCGGGGACGGAACGCGAAGATTCTACTCGCGCCACCCCCGTTTCGCGCAGCTCTCGGTCGCACTCCGAACCGCCCAATGACCTGGGCGCGCTTGCGCCGCAGGTGGCCCCGCGCCGTTTACACCGCGCCCGATTCCGCCAATTGCTTGCGGCGGAACTCGCCCTGGCGCACGTGCATCCAGCCGGGATACTCGGGCGGCAGCGCGCTGACCTTGTCCAGCGCCGCCAGCTCATCCTGCGTCAGCTTGATGGCGGCTGCCGCCAGGTTGTCGTCCAGCTGGTCTACCCGCTTGGCGCCGATGATGACGCTGGTCACCACCTGCTGGTGCAGCAACCATGCCAGCGCCACCTGCGCCACCGACACGCCGCGCGCATCGGCCACGGATTTCAGGACGTCAATGCTGTCATAAGCGCGGTCGCGGTCCACCGGCGGGAAGTCGAAGGCGGCGCGGCGGCTGCCGGCTTCGGCAGAGCCGTCACGGCTGTATTTACCACTGAGCAAGCCGCCTGCCAGCGGGCTCCACACCATCAGGCCGACGCCTTCGCTTTGCAGCATCGGAACCAGCTCGCGCTCCAGGTCGCGCCCGGCAATTGTGTAGTACGCCTGTAGCGATTCAAAGCGCGCCAGCCCCAGGCGTTCGGCGATGCCCAGCGCCTTCATGATCTGCCAGGCCGCCCAGTTGGACACGCCCACGTAACGCACGTGGCCATGCTGGACCAGCGTGTCCAGCGCGCGCACGGTTTCTTCAATGGGCGTGGCCGGGTCAAAGCCGTGGATCTGGTAGAGGTCGATATGATCCAGCTGCAAGCGCGACAGGCTTTTCTTCACGCCATCCAGGATGTGCACACGCGAATTGCCACGCGCATTCACGCCCGCGCCAGTCTGGCCGAACACCTTTGTGGCAATGACGACGTCGTCTCGCGCGACCTTCAAATCGCGCAGCGCCTGGCCGGTGATGATTTCCGAGCGCCCCTCGGAATAGACGTCGGCCGTGTCGATAAAGTTGACGCCCGCTTCCAGGGCGCGACCGACCAGACGGTTGGCGTCTTCCTGTTGCAGGTTGCCGATCTTGCTCCACAACTCGCCTTCGCCGCCGAAGGTCATGGTGCCCAGGCAGAGTTCCGAAACGAATAGGCCGGTGCTGCCAAATTTCTTGTATCGCATGGTGGTGCTCCTTCTGCGGCGCGGCGGATCCGTGCGCCCCGGGATGGGACGCCGAACGCAACTGGCCGGGGTGCGAACAGTATGCGTCGCAAGCGGCCGCCACGCGCTGCTTGATCCTGCCCGTTTTTTGCCTGATTCTCTGGCGGGTGTGCCGGAGAATCAGGCATACGCCCGATCCTCCTGATTTTTTGCCCATTTCTCCATAGCCTATCTGGCCCCGGTTCGGCGCGCCCACAGCGGGCATACACTGGAGCCCGCCCCTTATTCCGCCGCGCCTGTGCCGCCGCCAGGCCCGCGCCCCTCTCGGAGCCTCCATGCCTATTACTACCGAGCAAACCGAAGCTTCCGTCAATATTCCCGGCTTGGACGGTGCTTACGAGCCCGCCCGCCGCGAGCTGCTTTGCACCTTGGACCGCATGACGGGCACGCTGGAGGGCTCGTTGGATACACCCATCGAAGGCTTGTATCTGCATCGCCTGTCGCAACCGACCGGCGCCAAGCCTGGTTTGCAAAAAGCCGCGCTGGCCGTCATCGCGCAAGGCTCCAAGCGCTTGTTGATCGGCGACGAGAGCTTTGAATACGACCCCTTTCATTACCTGATCTCGTCGGTGGACCTGCCTGTGGTGGCCAAGGTGTCGGTGGCCAGCCCCACCCTGCCCTACCTGGGCTTGCGGCTGGACCTGAACCCCGAGGAAATCGCCGAGCTGATCAGCGACGAAAACCTGCCGCCGCTGGTGCCCGCCGAGGCTTCGCGCGCGCTGTGCGTCAATCCCCTGGGCGGCTCGCTGCTGGACGTGGTGCTGCGGCTGCTGCGGCTGTTGGACACCCCGCGCGACATCCCCATCCTGGCGCCCATGGTCAAGCGCGAGCTGCTGTACCGGCTGCTGATGAACGGCCAGGGCGTCGTGCTGCGCCAGACGGTGCTGCAAGACAGCCAGCTCAACCGCGTGGCCAAGGCCATCCGTATCCTGCGCGACAACTACGCGCAACCGCTGCGCGTGGAAGAAATTGCGCGCGACGTGCACATGAGCGTGTCGTCCTTGCATCACCATTTCAAGCAGGCCACCGCCATGAGCCCGCTGCAATACCAGAAGCACCTGCGCTTGCAGGAAGCGCGCCGGCTGATGTTGAGCGATGACGCCGGCGTGGCCTTGGCCGCGCACGCCGTGGGCTACGAAAGTTCGTCGCAATTCAGTCGCGAATACAGCCGTTTGTTCGGCACCCCGCCCCTGCGCGACAAGCAGCGCTGGAAAGAAGAATCGGTGGGCGCGGCCGCCTGAGTTCGGCTTAGGGCCCGCGCGGCCGTCATCGCGTTATATGCTCCCGCTACGTCTTAATTCCGAAAGCGCGGGAAGTCATGCACGATTTGAATGATCTTTACTACTTTGTCCAGGTCGTGAAACACGGCGGCTTCGCGCCCGCGGGCCGCGCGCTGGACATCCCCAAATCCCGCCTCAGCCGCCGCATTGCCCTGCTGGAAGAACGGCTGGGCGTGCGGCTGATCCAGCGTTCCACCCGCACCTTTGCCGTGACCGAGCTGGGGCAGGAATATTACGACCAGTGCCTGTCGATGCTGGCCGGCGCCGAGGCCGCACAAGACGTCATCGACCGCACGCATGCCGAGCCGCAAGGCACGATACGGATGAGCGCGCCGCCCGCTTTGATCTATTACTTTCTGGGCGATGTGGTCGCGCGGTTCATGCAGAAGTGCCCCAAGGTGCACGTGTATTTGAAGAGCTTTTCGCGTTCCGTGGACGTGCTGCGCGAAGGCTTTGACCTGGCCGTGCGCGTGCGCTTTGGTCCCCTGGAAAACAGCGATCTGGTCATGAAGCCGCTGGGCACGAGCTGCCAGAGCCTGGTCGCCAGCCCCGCGCTGGCCCGCAGGCTGCCGCCGGACGCCGACGTTGCCAGGATTGCCGAACTGCCCACGTTGGCGCTGGGCACGGAACAGCGCGAATGCCAGTGGCGGCTGGACGGGCCCGATGGCGTGCGTCAGAACGTAGCGTTCACCCCGCGCCTGGTCACCGACGACATGCTGGCGCTGAAGCAGGCCACGATGCGCGGCGTGGGAGTGGCCGCACTGCCCCTGATGATGATTCGCGAAGAATTGGACGCGGGCACGCTGGTGCCGGTGGGCGCGCCCTGGGTGCCGGAGCCGGGCGCCGTCCATGCGGTGTTCCCCTCACGGCGGGGGCTGCTGCCCGCCGTGCGCGAGCTACTGGATTTCATGGCGACGGAGTATCGTGAAAACGCCCAACGCGAATGCGATACGCAGCAGCGCCACGGCATCCCTGGCCCGAAAGCCCCGCACCCATCGTCCGATAAATAGAACGCTGAGACGCAATTTGCCCAACTACCGGGGCTATTGGTTGATATTTAGAATTCTGTTCATGCACTCACCGCGCAACACCGCGCACCAAACCTGAAGACATAACGGAGCAAACCATGACCAAGCCCTACGTGAAACTGGACAAGAACGAAGCCGCCGTCCTGCTGGTTGACCACCAAGCCGGCCTGCTTTCGCTGGTGCGCGATTTCCAACCGGACCAATTCAAGAACAACGTGCTGGCACTGGCCGACCTGGCCGAATACTTCAAGCTGCCCACCATCCTGACCACCAGCTTCGAAGACGGCCCCAACGGCCCGCTGGTCCAGGAACTGAAAGACAAGTTCCCCACCGCCCCCTACATCGCCCGCCCCGGCAACATCAACGCCTGGGACAACGAAGACTTCGTCAAGGCCGTCAAGGCCACCGGCAAGAAGCAGCTGATCATCGCCGGCGTGGTCACCGAAGTGTGCGTCGCCTTCCCCGCCCTGTCGGCCCTGGAAGAAGGCTTTGATGTGTTCGTCGTGACCGACGCCTCGGGCACCTTCAACGAAGTCACCCGCAACGCCGCCTGGAGCCGCATGGAACAAGCCGGCGCGCAGCTGATGTCTTGGTTCGGCGTGGCGTGCGAACTGCATCGCGACTGGCGCAACGACGTGGAAGGCCTGGGCACCCTGTTCGCCAACCACATCCCCGACTACCGCAACCTGATGGCGTCGTACTCGGCCAACCGCAAGGCCAAGTAAAGCCCGCCCGTTTTGCCGATGCAGGCCGGATGCAAAAATATTTGCATCCGGCCTGCATCCGTTTGGGCTCCCCGCGTGTAGTACCTGTACCGGCGCGCAATGGGCGCGTCGTCCACAGACCTTTCACGTTGCTGGAGACCGCTCATGAAGACCCAACGTTCGCACCGCATTCCCGCCGTTGCCGGCCTGTTCGCCGTGTCGCTGCTTGCCGCCTGCGGCTCGATGAGTTCCCAATCCATGGCTTATTCGCAGGCCAACCTGCCCGCCAGCGTCCAGGCGCCCGCCGGCAACAAGGTGGCCTGGGAAACCGTGGGCGTGGGCGAGATCACCTACGAATGCCGCGCCAAGGCCGATATGAAGGGCCAGGCCGAATGGGTGTTTGCCGGCCCGAAGGCCGTGCTTAACGACCGCAAGGGCAAGCAGGTGGGCACGTATTACGGCCCGCCCGCCACGTGGGAAGCCATGGACGGCTCGAAGCTGACCGGCACGCAAGTGGCCGTGGCGCCGGCGGGTGACGGCAACCTGCCTTACCAGTTGGTCAAGGCAAACCCCGCGATGGGCGCGGGCGCGTTGACCGGGGTGACCTACATTCAGCGCGTGGCCCTGAAGGGCGGCGTGGCGCCCAAGACCCCTTGCACCACCGCCATGCTGGGCCAGAAGAGCCAGGTGCAATACCAGGCCGACTACATTTTCTACAAGGCGAACTGATCCCGTGGGCCCGTCGTATTCCGACGGGCCCACGGCAGGGGACTCCGGGTAAGATGGCGCAACTTCCCACCGCGCAGGCAGATCACGCGCGGCCGCCCTCTTCCCGTTCCCCCGCTCTCGCATGCCGAACCGCCTTGATCCGGATTTCGATTACGAAGCCGCCTTGCAGGAATGCGCCGCCGGCCGCCGGGCCGCCCTGGAGGCCCTGTATCGGCAAGAAGGCCCGCGCCTGTTGGGTGTGGCCCAACGACTCCTGCGCGACCGCGCTTGGGCGGAGGACATCGTGCATGACGCATTCGTCAAGATCTGGAAGCAGGCGGGCGCCTTTGACGCATCGCGGGGTTCGGGACGTGGCTGGGTCTACAGCATCACCCGCAACCTGGCGTTGAACGCGCTGCGCGACACCGCGCGCGAAACCGACGTAGATGATGACGCCGCTGCCGCCCTGGACGCGCGACACGCCATCGAAGCCTGGCACGACACGCGTGACGCGTTCGACTGGCGCGCCAGCGCGGGCCGCATGGCTCCGTGCCTGGAAGAACTGGAACCCGTGCGCCGCAACTGCGTGCTGCACGCGTATGTCGAGGGGCTGACGCACAGCGAGATCGCGCAACGCCTGGGCGCGCCGTTGGGCACCGTCAAGGCGTGGATCAAGCGCAGCCTGCAAGCGCTGCGGGAGTGCCTGGCATGAACGCCCCGCAAGAAGCTTACGACGACACCGACGAACTGGCAGGCGAATACGTGCTGGGCACCTTGTCGGCCGACGCGCGCCGCGCGGTGCAAACGCGTATGACGCACGATGCCGCCCTGCGGGCCGCCGTGGCGCGATGGGAAGCGCGCCTGCTGCCATTGACGAATCTGTCGACCCCGGTGGAACCGTCGGCCAGCCTTTGGCCGCGCATCGTCGGCACCTTGGATGCGGCGCAGGCCAAGGGCACCGCCCATGCCCGCGTACAAGCCCATGCCCGGGGACAAGCCCAGACGAACGCGTCGGCGGCCCCGCGGTCGCGCCCTATCGGCCCATCCAAGCCGGGGCTGTGGGACAGCCTGATGTTCTGGCGCAGCGTGGCCGTGGGCGGTATGGCGGCGGTGCTGATCCTGGGCAGCACGCTGGCGCTGCGCCCCGCATCGACACCGTCGGCCCCGCAATACGTGGTGGTGTTGGTGGCGCCCCAATCGCAGGCGCCGGGCTGGGTGGTGCAGGCGCAGGCCGGGCAAAGCGCCGTGCAACTGGTGCCCATCGCCGCAACGGAAGTGCCGCCGGACCGGGCGCTGGAATTCTGGACCAAGGCCGACGGCTGGGCCGGCCCGGTATCGCTGGGTTTGATCAAGCCGGGCGAACCCGTCGTAATCCCGCTGGACAAGCTGCCGCCGCTGGAGCCCAACCAGCTTTTCGAGCTGACGCTTGAACCCAAGACCGGCTCGCCCATCGGCAAGCCGACCGGCCCGATTCAGTTCATCGGGCGCGCGGTCAAGATGCTGTAGCCGGCAGGCGCGGGCTAGCGCTTGCGGCTGAAGGGATACGCTTGCTGGGCAAGGAAGGTGCCCGGCATGTCATTGTCCAGGATGCCGTAGTTTTCGGGCAGGCGATTGCCCACGCCGCGCACGGCCGTTCCAAAGATGTAGTCGATGAACGAGAAGTGGGCGGCGTAGTTCTTGTCGATGGCTTCCGTGTCCGACGAGTGGTGCCAATGGTGAAAGTCCGGCGTCACGATGATGTAGCGCAGCCAGCCCCACGGCAGCTGCACGTTGGAATGGATCAGCACGGCCTGGAAGCCGACGATGATGATGTAGGCGTCCAGCACGGCCTTTGAAAACCCCAGCACGAACAACACGCCCAACACCGCCACGCGCGTGATCAGCAGTTCAACGATGTGCAGGCGCGATCCGGCCAGCCAGTCCAGCGTGCGCGTGCTGTGGTGCACGGCATGGATGCGCCACATGAACGGGACCTCGTGGTAGACCCGATGGGCCGCGTACTGCGCCAGGTCCGCCACCAGCACCGCTACGAACAATTCCAGCAGATACGGCATCGACTGGATGGCGGCCTGTAGCGGCTCGTAGGCTGCCCAGGAAAACAGCCGGTGGATAAAGAAGTTGATGCACAGCAGCACCGCCCCCACCGACAGATGATTGAACAGGAAATGCTTCATGTCCACCTGCCACTCGCCGCGAAACACGGGTTGGCCGGGATACAGCGGCGTCAGCTTTTCGAAAATGATGAAGACCATGCTGGACGCCAGCAGGTCCAGGATGAACCAGTCCAGGCCCAGGTACGGGTGGTTGCCGGTATTGGACGTGGTCACTACGACCTGGCTGCCCCCGGCGGCCACCGCGCAGCAGACCAGCACGAAAGCCGAAATATTCAGCCAGCGCTGGCGGCCCAGCACGATGTTGGCCAGTGCGATCGACCCAGACACCAGCAACGCGGAAAACAGCAGCGTGCGCATCGCCTCCACGGAATAGAAGGCGCGCAGTTCCGGCGTGGTCAGGTAAGCGGGAAAGTGGAAAGCCAATACGCCCAGCACGGCCAGAATGGCCAGGAACAGCGCGATCACGCCGCTCATCATGCCGGTGCCCGGGTGGATACGCCCGTCCTTGCTGAAAAGAGCAAAAACCTGCCGAACATTGGACGCGCGTTGTTTCATGTCTAAAAGATGACGGACCACGGGGTGCCGAGTGTATCTCCGGGCAAACCCTTTCATGTAATCAAAAGTGAGCATCAACGACATTTTCACGCCGCGTATCTGCCGGCTTTGCGGGCGGTCAATTCACACCAAGGGCGGCGGGGGCCGCGTGGTTGACAAGGCGCGGGGGTTGGCGTGTCATGGGCGAGCCGACGCGTGCCGCGTCCCGGTGCGTCGCCGGTTCCCGTCAACGGGTTCCCAAGAGAGAGGCCCTAATGTTCCCTGAATATCGCCAACTCATTACGCAGATGAAATCCGAGAATGCGCATTTCTCGGCCTTGTTCCAGCGCCACAACGACCTGGACCAGGAGATTCAAAATATGGAGGACGGCGTCGTGCCAACCTCGGGCGTCAACATTGAAGTGCTGAAAAAAGAAAAACTACAGCTCAAGGACAAGCTCTACGGCCTGCTGCGGGCCGCCGACCAGAAGGCCGGCTGACACCCCAGCTTTGGGCGCTACATCAGCTCAAGCCCCGCCCCCCGCACGATGACCGCGTACTTGGCCATTTCAGAACGGAAGTACGCCGCCGTCTGCTCGGGGGGCATCAGCAAGATCTTGTTGTTCTGGGTGGCCATGGCCTGTTTGACCTCGGGCGCGTTGAACGCCCGCCCCAATGCGTCGTAGACGCGCCGCACCTCGGCCGCCGGCAGCTTTGCCGGCCCCGCTGCCGCGAACCAGCCGCCTATCTCGTAGTCAACCAGGCCCTGCTCGCGCGCGGTGGCAAGATCCGGCAATGCCTCCATCCGTTCGCCCCCACAGGCAGCCAGCGCCTTGAGCGCCCCGCTTTTGATCTGCGGCAGTACCGACGGCAGCGACAACACCCCGAAATCCACCTGCCCGCCGATCAGGTCCGCCATCATGGGCCCCACGCCCTTGTACGGAATATGGCGCGCCTTGACGCCCGCCTGCTGCACGTACATTTCCGCCGCCAGATGCAGGATCGTGCCATTGCCCGACGACGCGTAGTTGTAGCGGCCCGGTTCCCGCGACAACAATGCCGTCAGATCCTTCAGGTTGTTGGCCGTGATGTTCTTCGGGTTGGCCACCAACAGGAACGGCGTCATGCCCACCATGCTGATCGGGGTGATGTCCGCCAGCGGATCGAACGGCAAGGACTTATAGACGCTGGGAAAAATCACATGGTTGTTCGACACCATGCTCAGCGTGTAGCCGTCGGGCGCCGACCGCACCAACGCCGACGTACCGACGATGCCGCCCGCGCCCGGCTGGTTTTCCACCACCACCGTGTGGCCCAGCGCCGACGACAAGGCAGGGCCGGCCGAGCGCGTGATCGTGTCCACGCCCGAGCCCACGCCTACCGGCAGGATGAACTTCACGGGCCGGTCCGATTGCGCGCGCCCCAGGCCCGGCACGGCCAGCATCGCGGCGCCCAGCGCCCCCAATAGTTGTCGGCGGCTCCAACCCGCGCGTTGATCGTTCATGTCTGTCTCCTGGTTGTTTTTTATTGCCGTTCATCAGGCCACCGCGCCCTGCTCCCGAAGCGCCGCGATCTGCGTCGCGTCATACCCCAGGTCTGCCAGCAGTGCGTCGGTATCCGCGCCCAAGGTGGGGGGATGCTGTCGAACCCCAAGCCGATGGCCGTCCATCATCAAGGGGAATAGCGCCGCGCCCGCCATCTGGCCGGCGCGTTCGCCGTCGGGCAGCCGGATGTCGGCCAGCCCGCCCGTCGCGCGCAAATGAGGGTCGTCGTAAAGCGCTTCGGGTTTGACGATGGGCGCGAACGGTAGGCCGATGCGTTCGAACACCGCCGCCAGTTCCGCCGCGCTGTACCCCGCCAGACGCGCGCGCAGGTCCGCCAGCAAGGTGGGGCGCAAGCGCACACGGTCGTTGTTGGTCGCCATGGCGGGGTCGCGCTTCAAATCATCAAAGCCGAAAGCGTCGCAAAACGTGATCCACTGCGCATCGCTGACGGCCGCCAGGAAAATCTGCTCGCCATCCTTCACGGTGAAAACGTCGTACAGCGCCCAGGCGGATACACGTTCGGGCATCGGTGCGGACGGCTGGCCGGTGATCGCGTATTGCAGCATGTGCTGCCCCACCAGGAAGACATTGTTCTCGAACAGCGCCGATTGCACTTCCTGGCCGCGTCCGGTGATGCCCCGCTGGATCAGCGCGGCCATCGCGCCGATGGCGCCGAACATGCCGCCCATGATGTCGTTCACGCTGGTGCCGGCGCGCACCGGGTCGCCGGGCCGCCCGGTCATATAGGCCAGGCCGCCCATCATCTGCACGACTTCATCCAGCGCGGTGCGCATGGCGTAGGGCCCGGGCAGGAAACCCTTGTGGCTGACGTAGATCAGCCGGGGGTTGTCACGTGCCAGCGACGCGTAATCCAGCCCGTACCTGGCCATGGTGCCCGGCCGGAAATTCTCGGCAACCACGTCGGCGCCCGCGGCCAGCTTGCGCGCGGCCTCGGCGCCGGCGGCGCTGTGGATGTCCAGCGCAATGCTCTTCTTGTTGCGGTTGAACATGGGAAAAAACCCCGCGCCCACGCCCAGCAGATGCCGCGTGCGGTCACCCTGTACGGGCTCGACCTTGATGACTTCCGCCCCCAGGTCGGCCAGCACCATGCCGCAGGTCGGGCCCATCACCATGTGCGTGAATTCGACCACGCGCAGGCCGGCAAGCGGCAACGCGCGCGAAGTCTGCGGCAAGGACGGTTCTTGATGTGGTTGTGACATGACAAAGCTCGTGTGAAGTGCGCGGGCGCTTAAAGGCGCGCGCCGCGGGGACCCTGGGTGTGGGGCTGCGCAAGCGAATGCGATGCAGCGCGGAACGTCTTGGGCACGCCGGCGCGCCACAACGCCCCATGCAATGGCTGCCCGGGCAGCCATCCATCCACGGCAGCGCGCAGCGCCAGCAGGCGATCGATGTCCACGCCGGTGGCGACGCCCATGCTTTCCAGCATGAACACCAGGTCTTCCGTACTGACGTTGCCGCTGGCGCCGGGCGCATGTGGGCACCCGCCGATGCCGCCCAGGCAGGCGTCAAAGCGCGACACGCCGGTCTGCAACGCGGCCAGCACATTGGCCAGGCCCAGCCCTCGCGTGTCGTGAAAGTGCGCACAGCACAGGCGCTCGCCGGCAATGCGGCGCGCGTCGGTAAACAGACGCTGCACCGCCGCGGGGTCCGCATAGCCCACCGTATCGGCCAGGCTGACGCGGTCCGCGCCGGCGTCCAGCAGCGCCTGCATCAAGCGCAACACGTCGTGCGGCGGTACCTGCCCCTGCAAGGTGCAGCCAAAGGCCGTGCCGACGCCGCCTTCGATCAACATCGACGAGCCCGCCGCGTCGCGCGCCGCGCGTATCTGGCCCACCATCGCGACGACCTCGTCGGGCGTTTTGCGCAGGTTTGCCACGCTGTGTGCATGGCTGGCCGACAAGGGCACCAGCATCAGGTCGGCGCCGCTATCCAGCGCGCGTTCGGCGCCCTTTACGTTGGGCACCAGGACCGACACCGACAGACCGGGCAGTTTTTTCGCGTGAGCCACCAGCGCGTCCGTGTCCGCCAACTGCGGCAGCAGACGGGCGGGCACAAAAGAGCCGACCTCGATTTCGCGTTGACCGGCGGCGTAGGCGGCGTCGATCCATTCGCATTTGGTGTGGGTTGGCAGCACCACGGGCAGGCTTTGCAGCCCATCGCGCAGCCCCACTTCGCGCACGACGGCGGTGGGGGGAATCACAAAAGATGGGGCAGTCGGCATGGCGGCGGATTCGGCAAGGGGTGGGAAGACCGATGAAGATGAAGATGAAGATGAAGATGAAGCCAGTTTAGATATTCTCTATTCGCGCACCAGCGGTATTTTGGAACGTTTAATATTCCCAATCGGAATTTCATATCAAGGCAGCCCGCCATGCGCGATCTGGACATCACCACCCTGCGCCTTTTCATCTCGGTATGCGAAACCGGCAATATTGCGCGCGCCGGCGAACGCGCCAGCATCGTGGGATCGGCCATCAGCAAGCGGCTGGCGCAACTGGAAGACACGGTGGGCGCCAAGCTGCTGACCCGCAAACGCCGGGGCGTCGAGCCCACCGAGGCTGGCGAGACGCTGCTGGAACACGCGCGCGCCATATTGGCCAGCTCGGACCGCATCGAACGCGACATGTCGGCCTATGCCAGCGGCGTCAAGGGCCAGGTCCGCATCCTGGCAACGGCGTCCGTGCTGGCGGAATCCCTGGCCGACGACATCGCGGCCTTTCTGCAAATGGCGCCCCATCGGAACATCCGGGTCGACATGGAAGAACGCGTCAGCCAGGAGGTCGTGCGCGAGGTAAAGGGCGGCATTGCCAGCCTGGGCATCTGCTGGGACGCGGCCGACTTCCACGGCCTGCAAACCCGGCCCTACCGGGGCGACCGCCTGGCTGTCGTGACCGCGCCCGGCCATCCGCTGGCGCAGCGCGAGGCGGTATGGTTTGACGACGCGCTGGACTTCGAACACGTCAACATGCCCGCCGCCGGCGCGGTCTTGCGCATGTTGCAGACGGCGGCAAGCCATAGCGGCAAGACCCTGCGCCACCGCGTCACCGTCAGCAATTTCGATTCGGCGTTTCGTGTGGTGTTGGCCGGCCTGGCCATCAGCGTCGCGCCCATCGAGGTCGCCACGCCCTATGCGCTGGCCCATGGGCTGCGCGTGCTGCCACTGCTGGATCCCTGGAGCCATCGCCGCTTTGCCATCTGCCTGCGCGACGCGCAAGCGCTGTCGGCGGCGGCCAGCCTGTTGCTGGACCACCTGGTGGCGGCCGGACATGCCTCTGCGTGAACGCCACCACGGCGCGGCAAGGCACGGCGTGCCGGGCCGGGCATGTACCCAAGTTCGCATATGGCGCGCCCCCCGGACATCGTCTTAAGCCGCCCTGAACTCGGTTTAGATTAATTAGTTTTTCTAATCTGGCCCCAGCAGCTAGTCTGTCGCCCTTTTCATGGGGGTTGCAATGACGACCGCGTTCGTTCCTGGATTTTTGCTCAGCCTGGGCCTGATCGTTGCCATCGGGGCGCAAAACGCTTTCGTCCTGCGACAGGGCCTGCGCCAGGAATATGTGTTTGCCGTGTGCCTGGCCTGCGCCGTGTCCGACGCCATCCTGATTGCGACGGGCGTGGCCGGCTTCGGGCTGGCGGTGGACACGCTGCCCTGGCTGGAGCCGGCCATGCGCTATGGCGGCGCGCTGTTCCTGTTTGTGTACGCGCTGCGCAGCCTGCGGTCGGCGTGGCGCACGCAGCACGACAGCCTGGCGCCGTCGGCCACGCAGACAGCCGGGCTTGGCGCCACGCTGGCCACGTGCCTGGCGTTCACCTGGCTGAACCCACATGTCTACCTGGACACCGTGGTGCTGCTGGGGTCCATATCCAGCCAATACGAAGGGCAGAAAGTCGCTTTCGCGCTGGGCGCCATGTCGGCTTCATTCGCGTTTTTCTTCACGCTGGGTTACGGCGCCCGCCTGCTTCGGCCGCTGTTCGCCAGCCCGCGCGCCTGGCGCGTGCTGGATGCCTGCGTGGGCGTGGCCATGCTGGCGATCGGCTTGAAATTGGTGCTGTAAACGCGCCGACTTGCGGCTGGCCGCAGTCATCTACAATCCGTTGACGCCGGCCGCATCAAGGGCCGGCCCGCAACACACAGGTAGCATGACGCGCGCGAAGAAACCAGCAGCAAGAAAGAAACGCCCCGCCGCCCGGGGCAATACAAAATCCGCCGGCCGAGCCTACCGGTTCATCAGGGCGCTGCTGGTGTCGTCGTTGGCCAGCTTCGGCGCCGCCACCTATGTGCTGAAACCGCAATGGCCCGCGCAACTGACGCCCGACGCCATTCTGGCTCGCCTGGGTTGGCCCGCGCAGGAAAAAATTGCCCCGGCCGTGATTCCGTCGGGCGCGCTGACCCACACGCGGTTTGCCGACTGTCCGCAGTTCTTTCCGAAAGGCCAGATGCCTGTCGTGCCGTCCGGCGCGGCGCTGCGCGAACTGTGCTTTACCGGCTTTGCCGTCTTGCATAACGGTCAAACCAAAACCCCCGTTTTCGTTGTTGAACGCCTGAACCGCAAGCTGCTCGCGCAGGCGCAGGGCATGCAGCGCACCGACAAGTTCTACGCGGAAGCGCGGCTGCCCGGCGCCGAACGCGCCGCGCTGGATGACTACAAGGGGTCGGGCTATTCGCGCGGCCACATGGCGCCGGCCGGCGATATGTATTCCAAGGAAACCATGGCGCAAAGCTTCTCGCTGGCGAACATGGTGCCCCAAGATCAGACACAGAACGCGGGCTCGTGGAGCCGCATCGAGCAGGACACGCGCAAATACGTCATGCGCGCGGCGGGCGACGTGTACGTCTATACCGGCCCCTACTACAGCGGCAAACCGGCGACGATCGGCGCCGGCGTCGCCGTGCCCAGCCACGTCTATAAAGTCGTGTACGACGCCACGACGGGCCGCTCGTGGGTGCACTGGCAGGCCAACGCCGCCAGCGCCAGGGAAGGCGCGCCCATCAGCTACGACGAATTCGTGCGTCGCACCGGCATCCAGCTGCTGCCGTCGGGCGGCTAGCCGACGGCAGCCGTGCGCGGGGTCGCAACGATTACGGCTTCAACACCACCTTGATGCAGCCGTCCTGCTTGTCGCGGAAGGTCTTGTACATGTCCGGGCCGGCTTGCAGATGTTCGTGGTGCGTGATGACGAATGACGGATCGATGCGGCCTTTGACGATCATGTCCAGCAACTCATCCGTCCAGCGTTGCACGTGCGTCTGGCCCATGCGCCAGGTCAGCCCCTTGTTCATCGACGCGCCAAACGGAATCTTGTCGATCATGCCGCCGTATACGCCAGGCACGGACAACACGCCCCCCGGCCGGCATACGTAGATCATTTCACGCAGCACGTGCGGCCGGTCGGTCTCGGCGCCCACCGCCTGCTTCACGCGGTCGTACATGCCGCCCATGGCGCTGGCTGAATGCGACTCCATGCCCACCGCGTCGATGCACTTGTCCGGCCCCTTGCCCTGCGTCAGCGCGTTCAGCCGTTCCACCACGCTTTCTTCCTCGAAGTTGATCGTAATGGCGCCGCCGTCCCTGGCCATCTTCAACCGCTCGGGCACATCGTCGATGCAGATCACCTGACGGGCGTTGAGCAGCACGGCGCTGCGCACCGCCATCTGGCCCACCGGCCCCGCGCCCCACACCGCAACGGTATCGGTGGGCTCGATCTCGCATTGCATCGCGGCCTGCCATCCCGTGGGCAGGATGTCGCCCAGGAACAGGACCTGGTCGTCGGTGAGTTCGGGCGGTACGGGAATATGCGTGGTGTCGGCCCACGGCACGCGGACGAATTCCGCTTGTCCGCCCGCGTAGCCGCCCGTCAGGTGCGTGTAGCCGAACAGCCCGGCCGTGGTGTGACCGAACATCTTGGCCGCATCGTCGGCATTGCGGTTGGTGCGTTCGCAGACCGAAAAATTGCCCCGTCGGCATTGGTCGCACTGACCGCAGGTGATGGTGAATGGAATCACCACGCGGTCCCCTACTTTCAGGCGCTTGGTCTCGCTACCCACTTCGACGACCTCGCCCATGAATTCGTGCCCCATCACATCGCCCGATTTCATTTCCGGCATGAAGCCGTCGAACAAGTGCAGGTCCGACCCGCAGATGGCGCAGGCGCTGACCTTGATGATGGCGTCGCCGGGATGTTCCAGAATCGGATCCGGAACCGTGTCGTACCGGATGTCGTGCTTTCCGTGCCAGCAAAGTGCTTTCATGTGTGTCCCCTTAGACATGCAACCGCAGCGTTGCGAATCGCGCGGTGGGGGCAGCAACTATCGTGCCTTCGCAGCGGGTTTTCCGAGCGCACCGCGTGCGTGCGTGGGCATGCGGATTGCTAGGTTGCATGGCCCCGCCGGGCGGCATCGCGCTGGCGGGCCTCATCCAGGAGACACGCATGACCAAGCACGTCTATGTCGCAGCGCTTTGCGGCGCCATCATGTTGGGCGCACATGGCGTGGCCGCCGCGCAATCCGCGCAATCCGCGCCCAAGCCGGACCCCGCCGACTCCGCCGCGTCGATCACCAAGCTCAATAGCGAAGACCGCGGCTTCCTGACCCGGGCGGCGGAATCGGGTTATCTGGAAGTGGACGGCAGCAAACTGGCGTTGAAGAAATCGCAGAACGCAAAGGTCAAACAGTTCGCGCAAAAGATGGTCGACGACCACACCCGCGTGGGGCAGCAATTGCAAGCGCTGGCAAAACAGAAAGGCTTCGAGACGCCGAAGGAGCCCTCGCTGGTGCAAAGCGCCAAGCTCAAGGCGCTGGACCTGCGCAGCGACGGCTTTGATGAGGCGTACAGCGACGAGATCGGGGTGGCCGCGCACGAAGACGCCGTCGAACTCTTCGACAAGGCCACCAAAGAGTCCAACGATCCCGACCTGAAGCGCTTTGCCGCCGACACGCTACCCGCGCTGAAGCGCCATCTGCAAGAAGCGCGCGCACTGCAAAAGGCCATTAAGGGCCAGGGCCAGGCGAAATAGCACGGCGCGCCAGGCATGGTGTTTGCTGAATGGCGCTGCGCCAATCATGGCCACCTTTACACCCATCACACCCATCAACACACGGGAGCAGACAATGACCCAGAAGACTTTGCAGGATCTATTCGTGCATGAACTGTCGGACATCTACAGCGCCGAGAAGCAACTGACGCGGGCGTTGCCGAAGATGGCCCGCGCCGCTTCCGACCCAGCGCTTGCTGAAGCGTTCACCCAGCATCTGGAAGAAACGCGCGGCCAGGTCGAACGCATCGACAAGATCATCGAATCCGCCGACTTCCGCCTCAAGCGCATCAAGTGCGCGGCGATGGAAGGCCTGGTGGAGGAAGGCCGCGACGTGATCGAAGACGTTGAAAAAGGGCCGGTGCGCGATGCTGCGTTGATTGCCGCCGCGCAGAAGGTCGAGCACTACGAAATTGCCGGCTACGGCACGTTGTGCACCTTCGCCAAGCAGTTGGGCCTGACCGAGGCGTTGACGCTGTTAAAGGAAACGTTGGCCGAGGAAAAGGCCACCGACGAAAAGCTCAGCATGCTGGCGCTACAGCAGACCAACGCGGAAGCCGCGCAGGCCGGTAAAGCCAAGTAAGGCCAGGCAAGCGGCCTGAGCCGCCCACACCCCGAGGTCCGACGCGTGGGGGCGTCTTCGGATCTCGGGGTGTTTTCTTGATGCGCGGGTCCGAACGGTGCCGCAGCCGGTTCAATCCCGAATCGAACCCGCATCAATCACGTATGCGTGAAGGCCGCCGGGCACGACGGCCGCTGCCGCTTGCATCGTTCCGCCTGCCTGGCGATGCCCCGCCCGTTGCCAACGCAATGCCGACGCCGAAAGCGATATACACCAACAGCAAGGCGCCGCGCGTCAGTCGCTGCTCAAAGCCGGGTTGCAAGCGCTTGGGCGTTAATTGGTAATCGGCAAAACACGATGTGGCGGCCACCAGCGCCCCTTCCATCCACGGCCGCTTGCCCCAGCGCGTCTGCTGTACGCGTGCGCTGGCCCGGGCGTGCAGCGTGGCCCAGAAGATAGACGCCGCATGGTGGATCAGCAGGCCGGTCGCCGTGTGCTTCCAGCTGGGGTCATCCTGGTGCAGCGCGCGCTCGCCCCACAGCCACTGGCTGGTCGCATTGGTCGCGGCGGCGGCGTGCCCGGTCTGGTGCTTAGCCAACGCAATCAATGCCAACGTGGACAACGCGCTGGCCGCGCTACCGCTACGTACGCCTTCTACAAAAGCTTGCCGCCATTCATGCATGGTGATCCCCTGGTTGGTGTGGTGGCAGCCCGGGGCTCTTGCCCCGGCGCCGCCAGGTATGCAGTTTGCTGAACCCGCTGAACCGATCTGGCGCCGCGACAAAAAAGGAACAGGCATGAAAATTCTGCTGACCGGTGCGCATGGATTCATCGGCAGCCGGCTGGTAGACGCCCTGCGCGAAGACGACCATCAGCTGGTATGCCTGGTGCGCACGCCACGCCCCCGCGACTTGAACGTGCCGCGAGCAAGATACGTGCCCGCGGACTTTTCTCGGCTGACGCGGGTGGAAGACTGGGCGCCGCTGTTGTCCGGCGTGGATGCCGTTATCAATACGGTCGGAATTTTTCGGGAGTCGGGTTCGGCCAGCTTTGCCAACGTGCACGACAAGGCGGCCAAGGCGCTGTTCGCGGCGGCCCGGCAATACGGCGCGCAGGTCATCCAGTTTTCGGCGCTGGGGGCGGATGCCGAGGCCGCATCGGGCTTTCATATCAGCAAGCGCGCCGCGGACGACGCGTTGCGCGCGGCCGGCGCACCGGCTTACATCGTGCAGCCGTCGCTGGTCTATGGCGTGGGCGGCAGCAGCGCCGCGCTGTTCAACCAGCTTGCCGTCATGCCTGTCGTCGCTTTGCCTGCGGGCGGCTGGCAGCGCGTTCAGCCCGTGCACATCAATGACGTGGTTGCGGGCGTGCGCGCGATGCTGGCGCAGCCGGCGCCCGGTGCGGTCACCGTGGCGTTCTGCGGCCCCGAGCCCGTCACGGTGAGGACCTACCTGTCGATGCTGCGCGGCGGGCTGGGCATGGCGGGAAGGCAGTGGATCATTCCGGTGCCGTCGCGTATGGCGAGCGCCGCGGCCAGGGCCGGCAGCTGGATGCCAGGCTCCTTGGTCGACGCGGACAGCCTGGCCATGTTGAACCGCGGTAATACCGGCAACCCGATCGCCTTCGCCACGCTGCTGGGCCGCAGCCCCGTCGGCCCCGCATCGTTCATAGCGCCGCATGAGCAGGCACCGCTGCGCGCCGACAGCATCCTGCGCACGATGCTGCCCGTGATGCGGCTGTGCATCGCCGCCGTCTGGCTATGGACGGCGGCGGTGTCCATGGGCTTGTACCCCATCCAGGACAGCCTGGCGCTGCTTGCCGACGCCGGCGTGCCCCACGCCCTGGCCCCGATCATGCTGGCGGGCGCGGCGGGCCTGGACCTGGTGCTGGGCGTGTTGACGTTGATGAACCTGGGGGGGCGCAAGCGCTGGGTGTGGCTGGCGCAGATGGCCTTGATACTGGGCTACACCGCCATCATCACCGTGCAATTGCCCGAGCAGTGGCTGCACCCCTTCGGCCCCATTTCGAAAAATGTGCCGATGCTGGCGGTGCTGGCGCTGCTGTATCTATGCGATAGCCGCGCGCGGAGGCCGTGATGGAATATCTTTGGTTCAAGCTGCTGCACATTCTGTCTTCCACGCTGCTGTTCGGCACGGGCATCGGGTCGGCGTTCTACCTGCTGTGCGTGGTCCTGCGCCGCGACGTCAAGGTGGTGGCCTCGGTGGCGCGCGTGGTGGTCGTGGCCGACTGGCTGTTCACCGCCACCACCGCCGTCATTCAACCGCTGACGGGCTGGTATCTGGCCCACCTGATGCAGTTGCCCTGGAACACGCCGTGGCTGTCCGCCTCGTTGATGCTGTATGCGGTGGCGATCGCTTGCTGGTTGCCGGTCGTGAAGCTGCAAATGCTGATGCGCGACAGCGCGACGGCCTCGGCCGCCGCCGGCGAACCGCTATCGCCCCGGTTCATGCGCTACTTTCGCGCATGGTTCGTGCTGGGCTTTCCGGCGCTGGGCGCGTTCCTGGGGATTTTCTGGCTGATGGTGTTCAAGCCGGCGTAGGGGTGGGCCGTGGAAGGATCCGGCGCCTTTGCATCCGTCCCCGTGGCGCGGCCTGGTGCCGTCTGGTTCGGGCAAGGGGCCAGCTTGGAACGGGACTTGCTGAGCGGCACTGGCACCGCCCGACAAGCGCGGGCGGTCCTTGGATGCTTCACGTCAGGAGAAAACAATGAAAACGCAGATCAGCTATCGCAAACTCGACGGCGACCACGGCGTCGCCCTGGTCAACGGCGGTATCTCAGAGACACTGCAAGCCAAGCGTGAATTGGCGAACTGGCTGGAACTGCCTGAAGGCAGCAGCGCCAGCACCGAAGAACAACAGGTGGACATCCGCCTGAAACAAGGCGGCATTGCCCCGGAATCGGTGCAGTTCAACCACATCAGCGAATAGCCCGCCACAAAAGCACAAGGGCTTACGCCGTAAAAGCGTAAGCCCTTGATTTTTTTGGTCGGGGCGGTGGGATTCGAACTCACGACCCTCTGCTCCCAAATTGGTTGCGCATGGAAGCGTGCGGACAACGCTGGAAAACTAATCCTTCGATTTCAACGACTTACAGCGCACAAATTTCCATTATCATCCACCCACATCCGCCGCAATCCGCGACCGGGTGTACCTATGGGTGTACACAATATGGGAATAGGTGCATGACGCGTTACCCGAAAAAAGGCCGAGGTCACAAATGGACAATTCGAGAGCTTGAATCCATACCGACTGCTTGGGCGAAAGACAGTATCGCAGACGGCGGAGGCCTGACTGGAGAAGTTCGTGTGTCGAATGGAGCCGCGGCGGTGGCATTCCGCTACGGTTTCAAGTGGGAAGGGCGCAAGGCTTGGTACTACTGTGGCAACTGGCCGACTGTCGACTTGGCCACAATCCGAGAACGGCGAGACAACGCTCGGGAACTCGTCGCAAACGGCGTCGATCCTAGGCGCCAAAAAGTCGCCGATAAGATCGAGGCCCAACGCAAGGTCGACCAGCTAATTTGCGAAGAGAGCCAGCGCCGCGCCCAAGACCTAAAGTTCAAGGACCTGTACGACGCCTGGATAGAAGAAGGGGTTCGCCGGTCTGACGACAATGCCGAGCTGAAACGGATTTTTGGCAAGGACGTATTGCCCGTTATCGGCGATTCCGTCCTGCGGACAATGTCCGAGAGTGACATAAAGAAGGTCCTGCGCGAAGTGATTGGACGAGGCGCCAATCGTCTCGCAGTGATAATTTTCGGCGCTATAGGTCAAATGCTTGGATGGGCGGAGGACCGGCAGCCTTGGAGGCGCCTCCTCATCGAAGGAAACCCCGCGAAGCTCGTCGACCTTGATCTGTTGTTGGACGATGAATACGACCCGGAAAATGTGCGTACACGAGTATTGCTAGACACCGAAATCGTGGAGCTAGCAAAACGCTTCAGATTCGGCGAAAACGAGTACGAGCAGGCACCCAACAAACGTGTCGCTAAGTTACCGGTCGCAGCCGCGACCCAACATGCCGTGTGGATATGTCTGAGCACGCTCACACGGATCGGAGCATTGACAAAAGCCGAGAAGGCGCACGTCAACCTTCCTGAACAAACTTGGTTTATACCAAAGGAAAACTCGAAAGGACGCCGCCGGCAGAAGCAAGACCAGATCGTCCACCTTTCAGAATTCGCAGTGCGCCATTTCGAAGCCGCTATGGCACTCTCGGATTCGCGCTACGTCTTTCCAGCTCGAGACGGCCTCGGTCCCCTTTCTGCGCAGACTGTGACGAAGCAAATCGGAGACCGCCAGACACGATTCAAGGCCTCTGACCGAACGCCCCTCGCCGGTCGCCGTAACGACGACACCCTCGTCCTAGCTGACGGAGCGAATGGAAAATGGACGCCTCACGACTTGAGGCGGACGGGCGCGACGATCATGCAATCTCAAGGGATTCCCGAGAACATCATTGACCGCTGTCAGGGTCACGTCGCCCACACGGGACGAAACAAGATTCGGCGCCACTACCAACTTTATGAATTTGCCGACGAAAAGCGCGCCGCGTGGGAAAAACTCGGCGAATATTTGGAGCAGCTTTTACCTTTGGATCTGACGCTCCCAAAGACGCGTATCGAAAAATCGCCGAAAAAGGGACGATCCGCGAAACAGTAGCCCGACTGGCGGCATTGCCTAACACCGCCTGTCCTGTGGTTTCCGGGCTGATGCACTCCAAGGGGTGCGCCTTGACCATCAGCCTCTTGTCCAAACTGAGCGCCCAATCAATTTGGTTGCGGCCGTCTCACTCCCCACTTCCGTATCTACCTTTCGGAACGCGCCCGCCGATTACGCCGGGCGACCCCCGCATAAAGCTCAATCAAGGATCCCCGCATGGCCTATCCGCCCGCGGCCCGCAGTGCGGCCGCATCTTTTGAATTTCCATCCACGGCGCGGGCAGCGCGGCACGCCGCCCGGACTTGGTTCGAATCCGCGCCGAATCTGCCCCCGGCGCAATACCGCGATCAGCAGTTCCGCGCGCACTGCGCGGACAAGACCGACTCGCCGCTCGAGCGCAGGGTCCGGAGGGCCGCTTTCAAGCAAGCGTTCGCGGAGGCCATGGGCCATATCGTCGTGGAAGAGGCACGTTTTCATGCGCTCGCTGCTTGAGCGTCCCATTAGTTTCCGCCTTTCGGACGCGGCCTACCGACGTTACGAAAGCGCCGCCCTCGATCGGGGTATGACACTTTCGGCCTATCTACGGGACAGGCTGGAAGTCGACGACCAGGTGGCTGAACACATTGCTCAACTCCGGCTCACATTGATGGACGCCGGCGCCGGCGGCAGCGACGCATCCCCGATGCTTCCGATCCTCTTGGAAATGCTGTTGCTCTCGCGGCGCCAAAGTTCCCCCGGCGATATGCGAGCCGTGCATCTCGAACTCGAGCGTCAAGGAATCCCCCCGTGGACACCGGCGGCCCAGGGCCGAGATCTACCGGGATAACACACCGGCCGTTCTGGCCGCATCTTCTCTGGAGTTACCCATGCAAGTCAGTCTCCTGGCCACCGTCATATCGGTGGCCTGCATCCTTTCGGCCTGCGGATTCGTACCGCCCGCCCCTCCGACCCCCCCGAACTCCGGACGCATCCTGATTAACCATGCGGATCCGCGCACCGTTCTACCGGGTAAATCGCCGACAGCTCTGGCTTCGGCGGACATTCCCCCGATCCCGGTGCCGGAAGCGCCGCCCAAGCTTGGGAATCCAGCGTCCCCCGCCAGCGCCACGTCGCCGATGGCTAGCAATGCAGCGGCTGCTGTTCCTGGCGCCAGCTCCACCGCGACGCCGGCACCGGCTGCCGAGACGACGGCACAGGCCACTGAGGCGGGCACAAGTCGCCAGCAGGTCGCGGCGGCGCCCGGCCCTGTCATCACCGTGGAGGTCGCTTCGACGGAGCCGGTCGCCGAACCGGAAATCGTGGAACCCCCCAAGCAAATTTGGCGCATCAGCCCGCAAGACGGAACGGTCCGTCAAGCGCTCGCGCGTTGGGCGTCGGGCGCCAACTGGACGTTTGGGCCTGACCAGTGGGAACTGAATTTCGACATACCGATACAGGCTCCGGCCGAGTTCGAGGTGGCCTCCTTCCGGGAGGCCACACAGGCGCTGTCCCAGGCGGTCGCGATGGGCGAGTCGCCTATCCGCCCCTGCTTCTACGGCAACCGCGTGCTGCGCATGTTGCCCTTCACCCGCAGCTGCAACCGATCCCCAGCCACGCAATCCTAGCCGTGGCGCTGACCAGGAATACCCATGACTGCATACCGCACTGTAGCGGCCGCACTGACGCTTGCAGCGCTGTCTGGCTGCTCCGCGCTCCAATCGACAGGCCGAGTCAGCGCCCGTGCTGACCACGAAGGCTCAAAGGGCGCTTTCGCTATGGACGCCTTCAAAGGCATGGCAGGCGACACCGACCGGGCCAAAGGCCAGGTCGTCGAACTGCCATGGATCGCAGGCCGGCCCCAACCGCTTGCCCGCGATGTCACCCTGCCGCCGGCGCTGCGCGCCAACGTCAACACGACGCTGCTGTTCGAAAACAGCGCGGCCGACCTCAAAACCCTTGCCGACCGCATCCAACTCGCAACGGGAATCCTGGCCCACGTGTCTGCCGACGCTTTGCTGCCGGCCGAGTATTTCCTTCCGCGCCTGGCGGTCGAACAGGGCGGTGCTACAGCAAGTGCGAACTTTGCTGCCGCGACGGCGGACACGCTGGTTCCAGCCCTTGTACCCGGGATTGCCGTCGACCGTATCGCAGGCCCCGTCCTGCCCCAAGGCGTTGCCCGCACGAAGATGGCCCCCCTGCCCCCGGGCCAAGCGCCCCTCGCCACCGTACTGGACTCGATTGCACTGCGGCTGGGCGTCTACTGGCGCTACGACGAGAAAATCGGCGCGCTTCGCTTCTATCGCACGGAGACGAAAAGCTACGTCGTGCGCACGCCGACCCAGGCGGCTGAAGAGAGCCTTCAGCGCGATATCAAGTCGGCAAATTCGACGCTCGCGGACAAGTCGACCAGCAGTTCCAAGGAAGAGGCCCGCGAGCTCGCGGCGGTCGTCACCAAGGTCAGCCAGTTCCTCAGTCGCGCCGGCGTGATCAAGTCTGCGGACGGCGCGGCCAACACCATCGTCGTCACTGACACAAAGGATGCGCAGGACCGGATAGGCGAATTTCTGGACGCTGAGAACCGCCAGATGACACGGCGCGTGCGGCTCGTTTTCGAAGAAATCACGGTCCAACGCGACCAACTCAACCAAGGAAGCATCGACTGGAAGATTCTGTTCAACAGCCTTGGACGCGAAAACACTGCATCGGCAATTGGCGTCGGCCCCTTGCTCGACGCGGCCAAAGCTGCCGGCAGCGTGGGCGCATCGGTGGGCAGTGGTCCCTTCGCCGGCACGAACATCGCACTGAGCGCGCTATCGCAGCTGGGTTCGATCGTCAATCACAAGAGCATTCCGCTCCTCTCGCAAAACCGCCGACCCGCGAAGTACGACACCCGAAACACCTTTCAGTACATCAAGGATCTGCAACAAACGCAGAGCACGTCCGACAGCTCGGCTCCCACGGTCACGGTTACGCAAGACGAAAAGACGGTCGGCACCTTCCTCACCGTCGTGCCCGATGCGCAGGACGACGGCCAGGTGCTCTTGACGATTGCCTACGACGACACCCGACTCATCGAAATGAAGAAGGAGCCGGTTGGGTCGCGTGATGATCAATCGTTCGTGCAGCAGACCAACATCGGAGGCCAAGGGCGCGTACAGCAGGTAATGGTTCGCCCCGGAGAACAAGTGGTCATTGGCGGATATCAACAGTCTGCCGACAGTTCGACCCGCCGCCGTCTCGACGACAAGGCGCCGATGCTCATGGGCGGGTCTGACGCCTCGCAAGAACAGCAGCTGCTGACAGTGGTGCTGGTAACCGCAATTCCAGAAGAAGGATTCTGACCGTGGCAACGCGACAGAAAGTCGCTCGGCGCACGAGCTACAAGCTCGTCGCGATACCGGGCTCGCCGAATCAACTGGTCCTCGGGCTCAAGTGGCGCACCGTCCTCGGGGAAGACCTGGAAAAGCTTGCCCTCAAGACCGCCCGCAAAGCACGGGCAACGCACTTTGTGCAAAGTGATGCGCGCAGTTCGTCGGTCGGCTTGTTGGCCGCCAAAGGAAGCGAAACGCGTGCAAAGAGCAGAGCAACGCTTTTCTCTGGCGCCGCTGCCTTTGCGCAGATGCATCGACATGGCACGCATATCGTTGCATGCACGCTCCCCGACCAATCCGTATGGTTGGCGGTGGTCGTCGACGGGGTGGTGCAGACGGGCGGCGACACGATATTCCCCGACCAGGAAAAAGCAAAGAACGCAGTCGAAGAACTGGCTGCGCGCTACCGGGAACACCAGGTCCACAGCAACTACATCACGCAAGCGCGTTTGTTCTCGTTGCAACAGCTCACTGCACACGTGAACGGACAGTCTGCTTTGCGCAGGGCGTCCTTTAGGCTGTCCATGGTGTCGCCCATATGGTGGGTGCTCATAGCTGCGGTCGTCGCCTATGAGGCATGGGACTACGGATCCGCTTGGTGGGACGAACGGCAGGCGAAACTTCAAGAAGAGGCCCAGGCGGCGCAGCCCCATTTCGACGCCACCGCGCTATGGAAAAGCGCTATCAGCGCTTGGGCTAAGTCGGTAAAGACCCAGGGCGGCGCGGGCATGACCGAACTACTCAATGTCATCCTGACGGTACCAGTAGAGCCCGGGCGCTGGCGGTTGACGGAAGTCGACTGCCGACCGAGCGCGGGGTCGTGCACCGCCACATACCGCCGTACACGTCTGGCCGACAACCACACGCTGCGGGCAGCACTGGCCGAATCGTTTCGCATCGTCCATCCGGATTTGGATACTGCTACCGCAACATGGCCACTTCCGAAGGGGCGCTCGGCGCCGACTGTGGCCTTGGGGGACCTCCCGACGGCAGCTGCGATCCAGACAACGTGGGAACCAAGCTGGCAAGCGCTTCGGCCCGCATTGCAGGACTTCACGCTGGCAAAGCCGGCAAGCGTGCAGATTCTCGTGCCCAACATCAAGTTGCCCAACGGCCTGGAAGAACCTGTGCCGATGCCATCGGGCACGAAGCTGCCCGCCAGCCGCGCACTGGTGATCAATGCGCCCCTGCGCTCTCTCTATGGCCTGGCCTTGCCGACAACAACTCAGATAACGCAGTTGCATGTGCGTTACCAGCCGGACTCAGCCCCCGGACTCGCCGCGAGCGCGTTCTCGGCCACCTTGAAAGGAGATATCTATGTACTCGCGCCGTGAAACTTCGCTGCGCAATCGGCCTGCCCTGTGTCTGGCCGGCCTCGCCCTGGCGATTGCCCTGCCTGCCGGCGTATCGGCGCAATCCGACAATCTCGCCGTGGCGCCTGAAGCTCCGGCTGCGCCGCCAAGCCACCTGGTGCGCGAGCTGCTGGAGCATGACGCGAAACAGGCGCTCGCCATTGAACGCGAGAAGTCGAAGACTGCCTTTGCTGGCTCGCCGCTCGCAGTGCCGTCCGTGACAGGAATCACGCCGGCGGATGCGGAACAGGCAGCCGCGCCCTCAGCATCACCGCCGAAACAACGCCTGGCGCGGCTAATTGCCATCGTGGGCGTTGGACGCCACCTCGCAGCGCATGTGCAACTGGAAAACAGACAGGCCGTCTATCTGACAGGGAAAGCCGCACCGGTCACAGGCGCTGGCCAGGGATTGCGTCTGCTGGAGATTTCCCCTCCCTGCGCCACGTTCCTGTCTCAAGAGGATGAGACGTTCACCTATTGCCTAGACGAGAGGGCACCATGAAGTTCAGCATTTTCCAATGGGCTCGGCGAATGACGCGCATGTTGCGCGTCGGCTTTCGCGAAGAAGAGCCGGCGCCTGTCCTGAGCATGTCGCTGACGCCCATCCAAACTGACGATTCTCCGGAAGGTCATCTTGACTCTTTCGAAGACGTCGAGAACATGCGCCCCGCGTTCGAGCTGCTCCGCGTTGATTGGTGCGGTTCCGAAGCTGCCGCCAAAGCGTGCGTGGCAGAACTCGAAGGTGAGCGGTACGTGGTCTTCGTCAAGCAAGGGGAACAAGACTCTGACCTATACCGCGCCGTTCTCCAACGCGCTCGGGAGGCCACAGGGCGTGGCAACGTGGACGTGTACACAGTTAACCCCGTCGTGTTGCTTGCGTTAGTACGGGAGCGCATGCAGGCCAAGGACGTTAAGCAGCGCACTTCCAAGACGCGCGCGCTCGGCGCACGCTCCGCGGTGCGCGTCGGGTTCCATGACTTGGCCGCTTGGGCCGTCCGTAACGGTGCGAGCGACATGCACTTGAACATTGACACCACGGCCGCGATCTCTCACGTAAGCGTGACGATCGACGGGCAATACACAACGCCCAAACAGTTGGCGATGCCGACCGAACGTCTCATCGAAATGGGCAACGTCGCCTGGTTGGACGTCCACGGCGGCAGCGGGCTATTCCTCGATATGACCAATGAACAGCAGGGTCGGCTTTACGAAGTTGTGGACGACCGCTCTTACATGCTGCGCTGGGGATCCTTTGTGGCGGACAAGGGACCGTCCATCACCCTGCGGATTCTGGACATGGACGCCAAAGTTGAGCCGGTGGACATGGAAACCCTGGGCTTCCTGCCTTCGCACGTCGCAAAATTTCAACGGTGTCTGCAAAGCATGGGCGGCGCGATCGTGACGGGCGGCATTCCGGGATCGGGAAAGACCGTCACCAACGCCCAATTGATCGTGCGGTTGCCCGCAACACGCAAGGTCATGACGATCGAAGACCCGGTCGAACTGACCATTCCGCGCGCGTTGGCCGCCAGCGTCTCTCGATCGCTTGATGGTTCGGACCGCGACACGATGCGGTCCAAGCTGATGGCACTCAAGCGCGCTGCTGCGAGCGACGTGTTTCTTGGCGAAATCCGCGATTCGCTTACAGGATCGGCGTTTCAGGACATCGTCTTGTCGGGAAGCAGTCTCTATACAACGACGCACGTTGGCCATGCGCTCTCGATTCCGCAGCGATTTGCCTCCAGCGAAATCGGCGTTCCGCGAACGACTTTGGGCACGCCCGGCGTTCTGAAGCTGCTCTCGCACCAAGCACTGATGCCGGTCACCTGCGACTGCGCACTGCCGGCAGATTCACTGCTGGAAGGCGCCGCCGATAGACTGGGAGTGCGCCGATCACGCGATGACTGGGCCCGCTACCTGGACGTTATCGAAAGCCTGTATGACTTTGGCAGCGGTCGCATCAAAGTTCGCAATCCGGACGGTTGCGAGAAATGTCGAATCAAAGGAATTCCGGAGCTGTTCGGGTACGCCGGTCGGACAGTTGTCGCTGAAATGTTCGAACCGTCGTCAGATCCAGAAGCGCTTCGCGCCATCAGCAGCGGCGATGAGCTACGTCTACGGGAGATTTACGCCGGTCACAGGACGGCCGCATATGACCACCCCGACATGGAAGGCAAGACCACCATGGACTGCGCTGTCTACAAAATGAGTCAAGGCCTGATCGATCCACGGGACATCGAGCCGCATTTCCAGGCTTTTGCGACGCTATTACGTGAAAGGAAACCGGAATGAAACTGCCGTTCGTACTCACAAGAGTTGGGCAAGCTGCGCGAAAGTTCGCTCGAAAGCGAGCCGACTGGTATGAGTACCTGGCGGACATAGCCGAGGACACCCAGGGAAAGCGCACGATTTTGAACATTCTTGACGGAGACGCCCAGCGCTATGGGAGGAGCGCACGGGGGGTCCTTTCGGCATACTGGGCACACAAGATTGTCGAAACGGGCAACATCGGGAAAACGCTCCACGGCACGCTCCCCCCAAAGGAAGTCGCCGAATTTGTCTCGTTACAGGGCCAAGACCAAGCGGTCCTGTCAAGCGGCCTGCGCGATATGGCCAGCCTTGTACGGTTGAACTCTAAGCTCCGCTGGATCCTGATCACGACGCTGCTGACCTCCTTGATCGCAGTGATCGTGTTATGGCTCGTGATTATGGTCGCGCTTCCCTACGTCACTGCCCCGATGATCGTCGACACGTTACCTGCTGTTCCCCGCGCTTACCTGAGCGCGTCCACCCATGCGTTCTTTGATCTTGCCGAATGGATACGGCAAAAGGGCATTCGTCTTTGGTTTGGGGCACTTGTTGTTGGAATTGCATTCAAGCTCTCGTTCCCGTACCTGGACGGTCCGATACGAAGGTTCCTAGATCGCTGGGGGCCCTACCGCCTGTATCGGGACGTTCAGGGCATTGGTGTCATCAGCACTGCGGCAACCGCGGTTAAACCCAGGACCGGAAAGACCATGCAGCTACGTGAGGCCATCGAACTTCAGTTCGACGGGGCTTCTCGTTGGCTAACGGGCCGCTTGCAGGCCATTCAGCACCGACTCGAAGACTCGAAATCAGGCGCGCAGGTCTTTGACGTTGGACTGATGGACCGGGAGACCTATTGGTACCTCGAAGATCTTGCAGGCACCCAGGGCTTGGACGCCGCATTGCAGAAGACTCGTGTCCGAATGGAGTCCGTTGTCCTAAAGCATGTCGAAACGCGCGCGAAAGTGCTCCGCTGGGTCATTCTGATCCTCGCCGTCTTGGCAATGGCGGGCATCTTGGGGTGGCATCAAAGCGTGCTCTGGGATATGCAAAACGCCGCATTGCTCGACTCGATGAGCTAGCGTGCCCGACCCTCAATTCTGATCGCGGCCATCTTGCAGATGGTCACCACAAATCCTGAGTATCTGGAAATCAACATGAAGCACACCATCCTGCAACTGCAAGTCATCAATACACGCGTTGCCCACCAGCGCCTCCGCCAAGGAGGATTCACCCTTGTTGAACTCGCCGCGGTGCTCGTGCTTATCGGCGTCCTCATCATGATAAGCATGCCCTCCATCAAAGGATTCTTCGTCCAAACCCGGGTCGGGCCGGCGGCTGCCGAACTCCAGCGCTTCATGACGGCGACGCGCTTGCTGGGCGAAGGCGACTCCGTCACGCCTTACGCAGCCATCAACAATGCGTCCAATCTGGCGCCTGCAATGGCCGAGTCTTCCGTCTTCAAGGTGAACGGCGCCACGGTAGCGCACCGCCTGGGCGGCTCTGGCGTGGGCTCGAACGGAACCATCACAATCGGGCCGGTGGCTCTCGGGGGTGGTGCTATGGGCAGCGGTCTGGGGTTGACGCTAACCAATGTGAACCACAGGGCCTGCCCCGGTTTGGCCACCACGTTGAACTCCGTCTCAGAGATGATCAGTGTGAACGGAACAGCAGCAAAAACGCTAGGCACAAACAACGAACCGGGCTCCTTCAATGCGGTAACTGCTCAAGACCTATGCGTGAAGGGCGACAACAATACGTTTGTCTTCGCCACGCGATAAATCCGTAAACCCGCGAGCCGGGCGTGGCATTGCCTCGCCTGGCATTGCATTGATGACGAAGCTGCCATGTGTCCTTCTGACGTTTCCGTGCCTCGATCAATACCCCGCCAGGCTGGCTTCACGCTTATCGAACTGATGGTAGTGATCGCGCTCGTCACGCTCGCCATCGTCCTTGGCGGACCGGCCCTTAAGCGAGAAGTTGACGCGACCGCTGCGGAATCCACCGGCCGCTACCTTGCGCAACTTCGCGGTGCAGTAGTGGACCTTCAGGTCAAGCACGAAGCCTGGCTGCGCGGTGAGAATATCGCCAACGCCCCAGCTGGCACCTACCCCGCGCCACCAGCACTTAGCTGGGTCGCCGCCCCAGGAGCCCAGGTCGCACGAGGTGGTGTCGCGGATCTCGCAGCGCTAGGCCTGCTGCCGCCTAGCACGCCACGCTTCCCATCCCTCGGAGAAACCGCCCGCTTCATCCTTGTCCGCGAAGGAACTTGCCCCGGCGAAAACTGCCGCACGGGCGCTTACGTATATACCTGCCAACCGATCAGCGATGTGCGGAGTCGTCGACTCAATGACACCTGCACCGCACCGGCCGGCAAGGCTGCTCGGTTCAATCAAGTTCTGCTTGGCAAGGTGATGGCGGCGTCCGATGGGTACGGGGGTCATGACGCCAACGGAGGGGCCAATGTGCGCGGTCCGCTTATGAGTATTCCGCGCGGCTGGTTCGACTTCGGAGCAGAGCCCGGCCACGCCGTCCTGGCAGCAGGTTTGAGTGCCACGCCATTCGGTCAATTTGTACGCCACGGAGAAACCAGACCAGTCACGCTCAACAACACCCTGACGGTGGCCGGTGCGATTCAGACCAACACGGGCCTACTGCTCAACACGGCCGTTGCACCTGGCTCGGCGTGCACACCGGAAGGGTTATACGCGTCTACCGCAAACAAGCTGCTTGCCGTTTGCACCGGTGGCGTGTGGTTCGCCCAAACCGGCCACGTCATCACCGGCACGTACGGCGATCTTCCCAACGACGCCGCAATCCCGGCTGTCACATGCCCAGCGGGGCTGTCGCCCTGGCGGCAGGTCGCGCTACAGGCGACCGACGCCACGGCACGCGGCAGCGACATCAATATCGGTGGCGCGATCGGCGGCAGCATCCAAGGCTCAGGCTACGTCAATGCAGCCGGTGCGGTTTCGGTCGGCGGTTCCTTCAGTGGCACATTTCAGAACTCTGGAAATAGCTACGTCCGCATGGCGCAGCGCGCCAGCATCGCCGGTGACCGGGTCGTGATTTCACCCCCAGACATGGGCGCTCGCGCCTCGGTGATCCAAGGCTGCAAGAACTAGCTCCTCCAGCAGGTCTTTCCCCCAGGCCGCATATCGAGCGGCAAATCTATCGGAGATATCCATGTTCCTTCCCTCCACGCGAGGACAGGGCCGGGCTTTGCTCGCCCTGCTGTTCGCGCTGCTCGTGCCCACGGTCAGCCAGGCGTCTACCGCGAAACAGGCAGACGTACAGTTGCAGACCGACCTGAATACGATGGTCGTGCGTGTCGACCAAGGTGCGCCGCTACCGCCTGGCGGCTGCGTCGGTGGCTACTCCTGGCACACGACCTACGGCGGGTGCCGAATCGCGCAGACGCAGGCTGAGTATTCGCAGTGCCCTGCCGGGTACACCGGCAGTCAGGTCCGCTATCGGACCTACTACGTATTACAAGCCAACGCGAACGATGTGGCCTACGAGGGATGGGGGCCGTGGCAAGACGGTTGCACAGCATCCCGCGCCGGCGGCGTCCTCGATGTCGTGATCGCGAAAGCCCGTGGCAACGAGACGGGCGAGACGTTCGACAACAGTTTGGGCGGAACGATAGCCGCACAGATGCAGGTCAACTACGGCACGATGTTTGGCGCCACCATCTATCGCCCCACCGCCGAACTGAACTGCATCCACGCTTCAGGCACGACGTCAGGGGACACCGCGCGGGTCTGGATGGGCCAGCTGATGCCGCCCGGCACTTCAGTGACCAAGGGCGTGTCCGGCTACTGCCAGCTCTCTAACGGCAACCGGACCGCCACCTTGTTCGGCAGCTGCGACACAGGAAGCGGTGGTGACGCTGACGTCTGCCAGGGCGCGACACGCGTGGTCAACATCACGGCTGTTAGCGGCTGCACGGTGACAACCGAGACGCGCTTGCGCGGCCAGCTCATCGATGTCGGCAACTACGGCATCTGCAACTAAATTCGGGAGACCCAATATGCGACCCCTCCGAAACCTGCTCCTCCTGCTGGCGTTGGCACTTGCGCCGGTAATCACGCCGGCGTACGCAACTGGAGCGCCCAGTCTCGACGTCGGTGACGTCCTGGAAGGTGACAAGCGCCTGGCATGCGAAGCCATTCTTTGCTTGTCCAGCGGCACCCGGCCGAGTGAGTGCTCGCCGTCCCTGTCGCGATACTTCGGCATCAACATGAAGAAGCTATCCGACACGCTGGAAGCCCGACGCGATTTTCTTTCGCTATGCCCCGCATCAGAAGACTCCAAGGAAATGAGCGACTTGGTGCGCGCCATTTCGCAAGGCGCGGGCCGGTGCGATGCCGCAGCGCTGAACGTTGCGCTCAAAACCTGGGGCGGTGGGAGCGACGACGGTGGCCCGATCGTCAGCAACAAGCGGCCGGGCTACTGCAACGTTTACGCGGCGCATGAATACACAGCTTTTGACGATGGCCTACCGCTTTACGTCGGCACCCCCGTTGACGGGGGCTACTGGGTAGAGCCACGGGATTATGAGCGCGAACTTGCCAAGTATCAAAAGGCACTTGCCGAGCGCAAAGAGCGTGAACAAAGCGGCAAGGGCCCGGGCTTTGGCATGGTGGGGAATTGACCGATGGACTTCCCTACACTCGCCAGGCAGTGTGCGCCCGACGTGCACATCAGTACGCTCAGCGCTGTGGTCCGTCACGAGTCCGCATTCAATCCGCTCGCCATTGGCGTCAACGCCAAGCCCCATGTAAGCATCCGCCCGAAGTCCAAAGAGGAGGCAATCCAGGCGGTGCGCGAACTGATGGCTAAAGGTGTGGACTTCGACGTCGGCTACGGCCAGATAAACGTGCGGAACTGGAAGTGGCTCGGTGTCACGCCCGAGAGCATCTTCGACCCTTGCGTCAACCTCGCATCTGCCCAGCGCGTACTCGTCGATTGCTACAAGCGAGCCGCCAAGCTGCACGGCCCCGGACAGAACGCGCTGTATGCGGCATTCAGCTGCTACAACACGGGCAACCTGACCTCGGGCTTCAGGAATGGGTATGTCGGTAAGGTCATCGCCGGCGCTGGCCTGGCGGTACCGGCCATCGTGAAGGAGGGCGGCGCGCCCGCCAACGCTGACGCCAAGATGCGTAGCCCCCCGCTTCCGAAGTCGTCCAAACCCGACGCCTTTCAGAAGCCCCGCGATGACGCCTTCGTGGCACCCCGCAAAGACGCATTCGAGCCGCGCCCAGATGCCACATTCGGCAGGCCGGTCCCAACGCCCTCCTCGCGTCTGCCGACGCAGTAGAAGCGCACCCTCGCCAGTGTTTAGCCGCTAAACACCGGCCCTCTCATCTACCTCAAACGAATGCCGCCCCGCTCATCGGCCGGGTGGCGTCACCCATTGGAGTTTCAAAATGACCGCCGCATCCAATATCTCCCCTGCCGATTCGCAGCCCAAGAACCGCCGTACGCTTGTCGCCCTGGCATACGCGACCCTTGCCGTGCTCCTACTGCTGCAACCGGAACTGGCGATGGCGCAGTTCGAGAAGGCCACCACTGCCGTGCAGAAGGTGAAAGACTGGCTGTGGCTCATCATCCCTGTCATTGGTCTTGTTTCCGCCGGAATTATCGGCATCCTTTACTCGTTCGACGTGATTCGCAAGGAAACCGCCTATCAGTGGGCGGTCGGCATCTGCTTCGCTGGCGCCATCGCCGGGGGCATCATCAAGCTGCTGTTCTGACATGGCGGCCGCATCAAAGCAAAAGGCCAAAGCTCCCGCCGTCGCGGCGCCAGCGGCGGTCGGGTCGCACGTCCCCCCAAATCGCTTTCCGCTTTTCAAAGGGGCGACCCGGACTGCGACCGTTCCGGGAGGGGTGCCCACGCGGGCATTCGCAGGGCTCGTCTTTCTGACCGTCACAGCCGCCTCATTCACGCTGTGGGGCTGGCTGCTCTTTCCCGTTCTTTATCCGGTGATGGCCATTCTGAGCCGCCATGATGACCGCGCCTTCTGGATCTGGGAGCTTTGGGTCAAGACCAAGTTCTTGGCTAAGAACAAGCGCTTTTGGGGTGCGATATCCCTCACGCCAACACCCTACAGCCGGCGGCGCCCATGGGCCCGCTGGCTCGGAGTTCACGACCGATGAAACAACAAGCCATCGTGACGCTGCCGGCGTATGAGCCGCCGGTCAGCACGTACGTTCCCTACTCGCACCACGTCACGCCCACCATCATCGCGACCCGCGACTGGGAGTACCTCTCGGTCTGGCGCATCGACGGGCGCACCTTTCAAGGCTACAGCGATGAGGAGCACTACCGCTGGGTCGAGGAGCTCAACAACGTGTTCCGGGGGTTCCCAACGGGATTCGGGATCTGGTCGCACCTTGTCCGTCGCAGGGTCTTCGAGTATCCCGAAAGCGACTATCCGGACCAGTTCTCCCGCGCTCACGATGCCGCGTATCGCAAGGTCTTCGCCGGTAAGCCGCCGATGATCAATGAGATGTACTTGACGGTACTGACACGGGTGCAGATCGATCCCGCCTTGCGCTTGCTGTCTAACTTTGAAAAGCGAACGGCGCGCTCGGCGCTTGCGTGGCAGAACCAGGCGATCGAACAGCTCGATGACGTCAACCGCAAACTTCGCGGATCGCTCAAGCTCTATTCACCGGAGCTGCTAACCATTGTCGAGCGGGAGTCTCCGCACGACATGAACGACGAGGAGTCTCCGCACGACATGAGCGGCGAGGAGCCTCCGCGCCGGAAATCGCGGTTCTCGGAACCGGCCGAATTCCTTGGCTTTCTGCTCAACGGCAAGATGCAGCCGGTGCCGCTGGTGAACGCGCGCCTGTACAACTATCTGCCCACCAGTCGTCAGTTCTTCTCCACGCACGGCGAACTCGCCGAGATGCGGGGGCCTGACTGGACACGCCGCTACGTGATGCTGGAACTTCGGGAGTACTCCAACAACACCAAAGCCGGCCACCTGAACTGCTTGCTCAACCAGCCGCACGAGTTTGTGCTGTCGCAGTCCTTTGGCGCGATGTCAAAGCCCGATGGGCTGAAGGCGCTGTCACGCCAAATCAAGTGGCTGGAAGACTCTGGCGACTACTCCGCGTCCCAGATCGAAGATCTGAAGAAGGCCCGCGACGAACTGGCCGCAGGTCGCTTCGTCATGGGTGACCACCACGCCACTATCCAGGTGTTCGGCGATGACAGCGAGGGGGCCCTTCGGGCGGCCGCGAGTATCAGCGGCGCGCTGGCTGACGAAGAAATCATCGGTCGTCTGTGTGATCGCTCATCCTTGGCCGCGTGGGCCGCCCAGTTCCCGGGCAACTGGAAATGGCGCCCTCGCCCGGCGCCGATCACCTCGCTGAATTTCCTGAGCTTCTCCTCGATGCACAACTACCTCTTCGGAAAGCCGGCAAGCAATCCGTGGGGGCCGGCGGTCACGATGCTCAAGACGACGGGCGGCACGCCTTACTACTTGAACTTTCACGCCTCGCTTCAGGACGTTGACGAAACCGGCAAGCGCCGCCTCGGGAACACGTCCATCATCGGCCAGTCCGGCGCCGGCAAGACGGTCCTCTTGGGTCATCTCATCACCCAGGCACGCAAGTTCGACTACACGGGCATCGTGTTCGACAAGGATCGCGGCATGCAGGTGACCGTCATGGCGATGGGCGGCAAGTATTTCCCGCTGCGCCTGGGCGTGAAAACCGGCTGGAACTACCTGCAACTGCCTGACACCGCTTCAAACGTCGCGTTCATGGCCAGCATGACGAAGCTGTTGGGGGCAAACGGGGACGAGGAGGCCAGTCCCTCCGAGCAGAAGCAAATCGCCATGGCCGTCAACCAGCTTGTGAAGCACATCGACCTGGAGGATCGATGCCTGTCCAACCTGGTTAATTTTCTCCCCGCCGCGCCTGCACCTGACGGTCAGCTGAGCCTGAAAGAGCGCCTCAAACGCTGGTGCGCGGGCGGCGAGTATGGCTGGTTGTTCGACAACCCCAAAGACGAACTTGACCTGGCGGCTAACAACCTCTTTGGCTTTGACTTGACGGAGTTCCTCGAGCAAGGCCCCGTCCGTGACGCAGCAATAACGTACCTGCTTTACCGAACGGACCAGATGATGGACGGGCGGCGAATCGCCCTTTTCTTTGACGAAGTTCAGCACCCTCTGAAAGTGCCCTACTTCCAGGCGTCGATGCAGGATGCCAGCCGCACGGTTCGTAAGAAAAACGGCGTCCTGGTCTTCGCGACGCAGGAGCCCGCCGCGATCCTGGAGAACCCAGTAGGTCGCTCGCTGATTCAGCAGTCCGCGACCGCCATGTTTCTCGAGAATCCCAAGGCCACTGCCGAGGACTACGTTGACGGATTCAAGCTGTCTCCCGCTGTCTTCAAGATGGTCAAGGATCTGCCGCCGTTCAGCCGCCAGTTCGTCGTCAAACAAAACGAGTCTGCCGTCACGGCCGAACTGGACCTCGCCTCATGTCCCGAGGCGCTGCTGGTGTTCTCCGGATCCGAAGACCTGGCCGAAATCGCCGAAGCGGCAGTTGCCAAGCATGGTGACGACCCCGCGCTCTGGCTGCCCCACTACCTCAAGCTCGCCCAAGAGGCGACAAGGAGATGATTATGTTTGCATCGTTCAAGACCCGCTTCCTGTCCGTCCATGCCCAGCGCAAGCACGCAGCAGTGTTTGCCTGCGCGGTTGTGTTGGGTAACGCAGTGCTCCCAGTTCACGCAGCAGGTGTACCGACGGCGGACGCTATGGCGGCCGCACAACGGGCACTCCAACATGTGGAGACGCTGGCCAAGTACGCCGAGCAAATCGAAGTCCTCCGGGGCCAGCTCGAAAGCCAGAAGCGGCAGCTCGAAGCGCTCACAGGCACGCGAAATCTCGGCGATATCCTTAACAACCCGGCGATTCGCGATGCACTGCCGGCAGACGCACGGGATATTCTTCGTGCCTCCAATGGCGGGCTGGGCGGGATCTCGGACGCTGTGGAGCGCATTGAACGCGAGGAACGGTTGACGGGCAACTATGAACAGGACAAGAAGAACCTTGACGCCCGAGCCGAAAAACTCGCCGTTCGCAGCCAGGCGATGATGACGCAGACGCAAAAAGCGATGACCGCCCGTGTCAAGCAGGTGGACCAGCTCCAGGCCAAGATCAATCAGGCCCAGGATCCAAAGGCCATCGCTGATCTGCAGGCCCGGCTGCTCGTCGAGCAGGCAAACATCCAGGCCGACCAAACCAGGGCGGACATGCTCACCCGCCAGATTGAGGCCGAGCAAGCCCTGATGGAGCAGCAAGCCGAAAAGCTGGCCGATAGCTCTTTCAGCCTTGGAGCAATCCGCGCGCCGCTTCCTGGAGCGAGATAATGGCCACCACCGCGGTCAGTCTAGCCAGTCTCGGCGGGATCGCGAACTGGATCGACCAGTCGGTGACTAAGATGCTAACGAGCGTCATCACGCCGTTGGTCGCGTCCGCCACCGCCAAGCTATTGCCGTTCGTGTCCGTTTCTTTGTCCGTCGCGCTGGTCTGGTACGGGTGGCTCATCTGCTCGGGCGCCATTCAAACTCCGGTCCTCCATGCGTGTCGGCGTGTCGTCAATATTGCGATCATCGTGAGCATCGCCAGCGCAAATGGGTTGTACCAACAGCAGATTGTCGGCGTCATGCTGGACTTACCCACCTCCGTGGCTAAGGTGTTCACGGGCACCGTCAAAACTCCATCCGAAATGATGGACGACGCGGCGAACAATGGCGCAGAAATCGGCACACGGTTGCAAGAGCGCGCACCAAGCGGTCTCAAGAAAATCGCGCAGGCCTTTGTCTTTGTGGTTGTCTCGGTCATCATCACCATAATCTCAGCGGTCATGAGCGCGATTGGGATGCTGGTGTTAATCACCGTAAAGGTTGGGATGGGCTTAGTTGTCGTCTTGGGGCCGTTTTGCATACTCGCACTACTGTTCGAACCGACCAAGCAGTTCTTCCACAGCTGGCTCGGCCAGGCCCTCTACTATGCTATTTACGCAGGCCTCTTTATGGTCGTTTTCATGTTCATCATGGGGATGTTCGGACAACTCCAGCAAGGGTTAATCGATCTATCGAAAGCGGACCAGATCAATATATTTTCCATGCTCACGGCTATCGTGTTCTTCATGATGTGCTCCAAGTTCATGCTAGAACAGGTCTCAGTGGTGGCTACCAAAATAACTGGCAGCGGCGCTGGCGGCGGAATTGCAGTTCCCTTCATTGGGAAGATTGGCTAATATTGAGTTTCAAATCGCCGCCCTCCCTGACAAGCACAATAATTCGAGGATATAGATGGCTCCTTTAAAGCCGCTGGGAAAGGCCCTTTCTCAGAACCCTTTGATGGGCACGGATGTGCCGCTATCGGTGCCGCCCGGTGTTGCGCCCGATCAGCCGATATCAGCTTTCCAATGGATGAGCCTTGCCAAGGCGACTTGGACTTGGATTCTCCGTCCGTTGTGGTATCTCTGCTTCAAGTGGCCGTCTCAATTGTTCCTGATTGGAATGTCAACGCCCCGCTCAAAGAGCAATTGGGATTGGCGCCGGGAGCATGACCACCAGCAGGGCATGAAGATGACCGAGGCTATGACTCGGGACATGCGCCAAGAGCGTTAAAGCTTCCCAAAGCATCATTAGTAGGCCGGTCGGGACGCGACAGTGTCCAGACCCTGTAAAAGGCACAGCAATCGCTGTGCCTTTCTCTTTGTGCTGCGCGTTAGCCAGCCGTCTCTGATTTAAATCCCCTCATCTCTTCGGAGAACAAATGAATCTCGCCATTTCGGCCACGCTCGCCGCGGTCCGCCCATTTGCGCCCGTACGAAACGTGCGGCCCCTCAATCTTGTTCGGCATTCGGAGGACCAACATGTCCTTTGAAGACCCGAAGCTTTCGCTTCAGCAAGAGCTGGACAGAAACCGGAGCCTGGACCGGGACCTCCTCACGGAGGTCCTTTCATCCAGAGCGAAAGCATGGCGCGTGGCAGTTGGCGCATTCGTGCTGGCGTTTCTGGCGGTCGGCGCCCTGGCCTCACTGATGCTGAGCTACACGCCCCAGCCACCTTATGTCGTGCGGGTCAACGATGCGACCGGCGAGGTGGAAAACGTATCCCAGCTCGGCGACGCACAGGAGGACTATGGCCCTCGGATCGCGCGCTACTTCGTCACTCAGTACGTGTTGTCGTGCGAAGGCTACGACTGGCGCACCCTGCAAAACATGTACGACCGCTGCGGGCTGTTCAGCTCGCCGGATGTGCAACAGCAGTACCACGCCAAGTTTGAAGACGACCCCAAGACCGGCCGTGAAGCTCTGGACAAAAAGTATGGGGAACATACCCGCCTGGTCATCAACGTCCGGTCGATCACTCCGGGACCCAACCAGACCGCTACGGTCCGGTTCACGCGCAGCGAGATGGGCCCCCAGCGCTCGCCCAGCAGTGAGCAATTTATCGCCACCATCGCCTACAGGTTTGTCAACGCGCCGATGCCGGAAAGCGTAATTCGCGACAACCCGCTGGGCTTTCAAGTCATTTCCTACTCGACCGCTGTCGAAACGCTGAGGTAATCGTCATGCAAAAAGCACAGATCAACGAACTCGCCCGCCGCCTCGAAGATGCAGGGCGCATGAGCAACGCAGAGCGCACGGCACTGTTGCGCGACATCGAACGGTACGCGAAGAGCGATCTCTACGGCGCCGCGCGCCTCTGCAAGGACCATCTTCACAAGGACGCGAACCTTCGTCTTCCCACGCCTGTCTTGGCTGCCGATCGTATCGGCAAACACTTTGAAGAGCGCATCCGTGAGGCGCGCCGACCGGTGGAGCTCTACGGCGAGCAAGACCGGCAAATCCGTCAGCCGGAGGATGGGCGCGAGTACAAGGGCCCGATCGTTGGTACGACGCCAAACTGCTTGATCCAGCGTGACAACGAAACAGGGGACCTCATCGTCCATGCCCGCAACACGCTGAACCGGTCCTTTGAGATGACCGGCCAGGAAGCGGCGCTCGCCATCAGCTACCCCTTCAAGGCGGTAGGCGGCGTGGGCCTGGTGCGCGACGCTGACCACGACAAGCAGGCGGGGATGGGGATGGACCACCAACGTACGCACGAGTCGGCGCGCCAGCGTGAAAGCAACCTCGAGATGGGACACGCCCGATGAACATCCGCTTCAGGCCTTTGGCCGTGGCGGTGCTGTCGGTCGCGCTTTGCGCGGCCGCAGCGCCTGCCTGGTCGCTCGACCGACCTGCAGCTTCGCCCAAGGATCAGCGAATCCGCTGGACGGACTATGACGCCGCCGACGTCATTCAGGTCGATACAACGCTTGGTGTGGCCACTCAAGTCCAACTGAACGATGATGAGGACTACGTGACGCACGCCTTTGGCGATTCGGCGGCGTACGACTTCCAGCAAGTGGGCAAGCACCTCTTGCTCAAGCCCATCGTCGAGCAAGCCGACACCAACCTCCTTTACATCACCACCAAGCGAAACTACTCGTTCCTGCTGAAGTATGAAAAGGCGCGTAAGAGCGGCGGCGTCTTCCGGGTGGTGCTGCGGTATCCCGAGCTCGAACAGGCGAAGTCTGCAGCCCAGGATGAGCGCGACCGCGTGCAGCGCGATCTGGCCACCGCCGACGTCGCGATCAACTGGGCGGCCTACTCGATGAGCGGCGACACCAGCCTGGCGCCGGTCGCCGCATGGGATGACGGCGCGCAGACATGGCTTCGGTTTGCTCCTGGCCAGGATTTGCCTGCGATCTATTTCGTAGACGCAGACGGCCAGGAAGTGATCGTGAACTGGCATATGGAGGACGAGCAGACTGTCGTGCTTCATCGGGTCGCTAAGCGCTGGCATCTGCGTATCGGTAACCAGGTCTTGGCCGTCCACAACGACGGGGCGCCCGTTACACGCAGTCTGGCCACCGGTACCGTCTCGCCGCAGGTCGAGCGCGTCATTCGTGAGGAAACTGCGCCATGAATCTCTTCAAGAGGCGAAAAAAACCCGGTCAAACCATAGACGCGGTGGCGGAGATCGAAGAGCACCAGGCGCAGATCGAGGGCCGCGGCCGCCCGGACCTGTCGGGTACTGCAAGGCCGATGCAACAGGGTGCGAAGGCCTTCATGTGGCTCATCACTTTGATGGCGTTGATGGTGATCGCCACGATGGGTTGGCGAGCATTCAATACGCCTGCTGCCGAAGAGGCCGCACCGGCGATGCAAGCCAAGATCGAGAACGTGCTTCCCGGTCTCAAGCTCCGACCCGATCCACCACCACCCCCGCCAGCCCCGCCAGAGCCGCCTGAATCGGCGCCCAAGGTGCCCGGGCCGGAAGGCAAGACGGAGCAGAAAGGCACGCTTTCAAACCTGGCAGAGACCGTTGCTGTCGATGCTGTCACACAGCGGCGCCTTAGCAGCGGGCTGCGAAATACCAAGGGAGAGGGGGGGCAGTCCTCTGCTCAGCAAAGCTCGTCCCAGCCGGAGCCCCGCGAAGCGGACAGCGGCCCGATGGCCGGCAAGCTCACCCCTATGAAGCTCTCCGCTTCTCGGGCTGGGCTGGTTGGCAATCGAGACATGTTGATCACGCAAGGATCAATGATCGATTGTGTGCAGGAAACCAAGCTCGTGACTGCGCAGGCGGGCATGCTCAGCTGCTTTGCGCCGCACGATATCCGCTCGACGAGCGGCCGCGTGGTCCTGATCGACAAGGGGACGCGATTCATCGGCTATCAGCAAGGTGTCTTGGCTCAAGGCCAGCCGCGTGTCGGCGTAGTGTGGTCACGTCTCGAAACTCCCAAGGGCGTCGTCATCCAGCTGGATTCTCCGGGCACGGGCCCCCTGGGTGAGGCAGGCTTGGATGGCTTCATCGATACGCACTTCGCTGAGCGATTCGGCGGGGCCATCATGGTCAGCTTGATCAGCGATTTGGGTACGTGGGCAACCTCGCGTGGCAGCAGCGACAACAGCCAGGTTCAGTTCAATACCACGGGCGAGGCGGCCACAAACGCAGTAACCACCGTGCTCGACAACACCATCAACATCCCGCCGACGCTTTACCGCAACCAGGGCGGCCGGCTGGGAATTTATGTCGCTCGAGATCTGGACTTCAGCTCGGTCTACACGTTCAGATCCGTCGCTCGTTAGCAGCGCGGTCGCGAGCCGCTAATGACGCCTCGCGCACAGACACCTCTTACTCGACCAAGCGCCTGGCCCCCTGACCATTCGGTCGCGGGGCCAGCGTTCATTGACTAGGCATCCCATGAAAGATTCCCACAACACATCGCCCATCGACTCGGACGGCCGTGACACGGCGTTACGCCAGATGATGCGACCTATCTCCGGCTACATGGCAGATGACGCCGTCCGCGAGATCACCATTACGCGGCCCGGTGTGATCTTTACGCGCTCTCACGGGCAATGGCACGAACGCCATGATCCGAAGCTGACGTTCAGCTTCCTGGAAGCGTTGGTGTCGGCCATGGCCAGCTATAACAACGTCAACTTCAGCCCCATCATGTCGCTGCTATTGCCCGACGGTGAGCGCGCTCAGGTGGCCCAGCCGCCGGCCGTGATCGACGGCTCGCTTTCGATCAACATTCGCAAGCACAGCAGCGCCGTGAAGACCTTGGACGAGCTGGCCGCCGAAGGCGCCTTTGCTAACTGGGTCGATGTGAGCGGCCCCATGGGTAACGGCGACAACCTGACCGAGCACGACAAGGAATTGCTCGACCTCATGAAGGCAGGGGACATCCTCCAGTTTCTTCGTCGTGCAGTCACTCAATGCCGCAACATCATTGTCGCGGGCAAGACCGGCTCAGGAAAGACGACGTTTGCACGCAGTCTCATCGACTGCGTGCCGTCCTTCGAACGGCTCTTGACCATCGAGGATGTACACGAACTCTTCCTGCCAAACCATCCCAACCGCGTGCACATGATCTACGGCAAAGGTGCTGGCCGGATGTCGGCCACAGAGTGCATCGAGGCCACCATGCGCAGCTCGCCCGATCGGATCTTTCTGTCCGAACTGCGCGGCCCCGAAGCGTGGGACTACCTGAACGCTTTGAACACAGGCCACCCTGGATCAGTGACGACCACCCACGCTAACAGTGCGCGCGATACGTTTGAGCGCGTTGCGCTTCTCGTGAAACAGTCCGCGGCCGGCAACCAGATGGATATCGACACGATTCGGCGCTACCTGTTTTCCACGCTGGACATTTCGCTGTACTTCGCCAACTACAAGCTCACTCAGGTCTATTTCAACCCTGGGCGCGTGCAATGAGCACGCTTGTAGAAGTCGAACTTCCGTTTATATCGCCGGTAGGACTGCCAGGTGTTCTGCGGCTCCGCCACGAATGCAGCAAGGGAAACACTGCACTTCTATCCATGGAGTGCCGTGAGATGCTTGGCGGGCCGATTGGATCCGCACCTCTTACCACTGCCGACATGCACCGGCTTGTAGACGGGTTGATGGACGCGATCCACGCCATCGAACGACAAGAGCGGCTGTAAATCAAAATTTGGCCGCCGGCGGCCGACCGCAGCGTCCCGCCGTCAATTCCTCCCGGAGACTTCCATGACCCGAGCGAACCGCCAACGCGGCGCGCAGGAAGCACGCACCCGCATGGCTTACAAGATCATGCAAAGCGTCTTCGAACGCTGCCGCGCCGAAGGCCTCAGCGCCGAACAAACCCACCAAGCAATCAAGGACGCCTACCCCTGGGGTGAGCGCCGCGCGTGGCCATACAAGGCCTGGCTGATGGCCCGCCGCGAATTCTATGAAGCACACGGCCTGCCCCTGCGGGCACGCCGCACCATCGCTGAATCACTGGAGACGGACTCGTGACCGGCACGCTGTACCAGCAAGACCCATTACCCGGTAATAACTCGCAGCAACGCAAGGGGCGAACATGAGCGTCGAAGCATCCAAATGGGCCAGAATGGCCGACGTCCAGAAATCCTCATCCAAGCTCGTGTTGCTGAACCTGGCACAGCTCGTTCGTTACGATGCCGACCACTGGACGGTTTTCGCATCGATCGACTACCTGGCCAAGGTCACGCATCTAAATCGCAAGACGGTCATCGAAGCCCTTGGCCGCCTTCGCGACTTGGGCGCGATCCAGGACACAGGGCGACGTGCAGGCGACAACCGTAGCAGCATAGTTTATCGCTTGTGCCCGAATGCGGTCCCTCTGATCGACCTTGCGGCTACCGGCGCCGTCGCTGGCGGCGAATCGCAGGCAGCGCAGCAAGACCTGGCGCTGCAGGACGGCTTTGAGGTTGACGATGGAAACGCGCCGCCGGCATCTCCGGCCGACGACCGCGAGACGAATGCCAACCCAAGCGGGCCGTCAGAGCGGGGTGGGGCCACAGTTGACGAGTCGCTGTCTCTTCCCAAGGGGGACGCACCTTCGCCGCACTGCGGCGGGACGGGCGGGAGTTTTTATTCAGTGTGCGAATCAACCGAAGCAACGGGGGCTGGCTTCGCAGCTGCATGCTTTCCCACTTCCCCTGCCGCAGGGCACAGGCCTGCCAGCAAGGCGCCCAGGGGAGCCAAGCGAAAGGGCCGAAAGCGCCCGCCCGAAGCGCGCGGTGCCGGCGCTGGCCCGACCAGACTTCCAGCGAGCTGGAGCCTGCCGGAACAGTGGCGAAGTTGGACGCAGGAGCAGCGGCCGCTTTGGACGCAGGAGAAGATCGACGCCATGGCCGCCACCTTCAGCGCCTACATGCGGTCCAGACCCGGAGAACTGGGCATGTCACCCGACTGGTTCGAGTCATGGCGGCTCTGGGTTTTCCGGGAACGCGACGCCGGAGAGACGGCGGGCATGGCCTGGCAGAACAGTTGGACCGGCATCGTGGCCACCGGCAAGAAGCTCGGCGTTGAGCAGGCTCCGAACGAGCCGCCGCCCCATTTCAAGGCGCGCGTATTCCTCGCCGCCGGACTCGTGCCGTCCCATTAAAAGTTGTCCACAGCCTGGACCCATATCGGGACCAGTCCCAGTTTTGGGCCTAGCCCGAAAAGCGTTTTTGCCCGTCCCAATTTGTCCTTTCGCCAGTACCGAAAACTGCTTTTTGCCAGTACCAAAAACGGTACCCAATAGGTATATATAGGTTTTATAGGTTTTAGAGAGAGTCGCGCGCGAGGCGCTGGCTCGTCGCGAACGCCGATCCGCCTACCCTCCGGTCGCTACGCTCCCTCCGCCCCGCCGCCTGCGGCGCCGGCCTGAACCCCTTAGCTTCAGTCCCCCTCCCCGCCGGCGCGATGCGCCGGCGGGCGGGGGAAAGGCAGCCCCCCGGGCGTTGCGGGCCTCTGGCCTCGCGCCGCCCCGACCACCACGGCCTGCCTGCCGAACACCATCAACGCCGCGCCACCGCAGCAGACCTCCCTGGCCACACCGGTGTCTGCGCCCAGCAGAAAAGGTCCGTCCCCTTCCCGGCGGACCTTCCGCCGGGCGGGGAGTGACAGGCCCCAAAAGCGCGGGGGCTACTGCCCCCCTGGCCGGCCGCCTGGCGGCGTCCGCGCTTCCGACCCCCCGGGGAACCGCAACGGTTCCCCCCCGCCCGCTCACGGGCGCGGCTCCCCCTCCTTCAACCCCAGGTTCTCCAGCCGGAGGGCGCCACCACTCACGTCAACTTAATCGCACGCCGGAGCACGGTCTCGACCGCTTCGCACCATCACCCTTCCGAGGAATCCCATGAAAATCTCCGACTGGAAAACCAAAGTCCTATCGCTATTTCGCCCTGCCCGGCACGATCACGCGCCCGTTCTGAGCGGCCCGCGCACCCTCGCCGCCATCGCCGACCGCAAGCCGGTCGGAATCACGGTCATCAGCACCGGCGAGCGATTCGTACATGCCCCGTCGCTCGAGGACGCCGTCGTCGATCCGCGCTACTGGTCGCCAGACCCGTATCACGACGACCTCGAACGCGCCGCGGCCGATGGGCTCAAGCGCTGGGACGGAAAGTCAGTGCGCGACATCGACACGGACCGCTTTTACGACCATCCGGATCTCGAGACGCACACGGCGCTGCAGGGCAGCGTGCCCAAGCAGGCACGCGCCGAGCGCTGGAACCCTGCGCCGCAAGACCATGGCTATCGGTCCAGCATCACGGTGCTGGCCGTCGACCGGCTTGGCGAGGCGCTCGTCAAGGAATACGTGGTCGATGATGCTCGCAATGCTGAAGGCTGGTCCTATACCGTCATGTCCACCGACCGAACCGCACAGCTCCTACGGGATTACGACGCCGCCGCAGATCTGACGCTCGGCACAGCCGAACGCCACCAAATCCGAACCGAACTCGTGCAGGCCCCCATCATCGGGGCGACTTATCGCGGTGAGCTCGTCTCCATCACGGGCGACACGGCCTATCAAAGAGTCGGGCAAGAAACCATCGCCCACTGGCTCGGAGCATTGGCCGTCAGGAACCCGCAGCAGTTCGTGGGCAAGGAAGTCGAAATTAGCTACCCCTGCGGCAAGCTCGGCCTTCTGCGCCAGGTCGACCCCCTTGCACTCGGAGCGACGGCTTTGCATAAGCCGAGCGCTGAGAAGTCCGCAGGCGGCTTCGAGCGCTAACCCGGCCTGCCGCGCAATCTACCGAACCTGGGGAACTACCCTCCATGCAACAGAATCACGCCCCGCCGGCGAATAGAGCCGAGATCGTTCAGCAGCTAAACAGGCTGGATGCCATCGACCAGCGCGCGCGGTTTCGCGCGCTCCTGCCGTTGATAGACCAGCTCGTTCGACGAGGGGTCACCCACGCCAAGATCGTTGAAACGCTGATCAACGCTGGCGTACCCGTGACCATCCTGTCGCTGCGGCAGGCCCTTTACCGATGGCGTAAGCGGACCGGGCCTGTGCCAATCGACGAGAACCGGGCTGACATCCGTTCAACGCCCGGCACTGCAGCAGATCTGCCCGCCGCAGCCCCCGTCACCAGTAGCTCGTCGACGAGCGGCATCCATAGCAAAGCCGACCTCGTTCGGCTTAGCCGAGCTTCAGATCCCATTGACCTCAATGAACTGGCCGAACTCGGCCGAAAAAAATAGGAACCCCGCATGAAAATCGCAACCGTCAACTATTCCGGCTCCGTCGGCAAAACCGTCACGACCAGCCACCTTCTGGCGCCCCGCATTCCGGAAGCCGAAATTATCGCCGTTGAGTCGACCAACGAAAGCGCTGCCGATCTCGGTCTGGATGTCGAACAGATGCGTGGGGGACAGTTCGGCCGCCTTTTTCGCAAGCTGCTCATGGCGGAAGCTGCAATCGTCGACGTCGGTGCCTCCAACATCGAGGACTTCCTGGCCGAGCTGGTGAAGTACGACCAGGCGCATCTCGAGATCGATTACTACGTGCTGCCCGTGGTCACTTCCGGTAAAGCGCAGCGGGAAACGATCAAAACGATCCAGGTTCTCGCGCAGATGGGTGTGCCGCCAGACCGCGTACGCGTGCTCTTCAATCGCGTCGATTCCGACGTGCGTGAGGAGTTCGCCGCCATCTTCGGATACGCCGTGCAGTCCGGCGATTTTCGCGCCAATCCTGAAGCAGCGATCTTTGAGAACGAGGTGTTCGATCTGCTGGCCAACAAGCGCACAACGATCAAAGAGATCCTCGCCGACCCGCGCGACTACCGCCAGGAGCTGCGCCAAGCTGATCGTGACGACGTGAAGCTCGTCAGCCATCTCAGCGACATGCACGCCCTACAGTCCCTGGCGCGTCCTGTTGACCGGCAGTTGGACAAGGCATTCGACGCCCTCTTCATGTAGGAGGCACAGTGACCGCAATACCGTCCGGAAGCCCGGCCACCTCCTCTGCTATCCCCCGCAGCAGGATGGAGCTTTTATACCGCGACATGCTGCAGGAAAGCGCGCAGCTCGTCGTTCTGATCGAGCAGCTGACCGTCCGGCAACAAGAAATCGCGGCAACGATGCAGGCGGTTCCGACCATGGTGCGTCAAGCTGGCCTGGAGGCGGCGGCCAATGCGGGCAGTCAAGCCGCCCGCTCGCTTCTTGAGGCCAGCCGCACCCTGGCCAAGTCGACCTCAGACGCCCGCGTTGCGACTCGCGTTGCCACCCGAGCGTTGCCGGCGGCCGCGTGGCGAGCTGGCGTGCTGTGCGGGGTCTGCGCGCTCATCGGCAGCGGGATCGGCGGCGCGTTGGTGGCCCTCGCTCTTCGCCAGTAGCCCTCGCAGGCCCAATCTCCAAGGCGCCCCGGGGCGCCTTAATCATCTTCCAAAAGGACATTCATGGCACCCGACATACGCCGGCGAATCATCAAATTCGTCCTCTTATTCCTGCCCCTTTCTGCGTGGCTTCTCACTGCCAAGATCATGTCAGGCATTCCGCTATCGCACGTTACCTGGCTAGTCCTGTCGCATTGGGTCATATCGACGCCGGACTACCCAGCTCTGATCGCGGCGCCGAGCATCGGCTTCGTTCTGGCCCTGGCAATCTCGCTCACGCTCAAAAAATACTCGACCAAAGAAGGCTTTGACGGCGCGGGGTACAAGAAGCACATACGCGGCACCGAAGTAGTCCCGGTAAAAAAGCTCGCTCAACTGTGCACCGAAAAAGGGAAGGCACAGATCGACGTTGCAGGCATCCCAATGCCAACCGGTATCGAAAACTTGCACCTTCTTCTGAACGGTGCGACCGGCAGTGGTAAATCGGTCCTACTGCGTGCGCTAGCCTTCTCTGCACTGAAGCGCGGAAACCGGTGCGTCATCGTCGATCCAAACGGGGACCTTTACAGCAAATTCGGACGGGCCGAGGACGTCTTACTCAATCCATACGACGCTCGTACGGAGGGCTGGTCCTTCTTCAACGAGATCCGCGCGGACTTTGACTGGAAGCGGCTTGCGCTCTCCATCGTACCCCTCGGGAAGGACGCTAATGCAGAGGAATGGAACGAATATGGTCGCCTGCTTTTGCGCGAAACTGCGCGCAAGCTGCATTCGCTAGGAACGCCCTCTGTGGAAGAGTTGTTTCGCTGGTGCACCATAGCATCGGACAACGACCTCCGAACCTTCCTCTCCGGAACCCTTGCTGAATCGCTGTTTGCCGGATCCGCCGAGGCGAGCAAGGCGCTTACGAGCTCTCGATTCGTGTTGTCCAAGTACCTTGCCGAGCACGTAAGTGTGCCGCAAGGTAAGTTCAGCATCCGTGACTGGATGGACACTGGCACGGGCAGTCTGTTTATCACGTGGCGCGAAGACATGATGGAGGCCCTAAAACCGCTCGTGTCTGCGTGGGTGGACGTCTTCTTGTCGGCGGTGCTTTCTCTGCCCGAAGATCTTCAAAGACGGTGGTGGACTTACCTGGATGAAATCCCGTCGTTGGAAAAGCTCGCCTCGATCCAAGACGGTTTGACCAAGGGCCGCAAGCAAGGACTGGGAGTGGTGGCCGGTCTGCAGGCGGTGTCCCAGCTTAGGGACATCTACGGTGCAGATAAAGCGCAGACCCTTCGCGCTAGTTTCCGCTCTCTCGTGGTGCTTGGTGGGTCGAAGACCGATCCAGAAACGGCCGAAGAGATGTCGAAGGCCCTGGGTGAGCACGAAGTGGCGCGGCCGGAGTATACCGACAGCCGTAATCCCGGCAGTTCGCGCAACACCAGCGAACGCATGGTTCGCTCTACCGAACGAGTGGTGACGCCTGCGCAAATCCAGTCGCTGCCCGATCTAACCGGCTGGGTTGCCTTCGCTGGTGATCGGCCGATTGCCAAGTTCGTTCTACAACCAATGACCTTCGCGGTACGAAATGCCCCGTTTGTAGAGGCGAAGCGCGCCGGAGCCCACAGGATGGCAAAGTCGCCAGCTGACGACCCCCAATCATGGTCGCCGGTGGATCTGCCCGAAGATCCGACCATGGCCGCATAACCATTTCACGCCGGACCGTCACCGTTCAGGGCGGTCTGCGCGTCTTGGAAATCTAATGATCTCTTTGAAATCAATCCATCGGAGCGCCGCCACAAAGGCGTCGCATTACTACGCAGACCAGAAAGACGATTACTACAGTCGCGACGGTACGGCCGCGCAATGGCAAGGCAAGGCGGCCGACGCACTAGGGCTTACCGGCGCGGTTCAACAGGAGGAATTTCTGCGTGCGCTGCGCGGTGACTTTGGTCCAGACGTCAAACTATCGCGCTCTATCAGGTTGGATGCTGAGGCACGCGCGGCACTGGATATGACATTCTCTCCGCCTAAGAGCGTCAGCATCCAGGCGCTGGCCGGCAAGGATCCGTCAGTCATCGAGGCACACGACTGCGCGGTGAGCAAGGCGCTGGAATTTCTGGAACATGAGCTACTGCGCGCGCGCCAGACGGAGCAGGGAATAACCACTACGGAGCGGACGGGCAACGCGGCTATCGCGAAGTTTCGACACGAGACGGCCAGGCCCACCGACGGTGCTTATTCGGATCCCCAGCTGCATACCCACGCACTGTTGATGAACCTTACCCAACGCGCCGATGGGCGCTGGGTCGCCATATCGAACGATGAAATTTATCGATTGAAGTCCATGGTGGAATCGGTGTATCACGCCGAGCTGGCCAGCGGCCTGGAGAAGTCCGGCCATCAGATCCGCTACGAGGGCAAGAGCTTCGAACTCGCGCATATCTCTCGGGACCACATCGAAGGGTTCTCCAAGCGTTCGCAGGACATCAATGCTGAACTGGCGGCATTGGGTGAAACCCGCGAATCTGCGAGCAGAGCACTCAAGCAAACTATCGCCCTCAAAACTCGCCTGGACAAGGCCCCCGAAATTTCTCGCGAAGAACTTCAGCGTGACTGGGAACGACAGGCGACTGAACTCGGCATTGATTTCAATGGAGCAAAGCAACCACTGGAAAAGGAAGCCGGATTGGAAAGCGGCAAGCCACCCCGGCAGGAATTGACGCCGGAGGCGGCTGCTCTGATTGCGGACGAATGCCTCCGGTGGGCGATCAAGCACCACACCGAACGCGAATCAGTGATGGACGGAAAGGAGATGCTGAAGACCGCGCTGCGCCGTTCGCACGGCATGGGCATAAAGCTGGGCGACCTCAAATCGGCCGTCAAGCGCTCACTTGATAAAGGCCATCTGATCCTTGGGACGATTCAGTACCGGCACGCGAAGGATAAAGACGGCGCCGGCGAATCGCGGTCGGACTTGGTCGCCGCCCTCGTTGTCGGTGGCATGAGCAAGAAACATGCGGAAGAAAGAATCCGCATTTCCATTGCTCGAGGCGAGCTTGTTCCGACCGGCGCAAGGTACACCACACAGGTGGCTCGGGAGCGCGAAAAGCGAATCCTTCAGATCGAGCGCGAGGGGCGTGACCAGGTCGCGCCAATCTTGGATATTCAAGCAGCCCAAAGCGCTATGGCTGGCCGCTCGCTCAAGCCTGGCCAGCTGGCGGCCGCCAATCTGATCCTCAGCACGCCACACCGGTTCATCGGCGTCCAAGGCCTGGCGGGAACCGGAAAGTCGCACATGCTGGCTCAGGTCAAGGAGGCCGCTGAAGCTGCGGGCTTCAAGGTCCAGGCCGTGGCGTCCTACGGCAAGCAGATCGAGGCCCTGCGGGAACTCGGAATGGAATCCAGGACCGTAGCATCCGTTCTGGAGGCACGTCAGAAGGAGCGCTTCAAACTCGACCCGAAAACCGTCCTTGTCATCGATGAGGCGGGCGTGGTCCCTGCCCGCCTCATGGAACGCCTGATGAAAATGGCCGAGGCCGACGACGCACGCATCGTCATGCTGGGCGACACGGGCCAAACCAAGGCCATCGAGGCTGGCCGCCCGTTTCACCAGTTGCAGGTAGCTGGCATGGCTACGGCCCTAATGGGCGACATCATTCGCCAGAAAACCCCCGAATTGAAGGCTGCGGTGGAACTAGCGGCAAAGGGTCAGGCGTCGGCCTCCCTTGGCGTGTTAGATCAGAAGCTGAAAGCGGTGCACACCATCAAGGACGACGGCGAACGATATGACGCCATAGCGACGCGATACGCAACGCTGAACGACGATGAGCGGCGGGAGACCCTTATCGTGACCGGGACGAACGATTCGCGAAATGCCTTAAACGAGGCCACCCATCAAGCACTTGGCCTCGGCGGCCGCGGCTTTGAATTCAAGATGCTTACCCGACGTGACACTACGCAGGCAGAACGGCGAGTGGCCAAGTACTTCATCGCTGGGGATATTGTGCAGCCGGAGCGGGACTACAAAGCTGGGAATTTGCGGCAGGGCGAGATGTACCGCGTCATTGGCGCGCTTGCCGGAAAGCCCAATGACCTAGTCGTTGAGCATATGGAAAAGAAGGTCCGGACCACCTTCAATCCTGCGCGTGCCGCCAAGTTGTCAGTCTACGAACCAGTCAAAGCAGAGTTATCCGCCGGCGATTGGGTTCGGGTGACGAGGCACAACGCGGCTCTTGATTTGGCCAACGGTGATCGGTTTGAAGTGCTCGCGGTCACGCCCACAACGGTCACCATCGGCGGCAACGGCCGACGAATCACGATGAACGCGGCAACAGCACCGCTGCATCTTGACCGCGCCTACGCGTCCACAAGCCACAGCGCGCAGGGACTGACATGCGATCGCGCGCTGATCAACTCTGAGAGTTTTAGCCGCACCACGCAGCGCGACGTCTACTACGTGGCGATTTCCCGAGCACGCTTTCACACGGAAATCTATACCGAGAATGCCGCAAAGCTGTCCGGCGCCGTGAACCGGCTCGAGGAGAAGACGGCGGCGTTGGACATAGGCTTGGAATCTACCCGTCCATGGCGACCACACAAAGCGCCCGTAGCGATGGAACTCCACACTAAATAGGATGAAAAATGCAATGAATTCAAACGCCGTGCTTCACCTAATTAGCATGGTCAGCTTTGTACACGTTGGAGGTACCAACAGGGAGCGGGCCACTGGCGAAAACCAAGCTCGTGCAGACGCATGCAGCCTGGATGTTTAATGAGAGCTTGAAATAGGCGAATTTGGGCGAAAAATGACTCCATCGAGCGTGCCAGATGGGGTCGAAAGTCACACCATGCCTAGTGTTGGGTAATGCTCGCGGTGCGTTGCATGCAGCACCGAGAAAGAGATTATGCCGGCGCGGGCCCGGCATCTTTCGGGCCTTCTTCGCCGAGCAACACATGCATCGTCTGAACCAGCCGTTTCTCCACGGCGGCGCCCTTATTCTCCGCCTCATCTCTCAAGGGAAAGCCGTTCTGCCGCCAGATTTCCAGCATGATATCGACGACATCCTTGTCGTCGTGCTTGACCCTGTCCTGTCGGGCGACGTTGGTATCAATCAGGCAATACCACCAGTCGTTATTGAATGCACCGATCGCATCCTCCAGATCAGGAAAGTAGAACTTGGTGAGCATGATGAGGTGCTGGCCAGAATCCGTTGGATGCGCGGCCGGATTTCCTGTAATGAGCGTTTCGAATGAATGCCGGTAAACATCCTGCGTCTTCAGAAACGATTCCATCAGCTCTTCCAACTTCTTGATCCGCAGGGTGTGCAATTCCCCCCGCTTGCCGATCTGGCTCTTGATCGTCTCCGTGGTGTTCGTCGTCGTGGTGAGCTGGCCCTTGATCTTCTCTAGGTCGGCGCTGATCGCAGCGTTCGTGGCGCGCGTCTTGAGGTAGGCCCCAAAGAACGATCCACCGGCGGCCACCACCAGCAGGATCGCCATCGACACTAACTGCTGCTGCCAGCTACCCAGTCCGGCCAGCGCATTCGCCAGCTCGTGTATGGCGGTTACAACCTTCTCGTCCATGCAGACGTCCTCCCGATTTCGGCAGCCGAAAGTCTACTTGAACAACGACGTTTCGATCCTGTCAGGACGACCGAGTCCGTGAGGATCGGCCGCGCTGAGGCGGTGATGAAAGACCGTCAGGCTCAAGAAACGGGGCGGTGCGGGTCAGTGTCACGCTGAGTTCTTTACCAACGGTGGGTTTGTCTCACCGTTGTCTCAATGCTGTCTCACATCTGTCTTATGTGTGTCTCATGTATGTCTAATTTATGTCTCACACATGTCTCATATGTGTCTCACACATGTCTCAAGGCGGGGGGCCGGACGCCGAAAATGCCGAAAAACGAACAGATGTATACGGCGGAAACTCGCGCAGAGCAGCGGCCCTGGTGGCCTGCGGCATTTGTGGACCGTTCGTTGTCAGACAAAAGAAAACAACCTGCCGCAAGGAAAATCCAAAAAAAACAAAGAGATGAACCCACCCGGAGGGTGCGTCCTGTGTGGTGGCTTTAAGGGACCCGCCGCCGCCCTGGCGGCGGGGGCCTTAAGGACACCTGTGAGCGTCCGGGGGACGCTCACGAAGTCGGAAGGACGGCCCCGCCGGCGCAGCCGGTGGGACTGGGCGCTCCGATCCAAAACGCCGTACATCCAAAGCAAAGGGCCGCCCATAGGGCGGCCCTTTGCTTTGCCGGAGTTGCGACCATCGAACGTCAGCGAATGGGGCCATTTTGATACACTCGCCGGCCGACGCCGCCTGTCCGGGGTCGATCGGTCATCAGTCCGGGGATTCGTATAACAAACGTTCGTGCCACTGGACACAAATCAAAATCTTGTAGACAAGGGCAGCATGGACAAGGATATCCCGACCAAATGGCGAGAGAAATTAGCCGGAGCAGTCTTCGAGCGGCAAGTGATCGGCGAGTCGGCGGCAGAAGTGTTTCGCGTTCGTTGCAAGACCGGAAACCAGCTATTTCTAAAGTCCGAGTCCGCTGTCTTGCAAAGCGAGCTTGCGGGCGAAGCTGAGCGCCTTAGATGGATGACACGGCTAGGTCTACCCGGACCTTCAGTTCTCGATGAAGCGACCGAATATGATCGCCACTGGCTACTCATGACGGCTGTCCCGGGTCTCGATTTGGCCAGCGCAAACCACCTAGAGCCGCACCAGATCATAAAAATGTTGGCCGCAGCGCTACATTGCCTCCACAGTGTGCCAAGTGAGACCTGCCCCTTCGGAATCAGTCTCGACGAGCGCATCGCGGCCGCCGAAAATCGCGTCAGAAAAGGACTCGTTGACGAATCCGATTTCGACAGGGCATTTCAAGGACGAACCGCTAGGGAACTGCTCGCTGAGTTGTGGTCAACGCGCCCAGACGCTTATGAGCGAGTAGTGGTTCACGGGGATGCCTGCTTACCGAACTTCATCGTTGATGGACACACCTTTGCGGGATTCATTGACTGTGGTGGCCTAGGCGTTAGCGACCGTTATCAAGACCTCTCCTTGACCGCAAGGAGCATTGCCCGTAATTTGGGGCAGGAGTGGGTTGATCCATTCTTTCGCGAATATGGCGTGGAACCCGACGCGCAGCGTATAGCGTTCTTCTGCGCACTCGACGAGTTATTCTGACCAAGGTGGTGTCGCGAACGCCGAAGCCTCTCAAGCAGCGGCCGCCCGAGGGCGCCCTTTTGCATTGGCTGATGGGTTACATCACCAGATGGTCTGAACGTGGGGATAGTCCCGAATCTTCGAGTCAGCAGTGACCAAGGGTGCAGACAAATGCCGCGCCGTAGCCACTATGAGCCGGTCGGCCGGGTCTTTATGAAACTCCCCAGGAAGCTCAACCGACTGGACGGAAATCCGCACATCCACCGGCACGAAGCGCACGGCCGGAACCTGGACAACGGTATCAAGCCAATCCGCCGCGTCCATCGTCAACGCAAGGCGTCCAGCTTTGACCAGCATTGCAACCTCCCACGCTGTGATAGCCGAGATCAAGATCTCCCCGTCCTGGCCCTCTGCGTCGATTGCCTCCCGTGCCGCGCGACTGAGCTGGGAATCACCCGAAACCCACCAAAGCAGAGCATGGGTGTCCAACACAATCATTGAGCAGCCTCCCAAAAATCTTCGCCAATCGGCGACAGCGGATCATCGAACCGCACGACCGACCCCCGCAGCACGGCCAGCGGATCCCGATCAATCGCCCGGTAGGGGCGGATTTCCAACGCGGGCTTGCCGTGATCCGTGACAACGATGGGTTCCCCCGTTGCCTCCACTTGCCGAAAAAACTCTAACGCCTTCGCCTTGAATTCGGTTTTCGATACCTGTTGATGACTATGCACGATGCGCCCTCCAAGCGGTCATTTCATATAGTCATTTTAGCATAAAAGACTATTTAGCATGGTCATTTTTTGCGTGCCCGAATGGCCAGCAATGCCCCCTATGCGGCCCGCCGGACGTCCGCCCGGCGGGCACGGCCACTACGTTTTGGCCAGATCGTTCTTCACGTCCAACACCACATTCACCGGCACGGGCTGTCTGCGCATCAACTCGGGAACCCACCGCGTCTCTGCCAGCAGTTCCTCGGCTGCCGCCGCCGCTGGTCCCTTCTTCATCGCCAGCAGAGGTTTGGCTTGGTCGGCACCGGCTGCGTCGGCAACAACAGCCGCGATTCGGTCCTTCGACACGTGCGCGAGGTAGGACTGCGCCGTCGGCTTCCACCATTTGCTCATGTCCAACTCGACCAGTTCGCCCAAGCGGTCAAGGTGCTGGGGTTCTTCACCGTAGGAATTGCTTTTGCGGCGGTAGATCGAAGCTCCCGCCAGCACAGCCAGCAGCTCGATCAGGTCCGCGTGCGGCTGCTCCAGCAACCAGGGCAGCACCGCCACGCCGTCATCGGGAGTCTGCTTCGTGACGGCTTCAATGTGCGCGTGCACCGCTGCCCAGGCCGGGCTCTCCTTGATGCCAGCGTCCGTGTTCGCCAACTCGTGGTGCGCAGTTCGCAACGAAAAATCGAACGTGTCTCCGGCGCTGCTGCGGCGGCTTCTGTCGAAATCCCCCAGCATTTGTTCGATAAGCAGGCAGAGGGCGAGCGTCGGGCGCATCATGATTTCGGCTTGGAGCGCAATGACGCGCTGTGCCTGGAGCCGGTTGGTCAGCGCCTCTGAATGCACGGGCCGCGTCATAATGGGGGGCAAGTCTACGCCCGCCGTTTTCTGGCCATCTGCGTCGTTGCTTCGCTTGGCTTGTGCCACGGCGTCGCGCTCGTCCTGACGGATCAGGCCCCGAGTGACGGTCAAGTCGCCTTGATAGTCCAGGTGCACAATCGCGCCGCACAGGGCTTTCAGGTCGGCCGGGTAGTCGTAAAGCTCGGCCTGGATTTCACGAATCTGCCCTTCACAGCCGCGAATCACGCCGCGAACTTTGTCCAGGTCGGCCGCGCCGAGGCCTTCGGACTCTTGCAATTCAGCAAGCTTTGTCCGCGCCGCTTCGATCTTCTTTTGCAGTCCGTCGATCTGCTTGGCCTGGGCCTTGGTCGGCTCCTGGTTGACGCGCTGAATCTCGCCAAAGGGCTTTTTGTCGGCGTACTCGAAAGAAACACGGCATTCCACCCACAACCAGCCCTCTGCCTGCACCGCCTTGAACAGCTTGGACCGCTGCATCTTGGCAGCGCCCATGCTGCGCACCTTCTCCGGGTCGGCCAGATAGGCGTCGTTCTCGAATAGGTCGCGGCGAACTTCCCCGCCCGCCTTCTCATACGCGGCGACGGTCACGTACCGCGCCACGGGCGAGTCGCCGCGCATTTCAGTTTCGGCCAGCAACTGGCGGATGTGGTCATCGCGGTTCCAGTATTGGCCCGCCGACGCCTTCCATGCCGCCTCCTGGCGGGTGTGGTCGGACACGGAAGCCAGCGCCTGCATTTCGTCCATCTTGATTTTGCCGTCGCGGAACAACTGCATGAGCGTGGGCGAAACGCCGCCCAGCGCCAGCAGCTTCTTGACGGCCGATTCTGAAGCGCCATGCGCGGCGGCGATGGCCGCAACCGTCCAGTTTTCGGCGCGCAGACGCGCATAGCCTGCATACACGTCTGCCGGGTGCATCGCCTTGCGCCCGAAGTTTTCGACTAGGCTGGCGTGGTAGGCGTACTCGCTCGGAATGACGAGGCAAGGGACCGGGTAGTCGGTTGGGAAAACGCCGCCTTCGATCAGCAGGCCAAGGGCTGTCCACCGCCGTCCGCCCGCGCACACCTCATAGGAGCCGTCCGGCGCTGCGACCACAACGAGGTTTTGCAGGAGTCCGCCCATCGCCTGGATGGTGGCTTTCAGCTCCAGAATCTCGGTGTCCTGTTTGCGGTCCTGCGCACTTCGTGCTTGGTACGCTTCGCTGAGGCGCAGTTGCGAATGCGGGATATCCATGCGCGTGGCGGCGGCGTGGATGGCGGCGAGTTCGTTGGAATCGAGTTTCATCAAAATGCTCCGGGTCGATATCGAGATCAATGCAGTTGCGCGGGGATTTCGGGCGCGTCAATCGCCGCGATGAGGGCAGCAAGCTGGCGCATGGTCATCGCGGGAATGCGAAAGCCCAGGCCCAGCAAGTGAGCGCGGCGCATGTCGTTCGCCAATCTGATAAAGTCGTGGTTCATCACGATTCTCCTAGTCCGAGGGTTGCGGGTGATGGCCCTTGTCGGTTGCAGCCGACAGGGGCCTTTTACTTAGTAGCCAAGCCAGTTCAGCAGGTCGCGCCCGCGATATAGCGGGTGGTTCCCGTTGTCGGTGAAAAAGTCTTCGGCGCTCAGTTGGTGATCACGGATCTCCTGCATCACCTGGAACCGGGTCAACACGGCTTCCTCTGCCGCGTCCTTTTCGCGCAAGCCGTCCGCAGCGACTGGGCCGGTGTCCAACAGGTCGGCCAGCAGTTCGATCATGTCGGGCCGGTGGCCTGTCCAGGCGACCAACTCGTTTTCGATGGCGACGGCCAAGACCGGCGCGGTGTCATAGCCTTTTGCCGCGAGCGCTTGAGCGAAGTCGGCAGCGCTGCGTTCGGTGAAGTCGATGCCGCGCGCGGCAAGATCATCCTTGGAAAGCTCGCACTGGACGCAAGCCAGGTGGGTGTACAGAACGACGTCGCAAGACATGGCGGATTTCCTTGTTGACTAGACTTCGGTTGAACCGATCCAGGACGTTCCCAGGAACGCATCGCAGCCGATCACGGCCGATTCAGGTTGCACAGCGCAAAGCCCCTCATGTGTCCAGCCGTGTGCCGGTGCCTGCTGGACGTGCAGGGTCGACCCATCCAGGCCGCGCAGGAGCAAAGGCTGGTGGCGCAGTGCGGTCAGAATGTCCGGCTCGCCTTCCATCTGGTCCGTTACGTACTTGATAAGCATCTGGGTTCCCCTCTCAGCCGTGATGCGGGCAAGGATTGCCAGAACCATCGTTGCAACCCGAACACGCTGCCATCACTACGGTCTCTTCTGCTGCGTCCCAGCCGTCCACCCATGCGCTTGCCAGTTCGGCAACATCGGCCAGCAACGGCGGTACGTCGTCGGCGTCACGGCCACGGGTGAAGCCTTGGCGGCCTTGAACGTGAGCCAGCATTTGCGCGTAACCAAGGTCCATGAAACGGCTGTCTTCATCGAACATCCCTGCTGCTTTGGTGTGAGCAACGCGGGCGTCCAGGCCGCGAAGGAACACCACTGCGGGCTTCGGCATTGCGATTGTCTGAACAGTGTTTGCCATGGCTATTTCCTTTACATTCAAGAGCGTTTTTGGAGCGCTGACCGATCCTGAAGAAGTCGTCCGAGCGTAGGTTTGTTGGATTTGGTTGTTCATGGTCTTTCCCTCCGCGTTATTCGCATCCGTTCCTGTGAGGCCTGTCCGTGCCGTCCGTGGCCACGTAGTGACGACTGGAAAGGGCCGGAGCAGAGGCCGCATGCGGAGCGCAGCCGAAGGCGAGCACCGAACGGGTGAGCACCGGACCCTTGGAGGGAGAAACGCAGTGGTACGGTCGGCGTTTTAGGACGGGGCTCGCGGGAATGGATGCATTGCGAGAGACAGGGCGGCGACACCAAAGCCAGGCGCGCGCCGAGCGCCCCTACCCGCGCGCAGCGCGGGTCAACCTGGCCGCAAGGCGGCCGGCAAGCGGCAGCGCGCAGCGCCGGCAGGCGCGAAGGCGTGAGCCGACCGTAGGGAGGGTAGGACTGAAGCCCCGCGAGGGGGTGAGACTGGCGGGGTTGGCCAGGCTCAACGCGAAGCGCGATGGCCCGACCCGTAGGCGTAGCCGCAGGGGCACGCCCAACGGGGAGTCGTGATCAAAAAATTAGTGCTGAGATTGGGACCCGGGCGGCATCGAGACATTCAGCAAATCCAGGGCCTTATTTGCCCTATCTCGTGCGTCGTCGATGATTTGATTCTGCCGAACGATGTACTCGTACAGAGCTTTGGGGCTGTTTTCCGCCTCGACCAAGCCTTGGTCGTTGATGATTTCGGTACACAAATCTACGCACTCATTGCAGATTGCAAGCGCACTCGCGCCAGGGGCGTTCTCCCGTGCGATCAGTTTGTGCACTTCGTTCTGAGACTTATCGCAAAACGAGCAATGCAGCGCGGCCGGCTGCTTTTTACGCCGTGGGTTTTTTTTCTTGTTTTCGTCCATTTGGCGCAGGGGCCGCGTCAACGCGTCGCGAGGTCAGAGAGGTGCGAAATCTAGCATATGGCACGCCGATCCGAACGGGTGTTTATCCCTAGTGCCCTACCCGTCTTGCGGTGGCATTCTCAGGCAAATCGCGCGCGGATTTTTCGGACGAGGAGAACCACTTTGGACGGTACCCTGGTTATCAACGGAGTCCGGGCGACGTATCGGACCATTCAATCGCCGAATGGAAATGGGGTCATAGCTGAAGTGCAGTATGCCCCGAGCGGACCGTGGGAGAGCGTCGGCGGCGCGCGCGCGGTATTCGCGGATGACGCCTTGGCTCGCCGAGCAATCCAAAGTCATGTCACCGCGGATTGGTCCAAAAGACTGAACATTACCCGGCGACTGTGAGCGCGCCTCCCTGGACAGCCTTGGACGTCTGATAGTCCAAGTGAGATAGCCAGGCCGCCAGGCCTGGCTATGCCGTTCAGCCGTTTCGGTGATGGTCCACCATGCCGGCCAAGTACGCCGCCTGCAACGCCCTCCAAAGATCACATGCTGGTATTTCGTGATAGTCCTTGGAGCTGATCCACTGAAGTTCCGTACATTCCATGTCCAGAATCTCCAGGGCGATGTTTTCGATGGCCAGTTTCGCAGTGGCGGATAGCTGGGGCATTGCCATGCTTCACTCCTTGTCCAGCTGGGCCAGCACTTGGCTGGCCAGCTCGTTCAGATCGATTGCCGACTGGGCGATGGCGCGCAATTCTTCCAGCGGCAAGGCTTCGAGGAATCGCCCCATGCGTTGTTCAATTTCCTGCGCCGCCAGCACCGGCCAGGCGCCATATGCGGCGATCGCGGACAAACCGCCCCGATTGTTGCGGCCGTAGCCGTGCAGGTATGCGGTTAACCCATTCTTCAGTTCGTTTTCATCCCGGCTCATGCTGCGATCCTTTCCTGGTTGGCCAGCGCAAGGCGCTGCACTGCGGCGCCGTGATACTTCGGGTCCATTTCGATCCCGTAGAAGCGTCGTCCGGTTTGGCGGGCGGCCACGCACGTGGAACCAGAGCCGGCGAACGGGTCTAGAACAATGTCGCGTGGGCGGCTAAAGGTTTCGATCAGCGGCGTCAGGCATTCGACCGGCTTCTGGGTCGGGTGGTGGCGGTTCCCGGTGTACTTCCATGGCAGCACATCGGGCAACGGTGTCGCCGGCAGCGCCGGCTGGCCCTTGGCCAGCAAGTAGGCTGACTCGTGCTGGTACGCCAAGAATCGCGCATTTGACTGGTATTGCTTGGCGAACACGATGTGGCCGACCACACGAAAGCCCGCCGCGCGCCAGGCCGCGAAGAACCGATCCACCCGGTTCCAGCCATAGAACGAAATGCAGAACGCATCATCGCGAAGCACGCGGAACATCTGGGCAAACGCTGGCGTCATCCATTCATCGGTGCGGTCATTGGCGATGCTCCGACCGGAGCGGTCCACGTAGTTAACGAGGTACGGCGGATCGGTCAACACCAGGTCGACGCAACGATCTGGCAAGGTGGGAAGAACGGACAGGCAATCGCCCAGGACAACACGACTCATGGTTGGCTCCTTGCGTGCAGCAATGTCAGCCGATCTGCATTGCACTGCACGGGGCAGGCGGGCGCAGCCCACGAAAGCGCGGTCAAGGGACGTGGAATAAATAGCGAACGCGGTGAGCGGTTCATGCCGCGAAAGCCCTTGAAGATGGGGCCGCGGCTACAAAGCCGCGCGCAGCGGCCCTAGCGTCCGTGCGGGAGTGGGATGCGACTGTATGCTCCGTGCAGTGCTTGTTGGTCTGCATGTGCCGAAGGTGGCGCGTCGCCGGCGCGCCAGGCCCCGAGAGGGGCCATTGCAACCTCGCTAGAAGAGCGACATCTGGCCAGCGGCAGCAGCTTGGCGGATGGCCTTTAGAATGGCCTGCGGCGGCGCATCGATCTCAGTCGATGGACTGTCGGCCGCCACCTGGTCGACGTGGATCTCGTCCATGGCCGCCGGCGCCTGCAGTAGCGCTCGAGCGCCCTCCTCCGCTTCGCGACGGCGAAGCCGTGCGCCCCAGCCGCCCAGGATGTGTGCGGGCGTAAACCACTGCTCCCGGCACTCGCCCGTGAGGCCGTTGCCATGAATCACCACGGCCGGCACGTGCAAAAGCGCCAGCTGAATGAATGTCATATGCACGCAGCGCTGATCGATGTCGATTGCAGTCGCGTGCATGCACCGCTGATAGTTCAGCTGCGCATCGTGCATCGCGTGCGCCGCCGCGATCAACATGCCGCCGGCGCCGCAGGCCGGCTCCAGTACGCGAACGAAACCGTGCGCGCTCGTCTTGTCGACCAAATCCTGGCCATTGCCCATCATCATGTTGCCCATCAGGCGCGACACCTCATAGGGCGTGAAGAATTGTCCGGCGCCGGCGTTGCCCATGTCGAGCATCATGAACGTGCTTCCCAGCACGTCGCCAAAGTCTGCTGCCTGAACCCGGACCTCGTAGGCCATGACCAGGTGCGAGAACGCTTGGACAAGCTGGTCGAGTTCGGCTCGCTCGTACTGAGCGATCACCTGCAGGTAGCGCTGTTCGCGCGCCTCGCGCTGCGCCAGATCTGCTCGGGCCAATGCGATCGCGCAGACCTCCACCCAATCGGTCCAGACGCGGTCGATGCCGCGCGTACGCGCGACCTGCCGAATGAGGCTGACGATTTCTTTCTGATGGGCGTCGGCGCTGTTCAGGAAACGGCGTTGTTGTGCATTTGACGTTTTGGCCATGTGGTCTCTCCGGTTGCCAGGGCGGGAATGCCCGGAACTTGAGAGGCACGGCGCAGCGCAGCGCTTGTATGTTGGTGCCAGGCCAGCATGGTAGATTTTTTACACCGTGGAAGCGGTTAGACCGGCCCGTGCAGTTAGCCTAGCGCTGGGGCGTCATAGCCCGTACTTGAGTAAAAAACCCACGAGCGCCGTGCTGGTCTTCCTGAAGCCCGAACGGTTACGCGCGCCATTCTGAGCGCGCATGCACAAGCAAGGGAGCTGAAGATCATGTCTATCTCGTCCGTAACGGTGGGAATTGACGTCGCAAAAGCACACTTAGACATTTGTGTACTGGGGGCCGAGCTCACCGCACTCAGAGTCACTAATGACGTAGGAGGATTTGCGGAAATCACAACTCTTCTACAACCGCATGCGGTTGGCTTGGTGGCAATGGAGGCAACAGGGGGTTATGAGGCAACACTCGCGCGTGCGCTTCAAGCCGCAGGTCTGCCCGTAGCGGTGATTAATCCAAGGCAGGCACGCGACTTCGCGAAATCCATGGGTCGCTTTGCGAAAACCGACACTGTGGATGCTCGAATGCTTGCGGAACTGGCCGCCGTATTGGTACGTCGAGATGATGCGGCTCGCTTTGCCCTTTCCCCTTTTGATGACCACCGCGCCTGGCTGGCCGCCCTGGTGACGCGCAGGCGTCAGTTACTGGGCCTTATCAACTCCGAGCGCCAGCGTCTGCACACCACGCCCGTCCGATTGCATTCGAGTATCAAGGCTGTGGTGGAGGCGATAGAAACCCAGCTGGCTGAACTCGAATCCGAGATGGTCGCTCATGTAAGGCAGCAGTTCTCCCAGTTGAACCGCCTTCTTCAGACAGTCAGTGGGATCGGGCCCGTGGCTAGTGCCACGTTCATTGCCGAGCTTCCGGAACTTGGCCGATTGAACAGGCGCGCGGTAGCAGCATTGGTCGGCGTTGCTCCTATGGCTAATGACTCGGGAGGAACCAAAGGCAGGCGAAGAGTTCAAGGCGGGAGATTTGAGATACGTCGGGTGCTCTACATGGCTGCGCTAACTGCCGCACGTCACAACTCGGTCATCAGGGACTTCTACAAAAGATTGAAGGCAGCTGGAAAACTCCCCAAGGTGGCGCTGGTCGCTTGCATGCGCAAGCTATTGACCCTCATTAACGCGATGGTTCGAGATAACAGGGAGTGGGATAGCTCACTTCACGACGCTTCATCTTGCGTTCGTTTGAAGACATAGCTTCAAAACGAGGACTCGCGAGCAGGGCCAAGATGCGCCCAGGCCTGACACCCCGGCTGGTCCCGTTCCGAGGACCATGCCGTCCGCCTTCTCCGGATCGGATAGCGTCTGAATGGCAGCAAGTTCGGCGGTTGAGAGGCGGGCGTGATCGGCATTATGGCGGGCGATCCCTTCTTCCGAGGAGGCTGTGAGCGAGCCCCACCAGCAAATCCAGCCCGAGACGAAAGCTACTCTGCTTGCCACGTGCGCGCCAGACGTGGAATCGTTTGGGTGTGATGTCTATGCCGCATATCGCCCCAGCACGCCGATTTTCTTCGATCTGAACAATAACTTGCCGGAATTCGCTGGGCGGAATACAAGTACGGTCAGCCTCCAGAATCAGGCCACTCTCGGTCATGTCACACCAAACCTGCAAGGAAGACCTTTGAAAGACGTTGACCTTGCTGCATTGCAGATCGCCTGCCGGGATTTGGCGAGAGGCGCCCTATGGTCAGAACAGGGAACACCCGAGATTGCCGTGGCGAAGCTTGCGGGCGAATTCATGCGGATCGTAGCTACGCAAGTCGCAGACGTGATCGAATGTGGTCGAGATCCCAACATAGTCACACGTGCAGTCCGCTACCTGACCTATACCCATGTCGCTCCAGTCGGAGTCGATGTGAAATGGTGGTTCACTGAGTTGCTCTCTTGCCTAGTTGAACTCGCCGTGCCATCAATGATCCAGACACCCGAATCCAGCGCTTTCCTGCTCGATGCGCAAGAAGGTATCGCGGAATCTTTGGGGCTGGGAGAGGACTAGAGGCGGGGGCCTAAAAGAGCCCGGCCTATACTGAACTGACAGCTCCTTCCGACGCGTCAAGAAGAGGCAAGAGCTGCCCGCGATCGGCGTGAAATACGTAGCACTCAATACCTCGCCGGAGCCGGTTTGGATTTTCTGCTCCAATTGATGGTTGATGGGGGCCGGTGGGTATGTGGGAGAAGCGCGGGTAGCGGGTGGGCATACCCTGTGGTCAAGCGCGTGGTCAGGCGGAGCCTGTCCACCGTTTGTCCATCAGCGGTTGTCCACGGGCCGAGCACAGCGAGCCGGGCGGTCGCCAAGCGATCATCCACATATCCACGGGTCCGGATAAACGTGTTTTGATGGGGTGTTTAGCGGCTAAACAGACCGAAAGGTCTGCGATCGGCCAGCAGCGGTCCCCTGCTGGATGTGTCCGCTTCGACACCCTGTGTCCCATTCCCTCTTCCCAACGTGTATGGAAGTTGGACATTTTGACGTGCTCCGTCCAAAGTGGAAGACAAGGAATTTGCTTGACGTAACGCAGGGATGGCCGAGCCGCTTCCCACTAAGACGTGGCTGAGCAAGGCACCTTTTGGCATGTCGTCTGTGCTTTCAGATCCCCGGCCCTTAGCGCCTGGTGAAAATCTGACGGCGTATGAGCTTGGTGGAACCAGAGACGTCGTCCGCCCCGTGATGCGGAACGTTGGAAGGCCGATATCATGAAACCCATCCCTTCTGCCTCTTTTTCCTCGCCACGCGGGTTTCAAACTGAGGCACAACGGCGTGCCGCTCCACCGCGGCCCGTGGCTGCGACTAAAAGCGATACGCGCACTTACAGTTAACGTCCGATGGTCCAAGGTGATTCGAGCATTAGCTTACTGAAGTCCCGCCGGACGAAACTGGAATCCTTGTAGGCCATTACATCTGCTAGACCTGTGCCCTGAGTAGTCTGCGGTCGATGTTTGAGGCTGTCGTACAGGATCTGCATAAAGCGCTCAGAAAATTCCGGCGGGCGTGGGTGCGCCATCTCGACAGCGTCCAGCTGCGCCGACGTGAAGTTGTCAATCCCCGCACCGACAAGGTCCATATTGGCACCTTCCGCAAGAAGCGCGGCGATTGGAAACATGTGAGGTGAGATTCCATTCGTGGTGTGCAGCGCTATGGCAAGCCAAATCGTATGGCTGTCTGCTTGGGAAACTCCGCGACTGCGCAGGAAATTCTGCGCGGCGTTCGCGCCGTCCACCTCAAACCGCAACTGGCTCTGCTCGTAAGCACTCGTCACACCGAAGTCATGAAACATCGCTGCTACGTAGAGCAACTCCGGGTCATAACTAAGGTTTCTGCGGTTTCCTGCCAATGCCGCCCAATAGTAGACGCGAGTGGAGTGCTCGAAAAGGAGCTCGCCTTCTGCATCGCGGATGAGCTTGGCAGCGTCGCGTGCGAGATGACTGTCGGGAATTTTTACGCCTGCGACTTCAATTGGATTCGTCAAGGTTCGATCGTGCTCGCGAGGGAGGGCTTGCGCACGACTCGTCGCCGCTCCGCCTATCGCGCTGGCGGCTAGGACAGCAACGGCGAATGCCATCCAACCGCTCCAGATATAAGAACCAATTTTCATCATCTATTTCCTGTTAAGAAAGAACCCTGATTTCCGGCCGATCTCTTATCATCACCGCTTTCGCATGACGACCGAACCGGGACAGCTCGAAATGCGGGTGAAAGACTGCGTCCCTGCTTTTATCGATCTGGAGACGCGAGGTCCAATGCGGGGGCTCGGCCGTCGGAGCGTCCAATAGAATATGGTGCAAAAACCTGCGAGATGGTTTAGTTTTCCTTCAAGACCAGGGGCGTGTTCCGGAAGCTGATGGCCATACGGTTATAGGTATTCATCAGGCCGATGGCGATGGTCAGATCAACCAATTCGCGCTCAGTGAAAACCGTGCTGGCAACGTCATAGGCCGAATCTGGCACACCGGTCTGCGCCACCAGCGTTACCGATTCGGTCCACGCAAGTGCTGCGCGCTCCCGCAAATCGAACAGGTGCCCCCCTTCCCGCCACGCCTGCACGAGCGCAAGCTTTTCAACCTTCACACCTCTCTTCAGCAGATCGCGTGTATGCATGTCGAGGCAATAGGCGCAATTGTTGATCTGCGAGACGCGCAGGTAAACCAGATCGACGAGCACCGGCGGCAGTTCGCTCTGCATTACGTAGCCATAGACGCCGCCGAGCGCTTGGACGCCTGCGGGCGCAATTTCGGTGTAGTTGAGCCGCATGTTCATGGGTTCGCTCCTTGAAACGGTGCTTTAGTTGAATGGGGTAGTCAGCGCTTTGTCGTTGCTGTCTGTGACGAACACGGCGAGCAGCTTTGCAGGCTTTGTTTCGCTTGCATTGGCGCTTATGCGGTGCACCGCGCCGGGCTCCTCGAAGAAGCTCTCGCCGGCATGGTAGATGCGCTTCGGACCGTCATCCACTTGGGATTCGATGTCGCCGGATACGACGAAGGCATAGATGAAAGCTGAGTTCGCATGCTTATGCGCGGGCGACGCTGCCCCCGGCGCGTAATCGACGACGACAGCGGTCAATGACTTGCCCGGGATGTTAGGTATGCCGCGATGAAAGTTCGGTGTGACGATTTCAGTAGGGCCATGTGCAGATACTGGCGCGGCGATACTGAAGGTCATCGCTAAGCCGGCTGCTGCTAGGATGGATCGTAAGTTCATGGATGTCGGGCTCCTTTGTGCTCCCGAATTGTCGGGTGACATCGAGGCACGCAACAGCACCAGGAACGAACATTTTCAATGCACCAAGAAGCAACCGCGTAGAGGTGGCCGCTCTTCCGTCAGTTGCGCGGGCGAACGAGGTTCAGCAGACGGGAACAGTTGGCCCATAGCGTGTCTTCGTTCAGATTTGTGACCCCAAGCAGCAGTCCCTGCTGAGTCGGATTGCTCAAGTACCAAGGCGAAAGAGGCACTGGCGCCAAGCCTACACTTCGCGCACGCAGAGCGATATCGACATCCGACGAGGAGTCGGGAAGCTTGGCCACGACGGTCATTCCTGCGGCGGGCTGCACCTTGAGCGACTCCCTAGCCTGCTCGTTCAGACATCGAACGAGGGCTTCCTGCCGGGCAGCGTAAAGGCGCTTCATGCGCCTCAAATGGCGAAGATAGTGTCCGTCGTGCATGAACTCGGTCACAGCGTGCTGCACTGAAGAAGCAGGGGCCGGCGCAAGGCAGGCGACAACGTCACCGAAGCGGGGGGCCATATCCGGCGGGACCACCAGAAATCCTAACCGTAGGGCGGGGCTAATTGTCTTGCTGAAGGTTCCTATGTGCAGCACACGTCCATGCTCATCAAGCGAGGCGAGCGCCGGTGCGGCCCGTCCCTTCAACTGCAGCTCCCCGAGATAATCGTCCTCGACGATAAAGGCGTCGTGATTTTTGGCCCAGCAGAGAAGGGAAATTCGTCGCGCAAGTGACATTGTTGTGCCCAGCGGCGCATGCTGCCCAGGCGTCACCACCGCGAGGACCGCCTCGGGGGCCATCCGAACTCCTGCGTCAGTATCGAGTCCGTCCCCGTCTACTGGCACCCCTGTCACGGTCATGCCTGCCAGGCCCAGCGCCCGACGCGTGAGCGGAAATCCGGGGTCTTCCATCCAGGCTTGTCCGCCCTCAACTCGCAAGCCGCGAATCGCCAGATTGAGTGCGCCGGCGAAACCTGCCGTGACGAAGACCTGCGAGGGACTGCATCGAAGCCCGCGTGAGACGCCCAGATAGGCCGCGATCTCCTGGCGCAGGTGGGGCTCGCCGCGTGGATCAGGGTACCCTACAGGAGCCGCAGAAGCGCGGCGCGCTGCCCGCGCGTGAATGCGTGACCAGAGCTTGAATGGGAAGGCATCCTGCGCTGGAACACCCATTTGAAACGCCAGGGGAGCCACGCTAAATTCGTAGAATAGATCAGGAAGCGGCGGCGCCTCCGGAGACCACCTAATGGCCGCGGGAACCGGCCGCGCCGCTACCCGCGTGCCGGCCGCGCCTAGGCCGATCGCGAGTTGCTCGTCGATCAGGCGTTCGTAGGCGGCCCGCACAGTTCCTCTCGACACACCGAGCTGGGCGGCCAAATCCGACCAGGATGGCAACCGCGCACCTACCGCGAGCTGCCCCGACTCGATCGCGCCTCTAATCGAGTTGTAGATTTGCACCGAGAGCGGAATGCCTCCTGAGCGTTCGAGGCCGACAGAAAGGGTTGCCATGGACGCGATAGTACATCCGGAATTTTCGATCTTGGGCCTGTTCGAGGTGCCGCGCGCGGCGTAACTTTCTTCTTCCACCACCGACGGTCAGTCCCCCACGGCTAGCGTGAGCTAGCGGGTGCGACGCGGAAGCGTGACCAGAAAACTCATGTACTACACAATTCGAGCTACCCAATGACCCAAGATATAACCGCCCCGACGAACGGATTACGCGACATCGCGATCCCCGACAGCCCGTTGGCGCGCCACGCAGCCCAGCTCATTCGAGACACCGAAAGTGAGCTGTTATTCAATCATTCGACACGGGTCTATCTTTGGGGCGCGCTGTTGGGCGAAAGAAATGGGATTTCCTTCGACCCAGAGCTGCTCTACGTTGCATCCATGTTCCACGATATCGGCCTGACGTCGGACTATCGAGAAAGCGAACTTCGCTTCGAAGTGGACAGCGCCAACGCGGCGCGCGCTTTTCTGCGCAGCCATCATGTCGACGAGGCGGACGTAACGACGGTGTGGGCCGCTATCGCACTCCATACGACGCCGGGCATTCCCGAGCATATGCACGGCGAAATCGCGCTGGTACAAGCCGGTGCCGGGATGGACGTGGCTGGACGGGGCTTCGATGCGATCACCAGGGAGCAACGCGCAGCGGTCGTCAAGACCTACCCTCGGGGCGCGGATTTCGCCGCGAGCATTATTGATGCTTTCTATGAGGGAATGAAGCATCGCCCTGGCACTACGTTTGGCACGTTTAATGATGATTTCTTGGCTCACAAGGATCCGAGCTTCGAACGCGTGAACGTGTGCAGCATCATCCTGAATTCCAGGTGGGGTTGAGCGGACGGTTTGCCTCAGGGCTCGCGTCCCATCCTATTCATGCAAGCCAGCTGAGTCGAAGTCGAGGCGTGACTCCGCTATCGGCCTGATGCTGACCAGCGACAAAGTGCAATGTCATGTCACATCCTCAACTATTCGGACGACTCGCTTCAACACGGATGATCTGATCGCCATGCAGGGTTGGAGTCCATGCTGGTAACCAACTGACACCACCAGATCTACAAAACCAGCTTTCCCCAATGTGAAGATCAATTCATCTACACCCTACCAACGCAAAGGAAATAAAGATAGCTTGCCTCACCGCCCCAAGCGGAAGCTTGTCCGGTATTGGCTGGGTGACACCCCCAGCCGACGGGTGAATACCTCGCGCATGCGGCGGGCGTCGCGAAATCCGCATTCGTACGCCACGGTCTTCAATGGCGCCAGGTCGCGTTCCAGGCGCGCCCGCGCGGCGTCCACCCGGGCGCTTTCCACGAATTCCGCGGGCGTCACACGCGCATCGCGCCGGAACACCCGCGAGAAATTGCGGCGGCTCATCCGGGCAACGGCCGCCAACTCCGCTAGCCCCAGCTGACCGGACAGGTTCTCCAGCACAAACTGCTGCACGTGCGCCACCGCCGAGGTCTCCTCGACAAACGGCGTCAGAAACGGACTGAACTGCGACTGCCCGCCCGCGCGCTGCGTGAACACCACGAGCCGCTTCGCCACGTTCAGCGCGACCTCAGGCCCATGGTCCTGCGCCAGCAGATAGAGCGACAGGTCGATCCCCGCCGTGACGCCCGCCGACGTGTGCAGGCGGCCATCCTGCAAATACAGCCTATCCGCCTCGACCCGCAACTCTGGGTATTCCGCGGCCAACGCCTGCGCATCGTTCCAGTGGGTGGTTACAACTGCGCCGTCCAGCAGACCCGCGCGCGCCAGCAGGAAGGCGCCGTTGCAGATGGACCCATACCGCGGCGCGAGCCGACAGGCGGCGCGCAACCAAGCTAGCGCCTCGGCCGGCTCGCGTTGCGTCGGCACGTCCGGACCGCCCGCGACCAGCAGCAGGTCGGGGCTGTCAGACACCTCGGCGAAGTAACGCTGTGGCAGGATAGTCATGCCGTTAGAGCACGGAACGGCGCCGCGTGTGAGACCGATGAGCTCCAGCCGGTATTGCCGGGCAGGCAGCAGGAAGCGGTTCGCTTCCGCGAACACATCCATGGGGCCGCTGACGTCCAGGGCCTGCACGCCGGGAAACACGAGAAGGGCGACGGTTTTCATGGCGGTTAACGGACGCCGAAGAGAAAAACGCTACGTTAGCTCAGCGTCGGCCAGGCGCACCAGCGCTCCCGCGCCCATGGCCGTTAAACGGGCCAAGGCGGCCGGAAAGCGCCCTTGTCCGCCGGTCTGGCCCGGTATCGCGCCAGACTGGCACGATTTCGTCCCGCACTTTCCTGTCAGACACCCCTCATCCGCCCAGACTGTCACCTATCCAGCGCGGCATGCCGCCGCGCCAAGCCCACAGGAACCCCGCCATGACGATGCCTCTCTCCCCCGCCAGCGAATGCGTTGGCCCCGCCTTCTCCGTGGACGGCATGCTGCGGGCGCGCAACAATACGCGCCAAGCCATAGCCGACATCGCGGCCCGCATCCAGCCGGGCATGGTGGAGGAAGACGCGGTAAAGCTCGCCAAGCAGACGCTCATCGACGCCGGCATGGCGCTGAGCTGGCATCCCACGCGCGTGCGGTTCGGCGCCAATACACTCAAGTCCATGCGCCAACCCTCAGTACCGGGTGCGGTACTGGGCGAGCATGACATCTTCTTTCTGGACATCGCGCCCCGGCTCGACGCCTGGGAGGGCGACGGCGGCAAGTCGTACGTAGTGGGCAACGATGCGGAGCAAGCCCGGTGCGCGCGCGACGCCGAAGTCCTCTTTCACGACGTTCGCAACAAATGGCTGCGCGAACGCCTAACTGGCCAAGCGCTCTACGCCTATGCCGACCGCCAGTCGCGCGCAATGGGCTGGGAACTGAATTTCGACCTGCCAGGCCACCGCATCTCCGACTTTCCCCACGCGGCCATCTACACGGGGTCGCTCGCCGACCTGGAGATCGCGCCGTCGGAAATGCGCTGGATTCTTGAGATCCATCTTCTGGACCCACGCCGCCAATTCGGTGCATTCTTCGAGGACATGCTGCTGGACGACGCGCAGTACGGATGAAGGCAGACGGAGGCGGGGCCTAGAACCGTCCGATGCACCGTCCGCCTCTTCTGCGCGCTGTGCCCGACGAGCTGGCGGCCGCCACGCGCGAGCGTCACCTCTCGGCCAGAAGCGGCCGTTCAGGTGTGTCGTCGGTGAAACATCCAGGCGTCAGATCCACTCTGTAGCCGGTCACTTGATTATCGAAGGAAAGTCCTCCTTGCTCGGAAAGGAATTGTCTTGCACAAGGTGAGCCTTGTAGACTGAAGCAACATTCTGTTTCGAACAGCCCGAGGGCCGCTATAGGAGGACTAAGCCGGTGATTAATCAGATAGACATAGCAAGCTTTGGTAGCTTCCAAGGTCTGGAGTGGAAAAAGACCGTTCGGGACAGCGGCAAAAACGTCAAGCTCTTCCAGCGTCTGAACATCCTCTATGGACGCAACTACTCTGGCAAGACAACTCTCTCTCGCGTCTTTCGTGCGCTGGAAACGCGCAAGCTCCCCCTGAACTATATTGGCTCGTCCTTCACGGTGACTGGTGAGAAAGGTGCGGTCACCGATGCTGACCTGCTGACGCACAACTATGACGTGCGGGTCTACAACCGCGACTTCGTGACCGACAACCTGAGCTTCCTAGTCAATCAGGAGATCGGAGGCGTTATCAAGACCTTCGCCATCGTCGGCGAGCAGAACAAGGAGATTGACGACGCCATTGCTGCCATCGAGGCCAAGCTTGGTAGTGTGGAGGGCAAGGCTGGACTGCGTTTTGACCTGGAGGCCAAGAAGAGAGAGCGCGATCGCACCAAGACAGCCCACAGCACGGCTTTGAACGGTCTGGAACAGAAGCTGCGCTCACATGCTGCTGAGAAGATCAAGAAGAATCCCCTGTACCGTGTGCCCGTCTACACCATCGACCATATCAAACGCGACATTGCTTCCACCTGTACGCCCGGCTTCATCGCCCTGAGCCCTGAGGAACAAGCAAGCAAGCTCACCTTGCTCAAGCAGGAAGCCCTACCTGACATCGAAGGCACTCTGGCCATCACTCTCCAGCTGGAGTTGCTGAAGGCCACTGCTGAACCTCTTCTGTCCAAGGCGATAACGCCTACCAAAGCGATTGAAGAGCTGCTAAAGGACAGCGCTTTGCAGCTTTGGGTCAAGGAAGGTATCGGACACCACCGGGACAAACGGGACACCTGTGCCTTCTGCCGACAGGACTTGCCGCACGACATTTGGCAGATGCTGGACGAGCACTTCAGCAAAGAGTCGGGCGACCTGGAAACCGCCTTGGATGCTGCTATAGCGTCAGTCACGGACGAGATCAAGTCCATCGCTGGGCTCAATACCTTTACAGGTACTCAGTTTTATGCGGATGAGCGTACCGCATTTGAAGCGAGCAGCAAGGCACTGTCGGAAGCACTTGGTGTCTACAAAAAGGACTTGGAATTACTGAAGAAGTCGCTTGAGACTCGCAAGAACAACCTGTTCCAGCTCGTGCTTCTGAAGCCCCCTTCCCATGACGCCAAGGAGATCGAGAAGCATGTTCAGGACATCAATGCGCTGATCGTCACGAGCAACGGCAAGACGAGGACCCTGGAAAAAGACAAGACTGCTGCCATAGATGCACTTCGCATGGCTAACGTGTTCGCGTTTGCTGATGCGATCACCTATGACAAGGAGGTTGCCCGCATAGCCACCCTAAAGGCCGGCGCCGACACGGCAGGCACGGCCCATGCGGAAGCGGAAAAAGAGATCCGTGACGCGGAAGCAGAGGTCCAAAATTTGAGAGCCAGGCAAAAGGATGAGCGGAAGGGGGCCGAGCGAGTCAACTCCCTGCTCAACAACTTCTTCGGCCATGACGGTATCAAGCTTGAAGCGCGCGACGGCGCAGACAAAGCCACGGTCAAGTTTGAAATCACGCGAAACGGCAACGCCGCGTACAACCTCAGCGAAGGGGAGTGCAGCCTGATTGCCTTCTGCTATTTTATTGCCAAGCTGGAAGACCCTGAGAGCAAAGGCAAAGAACTGATTATCTACATTGATGATCCAATTTCTAGCCTAGACGGAAACCATATCTTCTTCATGTTCAGCTTGATTGAGAGCTTGATTGCCAAGCCGATCAAGAATGCTGACGGTTCAAACGCCTACCGCTACAAGCAGCTTTTTATCTCCACCCATAATCTGGATTTCCTGAAGTACCTCAAGCGCCTGTCCATTCCGAAGAAGAAAATCACTGCTGGTGAAGGCAAGACGAAAAGTGCCGATGACCACGAACATTTCATGATCGAGCGCAACGGCGCTTCAAGCAACATCTTGCTCATGCCGTCTTATCTCAAAGATTACATAACTGAGTTTCACTACCTCTTCCATCAAATCTACAAGTGCAAAGATCAATCTGCCGCAGCAGATAGCCATGAACCATTTTTCGGCTTTGGCAACAACCTGCGAAAATTCCTAGAAGCCTTTCTGTTCTTCAAGTACCCCTATCATGATGATAGAAATGACGCCTTTGAACGGATCAAGAAATTCTTTGGGGAAGAGGAAGATACAGCAGTTGCACTGGTAAATCGGCTTAACAACGAGTTTTCGCATCTGGAGGCCATCCCAGATAGAGGCTTTAAGCCCGTGGAAATTCCTGAGATCGCCAAGGTAGCCAACTATGTCCTGGACAAGATTTACGCTGCCGACAAGGTGCAATATAACGCTTTGTTGAAGAGCATTGGAGAGCCTGAGCGAGTGGGCTGAAGAATCGCTCGCAATGTTCGATTGTTGGACGGAGGCCGCCACATAAATCAATCCATGCCGAACGGCCGCTCCGGGTCGAAATCGGTCGGACAAGTGGTGCTATCTCCGGATGGGCCGGCCCGTAAAAACACTCTTATGGCTTGACATCGAACACAGTTACTCAAGTGTCGAAGACGGCCGGCGGCCGCAAGTGACGCCGGCGCAGCCGGCGTCGCGCCGCACTTGAACGCGAGAACGACGTGGCACCCTGACCGGCAAAGCAGACCCGCCACCCCGTATGGCTTGCAACGGTCCAACTTCGAAGAGCAGCCGTTGCCCTGCAGCGTCGCTTAGCAGGGGCTGAGCCACGATGGGCTGATGGCGCGCAGAAGCAGAAAGGCCCGCCGAAGCGGGCCGGGATGGCGTCAATCGATCGCGGCGAAAATGGCTTTTGCCTCGGCGTGTTCGCCGGCGAAGTCGCGCAGGGCGTGATACTTCTCGGCTAGGTCGTCGCTACGGTATTGGCTGCACAGTTCGCAGAGCGCGTACAGCGTTGCCACGATGCCGGCGGCGTCCGCCGACATGGTCCGGTCGCACCAGTTCATCGGCCACACGATGTGAAGCGTCTCGTAGTCGGCCGGGGCCATGTAGAAGCCGTTCGGGATCTCGTAGTAGTGCCAGTAGCCGCCGCTGTACTCCTGCGACAGGCGATCCAGCCAGTTGTAGACGGAGATTTCCCCGCGCAGCATCAGGCGGATGCCGAAGTGTTTGGGCAAGAAGGCCAGACGATCGTGATCGGGAACCAGGCGGGCTTTAGCGAGGGTGGCGTGCGTCATGTAGTGCTCCTTGGTAGAGGGCCCCAGCCAGGGTGGCGGGACGGGAGCACTGGCGCCCTGCGGAACAAGCGCCGGGGGCAAGGGGACGTGGAATATAAAGTGAGCGCAGCGAGCGGCTATATGCCGCGAAAGCCCCTTGCGCCTGGCGCGCGCAGGGCCAAGATGCGCCCAGGCCTGACACCCAGGCTGGTCCCGTTCCCAGCACCATACCGTTCGCCTTGTCCGAATCGGATGGCGTCCCTATAACAGCAAGTGCGGCGGCTGAGAGCCGGGGCGTGATCAGCGTTGTGGCGGGCGATTCCCCTTACGAGGATGCTGTGCGCGAGCCGCACCAACAAGTCTGGCCAGAGACGGAAGCTACTCTGCCTGCCACGTGCGCGCCAGACGTGGAATCGTTTGGGTACGCTGCCTATGCCGCACATCACTCCTGCAGCCCGATTTTCTTCGATCTGAACAATAGCTTGCCGGAATTTGCGGGGAGGAATACAAGTACTGTCAGCTGCCAGGACCCGGCCACTCTCGGTCCTGTCATACCAACCCTTCAAGGAAGGCCTTTGAAAGACGTTGACCTTGCTGCATTGCAGATCGCCTGCCGGAATTTGGCGAGAGGCGCCCTATGGTCAGAACAGGGAACTCCCGAGATTGCCGTGGCGAAGCTTGCGGGCGAATTCATGCGAATTGCAGCTACGCAGGTCGCTGACGTGATCGAATGTGGTCGAGATCCCAACATAGTCACACGCGCGGTCAGCTACCTTACCTACACCCATGTCGCTCCTGTTGGAGTTGATGCGAAATGGTGGTTCACTGAGTTGCTCACTTGCCTGGTTGAACTGGCCGTGCCATCAATGATCCTGACGTCCGAATCCAGGGCCTTCCTGCTCGATGCGCAAGAAGGGATCGCGGAATCTTTAGGGCCGGGAGAGGACTAGAGGCACGAGCCAAAAGAGCGCAGCCTATACTGAACTGATAGCTCCTTTCCACGAGCTCAGCGATGTGCGGTCGAATTGTCCAGAAATCGGGTCCGCTAAACTACGTTGAGCGGATCTTTACCAACCAGAGCCAGATCTTCGCGGACCCAACGGGGCCGCGATTCAACATACCCCCGGGCACGCGCCCGCTTACTTTGCATCGCCTGGCTGAAGGCACCGAGGCCATAGGTAAGCTGCCGTGGGGTTACAAGCGCCCCGACTCCAAACACTTCATGAGCAACGCGAAGCTGGAGACCATCCTGAAAACGGATGGCCCTGGCGCTTTCTCATCGGGGCTGGCCGCATTCTGGTGCCGGCATACGGCTGGTACGAGTGGCCCGTGCTTGCGGACGGCACGAAGCAGCCCCACTACATTCACGGTGATGGCCCGCTCTACTTTGCGGCGCTCACCGCGTGGAAACCGGGCACCGAACTCGATGCCGCGCACGGATTCGCTATCGTGACGAACGACACCGAAGGGGGGATGGTGGACATCCACGCCAGGCGGCCTGTTGCGCTGCCATCGGATGTCGCTTGGCGATGGATCAACCCGTCCTACCTGACGGACGACGCCCGGGAGCTGTTGAACAAAGGCGTGCCTGAAGACGCCTTCACCTGGCACCCGGTGCGACAAGAGGTGGGAAATTCGAAATATCAGCTTGCGGACGCCATAGAACCAATATAACGGCGCCAGCGGTTCGTTGCGTCCCCGACCTGTAGTCCGCCCCGAAGTTAGCGGCTGAACAACTCCCAGCAACTAGGCTGAGCCGTCTAGCGGGCGACATCGGGAACAATCTTTGCGGGGACCTGTCTTCGGCTAAACCATGCCAGCGTGCGTAAAAAAAATGGCGATGAACTCAGACGAAATTCTTGCAACGATGATCCTTCGCTCCCCCCCTCCACTTCATTTCGGGGACTGGGCGGACATCCTGGATGAATACGCTTCCTGCCTAGAGAGATGCAGTGGGAAACTGGATGCCGAAGAACTCGACCGCCTGTTAGAGGTCGGCGCCATGTTCTATCGAACGCTCGCGCGTGCGGAAGCCTATCGGAAGTGCGTCATCACGGACCCGTGACGCCAGCCGCGGCCTGCAAACATCCTGAACAGATCGCCACCCCGCTTCCCAAGCGTCCACAGCTGCCTGCCACTCATGAATCGGCTGTCCACTATGCGCCGGCATGTTGTGGGCCTTCAAGAAAGGGCACGAAAATATCGAGTCGCCTCGGCGCGCGGCCATCGCACCCAGTTCCATAACGCAACGCATGATGGTTCTCCGAGAGACGGTTTCGTTAGTTTCCCGAACCACTGCGGTTGGGTCAACCAGTGCAACAATTCGAGGCATAACTGACACACTGCGGCGCGTAGACATCTCAGTCGCTGCAGCGCGGGACCGCAGTGCCCAGCCTCGGCCCACTGGCCGGCATGGCGCGCACGCGGCCCTATCCATTCAAGGGCGTAGCAGTACTCGGTTTATACTGTTCATCCATACAGTACTACTCCACCCTCACATCATGCTTTGCACTGTCACTCGTACCCATCATCTTGGCGTAAAACGTCACGACCGGGACCCTGGTCCGGCGCTCACCGGCACGGTTCGGATGTACTCCATCATGCGCGATGACATGAAGCGGTACATACGCGTCATGACTATGGACGGCCTTCAAAAGTTCGGGGCGGCCGACAAGGGCGCGATACCCGACCTGTTACAGCCGGAATTGCTAACGTTCTCGTCGGACCGAGGCATGATGGTCTGCGGCTTTGAAGAGATCGACGGTCGACGCTACTACCAGGGATGGTGGATGCGCTGGATCCAATCATGACTTCGTTGCGTATTTAGGCGCCCGGATAGCGGACGGCACGAAGACGCCCGTTACCCTCGAACGATCGATTCCGTCTTACGTTTGATGGCTCTTTCAGAGTGCGCTTGGTAAGTCAACGATCGACTCTATGTCGCGAACACGCCGTGGAATGACCATCTGCTCCAATCACTGAGGAAAGGGAGATGAAGGCCATCGGCGACGAACGATAGTGTTGGCCCCTGTGCCGGGTTACATGCTCGGCTTCGTTTTCCCTGAACGACGTGCAGTAGTACCTACCGTGCCTGTTTTGAAGTTATCCATCTTTTGGCTGCTTGATGGGGGCCGGTGGGTATGTGGGAGAAGCGCGGGTAGCCGGTGGGCATACCCTGTGGTCAAGCGCGTGGTCAGGCGGAGCCTGTCCACCGTTTGTCCATCAGCGGTTGTCCACGGGTCGAGCACAGCGAGCGGAGCGGTCGCGAAGCGATCGTCCACATATCCACGGGTCCGGATAGACGTGTTTTGAATTTGGTGTTTAGCGGCTAAACATAACCGAAAGGCCTTAAATGGCCATGAACGGTCTGTCGTTCGCCTATGCGAAAATTGGCGGGGCCTCATCCGCCGTTGTATCCGGCATGTAATGCCGCCGTTTGGTTGGCACCGTCAGAAGTTCAGGCCGGACGCAGGCCTTCGCCATGCGTCCAGATCCGCTACAGGACCTTGGACTGCCCGATCGTCTACCTTGAGCATGTTCGCTCGCGTGTTCTTGGCCAGGGAATAGCGAAGGACTTGCTTCTCACCCTCGGTGAGTGACGAAAGCCTGCGCATGACATGTTGGCGAACAGAGCGCCGAAAAAGTCTGTCCATGAGGCTTTAAAAACTGGAGCGAAGATCTTTCAATATCAGAAAGCATGATCTGATGGTTGAGCAAAAACGCCCCTCCGCAGCCGCCTCGGGATATAGGAAATTGGATGGCGCGTACCCGGCTTTCTTTCCGAGGCACGAACCCGTGTGTTCTCGCGCGCGCACCGCCTACCTTTCTTCTAGGAGGCGGTGCTAGTTTCCAAGCTCGCCGCTAATTGGCGGCGGCGTAGGCGCGGCGCCGCAGTCAAAATCTTGACCTCCCCACGCCGAGGGCGTGGGCATTGGACTGCAATGTTATGCTCCTGGCCCAAATAAGTTAAGGCAAGAATGCCTACCAAAATGTCACCCCTTTTGATAGCGTGCGACATCCAGGGAGCCACGCGAACAATCCCAGGACAGGGCATGGCGTGCTGAAAGTATTCCGTGGGAATGTCGCCCTCAACCGGGCCATCGAAGGAGAGATAAGTGGCAGATCTAAGTTCTTACCGGGCTAAGTTGACATGGACTGTCCTCGGTTTTTGCATCGCGCTGCTTGCTTCAGCGGCGGTTGCATCTTCGTTGCCGAACAACGGCGGGAATCCGTTGATGCCGGTCAATAGAGCAAGCCCGAGCGAGACCTATCAGTCTTTGATTTCTGGGGCGCAACGCCTCGAAGAGTCATACGCCCGCTACAAGACGGACAAGAGCTTCGCCAACCTACGCGAAGTTCGGTATCAGTTTGATCGCCTACGAGGGCTTTTAGATCTGAGCGGACTGCCGTCGGCAAATCGAGTAAAGGTTGGCAACGCTTCGTTAACCTACCTTGCGGATATCCTCAGCCGGCTAGCGCCCCTTGATCCGCACTCCATTCCAGGGGCGACTTCGACCGACAAAGCGCTGCCAGCACGTTGGACAATACCAGGCACCGATATCCAGCTCGCGCGCGTGGAAAGTGGGCCCAGTGCAGGGGACTACCTCGTCACCAGCGACAGCATCGCACGTCTAGCCGACTATTACGGACGCGTGCGCAATCTTCCCCTTCAGGCCCCACGCCAATATGCTTCCTTCCATCGCGAGCACATCAGCGCAACGGGACCTCTGATTCCCGGTTGGCTAACAGACAATATCCCTGACGCGTTGAGAGTTGTCTATCTCGACACACCGGTGTGGAAGATCATTGCCATCGCGCTTGTCGGACTTACGATGCTCGGGCTGGCCTATGGATGGACCGTTGTGGCTCGACGACGGGGGCAACACGGAGGTGAACTGCGAAGGCTTGCGTGGCGGATAACCATACCTCTAACGCTTCTAGCCATCTATTTCGTTGCGGATTGGTATGTTATTGCGCATATCAATCCTGCGGGGAACTTTGCTACGGGTGAGAGTCTTATTGCGACGGCGGCCTTTTACGCTATCGTTGCATGGGCGGTATGGCTCGGGTGTTTTTTGTTGGCCGAAGCCACCATCAAGGCGCCTCGAAGGACGGGAAACAGCCTCGACGCTCACTTGTTGCGGCTTGCCGCGCGAATCGCTGCAATTGGCTCTGTTGGAGGCATCCTCGTCTATGGCGCGAACGAAATCGGCATACCGGCCTATGGTCTTATCGCCGGTATAGGTGTAGGCGGATTCGCGCTGGCGCTGGCTGCGCAATCCACCATTGAAAATCTGATTGGCGGGGTGGCGCTATTCGTGGACCGCCCGTTTCGTATCGGGGACACTATTCGTTTCGGCGACCAGCGCGGCACGGTCGAGACGGTAGGAACTCGGTCAAGCCGAATTCGAGCTCTGGATGGGACGCTAGTCACTGTACCGAATAGTGATCTAGCAAAAATGAAGATCGTGAATTTCACGGCTCGCGACAAGTGTCTATTCGTACACACCCTTTCGCTTGACGTAGCCAACTCCGCAAGCAAGATCAGACTCCTACTGGATCGCCTTCACAGTCTGATTGCGTCCCACGAGATGGTCGAAAAGTCGGAAGGTTGGCCTCGCGTCCGTTGTACCGGCGTCGCAGTTGGACGCATTGAAGTGGAGCTGCGAGCCCAGATTTCGACGGCGCACTATGGCCAGTTTCTCGCCGTCCAGGAGGCGCTGCTCTTACAGGCGATCGAAGCGGTCGAAGAAACTGAAATCAAGCTCTCCGCGCCCTTACTTTCCAGAGCATACAAGGCAACATAGCCGGCAAATCAGAACGGGAGAATCGCTCGCTATCCGTGGTTGACTCAAGCGGACACATCAATTTCCGAGCCAGAACAGAGACCAGCATCGGCCAAGCGACTTCGTGAGCGTGTCCCGAAACACCAAACCCTCGCGCCAGCGCGATGCCCTTCCAACAACGTATCTCCGAAACCCGGACCCTTGCCTTCCTAGAACTACCATGCTCTAGTGCAGGATCTCTCTGGAAAACCAGCGCCCTTGTAGGGGCGCTTTCTTTTGCTCCTCTGGGATAGGAGGCGTGATTGACGGCACCAGCGCCGGTGTCACGCTCCAGGCATGGCTTTCTCTCCAGCGCTAGCTGTCTTCAGGTGCATGCAGAACACGCGTCAAAGTGTCAATTGAGTACGGCTTTTGCATAACCGGAAATGGTACGGCCGCTTCGCCACTGATAGCGTCACTATATCCGCTGGCTAGCACGACCCGTACGTTAGGCCATTGCTTTCGGATATGGCGACCCAGCTCTACGCCATTCATCCCCGGGAGCACAACGTCGAGAATCGCAATGTCGCACGCACCCGCTTTGTCCGTTAGATGTGCCAGCGCCGCTTCCGCATCAAGCACCCAAGTTGCTTGGTGGCCCAGGTCCTCTAACATCGTAAACACCACCTCGCCCACCATGCGATTGTCTTCCACCAGCAAGACGCGATTCCGCACGTGCGGGCGATCAGACCGCCGAGCGTTCGTATCGCCGGCTTTGGGTGTGGAATCCGCAGCGGGCAGGTAAAGGGTTATTGTTGTCCCATTTCCTAACTGGCTCTGGACTTCGACATCACCTCCGGACTGCCTGACGAAACCCTGTACTTGGCTTAGGCCAAGACCCGAATTGTCGTGGTGGCCTTTAGTCGAGAAGAACGGTTCGAAAATGTGCTTAGCGACGTCTTCTTCCATCCCAGTGCCGGTGTCCTCCACGGCCACTGCAACGTGCGGCGCATCCGAATTCATACTTCCGCTCAGCGTCGGCGCCCCGTCAATTCCTTGCACCGAAATAGTCAGGCGACCGCCTGAGGGCATCGCGTCCCGCGCGTTTATCACCAAGTTCAAAAGCGCCGATTCAAGTTGGGCCGGGTCTGCGTAGATAGTCGTATTTCCGGCGCCAATCTCATACGCTACGGCGATGGAAGAGCCAACCGATGCCTCGAACAGTTCTCGAAGCGATGAGAGGCTGTCACGCACGTCGAATACGTGCGGCTTCAGAGGCTGCTTCTTCGCGTATGCCAAGAGTTGACGGGTTAGTTGAGCCGCCTTCTCCGTAGTGTCGGAAATGATCCCCACGTATCGCATCAGCGAAGGCGGCATCTCCCCCGCCCTCTTCAGAAATTCGGCGGAGAATCGGATCGCCGTTAAGAAATTATTGAAGTCATGGGCGACGCCTCCCGTCAAACGTCCAATTGCTTCCATGCGATGAGCTTGGTGCATCGCATCGCGCGCGGCTTGGAGTTCCTCCCGGTGTCTTCTTTGTTCAGTAATGTCGCGCGTGATCTTCGCGAAGCCCACATGTTGGCGTTCACCATCATAGACTGGGTCAATGACGACGCTACACCAGAAGCGAGTTCCGTCCTTTCGCACGCGCCAGCCTTCTGCTTCAAAGCGCCCTTCCTTTTTTGCCGTTTCCAGCGCGCGCTGGGGCACGCCTTCGGAGCGGTCTTCCTCGGTGTAAAAGACAGAGAAATGTTGGCCAATAATCTCCTCTTCTTTATAGCCCTTGAAACGCTCCGCGCCCGGGTTCCAACTACTGACCCGGCCGCTTGCGTCCAGAAGATAAATTGCGTAATCCATCACCGCATCTACGAGGAGTCGATAACGGTCTTGTTCGGGAAACCCTGAAGGCGATTCTGGCATGCTAGTTCTTGATAGTCGTAAATTGGTTCGAAGTTGCTCGGGGGAAGGTGCAAGCCACCTAGTTTCGTGATCGTACGCTGTGGGTGCCCCACCGAAACGGGGACACCCTTATTTCTGCGCGCTCGCTACGCATGAGCCTGCAAGCTCATGACCTCTTGGCGCTGCGATCTTATAGAAGCTCTTCCGTCGCTGTCATCAGGGATTTTGATCTTTCCTTCTGGCATCGCCGGCGTGGCGGATCTTCCCCGTACTGTCGTTCATGATGTCAAGTGCCCCGGGAAGGCGTCGTCCGCTGGCATATTGAACGGACCCCGCTCACGCGCATCAAAAGAAGTGGTGAACCGTGGCCTACGGCTCACCGTTGTCCGAGGTCCTCGTGACGCTCCCTGATCAATCGAACTGCGAGGAGAAAGGCGCTTGGTCATGGAACGGAGCGGACAGGCGGCGCCCGTGCATCAGTACGTTTTCTCCCTACAAACCCGCCAGGCGGTCACTTAGCTCGGTGCGGCAAACGCCAAACGCTCCGATGGCAGCATTGCCGTAGCCGCAGCGCGAACATTCTTGTGGCCGACACGGGTTTGCGCCAGCCTAGTCGCCTGGCAGCTTCGGTTGCATGCCGGGGAATTTTGGCTGGTCAATCTATACCGGTGTGTGATCCACCGAAGCGATAGGCGAAGGGCGCCAATCGCGCTTCAGGCAGGGTATGCCCGGTTGAATCATTACTGGGTTAGTGAGCAAATGAATCTGCCAAGTTTATGCTGCAGGGGAACGTTATGACGGACTACACCCAGCGGGCTCTAGAAGTGCTGGCCATCAGCGACAGCGGCGATACGTACAGAATCGAAAGGCGTTGCCGAACGCTTCCCGGCGATGATGACGGCTCACATTACTACTGCTGTTTGCCGGACGGCAGGCAAGTGGCGTGGCTAGGCGATGGACGATATGAACTGCCCGACGGCACTGTCGTAAAAGTGGTGGCTTGCCAGCTACGGAAGTGAGTCGCGACGACAGATTGGCGGTGTCAAGCACCTGGGCAGGTCGTTGAAAAGATCTGGGACAACCTCCAGCTGACGGTGCTTGCTATCGAGCACCGGCGGAACTCAGCGCCGCTTGGTGTCGTCCGGCTTATTGACGATTCGAACGGTCATCAATGCATATTCTTAAAGCACGCTACGCCCAGAGTTGACCGCTTTGACAGTGATGCCGCTCCACCGTAAGTGGCCCGACCGCGGGCTGGCTTGGTGAAGGCCTTTGATACGACGCGTCGAATTGCTCCCCGAAGCCTCCGGCGTTTGTAGAAAAAGGCGCTAGGCTCAAAAACAGTCGACCCGAAGCAATAGAACAACCGCCGATCGTTCAACGACGCTGCAAAGGGTTGTCTATCAAAAATACGCTGCGATGAGCACCGCCCGTTTCGGCAGCCACGATCCATCGCGGCGTCAGCCCGCGACCGGTCCACGTTAAGTTGGTCCCCGGTTGCCTGTACTTCGGTGGCAGCTTCGATGGAGTACCGACAAATCCGCGGAAATGCTCGACCCCATCTGCAGCGCCGCCCGCGGCTACTGAGACGTCGTGCAAAGAAAGCTGGTTCGCATCCATTAGGGTCAATATCGTGCGCAACGCGGAGCGTCGGCCGCGTGCGCGAATTAAGCGAAGCCTAGATTTCAGTTTTCGTATTTCAGCCCGCACTTTAGTCAGTTCATCGTGTGCTCTCATCAAGATCCTCCTCCACACGCGCACACTGTATGCGTGTCGCGACCTTTGATCTTCGGTACAAACCCTCGGGTTTAAAACGTCGTCATATGAGTGACTTTCCGAGTTGACGTCCACTTGGCGCGGTGGAACGGCCTGTCCATTGAGGACCCCGCCGCCCCGCCATCCGAGTCGGGTACTGACAGTCGCCGTGGGAGGCGATCGTGTGGTAGCGGCCACAACCCGACGAGCGATCCAGCGCTTTTTCGTGGTCGAACGCCGCGATAGGTCGGAAGCGGGGCGTCGGCGTAGGCCTGCTAACGGCCATAATCCGCCGTTCAACTTTTCCTTGGAAGTTCCGTGAACACTCTTGCCGATATCGCCATTGACCATTTTTGCTTACTCATGTTTGAGGGTCCACTTGACCCTGACGATGCCTCCAGCTTGTGTCAGGTAATTCCAGCATATCTAGAGGAAATGACGACAGAAGAGCGAGCCGCATTTTCTGCTGCGGCTCGACGGGCACTCACTTTTCTCACGGCACCTCCGGATAAATACGGATACTCCCCAGCGGCGCGGGTCGGAAGCGATCAGCTAGAGTTTCTACGGATTGCAGCAAGTGGCGAAATATTCGAATGCTTGCCGGATTCAGGGACTGGCGCTTAACGCTTTTCTGATACCAGCGGATAAAGCCCGGAACGATCGCATCGATCGACTTCGGATCGAGAGCGGCTCCGCTCCGGGTCGAACTCGGACGTCGGTCTGGGCCCGTTTTCGGCCAGTTTCGGCCTCTCAAAAAATGAAGTTTTCGGGTAGCCTACCCTCCACGCGTCGATTTCCAATGGAGAACCAATGCCCTTCAAATTCATCCCGACTGAACTTCCGGCAATCGTCAAAGAACACTTTCAGGACGGCTACCACCCATCCGAAGGTCTATGGCTGGTAAGGCCGCTGGATAATGGAACCGAAGACTGCATTCGGCGAATGAACGATTGGCTCCGCGGGGAGGAAGCGCCTTATCCTTTGGCGTTATCCGATGTGATCTGGTTCGGTGACGATGGAGTGGGTAATGTGATCGGCTGGAATCCAATCAATCAACAAGCGCTGCTGTGGAATCCAGAAGATGAAGAGCCGTGGCATTACGGCTCAGTCGAAGAGATTTGGAACTTCGTGCAGAGCGGATATCAAGCGGCGACGCCGTAATCTCGTCAAGGTCGTTGAAGCAGCCATGATATGGCTTTGCTTTGATCGGAAGTGGTCTGTAGCCGATGACCTCCGACGGCTAATAGCGGACGGCAGGAACTGCCGCTCGATCTATAGTGTTGGCTGTCCACCACCAACATGTATTGAATCGAACAGATAGCATGATTTGGCCATTCAAGAAGAAGGCGAGCGAGCCGCGTCACGCCCCTCGGTTGAGCCCCCCACAAGCGCCTGCGGATAGTCAGTTTCCTGCGGTTCCCGCGTGGCGGCCGACCTACCCGATACCCATCAATAGGGTCGTGGACAGAACCCACACGTACTGCAACGGATTCCGAGATTTCGCTGTGTTTCGCGAGGGCACCATTTCCATACTTCCGGACGGGCTGTCCGACACTGGCGCCGAGGCGCATGCGTTGGCTGCCCTTCGAAGCGTTTTTCACGCTCACATTGACATGAATCCGGTCGCAATGAGGGACGGCAACATCGTTGTTCAATACAACCACGACGTCGCGACGGTCGTCCTTAAGGAACTGGTTGACGACCATTGGGCCGAAATTCAGACGCGGCATCTGGACGCCCGGGCCACTGATGAGGTTCTGATTACCGGCGCCGGGCCGAATGTGTTTGACGACCAGGGAAATGCGGCGCTCTTTGGCCGCTGCTACATGTTCATGGATGCCGTTGACCCCCAGGTGATTCGCATTGAGCGCAAATCAGCGAGCTAACCCAACTGGCTGCCTGCGGCCAGGCGCCGCCGCAGCAGCAACCCCAGACTATTGCGGGAAAAGCCCGGTTATAACCGGGTGTATTTAGTTTAGATATGAGGACATGCATGCACGAGGGTTGGTACGGCGACGACTACCTGGTCTTTTTTTCACTCGACCAAGCGCAGGCTTTCGAAAAAACGTGCGAGCTTGATTCGACTTTGCCCGGCTTTTCGCTTGTAGGGTTGCGCGGATGGCAGGACTTCATTGTCAGAGACTTGTCGGGGACTACATTTACGATTCCTACTGTCCCGCTTGATGCCGAGTATCTCTCCCGATTCGAACCGCCTGCCAGTCAGGAACTTGAGTCGGACCCCGGCCTTTGCGGGAAGGTACGGTGGCTCATAAAGCCGCTAGTTTTCGGGGGAGATCCGCAAGCCGACGACAATGTGACTTGGCTTTCTCACCCGCAGCATATTGAACTAGTGCGTTGGTGGAATGACCAATACCGCGCGGCGAAGTTTGGAGTTAATTGACAGGTATGTGTTCTGGGGCAGACCCGCGCGCCGACTAATTTCCTTCTTATTTAGCGCTAGCCCATGTCGGGAGTGTGTCAGAAGCAGCTGACTATGAATGACCGATTTCACCACGCTGTAGGCACAGGCTTACGCGGATTGAACGGCAGCAACGGGTCGCATAGCGACCCTCCGTAGGAGCACACTGAATCTCCCTTTACGCGAAAGGACATTGTCATGGAATCCACGAATGTCACCGTTGGCCATCGTGTGCCATGGAACAAAGGCAAACTCACCGGGCAGAAGCCACCTCTAAAGCTAGGAGAAATTTGGGCAATCCGAACGAGACTGCAGATGGCGTCGAACGTCCGCGAACTCGCAATGTTCAATCTCGCAATCGATAGCAAGCTTCGAGCGTGCGATCTCACGCGATTGCAGGTGCAGGACATCCGTCACGGAAGCCACGTAGCCACGAGAGCAACCGTCATGCAACAGAAGACCCAGCGTCCGGTGCAATTCGAGATCACGGGGCAAACCCGTGAGAGCGTTGAAGCATGGATCGAGACGCGAGGGCTAAAGGCGGCGGATTTTCTGTTTCCGAGCCGGTTGCATACGTCGCCACATCTATCGACGCGGCAGTACGCCCGGATTGTGCATCGCTGGATCGCATCGATTGGCCTAGACGATACCGCATATGGCACCCACACTATGCGCCGTACAAAAGCCTCGCTGATCTACCGCCGGACGAAGAATCTTCGGGCTGTACAACTGCTGCTCGGGCATACAAAGCTGGAAAGCACAGTCCGCTACCTTGGCATCGAAGTCGACGATGCGCTTGAGATGGCTGAACAAACAGAGGTTTGATGGATCCCGGCCGGCGAGCGGACGCTTGCCGGCCAGGAGCGGTCGCCGACTACTGTAGCTTCAGTGACTGCTTTACTTTAAGCACCGGCGCACTCGCATCCCGGGCGATCCAATCGTGGAACCCAAGGCAACGCGCCGAGGCCCCTTCTTTCGAACAAGTCCCAGTTTTCAATCAATGAATGCTTGTGTCGATCAAGTTCATTGCCCGTACTGGTCCGTGCTGACCTTTTCCATCCAATCTACCGACTTCCCATCTAGGGATTCAGCGATTGCAACGCGGCTCATACCGACTGAGGGACTGGCTCCGTGCCAGTGCTTGATGCCCGGTGGTATCCAAATGACGTCGCCCGGGCGCATCTCCTGCACGGTATCTTCCCATTTCTGTACTCGCCCCAGACCTGAAGTGACGATGAGCGTCTGGCCTAGAGGATGCGTATGCCAAGCTGTACGTGCACCAGGTGAAAAAGTGACAATACCTCCGCCCACTCGTGCAGGCGCAGCAGCTTGAAAGCGCGAATCAACGAACACCGACCCGGTGAAATTCTGTTCGGCCATGGGCGAATCGTTGATAGTTATGGGCTCATCCATTCGTTGTCAGAAAGTGATCGAATGAGCCACGACCTATGCTGGATCATGGTCGAAGATCGCTTCCGCCTTGTAGATATTGTTGACGTCCTCGCGCTCCGACCGCAATATCCATCCTTCAAACCTTGCCATTGTTCTCATGTCGCAATTACCACTATCAGACTTTCGTTTCACCCTTTGTGATCCTGAGTTCGCCGGTAGGCACGAGGGAGTCGCTAGCACAGCTCCAGGTGAAGCTTACGCCTTGGAAATTCTAGGTAGTCGGCGCGCATTCGCCTTTGCCATAGCTGCTTCTTATGATGCCCTCACTTTACTGCACCTCAGGGGCGAATGGACCTGTCCGCAATTGGACGACGTCATAGAGCGTGAAGGCTCCTTTGTTCAAGAAAAAATCGCCCTGGCGAAGCAGAGCCGTCGTTTTCTCACGGCAGCAAGCGACTCCCAGCGCGCGATGGTGCTTTCAGATGTTGAAGACGCTTTGGCAGAAAAAATCCAACTGCCAATTCCCGTGTCATTGCTACGGGGCTGCGCCATTAATACGACGGACCGCAAATGGTTGGCCGACCTTGCAGCGCAATGCCCTAATACAGACGTTCTTCACAGGCTTCAACAATTAGCCCGGCACGGGGCCTCTAGCAGCACACTAAAAGCGCCCGATAATGAGGCCGCGTTTCACTTCATCTGGGCAATGGGCTGGGCAGCGCGCGGGCGAGATGTCGATGCACAAACAGCTCTGAAAGCCCTTACGACAAAGCTACTCCAGCAGACCGCCGCTGCCTTTGGGCTGTCCGTCAGCGGGTCGAAAGATGCACTTGCGCACCGTTTGCTGGCCAAAATTGGCCCGCAGGGCGTCTGGTGTACTTCAGGCGTCGCCGAAGCATTGGAAAACGTCTACGTTCTTCGCGAAGGGGTCGTTCCGTCCGCCACAGTGCTGACATCGGCCCTGGAATTTTCTCGAGAGTACACGGGTGCGGTGATAGAGGCCTTTTCCCGAAAATCGTACGCGTCGCCGGATGTGCTCCAATCGACCGGCTTTATCAAACTCGACACTTCTCTGTGCCGCTCCGGTTGCCCCGGGATGAAGATCGCCGGACCATATAGCCCGCATCAGAACGGCGTCCCCCCCTTCGACTTTCTATGCAACTGCCGCGTAGCGCTGGACGATCTTCTGCTTCAGGAATCAATGGAGGCTGAACAGGTCGTTCGCGGCGACACAAACCCCGCAATGGATTACGGGCACGGCGCAATCCAGCAGGATCTCGACACGGACATCGAAAAGGCAGTTCCACAGCTTACGAGGTTACTGGAACATATTCCCCAAGGTGTCAGCGCAGCGATTCACATATCCATGCAAAGGTTGGCCGATGCGCGCTACGAGGAACGTGGTGTCATCTTGATTGACGGCGATTTTTCGTCCGGCGTCGATATAACACTATACGACTACCGATCTGATGACGGCTTAGGCGCCATGATTCCCGACACGTTAGTTGAAGCGGGCTGGATCAAGGAAGACCCCGGGCAGTTCACTAATCTGATACTGAAAAAGCACTTCGGACCCACCAGCGATTGGGCTGAGGTTGCACAGTTCGCGGCCACGGCCCTTGCGCACACCTTTGCGCAACGCACTTGCGAACAAAGTGGGTCTCGGCCCGCCACCGTTCTCTGGAACGCGGGGTTCACTAGATTGGCCCTGTACGTGGGCTGAACTAAAGATTGGTCTCCATTAATCATCGCATCGGCCTGGGCTGTCCTGCTCCACAGTATGTCGCCCGGGCCGTATACGGCTTCAACCGGGAGGGTCCAGCCGGACCAGCAAGATCAGCGTCCGTCGGCGACCGGTTGGGGTCGGAAGCGGGCTTTCACGATAGCCTCCTTCCGGCCATCTCCAGACGAACCGGGAAAATCAACAGGATGATCGGAGCTTCACAAACACAAGTTCGGGGTCGTTGTCATCCAGATTTTCAATCCAACCGCTTTCGACAAAGCCAAGCCGCTTGAGCAATTGGCGCATCGCGATGTTCGACGTATTTGTCGACGTGAACAACTTTCCTGCGCATTGCGACTCCAGCGCGGTCATGATTGCTGTAGCCACCCCACGGCGACGTGCCGAGACCTTGACGACGATCAGCGGGACAAAGTTGTTTTCGAAAAAGGACTTGTTTAGTACCCCGTAACCGATCAGCGCCGAAGCACCCATCGCTTCTACTGCGACCCAGCATTGGCCAGCGGCCACCGCATCGGCGATAAACACCCTCCTACCCAGTTCGTACTTGGCAATCGGATCCTGCTCAATGATCGAATCGATGTCTTCACGAGAGGCGGGTCGGACGTTCATCTGGGAGAACATAGTGGCCACATATCAGAAGAGCGGTGAGTCTATCGTGTGAGGAATGCTAGCTCCGCTTCGGGATTAGAAGCGGTCGGCCGCGTCAGGGACCACTCCCGGCCAGAAGCGGCCGTCCAGTTCCTCTCCGTCCGTCGCTGGAGCAACACACTTGGAACGTGGCCACCGTACGCAACGCACTATGACTGGCGCGCAGCGCGCCCTCATATCTGCCCTTGGCCGCGGGTGGCTTGTGCACGAGATGGCACGCCCGTATCGGCAGCGACTCAGATGCCTCTCGCCCCAGCCGGTTCACCTCCGGCTGACCGTTGCGTCCCTCGCGCTGCCCGCGCCACAGGGCGCCGGCAGCAGGCGATCATGACTGAACGGCAATCAAGCGCGCTGCTGGTGCACCCACTGCTGCACGCTTGGACGCTGCCACTGCTGGGCTGCGTAGGCTTTGAGGCGTTCTGGGACGGCATCACCGTTCATGATCAAGCGGTGGATCATCACCGCCAAATCGGTATCGGCAATGCACCAGTTACCAAAAAGGTTTGCGGCCTGCGCGGGCAGCAGTTGCTCGGCCACCTGGAACAGTTTGTCAGCAGCTTCCTGCGCGGCGGCGCTCAAGGGCGTCACCGTAGGTTGGATGAAGACCGTGTCCATCCCGCGCTCGTTGCGAATAGGCATGAGATCGCTGCGCAGCCAGGCCTGGACCTGTCGGGCACGGGCGCGGAGGTGTGCGTCTTGTGGATAGACTGCCGCATACGCGGGCGGTGCAAAGACGTCTTCCAGATACTCGCTAATGGCGCTGGACTCCGACAAGGTGAAATCCTCGTGCACCAACATGGGTACCCGGGCCGTCAGAGACTGCTGACGATACGCGGCTTGCTGGTGTTGCCGTGCAGCTAGGTCAAGACAATCAGTGGAGAACGCAATGCCTTTCTCAAGCAAGGTGACGTACACGGACAGCGCATAGGGGCTGGTGAACTGGTGGTCAACAAAAAGGGTTGGCATGTTCTGCGGCATGGGCGGATTCCAAAAATAAAACGTAGGTGAAGTCTATGGGTGCGGCCGCCGCTCGCAAAACGATTTATCTTTGACATCCTTGCCAAATAAATTCATATAGACTCATGTCAGAGCTACACCGGTTGCCCAATTTACTGACCTTGCGCGCCTTTGAGGCGGCCGCCCGGCATCAGAACTTCTCCCGCGCCGCCGATGAGATGCACGTCACCCACGGTGCGGTCAGCCACCAGATCAGGGCTTTGGAGCAAGACCTGGGTGTCGCGCTGTTTACCCGCCATGGCAAGCGTTTGACGATCACCCTGCAAGGTGCGCAGTTCGCGCAGGCGGTGCGCCGCGCATTGCAGGACATCGCGCAGGCCACCCAGGCGATACGCGAAGAATCGCGGCAAAAGCGAATCACGGTGTCGTCCATCCCGTCATTTGCCGCGCGCTGGCTGGCTCCGCGCCTTGGCAAATTCATTGAACAGAACCCGGGCACAGAGCTGGTTTTGCAGACCAGCGGAAGGCTGCACGACTTGGTGCGCGACGGTATTGACGTAGGCATACGTTTTGGTCAGGGCCAATACCCCGGCTTGGCGGTGCAGCGGCTAATGGGCGACTCGTATTACCCGGTTGCAAGCCCTAGCTACAACGGGGGAGGTCTGCCGGCCACCCCACAGCAGCTCACACCAGCGCAACTGTTGCGCTCGGATGAACCCTGGCTGCCCTGGTTTCAGGCAGCGAATCTGACGCTTGCCGAGCCCGCCGGAGGCGTTCGATTTCAAGATTTGTCGATGCTGATCCGCTCGGCCGTGGCAGGGAACGGCATTGCACTGGTGCGACATGTGGTCGCGATGCAGGAGATTGCCTCGGGTGAGTTGGTGCGGCTGTTTGACGTGGCGGTCAAAAGCCCCTGGCACTACTATCTTGCCTGTCCGCCGGAAGCACTGCACAAACCCCAGGTGCAGGCGTTTCGACAATGGCTGATGGAGGAAATTGCGATCTTCAAGACGCAGACCGGTGAAGCGGTGGATTGAGCATGACAGTCGAGAACTGCCATCCGTTTACGGCAGCTGCCCATTAATATAGGTCGATCGCATATAGCGCCCACCGCTTTCTACGAGGAGCCAGCGTGTTTTCACATGTTTTCGTCAGCGTGACCGACTTCGAGCGATCGCTGCGTTTTTATAGCGCTGTCCTCGCGAGTCTTGGTGTGGAGAGGCGCTTTTGCGATGCCGAGAGGCCATGGGCCGGCTGGCATGACGCAGGTCGCACACGCCCCTTTTTCGTAATTAGCAAACCATACGATGATCAACCACAGCACCCCGGAAATGGACAGATGATCGGCTTTGCAGCAAAGTCTCGGGCAATCGTTGATGCAACTCATCGGATCGCGTTAGCAAAGGTCGCTTCCACTCGATCCAATTCGGCTTGATCGCTGATGCCCAAGCGGTTGCGTAGAACGCCTGTATCAGGATCTGCGTAGGGGTCTTTGGCGTTGATGGGGTACTTGGCCATGAGCTGGCCTATGTGGTCATCGAAGCTATCGTGCGGGCGTCGAACGAAATTCGCCGGCCGCGATGCGATCCTTCAGAGTTCGAAGGACGTCCGCCACGCTCAATTCTCCGGCCGATCCTCGAATGAGATCCGCCACAGTATGCGCATCCGGCTCCATGCCTTCAAGCCGCTGGCTAGCGACCGCATTGGCAACGGCGTGGCGTCGTTCTTTCCGGTCGTGCGCGCTTAGCAATTGTGGACCTCCAGGGGAACGTCATTTTACCGCGATAGGCCCCCAGATAGGGGGTTTCGCCGTCTTTAGACTCGGAACTGCTCACGGCTGGCGCCGGCTCGCTCGGCCGCAGCGAGCCACCGGGGCGCACGCCCACGGCCAGTCCAGGTCTCGCCAGTTTCGGGATGACGGTACTTTTCCGGCACGACGCGACGAGGCACGGGCCGTTCAAGCGCCTTCTTCTGTTTGGCACGGATCGGCTTCATCGCGCCAAACGCGGCCTTAACATCTGAAGGAGAAATCTGAAACTCGTGCATCTGCGCGACGATCTTTCGTACGGCCGACGCGCGGGCATTGGCGCGGAGCGTTCTGGCTCGTCGCTCAAGGGCTTCAATTTGTGCGGTGAGCTTAGCGAGAGCTTTCGTGGATTGCATAGCGACTTCCTTGAACACTTTGGATTGGTTATGTGAGCAGATGAGGGGCGACTTCGTGCCGCGTAGCGGATCACGACGTTCATGGATGTTCAGAATGATTCAGAGTCCCTGAATTGGAGTGCGTTGACCGGATCCGCTGGACTGGCCTGGCTCAGCTCCACAAACACGTGCTCCGCCGTCATAGTTTGAAGGCATTCTACAAATCTTCCTTCGTCGCATACTTGCACCCGCAACGTCATGCAAACGGCTTCAATGTCTTTGGCGTGGGAGACCATCCGCTTCGATGCGATGGCAATCTCATTCTCGGAATGATCCGCTAGGGTCTGCATTAGGACGACTGTCTGCATCGCTTCCTGGAGCCGCCGCCGCGTTGTTTGGATCTTGAATGAGTAGTACACCTTCTTCTCTGCATCCCTACTCCGGTCTGTTCGGTCTGAAGCTCCGTTGGCTGCGAGCGACCGCCTTCTATGTTGGTTTTCATACTAATCATGGCTACCTTTCGATGGTGTTTAGCCGCTAAACATCGGCACGCTTCTTCATTCGTTAGCAAGGTGCGGCCTCCAAAGCTTGACAAGTTCCTGGAATGCTTGGTCAGCAGGTGTCCCCAACGTGTCAGGATAAGCACGACTTTCGCGGATTAGGCCGATCACAACGAGCATGTCGTCCGCGATTTCGGCATCCACGCTCCAGAAGTCAGCCAGATCGAATCCTCCGCAACTGGTCGCGTTCCACCAAGCCAGCAGGAAATCTGCTACGCGTTGGCTTTGTCCGGTATCGCGTCGAGCGATGACGATGAGGCGTTCCAGCGCGGCGATCCCTGCCTTGCGAAGTGCGGGATTGGGCCGGTTTTGTTCGGCTTTCTCGAGTACGTCTCTACGGCGTTGAAGTTCGGCCTTCACGTCGCTGGGGACTTCGCGCTGAAAGCGGATACCGGTCGTGTCGGCCACAAAAGTGATCGTCGCACCCTGATCCACCGCCTGCCCCTCTTGTCGATCTTCAACGCGATCTTCGGATTGCGCATGAGTCTCGGGGACGGCCGGACGGTCCTTCGTCTTGGTGCTTTGCCGAATCGCCTTCACTGCGGACCGCGTCGGCTTGGTCTCGGTGGCATTCAGCAGATCTGCAACAGCCTGCGGATCTTCTCGATGAGCAACGGCCAGCTCGCTGGCCAGCGTCACGTCCGTGACTTTTCCCAAGGCGACGGCTTCCGCTACCGCAGGCGGCAGATCGAGCATCTTTGCGTGTTGGGTAACCCAGGCCTTCGACTTTCCAAGCCCGACAGCGATCTCGCTCTGGGTTTTGCCCTGCGCCAACTCGTCGCGGATGAACTCGGCAATCTCAAGAGCGGTTATAGCTTCGCGTTTCATGTTCTCGGCCATTTGTGCGAAGCGATCTAACTTTTGCCGGATGATCCCGGGCACCTGGCACCAACCTTCAGCCTTGGCCGCGCGAAAGCGTCGGTGACCGAAGTTGATCAGAAACCGACCAGGACGATCCGGGTTAGGCCTGAGCGAAATTGGGCTCAACATTCCATCGCGGCGCAGCGATTCGCGAAGTTCGTCGATGCTCTCTTTGCTCAAGCCTGGGTTGTAATCCAGCCGGACGTTCCGGTCCTCGTCGATCGTATCCACGTCGAATAGGTCGGGTTCGCCGACCTGTCGCTGCGGGCCGTCCAGCATCGAGGCGAGGTCGCCCAGTCCTTTCAGATCCATCATGCCTTTACTCCCATCTTGGCGCGGATGTACTGTCCCAGGGCACGCATTTCGGCGCCGGCCGCACGCGCGGTAGTCTTCTTGGATTTCCAGACGGGTTCGCCAATAGACTGTGCTTCAGCGACGCTGCTGCGTAGGCCGATGGTGACGGGCGCAAGCAGCTTCTCGTGGGTGGCACGGACTTCTGCCAAATGGCGGACCTGGCGCGGATTCCGCCGATCCACCATGCTGGGAAGAAGCCCGAGAAATTGCAGCCTAGGATTGCGCTGCCGAGCATTGAGTATCACGCGCATCATCTTCTTGATCCCTTCGATGCTGTACTCCTCCATCTCCACAGGTGATATGACCGCATCGGCAGCGTGAAGCGCTGCTGCCAAGGCGATGCTCACGCCCGGCGCTGTATCAATCACGCAGAGGTCATAACCTTGTTCGGCGAAGGCCGACAGATTTACCCGGAAATTTCTCAGCGCGGTCTCGAGCGGCATGTAAATCAAGTTCGCCAGCAGTTGATCTGCCGCGATCAAGGAGATGCTCGAGTCGTGTGTCGGCGCCACAGGCGTGCTGTCGAGAAAGAGCGCGCTTGCAGGGATTTCCAGCTTGAACCGGGCCATGGTCTTGGAGATGTCGCCAGAATCCAAGTCGACAACCAAGACCCTAGCTCCTGCTTCGGCTGCTTCAAATGAGGTGTTGACTGCGGTCGTGGTCTTGCCAACACCGCCCTTTCCTTGTGCGACTGCGAGAATTTTCATGCTATTTGCGATCCCTCTTGTGTTGTGGGGTACGGGCGCAGAGCAGCCACACACCAGTTCCGCTGTTTAGCTGCTAAACACCAGTAGATTGGCGTCACGCTCAGGATTTCTTGACGGTCGGGTCGGGAGACCGAAGGGATTCGGGAATGGGACAAGGGTGCCCGCCGGTGCCGTCTATCCTTGCGAAGTAGTCATCCAGAGCCTGCACCGTCTGCACTCCCGGGTTCTTCACCTCGCCGTAGCGAATCTTCCTTAGATTGCTAAGAGACACATGCGTGGCGTCCGCGACGGTCTTGAGGTCGGTGTATGGGACGGCGCGGAGACGGGCCAGCACCCGGTCGAAAAATTGAAGTTCGCTCACAGACGAAGATTCTAACCCGTATTTGGGTTATTTCAACCCACATATCTGCGCGCCAGCGCGGCATAGTGCGGTATGGCAAAAAAAGCTACAGAAATCGTCGGGGCGAACGTAGACCAGCTGATGCGCAGCGCCGGTTTGTCGAATGCCGCACTGGAGAAAAAAACAAACGGCCGCTTAACGCGCTCGACGGTCGACCGCGTCCGCCGCGCCGAGGGCAGCGCGGGTGTTGAAAGCGTTGCGGAAATCGCACGGGCTTTCGGGTTGGATGTTTGGCAATTGTTCGTGGAAGGTCTGGATCCCGGCCAATTGCCTTCACTCGGACATGATGATGCCGATGGGGTGTCGGCACTTTCCGAAGAAGAAAGGATGCTCTTGGTCAGCTTCCGCAGTCTGAACCCAGCATTCCAACAACTCATCCTGAACGATATAGATCGGTATGCTGAGGCGGAACGCCAGACGATGCTTAAAAAGGGGGAGTCCTCGAAGCGACGCGCATAGACCCCCGCAATGGCGGGTCGAACACACGACCGGTGCCACTGTCTGCTATTTGGATATAGGCAGAAACGGCAGCTTGCGCAAAAAATTTAGGCCGGACGTATCAAAACTTGAAAACAATATCATTTTGTTCCCTCCTAGATCAGGGTAAGCCGTCGCTGCATTCATAAACCCATATTTGGGTTGACAACGTTTATTTACGGGTTATCATGTTCGCATACACCCAAATTTGGGTTGCGCTCTTTAACAACTGAACCTTTATTCGTCCTGCATCGGCGCACGCGTTGATGTCAGAAGGGGAGCCGGTCGCGACATTGAGAGGCCCCAGGGACAAAAACAAGCGGCAAGAATCATTGCGCCAAAAGAGGCCCGTGAAGCTCGTTAGCGATTGTGCTGACGTACAAATCCGGCCAGGTGCAGAGCCTGGCAGGCGCATTGATCTCGTGCGGGGATGGAAGCATATTGAAGCCCACCCTAGTGAAACCGACAACCGCCAACGCGGGACTCCAAGTTTCACACGAGCGCCTAAGTACGACATGCCCCACGTGGCGAATAACGTGTTGGGCGAACACCGGGCAGGGTCTCAACTTGCCTGTGCCGTGCAAGTCGGCAGGAAGCCGCCAACGTCGTGGTATCTCGGCGGCGGCATCCGAATCGGCGTTCACCAAGATTTTTCCCGGTGTTTAGCTGCTAAACACTACGGAAGTCGAGCGTTCCGATTCGGATGGCACATGGCTCCATCTCACGCAGCTCTACACACAAATAAACGCTGTTCAAAGAAAGCGCGACTTCCACAGCAACGGCATCCTCCGGATGTTGGCGCGTTCTTCGACCGCTGTCTCGATATCGGTCTGCATCTCCATCCTAACGAGAGGCTTCCTGTTCTGGTGCCAATGGTGCCGCTCGCGTCCGACATGAGTCCGTCAAACGGGGCCTCCTTCATACGGTAATTCAATGAAAAAACGCATGATTATCTGGGGGGGCGTATCCGTGATCCTCGCTGCCGGCTATGCGTCGTACGAGTTTTACTCCTCCGCCAAAGAAGACTGCTACAAGCAGGCATACGTAGCCACCACGCTTTGTTCGATCGTGCGGAAGTAGGCCATGGATCGCAAGGTCTACCCGGTTGAAATAACGCTTGGGTCCACGACGCGGCCGTACTCGCCCGAGTTTCAAATGGCCGATCAGTTCAAGGAAGGCTGGAAGCGCGTGCTGCTGATGGCGCATGGCAAGGCAGACGTCAGGTGTACTTGCCCTGGATCGGGCGAACGACGCTTGTCGATCCACAGCCGTTCCAACTCTGATCGGTTCCACCTTGCCCGCTTTCCCGAGACAGGGTCAGAGCACAGCGAAGACTGCGTCTACTACGGTGTGGATCCAAGCATGTCCGGGCTCGGGTCATATCGACGTGGCGTGGTCCAAGAGCTCGACGATGGCGCTGTGAAGATTAAGCTGAAGGTCGGACTTCAACAGCGTGCGACGGCCGCCCCAGAAGAAGGGGACGCCTCGTCCGCCGCCGCGCCGTCGATGCCTGCTACACGCCCGCGAACTGGACAAGCCAGCATGACATTGCTCGGCCTCCTGCATTTTCTTTGGACACAAGCAGGCCTCCACGCATGGTCGCCAGGCATGGAAAGAAAGCGCAATCTTGGTGTGGTGCATCACCACTTGATGCGCTCGGCCATGACTACCTATGCGGGGCGTGTGCGACTGGCTCAAAACCTCCTGATCTCCACGCCGACGGCAAGCGGACAGCAAGCGGGACACAACAAGGCCAAGGCCCTGGAGGCGGTTACTCAACGACGGCGTTTGGTTGTGATTGCCCCCCTCGCGCAGCACCAAGAAGCAATGGACGGCAGCGCCACGCTGCCTATCGCAGGGTTTCATGGCATCCCTTACCTGAACCTCGATGAGAACGCCTGGGAACCCTTGGAGCGCCGTTTTCCCCGAGAACTCGACTCATGGCGAGCAGGGAATGCCGTCGTCGCTGTCGTACAAACTGATCCGCCCAAGTCCTCTAGCGGCAGCATGCGCGCGCAGGTTGTCGATATCGCTCTCATGCAAACCACGCGAGACTGGATCCCAGTCGATTCGGGCTACGAAGCGCTGGTCGCCGACAAGCTGGTTGCTGAAAAGCGCCGCTTTGAAAAGCCTCTCCGGTTTGACGCTGGCGAGGACGTAGCCTTCCCGGATTTTTGGTTGCGCGACAGGCACACGCCTGCGCCGCTGGAAGTGTGGGGCATGAGCACGCCGGAATACCTGGCGCGCAAGGCAGAAAAGGGCGCGCACTACGACGAGACGTACGGCAAAGAAGGCTGGTGGTCTTGGAACGCGTCCATCGGCGATCCGGTACCGGACTTCCCGGCACCACTGAGATCGCACGATTAAGCAGTGATCCAGACCGCTCTCTACTGAACTTCTCATGGAGCCGACGAGCGTGCTCACTTTTACTATCTTTTTTCCGCTTTTGTTATCGGCCTTGGCCTTACAGAATCGCGTCGTGCGCGCGCAGACCAGGCGGGAAAATGCTGATATGCGCTGTACTCGGTATCGGTATTGGGCTCACGGCAGTAGGGGCGATTTATTACTCCTGCGCCTCTGGACAACCTGAATGCAGTCCCGTCTTCTCTCGCATGCTCGGACTATCCAAATGAGGGCAACGGAATGACCAGTATTTATGGAGTTTCGCCCTGGTGTTCGTGGGCACAGTGGGACACGCAACGATGACCAAGACGCGAGCGGCCTGGATCCTTGTACTCAGCGAGGCACTTGTCGGATTCGGCTACATCGCCAACTCGCTGCTTCCGCCCAAGCTCTGAAGGACCAAAACGAATGAAAAAACTCACTGCCTCGCTCGAAACCCACGCCGCCGAGCTCGCTTCCCTTGCTTCGTATGCAACCTGCATCCTGCCAACGGTCTTAGCGGTCTATACCGTGATCAAGGGCGACGCGGCATTGGGCGGGATCGCATTCGCAATCATTGCTTTGGTGTTCAAACTGGAAGTGGGACTTTTGGCGTTAAAGAGCGACCGTCGCGACGGTGAACATCACGCCTAACAATTCCGAGCCGAGTGGCGGGAGCGTTGAACGCTCCAATCGACATGAGGCACTCGAGGACTCTTGGATGCACAGCCTACAAAATACCCCTACTGCCCCGAGCGCAACACCTACACCTACCGGTGACAGGCTCTATCGATTGACTGACGTCGAGAGAGTCGTGTCCCTCAAGAAGAGCAAAATTTACGCGCTGATCAAGCTTCAACAGTTCCCCCGCCAAAGAAAGATTGACGGCGCGTCGCGTTGGGTCGCATCGGAGATCGACCGCTGGGTCGCTGAGCGCTAGCCGTCGCCCGGAAGGCGACGCACATCAACACGCAATCGGCAGGGTACATATAGGTGTACCCTTGGTGCCGGAGAAATGGACAAGGGCTTACGCAATGAACACGTAAGCCCTTGATTTTATTGGTCGGGGCGGTGGGATTCGAACTCACGACCCTCTGCTCCCAAAGCAGATGCGCTACCAGGCTGCGCTACGCCCCGAAGGGTGGCAACTATACCAGAATCCCGGCCCCCCGGGCGTAGACGCGCCGCGCGGTCGTGCGAACGTGGTCATGTCGCCCAAGACGATGCGCCCAAATAGAAATCGGCGCGCCATGAAGGCGCGCCGATTTTTTTATCCGCGCATCGGGCCAACGGTCGTTACGACAGGGCCCGCGCCGCAGCATCCATCAGCCGAAGCGGCCCGTGATGTAGTCCTCGGTTTCCTTGCGCGAGGGCTTCACGAAGATCTGGTCGGTCTGACCGAATTCCATGAGTTCGCCCAGGTACATGTAGGCGGTGTAGTCCGAGCAGCGCGCCGCCTGCTGCATGTTGTGCGTCACGATCACGACCGTGTAGTCGTTCTTCAGTTCGGCGATCAGCTCTTCGATCTTGGCGGTGGAAATCGGGTCCAGCGCCGAGCAGGGCTCGTCCAGCAGCAGCACTTCGGGCTTGATCGCCACGCCGCGCGCGATGCACAGGCGTTGTTGCTGGCCGCCCGACAGGCTGTTGCCGCTTTGATGCAGCTTGTCCTTCACTTCGTTCCACAGCGCGGCCTTGCTCAAGGCCCATTCCACGCGCTCGTCCATTTCGCCCTTGGACAGGCGCTCGAACAGGCGCACGCCGAACGCGATGTTGTCGTAGATGCTCATGGGAAACGGCGTGGGCTTCTGGAACACCATGCCGACCTTGGCGCGGATCAGCGAGATATCCGTCTTGGCCGTCAGCAGGTTCTCGCCGTCCAGGATGATTTCGCCTTCGGCGCGCTGGCCCGGGTACAGCTCGAACATGCGGTTGAACGTGCGCAACAGCGTGGACTTGCCGCAGCCCGACGGGCCGATGAAGGCGGTGACCTTCTTCTCCTGGATCGACATGTTTACATTGCGGATCGCATGGAACTTGCCGTAGTAGAAGTTCAGGTTCTTGACCTCGATCTTGTTCTTGACGGCGGTAGCGGTGTTTTCCATTTCTTTTCCCTTGGCTCCGGCGCGCCACGCGCGCCGGCAAAGCGATCTTTACTTGCGGAACATGTTGCGGGCAATGATGTTGATGCCCAGCACCAGTAGCGTAATCAGCGTGGCGCCGGCCCAGGCCAGGTCGTTCCAGTCCTTGAAGGGGCTGGCGGCGTATTGGTAGATGACGACGGGCAGGTTGGCCATCGGCGCGTTCATGTTGAACGACATGAACTGGTTGGACAGCGCCGTGAACAGCAGCGGCGCGGTCTCGCCGGAAATCCGGGCAATGGCCAGCAGCACGCCGGTGATGATGCCGGTCTTGGCGGCGCGATAGCACACCAGCGTGATCATGCGCCACTTGGGGCAGCCCAGCGCCGCCGCGGCTTCGCGCAGGCTGTTGGGCACCAGCAGCAGCATGTTGTCGGTGGTGCGCACCACCACCGGAATCACCAGGATGGACAAGGCCAGCGCGCCGGCCCAACCCGAGTAATGGCCCACCTGCGCCACGTACACGGCGTAGATGAACAAGCCGATGATGATGGACGGCGCCGACAGCAGCACGTCGTTCAAAAACCGCGTGGCAGGCGCCAGCCAGCCGCGCTGGCCGTATTCCGCCAGGTAGGTGCCGGCCAGGATGCCGACCGGCGTGCCGATCAGCGTGCCTACGCCCGCCATCACCACGCTGCCGAAGATGGCGTTGATCAGGCCACCGGTTTGCCCGGGCGGCGGCGTGATTTCGGTGAACAGCGTGTACGACAGCGCGGGCGCGCCCTTGGTCAGCAGCGTCAGGATGATCCAGAACAGCCAGAACAAGCCGAACACCAGCGTGCCCAGCGACACCGTCAGCATGATGCGGTTGAGGATGCGGCGGCGCCGGTAGACGCCATTCTGCATATTGAGTACGGAGACAGCCATGATCTTTTCCTTGTGCTCGCGGCGCGTCAGGTCTTACGGCCTTCGCCGGCGGAAAGGCGCACCAGCAGCACCTTGGCCAGGGCCAGCACGATGGTCGTGATCAAGAACAGGATCAAGCCCAGTTCCAGCAACGCCGACTTCTGAATGCCGCCTGCTTCGTTGAATTCATTGGCCAGCGCGGAAGCAATCGAGTTGCCCGGCGAGAACAGCGAGCCCGACCATTTGAACGCGTTGCCGATCACGAACGTCACGGCCATCGTCTCGCCCAGGGCGCGGCCCAGGCCCAGCATGATGCCGCCGATGACGCCCGACTTGGTGAAGGGCAGCACCACGCGCCACATCACTTCCCAGGTCGTGCTGCCCAGCCCGTAGGCCGATTCCTTCAGCATCGCGGGCACCAGCTCGAACACGTCGCGCATCACGGCGGCAATGAACGGGATGATCATGATCGACAGGATCAGGCCGGCGGTGAAGATGCCGATGCCGAAAGGCGGCCCGGCAAACAGCCCGCCGATGACGGGCACGTTGCCCAGCGTGGCGATCAGGAACGGCTGCACGTACTGCTGGAATACCGGCACGAAGACAAACAGTCCCCACATGCCGTAGATGATGGACGGAATGGCAGCCAACATTTCGACGGCGGTGCCCAGCGGGCGACGCAGCCAGGTCGGCGACAGTTCGGTCAGGAAGATGGCGATGCCGAACGAAACCGGCACGGCGATGATCAGGGCGATGGCCGACGTCAGCAAGGTGCCGATGATGGGCACCACGGCGCCGTAGTTCTGGTTGACCGGGTCCCAATCGTTAAGCCACAGGAACGACAAGCCGTATTTGGCCAGCGATTCGCGGCTGCCGTAGATCAGGGATACCAGAATCGCCGCCAGCAGGATGAACACCAGGAAGGCGAACAGGCGGGTCAGATTCTTGAACAGCGCATCCATCAGCGCGTTTTTATTTTGCTTCATAGGCGAAGGCGTGCCGGTAGTCACGGAGTCCGCCACGCTGGGCGAAAGCGGCACACTATTATCCATTACCGCGCTCATGGATGGACTTTCCTTAGATGACCTGGGTGGAAACGGGAACTGCTGGGGCGAGCCGCCCCGGGTCTCTTGGTGGCCAAGACTTCCGGGGCGGTCGCCATCGGGTCAAGCGTGTGGCAGGGAAGCGTCAGGCCGTGCCCAAGGCAGGTCAGACGCCAATCTTGCGCGCTGTCCCCGGTTTACTTCCAGACGGGGGTGCCGTCGGCGGACTTGACTTCGCCCCAGGCGGCGCGGATTTCCTTGGTCACGGCTTCCGGCAGCGGCACGTAGTCCATGGCTTCGGCCGACTTGGCGCCGTTCTTGAACGCCCAGTCAAAGAATTCCAACACGGCCTTGCCTTGCGCCGGCTTGGCTTGCGACTTGTGCACCAGGATGAACGTGGCGGCGGTAACGGGCCACGAATCGGCGCCCGGCTCGTCGGTCAGGACCACGCCCATGCCCGGCGCGCCCTTCCAGTCGGCGTTGGCGGCCGCGGCAGCGAACGCCTTTTGCTCGGGCTGGACGAACTTGCCGGCCTTGTTTTGCAGTTGCGTCCAGGCCAGCTTGTTTTGCTTGGCGTAGGCGTATTCCACATAGCCGATCGAGTTCTTCAGCTGGCCGACGTAGGCGGCGACGCCTTCGTTGCCCTTGCCACCCTGGCCGGTGGGCCACTTGACGGCCTTGCCTTCACCAACTTGCGACTTCCAGTCAGCCGACACCTTGGACAGGTAGTTGGTCCAGCCGAAGGTGGTGCCCGAGCCGTCCGAACGGTGCACGACGATGATGTCGGCCGACGGCAGCTTGACGTCCGGGTTCAGCGCCTTGATGGCGTTGTCGTCCCACTTCTTGATCTTGCCCAGGAAGATGTCGGCCAGCACGGCGCCCGACAGCTTCAGCTTGCCCGGTTCCACGCCGTCGATGTTCACGACGGCCACGGTGCCGCCGATCACGGCCGGGAATTGCAGCAGGCCGTTCTTTTCCAGGTCAGCCGCCTTCATGGGATCGTCCGAGGCGCCGAAATCGACGGTCTTGGCGATGATCTGCTGTTGGCCGCCGCCCGAACCGATCGACTGGTAGTTGATCGCGTTGTTGGTGGCTGCCTTGTAGTCCGACGCCCACTTGGCGTAGATCGGGTACGGGAACGATGCGCCCGCGCCGGTCACATCGGCGGCCTGGACGGCGAAAACGGCGGCGCTCAGCGCAACGCCCACGGAAACTTGTTTGAAGACACGTTTGAACATCAGGGTTCCTTCTGTGCTCGTTAAAGGAGTCTAGTCAGGCTTTTTCTAGTGCCTGTCTTTCAGCGACCCTCGCATCTTAGGGGCCCAACGTGACAAGATAGTGACAGTCACATACGCTTCATCAAGCGCTTTGCGCCCCGCTAAAAACGTCGCGGCCGCCCCGGAAATACCGGGGCGGCCGCGTTCGCTCACGCAAAGGCCCTGTGGTCGGAACGGACGCTACACGCCCAGCTTTTCAATCAGGTATTGATGCAGATTGAAGGGCTCGCGCCGGCTTTTTACCCGGGTGTAATCACCATCGGGCCGCTGCTGCCATGCCAATTGGTTATCGCGCAGCGCATAGGTGAACGCCTCGTCGATGACGCGTTTCTTTAACGCCTTGTCGTAGACCGGGAACGCGATTTCAACCCGGCGGAAGAAATTGCGGTCCATCCAGTCGGCCGACGACAGATACACCGTTTCCTCGCCGTCGGCGTAGAAATAGAAGACGCGGGAATGCTCCAGGAAGCGTCCCACAATGGACCGCACGCGGATATTCTCGGACAGCTCCGGCACGCCGGCCCGCAGCGCGCACACGCCCCGCACGATCAGGTCAATCTTCACGCCCGCCTGGCTGGCCTTGTAAAGCTCTTCGATGATCTGCTCTTCCAGCAGCGAATTCATCTTGGCCATGATGCGGGCGCGCTTGCCCGCCTTGGCCGCGCGGGCCTCTGCGCGTATCAGCGCCACCATCCCGTCGTGCATGGTGAAGGGCGATTGCATCAGCGCCTTCAGCGACCGTCGCGCGCCCAGGCCCGTCAGCTGCGCGAAGACCTTATCCATGTCCTCGCACAATTTCGGGTCGGCCGTCAGCAGGCCAAAGTCCGTGTACAGACGCGCGGTGCGCGGGTGGTAGTTGCCGGTGCCCAGGTGCGCATATCGGCGCAGGCGGCCTTTTTCGCGGCGCAGCACCACGGCCATCTTCGCGTGCGTTTTGTGGGCCACGACGCCATAGACCACATGCGCCCCCACCTCTTCCAGCTTGGACGCCCAGTTGATGTTGGTCTGCTCGTCAAAGCGCGCCATCAATTCCACCACCACCGTCACTTCCTTGCCGGCGCGCGCCGCCGCCAGCAGGATCTTCATCAGCTCGGAGTCTTCACCGGTGCGGTAGATGGTCTGCTTGATGGCCATGACGTCGGGGTCCAGCGCCGCCGCCGTCAGGAAATCAATGACCGGCTGAAACGACTGGTACGGGTGGTGCAGCAGGCGGTCCTGCTGGGCCACGGCGTCGAACAGGTCTTGTGGTTTGTCGCCCACCTTGTCAAAAGGCGCAGGCACGGGCGCGCGGTATTCCGGGAACAGCAGGTCGGGTCGCAGATCGGAATTGCACAGCTGCATCAGACGCGACAGGTTCACCGGCCCGGGCACGCGGTACGTGTCTTCGGCCTTTAGCGAGAATTCGCGCTGAAGAAAGGTCTCCAGTTCCACCGGCGTCAGTTTGTCGATTTCCAGGCGCACGGCGGCGCCGAAATTGCGTTGCGACAACTCGCCTTGCAGGGCGTGGCGCAGGTTGGTGACTTCTTCCTCGTCCACGAACAGGTCGCTGTTGCGGGTCACGCGCCATTGGTAGCAGCCCAGCATTTCCAGGCCGGGAAACAGTTCGCCCACGAAGGCGCGCAGCAGCGACGTCAGCAAGATGAAGCCTTCCGGATGGCCGGAGAGTTCGGGCGGCATCTTGATCAGGCGCGGTAGCGCGCGCGGCGCCTGCACCACGGCAATCGACGCCTGACGCCCGAAGGCGTCGGCGCCGGCCAGCGACACGATGAAATTCAGGCTCTTGTTGTAGACACGAGGAAACGGATGCGCCGGGTCCAGCCCGATGGGGGTCAGCAGCGGCATCACATCGCGGTTGAACACGTCGCGCGCCCATTGCTGCTGCTCGGCATTCCATTCGGACGCGTGATGCAGGGTGATGCCCTCGGACTGCATGGCCGGCAGGATGGCGTCGTTAAGCAGGTTGTATTGCCGCGCCACCAGCTCGTGCACGGCCTGCTGGACGTTTTCAAACGCCTGATCGGGCGTCATGCCATCAGGGCCGACCAGGTTCGGCGACTGGCGCTGCTGCTCTTTCAAGCTGGAAATCCGGATTTCAAAGAACTCGTCCAGGTTCGAGCTGACGATACACACGTACCGCAGGCGCTCCAGCAGCGGCGTTTTCGGATCTTCCGCCATCGCAAGCACGCGTTCGTTGAATTTGAGCAGCGACAACTCACGATTCATGAGCAAGGGCTCGCCGGGCGGGCGTGTGGGCATACCGGATTCCATACGTTGGGAACAGAGCGTGGAGTTTTACTGCAAAAGAGTGACGGTTCTATGACACAAGTGCAAAACCGTAGCGTACGTCAAATTCGGGACATATAGCGCAACCGGATTATTCGGCCAAGCCCATGATCCACAAGCGAAAACCCGAATCTCAAGGCACTGTCACATGGGGTCTCTATAATCAGGCCACCTCAAAGCCTATATTACGAGCCGCATGGATCAACTTCTGGCCGCGGTGGACCTCGGGTCCAACAGCTTTCGCCTCTCCATCGGACGCATCGTTCAACAGGACGGTACGCCCCAGATTTACCAGATCGATCGTCTCAAGGAAACCGTCCGGCTTGCCGCCGGCCTGGATGCCGAGAAACGCTTGGGCGACGACGCCATCGAGCGCGCCATCGCCGTCCTGGAGCGTTTTGGCGACCGCCTGCGCAGCTTCCACCCCAACCGGGTGCGCGCGGTTGCCACCAATACGTTTCGCGTCGCGCGCAACACGCGGGATTTCCTGCCGCGCGCGGAAGCCGCGCTTGGCTTTCCCATTGAAGTCATCGCCGGCCGTGAAGAAGCGCGCCTGATCTTCTCGGGCGTGGTCCACACCCTGCCCCCATCGCCCAACAAGCGCCTGGTCATCGACATTGGCGGCGGGTCCACCGAAGTCATCATCGGCAAGGGCCACGAGCCTGCCCTGATGTCCTCGTTGTACATGGGCTGCGTCAGCTACAGCCGCCAGTTTTTCTCGGATGGCGTTGTCGATGCGCACCAGATGAAGCAGGCCGAGCTGGCAGCGCGACGCGAAATCGAAGTCATCGCCAAGCAGTACCGCAAGATGGGCTGGAAAGAGGCCTATGGCTCGTCCGGCACCGCCAAGGCCCTGTTCGCCATCCTGACCGAAAGCCGCTTTTCCGATCGCGGCATCACGCGCGCCGGGCTAGCCAAGCTGAAAGACCGCATCGTGCGTTCGGGCCGCGTCATCCCGTCAGAGCTGCCGGGCATCAAGATCGAGCGTTCCGATGTGCTGCCCGGCGGGCTGGCCATCATGACCGCGCTGTTCGACGAGCTTGGCATCGACGTCATGCACACGGGTGACGGCGCATTGCGCCTGGGCGTGCTGTACGACCTGCTGGGCCGCGACGACGAGCACGACAAGCGCGACGAATCGGTACGCCAGTTCATGAAGCGCTATCACGTCGACGTCAACCAGGCGCGGCGCGTGCGCCACGCAGCGCTGACGCTGTTCGACGCCATGTTCCCCGAAGGCCCGGAACGCGCCGAACTTCGGCCGGCGTTGGGCTGGGCGGCTGACTTGCACGAAGTGGGCCTGTCGATCGCGCACAACGCGTATCACAAGCACACGGCGTACGTGCTTGAAAACGCCGACATGCCGGGCTTCTCGCGCGCCGACCAGCAGTTGCTGGCGCTACTGGCGCTGGGCCATCAAGGCAAGTTGACCAAGCTGGAACCGCTGATCCGCACGCGGCCGCAATGGAAAGCCATCCTGAGCCTGCGCCTGGCGGTATTGCTGTTCCGCCGCCGTGGCGAAATCGAACCGCTGCCGCTGACCGCGTCGGTGCGCGAAAACTCCATCGTGGTCCGGGTCAACCGGGAATGGCTGGCGCAACACCCCTTGAGCGACTTCACGCTACGTGCGGAAGAAGCCGAATGGAACAAGGTGGGCTTTTCGTTCGAAGTGCTGGAATTCTGACAGCGCAATTCCGGCGCGTTGGCAACAAAAAGGGCAATGGCGCTGGCGCCATTGCCCTTTTTTAAAACAAAGACAGATCCGTCTGACGGCGCAGCTGCTTGAGTTCAAGCCGCAAAGGCCGCGTGGCCCGCCGTATCAATCTGATTTTCATTCGGCGGAACAGGCGGCGCATGATGATCAGCGCTGGCCGTTCAGGGCCGCGGGCTGGTCCAGCCCGAAGTGGCGGCGATAGCGCTCGTCCATGCGCTCCATTTTCAGCAGCACCGGGAAGTCGGCGGCGTTGAAGTCCGGGTCCCAGGCGGGTTCGCCACAGACCTTGGCGCCCAGCTTCAGATACCCCTTGATCAGTGGCGGCACGCGGGCCGGCAGCGTGCTGTTCAGCTTTTCAACCGGGTAACGGTGCAGCGGGGTCACGTGGGGATCGCCGCCCTGGGGCAGTTGCGGCATGATCGTGCGCCACACTTCGGCGGCGGTCACACCGTCATCGCGCAGGCTGACGCTGGCGCAGCCCAGCACGTATTCGTAGCCGCCGCGTCGCAGGTATTCCGTCAGGCCGGACCACAGCAGCATGATCACCGCGCCGTTGCGGTAGTCGGAATGGGTGCACGAGCGGCCGACTTCAACCAGCTGGTCGCGAATCGGGCCCAGCCCGGAAAGATCGAACTCCGACTGCGCGTAGTAGCCGCCGGCTTCCCGCGCTTTTTCCGGCGTCAGGATGCGATAGGTGCCGACGACGCGGCCCGTATCCATTTCGCGCACCATCAGATGTTCGCAATAGGGGTCGAAGCGGTCATGCTCGATACCGTCATGCGCGTCGGGAAACACCGCGCCCATGTCCTCGGTGAAGACGTCGTAGCGCAGACGTTGGATCTGCTCGATTTCTTCAGCCGTGCGCGCCAGGCCTACCGCCAACACTTTCGGGGAGTTGCCCATCCAGGGTTCGGCGGGTTTACGGCTTGGGGTGGTGCGTGCTAATTCCAGCATTGCGCGTAGCTCCTAGAGAGTCCGGTCAGTTTGGACGCCCTGTATGTCAAAGACTTGACCAATATGTTACGTGACTATGAAGTTTAGTTCGGGGGAGATGGGTCAACTTTAGGCGAATCTCGACAAAACTTTACAATTGAATACCAAGCCCGAATGCAGAAAAGCCACCCACCGAGACTCGGTGGATGGCTTTTTCTAAAGCGGCTGGGCCGGGCTCAGGCCAGGCTGGCGGCGAGCTTCTCTGCGGAGGAAACGGCAAGGGATTCATCTTCAGCTTCGACCATCAGGCGAAGCTTCGGTTCAGTGCCCGATGCGCGGATCAGGATGCGGCCACGGCCGTTCAGTTCGGCCTCGACGGCGGCACGGGCGGCGGTCAGGCCAGGATGCGTTTTCCAGTCCTGGCCCGGGGTCAACGGCACATTGATCATCTTCTGCGGGTACATGCGCAGGTCGCGCACCCACTCGGCCATCGTCGTATTGCCGCGACGCAATGCGGTCAGCACCTGCAGGGCGGCGATAATGCCGTCGCCCGTGGAGTGGCAATCCAGGCACAGCAGGTGGCCCGAGCTTTCGCCGCCGTACTGCCAGCCGCGCGCCTGCATCTGTTCCAGCACGTAGCGGTCGCCCACGTTGGCGCGCTCGAAACCAACGCCCAGGCGCTGCATTTCGCGCTCGAAACCGAAGTTGGTCATCAGCGTGCCCACCACGCCGTCGACCTTGCCGCGCTGCATGCGCTCGCGGACGATGGCGTAAAGCAATTCGTCGCCGTTGTAGATGCGGCCTTCGCCATCAACCACTTGCAGACGGTCGGCGTCGCCATCCAGGGCAACGCCCAGATGCGCGCCACGCGCCTGCACTTCCTTGGCCAGGGACTCGGGGTGCAGCGCGCCCACGCCCTTGTTGATGTTGAAGCCGTCCGGATGCACGCCGATGGCATGCACTTCGGCGCCCAGTTCGCGGAACACATGGGGGGCGATGTTGTAGGCGGCGCCATGGGCGGCGTCTACCACGATCTTCATCCCGTTCAAGTCCAGGTCGTTGGGGAAGGTGCTCTTGCAGAATTCAATGTAGCGGCCCTGCGAGTCCGACATGCGGCGGGCGCGGCCCAGGCCTTCAGAGCTGACGCAGCCCAGCGGCTCGTCCAGCGCGGCTTCGATGGCGGCTTCGATTTCGTCCGGCAGCTTCATGCCCTGCGCCGAGAAAAACTTGATGCCGTTGTCCTGGTACGGATTGTGGGAAGCACTGATCACGATGCCGGCCACCAGGCGCAGCGCGCGGGTCAGGTACGCAACGGCCGGCGTCGGGATCGGGCCGGCCAGCAGCACGTCGATGCCCGCAGCCGACAAACCGGCTTCCAGCGCGGATTCCAGCATGTAGCCGGAAATGCGCGTGTCCTTGCCGATGACCACTTGCGGGCGGCTGCCGCCGCGTCCGGCGTGCTCGCGCGCCAGCACACGGCCGGCCGCATAACCCAGGCGCAGGGCGAACTCGGCATTGATGACCGGGCCGCCTACTTCACCGCGCACCCCATCGGTGCCGAAATACTTGCGTTGACTCATGAACTGATTGCTCCTTGTTCGGCCGCATGCCATACCTTAAGGGCATCAACGGTGGCGGCAACATCGTGCACACGCACGATGGAGGCGCCCCGCGACACGCAGGCAAGCGCTGCGGCGATGCTGCCGGGCAGCCGGTCGCCGACCGGTCGGCCCGTGGCCTGCCCGATCATGTTTTTACGCGACAGGCCGATCAGCAATGGATAGCCACCGCTGCGCAAGCTGGACAGCCGACGCAGCAACTGGAAATTCTGGTCTGCCGTCTTGCCGAAGCCGAAACCCGGGTCCAGCACGATACGGCGGGGGTCAACCCAGGCGGCACGCAGCTTCTGCGCGCGCGAACCTAGGAAAAGTCCGATTTCACCGATCAGGTCGGTGTATTCGGGGCGCGCGGCCTGCATGGTGCGAGGCTCGCCCTTCATGTGCATCACGCACAGCCCGCAGCGCGATTGCGCTACCGCCTCGATGGCGCCGGGCTGTCTGAAGCCATAGATGTCGTTGATCATGTCGGCCCCCGCATCGAGCGTGGCGCGCATGACTTCGGGCTTGAAGGTGTCGATGGACAGCGGCACGCCGCAATCTCGCAGGGCCTCGATCACGGGCAACAGCCTATCAAGCTCGTGCGTGATGGACACCGGGTCGGCGCCCGGCCGCGTCGATTCGCCGCCCAGGTCAAGGATCTGGGCGCCTTCTTCGATCAGTTGGCGCGCGTGCGCCACCGCGGAATCCGTATCGTCGTGCTGGCCGCCGTCGGAAAACGAGTCCGGCGTGACATTGACGATACCCATGACAAGCGGGCGCTCGAGATCAAACTCGAAGCGCCCGCAAAGGAAGTTATTTGCCATAACTCAGGACAAAAAACCTCAGACTGCTGCAGCCGTGCTGCCGCCAGCCGCCAGCCCGGTGCTGGGCGGCGTGTCCGTCGAGTCCGACGGACCTTGCGGCGTTTTCGGGGGACGCGGAGGACGGCCCTCGATGATGTCGTTGATCTGGTCGGCGTCGATGGTTTCCCATTCGAGCAGCGCGGCCGTCATGACTTCGACCTTGTCGCGATTGTCTTCCAGGATCTTGCGCGCGACTTGGTATTGCTCGTCGATGATGCGGCGGATCTCGGTGTCCACCTTCTGCATGGTGGCTTCGGACATGTGCGTCGTCTTGGTGACGCTGCGGCCCAGGAACACTTCGCCTTCGTTCTCGGCATAGACCATCGGGCCCAGCTCGTCCGTCATGCCGTAGCGGGTGACGATGTCGCGGGCGATGGCGGTGGCGCGTTCGAAGTCGTTCGAGGCGCCCGTCGTCATCTGGTCCATGAACAGTTCTTCGGCGATACGGCCACCGAACAGCACGGCGATGGTGGACAGCAAGCGGCCCTTGTCCATGCTGTAGCGGTCGGTTTCCGGCAACTGCATCGTCACGCCCAGCGCACGGCCACGCGGAATGATGGTGACCTTGTGGACCGGGTCAGTCTTGGGCAGCAGGCGGGCAACGATCGCGTGGCCGGACTCGTGGTACGCGGTGTTCTTGCGTTCCTCTTCGGGCATGACGATCGAGCGGCGCTCGGCGCCCATGATGATCTTGTCCTTGGCCTTTTCGAAGTCGGACATATCCACCGTGCGGCCATTGCGGCGGGCGGCGAACAGCGCGGCTTCGTTGACCAGGTTGGCCAGGTCGGCGCCCGAGAAACCGGGGCAGCCGCGCGCCAGGATGGTCGCGTCGACGTTAGGCGACAGCGGAACCTTGCGCATGTGGACTTTCAGGATCTGCTCGCGGCCACGGATATCGGGCAGCGGCACCACGACTTGACGGTCGAAACGGCCCGGACGCAGCAGCGCCGGATCAAGCACGTCGGGACGGTTGGTTGCGGCGATCACGATGACGCCCTGGCCGGATTCAAAGCCGTCCATTTCAACCAGCATCTGGTTCAGCGTTTGTTCGCGTTCGTCGTTGCCGCCACCCAGGCCGGCGCCGCGCTGACGGCCCACTGCATCGATTTCGTCGATGAAGATGATGCAAGGCGCGTGCTTCTTGGCGTTTTCGAACATGTCGCGGACACGGGCCGCGCCCACGCCGACGAACATTTCAACGAAGTCCGAACCCGAGATGCTGAAGAACGGTACCTTGGCTTCGCCGGCGATGGCCTTGGCCAGCAGCGTCTTGCCGGTACCCGGCGAGCCCACCATCAGCACGCCACGGGGAATGCGGCCGCCCAGCTTTTGGAACTTGCTGGGGTCGCGCAGGAAGTCGACCAGTTCCTGGACGTCTTCCTTGGCTTCATCGCAGCCGGCAACGTCGGCAAAGGTGATTTGATTGGTGTTTTCGTCGAGCATGCGAGCGCGCGATTTGCCGAAGCTGAAGGCTCCGCCCTTACCGCCGCCCTGCATCTGTCGCATGAAGAAAACCCATACGCCGATCAACAGCAGCATGGGGAACCACGACACGAAGATGCTCATCAGGAGCGATTGCTCTTCACGCGGCTTGCCTGAGACCTGGACGCCGTACTTCAGCAGATCGGAGACCATCCAGAGGTCGCCGGGCGAAGTCAGCGTATAGGCGCGGCCCGCGTCCGGGGTGACGTACAGCACGTCGCCCTGAACGTCGACCTTGCGGATACGTCCCGCCTTGGCGTCGTCCATGAACTGCGTGTAGGTCACGCCGTCCTGGGTCTGAGCGCGTCCGTCGAACTGTTTGAAGACGGTGAACAGCACCAGGGCTATCACCATCCAGACAGCGACTTTCGAAAATGAATTATTCAAGGTCGATCTCCTGCTTTCGATTCCGACCGGCAACCGCGCACCCGCATATGGCACAGTCACAAGTATGTCAATAGCCCATTCTACCCTGTTGGACCCGATTGCGTCCTGGGATCCCTGGGGTCCGTGTAGTTACGTCTGATTTGTCGTTATGGTGGTCGTTGTCTCGGCAAGCAGGTAAGTTCTTTGGGGTTCCAAGGCAGCATGCCCAGGCCCGGGTTACTTCAGATCGCGGGCAACCAGAAAGGTTTCCGAGGATTTATCCCGAGACGCCTTTGGTTTGCGCTCGACTACACGCTTGAAGTGCTGCTTGAAGGACTGCACGATCTGCGAAAAGCCGCTACCGTGGAAGGCCTTGACGATCAGCGCCCCATTGGGCTTGAGATGAGCGCGGGAAAACTCCATCGCCAGCTCGCACACATGCTGAATGCGCGCGGAGTCGGCACTACCCACGCCTGACAAGTTGGGGGCCATATCCGAGATTACAAGGTCTACGGCGCGAGATCCGACCATGTCTTCCAATTGTTTCAGAACGTCATCGTCGCGGAAGTCGCCCTGGATGAATTCCACCCCGGCCACCGGCTCCATGGGAAGCAGATCCAGCGCAATAATACGTCCGTCCACGACGCCGCCCGGCCCGGCCAGGCGCTCGCGCGCCACTTGGGACCAGCTGCCCGGGGCCGAGCCCAGGTCAATGACCAGGTCGCCCCGGCGCATCAGCTTTTCAGTGTCCAGGATCTCGATCAGCTTGAAGGCGGCACGGGCGCGATAGCCCTTCTGTTGCGCCAGCTTCACATAGGGATCGTTGATGTGCTGGTGAATCCAGTCTTTAGAGAATTTATTCTTGGCCATTACCGTACAATTCCACGCATGCCTATATTAGAACTTACCTCTCGTGAGCGCAGCGACCTTCGCTCCGCCGCTCACCCTCTGCGCCCCGTCGTCCTGATTGGCGACAATGGCCTGACCGAAGCCGTGCTCAAGGAAATCGACCTGGCACTGGCTTCTCATGGCCTCATCAAGGTACGCGCCGGCGGCGATGACCGCGAGGCCCGCGAGACCATGTTGTCGACGATCTGCGACACCCTGTCTTGCGCCCCGGTGCACCACCTGGGCAAGACCCTGATTCTGTTCCGCCCCCTGGCCGGCAACGTCAAGCCCGCCGCGCTGGCTGCTATGGAGCCCGTGGCTCCTGCCAAGCGCCGCGCTTCCGAACCCTACACGCCGAAGAAGCTGGCCGCCGAAGGCAAGAGCCTGGCCAAGCGTCCGCGCCGTAGCGAGTCCGAAGAGCCCAAGCCGGCCAAGGCCCGCTTCGTGCCGCAAGACCAGCTCAACAAGAACGGCAAGCCCATGCGCCCCAGCAACAAGCGGGCTACCGCCAGCGGCCACGGCATTCCCCGCCGCGCCGGCAGTGCGCTGAGCCTGCGGGCCGGAGCACGCAGCGGCACCAGCCGCAAGACAGCAAAAAAATAAGGCCGGGCACAAAAACGGGCGCTTTACGCGCCCGGTCCACCATAGCGATCCGCGTAGGTACCGCGGGCAGCCAGCCTAACGCAGGCTTCAAGCTATGGCGTTTTGACAGTGTACCGCCAAGGCGATCGCGTTAGATGTAACGCACGCCCAGAACTTCATATTCGCGAACGCCAGCCGGGGCCTTGACCTCGACCACGTCGCCTTCGCTTTTGCCGATCAGCGCACGCGCCACCGGGCTGGATACGGAAATCAGATTGGCCTTGATGTCGGCCTCGACGTCACCGACGATCTGGTACGTCACGCGGTCACCCGAATCCAGGTCTTCGATATCCACGGTAGCGCCAAACACGGCGCGGCCTTCGGCATCCAGCGAAGTCGGATCGATCAGGTGGGCGTTGGAAAGCGTGCCTTCAAGTTCGGCAATCCGGCCTTCGATAAAGCCTTGGCGCTCGCGAGCAGCGTCATATTCGGCGTTTTCCGACAGATCGCCCTGCGCTCGCGCTTCGGCGATGGCGTTGATAACGGCAGGACGTTCCACGGTTTTCAGCCGCTGGAGCTCTTCTTGCAAGCGCTCGGCCCCGCGCACGGTCAAAGGAATGGCAGACATGTCGTTTCCCAAACAAAAAGTAGAAAAACGCCCCGACGGAGCGTTCTCGGTGAAGGTCGTTACCGTGGCGCGCACCCGCTGTCGGTGCAAGATTTGACACGAAGCTAGCGGCGCGGACGACCAAAACAAAACCCCGGCTCGGGTCGGAACCGGGGCAATCAAAGTCATATTGTGGGCAAACTCCACCGGAATTGCAAGCCACCCCGGAAAACGTGCTTTTGCACGCATTTCGGGGCTGTAACCCGCCAAAAACGGCTATTTCGTCAAAAATCCCTCAAGGCGGCGCGGGCTGGCTTGACGATCGCGAAGGGCTGTGGCCAAAAAGATACTATTCAATAGTATTTTGTCATCCAGCCTGGCGCGGCGCCTGCCAGATACCGGCCAGATCAACGACCGGGGCCACGACCCGGCCGCCCCACGCCTAGACCACCGGCCCCGGCTTCCGACGGCGCAGCAGCGCATACAGGATGATGGCGCCGAACGTGGCGGTGCCGATTCCGCCCAGCATGAAGTCACCGATCTTGATGGTGAAGTCGCCCGCGCCCAGCACCAAGGTGACGGCGGCGACGATCAGATTGCGGTTGTCGCTGAAATCCACCTGGTTGACCACCCAGATCCGCGCGCCCGCAATGGCGATCAGGCCGAACACCACCACCGACATGCCGCCCAACACCGGGCCGGGAATCGTCTGGATCAGCGCGCCGAACTTAGGCGAAAAGCCCAGCACGACGGCGATCAGCGCGGCCACGACGAAGACCAGCGTGGAATAGATGCGGGTAACCGCCATGACCCCGATGTTCTCGGCGTAGGTCGTGACGCCCGTGCCGCCCACCGCGCCCGACACCATGGTTGCCACGCCGTCGCCCACGAAGGCGCGGCCCAGATAGCGGTCCAGGTCCTGGCCCGTCATCGCGCTGACGGCCTTCACGTGCCCCAGGTTTTCGGCGACCAGGATGATGGCGACAGGCACGATCAGGCCCATGGCCTCGGCCTTGAAGACCGGAGCGGCAAAATGCGGCAAGCCGATCCAGGCCGCGGCGGCCACGCCTGAAAAGTCGATGGGCTTGCCCAGCCCCATGCCGTTGGCCAGCACGGCGTAGACCACGCACGCCAGGATCAGCCCGACCAGGATCAACAGGCGCTGGACCATGCCCTTGGTGTAGACGGCGATGCCGCCGACGCAAACAATGGTGACCAGCGCCATGAACGTGTCAAAACCCGACGCGCCCATGGCGCCCTTGGCCGCGATGGGCGCCAGATTCAAGCCGATCACCGCAACCACCGCGCCCGTGACGACAGGAGGCATCAGGGCGTCGATCCAGTTGGCGCCACTGCCCGAGCGCGCGTTGACGATCCACACGATCACCCCGATCAGCGTATAGGCCAGGCCACACGCGATGATGGCGCCCAGCGCCACGCCGATGTTGGCGTTGGCGCCACCGCCCGCATAGCCGGTGACCGCGATCACGCCGCCGATGAAAGCGAAGCTGGACCCCAGGTAGCTGGGCACCCGGCCGCCGACAAACAGGAAGAAGATCAGCGTGCCGATGCCGGACATCAAGATCGCCACGTTGGGATCAAAGCCCATCAGCAACGGCGCCAGCACCGTCGAGCCGAACATGGCCACGACGTGCTGCGCGCCCATGGCGATGTTCTTGGGCCAGGACAGCCGTTCGTCGGGCGCAATAATAACGCCGGGTTCAGCGTCGTCCGCCAGGCGCCAACGCGGGAAATAGGAATTGGACATGGATATCCCAAATAAGGTGTCGGGGTAAGCGGGCGCCAGTGTAAAGGGGGCCACGAAAGGGCGGCAATGTTTAAGTTGCGCTTGCCCAATGCCGTTCATTAGTTGAACGCCCCGCAATTCCCCCCAAGTACCAGGAGACATCATGGCTATCAATTCCCTCGGCGGCTCATCCCGGATCGGCAGTTTGGCCGACCTGTGGGTCCAGAAGATTCAAGCCAATAAGGAAGCGAAGGATCCCGCGGGCGGGGAGGCGACCACGGTCACCCCCGACGGCAAGATCCGCGTCAACAACGCTGGGGCGCTGAGCGTTGGGGGCACCAAGGCCTCGGAAGACACCGGTAACGACGACGAATTCACGCGTCAGATCAAAGAGCTGCAAAAGCAGCTCAAGCGCATCATGGATCAGATCGCCAAGGTGCAGGCCAGCGGCATGTCGGACGAGATGAAGGCACAGCAGCTTCAAGCGCTGAACGGCCAGGCCATGCAGATCCAAGGCCAGATCCAGCAGGTGCTGGTCCAGCAGGCCAAGGCGGCCATGGCCAGCGCCGCGGCCGGCGCATCGGGCGGCGGCGTATCCACCACGGCTTGACCGCAGCGCGTCATCAGCGGGGGGCCACCATCACGGCCCCACGCTGATGAGCCGCATCAAAATTTCTGATTGGACGCGTTGCAGACCAGACATTACTGTCTCCAGACAAATTAAAACTACGGAGACAAACCATGCACGCAATGCGCACCGCCCTTGCAGGCGCCCTTGCAGGCGCCCTGCTGGCCGTCTGCTCGGCACCTGCCCTGGCCGGCACCGTCACGGTGATCACGTCGTTCCCGAAGGACCTGACGCAGGCCTACAAGACCGCGTTTGAAAAGGCCAACCCCGGCATCACGCTGGAAATCCTGAACAAGAACACCGTGTCGGGCATTGCCTATGTGCGCGAAACGCCCGCCGGCCAACGCCCCGAAGTGTTCTGGGCCAGCGCGCCCGACGCCTTCGAAGTGCTGGGCCGCGACAAGCTGCTGGCCAAATCGTCCGACGTGGCGAACAAAGACGTGCCTGACAAGGTGGGCAACTATCCCATCAACGATCCGTCGGGCATGTACCTGGGCCAGGCGCTGGCCGGCTACGGCATCGTCTACAACACGCGGTATATCGCGGCGCACAAGATTCCCGCGCCGGTGGAGTGGAAGGATTTGCTGTCGCCCAAGTGGTTTGGCCACGTGGGCATCACGTCGCCGTCGCGCTCGGGCACCATGCATTTGACCGTGGAAACCATCTTGCAAGGCGAAGGCTGGGATGACGGCTGGAACACCTTGCTGCGCATGTCCGGCAACAGCAGCGCGGTGACAGAACGGTCATTCGGCGTGCCCGACGGCGTGAACAACGGCCAGTTCGGCGCCGGCCCGGTCATCGACTTCTTTGGCCTGTCCAGCAAGTATTCGAAGTTCCCCGTTGAATTCGTCTATCCGTCCGAGACCGCGATCGTGCCCGCCAACATCGCCTTGATCGACGGCGCGAAAAATACCGAGGAAGGCAAGAAGTTCATCGCCTTCACGTTAAGCCAGGCCGGCCAGGAGCTGCTGCTGGAACCGAAGATCTCGCGTCTTCCGGTGCTGCCGTATTCCGCGCTTGCCGGCAAGATCCCGCCCGGCTATCCAGACCCCGCGGACATTGCCAAGCGCAGCAAGGTGCAATTTAACGCCGACCTGTCCCAGACGCGCTATTACGTCGTGCAATCGCTATATGACCAAACCGTCACTTTCCGCTTGAAGGAATTGCAGGCCGCCACCAAGGCGATCTACGACGCCGAGGCCAAGCTGGGCGACAAGGCCAAGTCGGGCAAGGCGGCCGAGCTGCTGGCCCAGGCGCGCAAGCTTGCCTGGGCACCGCTGGTCGATGGCAAGAAGGCCGCCGACCCGGCCTTCCTGGCGATCTTCGCGGGCAATAAGAAAGACGCCGCGGTCAACCAGCAGATCACCCAGCTGGAAGGCGAGTGGAACGGCAAGTCCAAGGCCAACTACGAAGAAGCCGTGAAGCTGGCCAAGCAGGCTGCCGCGCTGTAAGCCGCCTCTGGCTGACCGCCCGTGGCTGACCGCCCGTGGCGAACCGCCCATAGCGAACCGCCCCGGGCACGCGCCCGGGGCGCAGTCCCCTGGCAACGATTTCGGGAATCTCGATGAATTCTTCGGGCCACTCACGCCTGCCCGCCGGCCCCGTATTGACGGCGCTGCTGGTATTCGGCTTTCTGCTGCTTTTTCTTGTCGTGCCCGTGGGCACGGTCTTCTACAGCGCCTTCGTGAACGCCGACGGCAGTTTCACGATGGGCCACTTCGGCGCCTTCTTCAATCAACCGCTAATGCAGGAAGCGTTCTTCAACAGCCTGTACGCGGCGGGCTGGTCGGCGCTGCTGGCGTCGCTGATCGCGGTGCCACTGGCGTACTTCACGGTGCGCTTCGATTTTCGCGGTGCGCTGATCATCCAGACGCTGGGCGTGCTGCCGCTGATCATGCCGCCGTTTGTGGGCGCCGTCGCGATGCAGCTGATCTTCGGGCGGTCGGGCAGCGTCAACCTGCTGCTGAACGACTGGTTCGGGTTCACGATCCCGTTCATGGAAGGCTTGAACGGCGTCATCTTTGTTGAAGCGCTGCACTACTTTCCGTTCATCCTGATGAACCTGGTGGTGGCGTTGCGCAATATCGACGGCGCCATGGAAGAGGCCGCATTCAACCTGGGCTCGCGCGGGTTTCGCCTGTTCCGCCGCGTGATTTTCCCGCTGGCCCTGCCCGGCTACGTGGCCGGCGCGTCGCTGGTGTTCGTCAAGGTGTTCGACGACCTGGGCACCCCGCTGGTGCTGGGCACCACCAACATGCTGGCGCCGCAAGCGTACCTGCGCATTACGCAGGTGGGGCTGGAAGATCCGCTGGGCTATGTGATCAGCGTCATCATGATCGCGTTTTCGATTCTGGCGCTGTGGCTGTCGGCGCGCGTGCTCAAGGGGCGCGATTATTCCACCTTGCAAAAGGGCGGCAACTCCATCCAGAAGCGCAAGCTGGGGCCAATGGAAAGCGTGCTGGCCTATGGGTGGATCATCCTGGTGATGCTGCTGGTGCTGTCGCCGCACATGGGCGTGCTGCTGCTGTCGCTGGCCAGCGTCTGGAGCTTCGCCCCGCTGCCGGATGGCTACACGCTGGCGCATTACTCGGCGGTGTTCTCGGAATCGCAGGGCATGATCGCCAACACCTTGCTCTATTGCGGTCTGGCGGCCGGGGTGGACGTCATTCTTGGCACCGCCATCGCCTACCTGATGCTGCGCACGCGGTTGCCGGCGCGGCAGTGGCTGGACTTGATGGCGTCGGCCGCGCTGGCGATACCGGGCATCGTGCTGGCAATCGGTTTCCTGCGCACGTTTCGCGGCATCGAGCTGCCGGGTACCGGCACGTTGCTGACCTCGTCGTGGATCATCATCATGATCGCGTATTCGGTCAGGCGCCTGCCCTACGCGCTGCGCTCGTGCGTGGCCTCGTTGCAGCAGATCAACGTGTCGCTGGAGGAAGCCGCGCAATCGCTGGGCGCCACCCGCATGAGCACGATCCGCCGTGTCGTCGTGCCCTTGATGGCGGGCGGCATGCTGGCCGGCTTCGTGACCAGCTTCGTGACGGCGGCGGTGGAATTGTCGGCCACCATCATGCTGGTCACCAAGGACAGCCAGGCGCCCATGAGCTACGGCATCTATCTGTATATGCAAAGCGCGGCGGGCCGGGGGCCCGGCGCCGCGCTGGGCGTGCTGGCGGTGGCCGCGGTGGCCATCGGCACGTATGTATCGCACCTGCTGGTAGAGCGCGCGCAGTCGCGCCAGCGTCCGGCACGCACTGAAGGGGAATCCGCATGAAGAAGGTCAGCGTAGAGTGCCGCAACATCCGCCTGTCCTATGGCAAGACGGAAGTGCTGAAAGACGTGAACATCCACATCGAGCCGGGCGAGTTCTTTGCGCTGCTGGGCCCGTCCGGCTCGGGCAAGTCGACGCTGCTGCGCTTGATCGCGGGCTTCAATCGCCATAGCGCCGGCCAGTTGCTGGTGGACGGCAAGGACATCACCGGCACCCCGCCCTGGGATCGCAACATCGGCATGGTGTTCCAGAACTACGCGTTGTGGCCGCACATGACGGTCTGGGACAACGTGGCCTTCGGGCTGGTCGAACGCAAGTTGCCGCGCGCCGAGATTCGCGCCAAGGTCGAAGCCGCGCTGGAACTGGTGGGCCTGTCGCAGTATGGCAAGCGCCGGCCCAACCAGCTGTCCGGCGGGCAGCAGCAGCGCGTGGCGCTGGCCCGCACCATCGTCATTGAACCGCAGGTGCTGCTGCTGGACGAACCGCTGTCCAATCTGGACAAGAAGCTGCGCGTGCAGATGCGCCAGGACCTGTTGAGCCTGCAACGGCGCCTGGGCATCACCACCATCTTCGTCACGCACGATCAGGAAGAAGCCATGACCACGGCCGACCGCATGGCGGTGCTGGACCACGGCGTGGTCCAGCAGATCGGCGCGCCCAGCACGCTGTTCGACTATCCGACGAACCGCTTCGTGGCCAACTTCGTGGGCACGATGAATGTGCTGGAAGGCGATGTGCGTGAACGCACCAGCGGCAGCGTAGTGCTGGCCGTGCCTGGCGTGGGTGATCTGCATCTGCCGCTGACGGCCGAAGCCCCCGCCGCCAGCCGCCTGGCCGCCAGCTTCCGCCCCCATACCGTACAGATCGAAATGGCGGACGGCCTGGGCGACGCGCGCTATGTGTGGCTGCCCGGCATTGTGGAAAGCAGCGAATTCCTGGGCGAATTCACGCGCTACCAGGTGCTGATCGGTGAACAACGCCTGACGGCGGATCAGTCGCACCTGGCCGGGCTGTCGCCGTTTCCTATCGGCGCGCCGGTATCCATCGGACTGGAACCCACGCAAGTGCGGCTGTTGGCGGCCTAAACTGGCGGCCATGGAAATCTATCAGATCCGCGCCTTCGTCACGGTTGCCCGCCTGGGCAACCTGACGAAGGCGGCCGAAGCGCTGTCCCTGACGCAGCCCGCCGTGACCGCGCAGATCAAGGCGCTGGAACAGAGCCTGGGCGTGGCGCTGTTCGACCGTAGTGGCGGGCGGCTGGCGCTGGCCAAGGCGGGCGAGGTGCTGCTGCCCACGGCGGAATCGCTGCTGGTGCTGGGCGCGCAATTCAAGTCCGAGGCGCAACAACTGCAAGGCAGCCTGCATGGCGTTGTGGAGCTTGGCGTACCCAGCGAAAAACCGGATTTCCTGCGCCTGGGCGAGCTGGCCTCGGCCGTCACGCAACGCCTGCCGCTGGTGGAACTGAAGACGCAGACACTGCCCACCGCCACCTTGGCCGAACAAGTCAGCACCGGGCGGCTGCCGGCGGCGCTGACCATCGCGGCCAATCCCCCGCGTGGCGTGTTGTGGCTGCCGCTGCGCAGCGTGCGGTATCGCATCGCACTGCCCCACGACCATGCCGCGGTGCTAAAACGGGGCGGCTGGCGCGAAGTAGCGCAGTTGCCGTGGCTGGATGGCCCGTCGGGCAGCCACACGCATCTGTTGCTGCGCGACATGTTTGAACGCCACGGCCTGTCGCCTCGCGTCGTCATGCAAAACGATGACCAGGCCAATTTGGAAGCGCTGGTGCGCGCCGGCGCGGGCTGCGCGCTGTTGCGGGAGGAAACCGCCTTGGCCGGCGCGGCCTCGAATGATTTCATGGTGTGGGGCCAGGCACGTGCCGACGCCATGCTAGGCTTCATCCTGCCCTATGAACGCGCCAGCGAACCCGCCCTGGTGGCGTTAAGCTCCCTCATCCAAACCATCTGGAAGCCGCGCGCGGCAATCGCACCGGCCCAGCTTTAAGCCTTATTTGCGCATCACAAACGTAATGACTGAAATCTGGTTCATCCGCCATGGCGAAACCGACTGGAATCGCCAGCGCCGCCTGCAAGGCTGGAAAGACATTCCCCTGAACGAATTCGGCGTCAATCAGGCCAGCCTGCTTGCCGCGCGCCTGCGCGAAGACGCGCGCCACACGCCCATCCACGCTATCTATAGCAGCGACCTGCAACGCGCCCATGCCACGGCCGTGCCCGTGGGCGAACAGCTGGGGCTGCGCGTACGGGTCGAGCCGGGCATCCGCGAACGGGGCTTTGGCGTCCTGGAAGGGCTGGACCACGAACACATCGATGTGCAGGCGCCCGAAGCCGCTGCCGCCTGGAAAAGCCGCGACCCGCTGCGCCCGCTGGATGGCGGCGAGTCCCTGGGGCAATTCCAATCCCGCGTGATCTCCACCGTGGACGACATTGCCAGCCGCCATGATGGCGAGCGCATCCTGATGTTCACGCACGGAGGCGTGCTGGACATCATCTGGCGTCATGCATCGGGTGTGCCGCTCAATGGCGCGCGCGATGCCGCGTTGCTGAATGTCAGCATCAACCGCGTCGCGGTACAGGGCCGCAAGTGGGAAGTGCTGGATTGGGGCGACGTTGGACACGTGGCCGACGAGGTCGGCGACGACGTGGTGCCGTAAACCTGCTGTAGACGTGCCGTAAGCGCGCGGTAAAGGGCTACCCCGCTTTGCGCGGCTTGCGTGGCGCGTCACGCGCCAACTTGTCGTACACCGCGTTGGGCAACAGGCGCATCAGCTTGGCCACCACGCCCATCTGCCACGGAATCACCGTGTAAGACGTGCCACGCGTAATGGCCGCCTGCGCGCGTTGCGCAAAGGCGTCCGCCTCCATCAGGAAAGGCATCGAATACGGGTTCTTCGCCGTCATGGCGGTCTTGATGTAGGCCGGCGCAATGGTCACCACGCGGATGCCATCGCCCGCCAGCTCCAGCCTCAGGCTTTCGCAGTAGGTCACCACCGCGGATTTAGAGGCGCTGTAGGCGCCAGCCCCCGGCAGTCCACGCACGCCCGCCACGCTGGCAATGCCCACCAAACGGCCCGATCCGGCGGCGCGCATGGCGCCGACAAAGGGCTCGAAGGTGGCCACGGTGGCCAGCAAGTTGGTGTCGACAATGGCTTTGAAGACGTCATAGTCCTCACCGTGCTCGGTCAACGTGCCGGCACTGATGCCCGCGCTGGCGATGACGACATCCACCCTGCCCTGGCAGAACGCAATGAAATCGGCCGCCGCTGCATGCAGCGCGGCACGGTCGCGCACGTCAACCGCATAGCAACGATGGCTGCCCGGCAAGCTGTCGGCCAATTCACGCAGCGCGTCTTCGCGCCGGCCCAGGAGACCCAGCGTGGCGCCCGATGCGGCGTACTGCTGCGCCAGGGCGCGTCCCAGGCCACTGCTGGCGCCGGTGATGAAGACTCTGTTCATGGAATCGTCTTAAGCGAATAGGAATGCAGGGATGGAAAAAGGGCGGCCCTGATCAAGGGCCGCCCCGGCATCCTACCTCAAGCCCGCGGGCTTGGCGCTGTCGCGTCAGCCTTGGCCGCTAAGCGATGCGTGCAAGTCCTGCAACGGATACACCTGCAAGCCCAGGCCCTGGCGCAGATACTGCATGCCTTCAACCGCGGCGCGGGCGCCGGCGATGGTGGTGAAGAAGGTGACGCGAGCGGCCAGCGATTGCGTACGGATCGTGCGCGAATCGACGATCGCGTTGCGACGTTCTTCAACCGTGTTGATGACCAGCGCGATTTCGCCGTTCTTGACCATGTCCACGATGTGCGGACGGCCTTCGGTGACCTTGTTGACCACTTGCACCGGAATGCCCGCGGTTTCAATTTCGGCCGCCGTGCCGCGCGTGGCGACCAGCTTGAAGCCCAGGGCATGCAGGCCACGCGCCACTTCCACGGCGCGGGGCTTGTCCTGATTCTTCACGCTGATGAACACCGTGCCGGATTCCGGCAGGCGCACGCCAGCAGCCAATTGCGACTTCACGAAGGCTTCGCCAAAGCTCATGCCCACGCCCATCACTTCGCCCGTCGACTTCATTTCCGGACCCAGGATGGTGTCCACGCCCGGGAACTTCACGAACGGGAACACGGCTTCCTTGACCGAGAAGTAAGGCGGCACGACTTCCTTGGTGATGCCTTGCTTGGCCAGCGTCTGGCCGGCCATGGCGCGCGCGGCGATCTTGGCCAGCTGCAGGCCAGTGGCCTTGGACACGTAGGGCACGGTGCGCGATGCACGCGGGTTCACTTCCAGCACGTAGACGTCGCCGCCCTGGATGGCGAACTGCACGTTCATCAGGCCGCTGACGTTCAAGGCCTTGGCCATCATCGTCGTCTGGCGCTTGATCTCGGCGATGACTTCCGCAGACAGCGAGTAAGGCGGCAGGCTGCAAGCCGAGTCGCCCGAGTGCACGCCGGCCTGCTCGATGTGTTCCATGACGCCGCCGATGAACACGGTTTCGCCGTCGGCCAAGCAGTCCACGTCGACTTCGGTGGCGTTGTTCAGGAAGCGGTCCAGCAGCACGGGCGAGTCATTGCTGACCTTAACGGCCTCGCGCATGTAGCGCTCGAGGTCTTGCTGTTCGTGCACGATTTCCATGGCGCGACCACCCAGCACGTAGCTGGGACGCACGACCAGCGGGTAGCCGATCTCGGTGGCGTGGGCCAGGGCCTCGCCTTCCGTGCGCGCGGTGCGGTTGGGCGGCTGACGCAGGCCCAGCTTGTTCAGCAGCTTCTGGAAGCGTTCGCGATCTTCGGCAACGTCGATGGATTCCGGGCTGGTGCCGATGATCGGCACGCCGTTGGCTTCCAGGGCGCGCGCCAGCTTCAACGGCGTCTGGCCGCCGTACTGGACGATCATGCCGACCGGGTTTTCCTTGTGGACGATTTCCAGCACGTCTTCCAAGGTCAGCGGTTCGAAGTACAGACGATCGGACGTGTCGTAGTCAGTGGACACGGTTTCCGGGTTGCAGTTGACCATGATGGTCTCGTACCCGTCTTCACGCAGCGCCAGCGCGGCGTGCACGCAGCAGTAGTCGAACTCGATGCCTTGGCCGATACGGTTCGGGCCACCGCCCAGCACGATGATCTTCTTGCGATCGGTGGGCGCGGATTCGCACTCTTCTTCGTACGTGGAATACATGTACGCGGTGCGGGTGGCGAATTCGGCGGCGCAGGTGTCCACGCGCTTGTAGACCGGGCGCACGTTCAACTGGTGGCGCAGCTTGCGCACTTCGGATTCAGCGGAATCCAGCAGGAAGGCCAGGCGGCGGTCCGAGAAACCGCGGCGCTTCAGTTCCCACAGGGTGGCGTAGTCCAGATCGGCCAGCGTCTTTTGTTCCAGCGCCAGTTCGATGTCGACGATTTCCTTGATCTGCGACAGGAACCACGGGTCGATGTGCGTGATGTTGTGCACTTCGTCCAGCGTGAAGCCTTGCGCAAAGGCATCGCCCACGTACCAGATGCGTTCCGGACCGGGCTCGCCCAGTTCGACTTGCAGCTTTTCGCGGTCGGTGGTTTTCTGGTTCAGGCCGTCCACGCCCACTTCCAGACCACGCAGCGCCTTCTGGAACGATTCCTGGAAGGTGCGGCCGATGGCCATGACTTCACCCACGGACTTCATCTGGGTGGTCAGGCGCGCGTCGGCGGTGGGGAATTTTTCGAAGGCAAAACGCGGCACCTTGGTGACGACGTAGTCGATCGACGGTTCAAACGAGGCGGGCGTGGCGCCGCCGGTGATTTCGTTCTTGAGCTCGTCCAGCGTGTAGCCCACGGCCAGGCGCGCGGCAACCTTGGCGATGGGAAAGCCGGTGGCCTTGGATGCCAGCGCCGACGAACGCGACACGCGCGGGTTCATCTCGATGACGATCATGCGGCCGTTCTTCGGGTTGACGGCAAACTGCACGTTCGAGCCGCCCGTGTCCACGCCGATCTCGCGCAATACCGCGATCGATGCATTACGCATGATCTGGTATTCCTTGTCGGTCAGCGTCTGGGCCGGCGCCACGGTGATCGAGTCACCGGTGTGCACGCCCATCGGATCCAGGTTTTCGATCGAGCAGACGATGATGCAGTTGTCCGCCTTGTCGCGGACCACTTCCATCTCAAATTCCTTCCAGCCCAGCAAGGATTCTTCGATCAGCAGCTCGTTGGTCGGCGACGCTTCCAGGCCGCGACGGCAGATCGTTTCGAATTCTTCGGCGTTGTAGGCGATACCACCGCCCGAACCGCCCATGGTGAAGCTGGGGCGGATCACGGCGGGGAAGCCGGACGTGCCCACTTCCGCGGCGATGCGGCGTTGGACTTCCCAGGCTTCGTCCATGCTGTGGGCCACGCCCGACTTAGCCGATTCCAGGCCGATGTCGGTCATGGCCTGCTTGAACTTCTGGCGGTCCTCGGCCTTTTCGATGGCGTGTTCGTTCGCGCCGATCAGTTCCACGTTGTACTTCTTGAGCACGCCGTGGTGGGCCAGGTCCAGCGCGCAGTTCAGCGCGGTCTGGCCGCCCATGGTCGGCAGCAAGGCATCGGGCTTTTCACGCTCGATGATCTTTTCAACGGCTTGCCAGGTGATGGGCTCGATGTAGGTGACGTCGGCCGTTTCCGGGTCCGTCATGATCGTGGCGGGGTTGCTGTTCACCAGGATGGTGCGATAACCCTCGGCCTTGAGCGCCTTGCACGCCTGTGCGCCGGAATAGTCGAATTCGCAGGCCTGCCCGATGATGATGGGGCCGGCGCCGATGATGAGTATGCTTTTTAGGTCTGTACGCTTGGGCATGATGCAATCTTTACTTTTGGCCGGACATCAGGGCGATGAACTTGTCGAACAGTTCAAGGATGTCGTGCGGACCCGGGCTGGCTTCGGGGTGACCCTGGAAGCAGAAGGCCGGGCGGTCGGTGAGCTCGAAGCCCTGCAACGTGCCGTCGAACAGCGACACGTGCGTGACGCGCGCATTGGCCGGCAGGCTGGCCGCATCGACCGCGAAGCCGTGGTTCTGGCTGGTGATGAACACGCGCTTGGACTGGAGGTCTTGCACGGGGTGGTTCGCGCCGTGGTGGCCCGTCTTCATCTTGAGCGTCTTGCCGCCCACGGCCAGGCCCATGATCTGATGGCCCAGGCAGATGCCGAAGACCGGCAGCTTCTTGTCCAGGAACACGCGCGTGGCGTCGATGGCGTAGTCGCAGGGCTCGGGGTCGCCGGGGCCGTTGGACAGGAACACGCCGTCAGGATTGAGCTTCAGGACTTCTTCGGCGCTGGTTTGCGCCGGCACCACGGTCAGGCGGCACCCACGATCCGCCAGCAGGCGCAGGATGTTGGTCTTGATGCCGTAGTCGTAGGCAACGACGTGGAACTTGGACTGGTCGGGCTTTGCGAAACCTTCGCCCAGTTGCCACGTGCCTTCGGTCCATTCCGTCGTGGATTTTTGCGACACGTCCTTGGCCAGATCCTGGCCAGCCATGCCGGCAAAGCCCTTGGCCATTTCAACGGCGCGTTCGGCGTCGGTGCCCACGAAGATGCAGCCGCCTTGGGCGCCTTTTTCTCGCAGGATGCGGGTGAGCTTGCGGGTGTCGATGCCGGAAATGGCGACGATGCCCTGCGCGGCCAGATAGTCGGGCAGGGATTGCGTGGAACGGAAGTTCGACACGCGGGCGGGACAGTCGCGGACCACGAGTCCGGCGGCATAGACGCGATTGGCTTCTACGTCTTCGGCGTTGACGCCGGTGTTGCCAATGTGCGGATAGGTCAGCGTAACGATCTGACCGCTATAGCTGGGATCGGTGAGAATTTCCTGGTACCCGGTCATCGCGGTGTTGAACACCACTTCGGCAACGGTAGCCCCAGGCGCACCGATCGACACGCCTCGAAAAATGGTACCGTCCGCCAGAGCCAGAATTGCAGGAGGGAAGCGGTTGATCCCCTCGGGAAAAAGTTGCGGCAGCACAGTAAACCCCGGTTTTAGAATCGATAATCAAACCTTCGGATTATACCTTGACCGGGCCGATTCCCCGGCGAACCGCGCCAAATAAGGCCAGGATGGCGATTCCCCCCCTTCCCCCGGCTTCCCTCTCCCACTCCTGGCTGACGGCCGGACGCCCACGGCAGTGATACGCTAAGGAACCTTCAACCTTAGCCGTCGTGAGCCGTTACTTGTCCATGTCCAGCCAACTTGACGCCCTGCGCAATCACACCACCGTTGTCGCCGACACCGGAGATTTCGAAGCGATGAAGGCGTTGCGTCCCACAGACGCCACCACCAATCCGTCCCTTATTTTGAAAGCCGTACAGCAAGAGGCCTATCGCCCGTTGCTGGAACAGACGGTGCGCGATCACCAGGGCGCCTCGGCGCCCGAGCTGGTCGACCGCCTCTTGGTCGCCTTTGGCCGCGCCATTTTGAACATCGTGCCGGGCCGCGTGTCGACCGAGGTCGATGCCCGCCTGTCGTTCGACACCCGCGCCACCATCGAGCGGGCGCGCGGCCTGATTGCCCTGTATGAAGCCGCCGGCGTGCCGCGCGAGCGCGTGCTGATCAAGATAGCCTCCACCTGGGAAGGCATCCAGGCCGCCCGCGCCCTGCAAGCCGAAGGCGTGCGCTGCAACCTGACGCTGTTGTTTTCGCTGCCCCAGGCCGTTGCCTGCGCCGATGCCCGGGTACAGCTGATCTCGCCCTTTGTCGGCCGGATCTATGACTGGCACAAGAAGACCGCCGGCGCCGTGTGGGTCGAGGCCGACAACGCCGGGCCGCAAGATCCCGGCGTGCTGTCGGTGACGCGCATATACCGGTATTACAAACAGCACGACATTTCTACCGAAATCATGGGCGCCAGCTTCCGAAACGTGGGCCAGATCCTGGCGCTGTCGGGGTGCGACCTGCTCACCATCAGCCCGGACCTGCTCAATCAGTTGGCCGGCACGCAAGGCGATGCACCGGCGCAATTGCGCGCCGACGACACGGGCCCGTCAATTGACCGTATCGGCGCGGACGAGGTCAGCTTCCGCACGCTGCTCAATGAGGACGCGATGGCCAGCGAAAAACTGTCCGAAGGCATCCGCCTGTTTGTCGCCGACGCCGTCAAGCTGGATGCACTGATCGACGCACAGCGCCGCTGATCCTCCGGCATTGCGCAAAAAAAATCGCGCGCCCAAGGTTTGGGCACGCGACTTGCTGACATACCTGTTGGCCTGCTGGATGGTGGCCTTAGCGGTGATCGTCCGAATGCACCTGCAACGCTTCCAAAAAGCGCGACACCATGTTGTACGCCGCGACGGTTGCGGTCAGTTCGACAATCAGCTTTTCCGAGCCCATGGCGGCGCGGGCGGCTTCAAACACCGGCTGCGGCACCTGCACGTGGCGCGTCATGGCGTCGGTGTAGGCCAACACGGCTTTTTGACGTGGGTCGAACAGCGTTGAGTTTTCCCAATCGCCCAGCGCATCCAGCTGGGCCTGCGACACGCCTTCACGAAGCGCGATCGGCGCGTGCTGATCGGCCTCGTAAGGCGCGCCGTTAAGCGCGGCAACGCGCATGATGACCAGTTCGCGCAGGTCTCCCGGCAAGCTGCTCAGTTGCCGGATGGAAGTCAAATAGTTCAGCCAGCCTCCGGCCACTGCGGGGCTGTGCAGCAGCATTTGGTACAGATGAAGCACGCTGCCGCGTTCTGCAACGATGCGCTCCACCAGGGGACGTGCGTCGGGATGAGACAGATCGGCGTAGGCAAGACGGGCCATGGAAGCTCCAGATAGGTGACAGGGCTGCAAATGCATACATTCATACAATATATTTGACATAATGACAGCTCATTGCGCGTCCCAGGTACCCCACCCACAATGAATGCGCCGACCCATTCCCCTACGCCAGTCACGCTCGCCAATTGCGATAGCGAACCCATTCATATTCCGGGCGCTATTCAGCCATTGGGCGCGTTGTTGGCGTTCGACTCGGATGGCATTTTGCAGTTTGCCAGCGAGAACGCCCCCACCGTGCTTGGCGCGCCGCTGACGCTGGGCCAGTGCTGCCCAGCGGGCACGCTGCCCCCCAGCCTGGCGCATTGCCTGACGGCGTGGCTGGACGATCCCGAACCCATCTTCGATCCCCTGACGCTGTCCCTGAACGGCGCCATGTTCGATGTCATCGGCCATCGCAACAGCAATGGGCTGACTATCGTGGAGTTGGAACTGCGCGTTTCAACGGACGCGGATATGGCGGACCCGGCGCGCATCTACCGCAGCATTGAACGCGTCCGGCGCCAACGCGATATCGCCGGGCTTCTTGAGTGCGCCGTGCGCGAAGTCCGCCGCGCAACCGGCTTTGACCGGGTGATGGCATACCGCTTTCATCCGGACGACAGCGGCGAGATCGTGGCCGAAGAGCGCCACGAATCGCTGGAAGACTGGGTGGGTCGGCGCTACCCCGCCGGTGACATCCCCGCGCAGGCTCGCCGCCTGTACACCGTGAATACGCTGCGCCAGATCGCGGACGCCCGATATGCGCCCGTGCGCGTCCGGGGCGCACCGTCCGCCAGCGCCACGCCGCTGGACATGAGCTTTTCGGCGCTGCGCAGCGTGTCGCCGATTCACCTGGAATACATGGCGAACATGGGAGTGCAGGCCTCGATGAGCCTGTCGCTGGTGATCGAGGGCAAGCTGTGGGGCATGATCGCGTGCCACCACCATGCGCCGCGCCCGATCCCCTACCCCGCCCGGCTGGCTTGCGAAGCCATGGCGCAGGTGCTGTCCGCCGCAGTGGCCAATATCGAAGGCGCCGAACGCGCGGCGCAAGCGCGCCGCAACGCCGCGCTGGTCAGTGAAATAACGGAACGGGTGTCGGCGTCCGAAAACCTGCACCTGGCCTTGTCCAGCGGCCCGGACACGCCCGCCTCGCTGATTCCCAACGACGCCGCGCTGTGCCTGTGGGGCAACAGCGTCACCGTGTTCGGCGGCATTGCCCCGCGCGGTGAATTGGCCGGCATCCTGTGCGCGCTAGACCAAAGCGGACAGCGGGTGGTGCACACCGATAACATCGCGCGCGACTACCCCGAATTGCAAACCGATCTGGTGCCGTACGCCGGCCTGTTGGCGTGCAAATTCGACCCCATGAACAACGGCTGGCTGATCTGGCTGCGCAAAGAGCAGGTTGAAACGCTGGTGTGGGGCGGCAAGCCCGAAAAGCAATACGCCGTGGGCAGCCAGGGGCCGCGCCTGACGCCGCGCGGCTCGTTCGAGGCCTGGCGCGAAGTGGTGCGCAATACCTGCACATCGTGGCTGCCGGGCGAACTGGAAGCCGCCGACAACCTGCGCGACGAACTCTCCCACATCGCCACCAGCCGCGCCGCTGACGTAGACCGGGCCCGCACCGCGCTGCTGGCCATGCTGGGCCACGATCTGCGCGACCCCCTGCAATCGATTTCGATGGCGGCCACGCTGCTGTCCAAAACGGATTCGGGCGCGCGCATGGGCGAGCGCATCCGATATTCCAGCGGCCGCATGCAACGCCTGATTTCGCAAGTGCTGGATTTGTCGCGCCTACAGGGCGGCATGGGGCTGGGCATCGAAAAAGGCCTGTGCAACCTCAGCGACCTGGTCAATGGCTTGATCGAGGAAAAGCGCCAGGCCTACCCCGGCTTGCGCATCGAGCCGGACGTGCAACCCGGACTGGCGCTGATGGCGGACACCGACCGCATCGCCCAGGTCGTGACCAACCTGATGAGCAACGCGCGCCAGCATGGCGCGCCCCGCCAGCCCATCCAGGTGCGCGCGCGGCAAGACGGCGACCACATAGAATTGCAAGTCACCAACCATGGCGCGCCCATTGCACCGGAAGTGCTGGCGCACCTGTTTTCGCCGTTCAAACCCGAGTCGCTGGGCCATTCGCGCAACCGCAATGGCTTGGGACTGGGCCTGTACATCGCCGAGCAGGTGGTGCGCGGCCATGACGGCGACATCTCGGTGCAGTGCCGGGATGGCCTGGTCATTTTTACGGTAAGACTGCCGCGCGAATCCCGCGCCGCAGCCACCCCCTGAAGTATGGAGAACCTTTTGAACGAAGTGCGCGCAGTTCGCGTCCTGCTGGTTGACGACAATGAAATGGGCTCGGAGTTGCTTGCCGAATTCTTGGCGCTTTCCGGCGTGGAAACACGCTGCGCCCCCACAGGCGAAGCCGCTTTGGAAATGGTCGACAGCTTCCGGCCCGAGGCCGTGTTGGTGGACATACTGCTGCCCGACATGGACGGCTATGAACTGGCAACGCGGCTGCGCGCGCGCACCGAATCTCCTCGCATCTACGCGTTAAGCGGCCTGGCTCGCCACGAGCGCCGCGACGAAGACGGCATGTTCAACGGCTGGATCGAAAAGCCCGCGGACCCCGACGCGCTGCTGGCCATCCTGCGGCAAGCGCACTGAGGCCGCCATGTCGACGGCCAATCCCATGAATGCCCTGGTAGCCCAGGGCGTGCGGTTCAAAGTGCTGGCGCAGGTATTTCCCGTGCTGCGCCATGAAGTTGTCGGCCCCTTGTCCAACGCCACGTTGGCCGCCGCGATGCTGCGCCAAAGCCCGGAAGGCGCCGACGCCGATACCTTGCAGCAACGATGCCACCGCCTGGCCGGCGACCTGACCGGCATGCTGGAAGACAGCGTCACCATCGTGCGCGAGCTGGATCAATGGCTGCTCGATAGCGGTGCAACCACGTCCACGCAGACGCTATTGCGCGAATGCCGCAAGCTGATGTTCTCGCATCTGCTGCTGTCGCGACACAGCATAGTGTGGCCGGAAGACGTGGCGGATTTGCAGGTGCCGCAATTCACGTCGCGGTACCTGTTGCTGGCCTGGCTGTTGAGCCTGCTGTCCACGTTGCCGGCGGATGCCGCGCTGACGCTGGATTGTTCGCGGGCCGACGTGTGGCACGCGCATTTCCCGGCGCTGCCCGATACCGCCAAGGCGCCTGCCGACGCCCCCGCCGCCTTCCCGCCCGAAGACATTGAACTGCTGGCGGCGGCATCAGGCTGGCGGCTGCAACGGCAGGCGCAATGCTGGTCGCTGCACCTGCCCGTAACGCCTGCCTTAGCATGAGCGACTGCCTATGATTTCCCCGGTACACCAAGTGCTGCGCGACGGCACGCGCGACAGGCATGAAACGCTGGATGAAGGGCTGGCCCTGACCAGCGGCGACCTGGACCGCGACGGGTATCTGAACTATCTGCGCGCCTTGCTGGGGTGGCTGGAACCGCTGGAGCGCCGCCTGTGGCAGCTGGATTGGCCTGACAGTTTGCAAGCGCACGCCCGTGCCGGCAAAAGCGATTGGATACGCGCGGACCTGGCGGCGGCCGGCGACGCCGCGCCCGTGGCGCACTGCCCCGACGCGCCCCGCGTAAACGCTGCCGATGCCTACGCGCTGGGTGTGGCCTATGTGGTGGAAGGATCACAGCTGGGCGGACGCTTTCTGGCCAAACAGCTGGCAGATATCAGCCCTGCCCTGCCACTGCGCTATCTGCGCGGTTATGGCGAAAACCTGGGCCCGATGTGGAAGAACTTTCTGCATTATCTGGACAGCGAGGCCGGCGCCCAGGGGCACGAAGCCCGCGCATTGCAAGGCGCGCGCGACGCCTTCGACAGCCTGACGGTCTGGCTGCACAGCCGGCAAGCGCTGCGAACCTGAATCTGTCAGGTGCGCAGCGCCGGCTGACCGACTACAGCTTTTCGGTTTCGCCCGACTTGGGCTGCCACTTCATCAAACGCTTTTCACCGATGCCCACGATGTAGTCCAGCACCAGCGCAAACGCCGTCAGCACCACTATGCCCGCGAACACGGTGTTCACGTCGAACGTGCCCTCGGCTTGCAGGATCAGGTACCCGACGCCGCTTGCCGACCCCAGATATTCACCCACCACCGCGCCCACGAAGGCCAAGCCCACCGACGTATGCAGGCTGGAGAACACCCAGCTGGTGGCAGACGGCAGGTAGACGTGACGCAGCAACTGACGCTTGCGAGCGCCCAGCATGCGAGCGTTGTCCAGCAAAGTGGGGCTGACTTCGCGCACGCCCTGGTAGACGTTGAAGAACACGATGAAGAACACCAGCGTGACCGCCAGCGCCACCTTGGACCAGATGCCCAGCCCGAACCACATGCCGAAGATCGGCGCCAGGATGACGCGCGGCATCGAGTTGGCCGCCTTGATGTAGGGGTCAAGGATGGCGCTGGCGCGTGGCGACAGCCCCAGCCACAAACCAAAGCCCAGGCCCGCGATGGTGCCGATGAAAAACGCCAGCACGGTTTCGGTCAACGTCACCCACAAGTGGGTGTAGATGTCGGCGTTGGTGACGAACCAGGCCCAGATGCGGCCCCAGACTTTCAGCGGTTCGCCAAAGAAGAACGCCACCTTGGAATCGCGCGACGCAAAATGCCAGACGCCCAGGATGACGACCAGCAGCAGCAGTTGCCAGAAGCGCAGGCTGGCGGAACCGGATTTGAATGACTTCGACATACCTCAGGCTCGCTTCTGTTGGGCATAGCCCTTGAGCACTTCTTCGCGCAGCACGGCCCAGATGGCCGAATGCAGTTCAACGAAGCGCGGATGGGCGCGGACCTCTGCCACGTCGCGCGGACGCGGCAGGTCTATGGCGAATTCCCCGATCGGGTGCGTGCCGGGGCCGGCAGACAACACGATCACGCGGTCGCTCATGGCAATGGCTTCGTCCAGGTCGTGCGTGATGAACAGCACGGCCTTGCGCTTGGCCATCCACAAATCCAGGACCTCGTTTTCCATCAACTGGCGCGTCTGGATATCCAGCGCCGAGAACGGCTCGTCCATGAGGATGATGTCGGGGTCGCGGATCAGCGTCTGGGCCAGCATGGCGCGCTTGCGCATGCCGCCCGACATCTGGTGCGGATAGCGGCTTTCAAAGCCGCCCAGGCCCACGCGCCGCATCCATTCGCGGCCGCGTTCCAGCGCTTCGGGGCGCGGCACGCCCGCGAAGTCCAGACCGGCCACCACGTTGTCCAGCGCACTGCGCCAGGGCAAGAGCGCCTCGCCCTGGAACATGTAGCCCGCGCGCGAATTGATGCCCGACAGCGGTTGCCCAAAGACCTTTACCTGCCCGCTGGACGGTGCCAGCAAGCCGGCGCCGACGTTAAGCAGGGTGGATTTGCCGCAGCCGGTCGGGCCCACCACCGACACGAACTCGCCCGGCGCGATGGCCAGGGTCGTGTCGCTGACGGCGGTGTAGCGCTGCGACCGGTCGTCGCGCGAAACAAAGGTGCAACTGATATTTTCCAGCGATAGTGCGGCTTCAGCCATTGGCGTACTTCTCGTTGGCGCGGCGCGCGAAATCGTTGGTCCAGACCTTGGACGGATCAATCTTCGAGCCGTCGAAATCCGCTTGGTAGGCGGCCAGCGCCTTGAGCGCGGTGGCGGCGCCGTCCTCGGGGATCATGCCATTGGGCGACAGGCCTTCCAGGCTCTTGGAAATGGCGGCCTTGTACACGGCCGGATCGCCCAGCAGGTAGGTTTCCGGCACGATCTTGGCGATCTCGTCGGGGCCCGCCTTTTGAATCCATTTATCGGCGCGCACCAGGGCGTTGGTCAGCGCCTGGGTGGTGTTGGGGTTGGCGTCGATGAATGCTTGCGGCGCGTACAGGCAGCCGGCGGGCATGTTGCCGCCGAAGATGTCCTGCGTGTCTTTCAACGTGCGCGTGTCGACAATGATCTGGATATCGCCCGGCATTTCCAACATCGACACCACGGGGTCGGTGTTGGAGATGGCGTCGATCTGGCCACTGCGCAGCGCGGTCACCGCGCCGGCGCCGGCGCCCACACCGATGATGGAAACGTCCGATGCCTTCAGCCCGTGCTTGGCCAGGAAGAAGCTGACCACCATGTTGGTGGACGAGCCCGGCGCGGTCACGCCGATCTTCTTGCCCTTGAGGTCGGCCGGGCCCTTGTAGTTGGGCAGGTTTTTCTTGGACACGCCCACGCCGATCATCGGCGCGCGGCCTTGCAGCACGAAGGCGCGATAGGCCTGGCCCTTGGACTGCATCGACAACGTGTGCTCGAACGCACCGGACACGACATCGGCGCTGCCGCCGACCACGGCTTGCAGCGCTTTGGAGCCGCCGGCAAAGTCCGCGATGCTGACGTCCAACCCTTCGTCCTTGAAGTAGCCGCGGGCTTCGGCGATGGACAGCGGAAGATAGTAGATCAGGGGCTTGCCGCCGACGGCGATCTGCACCTTGGTCTTTTCCAGTTTTTGTGCGCGCACGATGGCGGGCGCCAGGCTCATGATGCCGGCGGCGCCGGCGATCTTGAGCAACTCACGGCGAGTAACTGACATGGGGTTGTCTCCTTAGTTGTCGGGTTTACCGATAGCGCCGGTCTTCGCCAGCTCGTCAATAGCCGCTGAATCATACCCCAGCGATTTCAGGACTTCCTCGGTATGTTCCCCTAATTTCGGGCCTACCCAGCGCGTCTGGCCAGGGGTTTCAGACAGCTTGGGAACCACGGCGGGAAGCTTGACGGGGCTGCCGTCGGCAAGGCGATGTTGTTCGATCATGCGGCGCGCCAGGAACTGCGGATCGTTGAACATGTCTGCCACGCTGTAGATCTTGCCGACCGGCACGTCCGCCGCTTTCAGGGTGCCCAGCGCCTCGTCGATATTGCGGCCGTCGCACCACTGCTGGATGGCGCCATCGATCTCTTGGACGCGGCGCGCGCGGCCGTCGTTACGCACCAGATCAGGGTCTTCGGCCAGGTCGTCGCGGCCGATGGCGCGCATCAGTCGGTGGAAGATGGCGTCGCCATTGCCGGCGATGACGATGTTCTGGCCATCGCGCGTGGTGTAGGTGTTGGAGGGCACGATGCCGGGCAACGCACCGCCGGTGCGTTCGCGCACCACGCCGGCCACGTCATATTCGGGCACCAGGCTTTCCATCATGTTGAACACGGCTTCGTACAGGGCCACGTCAACCATCTGGCCCTGCCCCGCCTGGCATGCCTGGCCCGTCTTGCCGTTCCAGCGCCCGCCCGTGGCGTCGCGATGGCGCAGCGCCATCATCGCGCCGATCACGCCATGCAAGGCGGCGATGGAATCGCCGATGGAAATGCCGACCCGCAGCGGCGGCCGGTCGGGGTGGCCCGACACGTAGCGCAGCCCGCCCATCGATTCACCGATGGCGCCAAAACCCGGCTGGTCTTTCATGGGGCCGGTCTGGCCGTAGCCAGACAGCCGCACCATGATCAACGCCGGGTTGATGGCGCGCAATTGCTCAAAGCCCAGGCCCCACTTTTCCAGCACGCCCGGCCGGTAGTTTTCAACCACGACGTCGGCGTCCAGCGCCAGCTTGCGGGCAATTTCCTGCGCGCGCGGATCTTTCAGGTTCAGGGCAATGGACTGCTTGTTGCGCGCCTGCACCGTCCACCAGAGCGAATTGCCCTCGTGCAGATGGCGCCAGCTGCGGATGGGGTCTCCGCCGCCCGTGCCATCAAGCCCGTGGGGCGTTTCCACCTTGATGACGTCGGCGCCGAATTCGCCGAAGATGCGCGCGGCGAAAGGGCCGGCGATGAGCGTGCCGAGTTCCAGGACTTTCAGTCCGGTCAGCGCTGACATGGTTTGTCTTCCTCACGTTTCGTGCCGCGCCGATGCATTGCCGGGCGGCTATTTTGACGTTGCGAGCCCTGCTTTGCTAAGTGGTCTTGCGCTCCATCAGCGCCCAGGCAATGGTGCCGGCGTCCACGTATTCAAGCTCGCTGCCCGCGGGCACGCCGCGCGCCAGCCGGGTCACGCGCAGGCCGCGTTCGCCCAGCGCTTCGCCCAGAAAATGGGCGGTGGTCTCGCCTTCCGCCGTGAAGTTGGTGGCCAGGATAACTTCCGCGACCACGCCGTCGGTGGCGCGCTTGATAACGCGGTCGAAGTCCAGCTCACGCGGGCCGATGCCTTCCAGCGGCGCCACCCGGCCCATCAACACGTAGTACAGGCCACGGTAGCCGTGGCTGGACTCGATCATGTTCTGGTCGGCCGGCGTTTCCACGATGCACAAGAGCGAGGGGTCGCGCTTGGGGTTAGCGCAGGTGCCGCAGACCTCGTCTTCAGAAAAGCTGTTGCACCGGGCGCAATGTTTCAAGTCCCGCACGGCGCCGGCCAGCGCCCGCCCCAGCATGTCCGCGCCTTGCGGGTCATGCTGAAGCAGGTGATAAGCCATGCGCCTGGCCGATCGGACGCCGACGCCCGGCAGGCGCCGAAGCGCCTCGATCAGAGACACCAGCGGTTCGGGTTCAGGCAGTAAAGGATCCATTGCAGCCCAGGGCAGCCTTGCTTAGAACGGCAGCTTCATGCCCGGGGGCAGCGGCATGCCGGCGGTGACGCCCGCCATTTTTTCCTGCGACGTGGTTTCGGCCTTGCGCAGCGCGTCGTTGAACGCAGCGGCAACCAGGTCTTCCAGCATGTCCTTGTCGTCGCCCAGCAGCGACGGGTCGATCACGACGCGCTTGACGTCGTGGCGGCAGGTCATGGTGACCTTGACCAGGCCGCCGCCGGAGGCGCCTTCGACCAGGATTTCGGCCAGCGCATCTTGCGCCTTCTTCATGTTTTCCTGCATCTGCTGCGCCTGGCGCATCAGGCCGGCCAGTTGTCCTTTCATCATGATGGATGTTCCTTGAACGAGGGAAATAAGAGAGGGGCCGCCGCGTCAGGCAGCGGCCGGGGGATCAACGTGGCGGATGGAGTCGGGCACGACATACCCGCCGAAATCGGCCAACAAGGCTTGCACAAAAGGATCGACGGCCACCGCGTCTTCGGCGGCCTGCTGGCGCGCGGCGCGTTCGGCCTTGGCCACGGCATGCGCCGTGTCCTCGCCGGTGACGCCGACCTGCACGTCCAGCCGGATGCCCTGCCCGAAATGTTCGCACAAGACGGTTTGCAGGCGAACCCGGCTTTCGCTTTCGGCCAGGGTTTTTACGGCAACGCGCAGGATGATGGCATCGCCCTGCACGCCGGCCCATTCGCTTTGCCGCGCCAGTTCTGCGGCCAGGCCGGTCACGGGCAGGGTCGCGGCCAGCCCGGGCCAGGCGGCTTGCGTCATGTCTTCGATGCGGGCGCGCGACGAGCGCTTGCGCGAAGGCGCAGCGCCCTCACGGCGGACGGGGGCCACGGGCGGCGCCACGGAGGGCGCACTGGCCAGCGTTTCAAAACCATCGTCGTCGGGATCGGATGTGAATCCGCTCTCGGGAACAAAGCCGCCTTCGGCTTCAAATGGAATTTCTTCGTCGACCCAGGACGGCGGGCCGTCGGGGTCAGCTTCGGCCGGCGCAGTCGCCAGCACGGCAGCAACCGCAGGCGTCACCGCCAGCGCCGCAGAGCCTGCGGCCTTGGCGGCCGAGGCCTCCGGCGTGGGGAGGGATGCGGAGGCGGCGGGGGCCTGGGCGGGCGATCCGGCGAGGGGCGATCCGGCGGCGGGCGATCCCGACGCATTGGCCGGGGATGCAACCGTGCTTGCCGGTTGCGCGGAGTCTTCAGGCAGGTCTTCCCAGGGTGGCACGCCATCCGCAGAGGCGACGGCTGGAGAAGCAGCAGCCTGCTGAGCAGCTGCGCCAGCTTGTGCCGACGCGATGGCCACCTGCGGCGCGGCGGGCGCGAAGTCGGCAGCCGGGGCGTCGACGGTCGGAGCAGCGACGGTCGGTGAGGCGACAGCCGGAGAAGCAACCGCCGAAGAAGCAACTGCTGGTGAGGCGACCACTGGAGCATTGGCGGCCATTGAACCGGGCAAGTTCGACGGCGCGTCCGCTGCTGCCTTCGAGGCGGCGGCCGCCGTCGAGTCGGCGTTCACCGAGGGTGCGGCCTGGCCGACGGGGCTCGCAGTCGAAGCCGTCGCGGAGGCCGACATCGGCGCGGATGCGGGCGCGGATGCTGGCGCGGCCAAGGGCGCAACTGCGGGTGCAGAGACAGAAGCCGCTGCGGGTGCAACGACAGGGGCAACTGCGGAAGCGACAGGGGCAGCTGCGGAAGCGACGGGAGTAGCGGCGGGAGCGGCAGAAGCCTCAATCGCAGCCGCAGCATGAGCCACCGGCGCGGCCGACGCATCGGCCGCAGTCGCTGCCGCCACTGTCGCCGGCGCCGCCACCTGGCGAGCGGGCGTGGCGGGCGCTTCCAGCGCGGTCTGCGGACCCGCATCGCCGTTCAGCGCCAGCATGCGCAGGCAGGCCATGATGAAGCCTGCGTACTCGTCGGGTGCCAGCGTCAGTTCGCCTCGGCTGTGCACCGCCACGGAATAGAACAGCTGCACGGCGTCGGGATGCAGGCCCAGCGCCAGCCGCGCAATGTCGGCGGCCAACGGATCTTCGGCGGGCGTGACGCCCGTGACGCGCTGCTCGATCGCGACACGCGACAGCAACACTGCCAGGTCGGCCAAGGCGCCGGCATACGACAAGCCGCGTATGGCTAGTTCGTCGGCAACCGCAAGCACGCCCTTGGCGTCGCCGGTGGCCAAGGCCTCAAGCAGGCGCACCAGGTGGCGTTGGTCGATGGTGCCGAGCATGCCGCGCACGGCGTCCTCGGTCATGTTGCCGGCGCTATAGGCAATGGCCTGGTCGGTAAGCGACAGCGCGTCGCGCATGGACCCTTGCGCGGCCTGGCCGATCAGGCGCAGGGCGGGCACTTCAAACGCGACTTCTTCGTGGCCCAGCACGGCTTGAAGGTGCCCGACGATGGAATCGGCCGGCATCTGCTTCAAGTTGAATTGCAGGCAGCGCGACAGCACCGTCACCGGGATCTTTTGGGGGTCCGTGGTGGCCAGGATGAATTTAACGTGGGGGGGCGGTTCTTCCAGCGTCTTCAACATGGCGTTGAAGGCGTGGCCGGTCAGCATGTGCACTTCGTCGATCATGTAGACCTTGAAGCGCCCCGCGCCCGGCGCGTACACCGCCTGTTCCAGCAACTGCGTCATTTCCTCGACGCCGCGGTTCGAGGCAGCGTCCAGTTCCAGGTAGTCGACAAAGCGTCCGGCGTCGATCTCGGTACAAGCGCGGCAGACACCGCAAGGCTTGGACGTGATGCCGGTTTCACAGTTGAGGGACTTGGCCAGGATGCGGGACAACGTGGTCTTGCCCACGCCCCGCGTGCCGGTAAACAACCAGGCATGGTGCAGGCGTTGGGTGTCGAGCGCATGGGTCAGCGCGCGCACCACGTGATCCTGTCCCACGAGGGTATCGAACGATCTCGGCCGCCACTTGCGGGCCAGTACCAGATAAGTCATGGCTGGATTGTAGAGCCTGTTTCGCGTGCTGGCTGAAATGCAAAGGGGACGGGCTTATTCCCGTGGAACGAATCCCTGGAAAATAACCCCGTCCCCCTTGAAAGCGAAGGGCCATGAAATGAAATCATGACCCTTTGCTTTGAAGAATCCGGTTGGCGAGCCTTACTCCGGCACTGACCCTAAACGACTATGGCTGCTTCGTTCCCGACCTGACCAGGTTCACCGTCGAACCATGCGGAGGGGCCCGCCAACCGGAATTCTAGCAGAGCTGCGCTTCGCTTGCTTGCAGCCTTCCGGTTGGCGGGCCCCTGAGGGGCGGTATGTTGCCCCCTCCCCGGCCCTCCCCCCGAGGGGGAGGGGGTGATGGCTTTGCTTCGCTTGCCATTTTTGGCTCGCTTCGCTTTGCCTTGCTTCGCTTTGCCCTTGCTTCGCTTTGCCCTTGCTTCGCTTGCCTCGCTTCGCTTTGCCCTTGCTTCGCTTGCCTCGCTTCGCTTTGGCTTGCTTCGCTTCGGCTTGCTGCGCTTTAGCTTGCTCCGGTTTGCCTTGCTCCGGTTTGCCTCACTGCGGTTTGCCTTGGTCCGGTTTGCCTTGGTCCGGTTCGCCTTGGTCCGGTTTGCCTTGGTCCGGTTTGCCTTGGTCCGGCTTGCCTTGGTCCGGCTTGCCTTGGTCCAGCTTGCCTGGGTCCGGTTTGCCTTGGTCCAGCTGCCGTGCTCGCCTTGCGTTGCCTTGTTCCGCCTTGCCTTGCTTGGCCTTGCTTGCGCCTTATCGGCTTGCTTGCGCCTTATCTGTATGTTTGGCTCGCATTGATGGCGTTCGCGAGAGGGTTGCCTGGGGTTGCTTGGCGGCTTTGGGACGGGGTTATTTGTTTTGGGCCAGGGGGCTTTTGGTTATTGGTGCAGGTCGATCCAGGCTTTGGCTCGGGGGAAATAGAGGGCGGCTTTGGCTTTGCGGCCGTCTAGGGACGTGACTTGCGAGCAGTAGCGCAGGAGTTGGTCGCCGTGGCGTTGGCGCATTCTGGTGGCGAAGGCGGCGGGGGGTTCTCCGGGGTGGGGGCGGCCGGTTTTGTAGTCGACGATCAGCCAGCCGTCTTCGGTGCTCAGCGCCAGGTCGATGACGGAGACCTTGCCGGCGGCGTCGATCAGGGGCCATTCGCGGCGGGCGCCGGATTGGGATAGCAGCCATAGGCCGCGTTCGTCGGACAGGGTGGCTTGCAGCGTTTCCAGTACGGCTTCGGCGGCGTCGTCGGCTTGGGAGGCGGGGATGCCGGCCCGGGTCAGCTGGCGACGCATGGCGGGCAGGCGGTCGGTCAGGGCTTCGGGCGGCCAGGCTTGTACGCCGTCTTGGCCGATGCGGGCAAGCCAGGCGTGGGCCAGCGTGCCGATGGCGGCGTCGTAGCCGGCTTCCAGTTGCCAGGCGGGGTGTTCGGTGCCGTCGCCCCAGGCGCCGCGGTCGGCGGTGCCGAAACCGGCGCTGATAAGGACGTTGGACTGTTGGGCCAATTGCGTCAAGCCGTTGCCAGCGACGCGGCGCAGGGGTTCGCCTTGCCATTCGGGAGTGTCGGCGGCGTCCGGTTCGGGCTGTTGGTCCAGCGGGGGCGGTTCGGGGGTGACCAGGCAGGGCCAGAGGCGGCCCAGCAGGCTGGCGGATGGCGGGGCTTTCACCTGGCCGCTGGCTTCGTCGATGGACACGTGGCCCACCAGGTGCAGGCGTTTGCGCGCGCGGGTGGCGGCCACGTACAGCAGGCGGTCGATTTCATAGGATGCGCGGCGGGCCTCGCGGGCGCCCAGGTAGCGCGATATCGGGTCGGCCTCGACCTCGGCGCGCGGCTTGACAGGGCCGAACAGCACGCGGCCACTGCTTTGTTCGAAACGCACCAGCGGCGCCTGGTCGCCGCGCGGGGCGCGATGCAGGCCGTACAGGATCACGGTTTCAAATTGCAGGCCCTTGGACTTGTGCATGGTCATGATCTCGACGGCGCCGTCGTCCTCGTCCGCCGCGTCGGGCGCGGCGAACAAGCGCGAGATCCCGGCGTCCAGCGCTGCCGGGTCGATGGCCCCGTGCGGGGCCAGGCGTTCGACCAGCTGGAACAGGCTTTCGGCGTCGTTCGACACCGACAGGCCGGCGTACAGCGCGGGGCCGCCCAGGCGGCGCCACAGGGATTCCACCCAGGCGGCGAACGGCATCGCGCCCGAGGCATTGCGCTTGTCCAGCAGCACGGCCGCCACTTGCCGCAGCCGTTCGAATTCGTCGGGGCTCAGCAGGGCTTGCGCCAATGGCGGCTCGGGCGCGGGCGATTCGGCTTCAGGCCATGCGCCTTGTGCAACACGGCCGACGCCGGACGATGCGCTGTCCAACGGTGCGGATTGCGAGGCGCTGCCTGCGGCGCCTGGATTGGCGTCGAACAACGAGCCTTGCGCGGCACCGCCCTGCGCGCCTGAGTCGGCCTCGAACAACGAGCCTTGCGGGCCGCTGGCGGAGATACCGCGCGCCGGCGCGACGACTCGCGAGGCGGCAGCAGACGGCGCAGTTGCAGCAGCGGAAGCATCAGTAGCACCACCACCACCACTACCAGCGACAGCCGAAGCGCCAGCAGCCGCCGTCGGAGCGGTGGCCGGCGTCATGCGCAGCGCGCGTTCCAGCAGTACCGGGACCGGCGTGACGTGGTCGTCGCCGAACAGGCGTTGCAGGGACGTCAGCGTCAGCCCGCAGTACGGGGCGCGCAGTACCGACAGCCAGGCCATGCGGTCGGCCGGGTGCGACAGCGCGCGCACCAGTTGCACCAGGTCGGCCACCACCGGCCGCAGCGCCAGGGGTACCAGGTCCACGGCGCGGCAGCGGATGCCTTCCTGCGCCAGCCGGCGCGTCAGATTGCCCAGATGGCTGCGCGCGCGCACCAACACCGCCACGGGGTGCTTGGCGCCTTTGTGATCGATCAGCGCCTGGCGCACCAGGCCGACGGCGATATCTTCTGCCTGCTCCTCGGCGGGCGTGCCGCCCGCGCGCGACCAAGCGGGGTGGAATCGCACCGCGGGGTCGGGCAGCGCCTCGTGGAACGCGGTGGACGGGCTGTACGCGATGGCGCCCGCCGCGGCGTCGCTACGCCGGGGCAGCAGACCCGCAAACGAACGGTTCACCCATTCCACAATGCCCGCCTGCGAGCGGAAGTTGTCGGTCAGGTTCAGGAAATCAGGCGTCAATTCGCCCACGCCGATATCGGCCACCTCCAGGAACAGGCCCACTTCCGCCTTGCGAAACCGGTAGATCGATTGCATCGGGTCGCCCACCAGGAACAGGCTGCGCCCGTCACCCGCCTGCCAGCCCGAGGTCAACGTGCGCAGCAAGTCCAGCTGTGTCTGGCTGGTGTCCTGGAATTCGTCGATCAGCAGATGGCGAATGGACGCGTCCAGTTTCAGCAACAGTTCGCCGGGATCATCGGCGCTGCCCAGCGCAGCGGCCGCGCGTTGCGCGATTTCGATGAAATCGACCTCGCCTTTGTCCGCGAAACGCAGGCGCAATTGCGCCACGGCCAGCGCCAGCGTCATCAACTGCGCGCCCAGCACTTCCCATTGGGCGTCCGTGAAATGCGGCGCCGGAATGTCGCGCACGGCGTGCAGGCGGCGCACCCAGGCGGCCTGCCCGTCGGCCGATTCCAGCCATGCCACAAAGGGCTCCTTGTGCGCGCACTTGGCCGGAAAGCCCAGGTTTTTGTTGACGGTCTTGCGCAGGCTGCCCGTGCCGGTCAACAGCAGATGCGCCACGGCGCGCCACTGGTCCAGCATTTCGGCGTCCGGCGGCAGTTCTTCCGTCCAGTCCAATAGCGCCAGCAGCTTGTTGTCGTCCTCGCCATCCTGCAAATGGGACGCGGCCAGGCGGGCCGGGCCGCACAGCGCATCGGCCCAGCCCAGCGGCATGGCGTCGCACAGCGCGTCCAGGTCTTCGCCGATGGCCTCGGCCAGCATCGCTTCCATGCCGGCGCGATCGGAGCCGTGGCGCAGCAGCGGCAGCCACTGGTCGCGCTGGCCCAGCATGTCGGCCAGGGCATCCTTGGCCGCCTGCACGTCCACATCCAGATGCTTGAGCAACACGCGCACCGCGTCGTAGTCATCGGCAAGATCCAGCGTGGCGCGCGCCGCCGCTTCGTAGTGCGCGCGTGCATCGTCGGTAATGTCCGGCATGCCGCCCAGCTCGGACAGCCACGGCATGCTGCGCACCAGGCCCGCGCAAAACGAGTCGATGGTGCGTATGGCCAGGCGCGCCGGATGGTCCAGCAGATGCCAGCCCTGCTCGGCATTGCGCGCCAAGGCGGCGCGTGCCAGTTCCCAGCTGCGGCGCTCGTGCATGGCCTCGGGCGGGGCGTCCAGCCCACGGCGCAGCTTGCTCAACACGCGCGCGTGCATTTCGGATGCAGCCTTGCGCGTGAACGTGATGGCGACAATTTCCTCGGGCCGGTTCACCGTGGCCAGCAGCGCCAGGATGCGGTCGGTCAGCAGTTCGGTCTTGCCCGAGCCGGCCGGCGCCTGCACGAGAAAAGAGCGGGTGGGATCCAGCGCGTCGGTACGCGCGGCGTGGTCCTGTGGCAGGCGTTCAGTGTCGGCCATGGCTTAGGCGTCCTCGTCGTCAAGATGCAAACGCAAGAACGGCAATGCATCGCAGTATTTCAAATCGTCCCGGCGGTAGGCCATGTTGGTGGCCACGCCCGCCACATACTCATCCGCCAGCGCTTCGATGGCAACGCGCCAACGCTGCCGGATCTCGGGCCATGTCAGACCATCGAAGAACTTGCTGTCGCTGGCCAGCGTCACCCCGGGCACGCCAAGGTCTTCATCGGCCAGGCCTTGCGCCGCGACCTGCCGCGCATGGATCTGCGCCAGCACCAGCCCGGCGACCTCGCCGCCCGCGGCATCGGCAAGCACCGACGCGTAGAACGGCAACTGCACATTCACGGGCCGACTGCGCGACCAATCGGGTTCCGGCTTGGCGGCGGCCACGCCCGTCTTGTAATCGACGATGACGTTGCGCCCATCGGCCAGGGTGTCGATACGGTCCAGACGCAATTTCAAGTTCAACGCGCCGCGTTGCCACTGGTGGTTTTTTTCGACCTGGGCAACCGCGAACGGCAAGCGCTGCGCTTCCATGTCCAGCCACGCGGCCAGCACGGCGCGCGCGCGCTGGCATTCCAGCGCCTTCAACGCGGGCGCGTAGTCTTTGAGTTCTTCGTCGGCAGCCTGCGCCACGGCCTGCTCCAGCAAGGCAGCCAGCCGGCTCGTGGCCATGATTTCATGCAGCGTGTCCTGGTCGGGCATCATGCCCCATACCAATTCCAGCGCCTTATGCAGGAACTGCCCGCGCACGTTGACCGTGGCGCTGTCCGCATAAGGCGCCAGCTCGCGCCCGCCCAGGCGGTGGCGCACGAACGCCCAAAGCGGGTTGCGCGCCTGCGTGTCCAGCACGTCCAGCCCGCCGCCGCCCCGGTTGCCCGGCGCCAGTGGCGGCCCCTGGTTGTCGTCCAGCGACTCTTGTGGCAAGGGCGCAGTGGGAGCCGCCGCCGGCGGCATCCAGTCGCTTAGTGAAGCGCCCGCGATCAGCGGCGATGGCCGCAGTTCCCGTTCCCCGTCCATGTGCGCGTGGCTGACGATGATGTCGGGCGCGCAGCGGCACAGCGCGGCGTACATGCCTTCGGCCCATTCGCGTTCGCGTTCCGGCGTGGCGCGTGGCGCCTTGGCCTGGCGTAGCACTGCCAGCGGCAACAGCGGGTTGGGCTTGGGCGAGGCCGGCAGCACGTCGTCCGTCAAACCCAGCATCCAGACGCCGTCCCAATAGCCGCCTTCGGCTTCCAGCAGGCCCAGCACGTCAAGGCGCGCCGTGGGATCGCGCTGCGGTTGAAACGATGCCGACCGCGCCACGCTTTGCAGCAGGTTGACCGCCGCCACCCCGCCCAGCCGGCCGGCTGCCGGCGCCAAGGCCGAAAAGCTGCCCAGCGCGTCGCCCAATGCGCCCATGACCTGGTAGGCCACGCTGTCCAACACGCCTTCGCCCGGGAAACCCAGCGCCGTCAGCGCCGCTTTCATGCGCAGCATCCAGACGTCGCACGTCGCCTGGCGGCCGCCTTGCGTCCAGATTTCCAGCGCCTGATGCCAGGCCGGCGCCAGCGCGGGAAGATCGGCCAGCAGTTTTTTCCAATCATGCGGGCTGACATGTTGTACGGCTTGACGGCGCCAGCGCGCGTCGATGGCGGCCAGGCGCGCGCGGTCACGGACATCGCCGGCACAATGCCCGGCCAGCAAGGCCGCGCCCAGAACGTCTACGCCGCAGCCCTTGCCGCTTGCACATTCCGCCAACGCGCGCAGCCACGCCAGTGCGGCACGCGCCATCGGCCATTCATTCAGTGGCCGGCCCACGGCCACGTTGAAGGCATGCGCGGGCGCCCCGTCGCGACCGGCCAGCGCCTGGCTCAAGATGCGGCGCGCGAATGGCGATTCGGCTTCCAGCTGCGGCGAGACGATCGCAAAGCGCCCTTGCGGATGCGCCTTCAATTGGCCGGCAGCCCAAGCGGCCGCCGCGCGCCATTCGGCGCCTTGGTCGGCCGCTTCGAAACGGCGCGCCACCGTTTCAACACGCTGCTCGTCACGCCATTGCGACACCCGCGAACCCTGCATTTCAAAGGCGCTGAGCAGGCGGCGAAATCGCGGCGACATATCGGTAAAGCCGGCCAGGACCAACTGCGCGGGCGTGCGCAGACGGCGCTCTTCCAGCGCGCGCAGCACGCGCGCGTAGCCTTGGTTGGCGTCTTCGGCGTCGATGCCGGCCAGCGTTTGTCGGTAGCGCACGCGCCAGCGCGCAAAGCCGCGATATTCGTCCGTGTCGGCGCCCGAAGGCACGTGCAGGTCCCATTCGTCCATCAGCAGGTCGGCGTCCATCGCCAGCCTGGCCGCCTGGCTGGCGTCCAGCAGCACGCGTTCGGCTTCTTCGGCGCGGATGGCTTCGGTCCAGACCAGTTGCGTGGCGAAGCTGTCCAGCCGATAGGCGGGCACGTCGTCGTCCGCTTCGAAGGCCAGCTCGTTAGCGGATTCGGCCAGCCAGGCGGACAGCGGCAGGATGCGCGGCAACTCGCTGACCTGGCGTTCCTGGCGCAGCAGCCCGGCCAGTTCCAGCGTAAGGCGGCGCGACAGCCGGTTGTTCACCGTCAACACCAGCGTGTCGGCGGCAGCCAGGGCGCCGATATCCGGCAGCGATAGAAAGGGATGGGAAAGCGACGCGTCCTGCATGAGCATCCGTAAATCGCGCGCCCGAAGGCCGCGCGGGAAGACGAAAAAAACGACGGGAAGATTACCGTCGTAGGATACCGCGAGCCGCCGGGGCAAAGGCGGCTAAAAGCCGCAAAGCGATGCCAGGTTTTCCCAATGCACCTGCATGTTGGGCGTGGTGTAGCCCCAGAACGCCAGGCCCAGCACCGCCGCCAGCGCCAGCATGCCCACAGCGCGCCAGGCGCGATGGCGGCGGGCGGCGGGCGGTTGGGCAGGCGGCAGCGAAGGATCGTGGGAGGGCATCACAGGCGCGTCGATTTCGGTGAAATTGCGGGACAGTTTTATCTCGGTTTCAAACAAACACGAAGGGGGCAGGCAAGCGTAACGGCGATTTTGGGCCGGTTTCGAAGCGGGTTAGAAACGGGTTAGAAGCCGTTTCGAAGCGGCTCCGAAGCGGCTCCGAACCGACGCCAGCCACCACGCCATCTCAGGCCGACACCGGGCGCGTCTCCACAGGCGTGACCGGCTGTTCGCGCACCGGCAGGCACAGCAGCGCGGCAATCACGGCAAGCGCCACGCCCAGCCACCAGACCATGTCGTAATTACCGGTCTTGGCGTACGCGTACCCGCCCAACCACACTCCGATAAAGCTGCCCAGCTGGTGGCCCAGGAACACGATGCCCGATAGCGTGGCGGCATAGCGCAGCCCGTAGATCTGCCCGATCAGCCCCTGGGTAAGCGGCACGGTGCCCAGCCAGAACAGACCCATCCACGCGGCGAACACGTACAGCACCCACGCCGACAGCGGCACCGCCAGCAACAGCAGGATGCCGAACGCGCGCATGAAATACACCACGGCAAGCAGCCGCTTCTTGCTGTATTTGCCGCCCAGCTTGCCCGCATAGAACGAGCCCAGCACATTGAACAGGCCGATCAACGCCACCGCCGTCGCGCCCTGCCCCGCCGTCAAGCCGCCATCCGTCACGTAGGCCGGCAAGTGCAGCGTGATGAACGCGGTGTGAAAGCCGCAGACAAAGTAGCTCCAGAACAGGAAGTGAAACGACGGATGGCGCACGGCCTGCCGCACCGCGGACGCCAGCGACTGCTGCGGCCCGGACTGCGCTTGCGGGCGCCCGCGCAGGTAATAGGCCAGCGGCGCGGCACAGGCCACGAACAGGGACAAGACCCACAACGCGCCGGGCCAGTCCATGCCGGTGATCAGCGCCTGCCCGGTCGGCACCACGGCAAACTGGCCCAAGGAGCCGCCCGCGCTGGCAATGCCCATGGCCGTGCTGCGGTAGGCCGCCGGCACCGCGCGCGCCACGACCGGCAGGATCACCGGAAACGTCGTGCCCGCCTGCCCCAGCCCGACCAGCACGCCGGCCGACAGGTACAAGGTGGTTTCATCGGTGGCGAAGCGGGTGCCGATCATGCCCAACATGTACAGCACGGCACCCAGCGCGATGGTGCGGCCCGAGCCGTAGCGGTCGGCCAGGATGCCCATGAAGATGCAGGCCACGCCCCAGACCAGGTTCTGTAGCGCGAAGGCCATGGAAAAGACATCGCGGCCCCAGCCGTGGGCCAGGCCCATCGGCTGCATGAACAGGCCGAAGGTGGCGCGCACGCCCATGGCAAGCAGCACCACCAGGGTGCCCAGGATCAGGGTGCGCGTGGAAATCGTATCGGTTTGCGTAGACATGAAACCCGTGTCTGGTTGTTGTGTGGGTTTGCGTCCCCTCCTCGGGACTCGGCAAACATCATATACAAGTCGCCGCGCGCCAAACCGTAATAGCCCTTCTGGCGAATCACGCTTTATGCCGCGCTGTCACTAGGGCCTACCCCGTACGACCAAGGTCGAGTGTCCGAGCCGGTGGTGCATCTCTATATTGGGCAGAGGCCCGCAAGGCATCGCTGCGCGGGCCGACCCGGATGCCTACACGCCGTCCGGCAATAACAACAAGGAGCCCGACCGTGCCCACCCCCGACCCCACCCCTGGCGCCACCCCCGCCACCTCAGCCACTCCCGCCACCCCCGCGACCATCACCGACGCCGTCATGCGCCATCCCAAATACCGGGAATTGTTGCGACGCCGCAGCCGCACCAGCCTGCTGTTCTTCGCCATCACCGCCGTCATCTACGCCGGCTTCATCCTGACGCTGGCATTCGACCCCGTCTTCTTCGGCAGCCCCGTGCCGGACATGACGATGAGCATCGGCGTGCTGACCGGCACGTTGGTCGTGTGCAGCGCCGTGGTGTTGATTTCCGCTTACGTGCATATCTCCAATTCCGTGTTCGACCCGCTGTTGGCCGCCATCATCAAGGACGTGTCATGAAAAACAAGAAACTGGGCGCCGCATTGATTTTCATATCGGGTTGCGCGCTGGCCGGATCGGCACGCGCCGCCACCACCGGCCAGGCCAGCATGTCCGCCATCGTCATGTTCCTGACGTTCATCGCGGGCACCATGGGCATCACCTATTGGGCCGCCAAGCGCACCCGCACCACGTCTGATTTCTACACCGCCGGCGGCGGCTTGTCGGGGTTTCAGAACGGGCTGGCCATCGCGGGCGACTACCTGTCCGCCGCCTCGTTCCTGGGCATCGCGGGCATGGTGTACGTCAGCGGCTTCGACGGCATGATCTACGCCATCGGCTTCTTGTTTGGCTGGCCCGTGGTCATGTTCCTGATCGCGGAACGGCTGCGCAACCTGGGCCGCTACAACTTCGCCGACGTGACCTCGTTCCGGCTGGCGCAAACGCCGATGCGAGTGCTGGCCGCCAGCGCATCGCTGCTGATCATCGCGCTGTACCTGATTGCGCAGATGGTGGGCGCGGGCAAGCTGATCGTGCTGCTGTTCGGGCTGGACTACAACGTGGCCGTGGTCATCGTCGGATCCCTGATGATGATCTACGTGGCCTTCGGCGGCATGACGGCCACCACCTGGGTGCAGATCATCAAGGCCGTGCTGATGCTGCTGGGCGCTACATTGATGACGGTGCTGGTCATGGCTGCGTTCAGCTACAGCCCCGACGCCTTGCTGGCCGAAGCCACGCGGGTGCACCCGTCCGGCCGCGAACTGCTGGCGCCGGGCGCGCAGGTCAGCAGCAACCCGCTTAACGCCTTGTCGCTGGGTATTGCGCTGGCGTTCGGCACGGCTGGCCTGCCGCATATCCTGATGCGATTCTTCACCGTGTCCAACGCGAAAGAAGCGCGCAAATCGGTCATCTACGCCAGCTCGTTCATCGGCTACTTCTACCTGCTGACGTTCATCATCGGCTTTGGCGCGGTGGCGTTGCTGGTGCGTCATCCCGAGTATTTCGTCACGGGAGCCGACGGGAAGTTCGACATGCTGAAAAGCCTGATCGGCGGCACCAACATGGTGGCGGTGCACCTGGCCAACGCCGTCGGCGGCAACCTGTTGCTGGGCTTTTTGGCGGCGGTAACCTTCGCCACCATCGTGGCGGTGGTGGCCGGGCTGGCGCTGGCCGGCGCGGCGGCCATTTCGCATGACCTGTACGCCAACGTCATTGCACGCGGCCGCGCCACTGAACGCCAGCAGATGCGCATTTCACGCTTGTCCACCATCGCGCTGGGCATCATGGCGATCTTGCTGGGCATCGTGTTTGAAAACCAGAACGTGGCCTTCATGGTGGGCCTGGCGTTCGCCATCGCGGCCAGCGCCAACTTCCCGGTGCTGGTGCTGTCCATTTCGTGGCGCGGCTGCACCACGCGCGGGGCCACCATCGGCGGCTTCCTGGGGCTGGCCAGCGCCACGCTGTGGGTCGTGCTAAGCGACACCGTCTGGGTCGATGTGTTCGGTTTCGCCACCCCCATCACGCCCTTTCCGAACCCCGGCATCCTGTCCATCCCGCTTGCGTTCTTCTCGATCTGGCTGTTTTCAAAGTTGGACAACAGCCCGCGCGCACAACAAGAAGCCGAGGCCTTCGACGCGCTGACCGTGCGCAGCCAGACGGGCATCGGCGCCACCACGGCGGTTGCGCATTGAACGCCGCGCATGAATACGGACATGAACATGAACATGAACATGAACATGAACATGAGCATGAACATGCACCGTGCCCGATAACGATCTGCCATCAACCGCCCCAGGAGCCCTAATGGAACCCATCCCCGATCGCTACCCCGTCCCGCAAGGGTTTGCCGGGCCGCAGACGGTGACGCAGGAGCAATACGCGCAGCAGTACGCGGCGTCCTTGCAAGACCCCGACGCGTTTTGGGCAAACGCCGCCAAGCGCTTGCAGTGGTATCAGGAACCCACCCAGATTCGCGACGTGGACTTGTCGGCCGATAACTTTCACATCCGCTGGTATGCCGATGGCGAGCTCAACGTCAGCGTCAACTGTCTGGACCGGCACCTGGAAGCGCGCGGCGACAAGGTCGCGCTGATCTGGGAATCCGATGACCCCGATCTGCCCTCGCAACGCATCACGTATCGCGAGCTTCACGCCAAGGTCTGCCAGATGGGCAACGCGCTTCGCCGCCAAGGCATCGGGCGGGGCGACCGCGTCACGATCTATCTGCCGATGATCGTCGAAACCGTCGTGGCGTTGCTGGCCTGCGCGCGCATCGGGGCCGTGCACAACGTGGTGTTCGGCGGTTTCGCGCCCGCTTCCATCGCGGACCGCGTGCGCAACTGCGGCGCTAAAGCCATCATCACCGCCGATAGCGGCCGTCGCGCGGGCCGCGGCATCCCCCTGAAAGACAACGTGGACGCCGCGCTGAACATGCCGGGCATGGAAGGCGTGCGCACCGTGCTGGTGGTGCCCCACGCCGGCACGCCGGTCACCATGACCGCCAACCGCGACCACTGGCTGGATCAGCTGATGCAAGCCGAGTCCACCGACTGCCCGCCCGAGCGCATGAACGCCGAGGACCCGCTGTTCATTCTGTACACGTCGGGCAGCACCGGCAAACCCAAGGGCATGCTGCACACCACGGGCGGTTATCTGGTCTACGCCGCCTACACGCACGCCGCCATCTTCGACATTCGCGACAGCGATGTCTTCTGGTGCACGGCCGACGTCGGCTGGATCACCGGCCACAGCTATCTGGTGTACGGCCCGCTGGCCAACGGCGCCACCACCGTCGTGTTCGAAGGCGTGCCCAGCTACCCGGACGCCTCGCGCTTCTGGCAGGTTATCGACAAGCATGCCGTGACCATCTTCTACACCGCTCCCACCGCCATCCGCGCCCTGATGCGCGAAGGCCCGGGCCCGGTGCTGCGCACGTCACGCCAGTCGTTGCGCTTGCTGGGCACCGTGGGCGAACCCATCAACCCCGAAGCCTGGCGCTGGTATCACGGCGTGGTGGGCGCGGGCCGTTGCCCCATCGTGGACACGTGGTGGCAGACCGAAACCGGCGGCATCCTGATTTCGCCGTTGCCCGGCGCCAAGGCCGCCAAACCCGGCGCGGCCGGCACGCCGTTCTTCGGCATCCGGCCCGAGCTTGTTGACGTCAAGACCGGCGCCATCATCGAGGGCGCCGGCGAGGGCAACCTGTTCATCCGCGACTCCTGGCCGGGGCAGGCGCGCACCGTGTACGGCGACGAACCGCGCTATATCCAGAGCTGCTTCAAGGATTACCCCGGCATGTACTTCACAGGCGACAGTTGCCGCCGCGACGAAGACGGCGACTACTGGATCACCGGGCGCGTGGACGATGTGCTTAACGTCAGCGGGCACCGCATCGGCACCGCCGAACTGGAAAGCGCGCTGGTGCTGCATCCCAAGGTGGCGGAGGCCGCGGCCGTGGGCTTCGCGCATGACATCAAGGGCCAGGGCATCTACGTGTATGTCACGCTGAAGGCGGGCGCGGAACCGTCCGATGCGCTGCGTCACGAACTGGTGGCGCACGTGCGCCGCGAGATCGGCCCCATCGCCACGCCCGACCATCTGCAATGGGCGCCCAGCCTGCCCAAGACGCGCTCGGGCAAGATCATGCGGCGCATCTTGCGCAAGATTGCCGAGAACTCCGTGGACGATCTGGGCGACATCACCACACTGGCCGATCCGTCGGTGGTGCAGGCGCTGGTCCGCGAACGGCGTGTGGCATGATCGGCCGATGCCTGTCCTGCTTATCGCCGATGACCACCCGCTGTTTCGTGAAGCCCTGCGTGGTGTGATCGGCCGGGTCTTTCCCGGCGCGGTCATCCACGAGGCCGACCAGGTCAGCGTGCTTTACGACCTGGTCGATTCCTGCCCCGACGCCGACCTGCTCTTGCTGGACCTGGACATGCCCGGCTCGTCGGGCCTGGGGCCGCTGAAGCAGTTGCGCGGCCAACATCCGCAACTGCCGATCGTCATTGTGTCGGCGCATGAAGATCCGCTGCTGATACGGCGGGCGCTGGATCACGGCGCGATGGGCTTCATCCCGAAATCATCCGATGCGCAAATGCTGCGCGCGGCCCTGATCCACGTGATGGACGGTGGCGCCTGGGTGCCAGGCGCCACCCCTGCCGCCAAGGCGTCGGCGGCACGCGAACCCATGATGGCGGCCAGCGTACGCGAACTGACGCCACAGCAGTTTCGCGTGTTGCAGATGGTGGGCGCCGGGCTGTTGAACAAACAGATCGCGCATGAATTGCAGGTGTCCGAAGCCACCATCAAGGCGCACATGACGGCCATCATGCGCAAGCTGCGCGTGTCCAACCGGACGCAGGCGGTATTGATCGCCGAACGCCTGGGGCTGGGCACCTGGCGTTGCGGCATCAAGGTTTGAGCGTGGCCTGAGCGCGCAGTTTTGCGGCCAGAAAGGCGCGCAGCGACGCGGGCTTGACGGGCTTGGCCAGCACCCGATAGCCGCGTAACCGCGCAGCCTGCTTCAAGGCGCTATCGCCATCCACCGACAGCAACGCGCCTCGTACGGACGGCGCGGCCGCGCGCAGCGCATCCAGGCTGTCCAGGCCGTCAAGGCGGTCGCGCAAGTGATAGTCCACCAGCAGCACGTGCGGTTGATGCCGCATCATCGACAGCGCCTCGTCCAGCGTGGCGGCGCACAGCACGCTGGCCTGCCAGCGGCCCAGCAGCGCCTGCATGCAGCCCAGCACGTCGGGGTCGCTATCCAGGCACAACACACGCAGGCCTTGTAGCGAGCCATGCGACAGCGGGCGTTCCAGGCGCGGCGGCGGCCCTTGCAGGCACGTGTTTGATCGCGGCACGCTGATCGAAAACACACTGCCGCGCCCAACGGCCGATCGCGCGTCCAGCGGATGCCCCAGCAGCGAGGCAAACCGCCGGCAGATGGACAGGCCCAGACCATACCCGCGAAGGGGCTCGTCCTGCTCCGGGGCGTGGCGCTGAAACTCGTCGTAGACGGTGCGTAGCTGGTGGGGCGCAATCCCCGGCCCGGTGTCCCAGACCTGCAAGCGCACGTGCCCGCCGCAGGGCCGCGCGCTTAACAGGATGCGGCCGCTGCGTGTGTAGCGCAGCGCATTGGCCAGGAAGTTCTGCAAGATGCGGCGCAACAGGCGCGGGTCGCTGCGCACCGGCAGCGGGCGCCTGGCATGCAGGCGCAATTGCAAGCCCGCCCGCAGCGCGACCAGGCCGTACTGGTCCGCCAGTTGGCGCAGCAGCGGTTCGACGTCGAAGTCGCAAGGCTCTGCCTGCAACATGCCGGCGTTCAAGCGCGACACATCGAGCAAGCCGTCAAGCAGCTCTTCGGCCGCGCGCAGTGACGTGTTGATCCGCCCGGCCAGGTAGCGCTGCGCCTCGGGCTCATGTTCCTCGTTCAGCGCCGACGCAAACAAGCGCGCCGCGTTGATCGGTTGCAGCACATCGTGACTTACCGCCGTCAGAAACTGCGTGCGTGACTGCTGCGCCGCCTCGATCTGGCGGGTGCGCGCGCTGACACGCCGCTCAAAGGTGTCATGGATGTCGCGCAGTTGAAGCTGCACGCGCTTGAAGTCGGTGATGTCGCGGTAGCTGGTGACGTAGCCGCCTCGCGGCAACGGCCGGCCCCGAAGCTCCACCACCCGCCCACACCGCAACGTGCGCTGGCCGCGATAGACGGTGCCCGCCCGCATGAAGCCGACCCGCTTGCGCACGACCGCTTCGATATCCAGCCCGGGGCCAGAGCCAAATTTGCCACGCCGCGCGTTGAAGCGGATCACGTCCGCGACGGGTCGGCCGACTTTGAGCAGGCCGTCCGGATAGTCAAAAAAACGTTGATATTGCCGATTCCACGCCACCAGCCGCATACGGGCATCCACCACGCTGACGCCCTGATCGATGCTGTCCAACGTGGCCAGCAGGTCGGGCACGCGGGGCAGCGCCCCCGCGCCGGGCCGAAAGCGTCCCGCCCACCTAAGCGCGGCAACCGCGAGCGGGGCAAGGGCGAACAAGGCAAGCGCAAGCCAGCCCAGCGTCATGGCGCAAGTCTCCTGCATAGGGGGCGGGCCGAGGGCGCAAGTTGTAATTGTGATGATGCCCGGCGGCGTTGCGCATTATGACGCGGGCGCGGCGGCGAACGCGCTCCGGGCTGACGTCTGGCCTGCAATATCAGACAAGTACGAAGCCGTCGGGCGGGCAAGCCCGCCATACCCTTTGCACCGGCCGCCGCCGGTGGCTGTACGCCGCTGAAGGCCCAAGGCAGTGATAAACTCTGGCCCGGTCGCCACCCCATGCGCGACCCCAGCCTGACCGTCTCGCCGTAGTTAAATGGATATAACCGGCCCCTCCTAAGGGTCAATTGGTGGTTCGATTCCACCCGGCGAGGCCACCCTCCGGCCTCGATTCCCACGCCAATTTGCTTCCCGCCATGCCACGCGTTCAGCCAGATGAGGGTTAATCCGGGCTACGCTCACGCGCCTTGCGCCGGTAGCTTCTCATGTCGCTCCTTGTGACGAATTGAATCTTCGTCAATACGTCACCGATATTTTTTTCGGGCAAGATGGCGAATCGCCTTGCGTGCAACTTGATGTGCTGTTTAAATTCGACGCGTAAGCCCCTAATTCATCTGGACTTTTCCTGAACCGACGTCACGCCGGCTTAAGAAATACTTTTTCACAGACTGACAAGCCTGCTCAACCATGGCATTTTCCTGGAAACGTGCAATTGCGAACGCGGTAGCGCCGGCGGCGCTGGCGCTGTGCGCGCTCCTGCCCCCCGCCGCGCAAGCCGCGAAAAATTCTGACCCTTGCAAGACCAACGCCAAATCGGCGGCTTGCAAGGCGCAACAAGCCAAGAAAGCGCCTGCTCCCAAGGCCAGCGCCGGCAAGACGTCGGCGGGCAAGCAAGCCGCGCCGAAGTCTTCGGCCTCTGCCAAGCAAGCCGCGCCCAAATCTTCGTCCACCGCCAAGAAAGCCCCGCCCAAGTCTGCGTCCACCGCCAAGAACGCCGCGCCCAAGGGCGGCAAGCAGGTGGCCGCCAAGGCCACGCCGCCTAAGAAAGGCGCCGCCACGGGCAAGAACGGCAAGCCGAACAAGCCCGGCCGCGCCCAGCGCCTGGCTGCGGCCGGGGCTGCGTCGGCAGCCATGCCGCCGCCCGCCTCGTCGGTACGCGCGGAAGCGGCGGCGCTGCGATCCAGCACCGCCTATGTGCAAGACCTGGAAACCTCGACCGTCCTTTTTGCGAAGAACGAAAACGTGGTGCGCCCCATCGCTTCCATTTCGAAGCTGATGACCGCCGTGGTCGTGGTGGACGCCAACTTGCCGATGGATGAAATGCTTGAGATCACCGACGACGACGTCGATGGCCTGAAGCACACGACGTCGCGTCTGCGCGTGGGCACCAAGCTGTCGCGCGGCGACATGCTGCACTTGGCGCTGATGTCTTCCGAGAACCGCGCCGCCAACGCGCTGGGCCGCCATTACCCGGGCGGCCTGCCCGCGTTCGTGGCCGCCATGAACGCCAAGGCGCAATCGTTGGGCATGACCAGCACGCGCTTTATCGAGCCCACCGGCCTGTCCAGCAACAACGTGTCGTCGCCGCACGATCTGGCCCGCCTGCTGCGCGCGGCCTCGCAGCGGCCGTTGATTCACCGCTACTCGACCGATACCGAGTACGAAGTTGAAATCAACAACCGCACGCAGACCTTCCGCAACACGAACCTGCTGGTGCGCAAACCCGACTGGGACATCAAGGTGTCCAAGACCGGCTACATCAACGAAGCCGGCGAATGCCTGGTGATGCTGGCTCGCATCAATGGCCGCGACCTGGCCATCGTGCTGCTGGATTCGCAGGGCAAGCTGTCACGGATTGGCGATGCGGTGCGCATCCGCCGTATCGTGCAGAACGAAGTGGCGCTGGCGTCGATTCAACCGGGTGGCTGAACGCCTGACCCGCTAAGCGCTGCGCAATGAAAAGGCCCGATCTGATCGGGCCTTTTCTTTTGGATGCGCGGCGCTTGAATGCGCTACGTTCGCCGGCGCAATTCGGTCTTGCTACGCGGCGGCGCGGCGTTTGGGGCGCAGCGGCTCAGCGTCGTACATGGAAGCGGGCAGGCCTTGCAGCACGGCTTGCGGGTTCAGCGATTGGATCGGCACGGCCGCGTCGCGCGGAATTCGGCCATCGGCTTGCAGCAGTTGATAACGCAGGCAGCACACGCGCAGGAACGACGTGAAGTTGGCGGCTTCGCCCCGATATTCGACCAGTTCGTCGTACAGGCGCTCGATCAGTTGCGTAACGCGCATGCCGTCGCGCCCCGCGATTTCTTCCAGGGTTTGCCAGAACAGCCGTTCCAGTCGCAAGCTGGTTGCCACGCCGTGCAGGCGCAAAGACCGGGTTTCGGGCGCGTACGACTGCTCGCTTGCGCGGATGAAGATTTCACACATGGGGGGCTCCTGCAAGGTCGGCGCGCCATGCCAAACAGCGCGCCTGCGGTGGACCACTGTACGACGTTTGGCGCGGCGGCTGCAAGATGCCACGCCGCCGCCATGCGCCGCGCCCTGCCCCGTCCCGTTAACCCTTGAATACGCGGCCCGCGACCCCGGCATTTTTGGGGGCCGGAGTCTAACGATTCTGCAACGACACGTTTCCTATCGCCTTCCATCAACTACGGGTTGATATAAATCATGGATTAAAAGCTGTCCGCGTTCGAGCATGGTGAAACAGACCTGACTTCGGAGGTAGAGATGGATAAAACCATGAAGGCCGCAGTAGCGCGCGCATTTGGTGAACCCCTGGTGATCGAGGAAGTCGCGGTGCCGCGACCCGGGCCGGGCGAATTGCTGGTCAAGATCGAGGCCTGCGGGGTTTGTCATACCGACCTGCATGCCGTGCAGGGCGACTGGCCCGTCAAACCCAACCCGCCCTTCATTCCCGGCCACGAAGGCGTCGGCCACGTGGTGGCGGTGGGCGCGGGCGTGACCCATGTGAAAGAAGGCGATCGCGTCGGCATCCCGTGGCTGTATTCCGCTTGCGGCCATTGCGAACATTGCCTGGGCGGCTGGGAAACCCTGTGCGAACAGCAACAGAACGCCGGCTACTCCGTCAACGGCGGCTTCGCGGAATACGCGCTGGCCGCCGCCGACTACGTGGGGCTGCTGCCCAAGAACGTTGGCTTCATCGACATTGCTCCCGTGCTGTGCGCGGGGGTGACCGTCTACAAAGGCTTGAAGATGACGGACACGCGGCCCGGCAACTGGGTCGTGATTTCGGGCGTGGGCGGGCTGGGCCACATGGCCGTGCAATACGCCCGCGCAATGGGCCTGAACGTGGCCGCCGTGGACATCGACGACGCCAAGCTGGATCTGGCTCGCCGCCTGGGCGCCGAAGTCACCGTCAATGCCCGGACGACAGACCCGGCGGCTTACCTGAAGCGTGAAATTGGCGGCGCCCATGGCGCGCTGATCACCGCCGTGTCGCCCAAGGCTTTCGAACAGGCGCTGGGCATGGTGCGGCGCGGCGGCACCGTGGCGCTGAACGGCTTGCCACCGGGCGACTTCCCGCTGTCCATCTTCGACATGGTGCTCAACGGCGTGACCGTGCGCGGTTCCATCGTGGGTTCGCGCTTGGACTTGCAGGAATCGCTGCAATTCGCCGAAGAGGGCAAGGTCCGCGCGACCGTCTCCACGGACCGGCTGGAGAACATCAACAGCGTGTTCGACCGCATGAAGCAAGGGCAGATCGAAGGCCGCGTCGTGCTGGACTTTGCCTGACCCGACCTGACGGGATCGGTTGAACACAAGGGCTTTCGGGGCGTGATCCCGTGATCCCGTGATCCCGTGATCGCTTGATGGCTTGATGGCTTGAACGCAACGGCTCCCCGGGGCACTCCCATGCCCCGGGGAGCCGTTGCGCGCTCGTCGCGTCAGTGCGTGATCTTCGTGCCCAGCACCGCCAGGAACTGCGACAGCCATGCCGGATGCGCGGGCCACGCGGGCGCGGTCACCAGGTTGCCGTCGGTATAGGCCTGGTCGATGCCGATCTCGGCATAGGTGCCGCCCGCCAGACGCACTTCCGGTGCGCACGCCGGGTACGCCGAGCAGGTGCGGCCTTTCAGGATGCCGGCAGCGGCCAGCAACTGCGCGCCATGGCACACGGCAGCGATCGGCTTTCCGGCTTGATCGAAATAACGCACGATCTCCAATACCTTTTCGTTCAAGCGCAGGTATTCCGGTGCGCGGCCGCCCGGAATGACCAGGCCGTCATACGACGCCGGTTCGACGCGGGCAAAATCAAAATTCAGCGCAAAGTTGTGGCCGCGCTTTTCGCTGTAGGTTTGGGCGCCTTCGAAGTCGTGGATGGCGGTGGCAATGGTGTCGCCCGCTTTCTTGTCCGGGCAGACCGCGTGCACGGTGTGCCCCACGGCCAGCAGCGTCTGGAACGGCACCATGGTTTCGTAGTCTTCGGCGTAATCGCCGACCAGCATCAACAGTCTTTTGCTCATGGAAGTCTCCTTGGGATGAGGGCAGCCGGTTGCGCGCCCAGCGTGGTGGGGCCCGGTTCTTGATGTTGTAGCGGCCATTGTGCCCCCGCCGCGAAGACGGATGGTGGTAATGGGATACCACGCGCGGCAGGCAAGCGTGGTATCCCGCGCAGTGCCGCAAAGGCGTTCAGCGCGGCAGCGATGCGCCGCCGCAGATCGCGATGTCCTGGCCGGTGATCGCCGCCGCCTCGCGCGACATCAGAAAGTGCACCAATGCCGCGATTTCGTCGGGCTGGATCAGCCGCCCGATCGGCGGCATGCGCGGCGCGCTGGCCGCGCGCGCCGGGTCATCCAGCATGGCCGTCTGCGTGGCGGCCGGCGACACCACGTTCACCGTCACGCCCTGCGGCGCCAGCTCGGCGGCCCAGCTGCGCGCCAATGCCACCAGCGCGGCCTTGGACGCGGCGTACTGGCTGCGACCCGCCATGCCCTGCGCCACGCGGCTGCCGATCAGCACCACACGGCCATCACCGCGCGCGGCCATCTCGGGCGTCAGGATCTGCGCCAGGCGAACGGCGACATCCACGTGCAGCTTCCACATGCGCTCGCCGTCGGCCGGGTCCATCAGCGCCAGGGGCCCGACCCGCAATATGCCCGCGGCATGAACAAGCGCGCGCGCATCCTTGAGCGTATCCAGCACGCGCCGCGTTGCAGCCTCGTCGCACAGGTCGACCGTAATGTGGCGATAGGCATCGTGCCGCGCCACGGCCGGCCCGATGTCCAGGCCCGCCACCTGCCACCCCGCCGTCAGCAGATGCTGCACGATGGCAAGCCCGATGCCGCCCGTGGCGCCCGTCACCACGGCCAGGCCGGCGCTGCGTTCATTCGACATGAATGCGCCCCTCTTGCACGATCTTGAGCGAGCGCGCCATGTCGTCTTTCTGGAATTGCGCGAACGCACCGGCGGACCCCGGCGTCAAGGTCACCCCCAGCTGTTCGTACTTGGCCGTCATGCCCGAGGACAGGGCCTTGTTGACCTCGGCGTTCAACTTCTCGACAACGGGGGCGGGCGTGCCGGCCGGCGCCCACAGCCCGTACCAGCTATAGAACTGATAACCCGGCAAGATTTCGCTGACGGTGGGCACGTCGGGCAGGTTGGGCAAGCGCGCCTCGGACGTCACGGCCAGTATCTTCAGCATGCCGCTTTTGTAGTACGACACCGCGCCCAGCACGGGGTCGATGAAGCCGTCAATACGCCCGCCCACCAGATCTTGCAGCGCGGGCGACGTGCCGCGATACGGGATCACCGTGTAGTCCAGGCCGCCTTGGCGCTTGAGCAGTTCTGTAGCCAGATGGCCGGCCGACCCGATCGAGCCCACGGCAAAAGTCAGGCGGCCCGGGTTCTGCTTGGCATACGTCAGCAGGCCGGCCAGGTCCGTTACCGGCAGATCTTTTTTCACGGACAGGGACAACGGCGCCTTGCCCGCCAGGGCCACGGGCACAAAATTCTTGTCGACGTCGTAAGGCACCGACTTCATCGTCATCGGCGCCGTCGTGAAGGTCGACGCGTTAAATAGCAGGGTGTAGCCATCGGCCGGCGACTTGGCCACCACGTCGGCGCCGATGATGCCGTTGCCGCCCGAGCGGTTTTCCACGATGAAGGTTTGCCCCGTCTGCTCACTGAGCTTCTGGGCAAGATCGCGGCCCAGCATGTCCAGCGTGCCGCCAGGCGGAAAGGGAATCACAAACCGGACCTGATGCGACGGGTAGCTGTTCTGGGCCTGGGCCAGACTATGCACCCCGCCGCCGGCAAGACCGACGCACAGCGCAACCAGGCCGCGCAACACGATTCTTTTTTGCATGATTTGTCTCCTCTTATTGATGATCCGTTGCGGCATCGTGCGGCGGTATGGCCCCAAGGCCATCCGCCTGCTTGCGTGCCGCCACGCGCGCAATCGGTGCTAGCGCGCCAGCAACTTCGCGTTCGACAGCGCCGCGCGCAGTGCGTCCATGTCGGCGTCGCCGGGCGCCTCGGTGGGCGGGCGCACGGTGGCGTTGTCCAGCACTCCGGCCAGGTACATGCCGGCCTTCATGCGGGCATGCGCCTCGCCAGTGGGCTCGCCGCCGCCGTAGACCGCATCTTTCAGCGGCGTGATCAGCGCCTGCACCTGCTGGGCGCGCTTCAGGTCGCCCGCCTTGACGGCTTCCCACAGGTCGATGATGAGTTGCGGGATGAAGGTGGCGAAGCCGACCAGCGCGCCGTCCACGCCCTGCACCATCGAGGCCAGCAGGTATTCGTCGTGGCAGGTCAGGATGGCCTTGGACGCATCCGCGTCGCGCAGCGCCTGGATGTCGCGGGCATATTTGTTCATGTCGCGCTGGCCCACCTTGAACGCCTGCACGTACGGCAGGCGGGCCAGGTCCGCCAGCAGCTGCGACGAATACGAGGCGCGCGTCCACGCGGGATATACGTGGCACACCAGGTCCAGGTCGGGCGCGGCGCGGTGTATGGCGTCGAAATAATCCAGCGCGTGCCCGGGCGTGAAGCCAAAGCGCAGCCAGTGATGAGGCGGCATGACGTCCAATGCGGCGGCGCCCGCTTCCCGCGCGGCGCGGGCATGTTCCGTGGCCTCGGCAATGCCTTCGCACACAATCGACGAAATCACCGGCAGCTTGCCGCGCAGCTCGTCGGCCACGATACGGGTGACCTGCGTGCGTTCGGACGGGGTCAGGGAAAACACCTCGCCGGTGTGGCCGTTGGTCATGACGGCAACCACGCCATCATGGCCGGCCAGCCACGACGCCAGGCGGCGAAGCGCGGGTTCGTCGATGCGGTGGTCGGCGGTAAAGGGGCAGGAAATTGCCGGGATGATGCCGCGGTAATTCGAGATGGAAGCCATGCTGCGTCTCCGTATCTTGTACGTGTTGGAATGGCTTTATGATCGCGGTAGCCCCTTGCGGCCGTCCAATACTCGAATTGCATAGAATTATTTTTGCTGCGGCGCACACACCTCATGGGACCCGGAAATCGACCTTTGGACATGAATTGGCTGGAGGACTTTTGCGCCCTGGCCGAGACAGGCAGTTTTTCGCGCGCGGCGGACGCGCGCGCCATCGCACAACCGGCATTCAGCCGACACATTCGCGCGCTGGAAGAATGGGTGGGCGCCGACCTGTTCGACCGCAGCACCCACCCCACCGAGCTGACCGCGGCGGGCCAGAAATTCCTGCCGCTGCTCAAGCAGGTGATGGCCGACCTGGGGGCCGCGCGCATCAAGGCCATGGCCGCCCACGCGCAGCACGGCGCCAGCCTGCGCTTTGCCGCGACGCATCTGCTGGCGTTGTCGTTCTTCCCCAAATGGCTGACGCGGCTGGAAACCAGGATGGAAGTCGGCGCCATCCAGATGATGTCCGACAGTTTCCAGGCCTGCGAAGACCTGATGGCGCAGCGTCGCGTGCAGTTCCTGCTGTGCCACCGTCATCCTCAGGTAGCCAGCCGGCTGGATGAATTCGCCTATCCCAAGGTGTGCCTGGGTACCGACGTGCTGGTGCCCGTCAGTGCGCCGGCCTCGGACGCCAAGGGCGAACCGACACACCGCCTGGATGGCGACGACGCGGTGCCGTTCCTGGCCTATGGGTCCACATCAGGACTGGGCCGCATCGTGGCCAGCCAATTGCGATACAAGCCAATGCACGCTGACCGCATTCAGACCAGCTTTGTCGGACCGCACGCCACGCTGCTGCGGTCCATGGCGATCCAGGGCCGCGGCATCGCGTGGCTGCCGGACATGCTGGTGCATGAAGACTTGCAAGACGGCAAGCTGGTCCGCGCCGGGGGACCGGAATGGGACATCCCGCTTGAGATCTGCCTCTTCAGGCAACCGAGCGACATGGCGCCGGTTGCCGAAAACTTGTGGGCGCTGGTCAGCGCCTGAGCCGCACGGCCGCCTTATTCCAACGCCACCGACACCGGCTTTGCGCCCAGCACCGTGACCAGCACGTTGGGGTCGATGCCGATCAGGTAGCCGCGCCTGCCGCCGTTGATATAGACGACCGGGTACGTCAGCACATCGGCTTCGACCCACACCGGCATTTTCTTGCGCGTGCCGAAGGGCGACGTGCCGCCCACCTGGTAACCGGAATGCCGCTGCGCCACCTCGGGCTTGCAGGGCTCGACCTTTTTCAGGCCGGCCTGACGCGCCAGGTTCTTCGTGGAGACCTCGCGGTCGCCGTGCATCACCACGATCAAGGGCTTGGCCGATTCGTCTTCCATCACCAAGGTCTTGACGACGGCATGCGGGTCCAGGCCCAGCTGGCGCGCGGCCTCACCGGCACCGCCATGGTCGACGTAGTCGTAGGTGTGCTCGGTGTAAGGCACCTTGTGCTGCTTGAGGAGCTGGGTGGCGGGGGTTTCCGAAACGTGGCGGGCTTTGCTCATGGATAGGCCGGGTCGAGATGGGGAAGAAGAGGAACAAGAGCAGGGCTAAAAACAAGGCTAAATACAAGGCAAAGAACGGGCGTCCGCCGGTGGCTATCCGCGCGGGTGGTGGGCGGCGTGCAGCGCCTTGAGGCGCTCGCGTGCCACGTGCGTGTAGATCTGCGTGGTGGAAATATCGGCGTGGCCCAGCAGCATCTGCACCACGCGCAGGTCTGCGCCATGGTTCAGCAGATGCGTGGCAAAGGCGTGGCGCAGCACGTGCGGGGATAGCGGTGCGTGGATGTCGGCCAGCAACGCGTATTTTTTCACCAACTGCCAGAACGCTTGCCGCGACATGGCTTCGGCGCGGCCGGTAATGAACAGCGCGTCGCTCTGCCGGCCCGCCGCCAGTTCGGGGCGCGCCGTCTTCATGTACTGGTCGATCCAGTGGGCGGCCTCGGCGCCCAGCGGCACCAGGCGGTCCTTGCCGCCCTTGCCCAGCACCACGCGCACCACGCCTTCGTTCAGGCTGACATCCAGGGCGCGCACGCCCACCAGTTCGGACACGCGCAGGCCGGTGGCATACAGCGTTTCCAGCATGGCGCGGTCGCGCAGGCCGCGTGGTTGCGTGGCATCCGGTGCGCGCAGCAACGCATCCACCTGTTGTTCAGACAGCGTCTTGGGCAGGCGCGGCGGCTGCTTGGCGGCAATCAGGGTCAGGCAGGGATCGCGTTCGGCGCGATGCTCGCGCAGCGCCCAGGCGAAAAAGCGCCGCAGCGCGGCCAGCCGGCGGTTGGCGGTGGTGGCGCGGGTTTCTTCGTGGCGGAAGGCGAACCAGGCTTCGATGTCGGCCTTGTCGGCCTTGGACAGCGGCTTGGCTTGCCCGACGGGCAACGCGTGCGCGCCGGCCGCATCGCCATAGCGGTCGGCCATTTCTCGGGCGTACGCTTCGGGGTCTTCCAGCCAGCGGGCGAAACCCGTCAGGTCGCGGCGATAGGCGGCCAGCGTGTTGGCGGACAAGCCGTCTTCAAGCCACACGGCGTCGATGAAGGCGTCGATATCGGCTTGGGAAGCTAAGGGCGGGCGGGAAGTCGACATAGGGATGCGGCATTCTAGAACGTTCGGAAGACGGCGGCAGGCTCGAAAGCCGAGGGCGCGTCGGGCAGCCGGCGGTTATCGTTCCCCGACGCCCGCCGCCGCGGACTTCAGCCAGGCTTCAAACAGCTTCAGTGCGTCGGAGCGTTCGCTGCGCTGTGGATAGCCAAAGTAATACCCCTGGCTGACGGTCAGCGACTGCGGCTCCGGCATGGCCAGCGTGCCCTGGTCCAGCGCGGGCTGCGCCAGAAAGCGCGGCATCAGCCCCACCCCCAAGCCGGCCTGCACCGCCGCCATCACCATGGTGAACAGCTCATAGCGCGGGCCGCCCGCCGCCTGCGGGCCATAAAGATGGTTATTGGCGCCGTACCACTGGCGCCAGGCGTCCGGCCGCGAGGCCAGGTGTAGATGCGTCATGCCCGCCAGCACGCTGACCCCGGCTTGCGCCGTCTTGGCGGCCCGGGCGGCCAGCGCCGGCGCGCACACCGGCACCAGTTCGCGCTCGGGAAACAGCAACACGCCCTGGGTGCCGGGCCACAGGCCGTCGCCGTGATACAGCGCGCCGTCAAACGGCTGGTCCTTGAACTGAAACGGCAAGGTGCGCACCGACAGGCTGACGGTGATGTCCGCGTGCGCGTCCTGGAAATCGGCCAGTCGCGGGATCAACCACGTGGTGGCCAGCGTGGGCACCACCGCGATATGGATGCTGCGCCCCATGCCCGTACGGCTGACCAGCCCGAAGGTGTCTTTCTCGATCTGGTCCAGATGGTGACGGATGCGTCCCGCGTATTCGGCGCCGTGATCGGTCAGCACGATGCGCCGGCGCACGCGGGTGAACAGTTGCACGCCCAGGCGTGCTTCCAGGCTGGCCACCTGGCGGTAGACCGCGCTGTGCGTCAGGGACAGTTCTTCGGCCGCCCGGGAAAAGCTGCCCAGCCGGGCCGATGCCTCGAACGCCTGCAAGGCGGTCAAATTGGGGATGCCGTTTCTCATGGACCAAACTGCCTGAAAGCCAACAGGGCACTACGTGCCGGGGAATCAATAGATTGTGCAATTTTATCAATTGCGTTGTGCGGCCAGGGCACATATCCTCGGGAGTCTTATCCTCGGCTACCCACGACACCCCACCATGTCTCAGCAAGATTCCCGCCTTGGCGGTCACATTCTGGTCGACCAACTGGTCGCCCAGGGCGTCAAACACGTTTTCTGCGTTCCCGGCGAGAGCTACCTGGCGGTGCTGGACGGCCTGCACGACGCGGACATCAAAGTGACGGTGTGCCGTCAGGAAGGCGGCGCGGCCATGATGGCCGACGCGCACGGCAAGCTGACCGGCGAACCCGGCATCTGCATGGTGACCCGTGGCCCGGGCGCGTCCAACGCGCTGGCCGGCGTGCACATTGCCAAGCAGGATTCCACGCCGCTGATCCTGTTCGTGGGCCAGATCGAACGGGGCATGCGCGAACGCGAAGCCTTTCAGGAAATGGACTACCGCGCCGTCTTCGGCACGCAGGCCAAGTGGGTCACCGAGATCGATCAGGTCGAACGCATCCCCGAACTGATCTCGCGCGCGTTCCACATCGCCACGTCGGGCCGTCCCGGCCCCGTCGTGATTGCGCTGCCCGAAGACATGCTGGTCGAAGCGGCCAAGGTGGCCGACGCCCCGCGCTATGAGTTGATCGAATCCTCCCCCACGGCCGGCCAGTTGGCCGACCTGGAAAAGTTGCTGGCCGACGCCAAGAACCCCGTCGCCATCCTGGGCGGCACCCGCTGGGACGCCCGCGCGGTGCAGCAGTTTGCCGACTTCGCGCAGCGCCATGCGCTGCCCACGGCGGTGTCGTTCCGCCGCCAGATGTTGTTCCCGGCAGACCACCCGTGCTTTATCGGCGACGTGGGCCTGGGCATCAACCCGGCGCTGCTCAAGCGCGTGGCCGACGCCGACCTGATCCTGCTGGTGGGCGGCCGCATGTCCGAAAACCCCAGCCAGGCCTACACGCTGCTGGACATCCCTGTCCCGAAGCAAAAGCTGGTGCACGTGCATCCCGACACCGCCGAACTCGGCCGCGTCTACCGCGCCACGCTGGCCATCAACACGTCGCCCGCCGCGTTCGCCGAATCGCTGGGCGGCCTGAAGGCGCCGGCCAAGCCCGTGTGGGCGGAAGGCACGCAAGCCATGCGCGAGTCGTACCTGAAATGGAGCGACCCGGAAACCATCACGACGCCGGGCGCGCTGCAAATGGGCCAGGTCATGGCCTATCTGGAAAAGACGCTGCCGGCCGACGCCATCATGACCAACGGCGCGGGCAACTACGCCACCTGGCTGCATCGCTTCCACCGCTTCACGCGTTTTGGCACGCAGTTGGCGCCGACGTCGGGCTCGATGGGCTATGGCCTGCCCGCGGCAGTGGGCGCCAAGCGCGTCTGGCCCGACAAGACGGTTGTCTGCTTTGCCGGCGACGGCTGCTTCCTGATGCACGGCCAGGAATTTGCCACCGCCGTCCAGTACGACCTGCCCATCATCGTGGTGCTGGTCGACAACGGCATGTACGGCACCATCCGCATGCACCAGGAAAAGCACTATCCCGGCCGCGTGTCCGCGACCGAACTGAAAAACCCGGACTTTGCCGACTACGCGCGCGCCTTTGGCGGCCACGGCGAACGCGTGGAAACCACCGAACAATTCGGCCCGGCTTTCGAACGCGCGCTGGCCAGCGGCAAGCCGGCCATCCTGCACTGCTTCATCGACCCCGAAACCATCACCCCGTCGACGACCTTGGAAAAGATCCGCGACGCGGCGCTCAAAGCCCAGCACTAATACCCCCTGATCCGGCCGGCAATCCAGCGGCGCGCTCCCCCGCGCGCCGCCCTCGGAAACCCGAACTTGCCGCCCGAATTATTTTAGGTTTAAACTTTCTAGATTCCGAATACGGAAATCCATAGCGGAGACCCAGCATGTCCTCGAATCCTTCTTTTCAATGGCAAGATCCCCTGTTGCTGGACCAGCAACTGACCGAAGAAGAACGCATGGTGCGCGATGCCGCCTATGCCTATTCGCAGGACAAGCTTGCCCCCCGCGTGCTGAACGCCTTCCGCAACGAGAAGACCGATCCGGAAATCTTCTCGGAAATGGGCGAACTCGGCCTGCTGGGCGCCACCATTCCTGAAGCCTACGGCGGCGCCGGCATGAACTATGTCAGCTACGGCCTGATCGCCCGCGAAGTCGAACGCATCGACTCCGGCTACCGCTCGATGATGAGCGTGCAGTCGTCGCTGGTGATGGTGCCGATCAACGAATTCGGCAGCGAAGCGCAAAAGCAGAAGTACCTGCCCAAGCTGGCTCGCGGCGAATGGATCGGGTGCTTCGGCCTGACCGAACCGAACCACGGCTCCGACCCCGGCGGCATGGAAACCCGCGCCGTCAAGACGTCCGACGGCTACAAGATTTCCGGCAACAAGATGTGGATCACCAACTCGCCCATCGCGGACGTGTTCGTGGTGTGGGCCAAGTGCGTTGGCGGCGACTTCGACGGCAAGATCCGCGGCTTCATCCTGGACAAGGGCATGAAGGGCCTGTCGGCCCCCGCCATCCACGGCAAGGTCGGCCTGCGCGCGTCGATCACCGGCGAAATCGTCATGGACGAAGTGGAAGTGTCCGAAGACCAGATGATGCCCGGCGTGTCCGGCCTGAAGGGTCCGTTCACCTGCCTGAACTCTGCCCGCTACGGCATCGCCTGGGGCGCTGTCGGCGCCGCCGAAGCCTGCTGGCATACCGCCCGCCAGTACACGCTGGACCGCAAGCAGTTCGGCCGCCCGCTGGCCGCCAACCAGCTGATCCAGAAGAAGCTGGCCGACATGCAAACCGAAATCACGCTGGCCCTGCAAGGCTGCCTGCGTTTGGGCCGCATGAAGGACGAAGGCACCGCCGCCGTCGAAATCACGTCCATCATGAAGCGCAACTCCTGCGGCAAGGCGCTGGACATTGCCCGCCTGGCTCGCGACATGCTCGGCGGCAACGGCATTTCGGATGAATTCGGCGTGGCCCGCCACCTGGTGAACCTGGAAGTGGTCAACACCTACGAAGGCACCCACGACGTGCACGCCCTGATCCTGGGCCGCGCGCAAACGGGCATCCAGGCGTTCTATTGATCGCTTGATCCGTTGATGGATCGATCGCTTGCCGGTTCGCCGGCTTGAATGCAAAAACCGCCTTCGGATGAAGGCGGTTTTTTTTTGGGCGCGCGGCACACGGCACCCGGCGCGCGGACCCGTTGTTTTAGTTTTCGCCCGACAGATCAAACAGGCTTGTCGCGTCCAGTTCCAGCACGCCTTCGTCGTGCTGATTGATGACCGTCCAGGCCCACGTGATGATGCCCAGGTCCGGGCGCGATGACGACGTGCGCGCGCCTTGCACGCGCGCTTCCAGGCGCAGCGTATCGCCGGGGCGCACCGGCGTGCGCCAGCGCACTTCGCCCAGGCCGGGCGAACCAAACGATTCGGAATCGTGCAGCGCGGCGTCCACCGCCATCCGCATCGCCAACGCGCACGTGTGCCAACCGCTTGCGATCAGCCCACCCCAGCGCCCTTCCGCCGCGCGCTGCGGGTCGGTGTGGAACCATTGCGGGTCGAATTTGCGAGCAAACTCCAGGATCTCGGCTTCGGTCACGGTGATGGGACCGGCCTTGATCAGCATGCCGTCCTTGAATTCAGCGAACTTCATTTGTTTTTTTCCCCCGGAATAACAAGCGGCGCGCTCAAGGCGCGCCGTGGTCTTCACGTATGTCACGCTGGTGAATGACGCTAATAGGTCTCGAAATGCAGGCGCCCTTCGCGGCGCAGCACCTCGTGCAGGATAGACCAATCCTGCCCCGATTGCATCGTCACATCACGCAAGGCGTCCAGCACGCCGACTTCCATTCCCTTCAAGCCGCAGACATAGATACAGGTGTTGCGATCCGCTAGCAAATCGCACACTTGCGCCGCTCGATCGCGGATCAGATCCTGCACATAACGCTTGGGCTGGCCGGGCTCTCGCGATAGCGCCAGATTGATATCGATGAAGTCGCGCGGCAGCTTCATCAACGGCCCGAAGTACGGCAGCTCGCGCTCGGTGCGGGCGCCGAAGAACAGCATCAGCCTGCCGTTTTCGCCGGAGTCGATGCGGCGCCGGTAGCGCTCGGTCATGGCGCGCATCGGCGCCGAACCCGTGCCGGTGCAGATCATGATGAGGTTGGCGCGCGGGTGGTTCGGCATCAGGAACGTATGCCCAAAGGGGCCGATGACTTGCACGGTATCGTTCTTGGCCAGATCGCACAGGTAGTTGGAACACACGCCGTGCGCCGCCGCGCCGCCGTGGTCTTCGGTAACGCGCTTTACCGTCAACGACAGATTGTTGTAGCCCGCGCGTTCGCCATCGCGCGGGCTGGCCAATGAATACTGGCGCGCATGATGCGGGCGGCCCTGGGCGTCGACCCCGGGCGGAAGAATGCCGATCGATTGCCCTTCCAGCACGGGAAACGGCAGTTCGCCAAAATCCAGCACGATGTGGTGAATATCGCTTTCGGTATCGGCGCCCGTCACGCGGTAGTTGCCCACCACCGTGGCCGTCATCGGCGCCTTGTGCGTGTACAGGTTGACGTAGGGATGCGCCGCCGACCACGGCGGCACGGACGCGCCGGCCGGGGTGAAGGACGCTTGCACGGGCGCTGCGGCAAGCGTTTCGGCGGCCTGCGACAACGGCGAATCCAACGATGCGTCGGCGCCTTCGATCGGGGTCGATGTCGGGCTTGCCGCCGGCAGCGCCTTTTCCTTGGGCAGCTCTTCCCAGCCGAACTGCTCTTGCACCGAATACGCTTCGCTGCGCACCATCAGCCGCCAGTTATCGATGGACCCGGTGGGGCACGGCGGCACACAGGCCATGCAGCCATTGCAGATGTCCGGGTCCACCACGTAGTTGTTGGAATCGTGCGTGATGGCGTCGACCGGGCAGGTTTCTTCGCACGTATTGCAGCGAATGCAGATCTCGGGGTCGATCAGGTGCTGCTTGAGCACATCTACGGGTAATGGGGCGTTCATCGCGGTCTTCCCAATGCGCGGGCGGGCGGCACGCGCGCGCCGCCCCCTTCGCCTTCAGTTGAAACGGACGTAGTCAAAGTTGACCGGCTGGCGGTTGATGCCCATGACGGGCGGCGCGATCCAGTTGGCGAACTTGCCCGGTTCGGTGACGCGCCCCATCAACGACGCCACAAAGGCGCGGTCCTCGGGCGTGGGCAGCCACTTGTGGCTGTTGGCCTGCCATTGTGATTCAGACAGGATTTCGCCTTCGGGCGACATGCGGATGCCGGCCAGCGTGCCGATCTGGCGGTTGAACGCCTTGTGCGGCACGTGCAGCCGGAACGGGATGCCGCTTTTCTCGATGACCTTGTTCCAGCGGCCGATCCCCGCCACGGAGTCGCGGATGAAATCATCGCGCAGCACTTCGTTCAGCGCATTCAGCATGGGCACCTCGACCTCGTTCAGCTTGCCGTTGTTCACGGTCAGCACGCGGTAGGTGTCGTTCTTCAATTGATGGTCGTCGGTGCGCTTGGACTCTTCGTAGCGGCCCTTCAGGCCCGAGCCATAGAAGATGGCGGCGTTGGAAGACTGGTCGGCGCCGAACAGATCGATGGTGACGCTGTAGTGAAAGTTCAGGTAGCGCTGGATGGTGGGCAGGTCGATTACACCGGCGGCGCGCACGCTTTCCGGGTCGTCCGTCTTCAATTGGTTCATGACTTCGCAAGTGCGCTGGATCACGCGCGAAATGCCCGATTCACCCACGAACATGTGGTGCGCTTCTTCGGTCAGCATGAACTTCGTGGTGCGTGCCAGCGGGTCGAAGCTGGACTCGGCCAACGCGCATAACTGGAACTTGCCATCGCGGTCGGTGAAATACGTGAACATGTAGAACGCCAGCCAGTCCGGCGTTTTTTCGTTGAAGGCGCCCAGGATGCGCGGGTTGTCGGCATCGCCCGACGTGCGCTGCAACAGCGCATCGGCTTCTTCGCGGCCATCGCGGCCAAAGTAGCGATGCAGCAGATACACCATGGCCCACAGGTGGCGGCCTTCTTCGACGTTGATCTGGAACAGGTTGCGCAGGTCGTACTGCGACGGCGCGGTCAGGCCCAGGTGGCGTTGCTGCTCAATCGACGCGGGTTCGGTGTCGCCCTGCGTGACGATGATGCGGCGCAGGTTGGCGCGATGCTCGCCGGGCACGTCCTGCCAGACGTCGCGGCCCATGTTTTCGCCAAAGTGAATCTTGCGCTGGCCGTCTTGCGGCGCCAGGAAAATGCCCCAGCGGTAATCCGGCATGCGCACGTGGTTGAAGTTGGCCCAGCCGTCGGGTTCAACGCTGACGGCGGTGCGCAGGTACACGTCAAAACCGTGCGAGCCGTCCGGCCCCATGTCTTGCCACCATTGCAGGTAGTTGGGTTGCCAGTGTTCCAGCGCGCGTTGCAAGGTGCGGTCGCCGGACAGGTTGACGTTATTGGGGATCTTATCGGTGTAGTTGATTCCAGACATGTCTCGCTCCTTGTTTGTTTTCGGGTCCGCGCTGTTGGTACGCGCTTTTAGCCCGCATTCCCAGCCCGTGCAGGCTCAGACGCGATTCCAGTCGAACGTGGCCTGCTCGCCCTTTCCGTAGAGCTTCAACGCGCCCTTGTCGCCGGCCGCGTTGGGGCGGTTGAAGATCCAGTTCTGCCACGCGGTCAGGCGCCCGAAGATGCGCGTTTCCATCGTTTCCTTGCCACCGAAACGCAGGTTGGCTTCCAGCCCCGTCAATGCGTCGGGCGATAGCGCGCGGCGCTCTTCCAGCATCATTCGCACTTCGTCGTCCCAGTCGATGCTGTCCGGCGCGTAGGTCACCAGGCCCAGGTCCAACGCGTCGGTGGCGGACAACGGCTGGCCGGCCCGGCCGCGCACGGCTTCCAGCGGCGCGGTCTCTTCATAGAAACGACGTTGCAGGCGGCTTTGGCCATTGACCATCGGATAAGCGCCGAAATTGCGTTCGCCCACGACGATGTGCGCGTTGGGCGCATCCGGTTCGGCGTCGTTGTCCAGCATGTAGCTGCGGTCGGCGGCCAGCGCCAATTCCAGCAAGGTGCCCACAAAGCAGGAACCCGGTTCGATCAGCGCGAACAGACTGCGCGACGTGACATCCAGCCGGGCCAGCGTACGGCGCAACATGCCCGCGGTTTCGCGCACAAACCAATGCGTGGCGTGGCGTTGCAGCGCGGCGTCGGCGGCCAGCACGGCGTCGGCGTCGCCCTCGGTCTTGAAGATCCAGGTGCCGATGTCCAGCTCGTTGGTGCGCATGGACAGGATGGCGTCGTCCAGTTCGCGCGCCATTTGCAGCGGCCACCAAGCGGCGCCCGCCGTAACGATGTCGTCCAGTTCGGATTGCACCGGTTCCTGGGGCGCGCGCACGGTCCAGGTGGCCAGACGCTTGTCGCGATCAAGGTGGATATCGACGTAGCGATACGACAGACGATCGGGGGTTTCGGTGCGTTCGATGGGCGTCAGCGCAATGCCGTGCTCGCCTGCCTGGCGGTCGCTGGTGTCGGCCAGCGCCAGCGCGCGCTCGCGCACCGCTTCTTCAAAGCGGGCGGGCTTGACCACGTCGTCCACCAAACGCCAGTCCTTGGCGCGCTGGCCACGCACGCCTTCAACCAGCGTGCAGAAGATGTCGGCGTGGTCATGGCGCACGCGGCGCTTGTCGGTCACGCGGGTCAGGCCGCCGGTGCCGGGCAGCACGCCCAGCAGCGGCACTTCGGGCAAGGCCACCGACGACGATCGATCGTCCACCAGCAGGATTTCGTCGCAGGCCAACGCCAGCTCGTAGCCGCCACCCGCGCAGGCGCCGTTCAGCGCCGCAATGAATTTCAAACCGCTATGGCGGCTGGAGTCTTCAATGCCGTTGCGCGTTTCGTTGGTGAACTTGCAGAAGTTGACCTTCCACGCGTGCGACGACAAGCCCAGCATGAAGATGTTGGCGCCCGAACAGAAGATGCGGTCTTTCATGCTGGTGACCACCACGCTTTTCACTTCGGGGTGCTCGAAGCGAATGCGTTGCAGGGCGTCGTGCAGTTCGATGTCCACGCCCAGGTCGTACGAATTGAGCTTGAGCTTGTAGCCGGGGCGCAGGCCGCCGTCTTCGGCCACGTCCATGGCCAGCGTTGCAACGGGGCCGTCAAACGTCAGGCGCCAGTGGCGGTACAGGTCGGGCCGGGTGCGGAAATCAACGCGGGCCTCGGGCCGGGTTTCATGGCCGTTTGCGGTGCTGCTCATGGTGTGTCTCCTCGTACGCCCTGCCTGGACAGGAAAAATACTGCATCACATGAATTATTGTGCAGATTAGTTCAGGCAAAAACGCACGTCAAGCGAGACATGCATAAAAGTGCAGATTTATAGCGGCAGGCCGCAGGCCTTTCGAACCTGGGTGCGCAGGCCGGCAAAGCTTTCCTGGACTTCCAGGTTGCTGGTGACCCACGTCAGGTCGGCCTTGGCGTAGAAGGCTTCCCGCCCGGCAAGGATGCGCTTGAGATCGGCCATGGCTTCGTTGTTGCCAGACATGGGGCGGAAGTCGCCTTGCGCCATGACGCGGCCCATGTGTTCTTCGGGCGTGGCGCGCAGCCAAACCGTGTAGCAATGGGCCAGCAGCAGGTTCAACGTGGCCGGTTCGGATACCAGCCCCCCGGGGGTGGCCAGCACCATTTCGGGATAGATCTGCACGGCCTCTTCCAGCGCGCGCCGTTCGTAGCGGCGATAGGCGTTGGGGCCGTACAGGTTATGGATTTCAAGAATGCTGCACCCGGCCACGCGTTCGATCTCGCGGTTCAGCTCGACAAAGGGGTAGCCCAGGTCGTCGGCCAGCATCTGGCCCAGGGTGGACTTGCCCGCCCCACGCAGCCCAATCAGCGCGACACGCTGCGTGCGGTTGGGCCGCTGCGCGCCCGCCCCCACGCCAAACAGCTGGGTCAGCGCCTCGCGTGCGCGTTGCAGGTCGGATTCCGTGCGTCCGCTGAGCAGTTCGCGGATCAGCAGCCAATCGGGCGACTCCGTGGTGACGTCGCCCACCAGTTCGGCCAGCGCGCAATTGAAGGCGCGCGCAATCTGCAACAGCACCAGGATAGACGCGTTGCCCACCCCGTGTTCCAGATTGGCCAGATGCCGTTCAGACACCCCCGTCACCTGCGACAGACCCTTGCGCGTCATGCCGCGTATGGCTCTAAGGCGGCGCACCCGCTCGCCTAAAGCCACCAGGAAAGCTTCCCGCCTGGGTTCGGTTGGCGCCGCATCTAGCGCTTGATTCATGTTTGGCTGACTCCGCAAATACCCTGATAAGCCTTGTTTTATGCACTATAGTGCTTGACCCTTTCGTATGGAAGCACTATTTTTCCTTCCAGGCAGTTCCAAGCGGTCATCGCGCATTAAAGCGGCAATAAAGCGCCATTGAAGCAGCACTGAAGTTCATGCCGCATTCCAAAGCGCCGACAGTGTAAAGGAGGAGTCCCGGTGAGCACGCCAGATCAATTCCATGCCCTGATGCAAGCGGCCACGCGGCTGGTGGCCGACGAGCCGCTGGATGCCGGGTTGCAGGCGAAGCTGAACCGCGAGGCCGGCCCCACCAGCGCGCTGTACCAGCAGATCTTCGCCGCCTGTAAGCAAGGCGTGGCCGACGGCTGGATGTGCAACCGCGAAGGCGGCGGCATCCGCTACGGACGCGTCATCAAGCCGGCCGACGACCTGGGCGGCTGCTCGGTCGATGTCGTGGACATGGATGACCTGGCCGGCCCGCACCACGCCCATCCCAATGGCGAAATCGACCTGATCATGCCGCTGACCGCCGACGCCCGCTTTGACGGCCACGGCGCCGGCTGGCTGGTCTACGGCCCCGGCAGCGCGCACAGCCCCACCGTAACGCAAGGCCGCGCACTGGTGCTGTACCTGCTGCCCGGCGGCGCCATCGAGTTCACGCGGCCCGTCAGCTAGCCCCCGCTTGCCGCCCGGCGACAAAAAAACATAGCCCGGGCGGGCCCCACCAGGACATCAGGAGACAACCGTGAACACCTGCCCCGCAGAATTGAACTTTGCCAGCCATCTGGCGGCGCTGAACGCCTCACGCGCCGACAAACCCGCCTACATCGACGACACGCGCCAGCTGACTTATGGGCAGTTGGCAGAACGCGTGGCGCGCATGGCCGGCGCCTTGCGCGGGCTGGGCCTGCGCCGCGAAGAACGCATCCTGCTGCTGATGCAGGACACGGTCGATTGGCCCGTCGTGTTCCTGGGCGCGCTGCACGCGGGCGTGGTGCCGGTGGCCGTCAACACCTTGCTGACGCCGGATGACTATGCCTACATCGTGACGCACAGCCGCGTGCGCGCCGTGTTCGTGTCGGATGCGTTGCTGCCAACGCTGCAAGCCGCGTTGGCGCAATCGCCGGCAGATGTGGAGCATGTGGTGACCACTCAGGACGTTGAAGCCCTGCTGGCCGACGCCCCGCGGGCCGACGCCCCGCTCGCCCCCGCCGTGCGCACGCTGTCCGATGAAATCGCCTTCTGGCTGTATTCGTCGGGCTCCACCGGCAAGCCCAAGGGCGTGGTGCACACGCACGGCAACCTGTGGCACACCGCCGAACTGTATGCCAAGCCCGTGCTGGGCATCCGCGAAGACGATGTGGTGTTTTCCGCCGCCAAGCTGTTCTTCGCCTACGGCCTGGGCAACGGCTTGACCTTTCCGTTGTCGGTCGGCGCCACGGTCATCCTGATGGGCGAACGCCCCACGCCGCAAGCCGTTTTCCAACGGCTGACGCGGCACCGCCCCACCGTGTTCTACGGCGTGCCCACCTTGTACGCCAGCATGCTGGCATCGCCCGACCTGCCGCCGCGCGATCAGGTCGCGCTGCGGGTCTGCACGTCGGCCGGCGAAGCCTTGCCGCGCGACATCGGCGAACGCTTCACGCGGCACTTCGGCTGCGAGATTCTGGACGGCATCGGTTCCACCGAGATGCTGCACATCTTCATCTCAAACCAGACCGGACAACTGCGCTATGGCACCACCGGCAAGCCCGTGCCGGGATACGAGGTGCAACTGCGTGACGACAACGGCGCGCCGGTCGCGCCGGGCGCCATCGGCGACCTCTACATCAAAGGCCCCAGCGCCGCGCTGATGTACTGGAACAACCGCGACAAGACGCGCCAATGCTTCCTGGGCGACTGGCTCAAAAGCGGCGACAAATACACCTGCGACGCCGACGGCTACTACACCTACGCCGGCCGCAGCGACGACATGATCAAGGTCAGCGGCCAATACGTGTCGCCTGTTGAAGTCGAGAACATCCTGGTGCAGCACGAAGCCGTGCTGGAAGCCGCGGTGATCGGCGTGCCCGACCACGACGGCCTGGTCAAGACCAAGGCGTACGTCGTGCTGCGCCCCGGCTTCGAACCCGACGCCCAGACCGGCGCCGCGTTGCAGCACTACGTGAAGCAGCATCTGGCGCCGTTCAAGTACCCGCGCCAGATCGACTTCACCGAAGAACTGCCCAAGACCGCCACGGGAAAAATCCAGCGCTTTCGGCTGCGCCAGCTGGAAGAAGCCACGCTATGAAGTCCGCTTGCCGACACTCTCGGCGCGCGGACTAACCCCGGCCGGCTTTGCGCCAGCCCATGATAAGCACGGAGACAAACCATGAACCACGCCCTGACCCAGGCTGCGATTGCCGCGGCCTTGACGCTAGCCGCCACCAGCGCGCAAGCCGCCGACAAGCTCAAAGTGGGCTTCATGCTGCCCTATAGCGGCACCTACGCCGCGCTGGGCAACGCCATCGAAAACGGCTTCAAGCTGTACGTTGCCGAGCAAGGCGGCAAGCTGGGCGGGCGCGACATCGAATACTTCAAGGTCGACGATGAATCCAATCCGGCCAAGGCCGCTGAAAACGCCAACCGGCTGATCAAGCGCGACCAGGTCGACGTGCTGATCGGCACGGTGCATTCGGGCGTTGCGATGGCGCTGGCCAAGGCCGCCAAGGACAGCGACACCACGCTGATCGTGACCAACGCGGGCGCCAACGCCATCACCGGCCCGCTGTGCGGCCCCGGCATCTTCCGCACGTCGTTCACCAACTGGCAGCCCGCCTACGCCATGGGCCCCGTCGCCTACGGCAAGGGCCACAAGACCGCCGTCACCATCACCTGGAAATACGCGGCGGGCGATGAAGCCATCGGCGGCTTCAAGGAAGGCTTTGAAAAAGCGGGCGGCAAGGTCGTCAAGGAACTGAGCCTGCCATTTCCCAACGTGGAATTCCAATCGCTCCTGACCGAGATTGCCGCCACCAAGCCCGACATGGTGTTCACCTTCTTTGCGGGCGGCGGCGCGGTGAAGTTCGTGCAGGACTATCACGCCGCCGGCCTGGACAAGACCATTCCGCTGTATGGCTCGGGCTTCCTGACCGACGGCACCTTGCAGGCGCAGGGTGCTTCCGCACAAGGCCTGCTGACCACGCTGCACTATGCCGACGGCCTGAATACGCCGCGCGACAACGCGTTCCGCGCCGACTACGCCAAGAACTACAACGCCCCGCCCGACGTCTACGCCGTCCAGGGCTATGACGCGGCGCAGCTCATGCAATCGGGCCTGACGGCCGTCAAGGGCGACTTTGCCAAGAAGGCGGACTTTCGCAGCGCCATGCGCGGGGCGACGGTGGACAGCCCGCGCGGCCCGTTCACCTTGTCGGCGGCCGGCAACCCGGTGCAGGACATTTACCTGCGGCGCGTGGACGGCCTGGAGAACAAGGTGGTGGACGTCGCCGTGAAGAAGCTGGCCGACCCGGCCCGCGGCTGCAAGCTCTGACGCGACGCGGCCACAGGAGGGCCCCATGGACATCAGCATCCTGCTTATTCAAAGCCTGAACGCATTCCAGTACGGCTTGCTGCTGTTCCTGGTGGCCAGCGGCCTGACGCTGATCTTCGGCATCATGGGCATCATCAACCTGGCCCATGGCAGCTTCTACATGATCGGCGCCTACATGGCGTTTGCGCTGGGGCCGGTGGTGGACCGCTGGCTGGGCGGCGGCTTCCTCACCACGCTGGCCGTGTGCGTGGTGCTGGCTGGTGCTTTGGGCTATGTGCTGGAAGCCGCCTTCTTCAGCTACCTGTACCACCGCAACCACTTGCAGCAGGTGCTGATGACCTACGGGCTGATCCTGGTCTTTGAAGAACTGCGCAGCATTCTGGTGGGCAACGACGTGCACGGCGTGCCGTTGCCGGCGTGGCTGCAGGGCAGCATTTCCCTGGGCGGCGTGATGACGTATCCGGTCTACCGGCTGTTCATTTCTGCCGTCGGCATTGCGGTAGCGCTGCTGCTGTATTGGGTGATATCGCGCACCCGGCTGGGCATGATGCTGCGCGCCGGCGCCAGCAACCGCGAGATGACGGGGTCGCTGGGTATCGACGTCAACAAGCTGTACCGGCTGGTCTTCGCGGCCGGTGTGGCGTTGGCCGCGTTGGCCGGCACCATCGCCGCGCCCGTGTCGTCGGTGTACCCGGGCATGGGCAACGGCGTGCTGATCATCTGCTTCGTCGTGGTCGTGATCGGCGGCATCGGTTCCATACGCGGCGCCTTTTTGGCCGCGATGCTGGTGGGCTTTGTCGAAACCTTTGGCCAGGTGCTGTTTCCGTCGGCGGCGGGCGTGCTGGTGTATCTGCTGATGGCGTTCATTCTTCTATGCAAGCCCGAAGGGCTGTTCAAACAGGGCTAGCCATGCAGAAACTACTTCCCGTCGCAACGCTGCTGGCGCTGGCCGCCTTCGCGTTCAGCGGCAGCGACTACTACACCGGGCTGGCGATCAAGGTGATGATCTACGCCATCTTCGCGCTAAGCCTGCAATTGCTGGTCGGCGGAGCCGGTTTGGTCAGCCTGGGGCACGCGGCGTTCTTCGGCATCGGCGCCTACGTGGCGGCGTTGCTGTCACCGGAATCCGAGGCGGCAAGCCTGTGGTGGCTGCTGCCGGCGGCCCTGCTGGCGGCCGCGCTTTATGCGGTGGTGACGGGTGCGCTGGCGCTGCGCACGCGCGGCGTGTACTTCATCATGGTGACGCTGGCGTTTTCGCAGATGGCTTACTACGTCTTTCACGACACCAAAGTGGGCGGCGGCAGCGACGGCATCTATCTGTATTTCCGGCCCGAATTGGCGCTGGGCAGTTGGGTGCCGTTCGACCTGGGCACCGCCACCACGTTCTACTTTTTTGTACTCGCCTGCCTGGCCCTGACCTGGGGCTTCCTGGCGCTGCTGCGGCGCTCGCCGTTCGGGGCGGCGCTGGCAGGCATCCGCATCAACGAGCAGCGCATGCGCGCGGCCGGGTATTCCACGTATCCCTACAAGCTGACGGCGTATGTCGTGGGCGCCACGTTGGCGGGCCTGGCGGGGTTTTTGTTCGCGCTGAAAGACGGTTTTGTCACGCCGGAACTGTTGGCCTGGGAACAATCGGGGCTGGTGCTGTTGATGGTGATCCTGGGCGGCATGGCCAGCCTGGGAGGGGCGGTCATCGGCACCGTGGCGCTGGTGCTGATGCAAGAGCTGTTTCAGTCGCAAGCCTTGTTTGGCGACTACGCGCGCCATTGGCATCTGCCGCTGGGCATCGCCATCATCGCGCTGGTGGCCTTGCTGCCCAACGGCATCGCGGGCCTGCCCGCGCAATGGCGACAACGCCGCGATGCGCGAGTCGCGGCCGCACATGCCGCAGGGACGCATGCCGCAGGTTCGCCTGCCGTCTCTACGGTTCGCCTGCCGCAGGGACGCCTGCCGCAGGATCGCCTGCCGCAGGATCGCCTGCCCGTCCAAGGGGAACCTCATGTCTGATCTTCTGCTTGCCGCCACGGGCGTTACGCGGCGCTTTGGCGGGCTGACCGCCGTGAACGGCGTGTCCCTGTCGCTGGCGCGCGGGCAAGTGCACGCCGTCATCGGCACCAACGGCGCGGGCAAGTCCACGCTGATCAATATCCTGTCCGGCGAGCTTGCGCCCAGCAGCGGGCAGGTCATGCTGGGCGCACAGGACATTACCGCCTGGCGCCAACCGCAACGAGCCCGCGCCGGGCTGGGCCGCAGCTACCAGCGGTCCACGTTATTCCCCGAATTAAGCGTGTTCGAAAACTGCCGCCTGACCGCGCAGGCGGCACGCCAGCGCTTCTGGCATTGGTGGCGCCCAGCCGCCGACTGCCGCCGCAGCGCCGAGCTGGCGCACCACGCGCTGGAACGCACCGGCCTTGCCGGCGATGCCACGCGCACGGCCGGCCTGTTGCCACACGGCCGCAAGCGTCAGCTTGAAATCGCCATGTGCCTGGCGGGCGAGCCGCAGGTGTTGTTGCTGGACGAGCCCCTTGCCGGCATGGGGCCGGAAGAAACCGACCGCATCCTGGACCTGCTGCAAACATTGAAGACGGGCCACGCCATCCTGCTGGTCGAGCACGACATGGACGCGGTTTTTCGTATCGCCGAAACCATCACGGTAATGGTCAACGGCACCGCCATCGCCAGCGGCACGCCCGAGGCCATACGCGCCAACGCCGACGTGCGCACCGCCTACCTGGGTGAAGACGCCCAGCCCACCCACGCACCAGGAGCCGCCGCATGCACGCCATCGCAAACCACGACGCGCTGATCGAGGCCGGCGGCCTGCACGTGTACTACGGCGCCAGCCATGTGCTGCGCGGTGTCGACATGCACATCGCGCGCGGCGAATCCGTTGGGCTTGTCGGCCGCAACGGCATGGGCAAAACCACCTTGATCCGCAGCCTGATGGGCCAGGTCAAGAGCTCGCGCGGCCAGGTGCGCGTGGCCGGGCGCGATTGCACACGGGCGCCTGCGCACGCCATTGCACAACTGGGCGTGGCCTACGTGCCCGAAGGCCGAGGCATATTTCCAAATTTGAACGTACGCGAAAACCTGCAAGTGGCGGCGCGTGCCGGCGTGCGCGGCGGGCGCGATTGGACTTACGCGCGCGTGCTGGAGACCTTTCCCCGACTGCGCGAACGGCTGGGCCACGGCGGGCAGCAACTATCAGGAGGCGAACAGCAGATGCTGGCCATCGGACGCGCGCTGATGACCAACCCCGATCTGCTGATTCTGGACGAAGCCACCGAAGGGCTGGCCCCGCTGATCGTGGCCGAGATCTGGCGCATCATCCGCGAGATCCGCTTGACCGGCATGTCCACGCTGATCGTCGACCGCAACTATCGCGCGGTGCTCGAACACACCGACCGGTGTCTGGTGATGGAAAAAGGACTGATAGTCGAAGACGGCAATAGCGCGTCGCTGGCCCGGCAACCGGAACAGCTGACGCGCTATCTGGGCGTGTAGACGTACGCGCCCCGCCGTACTTCAGATGATGGCTTCGATCAGGAAGGGGCCACGGCGCTTGAGGCCGTCGGCCAGCGCGCGCGCGAAGCCTTCCACCGTATCCACGCTGACCGCCTCCACGCCCATGCCGCGCGCCAGGTGCGTCCAGTCCAGGTAGGGTTCTTCCAGATCCAGCATGCGGCGCGCATTGCGGCCGGGTTCCTCCACGCCCACGTTTTTCATCTCGCCGTGCAAGGTGGCGTAGGAACGGTTGGCCAGGATCACTGTCAGGCAGTCCAGGTTTTCGCGCGCCTGCGTCCACAGCGCCTGCAAGGTGTACATGCCGCTACCGTCGGCTTGCAGCGTGATGACCTTGCGGTCCGGGCACGCCACGGCCGCGCCCGTGGCCAGCGGCAGGCCGATACCGATTGCGCCGCCCGTCAGCATCAGCCAATCGTGCGGAGCGCTGCTGGCGCTGTAGATCGGAAATTCGCGGCCCTGCGTGATGGACTCATCGCACACGATGGCCTGCTCGGGCAAGGTATGCGCGATCAGGATGTTCACAGCGGCGCCCGTCAGCTTGCCCGAGGACGGCACCTCATAGGCGGCGGCCGGCGTGGCCAGGCGCGGCGCGTCGGCGGCAATGCCCAGTTCGTCGGCCAGCCATTCCAGCGCGTGGGCCAGGTCTTGTTCGGCCGAGGCCAGCACCACCTGATTGCTGTCAGCCGGGGCCAACAGGCTGGGCTTGCCGGGGTAAGCAAAAAACCCCACCGGCGCCTTCGCCCCTGCCAGCACCAGATGTTTGACGTCTTTCAGCTTGGCCACCGCAAGATCAATCGGATACGGCAAGCGATCGACCGGGGTGCGCGCGCCGCCGCGCTCGATGCGGCGGTTGGACGTTTCCGACATCAGGCGCACACCCGTCGCGCGGGCGATGCGCCCGGCGGCGTTCAGCGCGCGTTCGCGCAGCGCGGCGCCCCCCAGCATCAGCACGGTCACTTCGCCCGAACGGATCGCCGCGGCCGCCGCGCGCACGGCGTCGGCGGAAGTCTGCGCCAGCGCGGCATCCTTGACTTGTACGGGCGCGGGCGCGTTGTCGGGCAGATCGGTCCAGGCGGTGTCGGCCGGCAGGATCAACGTGGCGATATTGCCGGGCGCCTGCCGCGCCACGCCAATGGCTTCGGCGGCGTCCGCCGACACGGCAGCGGCCGTCATCGTGCGTTTGACCCAGTGCGACATCGGCCGCGCCACGCCTTCCACGTCGCTGGTCAGCGGCGCGTCGTATTGCACGTGATAAGTGGCGTGGTCGCCCACGATATTGACCATGGGCGTACGCGCGCGCTTGGCGTTGTGCAGGTTGGCCAGCCCGTTGCCCAGGCCAGGCCCCAAGTGCAGCAAGGTGGCGGCCGGCTTGTCGGCCATGCGCGCGTAACCGTCGGCAGCGCCCGTCACCACGCCTTCGAACAGACCCAGCACACACCGCATCCGGGGCTTGCGATCCAAAGCCGCGACGAAGTGCATTTCAGACGTGCCGGGGTTGGCAAAACACACGTCCACATCGTTGGCCAGCAAGGTATCGCAGAGACTGTCAGCGCCGTTCATGATTTTCCCTAGTCGTTTTCAATGGCGATGCGGGCGCATCCGCGCCCGCCTGATATGCATGATAGGTAGCGTATCAAAAACGCGATAGACCCATTTCAGCTTGCGGGCATGGAACCATTCCGGGATATGGCCGCCGCGTTCCGCCAGCCGGAATTAGCGCTGGCGTGACGGCAGGCATGAGCGCTGCCCACATCACCCCAGGATCTGCCCCAGGAATGCCTGCGCCCGCTCCGATCGGGGGGCATTGAAGAAGTTCTCCGGCGTGTCGGCTTCCACGATGGCTCCCTGGTCCATGAAGACGACGCGATCCCCCACTTCTCGCGCAAAACCCATTTCGTGCGTGACGCAGACCATGGTCATGCCGTCTTTGGCCAGCGCGACCATGGTGTCCAGCACTTCCTTGACCATCTCGGGGTCCAGCGCCGACGTGGGTTCGTCGAACAGCATGATCTTGGGCTGCATGCACAAGGCGCGCGCAATCGCCACGCGCTGCTTCTGGCCGCCCGAGAGCTGGCCGGGATACTTGTCAGCGTGCTGCGGAATGCGCACCCGTTCCAGATATTCCATGGCGCGCGACCGGGCTTCGTCCGCCGGCACGCCCTTGACCAGCAGCGGTGCCAGCGTGCAGTTCTCAAGCACCGTCAAATGCGGAAACAGATTGAAGTGCTGGAACACCATGCCGACTTCCGCGCGGATGCGCTCGATGTTCTTGACGTCTTCATTGAGCTCTATGCCGTCGACAACGATGCGGCCCTTCTGGTGCTCTTCCAGCCGGTTCAGCAGGCGGATCGTCGTGGACTTTCCCGAGCCCGACGGCCCACAAAGTATCAGCTTTTCTCCGGGCGACACTTCCAGGGCCAGGTCGTTCAGTACCTGGAAGTCTCCATACCATTTGCTGACGCCCTGCATCGTGATGATGGGCGCCAAGGCAGTCGTTGCATTCATCGTCTCAAGCCTTGGAAATGTCGTGGTTTTCGCCGGCGCCGCTCCAGTAGCCCGGCACCGTCAGACGCTTTTCAGAGCGTCGGAACAGGTACGACAGCACGCTGCACATGGCGAAGTAGATGACCCCCACCATCGTGTAGACCGTCAGTGCCTGGAAGGTCGCACCGGCCAGCATCTCGCCCGCCCGCATCAATTCGTACACGCTGATAACGGCCACCAGCGAAGTCTCCTTGATCAGCACCAGCGCGTAGTTGCCCAAAGCCGGGAAGACCGTGCGCAGCGCTTGCGGCAATACGATGCGACGCAGCCGCTGCACCTTGCGCAGACCCAATGCGCGCGCCGCCTCGTACTGACCCGTGTCCACCGACTGGATGCCGCTTCTGAACAGTTCGGCCAGGTACGCGCCGAAGTTCAAGGTCAGGCCCAGCACCCCGGCGACAAAGCCGTTGATCACGACGCCCATCTCGGGCAGGCCGTAGTAGATGTAGAACAATTGCAGCAGCAGGGGCGTGCCGCGAATCACCTCGATGTAGAACCGCGCGCCACGGCTCAACAGGCGCGAAGGCGACAGGCGGCACAAGCAAACGACCAGGCCCAACGCCACCGCCAGGAAAGCCGAACAGAAAAACAGCGCCAGGGTCCAGACCGTGCCCTCGGCCAACGGGGTCAGGTACATGCGCAGCGTAGGGAGATCCAAGTCGTGCTCCTTATCCGTGCCGTAACGGCGCTTACTTGCTGATGAGGTCGGACACGCCCCACTTCTTGCCAATGGCGGCCATTTCGCCGTTCGCCTTCATGTCGGCAATTGCCTTGTTGACGGCTTCAAGCAGCGCGGTATTGCCTTTTTGCACGGCCATGCCCACTTGCCACGTGCGTTGCGGCTGGTAGCCCGTATCGAGCTTCACGCCCGGGATGTTCTTGGTCTGGATTTGGTAAATGATGCTGGGGGGATCCACGATGCCAAGGTCGACGCGGCCAGCGCGCACGTCAGCCAGCAAGGTTGAATAGTCCTGGTACGTCGTAACTTTGGTGTCCGGCATGTCCTTGATCATGTTGAACTGGACAGAATCCACCAGCACGCCTACCCGCTGCCCCTGCATGTCTTCGAATTTGGCGTACTTTTTGGTCGCCTTGTCGCTGACTACCACGCCCTCTCCCCATCCGTAGACCGGGACTGAAAAGTCGATGGCCTTGGCGCGTTCTTCGGTAATGAACAGCGGCGCCGACATGACGTCCGCCCGCCCCGAGGTCAGCGTGGGAATAAGGCCGGAAAATGGCACGTCGGACAGCTTGTCCGATACCTTCAGATGCTTGGCCACGCCCGCCGCCACGTCCACCATGATGCCTTCCAGCTCGTTGGACTTTGGATTCTTGAACCCGTGCGGCGGCGCCGATGCGGTGGTGACGACGGCCAGGCTTTTATCGGCGCGCACTTCGTCCAGCGTGCGCGCCTGCGCGCCGGTTTGAATCAGCAGGCCGGCGGCCGCCAGGCCCAGCAGAATGGCTTTGAATGTCATCGTTTTTCCCCTTGGATGAATGATTGCCGCGAACATGGATGATGCGAACGCCTCGTCTCAGGCCGGACGCCCTTGCGGATACTGCTGCACTGCCACCGCCGCCAGCGCGAAGAATTCCTGCATCACGGTGGCGGCCAGGAAGGCTGTTGCTCCCTGCACGTCTTGCGGCGGCGACACGGTATTGATGTCGAACGCCACGAAGTTCAGGCCGGCAAGCTGGCGCACCAGCGCCAGCCCTTCCTTGGCCGACAAGCCCCCCCACTCCGGCGTGCAAACTCCTGGCGCGCAGGAGGGGTCAAAGATGTCCATGTCGAAGCACAGGTACACCGGGCGCTGGCCGATACGCTGCTTGATGTCCGCCAGCGTGGCCTTCTGGTCCTGGTCGAAGTCGTCGTAGGGCACGATCGTGTAGCCGACCTCGCGCCCGAACTCCAGCACCCCGGGCATGAAAGAACTACCGCGCGTGCCTACGTGAAAGCTGGCCGCGACGTCCAGCAGACCCTCTTCGGCGGCGCGCGTGAACGTGGTGGCCGTGTTGTAGCCGGGGATGGGATAGGTGTCGGTGTGCGAGTCGAAATGCAGCACGACGAAATTCGGATGGCGGCGCCCCACGGCACGCAACTGCGGCAACGTCACCGCGCCGTCACCGCCCATCGAGATGGGGATGGCACCCGCGTCCAGGATGGCGCCGATGCCGGCTTCGATCAGCGGGTACGAAGCGTCGGGGTCTCCCGGGTGGCACGCCACGTTGCCCACATCGATGGCGCGCAGGAATTCAGGAGGACTGTCGATGCCATGGCGGCGAAAGATGTCGACGGGGCGCAGCAAACGGGATTGCTCACGGATCGCGTCGGGACCCTGCCGCGATCCCACGCGAAAGGGGTGCGTGCCGCAATCGAACGGAATGCCCACCACGCAAGCGCGTGCCCTGCCCGCTTCAGACTCGCGGGCCGATGGCAAACCCATGAACCCGGCTGCGGGATGGAAACTAACTTCAGATGACTGCGGCACTGCGCGGCTCCCTGGATTTGCCCCGTCGTTGATAGGCGGGCGTTGCTATATTTAGATTCAGTCGAATCGCCATGCGATACGAGTGTGTCGTAAATAGATTAGCAGGCAAAAACTTGGCCGGCCTATTAGGGTGTTCCCCCTACAGGCGTGGAATTACTTGATTTGAATAGTCGGGATTAAAAAAGAATGCGCCCCGTCATGGCGCGCCGCGTGCACCGAAAACGGGCGTGCGAAAGGGATCAGACCTCGTCGTCTGGCAAGGGCATCGCCCCGCGCAACGCGCCACCTGGTGGTTCCATCAAGTAGAAGGGATGCGTACGGCCCAAGGTGCGTGATGCACTAATGGCGTGCGCGGTCTCCACCACTTGCGGGCCGAACACGGCTTGCGCCTGTTCAAAAGACCAGCGGCTGGAAGGCACGGACACGTTCACGGCGCCCAAGGGGGTGCCGCCGGCATCCAGGACCGCCGCGCTGACCGTGATGTCACCGGGGTAAAACTCGCCGTTGGACCTTGCATAGCCGTGGCGCCGGGCGAACTCCAGTTCGGCCAGCAAGGCGTCCATGCTGGTGATCGTATTCCCCGTGAAAGGCTTGCGGTCGCAGCGTTCCAGCAAGTCTTGCGCAACGCCGGGGTCCAACTTGGCCAGCACCGCGCGCCCCGCTGCCGTGCAATAGAAAGGCAAGCGCATGCCGACCGGCATGTTCACAAACATTTCCTTGTGCGTGGCAAAGCGCGCCACATAGACCATGTCCAAACCGTCGGGCTCCGCCAGGCTGCACGTCTCCTGACTGTTGCGGTTCAGCGTGTGCAGGAACGGGTTTCCGCCCAGAACGAGCGGGCTTGTCTGCACGTAGTGCATGCCCAGCTCCAGCGACCAGGGCGCCAGCGAGAACTTCTTGGTGACGGGATCCTTGCGCAGGTAGCCCAGCGTCCAGAGCGTGTGGGTAAAGCGCTGAACCGCGCTTTTACCCAGGCCGGTGGCTTCCGCGAGTTCCGGCAGCGTCATGGCAGGCTCGCCTTCGTTGAACGCCCTTAATACGGAAATGCCGCGCGCCAGCGCGGCAATGAACAAAGGCGAATCTTCGGGATGTGGCGTCTGGGTCATGGCGCAGCGCATGCAGGATAAAGCGCATAGCGTACCGTATAACGGTTCGCTTATATCGCATGGCGATTGGGGCGACAATCCGACCTCGGATCGCCGTCACCGCGCTCACAAGAAAAACGGCCTGCATGCGCAGGCCGTCTCGTCAGTGTGGCAGCGTCAGCGGATCGGCCATGGGTACATGGCGCCACCGTTGCTCCACAGTGCATTCGTGCCGCGTTGCAGGCCCAGCTTGCTGTCCTTGCCGACGTTTCGCTCGAACACTTCGCTGTAATTGCCCACTGCCTTGATGGCGTTGTAGGCCCATTTTTCGTCCAGCCCCATGTTCTTGCCCGCGCCCGGCGTCACGCCCAGGATGCGGGACACGTTGGGGTTGTTGCTCTTGAGCATCTCGTCCACGTTCTTTTGCGTGATGCCGTATTCCTCGGCTTCCAGCAGGGCGAACAACGTCCAGCGGACGATGCCCAGCCAGTTTTCGTCGCCTTGGCGCACCATCGGCCCCAGCGGTTCCTTGGAGAAGCGTTCGGGCAGGATTTCGTAGTCGTCCGGCTTGGCCACCTGCGTGGCGCGCACGGCGGCCAGTTGCGAGGCGTCGTCGGTGAAGGCGTCGCAGCGGCCGGATTCAAAGGCGCGCACCACTTCGGTCACCTTGTCGATCACCACGGGTTTGAATTCGATTTTGTTGGCGCGAAACCAGTCGGCCAGGTTCAGTTCGGTGGTGGTGCCCGGTTGCACGCAGACCGTGGCGCCGTTCAGCTCCTTGGCGCTTTTCACGCCCAGCTTCTTGTTGACCAGAATGCCCTGGCCGTCATAGAAGCTGGCGGCCACGGCGGACAGCCCCAGCGACGTATCGCGCGTTTGCGTCAGCGTGACGGTGCGCAGCAGCACGTCGACTTCACCGGACTGCAAAGCGGTGAAGCGTTGCTGCGTGGACAGCGCGGTGCCCTTGAATTTGGTGGGGTCCCCGAATACGGCTGCGGCGACGGCGCGGCAGATGTCCACGTCCATCCCTTCCCATTCACCCTTGCTGTTGGTGGCCGAAAAGCCGGAGACGCCGTCGGTCAAACCGCATTGCACGAATCCCTTTTTCTTGACCGCATCCAGCGTGGGGCCGGCAAGCGCCGCCTGGGACACACAAGCCAGGGCCAGGGCGCCGGCTGCAAACAAAGTTGACCGCTTCATTGATGCCTCTCCTGAGAGTGATGTCCGTGCCGGCTTGTAAGACGGCGGCGGCTGAAACCAAGCCCGGCTTTACAGGGCCGGCCGCCAGATTACGCCATGTCCACGGCGTGAACAACGCGGCTTTCCCTAGAGGAAACCCCAAGGATGACAAGCTTGATAGATTCCGGGCATTTGTCCGATGACCGAACTTTATCGAACCCTTGCGCCCCGTATGGCAGGCCCCTGCATGCCATACTTTTTTTGCGTCGATGTCCGATACGCGGCATCGCCGCCCCAGCCCTAAAACGCCGAGCGCGCCACATAAAAAACCCGGCGCGCATCGATATTCGGTCGATTCATGGAGGAGACAAATCCATGGCACATGTTTGCAACTCGCAGCCCCGCCGCAATGCCGTCGCCCCGCGCCGCCTTGCCCTGAAAACCGTGCTGTGCGCAGCGCTGGCCGCCGTCGGCATGATGGCCGGCCCCGCGCATGCCGCCGATGACTGGCCCACCAAGCCCATCAAGATCATCGTGCCCTACACGCCGGGCGGCTCCACCGACATCGTCACCCGCATCGTGGTGGAAAAGCTGGCGCCGCGCCTGGGCCAGACCATCATTGTGGAAAACAAGCCCGGCGCGAACAGCAGCGTGGGCTCGGCCATGGCGGCCAAGGCCGACCCCGACGGCTACACCTTTCTGGCGATGCTTCCCGCTTACCTGGTCAATTTCCACCTGTACAAGCTGAACTTCAAGCCCACCGACCTGGTGCCGGTTGTGCAGATGGCCGACCTGCCGCTGTTCCTGTTCGTGTCCGAAGACGTGCCCGTCAAGACCGTGGCCGAGCTGGTCGACTATGGCCGCAAGCACCCCGACAAGCTGACGTATGCCTCCAGCGGCACGGGGTCGAACGCGCACCTGACCGGCGCCATGTTCGCCTCGCAGAACAAGATTGCAATGACGCACGTGGCCTACAAGGGCAGCGCGCCGATTTTGACCGACCTGCTGGGCGGGCGCGTGTCGATGGTGTTCGACCCCATCCTGGTGCCCATGCAGTACGTGAAGCAGAACCGGCTGAAGGCACTGGCCTTCACCGGCAAGGAACGCTGGCCCGACGAGCCCTCCATTCCCACCATGGGCGAAGCCGGCCAGCCGGGCTTTGAAACGGGATCATGGGCGGGCCTGCTGGCGCCGGCCAACACGCCTCAGCCGATCATCGACCGCATGGCGCGCGAGATCGCCGAGGTGGTCAAGGACCCCGAGGTCAAGCGCAAATTCGTGGACGTGGGCTTCATGCCGGTGGGCGGCACGACCGCGCAATTCGCCGACCTGATGCAGAAAGAGTCGGCCCGCTACGCCGAGGTCATCAAGCAAGTCGGCATCACCGCGAACTGAAAGGCGGCGGGCGGCGGCATGGCCGGGCGCCCGCCCGATCGGAGCTTCACCATGATCAACAAGTTCATCGACACCCCCGAGGCCGCGGTCTCGGATATCCACGACGGCGCCACGGTGCTGATCAGCGGCTTCGGCGGCGCGGGTATGCCCACCGAACTGATCCACGCGCTGATCGACCAGGGCGCGCGCGAGCTGACCGTGGTCAGCAATAACGCGGGCAATCGCGAAACCGGGCTGGCCGCGCTAATCAAGGCGGGCCGCGTGCGCAAGGTGATCTGCTCGTTTCCGAAGGCCTCGCACTCCTGGGTCTTTGACGACTTGTACCGGCGCGGCGGCATCGAACTGGAATGCGTGCCGCAGGGCACCATCGCCGAACGGCTGCGTGCGGCCGGGGCCGGGCTGGGCGGGTTCTTTACGCCCACTGCCTACGGCACCGAACTGGCGGCAGGCAAGGAAACGCGCATCATCAACGGACGCGGCCACGTATTCGAAACGCCGCTGCATGGCGACTTTGCGCTGGTCAAGGCCGACCAGGGCGACCGCTGGGGCAACCTGACTTATCACAAGAGCGCGCGCAACTTCGGCCCGATCATGTGCATGGCGGCCAAGACCACCATCGTGCAGGTGCGCGCCAAAGCCGACCTGGGCGAGCTGCCGCCCGAAGCCATCGTCACGCCCGGCATCTTCGTCAAGCGCATCACCGAGGTGGCGAACGCCGCCTTTTCCAGCTGAGGCCCACGTATGTACCAACCCCTGACCCGCGAGGCCATGGCGCGCCGCCTGGCCCTGGATATTCCCGACGGCAGCTACGTCAACCTGGGCATCGGCATGCCGGTGCTGGTGGCCGCTTGCCTGCCCGATGATCGCGAGATCGTGCTGCACAGTGAAAACGGCATCCTGGGCATGGGCCCGCCGCCTTCGGAAGACGCCATCAACCTGGACCTGATCAACGCCGGCAAGCAGCCGGTGACGCTGCTTGCCGGCGGCGCATATTTTCACCACGCGGATTCGTTCGCGATGATGCGTGGCGGCCATCTGGACATCTGCGTCATGGGCGGCATGCAGGTCGCGGCCAACGGCGACCTGGCCAACTGGTCGCTGGCCAAGCCGGGCGAAGCGCCCGCCGTGGGTGGCGCGATGGACCTGGCGGTGGGCGCGCGCAGCGTGTTCATCATGATGGAACACAACAGCAAGAACGGCGATCCGAAAATCGTCGAACGCTGCACCTATCCGCTGACGGGCGCGGGCGTGGTTGACCGCATCTACACGGATTTAGCCGTGATCGACGTGACGCCGGACGGCTTGATTGTTCGAGATATGATCGACGGCATGACGCTGACCGAACTGCAAGGACGCACCGGCGCGCCGCTGCGCGCGGGCTGATGCTGCCCAACCTGCCCCCACCCGGCTACGCGCTGCCGCTGGCCGAGGACGAACATCCCGACCAGTTCCGTGGCGACCCGGACTACATGCTGACCCTGGCGCGCGGCCTGCACGTGATCCGCGCATTCGGCACGCGCCGCCATCCGCAAACCGCCGCTGAACTGAGCCGCCGCGCCGGGCTGCCGCGCGCCGTGGTGCAGCGCTGCCTGCACACGCTGGTGCTGCTGGGCATCGCGGAACAGCACGGCAGGCTGTTTGTGCTGACGCCGCGCATCCTGGGCCTGGGCTACGCGTATTTCTCGTCCACGCCGTTCGTGTCCCTGGCCCAGCCGGTGCTGGAAGAGCTAAGCGCCACGGTCAACGAGACCTGCGCGCTGGCCATCATGGAAGGCAACGAAATGCTGTACCTGGCGCGTTCGGAAGTGAACCGCCTGCTGGCCACGTCCATGGGGCTGGGCAGCCGCCTGCCGGCGTATTGCACATCGATCGGGCGCGTGCTGCTGGCGCAATTGCCCGAGCCGGCGCTGGCCCGCTACTTTGCCGCCACGCCGTTGCAGCCCTACACGGAATTCACGCTGACCACCGAAGCCCCGCTGCGCGCCGAACTGGCGCGCATTCGCGAGCAGGGTTACGCGGTGGTCGACCAGGAATTGGAATTGAACGTGCGCGCGATTTCGGTGCCGGTGCGCTCGGCCAGCGGCAAGGCGTGCGGCGCCGTGAATGTCAGCGTCAAAGCGGCGCGCGTGCCGCTGACGCGGCTGACGGACGAGTTCCTGCCGCCGCTGCGTCAGGCGGTGGAACGAATCGGGGAATTCCTGGTGGCGTAGGAAGGTGAACGCGCGGCCAGGGCAAGGCGGCCGCCGCTGTGGGGGAACGACGGCCCGGCGTTCGAGCATCGTTCTGTTTGAGCCCCGATGTTCAAGCCCCGATCTGTTCGAGCCCCGATCTGTTCGAGCCCCGATCCGTTGAGCCCCTCCTGATCGAGCCCGTGCTGTGCGGGCCCCTTCTATTCGAGCCCGTTCTGTGACGCGCGCCTGTCCCTATGAAGCCAGGTCGGTGGTATCCAGCGTGAACGCCGCCGCCGCGCGGCCGATGCGATCGTTGACGGCGTGCCAGGCGTCGGTGGCAGGCGGCGCCTGCACGACGATGCGCGCATAGCCCTGCTTGTCCAGATCCCGCAGCAAGCCATACAGCGCCTGCGCATAACGCGCCGGGTCCGCCGGCACCGGGTGCCATTGCAGACGCGCATCCAGCGCGTCGGGCTTGTCGCCATACGCCACCACCACCACCTTGCCGGGCGGCAGGTTGCGGCCTTGCGCCACGTCGCGCAGGCGGTCGTCGGATGCCAGCTCAAGGGGGGTGCGGGGCGCGTAGTGCGCCTTCAGCGTGCCCGAGGCGCGCGGCGCGGCGGCATCCGGCGCGAACACCTGCACGCCCAGCACCGCTTCGATCTGCGCGGCGCTGATATGGCCCGGGCGCAGCAACACGGGACCCGCGCCGCGATCCAGGCGCGACAAGTCAAGAATGGTGGATTCGATGCCCACTTCCGATGCGCCGCCTTCCAGCACCGGCATGCCGGCCGCGACTTCATCAGGGAATTCGGCGCGCACGTGGTCCGCGCGGGTGGGCGATACCTGGCCGAACTTGTTGGCCGAAGGCGCCGCCACGCCGCCCTGCCCGTTTGGCTTGCCCGCCGCGAACGCCGCCAGCAGCGCCTGCGCCACGGGATGCGACGGGCAGCGGATGCCGATGCTGTCCTGCCCACCGCTGACGGTGTCGGCGATGTGCGGCGCGCGCTTGAGGATCAGCGTCAGCGGGCCGGGCCAGAACGCGTCGATCAGCAGACGCGCCTCGGTCGGCACGTCTGCCGCCCAATAGCCCACGTCGCCCGTGGGCGCAATGTGCACGATGACAGGGTGGTTCGACGGCCGGCCCTTGGCCGCGTAGATCTTGGCCACCGCCTGCGGGCTTTGCGCATCCGCGCCCAGGCCGTAGACGGTTTCGGTCGGAAAGGCGACCAGTTCACCGTCCAGCAGGCGTTGCGCGGCGTGGGATATTTCCGCGTCGCTGGCGGAGTCGGGCGGGGGCAAGGAAGACATCGGGATGGTCGCGGGTGACTCGGAGTGACTCGGCGTTATTCGGGCGTGACTCGGGGATGGCTCGGGCGTGACTCGGGCGTTACTCGGGCGCCTGCATGCCCAGCGCGGCAGCCACGCTCGCGGCATCGCTGCGGGCCTGCTCCAGCGTGGGAGCCACGATGGTGATGTGACCCATCTTGCGGGCGCGACGCGCATCGCGCTTGCCGTACAGGTGCAGCTTGGCGGTGGGCACCGCCAGGGCCGCCGCCCAATCGGGTTCGCGCTGCTGCGTGGCCGTGGGCGATTCGTACCAGATGTCGCCCAGGATGTTCAGCATGACGGCGGGCGCCAAGAGCGCCGTGCTGCCCAGCGGCAAACCCGCCATGGCACGTGCCTGCTGTTCGAACTGGCTGGTGACGCAGGCGTTCATCGTGTAGTGGCCGCTGTTGTGCGGACGCGGCGCGATCTCGTTGACGATCAGGCTGCCGTCTTTCAGCACGAAGAATTCCACGCACAGCACGCCGTGATAGCCCAGGCCTTGCGCAATGGATTGCGCGGCTTCGGTCGCGCGGGCCTGCCGTTCGGCATGCGCGGCGTCCGACTGCACGGGCGCGGCGGTGGACACCGCCAGGATGCCGTCGCGGTGCACGTTGCGCGCCACCGGGAAGACGACGCTTGCGCCGTCGAAACCGCGCGCCAGCACCACCGAGATTTCGTAGTCCAGCGGCATCAGCGCTTCCAGCACGCAGGCCACGCCGCCAAATTCGGCGAAGGCGGCCAGCGCTTCGTCGCGCGTGTTGATGCGGGCCTGGCCCTTGCCGTCATAGCCCAGGCGCGCCACTTTCAGGATGCCGGGGAACAAGGCGTCGGGCGCGGCGCGCAGGTCTGCTTCGGTGCGGATGGCGGCGTGCGGCGCCACGGCGATGCCTTGCGAGGCGATGAAGGTCTTTTCGGCGATGCGGTCCTGCACGATGGCGACGGCGTCGGCGGCCGGGCTGACGCGGCAACGCGTGGCTAGCGTACGCAGGCTGTCGGCAGGGACGTTTTCGAATTCGGTGGTGACGGCCTGGCAGGTCTGGGCCAAACGGGCCAGCCCGGCTTCGTCGTCATAGGCAGCCTGGATGTGCAGGTCGGCCACCATGCCCGCGGGGCATTCGTCGGCCGGGTCCAGCACCGCGACCTTGTAGCCCAGGCTTTGCGCCGCATGGCAGAACATGCGGCCCAATTGGCCGCCGCCCAACAAGCCCAACCAGCCACCGGGAGCGATCATGAAAGAAGTGGATTGGCTCATACGATCGACGCCTCGGGCGGAACCTTCATGTCGCGCGCGGCTTGCGTCTGGCGGGCGCGGAACGCCACCAGCTTCTGATGCAGGTCCGCATCGGTGCCGGCCAGCGTGGCAATCACGTGCAGCGCCGCGTTGGCGGCGCCCGCTTCGCCGATGGCGAACGTGGCCACCGGCACGCCCTTGGGCATCTGCACAATGGACAGCAGAGAATCTTCGCCGCGCAGGTATTTGGACGGCACCGGCACGCCAAACACCGGCACTTCGGTCAGCGCCGCCATCATGCCCGGCAGGTGCGCCGCGCCGCCAGCGCCGGCGATGATGCCGCGCAGGCCACGGCCATGCGCGGCCGCGCCGTATTCGGCCATGTCCTGCGGCATGCGGTGCGCGGAAATCACGCGCGCCTCATAGGCCACGCCGAAATCCTCAAGCATGCTGACCGCGTGCTTCATGACCTCCCAATCGCTGGAAGATCCCATAATCACGCCCACCACGGGCGAGGCCTTGGCCGCTGCGGAAGTCTTGGCTGTCATAACCGGTGTCAAAGAGGGTAAGACCGCGGAAACCTGCCCGCGGAATGTCAATGGACCGCGGATCCAGTCCGCGAAACCCGGTATTTTACCCGGCGCGCGCGGCAGGCTATGGCGCGGTGGCCTTGGGCAGCCACAGATAGGTGTCGGGGTTGTCCGGGCACGGGCCAAAACCGCATTCCAGCGTGGTGCCGCCGACGTTGGCCAGCGTCATGACAAAAAACAGGGCCATGACCAGGACGCCCAGCGCCGACACGGGCTTTTTCAGCATGGTGTCGCCCCATTTGCGGTCGGCCGTCTGCATCAGCACGCAGAAGACGATGATGGCCGCAAACGCAATGAACGCCCAGGTATAGAAGTGCATGCCCAGGAATGGCGAGCCATAGCCGGGATCGCCGGGCGCCAGGTGCAGCAGCACTTGCCGGCCCGAGGCGACCATGCCGCCCAGCGACGCCGCGATGCTCATCGCGTAATGCATGGGCGACGGGCCCAGGCGCAGGTTCAGCAGGAACCCCACGCCGGCCAGAATCAGCGCCACGCGTTGCAGCAGGCACAGCGGGCACGGCAGTTCGTCATAAATGAGTTGCCAGGCGAACGCCATGGCCAGGATGCCGGTCACGCCCAGCAGCGCCAGCCCATTGATGACACGCGAGCCACGCGCCGGATTACCAGAGAAGATCATCGCCCGGCCTTTACAGCGACAACGCCAGCGGCGTATTCATGTGATGCACGCACCAGGCCGCGAAGATCAGCAAGGTCAGCAGCCAGAAGGTCACGCATGGACGGCGACGGCCCAGCACGCCAAACCACACGGCGATCAGACCAGTCAGAAACGGCAACATCATGATCATGCGACGGGCTCCTGTCGGCGGCGTCCTGTAAGCAACCGAGGAGTATAACGTAACAATCCGACATATTTGTTATCGAAAGCCCGGATGCGCGCGCGGCGAACTTATGCGTCCCCCCAAAGAAAAAACCCGCTCGGTGGACTCACCGGCGGGTTTGTTTTCGTCTAGGCGGCGTCAACGGCGCCCGACGGGATCAGGCAATCAGGCGGTCCAGCGCTTCGCGGTACTTGGCGGCGGTCTTTTCCAGCACTTCTTGCGGCAGGCGCGGGGCGGGCGGGGTCTTGTCCCAGGTCTGGGTTTCCAGCCAGTCGCGCACGAACTGCTTGTCGAACGACGGGGGGCTGATGCCCACGCGGTAGCCGTCGGCCGGCCAGAAGCGCGACGAATCGGGCGTTAGCACTTCGTCCATCAAGTGCAGCGTGCCGTTATCGTCCAGGCCGAATTCAAACTTGGTGTCGGCAATGATGATGCCCTTGGTGGCGGCAAAGCGCGCGGCTTCGGCGTACAGCTTGAGGGTCACGTCGCGGATGCGTTCGGCCATTTCCTGACCCACTTCCTTGACCACGTGCGCGAAGTCCACGTTTTCGTCGTGCATGCCGAATTCGGCCTTGGCGGCGGGCGTGAAGATCGGTTCGGGCAATTGGCTGGCCTGTTGCAGGCCGGCGGGCAACTGAATGCCGCAGACGCTGCCGGTGGCCTGGTAGTCTTTCCAGCCGGAGCCGATCAGGTAGCCGCGTGCAACGGCTTCCACCAAAATCGGCTTCAGGCGCTTGACCACGACAGCGCGTCCGCGCACCTGGTCAACTTCGTCCGGCGCCACCACGTCTTCGGGCTTCACGCCGGTGGAGTGGTTCGGCAGGATGTGGGCCAGCTTCTGCAACCAGAATTCGGTCAGCTCGGTCAGCACCTGTCCCTTGCCGGGAATGGGGTCGTCAAGAATCACGTCGAACGCGGAGATACGATCCGACGCGACGATCAGCAACTTGTCGTCGCCCACCGCGTACATATCGCGCACCTTACCGCGGCCCAGCAGCGGCAAGGACTTGATGCTGGATTGATGCAAAGCAGAAGTCACGGGAATGGCCTATGGCAAAAATGAAGATTCCCGCCACGGGCGAGCGCCAGGGCGGGAAGTAGAACGAAATCGAAACTTGCGCAAAAGGCGGCATGGCCTGTGCAAGACGCATAGATTACTGCAAATATGCCCGTCTTGCCGGGCGGCAAGGGCCGGGTTAGCCTCTGATTCCCGACTCACGATTCGCGCCGACCGCCCCAGCCGCGTCACGGCGCAGACCTCACGCCCGGAGACAAAGCCGTATGCAGGATGCTTCCCTTAAACGCCCGTCCGCCGCCGACGCGCAGGTACACCTGACTGGCGGTTGCCAGTGCGGCGCGATCCGTTACGCCGTCACCGACGAACCCATCACCGCCGCCACCTGCCACTGCCGCGACTGCCAATATTCCAGCGGCGGCGCGCCGGCCCATGCGCTGATCTTTCCCGCCGGCTCGATCACGATGCTGCGCGGCCAGGCCAAGGAACACCGCTACAAGGGCGATTCCGGGCACACCGTCATGCGCAGCTTCTGCGCCGCCTGTGGCACGCCGCTATTCGGCGGCTCGGAAGGCATGGGATACGAAGTGGTGCGCGCGGGCTCGCTGGACGATCCGGAAGCCTTTCACGCCAAGGCCAGCCTGTGGACGAGTTCGGCGCCGTCCTGGCACCACGTGGACCGCAGCGTGCCGCACTTCCCGCAAAACTCGCCGCCCGCCTGACTTGCGGGGCTGACGCGGCCAGCCGATACGCCCGTCTTGGCAGCCGGCCAAAACAAAGGGGTGGGTCCACGACGGACCCACCCCTTTTTGCTATCCCGGCGCCCCCCGAAGGCGGCGCTGGATAGGTTTACTGCACCACTTGCGACAGCTTGCCCGACGCGTATTGCGCGGCGATTTCGGTCAGCGGCAGCGCGCGGATCTTGCTGGCGTTGCCGGCGGTGCCGAATTCCGTGTAGCGAGCCACACAGATCGCCTTGGCGGCGGCGCGGGCGGGCTTCAGGTATTCGCGCGGGTCGAACTTTTCGGGGTTCTCGGCAAAAAAGCGGCGGATCGCGCCGGTCATGGCCAGACGAATATCGGTGTCGATATTGATCTTGCGCACGCCGTACTTGATGGCTTCCTGGATTTCCTCGACCGGCACGCCGTAGGTTTCCTTCATGTTGCCGCCGAATTCGCGGATTTCAGCCAGCAGTTCCTGCGGCACGCTGGAGCTGCCGTGCATCACCAGGTGGGTGTTGGGCAGGCGGGCGTGGATTTCCTTGATACGGGAAATCGACAGGATGTCGCCGGTGGGCTTGCGCGTGAACTTGTAGGCGCCGTGGCTGGTGCCGATGGCAATCGCCAGCGCGTCCAGCTGGGTGCGGCGCACGAAGTCGGCGGCCTGTTCCGGGTCGGTCAGCAGCTGGTCCATGGTCAGCTTGCCGTCGGCGCCGTGGCCGTCTTCCTTGTCGCCTTCCATGGTTTCCAGGGAACCCAGGCAGCCCAGTTCGCCTTCAACCGTCACGCCCAGCTTGTGGGCCACGTCCACGACCTTCTTGGTCACTTCGACGTTGTAGTCGTAGTCGGCAATGGTCTTGCCGTCTTCTTTCAGCGAACCGTCCATCATCACGCTGGAGAAACCGAGGTCGATGGCGCCTTGGCAGACCTTGGGCGACTGGCCGTGATCCTGGTGCATCACGACGGGGATGTGCGGGTAGGACTCAACCGCGGCCTGGATCAGGTGCTTCAGGAAGCCTTCGCCCGCGTACTTGCGCGCGCCGGCCGAGGCTTGCATGATCACCGGGCTGTCGGTCTCCGCAGCGGCTTCCATGATGGCCTGGACCTGTTCCAGGTTGTTGACGTTGAAAGCCGGAATGCCGTAGCCGTTCTCGGCGGCGTGGTCGAGCAACTGGCGCATGGAGACTAGGGCCATGAGTGGTCCTCCTAAGTACTGTTTATTGAAATGGTTGAAGGCTTGCTGAATGGGGTGATTTTACGGGGGTTTCCAGGAAAGGTCTTGCAACCGCCGGTATCCAGTCCATTCAGCCGAGGACGGAAGGCGTAGAACCGGTCTACGCCTTCAGCCTCCACCCAGCCCCCCGCCCGACTCCGGCCCCGGTCTCAGGGCCGACCGGCGTGCGGTACGTCCACCCGAGTCGTCAGGATGCGGGCTTCGGGCTTGGCGCGGCGGTTTGCCTCGATGAAATCCGGCGCGGCCGCCATGAACAGCGTGCAGCCGTCCGGACCGCCCAGCGCCGCGGCGAAGATGCCGAATTCGCCGGTATCGATCTGTTCCAGAATGGTGCCGCCCCGCTCCACCCGCACGATGCGCTTGCCGATGGCGTCCGCCACCCACAGCGCGCCCTCGGCATCCAGCGCGCCGCCATCCGGCGCGATGGCCGACGCGGCGATCAATACCGACAGGTCGTCGCTATCCGGCAACGGGCCGAAGTTGGCCCAGTCGCGGCGCGGGCCCAGTGCCCCCGTGGGCAGGATGTCGAATTCCGAGATCCGGTTGCCGAACGTCTCGTTGACAATCAACGTGTTGCCATCCGGCGTGATGAACAAGCCATTGGGAAAGCACAGCCCATCGGCCACGGCCTGCGCAACGCCGTCCGTGTCGACGCGCACCAGCGCCGTGGTCGCGACGGGTTCGCCCGCCATCAAATCGAAACCGAAGTTGCCGACGTACGCCCGGCCCTGCGCATCCACCACCATGTCATTGATCGGGCCGCCCGCCAGCGAGGACAAATCCGCATGCACGCTTAGCGTGGCGTCAGCTTCCCGGCGCAACACCTTGCGGTCTTTCATGGATGAGATCAGCAAGCGGCCATCGGGCAGCCAGCCCAGGCCCGAGGGCTGCTGGGGCACGCGGCAGATCAGCTCAATATTGCCCTTCAGATCCACGGCGATGACCTGCCCGGTATAGAAGTCCGACGCCCACAAGCGGTCTTCGTGCCATCGCAAGCCCTCTAGGTAGGTGTATCCCGTTGCCAGCACGGACAGTTCGCGTTTCGGCATTGCCTTGTCTCCTGTTATCGCCCCATCGGGGCCGGCTTTTCAAATGCGCCGCATGGCCGATGCGTTCGGCCGGGCGGACCCATTCTGTCACGTCAAAGGTGTTACGGATATGTCCCCAAGATGACAACTGACTGTCAGGTGGCGGGCGTTAACATCGCGCCCCAAGGGAAAACCCGTACCCCGGGATTTGCCTTGGCATCCCCAAAACCGGACCGCCTTTCCCGCCCCATGCCGGCGGGCCGACCCCCACCCCGGGGCGCTATGCGGCGGGTCCCTTGTTTCCGTTTTGATCATGAATACAAAGAAGCTGACGCGTTACATCGGCATCGCCATGGTGCTGGGCGTCGTGGTGGGCTACGTGTGCAACAAGACGGCGCAGGACGCGAAGCACGCAGCGGAAATTGCGTCGTACTTCAGCCTGGTCACGGACATCTTCCTGCGCATGATCAAGATGATCATCGCGCCGCTGGTCTTCGCGACGCTGGTGTCGGGCCTGGCCAGCATGAGCGACGCGAACGCCGTGGGCCGCATTGGCCTGCGCGCCATGGTGTGGTTCATCGCGGCGTCCGCCGTGTCCTTGCTGCTGGGCCTGCTGCTGGTCAATATCTTCCAGCCGGGCGCACACATGAACCTGGCGATTCCGGACACGGGCATCACCTCGGGCTTGAAGACGGGCGACTTCACGCTCAAGGCGTTCATCGCGCACGTGTTCCCCAAGAGCATCGCCGAAGCGATGGCCAACAACGAGATCTTGCAGATTTTGGTGTTCTCGCTGTTCTTTGGCGCAGCGTTGTCGTTCATACGCGGCAAGGGCCACCACACGATCTACACCATGATCGACGAGCTGGCCAAGATCATGTTCCGCGTCACCGACTACGTGATGCGCTTTGCGCCGCTGGGCGTGTTCGCCGCCATGGCCGCCGCCATCACCACCGAAGGCCTGGGCGTGCTGGTCAGCTACGGCAAGTTGATCGGCGAGTTCTACCTGGGCCTGGCGCTGCTGTGGGCCATTCTGTTTGGCGTCGGTTACCTGTTCCTGGGCAAGTCCACGCGCCGCCTGGGCGGGCTGATCAAAGAGCCGACCTTGCTGGCATTTTCCACGGCCAGCAGCGAATCGGCCTATCCGAAGACCATCGAAGCACTAGAACGCTTTGGCGTGTCCAAGCGCATTTCGGGCTTTGTACTGCCGCTGGGGTATTCGTTCAATCTGGACGGCTCGATGATGTATCAGTCGTTCGCCGTCCTGTTCATTGCGCAGGCTTACAACATTGAGATGAGCTTTGCGCAGCAGTTGACGCTGTTGCTGGTGCTGATGGTGACCAGCAAGGGCATGGCGGGCGTGGCGCGCGCGTCGCTGGTCGTGGTGGCCGCCACCCTGCCGATGTTCCATTTGCCGGAAGCGGGCCTGCTGCTGATCATGGGCATCGACCAGTTTTTCGACATGGGCCGCACCGCGACCAATGTGGTGGGCAACAGCCTGGCCACCGCCGTCATTGCGAAACTGGAAGACGACCGCGACGATGCGGCGGCTTGATCGGGCTGTTGGATCGGGCTGTTGGATCGGGCTGCTTGATCGGGCCACGTAATCGGGCCACATGATCGGGCGCTTGACCGCGCCGCAAGCGCGGGCGCAACATAGGCTTCCCGTTCTTGACCTGCGGCGCGGCGTGCCATCCGGCGGCGCCCGCCCCATGCAATGCCATGACACCCCTCCCCCTGCGCGGCATCCTGGCGGCAATCGCCCTGGTTGCCGCCGCTGACGCAAACGCCTGGACCCGCATTTCCTGCGACCTGGCCGGCACAGTCACCACGCCCGCGCTACAGATGCGGCAAAGCCGCACCGACGGCACGACGCTGTCTCAAACCACGTTTCGTATCAAGGTCAAGGCGGCCGACATTCCGGAAGGCGCGCGCGCGGATACGGATTGCACCGAATTCGTAAACCGCGAAATGGACGTGTCGCTGGAGGACACGCCGCCCGGCCAGATTCGCCAGGGCAAGCCAATCAAGCTGCGTTACCGCTACGACGAATCGTTGGGGCAAAGCCTGTCGACAAAATTCGAGCTGGTCCGCTGAAGACCCCGCCGCCGCCACGAGGGCGGATCGGCGGAGCGCGCAACCGGCTTTCAGTGCTGGGTCAGGCTTTCAGTGCTTGATCGGACTGTCAGCGCCTGGCCGGGTTTTCAACTGCTTAGTCGTTGACCGAGCACGACACCGGCGCGCCGTCTTCGAATTCGACGTCATACGTGTGGACCGGATCCCACGGCAGCGTGAACCACAGTTCGTAGCCGTCGCCGTCTTCGTCGAACAGCCACAATGCGCGCAGCACGGCTTTTTCGGCCATGGCGTCGGCGGTTTCTTCCTGCAGCAGCTGGTCGTCTTCCAGACCCAGCTTTTTGTAGTGCTCGTACGAATAGTTATCCAGCAGGAACTCGGCCGCTGCCAGGATGTGATCGTCAAGATTGTCGATGATGCCCTTGACCACCTTGGAGGCGCCGCTGTCGGGCTCTTCGCCATCCGTCTGGATCATGACGTGAATGGGGGGCCGGCCATCGCCGGCAGGCACGTTTTCGGCCGCCCACAGATCGGGTTCTTCGGGGTCTTGGGTGAAATTGAATCGTGCCATTGCGCGCTCCGGAAAATTGGATGGCGAGCCGAAAAAGTATCGGCTGCGCCTCAGGCCGTTACGCCTTTCGCCATTTAACCAGATGCGCGGCGACCCGTCTGTGGCTGCCCGCGATGTTTTTGACGCTACACCCGTTCCAGTGCCAAATGCGGCAGTGCGGGAAGCTCGGTTCGGATACTGTCGCCCGGGCTGACCGCCCCGCCCTCGATCACAATCCCCATCACGCCGGCGCGCCGTTGCAGGCTGCCGTCGGGGTTGCGGCCCAGCACGGCGGCCATCAGACCTTTCTGATATTGGTCCAGTTGCACGCACGGATTGCGCAACCCGGTGATTTCGATGATTGCGTCTTCGCCGATACGCAGTCGCGCCCCACGCGGCAACGCCAACAGGTCAATACCGCGCGTGGTGATGTTTTCGCCCATCGTGCCTTCGGCCACATTGAAGCCGGCCAGTTGCAGCTCGTCGTGCAGTTCCGCCTGAATCAGATGCACCTGGCGCAGGTTGGGCTGCGTGGGGTCGGCCCGCACGCGCGAGCGATGCTTGACGGTCACCCCCTGATGCGCGTCGCCTTCGACGCCCAGCCCCTTGACCAGCAGGATGGTCGGCACGACCGGCTTGCTGAACGCATGCGTTGCGCTTAGCGCCACGGCAATCACGATCGGATTCATCGCGGTACTCCGGAAAAACAGGGTGTCATGCCGCCTCGCGTTGCGCCTCGGGCGACGCCGCCGCGTGCGTGCGCGTCGGCAGGTAGTGCGTGGAGAATACCAGCCGGCCGGCCGACCAGGTGTGACTGATCAGTGGCAGCGCGCCAACTTGTGCCACTGCCACCAGATCCGCCCGCTGGCCCACCGCGATCCGGCCCCGATCGGACAGCCCGCAGGCGTCGGCCGGGTTTGCCGTGACCAGCGCGATGGCTTGCGGCCAGCTCAGGTCGGTTTGCGCCGCCACGGCAAATGCGGCGGCGATCAGCGTGGACGGTTGGTAGTCCGAACACAGGCAGCTGGCCACGCCCGCGCGGATGGCGTCGATGGCGCGCATTGACCCGCTCTGGCTTTGCCCGCGCAACACGTTGGGCGCCCCGAGAATGGTGGGCAGGCCGCAGGAAACCGCCGCGCGCGCCGTGTCCAGCGTGATGGGGAATTCGCTCATCGACACGCCCAGGTTGCGCATCGTGGCGATGCGCTGCACGGAATCGTCGTCATGGCTGGCGGTGGCGATGCCCAGCGCATGCGCGTGCGCCAGCAGTGCCTGCACGCGCGTCACCGCCCCGTCCTTGGCGCGTGTCTTGGCGTGGGCCGCCTCTTCGGCCTGCTCGCGGCTCATGGCGTGGTTGCCCATCATGTATTGCAGATAGGATTCCAGCGTCTTGAACTGCCCCTGCCCCGGCGAATGGTCCATCACCGACAACAGGTCCACCGCGCCTTCGTCCATCAATGCGCGCAATACGTCCACTGAGGTTGGGTCGGTGACTTCGTAGCGGCAATGCACGCGGTTGTCCACCAGGCTGTGCGGGCGGAACGCATGCACCGCGCGCACCACCTGCGCCGCCGTCTGGTTGTTGCGCACGCCCCATTCATTGTTGGCGAAAGACAGCGCATGAAAAGGCGTGGTGATGCCCGCGGCGGCGTTGCGACGGTCGACCTGCGCCACCGCGAAATCGAACGGAAACAGCACGCGCGAGCGAGGCTCCGCTTCCTTTTCGATGGCGTCGCAATGCAGGTCGATCAAGCCGGGCATCAAGGTCTGGCCTTGCAGGTCAACCACGCGGTCCGCCCGCGCGCCGTCCGGCTCGATGGCCACGATGCGGCCGTCATCGATCAGCACCGCGCTGTTCTCCAGCACGCGGTCGGGCATGATCACGCGGGCATGGGTCAGGTATGAGCTTGGCATGAGGGCTCCAGGGCAAGCGAGGCGGGCGGCGCGGGGCGCAGCGCCAGGGTTTGGGTGGCAACGGCGTCGCGCACTTCGGCGTCGTGAAAGATGCCCAGCAGGCAGCGGCCCGCCGCCAGTGCTTCGTGGATCAGCGCGATCACCACGCGGCGGTTATCGGCATCCAACGACGCCGTGGGTTCGTCCAGCAACAGAATCGGATGGCGCGCAATAAAGCCGCGCGCGATGTTGACGCGCTGCTGCTCGCCGCCGGAAAACGTGGCGGGCGCCAGGCCCCACAAACGCGGCGGCACATTCAAGCGTTGCAGCAAGGCGCCGGCCTGCTCGCGCGCATCGGCGGCGTCCACGCCCGCCACGCGCAGCGGCTCGGCCACCACGTCCAGCGCGGACACCCGGGGAATGACGCGCAGGAACTGGCTGACGTAGCCGATGACGTCGCGGCGCAGCGCCAGGATGCGCTGTTCGGGCGCGCCCACCAGCTCGACCCATTCATCATGGGCGCGCACGCGGATGCTGCCTTCGGTAGCCAGGTAGTTGCCATACAGGCAACGCAGCAAGGTGCTTTTTCCGGTGCCCGACGGGCCGGCCAGCACCAGGCAATCGCCGGCGGCGGCGGTCATGTCCACGGCATCCAGCACGGGCAGATGCATGCCGCCCTGGTTGTGCAGCGTGAACCGTTTCACCAGCCCCCGCACTTCGATCATGGGTAAGGATGCATGCATGGTCAGCTCTGCAAAATGGAAGACACCAGCAACTGGGTGTAGGGGTGTTGAGGGTCGTCAAGAATCTGGTCGGTCAGCCCGCTTTCAACCACAACGCCGCCGCGCATCACCAGCGTGCGATGCGCCAGCAGCCGCGCCACCGCCAGGTCATGCGTGACGACGATGGCGGCCAGGCCCAGGTCCGTGACCAGTTGGCGCAGCAGGTCCAGCAGCCGCGCCTGCACGGACACGTCCAGCGATGCCGTGGGTTCGTCCATGAACACCAGGCGCGGGTGCGTTACCAGGTTGCGGGCGATTTGCAGACGCTGCTGCATGCCGCCGGAAAACGACACCGGCGTATCGTCCAGCCGGCCCACGTCGATCTCCATCTTTTGCAGCCAATTGCCCGCCACGGCGCGCAGGTCGCCGTAGTGCCGGTCGCCCACCGCCATCAGCCGCTCGGCGATATTGGCGCCCGCGCTGACCTGCATGCGCAGCCCGTCGCGGGCGTTCTGCCGCACGAAGCCCCAATCGGTGCGCGACAACAATCGCAGCCGCGCGCCTTGCAGGCCGGCCAGGTCGATGAAGCCCTGGTCACGCGTGTCGTACCAGACGCTGCCGGCATCGGGCGCGGTCTGGTGCGACACGGCCGACAGCAAGGTGCTTTTGCCCGAGCCCGATTCCCCCACGATGCACAGCACTTCGCCCGGATACAGGTCAAAGCTGACGTCGCGGCAGCCGTGCACGCCGTCCCACGTGCGGGTCAGCTTGCGCACGGAAAGCAGTGGATGCGCGTTCATGCGGCGGCCTCGTTGTCGCGTTGCTGCGTTTGGCGGTGATTGCAGTATTCGGTGTCCGAACACACAAAGCGGCGTGTGCCGGCGTCGTCCAGGATGATCTCGTCCAGATAGCTGTCACGCGAGCCGCACAGGTCGCAGCATTCGGCCCAGGTTTCCACGGTGAACGGGTGATCGTCGAAGTCCAGGCTCTTGACCGAGGTGTAGGGCGGCACGGCGTAGACGCGCTTTTCGCGGCCGGCGCCGAACAGCATCAGCGCGGGGCTGCCGTCCAGCTTGGGGTTGTCGAACTTCGGGATGGGTGACGGCCGCATCATGTAGCGGTCGTTCACGATGACGGGGTAATCGTAGGTGGTGGCAATGTGGCCATGCTGCGCGATGTCTTCGTACAGCTTGACGTGCATGCCGCCGTACTCGGCCAGCGCGTGCATGGTGCGCGTTTCGGTTTCGCTGGGTTCCAACCAGCGCAGGGGCTCGGGGATGGGCACCTGGAACACCATGACCTGCCCTTCGCGCAGCGGGGTTTCCGGGATGCGGTGGCGGCTTTGCACAATAGTCGCCGCGGGCGTGGACGTGGTGGTGGCCACGCCCGTGACGCGGCCGAAGAAGCGGCGGATGTTGATGGCGTTGGTCGTGTCGTCCGAACCCTGGTCGATGACCTTAAGCACGTCATCCGTGCCGATGATGGCCGCCGTTACCTGGATGCCGCCCGTGCCCCAGCCATACGGCAGCGGCATTTCGCGGCTGCCGAACGGCACCTGGTAGCCGGGGATGGCCACGGCTTTGAGCAAGGCGCGGCGCAACATGCGCTTGGTGGATTCGTCCAGGTAGGCAAAGTTGTAGTGCTCGTCGCGCGGGACCGTGGCGGCCGAGGCAGCCGAGGCGGTGGCCGGATCGTTGGCTATGGCGCGGACCGTGGCGTTGGCCGTCGCGTCCGCCTTGTTGTTCAGCGTTGCATTCGTGTTCGGGGTCATTGCGAAACAGCCTCGTCCATCAGGTCGCGGGAAGCGGGTTGCGGGGCGTGCCGGTCGGCGCGCAGCCGGCGCAGCAGTTCCAGGTTGGCCTGGAAGTCCACGTAGTGCGGCAGCTTCAAGTGCTGCACAAAACCGGACGCCTCGACGTTGTCGCTGTGATACAGCACGAATTCGTGATCGTTGGCGGGCGAGTCGGCGCGCTCGCCCAGTTCTTGCGCCTTTAGCGCACGGTCCACCAGCGCCATCGACATGGCTCGGCGTTCGCCGTAGCCGAACGTCAGGCCGTAGCCGCGCGTGAACTTCGGGCCGTCTTCGCCGTTGCCGGCGAACTGGCTGACCATCTGGCATTCGGTGATTTCGATTTCGCCCACCGTGACGGCAAAGCCCAGCTCTTCCACCATCATGTCGACTTCCAGCGTGCCGTAGCGGATCTCGGCGGCGAAGGGATGGGTGTTGCCATAGCCGCGCTGCGTGGAATAGCCCATGGACAACAGAAAGCCTTCGTCGGCGCGTGCCAGGTTTTGCAAGCGTGCCGGGCGCGATGCCGGAAATTCCATCGGCTGGCGCGTCAGGTCGAAAGGCTCGGGGTCGCCCTCGGGCACGGGCTCGGCGTCGATCAGGTCATCGTGCGCCAGCAGGTCCGTCACGCGCGGCATGTCGCTGTCCAGGGCGTCAGCGCCCGGGGGCAGCGCGTCCGCCTCGCGCTGGGCCGCCAGCGTGAAGTCCAGCAGGCGCTGCGTGTAGTCGTAGGTGGGGCCCAGGATCTGCCCGCCGGGCACGTCCTTGAACGTGGACGAAATGCGGCGTTGCAGGCGCATGGCGCCGGTGTCGATCGGCTGCGTATAGCCCAGCCGCGACAGCGTTGTGCGATAGGCTCGCAGCAGGAACACGGCTTCGATCTGGTCGCCGGCGGCTTGCTTTAGCGCCAGCGCGGCAAGTTGCGGATCGTAGAGCGAGCCCTCGGCCATCACGCGTGACACGGCCAGCGGCATCTGTTCGCGGATCTGGTCCAGGCTTAGCTCGGGCACCTCGCGGTTGCCGCGGCGGTAGTCGTCCAGCATGCGATAGGAATTCAGGATGGCGCGCTCGCCCCCTTTGACGGCGACGTACATGTCAGTTCTCCACGCGCGTGGTGCGCGGCAATCCACAGATCCGCTCGCCTTGCGTCAGGAACACGTCGACGCCCAGCGGGAAACGTTGGTGGTTCAGGCGCCATTCGCGCCAAAAGCCGTCGGGCAAGCCCGCTACCGACAGCGCGTGACAGGTCTTGATGCCGGGGCCGCCGAGGCTGACGGTGTCATGCGCGGCGTTCATAACGCCGTCGTCGGCCAGCGCGTCGACGTCGATCAGCAACGTGGTGGACAGGTCGGGATACGCCGGGTCGCCCGCATGGCAGGCCGACAGCGCGGGCGCGGCGTGGCCGGACGGCACGGCGGCAAAGCGAGCCAGCGACGGCGACGGCACGAAGGGGCATCCGCAGTGAAAGCGCAGGAACGTCACGACGTCCTCGTTCACGCCGGGCGGCAACCACAGCGGGGTGTCACCGTCCACCAGCGTCAGCAGCAACGCCGTCATCGCCATCGAAAGCCCGGCAGGCACGCCGGTGCGCGCGGTGATCCGCTGGATGCGACCGGGATGCGCCAACGCACGCAACGCGGCGCGGAAGGTGGTTTGCGCATCGTTGACGGGGTTGGCAAACCCGGGCAACAAGCCGCGCCGCGCGGCGGGCGCGGCGTCGGTGCGGATCGGCATCGCCTGGGCTTGCAGGTCCTGTGCTTGCGCGCTGTGTGCTTGCAGGCTTTGTGCTTGCAGGCTTTGTGCCTGCATGGTCTGTGTCGGCATGTCAGTCCTCGCCCCGCACCATCGTGAAGAATTCGACCTTGGTTTGCGCGGCCACGCGGGCCTGGGCATCGACCTTGTCGGCATGCGCCCGCGCCAGCGGCTGGATCACTTGTGCATCCACCGTGTCGTGCCATTCGGGCAGTTGCAGCAGCGCATCGGCCACGGCGGCCTGTTCGGCGTGCCGGGCGCTGCGCCCCTGCACATAGGCCATGCCCACCACGCCGTCGGCCAGCATGACGGCGCAACGTGTCACCGTCATTTCGCCAAGGTTGAAGCGCGCCCCGGTGCCGCCGCTACGCGCCCGCACCATCGCCATGCCGGTCTGCGCGGGCCGCAGCATCTGGTGGGCGGGTACGCCGCCCAACCCTCTTAAAGCGCCTTCCAGCGCGGCCGGGTCGGCCAACGACAGCACGCGCATCCAGGCGGCACGCCTGGCGTTCGCCGCGTTCTGCCCTGCTTGTGAGTGATCCATTATTTCCTCTACACGTCTAGACGACTGGATGAAGTATGATCGCTGACAAATTGAAGTTCAACAGTCTGGCGTGAATTTTTGATGACAGTTGCGGCGGCGATGCATCGGCTGCACATCGCCTACCCGGCCGCCGCCGCATGGTGCACAATCACAGCCATTCTTCATGAAGCTGATGTGACAGCAAGAGCGCACCCTATGGTCGAACGAGGTTCCGGCATCGCCGTCTGGCGGCAAATTGGCGAGTCCCTGGCGGACGACATCCGCAACAAGCTCTATATGGCGGGCGAACAGCTGCCGTCCGAGCCCGAACTGGCCGCCAAGTTTTCAGTCAACCGGCACACCATCCGCCGCGCCATGGGCGAGCTTGAGCAAAGCGGGCTGGTGCGCATCGAACAGGGCCGCGGCACGTTCGTGCAAGAACACGCCATTGATTACGCCATCGGCAAGCGCACGCGCTTTTCCGAAAACCTGCGTAGCCAGGGCGTGCTGGGCCACCAGGAGGCGCTGGGCAGCCAGACGCTGCGCGCCGCCGATATCGCCAAGCACCTGGGCCTGGCTCGCACGGCGCCGCTGTTGCGCGTGCAGATTGTTGGCAAGGCCGAAAACCGAACCATCAGTACCTCTGAACACTACTTCGACGAAAAGCGCTTTCCCGATTTTGCCGACCGGCTGACCGCGCTGCGCTCGGTGTCGAAGGTGTATGGCCACTACGGCATTGGCGACTACACGCGCAAGTGGTCGCGCATTACCGCCACACTACCCACGCCCGAAACCGCGCGCTTGCTGGGTCAGCCCAAAACGCGGCCCATCCTGCAAGTGGAAGCCTTGAACGTGGACCAGGAGGGCGCGCCGTTGCAATACAGCATCACCCGCTTTGTCGGCGACCTGGTGCAGCTGATGGTGGCGGACGACAGCTGATCGGCCGGCTCGCCGTGCCGCGCACCGGCGCGGAAAATGCAATATCAATCATCTAGACATCTGGCTGTCATGCTAGACCGATAACTTGGCGCAATGAACTCACACGCCCCCTCGCCCCTGGCCGGTGTCACAGGCCAACGCATCCTGACGCCGCGCGGCGTTGAACAGGCCAGCCTGCGCTTTCAAGGCGGACTGATCGACGACGGCGCAAGCGCCCCCGCGCGCGGCGCGCCGTGGTTCGACGCCGGCCGCCTGCTGGTGCTGCCCGGCATCGTGGACTTGCACGGCGACGCGTTTGAACGCGCCATCATGCCGCGCCCCAGTGTCACCTTTCCGTATGACAGCGCGTTGTTCGATGTCGACCGCCAGTTGCTGGCCAACGGCATCACCACCGAATTCCATGGCGTGACCCTGTCCTGGGAAGGCGGCCTGCGCGGCGAAGCCTATGCCGAACGCATGTTCGACGCGCTGGAGCGCATGAAGCCGATGATGGGCGCACGGCATTATGTGCACCTGCGTTTTGAAACCCACCACATCGGCGGCGTGGACCTGGCGCAGCAGTGGATTCGCGATGGCCGGGTGCGCTTTCTGGCGTTGAACGATCACCTGCCCAGCATGGCGCGCCGTCTTGGCGATGAACGCAAGCTGATGCAGTACGCAGACCGCGCGCAGTGCGATCTGGACGCCTTCCAGCAACGCATCCGCGCCGCGATGTCGGCGGCCGATTCCGTGGCGGACGCCATGCGTGACCTGGCGCTGTGCGCGCAGGCCGCGGGCCTGAAGGTGGCCTCGCACGACGACCCCGACGCCGCCACGCGCCGCTACTACCACCAGCTGGGTTGCGGCGTGGCCGAATTTCCGCTGACCCGCGAAGCCGCCTGCGTCGCCCGCGATCTGGGCAACGCCGTGGTCTTCGGCGCGCCCAACGTCGTGCGCGGCGGCAGCCATACGGGCGCGCCGGGCGCCACCCAGATGATCCAGGCCGGGCTGTGCGACGTGTTGACGTCCGACTACTACTACCCCGCGCCGCTGGCCGCCGTGATGCGGCTGGTGCAGGACGGCGTGTTGCCCCTGGCGCAGGCCTGGAACCTGGTGTCGATGAACCCCGCGCGCGCCGCCGGCCTGAAAGACCGGGGCGCCTTGGCGCCGGGCCTGATCGCCGACGCCATCGTGGTGGACGACCATCTGCCGGGACTGCCGCGCGTGGTGGCCGCCATAGTCGGCGGCGAACTGCGCTATGCCACGCGGGTCTTCGGCGACGATCACAGCCAACGCATGGCGGCCTGACCATGGCGCTTGCGCATCGCTACGCCCTGTACCTGTCGCCCGCCAAACCCTGGCGCGATGTTGGCAGCCGCTGGCTGGGACGCTGCGCCGACACGGGCGCGGCGCTGCCGCCCCTGCCGGGCATGCCATCCGCCGCGCGCGACTGGACTGCCGCGCCACGCCATTACGGCCTGCATGCCACGCTGAAGCCGCCCTTTCGCCTGGCATCGGGCGCGACCCCGCAGGCGCTGGACGACGCGGCTCGCACGCTTGCGCGCGGTTTCGCGCCTTTTAGCGTCATGTTGGAATGCGCCAGGCTGCGCGGCTTCCTGGCCTGGCGCATCGCGCAGGCGGATGCCGTTGGCCACAGCCGCATCCAGGCCTTGGCGGACGCGGCCGTGCGCGATCTTGACGCCCTGCGTGCGCCCCCCACCGCCGACGAACTGGCAAGGCGCCAGGCCACTGCGTTGACGCCCGCGCAGCAAGCCATGTTGGCGCGCTGGGGCTACCCCTATGTCTTCGATACGTACACGTTCCACATCACGCTGACCGGCAAGTTGGAAGGCGACGCGCTGGCCGCGGCGCAACACAGCGTGGCCGCCTTTGCCGAGCCGTTGCGCGGGCAGGCCATGCCCGTGTCTGGCGTCAGCCTGTTCGTGCAGCCGGAGCCGGGTGCGGATTTCGTCGCCGCGCGCCACTACCATTTCGACGGCGCGCAAACAGACGCCATCGGCGTGCAGGCCTTGCAAGGCGCCCCCGCGCCATGACCGGGCCCGCACCGGTTCCGCCGCCGGCTTGCGGCGCGCGGCTGATCTACTTGATGGGCGCATCGGGCAGCGGCAAGGACACGCTGCTGCGTCGTGTGCGCGCCCAATTGCACGCGCATGAACCCGTGCTGGTGGCGCACCGCTACATCACGCGCGACAGCGGCGCCACGGAAGACGCGCTGTCTTTGACGCCTGACGAATTCGACCGCCGCGCGGCCTTGGGTTGCTTTGCGATGCGTTGGGCCAGCCACGGGCTGCAATACGGCATCGGCATCGAAATCGACACCTGGCTGGCGTGTGGCGCGGTGGTGATCGTGAACGGTTCGCGCGCGCACCTGCCCATCGCGCACGCGCGCTATCCCGCGTTGACGGCGGTAGCGCTGACCGTTGCCCCGGCGCTGCTTGCGCAGCGGCTGGCGGGCCGGGGCCGTGAAAGCGGCGAGCAGATCGCACAACGGCTGGCACGCGCGTCGCAGGACTACGCGGTGCCGGCGCAGTGCGTGATACGGCGCGTCAGCAACGATGCCGACCCCGATGTGGCGGCCGCCGAGTTGCTGGACATCGTGCGGCGAACAATCGCCGTTTAGGCCGGAGCCGGGGCCGCCCCCGTACCAATGGACGCCCCCGCGTCGCCGCACAGGTCCAGCAGGATCTCCGAAAACCGTTCCTCGGCCGCCAGCACCTGATCGCGTTTGCGTCGGATCAGGTTGATGGGCGGCAGTTCCCACCCGAAGTCCCAGGGCGGCATGCCCAGCTTTCCGCGCTGGCAAAGCTCGCGCGCGATGTCTTCCGGCACCACGGATATCAGCGTTTCGTTCATCGTCAACATGCCTTCGATGACATCCGTGGAATAGGCTTCCAGCACGGGGGACGGCGGCCGCAATCCCGCGCGGATGAAGTGTTCAACGATCAATTGCCGCGTGGGGGTGTTGGCGGCGGGCAGCACCCAATCCATGGCGGCGACAGCGGCCCAATCCGGCTTGCGCCGCGCCAGCCGTTGCGCCAGCCTGCTGTGGGCGATCAGGCGCGGCCGCTGGCGGTACAGGACCTTGTGCATCAGGTCGTCCAGCGCCACGGTGGACGTGGCCCGGCTGATGATGCAATCCAGCTCGTGGCGGCGCAGCATGGGCACCAGGTGGTCCGTGGTCGCGCGATGCAGGGTCAACGTGACGCCATAACGCTGATGCAGGCGGCTGATGGCGGCGGTCAGCAAGGCGCTGGACACGTAGGGCACCACGCCCACGTTCAGGTGCGCGGAATGGCCGGCATGCAGCGCCTGGACTTCGCGCGCCCATAGGTCCAGGTCGCTTTGCAGGTGGCGCGCGCGCACCAGCGCCAGGTTGCCCAGCGGCGTGGGCAACAGGCCACGACCGCTGCGCAGAAACAGCGGCCCGCCGAAAATATCTTCAAGTTCGGCCAGCGCCTTGGTGACGGCGGGCTGGCTGATGCCGGTAGCCGCCGCCACACGAGTCAGGGACCCATGCCGGGCAATGTTGGCCAGCAGGGCCAGATGGCGGTGCTTCAGTCGATTGGACAGTCGGGTGGGGTCCCAGCTCATGCGGTACTCGGTGGCGTTCTATAACCAGACGGTTATTGAATCATGCCCATAAAGATGATTCCAGTTATTTCACGACCCTATACTGCGGTCGTTCCCCGCCTGTCACCGAGCCGCCCCATGAGCGCATCCTTTACCACCCGTCCTGAAATTCGCGGCACCTTTGGTGTTGTGTCGTCCACACATTGGCTGGCGTCGCAGGTAGCCATGGGCGTGCTGGAACGCGGCGGCAACGCCTACGACGCGGCCGTGGCCGGCGGCTTCACGCTGCAAATCGTCGAGCCCCACCTGAATGGCCCGGGCGGCGAAGTGCCCATCCTGCTCTGGAACGAAAACGAAAAGCGCATGCGCGCGCTGTGCGGCCAGGGGCCCGCGCCCGCGCTGGCCACGCCGGCCGCGTTCCGCGCGCTGGGCGTGGAGATGGTGCCCGGCATCGGGCTGCTGCCGGCCACCGTGCCTGGCGCGTTCGGCGCCTGGCTGACGTTGCTGCGCGACTACGGCACGTGGGAATTGGCCGACGTCTTGCGCCCCGCCGTCGATTACGCCCGCAACGGCTTCCCGCTGGTGCCGCGCGTGTCGCAGGCCGTGCTGGCCGTGCAGGCGCTGTTTCGTGATGAATGGACCACCTCGCGCGACGTCTGGATGCCCGACGGCCGCGTACCCGCGCCCGATTCGCTGTTCTGCACGCCCGCCATCGCCGACACGTACACGCGCATCCTGGACGAGGCGCACGCCGCCAGCACCGACCGGCGCGGGCGCATCGACGCCGCGCTGGACTGCTGGTATCGCGGCTTTGTGGCCGATGCCATCGACGCCTACTACACCAATGAGCCGGTGCGCGACACCACGGGGCAGCGCAACCGTGGCCTGCTGCGCAAGTCCGATCTGGCCGATTGGCGCGCCACCTACGACGAGCCTGTTACCACCCAGTACGGCCGCTACACCGTGGCCAAGTGCGGCGTGTGGTCGCAAGGGCCGGTGCATTTGCAGCAGCTGGCAATGCTGCGGCATCTGGGCATGGACGGGCTGGACCCGACCTCGCCGCAATTCGTGCACCGCATTGCCGAAGCCGCCAAGCTGGCCTTCGCGGACCGCGCCGCCTGGTATGGCGACCCCGACTTCACCCCGGTGCCGCTGGCCGCGCTGTTAAGCGACGCCTATGCCCGCGAACGCGCGGCATTGATCGGCACCAACGCGTCGCCCGATTTCCGCCCCGGCAGCCCGGCCGGCCTGGCGCCCCGCCTGCCGGACCTGGACGCCGCGGCCCGCACGCTGGCCGCCTCGGACACCCGCTTTGGCGTGGGCGAACCCACGTTCGCAGCCTTGCCGCCCGTGGCCGAATGGGCCGCGCGCGAGATATTCGTGGGCGACACCTGCCAGATCGACGTGATTGACCGCGACGGCAACATGGTGGCCGCCACGCCGTCGGGCGGCTGGCTATCGTCCAGCCCGGTCGTGCCGGGCCTGGGCTTTCCGCTGACGACCCGTTTGCAGATGACCTGGCTGGACGATGGCGTGCCCGGCCAGCTGCAACCGGGCAAGCGCCCTTGCACGACGCTGTCGCCAGGCCTGGTGCTGCGCGACGGGCAACCTTATATGGCGTTCGGCACGCCGGGCGGCGACCAGCAGGACCAATGGACGGTGGCGTTCTTCTTGCGTCACGCCATGGGCATGAATTTGCAGGAAGCCATCGACGCGCCGTCCTGGCACATCGATCACTTCCCGGGATCGTTCTGGCCACGCACGCAAACGCTGAACCGCCTGACGGTGGAATCGCGTCTGCCCGAGGCCACCATCGACGCGCTGCGCGCGGCGGGCCACGACGTCAAGGTCGGCCCCGCGTGGTCCGAAGGGCGCATCAGCGCGTGCACGCGTGAACCGGGCATGGGCGGCGGCTTGCTGCTGCGCGCGGGGGCCAACCCGCGCGGCATGCAGGGGTACGCCGTTGGCCGGTGACAACAGGCGGCATTGAACACGCATACGCAAACCACAAACCGCAAACCGCAAACCCCATTCACGAATCACATCCACTTTTTCAAACAGCCGGCGTCCAGACCGGCACTTACACAGGGGTAATCACCATGAAACTGTCTTTCCAACGACTGATGCGCGTGTGCGCGCTAGGCCTGGCCCTCGCCACGCCCGCCTTGTCCCAGGCCGCCTGGCCTGAAAAGCCGATCACGCTGATCGTGCCGTGGGCCGCGGGCGGGTCCACCGACATTCTGGCGCGCGTGCTGTCCGAAGGGCTGACGCAATCGCTGGGCCAACCGGTCATCGTGGAAAACCGGTCGGGCGCGTCCGGCAACATCGGCACCACCTTCGTGGCGCGCGCCAAGCCGGACGGCTACACGCTGCTGGTGGGCTCGATGAGCACGCACACGATGAACCAGGCGCTGTATTCCAACATGCCGTTCGATGGTGTCAAGGACTTCACGCCCATCGCAGAACTGGCGCTGGTGACGAACACGATGGTGGTGCACCCCTCGGTGCCCGTCAGCAACGTGAAGGAATTCATCGCCTACGTGAAAGACCGCCCGGATGCGGTGGCCTATGCCTCGGCCGGCCAAGGGTCGACCAACCACCTGAGCGCCGCGCTGTTCGAGAAAGCCGCCGGCGTGAAGATGATGCACATCCCCTATCGTGGCGGCGCGCCCGCGGTGCTGGACACCGTGGCCGGTCGTACGCAGGTGCTGTTCAGCGCCGGCACGCAAACCCTGCCGCACGTGCAGTCGGGCAAGCTGAAGCTGTTGGCCGTGACCGAAGAAAACCGTTCGCCGCTGTTGCCCGAGGTACCGACCGTGGCCGAAACGCTGCCGGGCTATGAGCTGTCGGTGTGGTACGGCGCGTTCGGCCCGGCCGGCATGCCGCCGGAGCTGACCGCGCGCCTGAACCGCGAGATCAACCTGATCCTCAAGCGCCCCGACGTCATCAAGAAGATGGGCGACATGGGCGTGCTGCTGACGGAAACAACGCCCGAGCAGTTCGGCCAGATCCTGGCGCGCGATGCCGACAAGTACGGCAAGCTGATCAAGGAACTGGGGATCACGGCGGAATGAACGCCACGCCGACTTCCGTGACGCCGGCGGCAGCCGGCGTGTCGGCCATTGCACAAGCCTACGCCGCCGCGGATGCGACGGCGGCCTTGCAGGCCATAGACGCCTACGCCCATGGCCGGCTTGAACATGCCTTGTGCACCGTCAACCGCTTTGACGCCGACACCATGCGCGTGGTGCGCTTGTACAGCTCGAACCCCAACGCCTATCCGCCGGGCGGCAGCAAGGACAAGCGCGGCACGCCGTGGGGCCAGCACGTGCTGCTGGACCAGCGCGTGTTCGTGGGCGAAGGCGAAGCCGCCATCCGCGAATTCTTCAACGACCACGACGCCATCCGCGAACTGGGCCTGCAATCGGTCATCAACGTGCCGGTGTCGTATGACGGGGTTTGCCTGGGCACCGTCAACTTCCTGATGCCGCGCCCCAGGGTGTCGGACGCGGATATCGACCACGCTAGGCTGGCGGGCCTGTTGGCCCTGCCCGCCCTGCTGGCGCTACGCCGCACCGACTAGATCAGCGCGCGCCGGATGCGCGAGGACAACATGTCTATGGCCACCACGAAGGCCACGATGATGATCATCACCGCGCAGGTTTCGGCGTAGCGGAAGCTGCGGATGATTTCCCACAGCACCGTGCCGATGCCGCCCGCGCCCACGATGCCGACCACCGAGGCCGAGCGCACGTTGGATTCAAAGCGGTACAGCGAATACGAGATCCACAGCGGCAACACTTGCGGGATCACGCCGTACACGATTTCTTCCAACGCGTTGGCCCCGGTGGCGCGCACGCCTTCGACCGGACGCGGATCGATGGCTTCAACGGCTTCCGAGAACAGCTTGGCCAGCACGCCGGTGGTGTGCACCCACAAGGCCAGCACGCCCGCGAACGGACCCAGGCCCACGGCCACGATGAACAGCATCGCGAACACCATTTCATTGATGGCGCGGCACGCGTCCATCAGGCGTCGCATGGGCTGGTAGACCCACGCCGGCACCATGTTCGACGAACACAGCAGACCCAGCGGCACGGCCACCACGATGGCCAGGAACGTGCCCCACACCGCGATCTGCACGGTGACGATCATCTCGTCCAGGTACATGCGCCAGTCGCGGAAATTCGGCGGGAAGAAGTCGGCGGCAAACTGCGCCATGTTGCCCGAGTCGCGCAACAGATCCATCGGCCGCATGTCCGCGCCGCCCCATGACATCACCAGCAGTGCAAGAACAAAGGCCCAGACCAGCAAGACCGGCAGCGAAGAACGCGGCGCGGTGGGCAGGCGAGGGGAATGGGTGGCTAGGCTCATGGCGGTCCGATGGATGGCGATCAGGAAAGTTATTGCTTGGCGACGGCGGGTTGGCCCAGCGCGGCCAGCTTGCCGTCCAGGTCGGCCAACTGCTTTTGCTTTTCGGCCTGGCCCAGCGTGCTGTCGCCTTCTACCTTGGCCTTTTCACGGGCCAATTCGATCTGGCGGATGGGCACGAGCTGCTGGTTATCCGACGCGCGGAAGCCCTGGTACGTCAGCGCCTTCAGGTTGGCCAATTCGCGCTGGGCGTCCTTGCCCTTGCCGTAGTTGACGAAGAAGTCGCGGATGCGGCCCTTCAGGTCGGCCGGCAGGTCCGAGCGCATGACCAGCGGATCAGCCGGAATCAACGGCGACTTCCACAGCACGCGCACGCTGTCGTTGGCGTCCTTGCCCGTATTCAGGCGATAGCGCTCCAGCGCTTCCGTGTTGTTGACGGCAACATCCACCTGCTTGTTGATGACCGACAGCAGATTGGTTTCGTGGTTGCTGGCGCGCACCGTCTTGAAGAACGTCTTGGGTTCGATCTTGTTGGCGGCCCACAGGTAGTACCCGGGCACGGCGGTGCCGGACGTGGAGTTGGGGTCGCCCGCGCCGTAGCTCAGCTTGCCGCCGTTTTTCAGCACGTCGTCCAGCGTCTTCAGGTTGCTGTCCTTGTTGACGATCAGCAGCGACCAATAGCCGGGGTTGCCGTCCTTGTCGATCACCGACGCGAACACTTCGCCCTTGGCGCGGTCCACCGCTTCAATCGCCGACTTGTTGCCGAACCAGCCCATCTGCACCTTGTTAAAGCGCATGCCTTCGATGATGCCCGCGTAGTCCGAGGCGAAGAAGGGTTTGACCGGCACGCCGATGGCGCGGCTCAGGTCGTCGATGACGGGCTGCCAAACCGACTTCAGGTTGGTCGACGATTCGGTCGAGATGATGCCGAAGTTCAACGTCTTGGCGTCTTGCGCGACGGCCTGGGTGGACAGCGCGGCGGCGGCGATCAGGGTAAAGAAGGTTCTGCGTAGCATGGATGACTCCGGAGTGGATACGGTGAAAAGGCCGTGGGGTCGCGGCGTTGCAATCAAGGATCGGATCAGGCGGCGTGCGCCAACCGCGACAGCGGCGCCAGCGCCGGCATGGCGGGCGACTGCTGCGTGTATTCGGGAAGCAGCTCGGACAGTTCTGAGCCGTACAGGTCGCGCAGCATTTCGGGGGTCAGGTCGGCGGCGCGGCCGTCGTACACCACCTTGCCGTGGCGCAACGCCACTACGCGCGGGCAGTAGCGCAACGCGACATCCACCTGATGCAACGACACCACCACCGCCACCTTGCGCGTGCGGTTGATGTGGGCCAGCGTGTCCATTACGCGGCGCGACGATTCGGGGTCCAGCGATGCGATGGGTTCGTCGGCCAGGATCACGCGCGCGTTCTGCACCAGCGTGCGGGCAATGGCGGCGCGCTGCTGCTGCCCGCCGGACAGCGTCGAGGCGCGCTGAAATGCGTAGTCGTCTATACCAACCTGGGCAAGCGCATCCAGGCCCTGACGCACTTCGGCGCGCAGGAACCAGCGGGTCAGGCTGCGCCACAGCGGCACGCGCGGCAACATTCCGGTCAACACATTGGTAATCACCGGCAGGCGGCCCACCAGGTTGAATTGCTGAAACACAAAGCCGATGCCGGCGCGCGCGGCGCGCACGTTGCGGCTTAGCCGGCCATGCTGCTGAATAAGCTGACCGTTGACGGTCACGCTGCCCTGGCCCGCATCCCCGGCCACAAAGCCGGCCAGATGGCGCAGCAAGGTGGACTTGCCCGAACCGGACGCGCCCAGCAGCGCCACCATTTCGCCGTCGGCGACTTGCAGGCTGACGTTGTCCAGCGCCTTGGCCCCGGCATGGAAGGTCTTGCTCAAGCCCTGTACTTCAATGGCGACCGTCATCGCTGATCCCCTTGTCTGTGGTCATGGGCGCATTCTGTTTTCGCGGCATGACAGCGCGATGACCCGGCGGACAATTCGGATGGGATAAAAACCGGGGTCAGCAACGCACTGAAAGAGATCCGTCACAATCGCCGCCGCCGACGGCTTGCAGCCTGGGTCGGCGCGGGTATATTCAGGAAATCCCCCACTCGCTTGGCGCTCATCATGATTACCGGTTCCTGCCTGTGCGGCCGCGTGGCTTACGAGATCAACGGCCCCCTCACCAACGCCCTGAATTGCCACTGCATCATGTGCCGCAAGTCCCACGGCGCGGCTTTCCGCAGCCGCGCTTCGGTGCAAGTGTCTGATTTCAAATGGACCAAGGGCGAAAACCACGTCACCTGGTATGCCTCGTCACCCGGCAGTTATCGCGGTTTTTGCGAAGCTTGCGGCACGCCTTTGCTAAGCCGCTTTGATCAGACGCCCGACACCTATGGCCTGCCGCTGGGCGCGCTGGACGACGACCCGGGCGTCAAGCCCGCCGCCCACTGCCACGTGGCCAGCAAGGCGCCATGGTTCGACATCACAGACGACCTGCCGCAATACCCGGACGACTTCCCCGGCGTAGTCGAACCGGACGCGCAGGCGCAAAACGTCAGCTAGGCATTGAAGCGGCGCGATTTGCCCCCATAAATAGAGCAGACCGCGCGGGCTTGCGTGTTTGCCCCCGGGGCGCCCATGAGTCGTCCAGCAGCAACTATCGCGGCTTTGCCGCAGATAAATACTGGCTAATCGGCGCGCTTTGCAGTAACATAAGTCCGTGATTTTTCCGCAAAAACCGGGCTTCGGTCACTCTGCGTGCCAACCTGTACTCCTTCGGGTCACCCCCCAAGATACCCAGGCTGCCCCCGGTTTGGTTGAACCTTGCCGGGCGACCTTCCTACTGTCGGCGACGTCACGACTGTCCCACGCGCCGCAGCCCTCTGCGCCGCAAGGCACGCAGCAAAAGTTCCAACCCGCTTCTTCCGGTGCTGTGCACTTGCACGGTATCGCGACCAAGCCGCGCCGTGCGCGCACATTGCCCACGCTGCGCGAGTATCCGTCATTTCAGACATCCACCCGGGATGCCGTGGCCATTACCCGCGCTTGCCCGAACGTTTTACGTTCAACCGCTGGACCTGGTTATCTGTGTCCAACGCGCTTGCCGCTTCGTGCGGCGCGTCATGCCGCCGGCCTGGCTGCGCGTATTGATCAAGGAGTAGAGAATGGCTAAAGAAGAACTCATCGAATTGGATGGCATTGTTGACGAAGTGCTGCCCGATAGCCGCTACCGCGTCAAACTGGACAACGGCATCGAAGTTGGCGCTTACGCCTCCGGCCGTATCCGCAAGCACCGCATCCGCATCCTGGCGGGCGATCGCGTCACCCTGGAAATGTCGCCGTATGACCTGACCAAGGGCCGCATCAACTTCCGTCACAAAGACGAGCGCGCACCCGCGCCGCACCGTCCCCAGCAATACCGCCGTTAAGTCAGGACCTCAGGGCCGGCCACAAGGCCGGCTCCCTGTCTTTATGTCGCACCGGTCCGGGGCCTTACCGCCCTTAAGGCCAAACCGCGACATGCCGTAATGCGTGGAACGTCCGTTCGTGAAAAAATGGCAACCCGGTCAGGCGCAATGTCTGGCGGGATACGCATGAAGCAAGATGGATTTCACAGAAGAATTGCAAGCCGCTGCTGACCAGCTTTCCCGGACGCGAAGAAAATTCGCCAAAGGGGAGGAAGGGCTGCGCCTGCTGCGTCAATCGCGCGAGGCGTTCATCAACAGCCTGCGCAACACCGGCCTGACCTACGCCGAAGCCAAGATCAAGTACGACAACTGCCTGGACGAACAGGAAGCCGAACAGCTTCATGTGCGCCAGCAGATGGAATATGCCGAGCGCATGCATCAGTTCGTGCTGAACAAAATCGCGCAGCAGGCCGCCACGGCGTAACGCGCCGGCCGGGCAGCCACGCCCGGCGGTGCATCAGGGCTTGAACGCCCCGATGAAAATGGCGGGATCGACCCGCGCATCGTTCAGGCTGACATTCCAGTGCAGGTGTGGCCCGGTGGCGCGCCCGGTGGCGCCGACCTTGCCCACCACGCCGCCACGCGGCACCTCATCCCCCACCTTCACGTCAATGGCCGACATGTGGCAGAACATGCTGATGAAGCCCTGGCCGTGGTCGACGAACACCGTCTTGCCGTTGAAGAAATAATCCCCCACCAACACCACCACACCCGCCGCCGGCGACTTGATCGGCGTGCCCGCGGGCACGGCAAAGTCCAGGCCCGAATGCGGGTTGCGTTCCTGCCCGTTGAAAAAGCGGCGCAGCCCGAACGGGCTGGATAGACGGCCACCGCTTACCGGGCGGTCCAGCAACAGGTTGCTGGGCGTGACGCCGGCGCGGTAGGTCCGGTTGGCCGCGCTTTGCTCGGCCATTTCGCGTTCGATGCGCTTCATGTCGTCCGGGTTGGGGTCGACCTGACGCGGATTCTTCAAGGTGATGTGCTGCGCCACGTATTCCTTGGTGCCCACCGAGAACGACACCTTGCGTTCGCCGTTGGCATCGCGCACCACGGCCTGCTGCTCGCCCGGTTTGACGCTAAGCGGAATGCCAAGCACGGCGATCCACTGCTTGCCCTCTTCGCGCACCACCATCACGCGGCGGTCCAGGAAGGTGACCTCGGGCGCGCGGTCGGCATCGCCCAGCGGCAGGATGGCGACGCCGCCCGGCACGGGCGCGTTCAGCTTGCGTGAAATAAAGCCTTGCTGCGTGGCGGCGCGCGCCGGCAGGCCGCAAGCCATGGCCGCCACCGCAAGGCCCAGGCGCAGAACGTCGCGGCGCAGGATCAGACGGCTTACAGGCACAGGTTCGCCGGTTCGATGATGCTCTGGTCGCGGCGGGCGATGCGCGTGGACAGGCGCGCTTCGGTCTTGCCCTTCCAGGTAGTCGTGCTGAGCACGGCTTCGACACCCAGGCTGTCTTCCTGGACCAATTCAAACCCGTTGCGGATTTCCTGGCGCTTGAAGTTAACGCCCATGTTCTTCCAGGCGTCGGCCACGCACGTCGTGTAGTCGTCGGCCGTGCGCTGGGTGGCGCCGTAGAAAACGGGGTCGCGCTTGCGCACGTCTTGCACGTTGGCGCAGGCTGACAAGGCGGTCAGGACGGCGAGGGACAGGGCGATGCGAACCTTCATGACGGTAGGACTCTTTAAGCAAATAAGTGGACGGAGCGGCCAAAACTATAACGCAGCAGCCGGTCAGGACTGCGGGGCGCGACGGGCCGATTTGGGACGGAAGGCGTCGATGATCTCGGGGCGGGTCTCGGCGTACGGCCCGCCGATCAGGTCGATGCAATACGGGATCGCGGCGAAGATGCCCGGCGCGATCACCGTGCCGTCATCGCCCTTCAAGCCTTCCAGCGTTTCACGGATGGACTTCGGTTGGCCCGGCAAGTTCACGATCAACGCGGCGTGCGACGGCGTTTCGCGGATGACGGCCACCTGGCGCGACAGGATCGCGGTGGGCACGAAGCGCAGGCTGATCTGGCGCATCTGTTCGCCAAAGCCGGGCATTTCCTTGGTGCCCACGGCCAGCGTGGCCTCGGGGGTGACGTCGCGGCGGGCGGGGCCGGTGCCGCCCGTGGTCAACACCAGGTCGCAACCGCAGATGTCCACCAGTTCAATCAGTGTTTCGGAAATACGCGCGGGCTCGTCGGGAATCAGGCGGTCCACCGCCTGCCACGGCGACACCAGCGCCGTCCCCAGCCATTCCCGCAAGGCGGGCAGGCCCTGATCCTGGTAAACGCCGGTGGCGGCGCGGTCAGAGACGGACACCAGGCCGATGATCAGGTCGTCGGGATGGCGGCGGGCGATTCGGGTGGGCGTGGTCATAGGCGGTGGCGATGGCTGAAAGCGACAAGGGGAACGGGTGCGCCGGGCAATAAGGCGGGCGGCGCGGCGGTCAATCATGGAAATCCAGAAGACGGCCGCGATGACGATGCTATCGCATTCTTTCCCAGGAAAAAGGCGTCCCCGCCCCCACCAACCCGCCTGCGGACGTGTGGCAAAAAAGCGAATCGTCCGTGGCCCCGGTTTCGCGCGCTTGTTTGCGTCATGGGGCCTGGATAACATCCGCTAACAAAATACTTCCCTGGCTGGCCCATCGCGCCTGTTGTCTCCATGTTCAAACGCACTTTACGGCAGCACGCGCTGGCCGCCGCGCTGGCCCTGACGGCCGCGGTCGCCGCGGGATGGCTCGCCTGGCATACGCTGGCATTGAAAACAGAACCCGTGCCCGCCGCCGCCCCGGGCATCTACATTCCCAACCTGGGCAATACGCTGCAAGAACAGACGCGCAACCTGTCGCGCCTGAGCCAGGCACTGCGCACCGGCGACCGGGTGGTGATCCTGGGGTCTTCCGAGCTGACCAGCAACGACCTGCGCTTTGTCCCCTACCGCTATCTGGCCGACGAGTTACAGATGCCGGTGCTGGCCTACGGCCATTCGGGCTTCCAGTCCTTGGGAATGCAGCTAGTGCTGGCTGCACTGGCCGATGACCTGTCGCCCGCCTCGCGCGTGGTGGTGATGTTGTCGCCCGGATGGTTCGACGGCGATGGCGGGCTGGGCGCTGACGAATTCAAGGAACACGCCAACCCGCTGCTGCCCCGGCTGCTCAAGCAACCCGAAGGCCGCGCCGAACTGGCACGCTGGCTGCGCGACAAAGGTGATGCGGGCGTGGCTTGGTCGATGATGACCGAGCAGGCCTATGTTTTCAGGCAACGGCTGGTCGACCTGTGGACACCTGCCCATGCCGCCCCCGCCCCCGAGCGGGAACGCGAGGGCCCCGCTGCTGCTGCCCGCGTGGTGGATTGGGACGCACTGGCCGAAGAGGCGCAACGCGCCGAGCAGGACTTGATGACCGGCAACCGCTACGCGGTGCGGGACGACTTCTTCAACAAATACCTGCGGACCCTTCCCGAGGGCGGCAAAACCGCGTACCTGCCGCAACCCCTGACAGGCCGCGACGAACTGCGCGAACTGACCGCCCTGATGGCGCTGCTGCACCAGCATGGCGTGAATGCGCTGTTTGTCATGCAGCCGCTGCACCCGATGGTCTTCAAGGACCTGAACCGTTTCCAGCCCGTGCAAGAGGAAGTGGGCGCCCTGTGCCGGCGCTATGCGATGACGTGCATGGATATGTACGACGCCCCCTTTGAAGTGGGCATGCTGCGCGACGTGCAGCACCTGGGCGAGCTCGGCTGGCTGCGCGTGAACCAGAAGATTGCCCAGGTGTTCCGGCCATGACCCCTGCCCGCCCCGCCCCTGGCCAGACCTTTCCCGCTGGAGGGATGCCGCAATGAAAAGAACGCTGTGGCTGTGCCTGCTTTACCTCGGCGTGTTCGCCGTGCTGCTGATCCAGGCGGACACCTCCGCCAATCTGGGCAAGCCGATGGAGATCGAGTTCCAGTATTCGAAATTCTGACGGCGCGCCCCCCAGGGCGGGGAAAATTGGTTTTCCAACGCAACCAGGGCCAGGTCACAAATCTGCAATAATCGGCTCCTCACGCCGGAACCTCGCCCCCCGCCTCCATGTTCGACCTCTTCCACGGCCTTGATCTCTGGGTCGGCCTCAGTCTTGTGCTGGCCCTGACATTCGTCCTGGCCTTCGAATTCATCAATGGTTTCCACGACACGGCGAACGCCGTGGCCACGGTCATCTACACCAAGGCCATGCCGCCGCATCTTGCGGTCGTGCTGTCCGGTATCTTCAATTTCCTTGGCGTGTTGCTGGGCGGCGTGGGCGTTGCCTACGCCATCGTGCACCTGCTGCCGGTGGAATTGCTGATCAACGTGGACACCGGCCGCGGGCTGGCCATGGTGTTCGCCATGCTGGCCGCCGCCATCGCCTGGAACCTGGGCACCTGGTACTTCGGTATCCCCGCGTCCAGTTCGCACACGCTGATCGGCTCGATTCTTGGCGTGGGCCTGGCCAATGCACTGATCACCGACCTGCCGCTGGGCGAGGGGGTCAACTGGGGCAAGGCCGTGGACATCGGCATGTCGCTGGTGGCCTCGCCAATAGCCGGCTTCATCGTCGCGGGCGGCTTGCTGTTGCTGCTCAAGCGCTGGCTGCCCACCTCCAAGATGCACAAGACGCCCGAACAGCGCCGCGCCATCGACAACAAGAAGCACCCCCCGTTCTGGAACCGGCTGGTGCTGGTGCTGTCGGCCATGGGCGTGAGCTTTGTGCACGGGTCCAACGACGGGCAGAAGGGCATCGGCCTGATCATGCTGGTGCTGATCGGCATCGTGCCGGCCAACTTCGTGCTGGATACGACCAGCACCACCTACCAGATCGAACGCACCCGCGACGCCGCGAACCACCTGAACGTGTTCTACCAGCGCAACGAAGCCATGCTGGGCGACTTCCTGGCGCTGAAGCGGGCGCCGGCCGCGTCCGACCTGCCGCGCAACTTTCGCTGCGACCCCGAATTGACCGTGCCCACCATCGCCGCGCTGCAAACGGACCTGGCCGGTGTCGCCAACTACGCCGACCTGTCGGCCGACAAGCGCATTGACGTGCGCCGCTACCTGCTGTGCCTGGACGACACCGCCAAGAAGGTGGCGCGCATCGAAGGGCTGCCCGCCCGCGAACGCGCCGACCTGCAACGCCTGCGCGCCGACCTGACCGCCACCACCGAATACGCCCCCTTCTGGGTGATCGTGGCAGTGGCCCTGGCGCTGGGCGCCGGCACCATGGTGGGATGGCGCCGCGTGGTGCTGACGGTGGGCGAAAAGATCGGCAAGCAGGGCATGACCTACGCGCAAGGCATGTCGGCGCAGGTGACGGCCGTGGCAGCCATCGGGCTGGCCAACGTGTTCAGCCTGCCGGTATCGACCACCCACGTGCTGTCCTCGGGCGTGGCCGGCACCATGATCGCCAACAAGAGCGGCCTGCAAGGCAATACGGTGCGCAACATCCTGCTGGCCTGGGTGCTGACGCTGCCCGCCTCGATGGCGTTGGCGGCCGCGCTGTTCTGGATCGGCGTGCAGTTCACCGGCTGACCGGCTGACGTCTTTGCCGGCCGTGCGGGCAATCTGCACGGCCGATGCAACACTCTGGCGATCACGTCGGGCTTTTTCCGCCCGCAGCCCGCGTCTACCATCACGCCATGGCTACCCCGACCCCCACCCTGCATTACGTCTTCGACCCGCTTTGCGGCTGGTGCTACGGCGCCGCGCCGCTGGTGGACGCCGCCCGCGATATCGCCGGCCTGCACGTGGCGCCGCACGGCGGCGGCATGATGACCGGCGGCAACCGCCAGCCCGTCACCGACGCCCTACGCCGCTATGTCATGCCGCACGACGAACGCATCGCCGGCCTGACCGGCCAGGTCTTCGGCAAGGACTATTTCGACGGCCTGCTGCGCGACAGCGGCGCGGTGTTTGACTCCGAGCCCCCCACCACCGCCATCCTCGCCGCCGAGCAGCTGGACGGGCGCGGGCTGGACCTGCTCAAGCGCTTGCAGCACGCCCACTACGTAGAGGGCCGCCGCATTGCGGACCCGGCCGTGCTGGGCATCCTGGCGCGCGACATCGGGCTGGACGGCGCAGCGTTCGACGCCGCCTATGGCGCGGCGCAAGGCGCCGACACGGCAGCGCACATCGCGGCCAGCCGGCAGTTGCTAGCCCGGGTAGGCGGCAGCGGTTTCCCCACGTTTGCGCTGGAAATCGGTGGCGTTTACACGCTGCTGGAACCGGCTCGCTACCTGGGCCGCCCCGCCCAATGGCAGGCCGACCTGCGGCAACGGATCCAAGCGGCGGCTTAGGCGGTCAGGACTCTTCGATGTCGCCGTCGCGTTGCAGAGCCCGGTGCATGGCCGGGCGCGCGGCCAGGCGTTCGATGTAGCCGTTGAACACGTCCGATTCGGCAATCACGTTCACCTGCATCATGTATTGCAGCGAACCGCCCAGCACGATGTCCACCGCTGAAAACGCGTCGCCCAGAAAAAAGGGCCGGGCTTGCAGCACGCGGGTCAGGACCTGTTCGACTTCGTCGGCCGACCCCCACCCCGGGGCGCCGGCATGATGCGGCTGCTTGAAGGCGCGTTCGACCATGGCCGGCTCGAACACCCCGGTGGAATACGCCAACCAGGTCAGATACGGGCCACGATTGGGGTCGCCGATGCGCGGACCCAAGCCTTTCTCGGGGAACAGGTCCGTCAGGTACAGCGCGATGGCAGGGGTTTCAAAGATGGGCACACCGTCGTGCACCACGGCCGGCACCTTGCGGTGCGGATGAATGTCGATGTAGTCGGCGGGCATGTGCCCGGCGCTGTCGGTGCCCCGGATGGACACCATTTCGGTGTCGTACGGCACACCCAGTTCTTCAAGCAGCCACAGAACCCGGAACGAGCGCGAACGCGGCGCATGGTAGAGCGTAAGCATGGTCGGCCTCCTTTGGACACCGACCATTTTGCCTGGGCTTGCGCACGGGCGAAAGACGCCAGATTGCGGATTATTCCGCCGCGCCCAAGGCCCGCAATTGCGCTTTCAGCCGCCGCACTTCCTGGCTCAGGTCCAGGATCAGCGCCACGGCATCCAGGCTGGCGCCGAAATCGTGCTCAAGCTTGCGAGCATGCAGCGCGCGCTGCAAGTCCATGCTGTAGAAGCACCATTGCTCGGGTTGGCGGCCGTCGGCGTTGACGATGCCGACCTCGACCAATTGGGCTACCCATTCCACTTCCGCGTTGCAGGCGCGGGCCAGGTCATGGGCGCTGAGCGGCTGGGATTTGCCCACGACGGTGGCGCTGGTGATGACAACTTTGTTCATGGTCAAACCCCCATGTGGCGTCGCGGGTTGAACGGCGCATCCTGTTGCAGCTTGCGGTAGGCCGCCTTGGCCGCCTCGCTATCGGCGGGCGGCAACACCAGGTCCAGCACCAGGTACAGGTCGCCCGGGGGATCACCGGGAATGCCGCGGCCGCGCAGGCGCAGCTTGCGGCCGTTGCCCGACCCCGCCGGAATCGAGACTTCCACCGTGCCGCCGGGCGTGGGCGCGTTCACTTTCGCGCCCAGCGCGGCTTCCCAGGGCGCCACCGGCAGGGTCATGTAAAGATCACGGCCATCGGCGCGGTAGCGCGAATTCGGCTTGAAGCGCACCTCCAGATACAGGTCGCCGTTTTCGCCGCCGCCGTAGCCGGGCATGCCTTGCCCCGACAGGCGGATGTACTGGCCTTCGCGTACGCCCGCGGGGATGCGCACGCTCAGGGTGCGCGTTTTCATCTGTGGGCGTCCCTGCTCGTCCATTTCCATGGACCGCAGGCTGATGTCGCGCGTGGCGCCCTTGAGCGCGTCTTCCAGGTCCACTTCGATGGCGGCGTGATGGTCGTCCCCGCGCGCACGAAACTCCTGCTGGCGCGCGCCGCCGCGTTGCCCGCGGCCGCCGAACAACGACGAAAAAAAGTCGCTGAACTGCGCCTCGTCGCCGGGCGCCGAGCCTCGGTGGAATTCGAAACCTTCGTCCCATCCGGGCGGGGGCTGAAAGCCGCCGTCGGGCGACACGCCGGCGGCCAGGTTGTCATAGGCCAGCCGCTTTTCCTGGTCGCGCAAGACGTCATAGGCTTCGTTGACGTCGCGCATGCGGGTCTCGGCGTCGCTTTCCTTGCTGACGTCGGGATGGTATTTGCGGGCGAGTTTGCGGTATGCGCGCCGGATCTCGTCTTCCGACGCGCCGCGCTCCACCCCGAGAATGCTGTAGTAGTCCTTGAACTCCATATGCCAGCTCACCTTAAGGGTTTCGGCCGCCGCGGGCTGTGCCGTATCCGGCCTGGGATATCAAGAAGATAGGGGTTGCGGACCGATTTATCAATGCGCAATATCAGACCAAGTCGCGGATGCGCCCTGTCACCCGAGTGGCGTAGTATCTGTTTTTACCGGTGCTGTTACCGGCGTTTTACCGGTGGCCCCGCCACCGCCCTACCCCCACGCAGGATCCACGATGAAGATGAGCAACATCCCCTTCGGCACCACGGATTGGTCCGAAGTCGAACGCACCGAACACGCCGGCGACACGGGCATGGCCTACTGGCGCACCCGCCAATTTGGCGACGTGCGCGTGCGCATGGTCGAATACACGGCGGGCTACCTGGCCGACCACTGGTGCACCAAGGGACACATCCTCTTCTGTCTGGAAGGCGAGCTTCACACTGAACTGGAAGACGGCCGCCAGTTCATGCTGACCCCCGGCATGAGCTACCAGGTGGCCGACCAGGCCGAGCCGCACCGTTCGTCCACCACCACGGGCGCCAAGCTCTTCATCGTGGATTGATCCCGCCGGCGCAACGAGCGCAACGATGCAATGCCACGGGGACGCACTGACGCGGCCACGCGACACGCAAAATTGCAGTTGCGTTACGCTTTGAAAATCATGCGGCACACCGCCGCGTGTCGATGCATTGCCACCTGCCAGACCCCTCGCCTGACCGGAGACTAGATTTGGGCGCCCCGATTACGCTTTACGTTGATTCCCAGTTCCTTAGCCCCTACGCCATGTCGGTGTACGTGGCGCTGACCGAAAAGCAATTGCCTTTCGAAGTGCGCCCCATCGACCTGAACGCCGGCGAGCAACGGATGCAGCCCTACCAATGTCGGGCGCTGACTGCCCGGGTCCCCGCGCTGACGCATGACGATTTCAACCTGACGGAATCCAGCGTCATCGCCGAATACCTGGAAGAGGTTTTTCCCGCGCCCAAGCACGCCGCGCTGTATCCGTCGGGCGTGCGCGAACGCGCCCGCGCCCGCCAGTTGCAGGCGTGGCTGCGCAGCGACCTGGCCCCCTTGCGCCAGGAGCGCCCCACCGAAACCGTGTTCTACGGCACCCCGGGGCAGCCCTTGTCGGACGCCGCGCATGCTGCCTCGGCCAAGCTGATCCAGGTGGCCAGCTATCTGATCGGGGTGGGCCAGACCACGCTGTTCGAGGATTGGTGTATTGCCGACCTGGACCTGGCCGTGATGCTCAAGCGCCTGGCGCTGGATGATTTGCCCGACCCGTTGCGCGCCTACGTCGACGCGCAGTGGCAACGCCCGTCTGTTCAGAAATGGCTGGAGCACAACGCCGCCGCGCGCGACTAAGCGCCTGTTCACGCCACGGCGCCGTGGCAGCAGCCACTGCACGACCGTCTTGCAAGCGACGCTGCCGCCCACCGGGGTCCGGCAGCGTTGTCGGACACATCTGAAAAGCAGGGACGCTTCACGCTTTTTTGCAGGCCCCCTCCGACTTATGTTGCGGCGCAGCATTCGTTGCGGTGTAATGGGGAGGTCAACTTGGCCGGTTCCACTCGGGGCCGGCCCGGCGGCACGTCGCCGCCGGAAGCAACTTACAGGAGATCGCCATGGCCGATTCCGGCAACGATCGCGTCCCCGCCCCGCCCATGAACCCCTGGACGGCCGCCTACGAATACGCCCTGGACGCCTGGCAACGCGGCGTGCTCTACGCCGACGTGCTGCGCCAGCGCGGCAACCAGTACCACGACCACATGGCCAAGCGCGCGCCCAACGTGCTGAGCATGGAGTCCGAGTTTGTGCTGGACGGCCGCGAGCTGCCCCGCCCCGTCAACTACGGGCTGCTGCGCATCAAGCCGCCCGAAGGCGTGGAAACCGACCCGATCAAGCGCCCTTTCCTGGTGGTTGACCCGCGCGCCGGGCACGGCCCGGGCATCGGCGGCTTCAAGCCGGAAAGTGAAATTGGCGTAGCCATTCGTGCCGGCCACCCCTGCTACTTCGCCACCTTCCTGCCCCAGCCCATGCCGGAGCAGACCGTCGAAGATGTGATGATGGCCGAAGCGCGCTTCCTGGAAGAAATCATCGCGCTGCATCCCGATGCGGAAGGCAAGCCCGTGGTGGTGGCCAACTGCCAGGCCGGCTGGCAGATCATGATGACCGCCGCCATACGCCCCGAACTGTTCGGCCCGATCATCGTGGCCGGCGCCCCGCTGTCGTACTGGGCGGGCTGGCGCGGGATGAATCCCATGCGCTATTCCGGCGGCTTGCTCGGTGGCAGCTGGCTGACGGCAATGACCAGCGACCTGGGTAACGGCAAGTTCGACGGCGCCTGGCTGGTGCAGAACTTCGAAAACCTGAATCCCGCCAATACGCTCTGGTCCAAGCAGTACAACCTGTATTCCAAGGTGGACACCGAGGCCCAGCGCTACCTGAGCTTTGAAAAATGGTGGGGCGGCCACGTCTTCTTGAACGGCCCCGAAATCCAGTACATCGTGGACAACCTGTTCGTGGGCAACCGCCTGGCCACGGCCGGCCTGGTGACCTCGGACGGCATCCGCATCGACCTGCGCAATATCCGTTCGCCCATCGTGGTGTTCTGCTCGAAGGGCGACAACATCACGCCCCCGCCGCAAGCACTGGGCTGGATCCCCGACCTGTACCAGAACGAAGCCGAAGTGCTGGCTCATGGCCAGACCATCGTCTATGCCGTGCACGAAAGCATCGGCCACCTGGGCATCTTCGTGTCGGGCAGCGTGGCCCGCAAGGAACACCAGGAGTTCACGTCGAACATCGACATGATTGACGTCCTGCCGCCGGGCATCTACGAGGCCGAAATCGCCGACAAGACGCCCGACACGCCCAACGCCGACCTGGCCTTTGGCAACTACGTGCTGTCGTTCGAGCAGCGCACGCTGGATGATGTGCGCACCATTGTCGACCGCAAGGAAGAGGACGATCGGCGCTTTGCCGCCGTGGCCCGCATTTCGGACATCAACCTGGGCATGTACCGCAGCTTCGTGCAACCGTGGCTGCGCGCCATGGTCACGCCGCAGTCGGCCGAATGGGCGCAGCGCCTGCATCCGCTGCGCCTGCCCTACGAGCTGATTTCGGACCGCAACCCGGCCATCGCGCCCATTGCGAAGGTGGCGGAACAGGTTCGCGCGCACCGCCAGCCGGTGTCCGAGTCGAACCCGTTCCTGATGGCGCAGGAAATGTTCTCGAACTGGGTCGAAACCAGCCTGAACATCTGGCAGGAAATGCGCGACTCGGCGGACGAACGCACGTTCATGGGCGTGTACGGATCGCCGCTGGTGCAGGACCTGGCCGGGCTGGGCGCACGGTCCGGCCCCCCGCGCAAGCACCCGGGCGTGTCGCCCGAGCATCGCCGCTTCATGGAAGAACGCACGGCGGACCTGCGTTCGCTGCTCCAGGAAGGCGGCCTGCGCGTGGCCGCGATCCGCATGCTGCTGTACGTGTCCGGCGCGGAAGGCGGTCTGGACGAACGCAGCTTCGCACTGATCCGCAAAGTGCGCGCCGAGTCCGACAACGCCATGACGCTACAGGAGTTCAAGGACACCATACGCGACCAGGCCCTGATCCTGACGCTGGATTCCGATGCGGCCATTCAGGCCATGCCGCGCCTGCTGGACAAGTCATCGCCGGCCGCGATTCGCGACGCGCTGAACACCATGAAGCACGTGCTGGAAGCGGCCGAACCGCTGAGCCCGGCCGCGCGCGAAAGCCTGACGGAAATGGAGCGCATCTTCGAAGCCGCCGAACGCCGTGCACAGAAGCGCGAGCAGACCCACGCGCCCGCGCAACTGACGTTGGCCCCGGCGCCGACGGCGCCTTCGTTGAGCTTGATCGACGCAGCCGCCCAGGTACCGACCAAAACCGCCAAGCCGCACCCGGCAGCCGCCAAATCGGCGGAAGACTCGGTGGCGAAGTCGGCACCGAAGTCGGCACCGAAGCCCGCTGCAAAGTCCGCTGCAAAGTCTGCCGCAAAGTCCGCAACCCCGGCCACCGCAAGGTCCGATGCCAAGCCTGCCGCGAACAGCACCGGCAAGACAGCCGGGAAGCCGGCTGACACGGCCGGGGCCAAACCCGCCGCAAAGACCGCGGCCAAGCGCGCGGCAAAGCCCGCCGCCAAGTCCGCCGGTAACGCCGGCGCCGGTCAACCCGCCAAGGCCAAGCGCGCATGACACTGCCTACCTCGACGCATTACGACACGCTGATCGCGCGCGCCCAGACGCTGGAGCCCGCCTTCTGCGCCATCGCCCACCCTTGCGACGAACCGTCTTTGTCGGCCGCCCTGGAGGCGCGTGATCTGGGCTTGCTGCACCCCATCCTGGTGGGGCCGGAACAGAAGATCCGCGATACCGCCGCGCAGTTCAAGCTGAACCTGGGCGATGCCCGTATCGTGGATGCGCCGCACAGCCACGCTGCCGCCGAAACCGCCGTGGCGCTGGTGCGCAACGGCGAGGCCACGCTGCTGATGAAGGGCAGCCTGCACACCGACGAACTCATGCACGAAGTCGTCGCGCGCACAACGGGGCTGCGCAGCGGCCGGCGCATCAGCCATGTGTTCATCATGGAGGTGCCCACCTATGCCGGCCCGCTGTTCATCACGGACGCGGCCATCAACATTTTTCCGGACCTGGAAACCAAGGCCGACATCATCCGCAACGTGATCGACCTGCATCACGGGCTGGGGCTGGGCGAGCCCCGCGTGGCGATACTGTCGGCGGTGGAACAGGTCACGCCCAATATTCCCAGCACCATCGAAGCGGCGGCCTTGTGCAAGATGGCCGATCGGGGGCAGATCGCGGGCGGCCTGCTGGACGGCCCCCTGGCGCTGGACAACGCCATCAGCCCCGAGGCGGCGCGCATCAAAGGCATCCGCTCGCCCGTGGCGGGCGTGGCGCAGGTATTGGTCGTGCCCGATCTTGAAGCGGGCAACATGCTGGCCAAGAACCTGACGTTCCTGGCCAACGCCGAAGCGGCGGGCATCGTGCTGGGCGCACGCGTGCCCATCATCCTGACCAGCCGCGCCGACAGCCCGCGTTCGCGGCTGGCCTCGTGCGCGGTGGCGGCCATCTACGCGCACCACCTGAGCCAGTTGGCGGCCCGCCCGCTGATCTGACGCGCGCCTATTGCCGCAAGTATTGCCGCCCCTGTTGCCGCACCTCTCGCCGCTCCCCTACCACCACCGGAACCCAGAGCCATGAGTGACACCCGCGACACCATCCTCGTCATCAATGCCGGCAGTTCCAGCATCAAGTTCTACCTGTACGACGTCGACGGCAACGAGCAACTTGCGCCGCGCCTGGGCGGGCAGCTTGAGGGCATCGGCACGTCGCACCCCAAGCTGCGCGTACGTGACGCGGCGGGCCAGACACTGGTGGAACGCGACATCGCGCCCGGCCATGCGCCCGACGTGCCCAACGCGCAGGAAGTCGTGGGCACGTGGCTTAGCGGCCATCTGGGCGGTACGCCGCTGGCGGTGGGCCATCGGGTGGTGCATGGCGGGCCTGATCTGTCCGAACCCGTGCTGATCGACGACGGTGTGCTGGCCAAGCTGGACACGTTCACGCCGCTGGCTCCGCTGCATCAGCCCAACAACCTGGCGCCCATCCGCGTCATCCGCGAGCGTCGGCCGTGGATACCGCAAGTGGCGTGCTTCGATACCGCGTTTCATCGCAGCCATTCCGACGTGGCCGACCGCTACGCGCTGCCCGAATCGCTGTACCAGGAAGGCGTGCGCCGTTACGGCTTTCACGGCCTGTCCTATGAATACATCGCGCAGCGCTTGAAGCAGGCACTGCCCGAACTGGCCATGGGCAAGATCATTGCCGCGCACCTGGGTTCCGGCGTGTCCGCCTGCGCCATGCATGAAGGCAAAAGCGTGGACAGCACGATGGGCTTCACGGCGTTGGAAGGCCTGCCCATGGGCACGCGCCCGGGCCGGCTGGATGCGGGCGTGGTGCTGTGGATGATGGAACGCGGCATGGACCACGACCAGATCGAACACCTGCTGTATCACGACTGCGGCATGAAGGGCCTGTCCGGCATCAGCAACGACATGCGCGAACTGCTGGCCAGCGACGCGCCGTCGGCCCAGCTGGCGCTGAAGTATTTCGCGTGGCGCGTGGCCGAAGGCATCATCGGCATGGGCTGCGCCATGAACGGCATCGACGGCATCGTCTTTACCGCCGGCGTGGGCGAAAACTCGCCCCAGATCCGGCAGATGATCGTGGACCACTGGGGCTGGCTGGGCATCAAGCTGGACCCCGAGCGCAACGCCCATCAAGGCCCGCGCATTTCCAGCGACGACAGCCGCATCGGCGTCTACGTGGTGCGCACAAACGAAGAGCTGATCATCGCGCAGCACACGCTGGCTTTGGTGCGCCAACGATGAGCAAGCCAACAATGAGCAAGCCGACGATGAACTCCCCCGCCCCCTCCTCTAGCGCGGCGCTGCCGCTGGCCGGCAAGCGCGGCCTGGTCACCGGCATCGCCAACGCCGATTCCATTGCCTGGGGCTGCGCCAAGGCATTTCGCGCCATGGGCGCCGAACTGGCCGTGACCTATCTGAATGACAAGGCGCTGCCCCACGTCGAGCCCCTTGCGCGCCAGGTGGATGCGCCCTTGCTGATGCCGCTTAACCTGCTGAACGACGGCGAACTCGAAGCCGTGTTCGACCGCATCACGGCCGAATGGGGACAGCTGGATTTCGTGCTGCATTCCATTGCGTTCGCCCCGCGCGCCGACCTGCACGGCCGCGTTACCGACTGCTCGCGCGAAGGCTTCCTGCAAGCCATGGACGTGTCGTGCTGGTCTTTCATCCGCATGGCGAAACTGGCCGAACCGTTGATGAAAAAAGGCGGCGCGCTGTTCTGCATGAGCTACTACGGCTCGCAGATGGTCGTCGAGCACTACAACATGATGGGTCCGGTCAAGGCCGCGCTGGAATCCGCCACGCGCTACCTCGCCGCCGAGCTTGGGCCGCAGGGCATCCGGGTGCACGCGATATCACCCGGGCCATTGAAAACGCGCGCCGCATCGGGCATTGCCGAATTCGATGCCCTGCTGGACCGCGCCCAATCCAAGGCGCCCGCGCGCAGCCTGGTGTCCATCGACGACGTGGGCGAAGCCACCGCCTGGCTGGCCACCGACGCCGCGCGCCTGATGACGGGCCAGACGCTGTATATCGACGGCGGCTATCACATCATCGATTAGGCTCAGGCCAAGGTGGCCGGCGGCGCCTGGCGCCAGCGCTCGATCGCATCGACCGCCTGTTCCGGGGTGCCGAAGATCTTGTCGCGGCCGATCTTCTTGACCAGCCCCGAACGCTCAAGCGCCATGCGGAACTGGCCGTGCCCGCCCGCCAGCAACAAGGTGATGTTGCGGGCGTCCAGTTCGCGCTTCAGTTCATAAAGCGCTTCCACCGCATCGGCATCCGCCTGCGTCATGGCCTCGGCATCCAGCACGAACCACTGGGTGTCGGCCGCCGCCTGCTCGATAACGTCGCGCGCGCGGCGCCGAAACGCATCGGCGTTGAAAAACCAGATCGACGATTCAAACAACCAGATCACCGTGCCGGGCACGGGATGCGCATCTGGATTCAGGTGCAGCTTGCCCAATACGGACTCGCCGGGCAGCCGGCCCAGCAGCGCATCGCGCGGGTTGCCCGACACATACATCGCATACAGCAAGGTCGCCCCCACCGACACCGCCACGCCCCGCAGCACGCCAAAGCCCACCACACCCACGGCAGCCAGGATGCCAAACGCCAGTTCGATCCGGGAAATTCGCGCCAGGCGCAGGAAGGCCTTGACGTCGAACAGGCTGGCGGCGGCCAGCAACAAGATGGCCGACAGCACCGCCTGCGGCAGCCAGAACAAGGGCGCGCTCAACAGGCCCACCACGATGGCCAACGCCAAGGCGGCGCTGACGCTGACCAGCGGCGACGAGCCGCCCGCCACCAAGCCCACCGCCGTCCGCGAATCCGCGCCCGTCACCACAAACCCCTGGAACAGTCCGGCCGCCACATTGGCCGCGCCGAAGCCCACCAGCTCGCGGTTGGGGTCCACGTGTTCGCCCGTGCGCGCCGCAAAGCTGCGCGCGGTGACGATGCCGCTGGAAAAGCTGACCACCAGCACGCCCGCCGCGCCCAGCAGAATGCTGTCGACCCCCTCAAGCCGAACCGGCAGGCTGATGCCCGGCAAGCCGGCGGGCACCTCGCCCACCACCGCGATGCCCAGGCTGGGAAAATCGAATAGCCATGACAACAGGCAGCCGCCCACCACCAGCAGGATCGGCCCCGGCCAGGTCGGGCGCCAGCGCTTGAAGGCCACCAGCAACAGGCAGGACGCCAGCCCCAGGCACAGTGTGGGAATCTGGATCTCCTGGATACGGCGCGATAGCTCAAGGAAGGGGTGCACCAGGCCGCTGTTGCGCAGCCCCACCCCCGTCAGCCCGCTCAGTTGCGACAGCCCCAACGTGATCGCCACGCCCGCCATGTAGCCGATCAGCACGGGGCGCGACAGCAGGTTGGCCAGAACGCCCAGCCGCAGCACGCGCGCAATCAGGCAGCCGACCCCCACGGTCAATGCAATGCCGGTGGCGGCCACCAACCGGTCTTCCGGGGAGGTCAGCGCCATGCCGGTCAAAGTGGCGGCGATAAGGGTGCAGGTGGCCGTGTCCGGCCCCACGATCAGCGTGCGTGACGAGCCGAACAAGGCATAGCCCAACATGCCCGCAATGGCGGCCCACAGCCCGGCTACGGGCGGCACGCCCATCATCGCCGCGTAGGCCAGACCCACCGGCAGGCCGACGGCGGCCACGCTTAAGCCGGCCATGATGTCGCGTCGTGCCGATTCCCGCGTCATGCCGCGGAAATTATTCAGGCCGGGAAAAAAACGTAGGTTCATGATGCTGCAAGCGACCTGATCGAAGAGACTGCGCGACAACACGCATAGACGGTCAAGGCTACACCAAGGCCAAGCCACGGCAACGGCTTCAGATCAAGTCGCCACGAAATCAGGCGGGCTTTTTCGCCACCTTCAGAAAAACACGCCGGGGTTCGAAGATCCAGAGCATTCCCAAAAGGAATGAAGATCGTTGCGTTTTTATCTCTTTTATCGAAAAGCCGGATTGCGTAGAGTCCTTCGGCATAAGAAAAGCGGCGCCACGCCGCACCATCGCACACCGACACGGCCTACCGCCCTTGCCACCCGGCGCGGACCCAAGGCCGGCATTTCAGGAGACTCCATGTCCTTGCCCATTCTTCGGCGCGTCAGCCGCGCCCTGGTTCTGACCGCGCTTGCCGCCGGCATCGCCCCCGCTGTCCACGCCCAGACTTACCCCGAGCGCCCCATCAAGCTGGTGGTGCCCTGGCCCCCGGGCGGCGCCACCGATTCCCTGGCGCGCCTGCTGGCGCAACGCCTGACCGACCGCTTGGGCCAGACGGTGATCGTGGACAACAAGGCGGGCGCGGGTGGCAATATTGGCACGGCGTCGTTCGTGCGCGAAAAGGCCGACGGCTACACGTTGCTGATGGCCACCAGTTCGACCAACGCGGCAAACCCGCATTTGTATTCCCGCCTGGGCTTCGATGCGTCCAAGGACTTCGCGCCCGTGGCCTTCGTGGCCGAGATCCCCAACATTCTGGAAGTGCCCAAGCAGTCGCCCTTCAAATCGGTGGCCGACCTGATCGCCGGCGCCAAGGCCGAACCCGGCAAGTTGAACTACGGTTCGGGCGGCGTAGGGTCTTCGCAGCATCTGGCGGGCGCGATGTTCAAGCACCTGACCGGCGCCGACGTGCTGCACATTCCGTACAAGGGCAGTGGCCCCGCCGTGTCGGATCTGCTGGCCGGGCAAGTCGACATGATGCTGGACACCGGCTCGCTGGCGCAGGTTCAGGCGGGCGCGTTGCGCGCGCTGGCCGTCGCGTCGCACCGGCGTCTGCCGGCACTGCCGGACGTGCCCACCTTCGAGGAAGCGGGGGTGCCCAAGATGATCGCGTCGGCCTGGTACGGCATCGTTGCCCCCGCCGGCACGCCGCCCGCCGTGGTGCAGCGCCTGAATAAGGAAGTGAACGCCGTGGTGGCCGAGCCCGAGGTCAAGCAGCGCATGGAAAGCATGGGCGCGCTGGTACCGGCGGGGCAAACCGCCGAGCAATTCGGCGCCTTCATCCAATCGGAAATCGCGCGCTACGCGGACATCGTGAAAATTTCGGGCGCCAAGTTGGAATAACGCCGCCCTTGCACCCCGCACGGACGAAAAAAACGCCCCGAACCAAGGGGCGTTTTTCATGGAGAACGGCGCGCGGCAAGCGCCACGACTTGGGCGCTGCCGCCCTGCCTTACTCCGCCGCGCGCGCTTCCAGCACGGCCACGACAGGCAGGGTCTTGCCTTCCAGGAATTCCAGGAACGCGCCGCCGCCCGTCGAGATGTAGCCGACTTGTTCGCCGATGCCGTACTTGGCGATGGCAGCCAGCGTGTCGCCGCCGCCGGCGATCGAAAAGCCGTCCGATTCCGCGATTGCGCGCGCTACCACTTCGGTGCCGTTGGCGAACTGGTCGAATTCAAACACGCCCACCGGACCGTTCCACACGATGGTGCCGGCCTTCTTCAGGATCTCGGCCAGCTGCGCCGCGGTCTGCGGGCCGATGTCCAGAATCATGTCGTCATCGGCCACGTCGGTGGCCGCCTTGACGGTGGCTTCGGCGTCCGCGCCGAATGCCTTGGCGCACACCACGTCCACCGGAATCGGCACGGCCGCGCCGCGCTGCTTCATCATGTCGATCACGGCGCGCGCCTGCTCAACCTGGTCGGGTTCCGCCAGCGACTTGCCGATGGGCAGGCCGGCAGCCAGCAGGAAGGTGTTGGCGATACCGCCGCCCACGACCAACTGATCAACCTTGTCGGCCAGCGATTGCAGGATCGACAGCTTGGTCGACACCTTCGAGCCGCCCACGATGGCGACCAGCGGGCGCTTGTGTTCGTGCAGCGCACGGCCCAGGGCGTCAAGCTCGGCTTCCAGCAAGGGGCCGGCGCAGGCCACGGGCGCAAAGCGCGCGATGCCGTGGGTGGTGGCTTCGGCGCGGTGGGCGGTGCCGAATGCGTCGTTGACGTACACGTCGCACAACGCGGCCATCTTCTTGGCCAGCGCTTCGTCATCTTTCTTTTCGCCGACGTTCACGCGGCAGTTTTCCAGCAGCACGACCTGGCCGTGATCGACCTGAACGCCGTCGACCCAATCGCGCACCAACTGCACGGGCATGCCTAGCAATTCGGACAGGCGCTGGCCGACCTTGGCGAGCGAATCGGCGTCGGTCAGCACGCCTTCTTTCGGGCGGCCCAGGTGGGACGTAACCATCACGGCGGCGCCGGCGTCCAGCGCCAGGCGGATGCCAGGCACGGATGCACGGATGCGCGTGTCTTCGGAAATGCGGCCGGCGTCATCGAACGGCACGTTCAAGTCGGCGCGGATGAACACACGCTTGCCGGACAGGGCGCCGGACTTGGCCAGCGCGGACAGGGTATTGACCTTGGACATATTTGCTTTCCTACGATAGGCGAACAAAGGGGACGAACCCATTTTCCGCATTGGCGGAAAACAAATCCGTCCCCTATGGACTGACCGTGTTGCTTACTTGGCCGACATCAGCGCGACGGTGGTGTCGAGCATGCGGTTCGAGAAGCCCCACTCGTTGTCGTACCAGGACGAGACCTTGACCAGGCGGCCCGAGACCTTGGTCAGCGACGCGTCAACGGTGCTGGAGGCCGGGTTGTGGTTGTAGTCCACCGAAACCAGGGGCTCGGTGTTGTAGTCCAGAATGCCCTTGAGCTCGCCTTCCGACGCGGCCTTCAGGATGCTGTTCACTTCTTCGGCGGTCGTGTCGCGGCTGGCCACGAACGACAGGTCGACCAGCGACACGTTGATGGTCGGGACGCGGATGGCGTAGCCGTCCAGCTTGCCGTTCAGTTCCGGCAGCACCAGGCCCACGGCGGCGGCAGCGCCGGTCTTCGTGGGGATCATGCTCATCGTGGCCGAACGCGCGCGGCGCAGGTCTTCGTGGTAGACGTCGGTCAGGACCTGGTCGTTGGTGTAGGCGTGAACGGTCGTCATCAGGCCGTTTTCCAGGCCCAGCTTGTCGTTCAGCGGCTTGACCAGCGGGGCCAGGCAGTTGGTGGTGCACGATGCGTTCGAGATGACCGTGTCGGTCGACTTGAGCACGCCGTGGTTCACACCGAACACGATGGTGGCGTCCACATCCTTGCCGCCCGGGGCCGAGATGATGACTTTCTTGGCGCCGCCCTTGATGTGCGCGCCGGCCTTTTCCTTGGTCGTGAAGAAGCCCGTGCATTCCAGCACGACGTCAACCTTCAGGTCGCCCCAGGGCAGTTCAGCCGGGTTGCGGTTGGCCAGCACGCGGATCTTGTCGCCGTTGACGACCATGAAGTCGCCGTCGACTTCGACGGTGCCCGGGAACTTGCCGTGGGCGGTGTCGTAGCGCGTCAGGTGCGCGTTCGTCTTGGGATCACCCAGGTCGTTGATGGCGACGATTTCGATATCGTGCTTCTTGCCACCTTCGTAGTGGGCACGCAGGATGTTGCGGCCGATGCGACCGTAACCGTTGATGGCGACGCGAATAGTCATACTAAGCTCCTTTTTTACAAAACCTGTTTGACGGTCTCGGCCACCTTGTCGGCGGTCAGCCCGAAGAACTTGAACAATGCGCCGGCCGGGGCGGATTCACCGTAGCGGTCGATGCCGACCACGGCGCCTTCCAGGCCCACGTACTTGTGCCAGAACGCGGTCACGCCGGCTTCGACAGCCACGCGCGGCAGGCCCTTGGGCAGCACGGATTGCTTCCAGGCGGCGTCCTGCTTGTCGAACACGTCGGTGCTGGGCATGGAAACCACGCGCACGGCGATGCCTTCCTTGGCCAGCTGCGCCTGCGCGTCCAGCGCAATGGCCACTTCGGAGCCGGTGGCGATGATGACGGCGCGGGCGCCTTCGGCATCGCGCAACACGTAGCCGCCGCGGGCGATAGCGTCCACGGTGGCGGCATCACGGGGCACGAACGGCAGGTTCTGGCGCGACAGCAGCAGCGCGGTCGGGCCGCCCTCGTGCACGTCCATGCCGATGCTGGTCGGGCGCGTCACGGCGGCGTTCCAGGCCACGGCGGTTTCAGCCGTATCGCAAGGGCGCCACAACGACAGGTTGGGGATCAGGCGCAGGCTGGCAGCGTGTTCGATGGATTGGTGGGTCGGGCCGTCTTCGCCCAGGCCGATCGAATCGTGCGTGAACACGTGCACCACGCGCTGCTTCATCAGCGCGGCCATGCGGATGGCGTTGCGCGAGTAGTCCGAGAACGTCAGGAACGTGCCGCCGAAGGGCAGGTAGCCGCCGTGCAGCGCCACGCCGTTCATGATGGCGGCCATGCCGAATTCGCGCACGCCGTAGTTGATGTGACGGCCGAACTGAATGCCCTTGTCGCCGGCGCGAACGGCGCCCACGCCCTTCCAGTCGGTAAAGTTGGAACCGGTCAGGTCGGCGGAACCGCCCAGCATTTCGGGCAGCAACGGCGCCAGCGCGGCGATCGCGAATTGCGAAGCCTTGCGGGTGGCGACGGTTTCGGCCTTTTCCAGCGTTAAGGCCAGGAAAGCCTTGAACTGGTCGGCATAACCCTCAGGCATTTCGCCCTTCATGCGGCGCGTGAATTCAGCGGCTTCGGCGGGGAACGCGGCGCTGTAGGCGTCAAACGCGGTCTGCCATTCGGCTTGGGCCGCGGCGCCCGACTTGCGGCCATCCCAGCCGTCATACACGTCTTGCGGAATCTGGAACGGTTCCGACGACCAGCCCAGCGCGGCGCGCGTGGCGGCGATTTCGTCCTTGCCCAGCGGCGCGCCGTGCACGTTGTGCGTGCCGGCCATGTTGGGCGAACCCTTGCCGATGACGGTGCGGCAGATCACCAGCGTGGGCTTTTCCGACTGCGAACGCGCGGCCTTGATGGCGGCGTCCACGGCGGCGACGTCGTGGCCGTCAACGCCCCGGATCACGTTCCAGCCGTAGCCTTCGAAGCGCTTGGCGGTGTCGTCGGCAAACCAGTGTTCAACGTGGCCGTCGATCGAGATGCCGTTATCGTCATACAGCACGACCAGCTTGGACAGCTTGAGCGTGCCAGCCAGCGAGCACACCTCGTGCGAGATGCCTTCCATCAGGCAGCCGTCGCCGGTGAAGGCGTAGGTGTGGTGGTCGACGATGGTGTGGCCGGGCTTGTTGAATTCAGCGGCCAGCAGCGCTTCGGCCAGCGCCATGCCCACGGCATTGCCCAGGCCCTGGCCCAACGGGCCGGTGGTCGTTTCCACGCCCGGGGTGATGCCCACTTCGGGGTGACCCGGCGTCTTGGAATGCAGCTGGCGGAAATTCTTGAGTTCGTCGATCGACAGGTCGTAACCCGTCAGGTGCAGCAGCGCGTAGATCAGCATCGAGCCGTGGCCGTTGGACAGCACGAAGCGGTCGCGGTTGGCCCAGGCGGGATCCTTCGGGTTGTGGCGCAGGTTGCCCGTCCACAAGGCCTGGGCGATTTCCGCCATGCCCATGGGAGCACCCGGATGCCCGGAGTTCGCTTGTTGCACTGCATCCATCGCCAGGGCGCGGATGGCATCCGCCAAGGCAAGTTTAGGGGCGGTCGGATTGCTCATTCGGAAGGCTCTTTGAAGCTGGCGCGCCTACGGGAAATATAGGGGCCAGTTGAGTGGGTTGCGAAGCAGACGATTTTAGCATCAGGGGATTTCCCTCACGCCATCGCCCTTAAGCCCGATGTAAACAAGCGTGTCGCCGGGAATCAAAGTGGTAGGCTACGCGCTCGAATAATCCGATTGCCCGCGCCCTCGTAGCCGCCCTCTTCGCCCGAACCTCATGTCCGCCCCCCGCTTCTTCTGCGACATCGCCCTTTCCGCCGGTACCCGTATCGCCTTGCCCGACGCCCTGGCGCACCACGCGCTGCGCGTGCTGCGCTTGAAAGCGGGCGAAACCGTTGTGCTGTTCAACGGCCAGGGCGGCGAATACCCGGCCGTGCTTGAAGTGGACGGCAAGGCGGGCTACGCCACGCTGGGCGACTTCAACCCGCGCGAAGCCGAGCTTGCCGGGCGCATCACGCTTGTGCAGGGTCTGCCGTCCGGCGACAAGATGGATTGGGTGGTGGAAAAAGCGGTTGAGCTGGGCGCCGCCCGCGTCAGCCCCATTGCCGCGCAACGCAGCGTGTTGCAGTTATCGGGCCCTCGGCTGGACAAGCGCGTGGCGCATTGGCAGCGCATTGCGCAATCGGCCGGCGAACAATGCGGCCGCAACCGCTTGATGGCGGTGGATGCGCCGCAAACGCTTGCCGATTGGCTGGCCCAGCCGGCGGACGGCCTGCGGCTGCTGTGTCACCCGGAAGCCGGCGACGATCTGGCCGGCAAGCTGCGCGCCACGCCGGGCTTGCAGGCGTTGACCTTGCTGGTCGGCCCCGAAGGCGGCTGGTCAGACAAAGAACTGGAACTGGCCCGCCAGGCCGGCGTCCAGGCGGTTCGCTTCGGCCCGCGCGTGCTGCGCACCGAAACGGCCGGGCTGGCGCTGCTGGCGGCGGTCAGCGCGTTGATGAGCTGGTAGCGGAAGGATGCGCGGTTAATCGTCCGCGCCCGCAGAGAATCGTTTTAGGCCGCGGTTAATCGTTTTCGCCCGCGGTTAATCGTTTTCGCCATAGGGCGCTGCGGCGATGCCGGGTTCCGGGTCGGGGTGGCGGCCCGCGTGTTCGATCACAAACGCAAAGATGCGGCCGTTTTCACGTGCAAAGTCGGCAGCGTCCGAACACACGGTTTCAATTTTTGCGGCGTCTTCTTCCAGCACCGGGTCGCCGGAGTGCAGGCGGTACAGCCACAACACCACGCCCGTCTTGTGGTCCAGGACCGTGTCGCACAGGCAGTCGTACAGCGCATCCAGGTTGCCGCCGAAGTACTCGGGGAAATCCACCGCCTTGACGATGGCGCGAAGCACCGCTGAACGACTGCGGGCGGGGTCACAGTTGGCAACGAACAAGGACAAGCCAAGCTCGTGCGAGGCGTCCACGACGGCCTTCTTGTCCAGCCCCTCATGAGGCAGCGCTCCCCCGCGCAGAAGCTGCTTCTGCAACGTAGATTGGCCATTGCGCGTCATGCCTGAGCCTCCTTGAAAAAGGCGATCACTTCTTCGTTACGCTGCATCGTATCGGCATAACCCAGTTCGATCAATCGCTTGGTGTAGCTGGATTCGAATAGCAGATACGACATCAGCGCACCGCCGCCAGGACGGCCTGGGTCGGACGATACACCGAGTACGCGGAAAAGAGCACGGGCTTGCGCGGGCATGTCATCCAAGTGCTCAAGCGCCATCGTATCCAGCGACTGGCTGGGGGTGATGGTCAGCACCTGGATGCGGCGCACGTTGATCTGCGCGCCCTCCGGCGTCGCGTGGTCCATCAGGTAGTTGATGCGTTCCAGGCGCTCGACGTCCACCGACAGGCCGTCCAGGAAAATGCTGGACAGCGCATGCCCGCCCACCTGGGCCAGCGACGGATAGGGCGGAGAATCTTCCCGGTTCTCGGGATGGGTGTCATCCCGAAAGCCCGTGCCGATCACCAGCACGCGATGGGCGCCCAGGTGTATGGCGGGGCTGATCGGCGCCAGTTGCCGCATGGACCCGTCGCCGCACCATTCACCCTTGCCGTGCACCGGCACCTGGCGCGCGGGAAACACGAACGGGATGGACGACGAGGCCATCAGATGGTCGATGCCGATAGGCGTGGGTATGGCCAGCCGCAAGTAGCGATGCCAGGGTTCGATGGGCGTGTGCGCCTGGTAGAACGTGAGGTGCTCGCCGCTGGTATAGCCCGACGCCGTGATCGCCAGCGCCGACAGCGACCCGCGCTCGAGGTTGCCGCGCAGGTGGTCGAAGTTCAGCACGCGGCCCAGCAGCGCCTCCATGGGGCTGTTGTCCAGCAGTGACTGCGGCCGCTTGCGCGTCAGGCCCGAATACATCCAGCCCAGCGCCAGCAACCCCAGCCAACGCACGCCCGTGCGAATCAGGCCGGGCGCGTCGGCGCGGTAAATCATGTCGGTGTTCAGCGACGACCACAAGCGGCGGATACGGCGCACACCCAGGTGCGGGCGATCGGCGCGGCACGCCAGCGCAGCGGCGTTGATGGCCCCCGCCGAGGTGCCGCAGATGATGTCGAAGGGATTCTGAAAGCGCGAATGCCAGTCGGGGTCCAGCAAGTCCATGATGGCGCTTAGCACGCCCACCTGGTACGCGGCCCGCGCGCCCCCACCCGTCAGGACCAGACCGGTCGGCGTGCGTGGGCACGCCGGACCGGCGGGACTCACTTCAACGTGGCGTGTTGACATCGACCACAGTCATCGCGGTCATGTTCACAATGCGGCGCACGGTCGAGCTTGAGGTCAGGATGTGCACCGGCGCGTTGCAGCCCAGCAGGAACGGGCCAACCGCCACGTTGCCGCCCGCGGCCGTCTTGAGCAGGTTGTAGGCGATGTTGCCCGAATCCACGTTCGGGCACACCAGCAGGTTGGCCTCGCCTTTGAGCGTGGACGACGGCAGGATGCGCATGCGCAGCGCTTCGTCCAGCGCGCAATCGCCGTGCATTTCGCCGTCGATTTCAAGCTCGGGCTCTTTTTCGCGCACGATTTCAAGCGCGCGACGCATCTTGGCGCCCGACGCGGAACTGCCCGATCCGAAATTTGATCGCGACAGCAGCGCCACCTTGGGAGCCAGGTACATACGGCGCATTTCGTTGGCGGCCGCGATAGTGAATTCGGCGATCTGCTCGGCCGTGGGTTCGTCGTTGACGTGCGTGTCCACCAACACCACCGTGCGCTCGTTGAGCAGCAGGATGTTCATCGCGGCATACACGTTATGGCCCGGGCGCCGGCCGATCACTTCGTCCACGAACCGCAGGTGATCGTGGTAGGCGCCCACCGAGCCGCAGACCATGCCGTCGGCATCGCCCAGGTGCACCATCATCGCGCCGATCAAGGTCATGCGGCGGCGCATTTCCACGCGCGCCATTTCCTTGGTGATGCCGCGCCGGCACATGCGTTCCCAGTACGTCGTCCAGTACTGATGGAAGCGTTCGTCGTATTCCGGGTTGGTCACTTCAACGTCTTCACCCAGGCGCAGGCGCAGCCCCAGCTTTTCGATACGGGTCAGCAGCACCGATGGGCGGCCCACCAGGATGGGGCGGGCCAGGCCTTCGTCAACCACGACCTGCACCGCGCGCAGCACGCGTTCGTCTTCGCCTTCCGCGAACACGATGCGCGCCGGGCCGCCTTCGCGCACGATGCGCTTGGCGGCCGAGAACAGCGGCTTCATGAACGCGCCCGAGTGGTACACGAACTGCTGCAACTGTTCTTCGTAGGCTTCCAGGTCGGCCAGCGGGCGCGTGGCCACACCGCCTTCCATGGCGGCCTTGGCCACGGCCGGCGCGATACGCACGATCAAACGCGGGTCGAACGGCTTGGGGATCAGGTATTCCGCGCCAAAAGAGATATCGAACGTGCCGTAGGCCGCGGCCACGACTTCGTTCTGTTCTTCCTGGGCCAGCTGGGCAATGGCGTAGACCGCCGCCTTTTCCATTTCACGCGTGATGGTGGTGGCGCCCACGTCCAGCGCGCCCCGGAAAATGTACGGGAAGCACAGAACGTTGTTGACCTGGTTCGGGTAGTCGGAACGGCCCGTGGCCATGACCACGTCATCGCGAACGGAATGCGCCAGTTCGGGCAGGATTTCCGGCGTGGGATTGGCCAGCGCCAGGATCAGCGGACGCGTGCCCATGGCCGCAACCATCTCGGGCTTGAGCACGCCACCGGCGGACAGGCCCAGGAACACGTCGGCGTCCTGAATCACTTCAGCCAGCTTGCGGGCATCGGTCTTTTGCGCGAAACGCGCCTTGTCCGGGTCCATGAGTTCGACACGGCCTTCGTAGACCACGCCTTCAATGTCGGTGACCCAGATGTTTTCCAGCGGCAGGCCCAGGTCCACCATCAAATCCAGGCACGCCAGGGCAGCAGCGCCCGCGCCCGAGGTCACGACCTTGACCTTCTTGATGTCCTTGCCCACGACCTTCAAGCCGTTGATGAACGCGGCCGATACCGTGATGGCGGTGCCGTGCTGGTCGTCGTGGAACACGGGAATCTTCATGCGCTCGCGCAGCTTGCGCTCGACGGTGAAGCATTCCGGCGCCTTGATGTCTTCCAGGTTGATGCCGCCGAAAGTGGCTTCCAGCCCGGCAATGATCTCGACCAGCTTGTCCGGGTCGGTTTCATTGATTTCGATGTCGAACACATCCAGGCCGGCAAACTTCTTGAACAGCACCGCCTTGCCTTCCATGACGGGCTTGGAAGCCAGCGCGCCGATGTTGCCCAGGCCCAGCACGGCTGTGCCGTTGGTGATCACGCCCACCAGGTTGCCGCGCGCGGTGTAGCGAAACACATTGGCCGGATCCGCCACGATTTCTTCACAGGCCGCCGCCACGCCGGGCGAATACGCCAACGCCAGATCGCGTTGGTTGGTCAGCTGCTTGGTCGGGGTGACCGAGATTTTTCCGGGGCGACCGTGCTCGTGATATTCAAGGGCGGCTTTGCGAAGGTTGGCATCCATAGGGGCGGCTACTGGCTATAAGTGAAACAGAGGGAGGAATTCTATTCCCATGGCGCGCGCCGCGATACGTTTGCGAAAGCGCTGGTGAAAGCTCGCCCACCGGACGGGGCAGGCGCCGAAATCTTACAGTAACCTGAATACAATTCAGGTTTCATTGGGCAGGAATAAGGGAAATCGACCCGCGGGATCGAACAGCGTCTTGACGCGGGCGTCCAGCCGAAACGTCGCCAAGCCGGGGGTTGCCGGGGACGGCACATGGGCGCCCGGCTGCGGCTCGGGCTGGGGCTCGGGCTGGGGCTTGCTAGAGGGCGGCACATCAATCAGCGTGACGCTTTGCACCCAGGCCAGCGTACCGCCATGCCCCAACAGCAAATGCGCCAGGTTCACCGTGGCCGGCGCCTGCGGCTTCAGGGCGTCCAGCCGATAGCGGCCCAGCCAGTGATAGCCGTCGTTCGTTGCGAACGCATCGCCGCCCGAGGCCAGCTGGAACAGCGCGGGCACCAGGGCCTGCACGGTGGCCGATCGCAGGGGCTGCACGTCGGCCTCGCCAAACGGCCCCAAGGTTTCCTCAACGCCGTCGGCCAGCATCACGTCCACCCCGAGCACGCCCGAGGCCGCGCAGCAACCCGCGGGCCACGGCGCCGGTGCGGCCAGCCATTCGGCCAAGGTCATGGCGTCAGGAAAACCGGCGAACTGCCGCAGCCCGGCCTGGGCCAGCGCGGCCATCGGCACGCCGGGCTGCGCGCGCCAGCGGGGGGTGTCGCCGGCCAAGCGCGCCAAGCCCGCCAACCGCGACGGGTCGATACGCAAACGCGGTGCGCTGCTCGCCGCGTAAGGCCCCGTTGCGCCCTCCAGCGCCATCACGACGCGATATTCGGCGCACAGCGCGCGGGCGTGCGCCACGTCGCCGTCACGCGCGGGCGTCAGAATGGCTTGCGCGCCACCCGGGCCGTTCTCGCCCAGATCAACAACCTGGCCTTGGCAAAGCAGCTTCAGCCGCTGCATGAAAGCGGCCCATGGCGTTTGCGCGGGCCGCCTGCCAAGCAGGAAAGCGCGCCGGGATGGCTGCATGACTACAATTCCTTTTTGCTTCAAAGACGCTTTTCGAGAATCCAATGCCCCGCCTTGCCGCTCGCACTCAAGACTTTCTGACATTCCAGGTAGTGGAACTATTCAAGCAGGCGCAGGCGCTACAGGCGGCGGGCCACGACATTATCAGCCTGGGCATCGGCGAACCGGACTTTACCGCGCCGCCCCAGGTGGTGGAAGCGCTGGAACGCGCCGCCCGCGCCGGGCTTAGCGGCTACGGCCCGCCCGCCGGGCTGATGCCGCTACGCGAGGCCATTGCGCAGTTCTACCACGACAAGTTCGGCGCCAAGATCAATCCGGCGCGCGTTATTGTCACGGCCGGCGCATCCGGTGCACTGACGCTGGCGTGCGCGGCGCTGGTCAACCACGGTGGCGAAGTCCTGATGCCTGACCCGTCCTACCCGGCCAACAGCAACTTCGTGCTGGCGGCGGGCGGCGTGCCGCGCTTGATTCCCAGTTCCGCCGCCAAACGCTTCCAGCTGTCGGCCGACGACGTGGCCCGGCATTGGACGCCTGCGACGCAGGGCGTGCTGGTGGCGTCACCCAGCAACCCCACCGGCACATCCATCGCACACGTAGAACTGGCGCAACTGCTGGCGCAGGTTCGTGCGCGCGACGGCTTTGCCATCGTCGATGAAATCTACCTGGGATTGTCGTATGAAAACGCGCCGCGATCCGCGCTGACGCTGGACGATGACATCATCGTCATCAACAGTTTCTCGAAATTCTTTCACATGACCGGCTGGCGCCTGGGCTGGATGATCGTGCCGGAAGACATGGTGGCGCCCGTGGAAAAAATCGCCGCCAGCCTGGCGATCTGCGCGCCCACGCTGGCCCAGCACGCCGCGCTGGCATGCTTTACCGAACAGGCGATGAAAACCTTCGAGCACCGGCGTGAAGCGTTCAAGCAGCGGCGCGACTACCTGTTGCCCGAATTCGAACGCCTGGGCATCCACGTACCCGTCAAGCCAGACGGCGCGTTCTATATCTATGCCGACATCAGCAACCTGGGCATGGACAGCGCCACGTTTTCGCAGCAGCTGCTGCTGCAAGCCGGCGTGGCTGCCGTGCCGGGACTGGATTTCGGGCCGGCCCACGGCAAGCACACCATGCGCTTTTCCTACGCGACGGGGCTGGACCGCCTGGAGGAAGCCGTGGCCCGCATCGGCAAGCTGCTGCAACGCTGATCCGCCATTTGCCGGCGCTTCCGGCGGTCGTTGCGATACCGTCCCAATGAAAAAGCGCGCTCGGTAAAGAGCGCGCTTTTTCGTCTGGCCGGCCGGGCGGTATCGCGCAGACAGGGTGTCCGGTATCAGTCCCGCGCCAGGGCAATGCCCGATGCCAGGGCCAGGCGCCGGCGTTCCGCCTGGACCTTGGCGCCGTAGCCGTTGTCGTCCGGCCCCGTGGAACCCACGTAGCAGGCCAGCCCGGCGTCGACCGAACCGCGCCGGTTGATACAGTCGCGCAGAATCGTCGCCCCGACGCCGATGTTGGCGGCTGGGTCCAGGGCGGTCTTGCCCACGGCGTCGAATTTGTCCTGGTGCACGCTGGTCATCACCTGCATCAGGCCTTGCGCGCCCACATGGCTTTCGGCCAGCGGGTTATAGCGCGACTCGATGGCGATGACCGCCAGCACCAGCAAGGGGTCCAGCTGCTTTTCGCGGCTGACCTTGTAGACGGTGTTCAACAGCGGGCCGGTAGCGTCATACGCCACCTTGTATTTGCGCGAGATATAGTTGCGCAACGCTTCTGCCTGCGGGCCGGTCGCCGACAAGGCGGGCTTCTTGGGCACCGGCGGCGCGACGCGCGCCGGCCCCAGCATGCCGGTGGCATTGCTGGCAGGAGCGGTTGGTACGGCCATGGCAATTGCCGACGCCGTGTCGGAACCCAGTTCGGAGCCGGTGTCGGGTTCGACGCCGGTTTGCATGGATGAAGGCGCTAGGGCGGTCAACAAGGCTTTGTGCACTTGCAATGCCTGGTCGCGCAAACCTGGCAGGGCAAATCCCATGCTTACCGTCACAATCACTGCAATGCCCAGATAGACTGAGCAAATACGCAAGGACTCGGCAAGATATTCGTGCACTCCTTGGGCCATATTCCTGAACAGGCTGGCCACTGACGCATCGGGCATGAAAACCTCCTGCGTGGAAAAAGAGGGAGTCAATGTTAACCTCTCTTTCGACCTCAAATGTAACCAAATCGCTGGGATCTGTAGTGAAATACCGCGACCTTAGAGACTTCCTCGCCCAACTTGAACGCATGGGCGACCTCAAACGCATTGCCGCGCCGGTGTCCACCCGGCTGGAAATGACCGAGATTTCCGACCGCGTGCTGCGCGCCGAAGGCCCGGCCCTGCTGTTTGAAAAAGCGCTGCACGACGGCCAACCGGCGCAGATGCCGGTGCTGACCAATCTGTTCGGCACGCCGTCCCGGGTGGCGCGCGGCATGGGCGCCGACAACGTCAGCGCACTGCGCGATATCGGCGAACTGCTGGCGTCGCTGCGCGAGCCCGAAGCCCCCAAGGGCCTGCGCGATGCGCTGGCCAAGGTGTCGATGCTGAAAGCGGCGTTGTGGGACATGAGCCCGAAAAACGTCAAGAGCCCGGCCTGCCAGGAAATTGTCTGGGAAGGCAAGGATGTGGACCTGAACCGCTTGCCGATCCAGACCTGCTGGCCCGGCGATGTGGCGCCGCTTCTGACCTGGGGCCTGGTGATCACGCGCGGCCCGAACGCCAAGCGGCAGAACCTGGGCATCTATCGCCAGCAGCTGCTGGGCCCGAACAAGCTCATCATGCGCTGGCTGTCGCATCGCGGCGGCGCGCTGGATTTCCGCGATCACGCGCTGGCCAACCCTGGCACGCCGTTCCCCATCGCCGTCGCACTGGGCGCCGACCCGGCCACCACGCTGGGCGCGGTCACCCCGGTGCCCGACAGCCTGTCCGAATACCAATTTGCCGGCCTGCTGCGCGGTTCGCGCACCGAAGTTGCCCAGGCGCTGGGCAGCAACCTGTCGGTACCGGCGTGGGCCGAGATCGTGCTCGAAGGCCATCTGCTGCCCTCTTCCGACCCGCGCGCCGTCAAGCCCGTGGTGCCGGACGGCGTCAACCCGCCGCCCAACAGCGACTACGAGATGGCGCTGGAAGGGCCGTACGGCGACCACACCGGTTACTACAACGAGCAGGACTGGTTTCCGGTGTTCACCGTCGAACGCATCACGATGCGACGCAACCCCATTTACCATTCCACCTACACCGGCAAGCCGCCCGACGAGCCCGCCGTGCTGGGCGTGGCGCTTAACGAAGTGTTCGTGCCGCTGCTGCGCCGCCAGTTGCCGGAAATCGTCGACTTCTATCTTCCGCCGGAAGGGTGCAGCTATCGGCTGGCGGTGGTGTCGATCCGCAAGCAATACGCGGGGCACGCCAAGCGCGTCATGTTCGGGCTGTGGAGCATTCTGCGCCAGTTCATGTATACCAAGTTCATCGTGGTGGTGGACGAAGACATCAACCCGCGCGACTGGAAGGAAGTGGTCTGGGCGATGACGACGCGCATGGACCCCGTGCGCGATACGCTGCTGGTCGAAAACACCCCCATCGACTATCTGGACTTCGCCTCGCCGGTCTCGGGGCTGGGCGGCAAGATGGGCTTGGACGCCACCAACAAATGGCCCGGCGAAACCCAACGCGAATGGGGCACGCCCATCACGATGGATGCCGACGTCAAGAAGCGTGTGGACGATATCTGGAGTCAGCTGGGCCTGTAGTTGTGGCTGTGGCGTGCAGCCCGTGGCCGCACGGTCAGGCTTTGGTCCTGACCAAAAAAAAACCCCGCAATGCAGAGGCATCGCGGGGTTTTTTGTGGCGCTTTTTTATGGCGCAAGCCGCAGCAAGGTTGAACGCGTTATTCGTCGTCCTGGCGCGAGCTTTGCCACATCTTGAACAGCTGCCAGCCGACCAATGCGCCGCCCGCGATCTTGAGCAGCTTGAAGCGCTTGCCGCCGCGCATCAGCAAGGTCGACACGGACGAGGTGACGACCGGATAACGACGCGCCAGCGTGATGGCCTGCAAGGCCCAGCGCGACGCCCCGCCCGCAGCCAGCCGGGGTAGAAGTCCCCGGATGATCGCGGCGGGTTCCAGCCGATGGCCGGTCGTCACGATGTCATGCACCAGCGATTCGCGTTCGATGGCGGCGCGGGCGCGCAGCAATTCGATGCGCACGGCGCGGTCCACGGTGGGAGACCTTTTCGACATGGTTCAGTCCTCCTCGCGTCGGCGCGCCGGGGGCTCGTCGTCTTGCGCGTCGCGGACCCGTTCAAGCAGTTCCGCGTCGCGGCTGAGCTCGTCAAGGGTGGCCGCAAAGGGCACCGCGCCATAGACCAGGCCATGGCGCACGACCAGCAACAACGCAATGCCCACAATGCCGTAGAACGCCGCCAGCAGGCCCAAGGCCATGTAGCGGTCTTCGGTGGGCCAGAACAACACCGCCACCGTTACCGTGAACACCAGCACCGCAAGCGTCAAAAAGAGCAACGCCGCGAAGGCCATGCCCAGCAGCTTGAGCAGGCGCGCCTTTTCGTCGGCGGCTTCCAGCGCAAGCAGCTCCAGGCGGGTGCGCAACAGCCCGACCAGGCTGGACGCGACGCCGAAAACAGATTTTCGTAGACCCATGTTGTCAGGAACGGCGGGCGGGCAGCGCCGGCATGCCGACGTTGCCCGCCCGATCGTTCAAACCAATCAGCGGCGGCTGATCAGCAAGCCGAGCAGCAGGCCGGTCACGCCTGCGATGCCGATGGCTTGCCAGGGGTTGTCATGCACGTAGTCGTCGGTGGCGCGAGCGGCTTTGCGGCCACGTTCGAGCACGGCGTCTTGCGCTTCATAAAGGGCTTCGCGGGTGCGCTTGAGCGAGGTCATGGCGCGGTCGCGCAATTCGTTGGCCTTTTCGCCCGTGGTGCCGGCCGCTTCGCGCAGCAGGTTTTCGGCGTCATTCAGGCTGGTCTTGACACTGTCGATCAGTTTTTCTTTTGCGACTTCTTCGGATTTTCTCGTGGCCATTTTTTTGAGCTCCTGTTGTGTGTCTATGACAAAAATATAATACCAGCCGCCCTGCCCGCAGCAAGACGTGCTTGATACCGTGTGCTACTTGATCTGCGTAATTTCAACCGCTGATTTCACGCCTGATTGATCTATGTCTTGCTTCATCACCAGGTTCACCGCCGGGCAATACCAATCGGTGACCGTCGTGTTCATGCCGGGTATCGGAATGGTCAGGCCCTGGAACGTGGCCATGGTGGGGTCGGAGTTGCGCGTGTAGGTGACCGGGTGACAGGACTGGTTGCCCAACGCCGTGTTCAACGACGTTTTCTGGCCCACGCTTTTCTCGCCGATGCGCACCGTGGTGCTGGGCTGGCCCCCGACCGGCGCTTCTTTGCCGATCTTCAAGCGGAACGACGAGCCGGGCAGCTTTTGCCCGGCGTTCAGTTTGCCGTCGTAGGCAAACAAGCCCAGCATGCGCAGGTCGAACTGGCCCTCGGAAGGCTTGGGGGCTTCGCCCGCCGAGGCATAGCGCAGGAAGGTGGCCTGCCCGCCCTTGACCGTCATCAGGTAATCCAGCTTGGACTTGCCCGGCGGCAGGCCCGCATAGCCAAACGTGGCCACGCCTTGCACGCGCGCCCGGCAGTTATCGCCATTGCTTTTGGTAACTTCGGTGAAGGTCAGGTCCGCGCCCAGGGACAGGTTGCCCGAGCCGGTCAACTGCACCGCGCCACCGTCATGCATGAACTGGGCGTCGCAAACGCCCGCCTGCACCGACGCCGAGGCGCCCACCGCGCCCATGCACAACACCAAGGATGCGATTTTTTGCATCGTCAATTGCCACTCCAGAATTCGGGACTTGCCACCCACGGCTGGCGGCGGCTGGGTTGATACTACACCGGTTGCCGTGCCCGACATATGTCCACTCGTGTCGGCTAATCGCTGCCCGCCAAATAAATTCTGGATATATGAATTCAAGAAATCAAAAGTTGTGGGGATGAAGGCCCGTCCCTATGATCGGGGGATATTTTGCCGGGTACGCCCGAGGCGGGCACACGATGAAGCTTTTCCCGATTTTTGCTGACCTGAAGGGTCGGCGGGTGCTGGTGGTGGGTGGCGGCGCGGTAGCCGAACGCAAAACGCTGGCACTGCTGGAAGCCTTTGCCCAAGTGGTGGTGGGCGCGCCGGAACTGACGCAGGCATTGACCGAACTGGTGGCCCAGCGCCGCGTTGAACATTTGCCAGGCCGCTTTGACGCCGCCTGGCTGGAGGACGTCTGGCTGGTAGTGGCCGCCACCGACGACCGCGCCACCAACGCCGCCGTGTCCGAGGCGGCCGGCGCGCGCCGGATCTTTACGAATGTGGTGGACGACCCGGAGCTGTCCTCGTTCCAGGTGCCGTCCATCGTTGACCGCTCGCCCGTCATCGTCGCCATTTCGTCGTCGGGCGTCGCGCCTGTGCTGGCGCGCCGCGTGCGCGAGCGCATTGAATCCCTGTTTGACCACACGCTGGGCCAGCTGGCCGCGTTGGCCGCAACCTATCGCAAGCGTATCCGCGCCAGCCATCCCGACCTGGGCGCGCGCCGCCGCTTCTATGACTGGCTGCTGGACGGCCCCGTGGCCGGCCTGCTGCGACAGCAACAACCGGCCCAGGCCGAAGCCGCGCTAAGCCAGGCGCTGGACAAACCGCTTGCGCCCGCTGAAGGCAGCGTCGTGCTGGTGGGCGCCGGCCCCGGCGACCCCGGGCTGCTGACATTGAAAGCGCTGCGCGCGCTGAACGAAGCCGACGTCATCCTCTACGACCGCTTGGTCAGCAACGACGTCATGTCGCTGGCCCGCCGCGACGCCGACCGCATTTGCGTGGGCAAGCTGCCCGGCGAAAACCATCACGCTACCCAGGCTCGCATTCACGCCCTGCTGGTCGAGCACGCGCAAGCGGGCAAGCGCGTGGTGCGGCTGAAAGGGGGCGACGCCTTTATTTTTGGCCGGGGCGGCGAAGAACTGGAACATCTGCGCGCGCATGGCGTGCGCTTTGAAGTGGTGCCCGGCATTACGGCGGCGCTGGCCTGTGCGGCCTATGCCGGCATTCCGCTGACGCATCGCGAGCACGCGCAATCGGTGCGGCTGATCACGGCGCATTGCCGCGAAGACGAAGACAACCTGGACTGGCCCGCGCTGGCGCGTGAAAAGCAGACCTTGGCTTTCTATATGGGCGTGGGGCAGCTGGAACTCTTGACCCGGCGCCTGCTGGGCCATGGCCGCGCAGCCGACACGCCATTCGCGCTGATCGAAAACGGCAGCCGGCCGGAACAGCGGGTGCTGTCGGGCACGCTGCAAGCGCTGCCCGAACTCGCGGCCGAACATGGCATCCGGTCCCCCGCCCTGTTGATCGTGGGCGAGGTGGCCGGGCTGGCACCAAAGCTGCGGTGGTTCGGCCAACACATCGACGCGGAAGCGGTCCGCGCACCTGGCGCGTGAGCTGCGTCGCGCAGGCCCCGGCTGCCGGATCGGCAGCCGTCCGAGGCGCTAGCTAGCCGGATCACTAGCTAGCCGGTTCACTAGCTAGCCGGATCGCGAGACAGCCGGATCGCCAGACAGCCCGGCCGCCAGACAGTCGCCCGCCGGGCTCCCCGCGTCAGACCGTCTTCTGGGTCGTACCGAAGATGCGGTCGCCCGCGTCACCCAGGCCGGGCATGATGTAGCCGTGTTCGTTCAGGCCGTCATCGATGGACGCCGTATAGATATGCACGTCGGGGTGCTTGGACAGCACGGCGTCGATGCCCACGGGCGCGGCCACCAGCACCAAGGCGCGGATTTCCTTGCAGCCGGCGCGCTTGAGCAAATCAATAGCGGCGACCATCGAACCGCCAGTTGCCAGCATCGGGTCGACAATCAGCGCCAGGCGCTGGTCCAGCTCGCCGACCAGGCGTTCCAGGTAGGTATGGGCTTCCAACGTCTCTTCGTTGCGGGCCACGCCCACCACGCTGACCTTGGCGCCGGGAATCAGGCTGAGCACGCCGTCCAGCATGCCGATGCCGGCGCGCAGGATCGGCACCACGGTGACCTTCTTGCCGGCGATCTTCTCGACCTCGACCTGTCCACACCAGCCCTCGACGGTGGCGGGCGCCAGCGGCAGGTCCTTGGACGCTTCGTACGTCAGCAGCGCGCCCACTTCCTGCGACAACTCTCGAAAGCTCTTGGTGCTGAGGTCGGCGCGACGCATGATCCCGAGCTTATGGCGGATCAGCGGGTGGCGGATTTCGTGCACGGGCATGTGCGTAATTCTCCAGAATATTGAAATACAGGGTTTGTCGCCTCAGGCGGCCGTTCGCATGCCGCAACTGAGGATCGTAATCGGTTTAAAGCCCTTGGGGGGCAGCAAGCGCACATCGTGCGCGCCGCGTGGGGGCCACCTTCATTGATCGGCCAGCCATGCGATCAGGGCGTCGTCGAAGGCCCGGACGGCACCCGCCTGTTCGTGGTTCACGATGCTGACGACCACGTAGCGCTTGCCGCTGGCTCCCAGCACGTAGCCGGCGATGGATCGCACGTCGCGCAGCGAGCCGGTCTTCAGGTGCGCCATGCCCTGCGTGCCATCGCCCTTCAGGCGGCGGCGCACCGTGCCATCCACCCCGGCAATGGCAAAGGACGAAATGTACTCGGGCATGACCGGCGAATTCCACGCCACGGTCAACATCGAGGCCAGGCTGTCGGCCGACACCCGGGCCTCGCGCGACAGGCCCGCACCGTTGTCGATGACCAGTTCGGGCATGTCCAGCCCCTGCTTGATCAGGGCGCCCTTGGCCGCCGCCTCGCTGCTGGTCACCGTGGCCGGCCGCCGGCCGCGCTCGGCGCCCAGCGTCAGCAGCAGCGTGCGCGCCATGACGTTGTTGCTGCGCTTGTTGATCTGGCGGATGACCTCGGACAAGGTCGGGGATTCATGCGAGGCCAGCACCACGGCGTCCGCCGGCACCATGCCCGATTTGACCTGCCCCTTGAACGTGCCGCCCAGCTCTTTCCACAACATGCGAAAGATTTCGGTGGCGTAATCCGGCTGCGACAGCGCCAGCCGATACAGGCTGAATTCGCCGCAAGACCCGGCCACCTTGCCGCCGACCCGGATCGTCACGCCCTGCTGGGTAATGAGGGGTTCCGTCGTGACGACCGGGGGGCCGGGACAGCGGACGTCGCTCCATTGCACGCTGCCTTCAATCTTCAGACCGGGCAAGGGCGGGTCGATCAGCGGCACCCATTTCTGGGCCACGGGGTCGGGCGTGAACAACAGGCGCAGCGCGCCAAAACCCACCATTAGCGCATCGGGGCTGGCGTTGTAGGCGCGGTCCGGGGCGCCGTCGAAAGCGCCCGGGTCCGTGGCGACCTGGCCGAAAATGCTGCGGTCGATGACCAGGTCATTGATTTGCTTGACGCCGCGCAGACGCAGTTCGCGCAGCAGCGCCCACAGGTCCTGCATCAGAAATTGAGGGTCGCCGCCGGCACGCAGGTACAGGGGGCCGGCCAGGACGCCGCGGGCGTCGGGCCGGGCGCCGGGCGCCGTCATGAATTCGGTGCGCCAGACGTAATTCGGGCCCAGCTCGGACAACGCGGCCCACGTCGTGACCAGTTTCATCACCGACGCCGGGTTGCGCGGTTCTTTCGCGTTCAGCGCGATCAGCCGCTGCCCGCCCAGCTCTTGCACCACCAGCGACAGCGAACTGTCGGGCAACTTGCTGGCCTTCCAGGCATTCACGACGTTGGGCGGCAGGCCCTGGACCTGCGCGCAGGCGCTGCCGGCCGACAGGGCCACCAGCGCGCCGGCCAGCCACCGCTTCAGCCCGCCCCACCGCTTCATCGCTTGTCCCGTCATGCCTTGTCCACCGGTTGCTATTGCTCTCAAGACCGAGAGCATACAAAACCTGGGACGGTTGCGGGCGGCGGGCAGATCCGACCCTGATAACCTTCGCCTTTACAATAGCCGGTTGCCCCGAGCTTGCCCGGCCGCCGTCATCAGCGTTTACCGGGCCGCCCCTCCTGACAGACAGATACCCGCAGATACCCGCGTGACCCAGTCCCTGACCGTTTCCGACTTCAATTACGAGCTGCCGCCAGAACTTATCGCGCAGACGCCCGCCGCCCAGCGCACGGGCAGCCGCCTGCTGCATCTGGACGCAGCCAGCCAGCTGCACGACCGCCAGTTCGCCGACCTGGTCGGCCTGTTGCGGCCGAACGACCTGCTGGTGTTCAACGACACTCGCGTCATCAAGGCGCGGCTGGCTGGCCACAAGATCACCGGCGGCAAGATCGAAGTGCTGGTCGAACGCATCACCGAGTCCGACCGCGTGCTGGCCCATGTGCGCGCCAGCAAATCGCCGGGGCCGGGCATGGTGCTGCGCCTGGCCGATGCCTTTGACGCCACCGTGCTGGGCCGCGAAGGCGAGCTTTTCGACATCCGCTTTCCCGGCCCGGTCCTGGACCTGCTGGACGCGCACGGCGCCACGCCGCTGCCGCCCTACATCACGCACGCGGCCGACGCGGGCGACGACGATCGCTACCAGACCGTCTACGCCCGCGAGCCCGGCGCGGTGGCCGCCCCCACGGCCGGCCTGCACTTTGACCAGCCCACGCTGGACCGACTGGCCGACCTGGGAATCGCACGCGCTTTTGTCACGCTGCACGTGGGCGCGGGCACCTTCCAGCCGGTGCGGGTCGACAACCTGGCCGACCACATCATGCACGCCGAATGGTTCACGGTGCCGCAAGCCACGGTGGACGCCATCGCCGCCACCCGCGCCAAGGGCGGCCGCGTGATCGCCGTGGGCACCACCAGCGTGCGCGCGCTGGAATCGGCGGCGGCGCAAACCGAAGGGCGCACGGCCCCCGGCCTGCCGCTGGCCGCCGCCCAGGGCGACACCCGCCTTTTCATCACCCCCGGCTACCGGTACCGCGTCGTGGACGCCCTGGTCACCAACTTTCACCTTCCCCAGTCGACCCTGCTGATGCTGGTGTCGGCGCTGGCCGGCGTCGAGCCGATCCGCCGCGCCTACGCCCATGCGGTGGCCCAGCGCTACCGCTTCTTCAGCTATGGCGACGCCATGTTTATCGAGTCCCCCGCCCCATGACCGGTCTGAACTTTGAACTGCTAGCCACCGACGGCGGCGCCCGCCGCGGCCGCATCACGCTGAACCATGGCGTGGTCGAGACGCCCATCTTCATGCCCGTGGGCACCTATGGCAGCGTCAAGGCCATGATGCCGCACGAGCTTAAAGAGATTGGCTCGCAGATCGTGCTGGGCAACACGTTTCACCTGTGGCTGCGTCCGGGCACGGACATCATGGAAAAGCACGGCGGCCTGCACGGCTTCATGCAATGGGACAAGCCCATCCTGACCGACTCGGGCGGCTTCCAGGTGTTCAGCCTGCAAGGCATGCGCAAGATCACCGAGGAAGGCGTGAAGTTTGCGTCGCCCATCGACGGCGCGCGGCTGTTCCTGACGCCCGAAGAATCGATGCGTATCCAGCGTTCGCTCAATTCCGACATCGTGATGGTGTTCGACGAATGCACGCCGTACGAAATCGACGGCCGCCCCGCCACGGTCGAGGAAGCCGCCCGGTCCATGCGCATGTCGTTGCGCTGGGCGCGCCGCTCGCGTGACGAATTCGACCGCCTGGGCAACCCCAACGCGCTGTTCGGCATCGTGCAGGGCGGCATGTACGAATCGCTGCGCGACGAATCGCTGGCCGGCCTGCAAGACATCGGTTTTCACGGTTACGCCATCGGCGGCCTGTCGGTGGGCGAGCCCAAAGAAGACATGATGCGCATCCTGGCGCACGTCACCCCCAAGCTGCCGGCCCAGGCGCCGCGCTACCTGATGGGCGTGGGCACGCCGGAAGACCTGGTCGAAGGCGTCAGCCGCGGCGTGGACATGTTCGATTGCGTCATGCCCACCCGCAACGCGCGCAACGGCTGGCTGTTCACGCGCTTCGGCGACGTCAAGATCCGCAACGCCAAGTACCGCGACGACACCCGCCCGCTGGACCCCAGCTGCGGCTGCCACACCTGCGGCAACTTCTCGCGCGCCTACCTGCACCACCTGCAACGGGCCAACGAGATCACCGGCGCGCGCCTGAACACGCTGCACAACCTGCATTTCTACCTGACGATCATGCAGGAAATGCGCGAAGCCATCGGGCAAGGACGCTTTGACGCCTGGCGCGCGCAGTTCGCCGCCGACCGGGCGCGCGGCATCGAATAACCGGGCCTTTTTCCAGGGGGGGTCTTTTTTATCGGGATTCCGTCCCCATAGATTGGGATCCATCCCTAGTGAAAGGCCGGCAATAACATAGATACAATAGTCGGCTTGCCCTATCCATGGCTCGCGCGGGGATGGGCGCATAACAACACAGCTAAGGGGTTTGGCAATGACCCACGGTTACATAAAGAACCCGGGCATGGCTGGCCGTAGCAACAAACAACCCACACAGACTTAAACGCAGGAGAATTCAATGTCCGTTATCGATACCGCAAGCCTCGTCGTGGCGCAAGCCGCCGCCCCTGAAGGTAATGCGTTGATGGGCATGTTGCCCATCGTCCTGATGTTCGTGATCCTCTACTTCCTGATGATCCGCCCGCAGATGAAGCGTCAGAAGGAACACCGCAACCTGATCGCCGCCCTGGCCAAAGGCGACGAAGTGGTCACGGCCGGCGGCATGCTGGGCAAGGTCACCAAGGTCAACGACAGCTACGTGACCGTTGAAGTGTCCGAACTGGCCGACAAGCCCGTTGAAGTCATCATGCAGAAGTCGTCGGTTTCGACGGTGCTTCCTAAAGGAACCATCAAGGCCCTTTAAGCGTCTAATAGGAGCCCCGTCGGGCTCTTATTACGTTTGACGGGACCCACCGCCGCCCGCCGCGTTCATCGCCCGGGCGGCCCTTTTATCACCCTGACATGAAGTAGCCGGCAATGAACCGCTATCCCCTCTGGAAGTACATTACGGTCCTGATCGCGGTCATCATTGGCCTCTTGTACACGCTTCCGAATTTCTACGGCGAGTCGCCCGCGGTCCAGGTTTCCAGCGCCAAGGCCACCATCAAGGTGGACGCGGCGATGTTGAACCGGGTCGATCAAATCCTGACCGACGCCAAGATTCCGAACGAAGGCGTCTTCTACGAACAAAACGGCACGCTCGGCACCGTGCGCGCCCGTTTCCCCTCGACCGACCTGCAATTGCAGGCGCGCGACCTGCTCGACAAAACCCTGAACACCGTTGCCGGCGACCCGCACTACACCGTGGCGCTGAACCTGCTGCCCGCCTCGCCCGCCTGGATGCGCGCGATGGGCTGGTTCGCCCCCAAGCCCATGTACCTGGGCCTGGACTTGCGCGGTGGCGTGCACTTCCTGCTGCAAGTGGACATGCAAGGCGCGCTGACCGCCCGCTACGACTCCCTGGCCGCCGACGTGCGCTCGGTGCTGCGTGACCAAAAGGTCAACGTGGCCGGCGTCGAGCGCTCGGGCATGGGCGTTGCCGCCACGTTCGCCAACACCGACGACCGTGACCGCGCCATCGCCACCCTGCGCACCCGCCTGCCCGACCTGGAATTCACGGAACGCGAAGAAGGCGGCAAGCAAGTGCTGCTGGGCGCCCTGAACCCGGCCGCCGTCCAGCGCGTGCAGGATTCCGCGCTGAAGCAGAACATCAACACCCTGCACAACCGCATCAACGAACTGGGCGTGGCCGAACCGGTCATCCAGCAACAAGGCGCGGACCGCATCGTGGTGCAACTGCCCGGCGTGCAGGACGTGGCCAAGGCCAAGGAACTGCTGGGCCGCACCGCCACGCTGGAAATCCGCATGGTCGACGACACCCCCACCGCGCAAGCCGCGCTGCTGGGCGGCACCGTGCCCTTTGGCCTGGAACGCTACAACGACCGCGACGGCCGTCCGATCCTGGTTCGCCGCCAGGTCGTGCTGACGGGTGAAAACCTGCAAGACGCGCAGCCGGGCCGTGATTCGCAAACCCAACAAGCCGCGGTCCACCTGACGCTGGACTCCAAGGGCGCGCGCATCTTCCGCGACGTCACGCGCGACAACATCGGCAAGCGCATGGCCATCCTGCTGTTTGAAAACGGCAAGGGCGAAGTGGTCACCGCGCCGGTCATCCGCAGCGAAATCGCGGGCGGCCAGGTGCAGATCTCGGGCAGCATGAGCTCCGAAGAAGCCGCCGACACCGCCCTGCTGCTGCGCGCCGGCGCGCTGGCCGCACCGATGTCGATCATCGAAGAACGCACCATCGGCCCGAGCCTGGGCGCCGACAACATCTCGAAGGGTTTCCATTCGACGCTGTACGGTTTCCTGGCCATCGCCGTCTTCATCATCCTGTACTACCACCTGTTCGGTGTGTTCTCCACGGTGGGCCTGACGCTGAACGTGCTGCTGCTTCTGGCGCTGCTGTCCATGCTGCAAGCCACGCTGACCTTGCCGGGTATTGCCGCTATCGCGCTAACGCTGGGCATGGCCATTGACTCGAACGTGCTGATCAACGAGCGGATACGGGAAGAACTGCGCGCCGGGGCAACCCCGCAGCAGGCCATCCACCAAGGTTTCGAACGCGCCTGGGGCACGATTCTTGACTCGAACCTCACGACGCTCATCGTCGGCCTGGCGCTGCTGGCCTTCGGTTCGGGCCCGATCCGGGGCTTCGCGGTGGTGCATTGCCTGGGCATCCTGACGTCGATGTTCTCGTCGGTGGTGGGCGTGCGCGCGCTGGCCAACCTGTACTACGGCCGCAAGAAGAAGCTCTCTTCGATCTCCATCGGCGAGATCTGGAAACCGAAGGCAAACTGACAATAAGGCGGACGGCCCACAGCCGTCCGCCATAAAAAGAACCGAAGGCGAAAAATGGAATTTTTCCGTATTCACCGCACCATCCCGTTCATGCGCCATGCATTGGTGCTGAACATCATCAGTCTCGTCACGTTCGTGCTGGCGATCTTCTTCATCGTCACGCGGGGCTTTCACCTGTCGATCGAATTCACCGGCGGCACGGTCATGGAAGTCAACTACGCCCAGACGGCGCAGTTGGAAAACGTGCGCGGCGTGGTGTCCAAGCTGGGCTACTCCGACTTCCAGGTGCAGAACTTCGGCACCTCGCGCGACGTCATGATCCGCCTGCCGCTGCAGGAAGGCCAAACGTCGGCCACGCAAAGCGAAAGCGTGCTGGCCGCGCTGAAGACGGCCGATTCCAGCGTCGAACTGCGCCGCGTGGAATTCGTCGGGCCGCAGGTGGGCCAGGAACTGCTGCACAACGGCCTGATGGCCCTGCTTGTCGTGGTCATCGGCATCATGGTGTACCTGGGCTTTCGCTTCGAATGGAAATTCGCCGTCGCCGGCGTGATCGCCAACCTGCACGACGTGGTGATCATCCTGGGCTTCTTCGCGTTCTTCCAATGGGAGTTCTCGCTGGCGGTGCTGGCGGGGGTGCTGGCAGTGCTGGGTTACTCCGTGAACGAATCGGTCGTCATCATGGACCGTATCCGCGAGAACTTCCGCAAGTACCGCAAGGCAGACGTCACCGAAGTCATCAACAGCGCCATCACCCAGACCATTTCGCGAACCATCATCACCCACGGTTCGACGCAGATGATGGTGCTGGCCATGCTGTTCTTCGGCGGCCCCAGCCTGCACTACTTCGCCATGGCGCTGACCATCGGCATCTGGTTCGGCATCTATTCGTCGGTGTTCGTCGCTGCCGCGCTGGCCATGTGGATGGGCGTCAAGCGCGAAGACCTGATCAAGCCGGTCAAGAAGGAAGGCGAAGAAGGCGAAGTCGCCTGATTCCCGCCCGCTGACCCCCCATCCCGGTCCCGGTCCCGATCCCGGTCGGGCTGCAAACAAAAACCCGTCGCATGCGCGACGGGTTTTTGCTTTTGGGGCGGCGTGCAAGGCACGTCGACAATCCGCGGCCGCTACGAATAGCCGCGTTGGCCCCAAGTGCTTACCTTCGCCGTTCTCGCTGCGGGGCGTATTGACGGTTATATCCGAACAGATATATTCATGCGGGTACGAATCCGCCGGCATTCGCTACCATAGGTCCCCATGAAACTCACCATTGATCATCTCGTCATCGCCGCGGCGGACCTTGCCAGCGGTACGGAATATGTCGCCGGGCTGCTGGGCATCGCGCCACAAGGCGGCGGCGCGCATCCGCGCATGGGCACCCACAACCGCGTGCTGGGCATGGCGGGCGGCATGTATCTGGAGGTCATCGCCATTGACCCGGACGCGCCCGCACCCGAGCGGCCGCGCTGGTTCGGGCTGGACCAGGGCGACATGCGCGCGCGCTTGCAACAGGGCCCTTTCCTGGCGCATTGGGCCGCGCGCGTTCAAGCGCCGCTGGACCTGACGCGCATGCAGGCCGAACACCCCGAACGTATCGCCCCCGTCATCCCCATGACGCGCGGTGATCTGCGCTGGCGCTTGACGGTGCCGGACGACGGCAGCCTGCCGGCGTGGCGCGAAGCGGGTCACACGGCCGGCGACGGCTTGCTGCCTACGCTGATCCAATGGGATGTGGACGCCTACCCTGGCGTCAGCCTGCCGCCGCAACCGTTGACGCTGGTGCGCCTGACGGGATGCCACCCGCAGGCCGGCCTGCTGCGCCAGGGGCTGACCTGGATGGGTGCGGACACCCTGATCGACCTGGAACAAACCGACGGGCAGCCGCGCCTGACCGCGCTGATCGACACGCCGCAAGGGCAGAAGACCCTGGCGTAACCGCCCGCACATCGCATTCAAACCGGAGACCCCGCATGACAGCCACCGCCACAGCCACAGCCACCCGCAAACGTTTCGACGACGAACCCTATCTGGACCAATGCCAGGCCACCATCACAGCCGTCAGCCCCGAAGGCGTCGAGCTGGACGAGACCGTTTGCTATGCGCGTAGCGGCGGGCAGGCGGGGGACAGCGGCACGGTGACGCTGACGGACGGACGCGTGCTGACGTTGGCGGACACGGTCTACGCGGACGACCGCCAGCGCATCCTGCACGTGCTGAGCCTGGCCGACGGCGACGCGCCCCCGCAAGTGGGCGACCGCGTCACCGTGGCCATCGACTGGCCGCGCCGCCATCGCCTGATGCGGCTGCACACCTGTCTGCACCTGCTGGGCGCGCTGGTGCCCGCCCCCGTGACCGGATGCAGCATCTCGGCCGACTCCGCCCGCATCGATTTCGACCTGCCCGAATCCACCCTGGAAAAGGCCGAGCTGACCGAGCGCCTGAATGCGCTGATCAACCGTGGCCTGGACGTCACCGTCACCGGCATCACCCCGGAAGAACTGGCCGCGCAGCCCGACCTGGTGCGCACGGTGGGCGCGGCGCCCCCGACGGGCACGGCCAAGATCCGCATTGTGGATATCCCCGGGGTGGATCGCCAGCCCTGTGGCGGCACCCACGTGCGCAACACCGGCGAAATCGGCTCGGTGACCATCGCCAAGATCGAAAAGAAAAGCCGCACGAATCGACGCGTGGTCGTCAACTTTGCATAAGCGATGCGCGATAAAAAAAGGGCCGCGATGTTATCGCGGCCCTTGTTTGACGAGCGCCAGGGTTCAAGCTTTCTTCCACCAACGCCAAGGCGCGCGCAGCGGCCATTGATACTGGCTGCCCAACACGCGGGGCGCCAGCAGATGTCCTACCAGCACCGCGATGCCCGCCGCAGTCATCACGTCGGAAAGGTAGTGGTCCAGGTTGACCAGCCGGCTCATCGCCACCAACGCGGCCAGCAGCAGAAACACCACGCGCCAGCGCGGCGCCAGGATGCTCAGCACCACGGCCACGGCAAAGGCCGCATAGGTGTGGCTGGACGGAAAGGAATTGAACTGCTGCGCGCGTGAAAACGATTCGCCCAGCCCGTAGATGCCCTTTTCGAAGAACAACTCGGGACGCGCACGCGCGACCGACCGCTTGAGCAACAACACGACCACCCCGCCCACGGCCATGGTCGACAGCATCAGCAAGCTGCCGCGCGCCATGCTGGAATAGCTCATGCGCAGCGGGTTGCGCCAGCCACGCGTCAGGCCGATCAAGCCCACCACGTAGAAAGCCAGCGCCACGCCGATATACGGGCCGCTTTCGCCCAATTCGCCCACCCATTCAAAAGATTCGTTCACGCCGGCGGACACCGACTGCTTGATCCAGATGGCCAGGGGCAGGTCCACCCAGCGCGCACTCGCGCCGGCCAGCAACGCCAGGGCCGCGGCCAGCAACAGCCAGGGCGTCCAGGAAAATGGGTTGCGGATCTGGTTTTGGGCGGAGGGGCCGGGCGCGGCAGGGGGCACGGAGGCGGCGGCCTGGGGCGTCAGGGGGTTCGGTGTCATCGGTGCCGCTTACGGGAAAAGAGGAACGCTTAAGGGGAAACGGGAATATTACTTGCGGCGGGAATCGAGCCGGCTCGCTATCGTAACGGCGACGTACCCGCGGGGCCAAGAAACAATTTTCCGGCAAAGGTTAAAATTCCGCCTTTCCACCCCTTTCAGCCCCCGGGATCTACACCCGTTACGGCGACACTCATGCAAGCTACCTCCCTCAAGCGCGCCAACGCGCCCAGCGCCGGCGATTCCGCCGCCGCCGCCCTTCCGGACACTGCCGCCGCCGACGCGGGCACCGGTTCCCCCCGCAAGCTGTACATCCGCACCTTTGGCTGCCAGATGAACGAGTACGACTCGGACAAGATGGCCGACGTGCTGCGCGGCGACCAGGGCCTGGAACTGACCGACAACCCGGAAGAAGCCGACGTCATCCTGTTCAACACCTGTTCGGTGCGCGAAAAGGCGCAGGAAAAGGTGTTCTCGGACCTGGGCCGGGTGCAGCACCTGAAAAAAACCAATCCCAACCTGGTGATCGGCGTGGGCGGTTGCGTGGCCAGCCAGGAAGGCGCGGCCATCGTCAAGCGCGCGCCCTATGTCGACGTGGTGTTCGGCCCGCAGACGCTGCACCGCCTGCCCGACCTGATCGCGCGCCGCCGCGCCGAGGGCCGGTCGCAGGTGGACATCAGCTTTCCGGAAATCGAAAAGTTCGACAACATGCCGCCCCCGCGCGTGGACGGCGCCACGGCGTTCGTGTCCATCATGGAAGGCTGTAGCAAATACTGTAGCTTCTGCGTCGTGCCGTACACGCGCGGCGAGGAAGTGTCGCGCCCCTTCGAGGACGTGCTGATCGAAGTGGCCGACCTGGCCGATCAGGGCGTGAAGGAAGTGACCCTGCTGGGCCAGAACGTGAACGCGTACCGCGGCAAGATGGAAGGCTCGGACGAGATCGCCGACTTTGCCATGCTGCTGGAATACGTGCACGAAATCCCGGGCATCGAACGCATCCGCTACACCACGTCGCACCCCAAGGAAATGACCCAGCGCATGGTGGACGCCTACGCCCGCCTGCCCAAGCTGGTGTCCTTCCTGCACCTGCCCGTGCAAGCCGGCAGCGACCGCGTGCTGGCCGGCATGAAGCGCGGCTACACCACGCTGGAATTCAAGTCGGTGGTGCGGCGCCTGCGCGCGGCCCGCCCCGACCTGACGCTGTCGTCCGACTTCATCGTGGGCTTTCCCGGCGAAACGGAAGAAGACTTCGAAAAAACCATGAAGCTGATCGAAGACGTCGGCTTCGACACCTCGTTCTCGTTCGTGTATTCGCGCCGGCCGGGCACGCCCGCCGCCGACCTCACGGACGACACGCCGCAAGACGTCAAGCTGCGCCGCTTGCAGCGCCTGCAAGCGCTGATCAACGAGCAGGCGGCCAGCATCGCCCGCAACATGGTCGGCACCCGCCAGCGGCTGCTGGTGGAAGGCCCCTCGCGCCGCGACCCCAACGAACTGATGGGCCGCACCGAGAACAACCGCATTGTGAACTTCGCCGCGCCCGCGCGGCTCATCGGACAAATGGTCGACGTCATCATCACCGAAGCGCACACCAATTCGTTGCGCGCCCGGGTGGCCGATGTAGACCGCGTTCCCCAAGAGGCCGAATGACCACTCCCCGTTCCCGCGCCCGTCGCAGCATGCCCGCCGTCGTCAACCTGGACGGCGACAACACCCACCTGGCCAATCTGTGCGGCCCCCTGGACGAGAACCTGCGCCAGCTGGCCGACGGCATGGGCGTGAACCTGTCGCGTCGCGGCAGCCGCGTCACCATCGAAGGCGAACGCGCCGAATTGGCCGGCCGGGTCTTGCGACGCTTTCACGAACAAGCCGTGCACCGCGCCCTGTCGATCGATGACATCCAGCTGGGCCTGGTGGAAATCGGCGTTGGCCGCCAGGAAGACAAGCCGCAGGAAGCCCAGGTGCGCGAGGCCGATGCCTTGCCGGCCCTGGACGACGACAGCGACAGCATCGCGCTGCGCACCAAGCGCAGTGACCTGCGCCCGCGCACGCCGCGCCAGCGCGACTACCTGAACAATATCCTGAAGCACGACATCACGTTCGGCGTCGGGCCCGCCGGCACGGGCAAGACCTGGCTGGCGGTGGCTTGCGCCATCGACGCCATGGAACGCGATACGGTGCAGCGGCTGGTGCTGACGCGCCCGGCCGTCGAAGCCGGCGAGCGCCTGGGCTTTCTGCCCGGTGATCTGGCCCAGAAAGTAGACCCGTATCTGCGCCCGCTGTACGACGCGCTGTACGACCTGATGGGCTTTGAAAAGGTGCAGCGCCTGTTCGAAAAGCAGACCATCGAAATCGCGCCGCTGGCCTATATGCGCGGCCGCACGCTGAACCACGCGTTCGTCATCCTGGACGAAGCGCAGAACACCACGCCGGAACAGATGAAGATGTTCCTGACTCGGATCGGTTTCGGCAGCAAGGCCGTCATCACCGGCGACCCGTCGCAGGTGGACCTGCCGCGCGGTCAGGACAGCGGCCTGGCCCATGCGGTCAAGGTGCTGGAAGACGTTCAGGGCATCGCCACCACCCGCTTCACCAGCCGCGATGTCGTGCGCCACCCGCTGGTGGCCCGCATCGTCGACGCCTACGATCGCGCCTCTGAAAATGAAGCCTGATCTGTCCCTGTCCGTGCAGTACGGGGTCGAGGAAGCCCGCCTGCCCCGCTGGCGCCTGCGCCGGTGGGCCGAGCGTGCGCTGGCGGCGGCGGCCGAAGACGGGCTGGTGGATTTTTCGGCTGCGGAACTCAGCCTGCGCCTGGTCGGCGCGGCCGAGGGCCGGCGCCTGAACCGCGATTTCCGCGAACGCGACTACGCCACCAACGTGCTCACCTTCGAGTACGGCGTGGACCCGTTGGGTGTGGCGCGCGGCGATATCGTGATGTGTGTGCCGGTGCTGGTGCGCGAGGCGCGCGAACAGCGCAAACCGCTGCTGGAGCACGCCGCGCACCTGACGATTCACGGCGTGCTGCATGCGCTGGGCTACGACCACATCAAGGCGCGCGACGCCAAACGCATGGAAGCCCTGGAAACGGCCACGCTGGCGCAGATGGGCATTGCCGACCCGTACGTGGCGGCCGACTAGGCAGGCCCGGCAGGCCGTGACCACCCGTGTGTCCAACGCCGCCGTGCGTTCGGGCATGCCGCTTGCGGCCCCTCGGGTCAACCCCTAGCTTCTGGCGAAAAATGGCGTCAAGCAACGCGCAGATGTCGTCGTTTGCCCGCATTTTCAGGGCCGTCGTTACAAAACCCACGCCAGTTTCGGTTATGCTGGCCCCTCCATAACTTGTCCTCCCGGACGATGTCTGACCCTTACCCTGCTCCTGAAGCGACCTCTGCTCGCTCATCCAAACCCGCCACCAAATCCCTTCTAGACCGCCTGCTTTCCCTTGTGCGCCGAGAGCCCGAGGACCGCGAAGGCATCAAGGCCATTCTGGAAGCTGCCCACGACCGCAACCTGCTGGATGCGGAGTCCTACAAGATGATCAAGGGCGCGCTGGCCGTGTCCGAAGGCACGGTCGGCGACATCATGGTTCCGCGCTCGCGCATGGACCTGCTGGACGTCACGCAGCCCATCCCGTACCTGGTGGCCTCCGTCATTGAAACCGCGCACTCGCGGTTCCCGGTGTACGAGGGTGATCGCGACAACATCATCGGCATCCTGCTGGCCAAGGACTTGCTGCGCTGCATGCTGGAACCCGGCATCGAACTGCGCACCCTGGTCCGCCCCGCCGTGTTCATCCCCGAGTCCAAGCGCTTGAATGTGCTGCTGCACGAATTTCGCGCCAGCCGGAACCACCAGGCCATCGTCATTGACGAGCATGGCGGCATTTCCGGGCTGGTCACGATGGAAGACGTGCTGGAACAGATCGTCGGCGACATCGAAGACGAATTCGACGAAACCGAAGAAGACGAGATCTTCCCCGAAGGCGAAAACCAGTGGCGCGTCATGGCGGCCACCGACATCTCGCACTTCAACGAGGTCTTCGGCTGCCAGTTGCCTGACGACGAATACGACAGCGTGGGCGGCTGGATGGGGGGCCAGCTGGGCCGCATTCCGCGCCGTGGCGACGTAGCCGAATTCGACGGCCTGCGCCTGGAAGTGGCTCGCGGTGACGCCCGCCGCGCCATCTGGTTGCGCGTCAAGCGCAACGTGCCTGCCCAATCCTCCCGCCCCAACGACGACGCATGAGCCGTACCCCGCGCAGCATCCTCCTGCGCGGCGCCGCCGGCTTGACGCTGGCGGGCGCCGTGCACGCCCTGACCTTCGCACCCGGCCCGCTGCCGGATTGGGCGCTGGCCATCACGCAGATACTGATGCTGGCCATCGCGGCGCGCGTCACGCTGACCGCGCCGTCGGCCACGCAAGCCTGGCTCCGCGCTTGGCTATTCGGCTTTGCCACCTACGCGGTGGGCCTGTATTGGCTATTCATCAGCATGCATCGCTACGGCGATCTGGCCGCGCCGCTGGCCGTGGCCGGCGTGCTGGCCCTGTCCGCCTTCCTGGCGCTGTTTCCCGCCACCGCCAGTGCGCTGACGCGCCGCTACGTTCCGCTGACGGCGGGCGCCACGCCGCTGGGCAGGCTGTCATCCACGCTGGCCTGGGCCGCCCTGTGGGCCGCCTTCGAATGGCTGCGCGCGGTTTTGCTGACCGGGTTCCCGTGGCTGAACATCGGCTACGCGCAGGTGGACAGCCCGATTGCGGGATGGGCGCCCATTCTTGGCGTGCACGGTATGGCCTTTGTGGCTGCGTTCGCCGCCGCCGCCATCGCCAGCCTGTGGCAGCCGTCCCGCAAAAAGGCCATGGACTCGCGCCAGGCCCTGGCGGCGGGCGTCGCGGTGGCGCTGGCCGCCGTGGGTTGGCCGCTGTCGCGCATCGATTGGTCTTCGCCCACCGGTGACCCGCTTAACGTCAGGCTGATCCAGGGCAACATCGAGCAATCGCAAAAATTCGACCCCGCGCTGCTGGAACAAAGCCTGGTGCGCCATCTGGAAATGACCGCGCTGCCGCCCGCGCCCGGCGTGCCGGCGCCGCAGCTTGTGATTCTTCCCGAAACCGTGATGCCGGTTTTTCAGGACCAGCTGGATCCGCGCATCTGGGATGCCTGGCGTGGCGTGGCCGCGCGCGGCAACATGACGATTGCGATGGGCGTGCCGCTGCATGACCGCGTCAATGGTCGCGACAGCTACACCAACAGCGTGGTGGGATTCGACGGCAACACGCCGGTCCAGCAACTGCTGACCGGCAGCACGGCCATGCGTTACGACAAGCGCCATCTGGTGCCGTGGGGCGAATACGTGCCGCCCGGTTTTCACTGGTTTGTCGACATGCTGAACATCCCGCTGGGCGATTTCGATCGCGGCGCGGCGCGTCAGACGCCGTTCGGGGTGGGCGGCCAGCACATCGCGTTCAACATCTGCTACGAAGACCTGTTCGGCCCCGACCTCTTGCCCGCGCTACAGCCGGGCGCCAATGGCGAGCCGGGCGCAACCATCCTGGTCAACGTCAGCAACCTGGGCTGGTTCGGCAATTCGTGGGCGTTGCGCCAGCACTTGCAAATCGGCCGCCTGCGCACGATGGAAACCGCTCGGCCCATGCTGACGGCCACCAATACCGGCATTACCGCCGCTATCGACGCCAAGGGCCACGTGGCGGCGCAGCTTGCTCCGTTGCAGCCCGGCGTGCTGCCGGTATCGGTGCAAGGCATGACAGGGCTGACCCCGTATGCGCGCTTTGGCGACAAACTGGCTTTGGCCTTGATGGGCCTGATTCTTATCGCGGCCATTGGCGGCCACCGCAAGGCCCGGCCCGCCAACTGACCGCTGGTTTTCCTAGGCGAACAGGTTTTCGGGCAACCTGCCGCTGTCTTGCGGCGGGCGCACAGGCCCCTCGCCCGCCCCCGTCAGCTCAATGGCCTCGGCGATGGCGTCCAAGTCGTCGCTATCCAATTCCAGTTCGGCCGCGCCCAGCAGACCATTGACCTGCGCGGCACTGCGCGCGCCGACGATGGCGCCGGTAACGCCCGGCCATGCCAACGTCCACGCCGCGGCGACCGCAGCCACCGTCGTGCCGTGGTGTTCCGCGATGGGTTTCATCGCATCCGCCAGCGCCAGGTTGCGGGCAAGGTTCGGCGGCGTGAATTCGGCATTGCGCGCGCGCCAATCGTCCGGCGGCAACGCCCGGGCACGTTCGGCGGTAAACGCGCCGGTCAGCAGCCCGGACTGCATGGGGCTGTAGACGATCACGCCCACGTCATGCTGCGCGCACCAGGGAATAAGGTCGGCCGCCGCGCCACGCTGGATCGCCGAAAAAGGCGGTTGCAGGCAATCCACATGGCCCAGCGCCTGGGCATCCTGCAACTGCGCCAGATTGTGGTTCGACAGGCCAATGGCGCCAACCTTGCCTTCCTGCTTGAGGTTCAGCAGTTCCTGCCAATAGGTTTCGAGCGGCGTGCCGTCGCCGGCCGGCCAGTGCATTTGATAAAGGTCGATGCGCTCGACGCCAAGCCGGCGCAGCGACCCTTCGATTTCGCGGCGAATGCTGGCCGGTGCGCCGGTACGGCGCGGCATCGCTTGCGGATTATCGGTGGACCACGTCAGCCCGCATTTGGTGAACACATAGGGCCGATCGCCGGGCGCCATCTGCGCCAGCGCGCGACGCACGACGTCCTCGGAGTGACCCAGCCCGTACACCGCCGCCGTATCGATCCAGTTGATGCCCCGGTCCACGGCCAGGCGAATCGCGGCGATGGAATCGGCGTCGTCTTGCGGCCCCCACCCCACCGCCCAGCCGTTGCCGCCGATGGCCCAGGCGCCCAATCCGATACGCGTGATGTGCATGCCGCTGCGGCCCAGGGGCCGGGTGGGAAACGAAGTCTTTGTGCTCATGCCGGAATTCTCAGGTTGTCGCGCGGCTTTTTTTACGCGCAAGCCACAGGATGTCGAAAATTTTTTATCGCCCACGATAGCATCCGCACAAGCCTTTGATTTTTCTGGAATCCACGAGCTAGCACCCGGCCTTGGATGGTCTGATTTCGCTCACAAAATAAGCAGAAAAAGGCATCCCACCCCTATTTTTTTTGTCGTTTTATGATTTTTGCCCGCGATCGACTTGCACACCCGATTTTGTTCGTGCATAATCTCGTTTCTTCGCCAACGGCACTAAACAAAACCGGCAACGAACTACGAAAAGGCGCACAATAAAACGTGTGTTTTTACCGTAAAACGTAGCAGGAATTGATTAGAGAAACGGGGGTATAGCTCAGCTGGGAGAGCGCTTGCATGGCATGCAAGAGGTCAGCGGTTCGATCCCGCTTACCTCCACCAGTCAACAGCGAAGAATGTAGTTGCAGTACCAGTTATGCAGTACAGCAAGTCCAAGTCCCCTTCGTCTAGAGGCCTAGGACATCACCCTTTCACGGTGAGTACAGGGGTTCGAATCCCCTAGGGGACGCCAGTTCACTGGCAGCAGTAAAGAAGTAGATAAGTGCAGTTGAAGTGACAAAGTAGTTGAGTAAGCCGCTGCGGAGCGGTAGTTCAGTTGGTTAGAATACCGGCCTGTCACGCCGGGGGTCGCGGGTTCGAGCCCCGTCCGCTCCGCCAAAAGCTCTCGCTCTGAGTCTTTCAAGAGCTCCGTCTTCGGGGCTTTTTGCTTTTATAGAGTGTGAGACCTTGTTGTTTGAAGTTTGGAACATCAGGGCGCCCTGGGGGGTATAGCTCAGCTGGGAGAGCGCTTGCATGGCATGCAAGAGGTCAGCGGTTCGATCCCGCTTACCTCCACCAGCACGCAGTACCGCAGTACCGTAGTAAAGTTGTTTGCAGTTCTGTTAGTTCAGGTCCCCTTCGTCTAGAGGCCTAGGACATCACCCTTTCACGGTGAGTACAGGGGTTCGAATCCCCTAGGGGACGCCAGATTTCTGGCACGTAGTACAAGCTGCCTTGACACCGCAGTGTAGTGATGAAGTTTGAAGTTGTTGAGTAAGCCGCTGCGGAGCGGTAGTTCAGTTGGTTAGAATACCGGCCTGTCACGCCGGGGGTCGCGGGTTCGAGCCCCGTCCGCTCCGCCAAGCACTTTGGTGTTTGCCAGCATGCAGCTTGAAAGATCGCACGACAGATCCTCGCAATACCCACTATCGCAATACGCATCGTCGCAGTACACATTGAAGCTCCGGATTCCGGGGCTTTTTGCATTTCAGCGCCCGCATTGTCCGCGCGTTATTTTGTGCGTTCTCCCCTCCTTTTACCCCGCCGCTAAGACTCGTCCGTTTTGCTGTCTGGACAGCTTTGCCGCGCCCCTGCATCCTGTGGGCTCACGCCACGCGAACCGAAGAGGCCTACGTGACCGCAAACGCCGCCGCGCCACACGCGCATCGCCAACACCTGCAAGCCATCATCGCGGGTTTGAATGAAGGCATCATCCTGCTTGAACCCGACGGCTCAATTGCATGGGCCAATAACAGCGCACTTGAATTACACGGCGTCGACAATCTTGAAGCGTTGGGCGGCACGCCCGCCGGCTACCGCAAGCGCTACACGCTGACCTACCGCAACCATCACCGCGTACCCGCGCGCCAATATCCGCTGGACCGCCTGGCCGCTGAAGAAACGTTTGACGATCTGCTGCTGGACCTGAGCCGCAAGGATGACGAAGAGTTCCTGCGCAACGTGCGCGCACGCGGCTTGAACCTGGAAGGCGACAAAGGCGCTGACTATCGCGTGCTGATCCTGCACGACCAGACCGAGCAGATCAACGCCGAAGAACGGTTCGAACGCACCTTCGGCGCGAATCCGGCGCCCGCCCTCATTTGCCGGCTTTCCGACCTGCGCTACGTCAAGGTCAACCAGGGCTTTCTGGAAATGACGGGCTACACGCGTGAGACCGTGCTGGGCAAGTCCGCGTACGAGTTGGATGTGCTGGACGGCGGCGACGACAAAGAACAGGCCGTGGCCAATCTGAACGAAGGCAAGACCATTACACAGCGCGAAGGCGTCGTGAAGCTGGCGGACGGCGGCGCCAAATTCGTGATGGTCGCCGGCCAACCGATCGACATGCAGGACGAACCCTGCATGCTGTTCACCTTCATCGACCTGGAAGCGCGCAAACGCACCGAGATGGCGCTGCGCGAAAGCGAAGAGCGCTTTTCCAAGGCGTTCAAGCTGGCGCCCGTGCCGATGGCCGTATGCGAAGGCGATACGCTGCGCGTGCTGGATATCAACGACGCCTTTGCAGCGGTAACCGGCGCATCGCCCGAAGACAGCGTGGGCGCGGCCTTGACCGACGTAGGCCTGCAACCCTACGAAGGCATGGCCGCCAGCCTGAAGCGCGGCGAAAGCGCGCGCAACCGCGAAGCCACGCTGGCCACACAGGATGGCGGCGCGCTTGATTGCCTGGTGTCGGCCGAGCCCGTGATGATCGGCGGGCAACGCCGACTGCTGATCGTGATGCAGGACATCACCGAACGCAAACGCTCCGAGATCGAACTGCTGGCCGCGATCGAAGCGGTGATGCAGGACACGTCGTGGTTCAGCCGGGGCATCATCGAAAAGCTGGCGCAGTTGCGCCAGCCCGCGCCGGCCTCGCGCGATGTGGCGGAACTGGCGCAACTGACCACGCGCGAACGCGAAGTGCTGGGCCTGCTCTGCCAGGGCCACGACGACGACGGCATCGCCAAGGCGTTGAAGCTGTCGCGCAATACGGTGCGCAATCATGTGGCCACGATCTACAGCAAGATCGGCGTGCACCGTCGTAGCGCGGCGATTGTCTGGGCGCGCGATCGAGGGATCACGGGCCACGAGTCCGCGCGGGTGCGTGACAAGCCGGCTAAGGAGTGATCGCGACGGGGTGATCGCAACGGGGTCATCGCAACGGGGTCGTCGCAACGGGGTCGTCGCAACGGGGTGATCCGGCAAAGTGACCGCCGCGCAATGGTGCCGTCCCGGCGCCGCCGGATGCGCCCGGAATTTACAATTAGAATCAATATATTGAGGGGGTCGGCGTCGACGAAGATGCCATCGCGTTAGACCGCGCCGCACGGTTAAATCTTCTATTCGCGGCGAACATGCGTCGAAGTGGCCCGCATTTTCGTGCAGTGGGCCTGCATTGCGCAAACCCCGCGCAGGTTCTTACGATCCGCCGATCCCGCCCTTGCCTCGCCAGGCAAGCGGCGTGGTTTTCGATAGATCGATTGGAGCCCGCCCTTGCAGACCGCCTACATCCCCGTCCCGCAAACGACCCGCAACCGAGCCGCCCCGGCCTGGACCCCCGACGACATCCTGGCGCTGTACGCGATGCCGTTCATCGACTTGATGCACCGCGCCCAGCAGGTCCATCGTGCGCACTTCGACCCGAATGCCGTGCAGCTGTCCAGCCTGCTCTCGATCAAAACCGGGGGCTGTCCGGAGGATTGCGCGTACTGCCCGCAGTCGTCGCACTACGACACCGGGCTTGATGCCGACAAGCTGATGCCGCTGGATGAAGTGGTGGCCGCCGCGAAGGCCGCGCAGGCAGGCGGGGCGCAACGCTTTTGCATGGGCGCGGCCTGGCGCAGCCCGAAGCCGCACCATCTGGAAGCCGTGGCGCGGATGGTCAGCGCGGTGAAGTCCTTGGGGCTGGAAACCTGCGTCACGCTGGGCATGCTGCGCGACGGTCAGGCCGAGCAGCTCAAGGACGCCGGTCTGGACTACTACAACCACAACCTTGACACGTCGCCGGAGTTCTACGGCAAGATCATTTCCACCCGTACCTACCAGGACCGCCTGGATACGCTGGCGCGCGTGCGCGAGGCCGGCATCAGCGTGTGCTGCGGCGGCATTGTGGGCATGGGGGAATCGCGGCGGGAACGCGCCGGTTTGATCGCGCAACTGGCCAACATGGAGCCCTATCCTGAGTCGGTGCCAATCAACAACCTGGTCCAGGTGGAAGGCACGCCGCTGGCCAAGGTCGAGCCGCTGGACCCGTTCGAGTTCGTGCGCACGATCGCCGTGGCGCGCATCACGATGCCGCGCGCGGCCGTACGCTTGTCGGCCGGACGCGAAACCATGGACGACGCCATGCAGGCGCTGTGCTTCATGGCGGGCGCCAATTCGATGTTCTATGGCGACGCGCTGCTGACCACCGCCAACCCGCAGATGCAGGCCGACCAGCGCCTGCTGCAACGGCTGGGCATGCACGTGGAGCCGGCGCCGCACCATGCCGCGCCGGAGTTCTCGGGCGCGGGGCATGCCGCCCAACCTCAAGCCGGTTCCGGCCAACCCTGCGCAGAAGGCGGCACGACATGCCGTTGACCCCTGGCGTTCTTTACCTGTTGGCCAGCGTGACGTGCAGCGTCACAGTAGCCGTGCTGCTCAAGTTGGCGCGCCGCTACGACGTGGACGTGCGGCAGGCGATTGCCATGAACTACGCCGTGGCCGCCCTGCTTTGCTGGGCCGTGCTGAAACCGAACCCTGCCGCGCTGTTCACGCCGAGCACGCCGTGGGCCGTTCTGGCCGCGCTTGGGGTGCTGTTGCCCAGCGTGTTCCTGGCAATGGCGGCGGCGGTGCGCCACGCCGGCATCGTGCGCAGCGACGCGGCGCAGCGCCTGTCGCTGTTCATCCCGCTGCTGGCGGCGTTCCTGTTGTTTGGCGAACCCGTCAATGGCCGCAAGCTGGCGGCGGTCCTGCTGGCGTTTGCCGCGCTGGCGTGCTTGCTTCTGCGGCCGACGCGCTGGGCGTCGGCAGGCGCGGCTGCGCGCACCGCCGGGACCGCCGCGACTGCCGCCACGACTGCCGCCACGACTGCCGCCACGAACGCCGCCACCACCGCCACCACAACCGTCGCCACAACCGCCGCCGCCGCCGCCGCCACCACGACCGCCGCCACCACGACCGCCGCCACAACCAACGCCGCCACCAACGCCGCCGCCTCTGACGGTGGCATCTGGCTGTGGCCGCTGGCGGTGTGGGCGGGATACGGGGTGATCGATATCCTGTTCAAGCAGGTGGCGCGCGCCGGCACCGCGTTTGCCGGCGGGCTGCTGTTGGCCTTCGTGCTGGCGGGCGTGTTGATGTTGGCGTATCTGCTGGCGCGCCGGGTGCGTTGGCAGCCACGCCATCTGCTGGCGGGCGTGGCGCTTGGCGTGGCCAATTTTGGCAACATCCTGACCTACATCCGCGCGCACCAGTCCTTGCCTGAACATCCGGCGCTGGTGTTTGCGTCGATGAACATGGGCGTGATCACGCTCGGGACGCTGGTGGGCGCGTTAGTGTTTCGTGAGCCGCTGACCCGGATCAACGCGCTGGGTATCGCGCTGGCGCTGGGCGCGATCGTCGTGATGGCGCCCTGGTAATCCCCGCCGCGCGATCGTCAGGTGCCCGTGCGGCGGCGGCGCTGGGTGTCGGATTCGGTTTCCGAGGGCGAGGCATCCTTCTCGCCTGCCCCGGATTCAACATCAGCAGCACGAGCGCCAGCTGGCGCGCCGGTACCGGCTGCCGTGGCATCGGATGCCGCGGGATCGCCTGCTGCGGGATCGCCTGCCGCAGGATCGCCTGCCGCGGGATCGCCCGCCGCAGCGTCGGCTGCCGCAGGATCGCCTGCCGCATCGTCAACTGCCGCAGCATCGCCCGCCGCAGCGTCGGCTGCCGCAGCATCGGCTGCCGCAGGATCGCCTGCCGCAGCGTCGGCTGCCGCAGCATCGCCCGCCGCAGCATCGCCCGCCGCAGCATCGCCCGCCGCAGCATCGGCTGCCGCAGCATCGGCTGCCGCAGCATCGGCTGCCGCAGCGTCCGCCGGCCATTCCTGCTTGAGTGCCGGCTCTTCGACGACCGGGTCCTCGGTGGCGGCGACCGGCGCGGCGGCGGGGTCCGGCTGCACCATTTCCATCGCGATGTCGTTTTCCGGATCCACGCGCGGGTCCAGCACTGCCGCCGCGGGCGAGCTTTGCAGCGTGTCGGGCATCGGCACGAAGTGCGTCGGCGCTTCGTCCACCTGGTGCGCGCCGGTGACGCGCGTGGGGCGCACCTGCCATACCAGGATCAAGGCGCAAGCCGAGATGAAGACGTAGTACATGCTGGGCCCGCCCAGCGACATCATCAGCCCCGCCACCATCGGGCCGATACACGCGCCCACGCCATAGGTCATCAGCAAGACGGCCGACAGGCTGACCCGGCGTTCGGACTCCACGTGGTCGTTGGCGAATGCCGCACCCAGCGGGTACAGCGTGAATTGCAAAATGCCGAACACGCACGACAAGGCCACCAGCGCCCAATACGGCAAGGTCAGCCAGCCCCACATCACGGTGGGCAGCAGCACCAGCAGCAAGGCGTTGAAACGGATCAGGCCCGCGCGGTTGATGCGGTCGGACAGCCAGCCCATCGGCCATTGCGACAGCAGCCCCGCCGTGACGGCGGCGGCCACAAAGACGGCGGCCTGCGACGTCGTCAGCCCGTGCTTGGCGCCGTAGACGGCGGCCAGCCCGTAGAACGCGCCCGACAGGTTGCCCGCCACGAACAGCACCGTCATGGACAACGGCACGCGCCGCATGAAGAAGCGGATGTCCAGCGGCGCGGGCAGCGGCGTGGGCGGGTGGGAACGCGCGGTGACGGCAATGGGCACCAGGCACAACACCAGGCACATGGCCACCAGCGTCAGGGGCCGCAGGTCCAGCGTGGCGTAGGCGGTCAGCGCCAACTGCCCCAGCACGGTGCCCAGCCCGGACACCACCATGTAGACCGAGAACACCCGGCCGCGCTGGTGGTTTTCAGTTTGTTCGTTCAGCCAGCTTTCGATGACCATGAATTCCGTCACCATGACCACGCCGGAAATCAGGCGAAAGACCAGCCACAACGGCATGGAATCAACCAGCGTCTGGGCCAGGATCATGCTGGTGGCAATCGCCGCGCACGCGACGAACGCGCGGATATGACCCACGCGAATGATGAGCTTGTGCCCCAATCGGGCTCCGCACACCAGGCCCAGGTAGTAGCCGGCGATCAGGACGCCGATCCACACTTCGCTGACGGACTGCGCGGTCAGGCGAAGGCCCATGTAGGTGTTGAACAGACCCGTGCCGATCAGCATCAGCAAGGTCGCGAAGTACAGGGACGAGAATGAGGAGAGGGTGGCGAGCATGGCGTTGGCAACCGCTGCTGGCATTAGCACGGCGGGCTGCAAAGGCAACCCGCCGCGTTGAGCGGTAAAACTGGAAGCTACGTTAGGTCAGATTTGCGACAGCAGCGTGGCGGCGTCGCTGACTTCGAACTTGCCAGGACCTTCCACGTTCAGCTGCTTGACCACGCCGTCGACGATCAGCGCCGAGTAGCGTTGCGAACGCACGCCCATGCCGCGCGCGATCAGGTCCAGTTCCAGACCCAGTTCCTTGGTCCACAGCGCCGAGCCATCGGCCAGCATGCGGACACGGCCTTCGGTCTTTTGTTCGCGGCCCCAGGCGCCCATGACGAACGCGTCGTTGACGGCCACGCACCAGATTTCGTCCACGCCCTTGGCCTTGAGGGCGTCGGCTTGTTCCACGTAGCCAGGCAGGTGCTTGGCCGAGCAGGTGGGGGTGAACGCGCCCGGCAGGGCGAACAGCGCGATGGTCTTGCCGCGGGTCAGGTCGGAAACCTGGAACGCGTTGGGGCCCAGCGAGCAGCCGGCGGTTTCGGTTTCGATGAATTCGGTCAGGGTGCCTTCCGGCACGCGGTCGCCGACTTTGATCGTCATGGTATCTCCAGGGAAAGTGGGGCAATGCATTGAGGCAGGATCGCCTCACACCCTCCATCATAGTGCGTGCGCGCCCTGCCCGCTGCGCCAGAGCGACACGAAAAGAACACGCACAGTCTGAAACGACTCCACACCCGGACCTCATCGCGTGGATACGGCTGCTTGTCATAATGCGCGAGTGTCCCACGCCCGCGCGGCGCCTACATCGCCCATCGCCCGCCGGGCATCCAGCGGAGATCCACAGATGCACAAATTTCTGACAGCCCTGGCCTGGGTCCTGGCCACCGCCGCCGCCCCGGCCTGGGCGGCACCGGACGCCAGCGAGCAGGCGCAATACGATTCCTTCGTGGTGGCCGCCGGCGCATCGAACGGCGCGGCGCGCGCGTGCGGCGCATCGGAGCCCGACCTGGCGCAGCATCAGGCAACGGCCCACAAGAACCTGGCGCGCTACGCCGAGGAATATGGATTTTCAGCCGCGTCCTACGACGCGTTGTTCCAGAAGGGCCTGGCCGAAGGCAAGACGATGATGGACGACATGAAGCGCTCCGGCGTGGACGGTTGCCGGGGCGTGCTGGGCAGTTTTCAGAACGAACGCGCGATCAGCTACGACGATATGAAAAGCGCGCTGGCCGAAGTCAGCGACGGCCTGCCGGGCGAAGAAGCCCAGTAGACCGCCGCGCTAGCCGACGGGCTACAGCCCGTTCTGCTTGAACCAATCCAGCATCCGCGTCCAGGCCTGCTCGGCTTCCGGCTTGCGGTACGACGGCCGGTAGTCCGCATGGAACGCGTGCGGTGCTTCCGGGTAGACGTCGATGCGCGACGCCTTTGCCGGGGCCGGGCCCTTGGCCAGTTCGATGCGCATCTTGTCCACGTCCGTCAGCGGAATACCGGCGTCCTTGCCGCCGTAGGCGCCCAGCACGGGCGCTTTCAATTCGTTCACCAGGCTCAGCACCGATTTGGGTTTGAGTTCGCTGGGTTCGCCCGCCAACTGCCCGTAGAACGCCGCGCCCGCGCGCAGCTTGGGGTTGTGGGCCGCGTACAGCCACACCTGGCGGCCACCCCAGCAAAAGCCCACGATGCCCAGCCGGTCGGGGTTGCCGCCGTTGGCGGCCGCCCACTTTGCGGTGGCATCCAGATCGCCCTGCACCTGGATGTCAGGCACCTTGCCGATGATCTCGGCTTGCAGCTTGGGGATTTCGGTGTACTTGGACGGGTCGCCCTGGCGCGCGAACAGTTCCGGCGCGATCGCCAGATAGCCCAGGTGCGCCAGGCGTCGGCACACGTCCTGGATATATTCGTGCACGCCGAAGATCTCGGACACGACGATGACGGTGGGCAGGTTCTTCTTGCCTTCGGGCGCCGCGCGGTAGGCCGGCATCTTGCCGTCGGCGGTTGGAATATCGATCTTGCCCGCCGTCAGCCCCTTGGCGTCGGTGGCGATGGCGGTCTGCGCCACGGCTTGCCCGGCAGCCAGGGAAAAGCCCGCCGCGACGGTCGTGGCGATGAAGCCCCGCCGATCCAGCCGCAGGGGCGGCAGCAGGCTGTCGAAGTGCGCGTCCTGATCTTTCATCGAGAATCTCCTGGCAAAAAAAGCCCGACCCCGGGGCGCCATGCGCACCGTGGGCCAAGCCGGGTTCACTTCAGGGAGAAGTCCACGCGCGAGGGTTGCCCCTCGTCCTTGATGCCGTCCGCGTCCAGCTGCGGCGCGACGATGAAGACACGGTCCGCGAGTCCTTCCTGGGCTTGCAACTTCTCATATACCGCCTGCGCGCGGGCATCGGCCAATTGGCGTAACTGCTCGTCGCCCACCTTCGCCACGCCGCGCAGCATGGCTTCCATTTGCGCGGCCGGCACCGACTTGGACATGCCGATGAAATTGCGCGGCTTGTCCTTGATGTCGGCGTCGTCGTAGACCTCTTCCAGATACTTCTGGCGTTCGGCGGCCGACACCTTCACGCCGGCCGGGTCGGGCTTCTTGCCGCGCGGCGTCGTGTCGGCGGCCTTGGCGGCGCGGATCTGGGCGTCGACCCAGGCTTGGCGCAGCCCGTCCAGGTCGGTCTTGGGATCGGCGCGGCCGCTGATGTCCATCTTCAGCGCGGGGCGGTCCGTCAACGCCTTGATCAGCGTGTCGATGCGCTGCACCGAGTCCTCGGTCAGCACCGCGCTGCCCGGCGCGAACTCCACATACGACAACTCTTCGCCGCCGCCGAAGGCCGAGGCCAGCAAGCTGAACGGCGACGTCACCGCCTTGACGACCAGGTTCATCATCACGCGCACCACGATGCCGCCCACCGAAAATTCCGGGTCGTCCAGCGAGCCGGACACGGGCAGGTTGATGTCGATATTGCCGCGCGAATCCTTCAACAGCGCCACGGCCAGCAGCACCGGCAGCTTGGTGGCGTCGGGGCTGTTGGTCTTGTCGCCGAAGGTCAGCTGGTTCAGCACGACGTGGTTGGACGCCTGCAATGCGCGGTCCTTGATCTTGTATTCCAGGTCCACCGACAGCTTGCCGCGCTTGATCGGGTAGCCCACGTACTTGGCCGAATAGGTGTTGAAGCGCGGCAGGTCCACGCCCTTGGCCGACGCCTTCAAGTCCAGCGTCAGGTATTTGGCGAACGGCTGCACGATGCCGCTGATGGACAGCGGCGCGGTGGTGTAGACGCGCCCCGTGACCTTGACCTTGGCGGGCTGCGGGTTGGTGGACGACACGGCCGAGATCGCGCCTTCGATGGCCGACAGCTCGGCCACATAGTTGGGTTTGACGAAGCGGTCGGTAAACGTCATGCGGCCACGCGACAGCGTGACGCTGTTGACGGCGATGTCAGGCATGGCCGCGCCGTCGCCGCCTTTGGAGGCTGCCGGGGATGCCGCCTTGGACGCCCCCGACGATGCCGGCGCGGCGGGCGACTGGCGGCCCGGCGTTTGCGTGTCCTGCGTGATGGAGCCGCCCGCCTGGCCCGGCGCCGCCACCAGGTCCATCACGTTCAGCCGGCCCTGGGCATTCAACAGAATGCGGCCGTAGAAGTCTTCCAGCGCGATGTCGCCCAGCTTGGCGCCCACCTTGTCGCCCGCCACGGACACGTCCATGCCGGCAAAGGCCAGCCGCTTCCAATTCAGGAAGTCGTCGTTGTTGACGCGGTCTTGCAAGTCAACGCCGGTGATCTCGACGCCGCCTTTCCAGTTGACCCGCATGGGCGCGTTGCCGGCGGCGGCGGCATAGGCCACGTCGCCCTTGGCCCCCAGCGTAATGGCGCGCACGGTGGCGTTCAGGCTGCCGGCGGCGTAGGCCGCGAACGGCGCGACGTTCAGGTCGGACAGGTCGACGGACGACGCGAAGGTCAGCGGCTGCGGCGTGAACGCGCCCGCCAGGTTCAGCTTGCCGTTGCCCTGGATGCCCGCCGCCGCCAGCGTGAAGCGGCTTTGGCCCGGGCCCATGGCAAGGCGGTCGGCCGTGACGTGCAGCGATTGCAGCGCGATGTCCAGCGGAGGTTTTTGCGCTTCGTCGCGTGCCTTGAACTGGGTCAGGTCGGCCTGGACAGCGGTGGCCGAGGCGTCGATGGCGCCGCCTTTTTCGCGCACGTGGATCTGCGCGTTGGCGGCCAGCCGGCCGTCTTGCAGCAGGATGGGGGCCACGCTGCGCACGGCCGGCGCCAACGGAGCCAGGGCAATGTTGCCCAAGCGCACGCCCAGTTCCAGCGACAGCGGCGACAACTCCAGCGGGCCTTTCGCGCGTATCCAGCCGCCGTCGGTGCTGTTGTCCACCGTCAGCCACAGGTCGATGGGCTGGTTCTTGACCTCGGGCACCACCACGCCTTCCACGGTGGCGCCGATCCCGGTCATGACGTAATCCAGCTTGCTGACCGCATCGGTCAGGTAGAGCTCGCCTTCATGCAGGTTGAAGGCGTCCAGCGTCACCTTCCATTCGGACGGCGCGGGCGCGGCGGGCGGCGTCGCGGGCGGAGCCGTTGGGGCGGGCACGGGATCGGTCGTGGGTGCGGTGCCGGTGGCGGGTGCGGTGCCGGTGGCCGGTGCCGTGCCGGTGGCGGGCGCGGTGCCGGTGGCGGGCGCGGTGCCGGTGGCGGGCGCGGTGCCGGTGGCGGGCGCGGTGCCGGTGGCGGGCGCGGTGCCGGTGGCGGGCGCGGTGCCGGTGGCCGGTGCCGGGTCGGTCCCAGGTGCCGTGCCGGTGCCAGTGGCAGGCGCATCACCGGTGCCGGCGCCGGGCGCGGCGCCCTCCTGCGCCTTCGGCGCGACCTTCAGCCCCAGGTCGCGCTTGAGCTTGTCCGCCACGGGGGTGTCGGTCGCGGCCACGCCGCCCAGCGCCTTCAGCTTGACCACCACGTCCTGCCAGTTCAGGTGTTCATTGGCGTAGCGCCGCACATGCACCTGCGGCGCCCACAGGCCCACTTCGCCTACATACACCTGGCGCGCGATGGGTTCCAGTTCCAGACGCGTGACGGTCAACGCGCTCCAGGCGGCCAGCGTGTCGCCATCGGTATCGCGCAGATCGAAGCGGCGCAGCGCCAGATCGCCCACCACACGTATCTTGGGCGGCGCGTCCTTGGGCTGTTCAAACACCACTTGCAGGTTCGAATCCAGCAGCGCGCTGTCCAGCTTGAACGGCAGCGGCATGGGCCACACGTCGGCCCACTTTTCAAGTTGCAGGCCATTGAACGCAACGCGCAAGGTGGAGGACGGCACCTTGTCGAACGGCCGCGCCACGCCCGTAAGGTCAAACGGGCTGCCGTTGATGCGCAGGTGCACGCGCGGCTGCACGTCGATATCCGTGGCATAGCCGAAGGTGGAAATGAACGGCACGCCCAGGCCCAGTTCGTCCACTACCTGTTTGCGCCCGGTGACCTTGTCGTCCAGCGTGATGGCGCCGCCCTCGATCACCATGTTGTTCAGCGAAAACCGGGGCAGGCCGGTATCGGGCTTGGGCGGTTCTTCGGGCTGGGCGGCGGTTAATTGCGCGACGCGTTGCTGTATGTCAGAGAAATTGAATCGCGTGACGTCTTCGCGCACGATGGCGATGGTAGGCTGGCGCAGCGTCAGCCGATCCACGACGGGCGCGAACCAGAACAAGGAGCTCCACGCGGCGCTGACATCCATTTCAGCCAGCGCCAGAAGCGGCGTCTGCGAACCCGGTTGCGCCACGGCAAGGTCGCGTGCGCGGAGGGTCAACGTGAACGGATTGAAGGTGATCTTGCCGACGGAAACGTCGCGCCCGATCATCTTGGCCACGTCGTCCGTCAGCACGTTGTGCAGCACCTTTGGGACTTGCCAGGCGGCAATTGCGCAAAGGATCAGCACAACCGCCACTATGCCCAACAAGATTTTGCCGGCGCGCCGGGTGAACCGAAGCTTGGGGCGCCGCAAGGGCATCGCGAGTCTCCTGAGACGAGTTGATGGCGATTATCGCGCCCCGATTAGGGCTCGTCTATCATAGGCGGAACAGCGGCCTGCCCGGCCTGCCGGGACCGCCCTTTTCAAACATTAACAATTCTCGATCCCGATTCCCAATGTCATCTGCCACCCCCACCCTGAGCCACCTGGACGAAGCCGGCCAGGTCCGCATGGTCGACGTCATCGCCAAGACAGACACCGAACGCGTGGCCATTGCCGTGGCCAGCGTGCGCATGAATGCCGTGGCCTATGGCCTGTTGACGCAGCCGGGCAAGGGCAAGGGCGAAGTGCTCAACACTGCCCGCGTGGCCGCCGTGCTGGCCGCCAAGCGCTGCGCGGAACTGATCCCGCTTTGCCACAGCCTGCCGCTGGCGTTCGTGGGCGTGGACTTCTCGCTGGACGACGCCGCGCACCGCATCGACATCCAGGCCACCTGCCGCACCAGCTACAAGACCGGCGTGGAAATGGAAGCCATGATGGCGTGCAGCGTGGCCGCGCTGACCATCTACGACATGTGCAAGGCCGCCGACAAGGGCATCGTGGTTGAACAAGTTCGCCTTAAGTACAAGGCCGGAGGAAAAAGCGGTGAATGGCGCAACGATTAATCTTCTGTACTTCGCCCGCGTGGCCGAACTGGTCGGCAAGCGCGGTGAAGACTGGCCGCTGGACAGCGAGTCCACCGGCGCGCAATTGCTGGCCGCGCTGGGGGAACGCTACCCGCAGCTGGCGCCCGCCACGCGCCTGAAACTGGCCATCAACCAAACCCATTCCAAACCCACGGCAACGATCCGGCCCGGCGACGAAGTGGCTGTGTTCGAACCCGTGACCGGAGGCTGAGAACGCCATGATCAGCGTCCAGGAAGCCGATTTCGACGCCGCCGCGCTGACGGCGGCGCTACGCGAGAACGCCGGGTCCGGCGTGGGCGGCATTGTCACCTTCGTAGGCTATGTGCGCGACTACGCGCCCGACTCGCCCACCGACACGCTCTACCTGGAACACTACCCGGGCATGTGCGAGCGCGAGCTGGAAGCCATTGCCAACACCGCGCGCCAGCGCTGGAAGCTGGACGGCACCGTCATCGTGCACCGCGTGGGCGCGCTGTCGCGCAATGCGCAGATCGTGTTCGTGGCGGCGGCCAGCGCCCACCGGGGCGATGCCTTTCGCGGCTGCGAATACATCATCGACGCGCTCAAGACGCGCGCGCCGTTCTGGAAGCGCGAGACGCTGGCCAGCGGCAACAGCTTCTGGGTAGAACAACGCCAGGCCGACCAGGACCGCACCGACGCCTGGGATGAAGACACCGCCCCACCGAAGGAAAGCAAATGAGCGAAGAAATTCCCGTCTCGCTGGCCTGCGCCGTGCTGACGGTCAGCGACACCCGCAGCGCGGGCGACGACACCTCCGGCAATCTGCTTGCCCACAACCTGGCGCATGCGGGCCACCAGTGCGTGCGCCGCGACATCGTGCGCGACGACATCTACCAGATCCGCCGCGTCATCAGCGACTGGATTGCCGACCCCGAAGTGCAGGTCATCCTGACCTCCGGCGGCACGGGCTTTTCGCATCGCGATCACACGCCGGCTGCCATCCTGCCGCTGCTGGACCGCGAGATTCCGGGCTTTGGCGAACTGTTCCGGCAACTCTCGTACACCGAGATCGGCAGTTCAACGATCCAGTCGCGCGCGTTCGCGGGCTCGGCCAACCAGACGCTGATCTTCTGCTTGCCCGGTTCAAACAACGCCTGCGAAACGGCCTGGGCGCAGATATTGCGTGAGCAGTTCGACAGCGCCCACCGCCCGTGCAATTTCGCCTCGCACTTCAAGCCTCAGAAAGAAGACCACTGACCCATGCTGGATTTTGATCACGCCCAGACCCTGCTGGCCAATGCGGCCGGGCCGCTGCAACGCCGCGAAGACATCGCCTTGACCGAGGCCTCCGGCCGCGTGCTGGCCACCGACCTGCAAGCCACGGTGGACATCCCCCCCGCCGACAACAGCGCCATGGACGGCTACGCCTTGCGCGTGGCCGATTGGCAAGCCGGCGCGCGCCTGCCGATCCAGCAACGCTGCTATGCCGGCGATGTGCCCGAACCGCTCAAGCCCGGCCACGCCATCCGCCTGTTCACCGGCAGCCTGATTCCCGACGGCGCCGATACCGTCGTCATGCAGGAAGACACGGTGGAAGCCGACAACCACGTGGAAATCTCGCGTGAGCCCGCGCCCGGCCAGCATATCCGCCGCCGGGGTGAAGACACGATGGCTGGCGCACCCTTGCTTGCGGCCGGCGCCATGCTGCAAGCCGCGCACGTGGCCTTGCTGGCCTCGCAGGGGCTTGCCACCGTGCCGGTGGTCGGCCAGCTGCGCGTGGGCATCCTGACCACGGGCGATGAACTCGTACCGCCCGGCTCGCCCCGCGCCCCCGAACAGATCTACAACTCCAACGGCCCGATGCTAGCCGCGTTGGCGCGCGGCCTCGGCGCCGTGCCCGTGCACGTGCTGCACGCGCGCGACACCGAAGAAGACCTGCTGGCCGCGTTCAAGACGCTGCTGACCGACTGCGATCTGGTGTTGAGCGTGGGCGGCGTGTCGGTGGGCGAACGCGATCTGGTCAAGCCCGCGCTGGCCACCTTGGGCGGCGAGTTGTCGCTATGGAAAGTGCGCATGAAACCGGGCAAGCCGGTGGCCTTGGCACAGATCAACGGCAAGCCCGTCGTCAGCCTGCCGGGCAACCCCGTGTCGGCCTACGCCGTGTTCGCCATGCTGGTGTCGCCGCTGGTGCGCCGCATGCAAGGCCGCGAAGAGATCTTCCCGCCCGTCAGCCTGCTGCCGCTGCGCACCGAGAATCCGCGCAAGGACGGACGCGAGGAATTCCTGCGGGTGCAGCGCCGTGTCGCCACCGAAGGCACCGCCGAATTGGTGCCCTACGGCCATCAAGGCTCGGGCGTGATCAGTTCGATGCCGTGGGCCACGGGCCTGGCGCGCCTGCCGGCCGACGTGCTGGTCAACGATGGCGACCGCGTGCCGTATTACGACTTGCGGCACTGGCTGGCGTAGCGCCGGGCGTTGGCCGGATCAGCGGCCCTGGCTGGCGTAGCGCTGGGCCTCGGCCAATTCTTCGGGCGTATTCACGTTCATGAAGGCATGCGGCGCGTCGTCAAAGCGCGCCGCCACGGCGCCCACGCGCGCCTGCCACAGACCGACTTTTCGATCGCCGCCGTGCAGGTAGGCGCGCAAGCCCGGCAGTAGCGATGGGCGCAGCGCCATGCAGGCCGAATGGCGCTGTTCGCCTACCATGGCATAGGCCATGGGCGCCTGCGCGGATTGCGCGGCGTCGACCAGGCGCGCGGCCAGATCGCCGGGAAGAAACGGTGTGTCGCACGGCACCACCACGACCCAGTCCACATCCGCCACTGCGGCCACAGCGGCCAACCCCGCCGCGATGCCCAGCAGCGGACCCTGGTATTTTTCCAAGCCCGGTTCGTTATCCGCCACCACCGTGCCGTAGCGCGCATAGTGGTCGGCATGGCGGTTGGCGCTGATGATCAGCCGCGCCACTTGCGGCGCCAGCCGGCGCGCGACATGCGCCACCATGGGCTCACCGTTCAACAGCACCAGCCCCTTGTCCTGATGGGCCATGCGCGAGCCCTGCCCGCCCGCCAGGATCAAGCCGGCGATGCAAGGGGCCAGCAACGACGCGTCACCCACCGATGTAGCTCATTTCGACTTTGCGGCCCGGGTCCGGCGTTGGGTCCGCCATGTTGCGGCCGCGCAGTTCGGAATAATTGTCGGCGCGCCCGCCCCAGATGCCGGCCAGCATCGCGGCCAGTTCGGCGTCGGTGGCGCCATCGCGCAGCGGCGCGCGCAGGTCAAAGCCTTCGTGTGCGAACAGGCACAGAAACAGCTTGCCTTCCGGCGACAGGCGCGCGCGCGTACAGCCCCCGCAGAATGCGTGGGTGACGCTGGAAATGACGCCGATTTCGCCACCGCCGTCCAGATAGCGCCAGCGCTCGGCCACGCGCCCCATGTCGGCGGACTGCACCGGTTCCAGCGGGTAGGCCGCGCCGATGCGGTCCAGCACTTCCTGGCTGGGCACCACTTCAGACAGGTTCCAGCCGTTGGTGTTGCCCACGTCCATGTATTCGATAAAGCGCAGGATGTGCCCGCTGTGCCGGAAGCGTTCGGCCATGGGCAGGATCTGGCCGTCGTTCAGGCCGCGCCGCACCACCATGTTGACCTTGACCGGCGCCAAGCCCGCGTCCGCGGCGGCGTCAATGCCGCGCAGCACGTCGTCGGGCGTGAAGCCGCTGTCGCTCATATCCTGGAACATCGACGCGTCCAGCGCGTCCAGGCTGACGGTGACGCGGGTCAGCCCGGCGGCTTTCAGCGCGGCCGCCTTGCGCGCCAGCACGCTGCCGTTGGTGGTCAGCGTCAGGTCCAGCGGCTGGCCCGCCGGCGTGCGCAGCGCCGCCAATTGGCCGACCAGGTTTTCGATATGTTTGCGCAGCAGCGGTTCGCCGCCGGTCAGGCGGATCTTTTCCACGCCCAGTTGCGTGAAGATGCCGGCCAGGCGGCTGATTTCTTCAAACGACAACAGCGCCGAATGCGGCATGAAGGTATAGCTGGCGTCGAACACTTCGCGCGGCATGCAGTAGGTGCAGCGGAAGTTGCAGCGGTCCGTCACGGAAATGCGCAGGTCGCGCAGCGGACGGGCGCGCCGGTCCAGCGCGGGCTGGCCGTCGGCCGGAAGTTCGCCGGGCGCGGGCCACGCCGAACGGTCGGACCGGCGGTCGGCAAGGAAAATCACTTTGCTCATGGGGCGATCATATATCGGCAAGCGGCGTCCCGGGCGGCGGCCCTAGGCGAAGGCCTCTTCCAGGGTTTGCAGGCGGCCGGTGTCCTTGGCGTCGTAACCCACCAGCTGCCCCACGTAGCCGACATAGTCGGCGCTGCGCATGATGGACAGCAGGTCTTGCATGGCGGGCGTTTCCAGTGCCGACTTGCGGATGGCAAAGAAGTAGCGTTCGCGCACCAGCGGGATGAAGTCCAGCCCGAAACGGCAGGCGGCGGTTTCCACGCCCACGCCCGTGTCCGCCATGCCGCTGGCGATATGCGCGGCAATGGCCATATGGGTGAATTCGTTGGTTTCGTAGCCTTGGACTTCGCCAATCGACACGCCTGCGCGCTGAAGCATCAAGCTGACCAGGTAACGCGTGCTGGACCCGATCTGGCGGTTGACGAAGCGCACATCCGGGCGCGCCAGGTCGGCCATGCCGCGTATCTGCTTGGGGTTGCCCGCCGTGACGAACAAGCCGGTGTTGCGCACGGCCAGATGGATCAGCAGGTATTCATCGGCGTGCAGCCACTGCGCGTAGCGTTCCATGATGGGCGCTTCAAAGTCGCCCAGCGGCACCTGGAAACCGGCCAGATCGCATTCGTGGCGCTCTAGCGAAGCCAGCGCCTCGATGGCGGTGCGATAGCGCAGTTCCAGCCCGGGCTTTCTGCCGCCCATGTGCTGCATCAGCGATTCCACCGCGAAGCCGTGGCTGGCGTGCAGCCGCAGATGCGGGCCGCTTTCGGGCAGCAGCTTTTCCAGTTCTTCCTGCAATTCCGACGCCATGCTGTCCAGCGTGGGCATCAGCCGCGCTTCGATGCGCCGGTTGGCCCACAGCAGGCGCTGCGCGAACGGCGCCAACTGCGTGCCCTGGCGCCGGTTCGTCACCAGCAGCTGCGTGCCAAATAGCGTTTCAAAGCGCCGCAGCACGCCCCAGGCATGGCGGTAAGACAGCCCGCATGCGCGGCACGCGCCGGTGATGTTGCCCGTGGCGTCGATGGCGGCCAACAGCGCCAGCATGTCCTGCAAGGGCAAAGGAGCCGTGTCGTCGCCCCCGCCCAAGGTCCATTGCGGCCGCAGCCCGATTCGGAACTTATATGTCATTTTTATATGTCATTTATTTCTTATTGAAGGCGTTCAAGTACGTGGTTAGAGTACACAAATAACGCGGCGGACTGGTTTTTATTATGTTTTTAAAAGCATATTAATTGCCTGGGAATACCCGAACATTCGACCGCCACAACAGACCCCGTCAAGGGGCCCAGCAACACTGGAGGAGACCACCGTGCATCAGCGCGAGGCAACATCCGACTTGGCGTCCAGCGGCGGCGCCCGGGGCGGCCAATTGGCTCTGGACGCCGCCCAGGCGTCCACCACCCCCGCCATTGCCACCACCGCCCGCATCGTTGCGCGGCTGAAAGACCTGCCCGGCCCCTTGTTGCCGGTGCTGCATCAGGTGCAGCATGAACTGGGCTGTATCCCGGCCGAAGCGGTGCAAACCATCGCCGAGGCCCTGAACCTGTCCCGCGCCGAAGTCCACGGCGTCATCACGTTCTACCCGCACTTTCGCAGCCAGCCGGCCGCGCGCCACACGCTGGAAGTGTGCCGCGCCGAGTCCTGTCAGGCGATGGGCGGCGAACAGCTGGCCGCCCATGCCCGCGCGCATCTGGGCTGCGATTTTCATGCCCACACCGCTGACGGCAATTTCACGCTGGAACCCGTTTACTGCCTGGGGCTATGCGCGCAGTCGCCCGCCATCATGATCGATGGCCGGCCGCATGCCCGCGTCACGCCCGAGAAGCTGGACCGCTTGTTGGCGCGCACGTTGGCCCAACCGCAGGAGACCACCCCATGAGCGCCCCCGTCGTCATCTACGTGCCGCGCGACGCGGCCGCGCTGGCCATGGACGCGGACGCGGTGGCGCGCGAGGTCGAACGCATCGCCGATGCGCGCGGCCTGGCCGTGCAGGTCGTACGTAATGGATCGCGTGGCTTGTTGTGGCTGGAACCGCTGGTGGAAGTGACCACGCCAAACGGCCGCGTCGCCTACGGCCCCGTGGCGGTCGAAGACGTGGCCGGCTTGTTCGATGCCGGCTGGCTGACGCACCACGACAACGCCGCAGGCGCCGCGCCGAAACACCCGCTGCGCCTGGGCCTGACCGAAGACATCCCCTACCTGAAACAGCAAGAGCGGCTGACCTTCGCCCGCGTCGGGGTGATCGACCCCCTGTCCTTGCAGGACTACGCCGCGCACGGCGGCCTGGCGGGCCTGAAGCGGGCGCTGGCAATGGACCCGGCCGCCATCATCGACGAAATGGTCACCTCCGGCCTGCGTGGACGCGGCGGCGCGGCGTTTCCCACCGGCATCAAATGGAAAACGGTGGCGGGCACGCCCGGCGACCAGAAGTACATCGTGTGCAACGCCGACGAAGGCGACTCGGGCACCTTCGCCGACCGCCTGCTGATGGAGGGCGACCCCTATGTGCTGATCGAAGGCATGACGATTGCCGGGCTGGCCGTGGGCGCCACCTACGGCTACATCTACGTGCGCTCGGAATACCCGCACGCCATCGATACCCTGCAAGCCGCTATCGCCCGCGCGCGCAGCGTCGGCTGGCTGGGCGCCGACGTGCACGGCAGCGGACGCCGCTTCGACCTGGAAGTGCGCAAGGGCGCGGGCGCCTACATCTGCGGCGAAGAAACCTCGCTGCTGGAAAGCCTGGAAGGCAAGCGCGGCGTGGTACGCGCCAAGCCGCCGCTGCCCGCGATCTCGGGCCTGTTCGGCAAGCCCACCGTCATCAACAACGTGATATCGCTGGCCACGGTGCCCATCATCCTGGCCAAGGGCGCCGCCTACTACCGCGATTACGGCGTGGGCCGCTCGCATGGCACCTTGCCGTTCCAACTGGCCGGCAACGTCAGGCAAGGCGGCCTGGTGGAAAAGGCGTTCGGCCTGAGCCTGCGTGACCTGCTCTACACCTTCGGCGGCGGCAGCGCCAGCGGCCGGCCGTTGCGCGCCGTGCAAGTGGGCGGCCCGCTGGGCGCCTATCTGCCCGAATCGCAATGGGACGTGCCGCTGGATTACGAAGCCTACATACAGATCTCGGCCATGATCGGCCACGGCGGGCTCGTCGCGTTTGACGACACCGTGGACATGGCGCGCATGGCTCGCTATGCCATGGAGTTCTGCGCGATTGAATCCTGCGGCAAGTGCACGCCGTGCCGCATCGGTTCCACACGCGGCGTTGAAACCATCGACAAGATCGCGGCCGGCGGCGTCAGCCCCGCGCAGCGCGAACAACAGGTGCACCTGCTGCGTGACTTGTGCGACACGATGATGGGCGGTTCGCTGTGCGCGCTGGGGGGCATGGCGCCCTACCCCGTGCTGTCCGCGCTGAACCATTTTCCGCAGGACTTCGGCATCGAGTCCTCGCAGTCTGCCGCGCACGCGGCCTGAACCCGAGAGACGACCATGCTAGAAACCGTCATCAAGCGCGACCGCGACCTGGGCACCCCGGCGCGCGAGTCCGCCAACACCATTACCCTGACCATCGACGGCCAGGAAATCTGCGTGCCCGAGGGTACGTCGTTGATGCGCGCGGCCGCCGAGGCCGGCATCAACATCCCCAAGCTGTGCGCGACCGACAGCCTTGAACCCTTTGGGTCGTGCCGCCTTTGCCTGGTGCAGATCGAGGGCCGGCGCGGCTATCCCGCGTCTTGCACCACGCCGGCGGAAAACGGCATGGTGGTGGTCACCGAAACCCCCAAGCTGCACGAGCTGCGGCGCGGCGTGATGGAGCTGTACATCTCGGACCACCCGCTGGACTGCCTGACCTGCCCCGCCAACGGCGACTGCGAATTGCAGGACATGGCCGGCGTGGTGGGCCTGCGCAACGTGCGCTACGGCTATGACGGCGCCAACCACCTGGACGCGAAGGTCGACGATTCGAATCCCTACTTCAGCTACGACGCGTCCAAGTGCATCGTCTGCAACCGCTGCGTGCGCGCCTGCGAAGAAACGCAAGGCACGTTTGCGTTGACGATCTCTGGCAAGGGGTTTGAATCGCGCGTGTCGCCCGGACAGGACCAGCCGTTCCTGGATAGCGAATGCGTGTCCTGCGGCGCCTGCGTGCAAGCCTGTCCGACCTCTACGTTGCAGGAAAAGACCGTCATCATGATGGGTCAGGCCGAACACTCGGTCATCACCACCTGCGCGTACTGCGGCGTGGGCTGCGGTTTCAAGGCCGAGATGAAGGGGCAGGAAGTGGTGCGCATGGTGCCCTGGAAAGACGGGCAGGCCAACCGCGGCCACTCGTGCGTGAAGGGCCGCTTTGCATGGGGCTACGCCACGCACAAGGAACGCGTGCTCAAGCCCATGATCCGCAAGCACATCACCGATTCCTGGAAGGAAGTGTCCTGGGACGAGGCCATCAACTACGCGGCGTCGGAATTTCGCCGCATCCAAAGCCAGTACGGCCGCGACGCGGTGGGCGGCATCACGTCGTCGCGCTGCACCAACGAAGAAACCTGGCTGGTGCAAAAGCTGGTGCGCGCGGCCTTCGGCACCAACAACGTGGACACCTGCGCGCGCGTCTGCCATTCGCCCACCGGCTACGGCCTGAAGCAGACCCTGGGTGAATCGGCCGGCACGCAGACCTTTGATTCGGTCATGCACACCGACGTGGTCATCGTGATGGGCGCCAACCCCAGCAGCGGGCACCCGGTGTTTGCCTCGCGCTTGAAGCGCCGCCTGCGCCAGGGCGCGCGCCTGATCGTGATTGATCCGCGCCGCATCGAACTGGTCAGCTCGCCGCACATCAAGGCCGACTATCACTTGCAGGTACGGCCGGGCACCAACACGGCGCTGCTGTCGTCGCTGGCCCACGTGATCGCCACCGAAGGGCTGATCGACGAGGCCTTCGTGGCCGAACGCTGCGAAGCCAAGGCCTTTAACGAATGGCGCGACTTTGTATCGCTGCCCGAGAACTCGCCCGAGGCCATGGCCGAAATCACCGGCGTGCCGGCGCAAGCCGTGCGCGGCGCGGCGCGGCTGTTCGCCACCGGCGGCAACGGGTCCATCTACTACGGCCTGGGCGTGACCGAACACAGCCAGGGGTCCACCACCGTGATGGCCATTGCCAACCTGGCCATGGCCACCGGCAACATCGGGCGCGAGGGCGTGGGCGTGAACCCCTTGCGCGGCCAGAACAACGTGCAAGGCTCGTGCGACATGGGCTCGTTCCCGCACGAGTTGCCCGGCTATCGCCACATTTCCGACAACACCGTGCGCGCGCAATTCGAACGCGACTGGGGCGTGACGCTGCAACCGGAACCCGGCCTGCGCATTCCCAACATGTTCGAAGCGGCATTGGGCGGCTCGTTCAAGGGCCTGTACTGCCAGGGCGAAGACATCGTGCAGTCCGACCCCAACACGCAGCACGTGGCGGCCTCGCTGGCGGCCATGGAGTGCATCGTGGTGCAGGACCTGTTCCTGAACGAGACCGCCAAGTACGCGCACGTGTTCCTGCCGGGCTCGTCGTTCCTGGAAAAAGACGGCACCTTCACCAACGCCGAACGCCGCATCTCGCGCGTGCGCAAGGTGATGGAACCCAAGAACGGCAAGTCGGATTGGGAAGTGACGGTGGCCTTGTCCAACGCGTTGGGCTACCCCATGAACTACACGCACCCGCGCGAAATCATGGAGGAAATCGCGCGGCTGACGCCCACGTTCGCAGGCGTCAGCTACGACAAGCTGGACAAGCTGGGCAGCCTGCAATGGCCGTGCAATGACGATGCGCCGGAGGGCACGCCCATCATGCACATCGACACGTTCGTGCGCGGCAAGGGCAAGTTCATGATCACCAAGTACGTGCCCACCGACGAACGCAGCACGCGCCGTTTCCCGCTGCTCTTGACCACGGGCCGCATCCTGTCGCAATACAACGTGGGCGCGCAGACACGGCGTACGCCCAACGTGATGTGGCATGGCGAGGACGTGCTGGAACTGCATCCGCAAGACGCCGAGGATCGGGGCGTGGCCGAAGGCGATTGGGTCGGCATCCAGAGCCGCGCCGGCGAAACGGTGCTGCGCGCCACGCTGACCGACCGGGTGCAGCCGGGCGTGGTATACACCACGTTCCACTTTCCCGAGTCAGGCGCCAACGTCGTCACGACGGACAGCTCGGACTGGGCGACCAACTGCCCCGAATACAAGGTCACGGCCGTGCAGGTGACGCGCGTGTCCCAGCCTTCGGAATGGCAACGCCAATGGTCGCGCTTTGCCGACATCCAGCAAAAGCTGCTGCGCGAGCGATCGCGCGAGAACGAAGCGGCGCTGACCGGGAAATGACCGCCTGCCAGCTACTGCCCCGGATGCCATGACTTCCCAGACAACGCCCCCGCCGCCCCGCCCCGACTGCACGCCGACCCAGGTCACGCGCGTGCGGGGCGGGGCCATCGCCCCCGCCGCCGAATCGGATTTCGTTGCCGAGGAAACGCCGGTGGCGCTGGAATTCAACGGCATCAGCCACGCCACCATGCTGGCCACGCCGGCCGACCTGGAAGACTTTGCCGTGGGCTTTTCGCTGTCGGAAGGCATCATCGACAGCGTCAGCGATGTGCGCGGCATTGATGTGCTGCCGCAATGCGATGGCATCGTGGTGCAGGTGGAAATTTCAAGCGCTTGCGAAGTGCGGTTGAAAACGCGGCGGCGCGCCATGGCCGGACGCACCGGCTGCGGCCTGTGCGGCGTGGAAACGCTGCCCGAAGTGCTGCGGCCGGTGGCGCCCGTGACGAACGGGTCGGCCGTGCGCATCCGCGCGGTGCTGGCCGCCATGCGCGACATGCGCGCGCGCCAGGCGCTGCACGACATCACGGGCGCCACGCACGCGGCCGGCTGGGCGGGCGGCGACGGCGCCGTGGCGCTGCTGCGCGAAGACGTGGGCCGCCATAACGCGCTGGACAAGCTGATCGGTGCGTTGGCACGACAGGCGATGCACGGCGGTAACGGCATCGTGCTGGTGTCTAGCCGCGCCAGTTTTGAAATGGTGCAGAAGACGGCGGCGGCCGGGGTGGCCGTGCTTGCCGCGGTGTCCGCCCCCACGGCGCTGGCCATCCGCCTGGCGCAAGACGCCAACGTCAGCCTGGTGGGCTTCTTACGCGGCGACGACGCCACGCTGTATTCGCACCCCGAACGATTCATCGCCTGAAGCGCGGGTTGAAGCGCACCTTGAATCGCACCTTGAATCGCATCCTGAATCGCACTTGAACCGGACCCTGACTCGCAATGGAAATCGGCAACCTGATCCGCATGGCCAACCGCATCGGCCAGTTCTTTGACGCCATGCCGGACCGCCACGAAGCGCTGGAAGGCGTGGCCAACCATATCCACAAGTTCTGGGAACCGCGCATGCGCAACGAGCTGCTGGGCTTCCTGGCGGCCACCCCAAACGGCGATGCCGGCGACGAACAATTGCATCCGCTGGTGCTGGACGCGGTCACGCAGAACCGCCAGCGCCTGACGCCCGCGCCCCGCGTGAACTAGCCGGGCGCCACCGCTTTACCCGCAGTCAAAACAAAACATAGCGGCGATAAAGCCGCACCCATCGAGGAGACTACATGGAAAGCACCGCCACCTTGGACCTGCCCGGCGCTAAGCCGGGCTTTTTTGATAAAGAACGCACCATCGCCGGGCCGGGTTTCTCGCGCTGGCTGGTGCCGCCGGCCGCCCTGGCCATCCACCTGTGCATCGGCATGGCCTATGGCTTTTCGGTGTTCTGGCTGCCGCTGTCCAAAGTGGTGGGCGGCGCCAAGCCGCTGGCCTGCCCGGCCGACATGAGCCTGGTGGCCGAGTTGTTCACCACCAGCTGCGACTGGAAAATTTCAACCATGGGGTGGATGTACACCCTGTTCTTCGTGCTGCTGGGGTGCTCGGCCGCGCTATGGGGCGGCTGGCTGGAACGCGCCGGCCCGCGCAAGGCGGGCGTGGTGTCGGCCGTGTGCTGGTGCGGCGGCCTGGTCATTTCCGCCATCGGCGTGTACCTGCATCAGATGTGGATGCTGTGGTTGGGCTCGGGAGTCATCGGCGGCATCGGGCTGGGGCTGGGGTATATCTCGCCCGTCAGCACGCTGATCAAGTGGTTTCCCGACCGGCGCGGCATGGCCACCGGCATGGCCATCATGGGCTTTGGCGGCGGCGCGATGATCGGCGCCCCGCTGGCCGACTTGCTGATGCGCCACTTCGCAACGCCGACCTCGCCGGGCGTGTGGCAAACGTTTCTGACCATGGCCGTGGTGTATTTCGTGTTCATGATGTCGGGTGCGCTGGGTTACCGCGTGCCGCCCACGGGCTGGAAGCCGCAAGGGTGGACCGCCCCGGCCAAGCATGCCAACAACGCCATGATCACCAAGGGCCACGTGCACGTGAAGCGCGTCTGGGGCGTGCCGCAGTTCTGGCTGGTGTGGCTGGTGCTGTGCCTGAACGTCACGGCCGGCATCGGCATTCTGGGCATGGCGTCGCCGCTGTTGCAGGAGGTGTTCGGCGGCGGGCTGATCAACAAGCCGGAACTGGGCTTTGGCCAGCTGGACAAGGATCAACTGGCCGCCATCGCCGCCATTGCGGCCGGTTTCACGGGCCTGCTCAGCCTGTTCAACATCGGCGGCCGCTTCTTCTGGGCCAGCCTGTCGGACAAGCTGGGCCGCAAGATGACGTATCTGATCTTCTTCGTGCTGGGCTTCGTGTTGTACGCCGCCATTCCCTGGACGGCCCACATCGGCGCGCTGGCGCTGTTCGTGGCCGCGTTCTGCGTGATTCTGTCCATGTACGGCGGCGGCTTCGCCACCGTACCGGCGTATCTGGCGGACCTGTTCGGCACGCAGATGGTGGGCGCCATTCACGGTCGCCTGCTGACGGCGTGGTCGGCGGCCGGTATCTTCGGCCCGGTGCTGGTGAACTATATCCGCGAATACCAGCTGTCGATCGGCGTGCCGCGCGCGCAGGTGTACGACATCACGATGTACATCCTGGCGGGCATGCTGGTGTTGGGCTTCCTGTGCAATCTGGCGATACGCCCGGTCAATCCGAAGTACTTCATGTCGGATGACGAGCTGGCGCATGAAAAAGCGCTGGCGCACGAGCGCGCGGCCGCCGCCGAAACGCACGGCGTGGGCGCGTCCACGTTCCGCACACCCGCCGTGCTGGTGCTGTTTGCCTGGGCCTGCGTGGGCATCCCGCTGGCCTGGGGGATCTGGATCACGTTGCAAAAGGCGGTGGTCCTTTTCCACTGATGCGTGTTGCGCGCGGCGGCCGGCGTGCCGCGCGCCCGCCCCGGGGCGCGAAGCTGCTACATTGGCAGCCCGCGCCCTATCTTTTTTTATTGGTCCCCATGATCCTTACCCCTTCCCCCGTCCTTGCTGGAGCGACACATTGAGCGCCCCCGAATTGCACTGGGTTGAAAACGATGTCCCCCATTCCGCCCGCTGGCGCTCTGAAACCGGCGCAACGCCGCCCAAGCGCGTGGTGGTAGTGGACGACAAACTGACCGCCGACATGGCGTACCGCCAGGCGTGCGAAGGCGCGGGCCTGCTGTGGCGCGGAGATTTCCAGAACGCCCGCCAGCTGCTGCTGGCCATGACGCGGCGCGTGGACAAGCGCCCGCGCAAGCCGGTCGAGACCATGCTGGAAGCGTTCAACCAGCATCGCCAGATCCAATCGCAGCGCGCCCGCATCCTGGGCATGCTGCTGATTCCGTTTGACGCCGGCCACGGCATTTCGCTGCGCCGCGCGCCCGATGCGCGCCAGGCCTGCGAAGAAGCGCACGGCCCGGCCGACGAGCCTTATGTGGCGTCGCTGCGCGAGCTGCTGGGCTTGATCGGCGCGTTTGAATGGCGCAAGAAGGGCGTTGAGATCCCCGCTTTGAACAACCGCATCCATCCGCACTACGGCGTGTTCTCGCCGCTGCGTGGCGAGTATGTGGATCTGGTGGCGAATACGCCGATGCCGCGCGGTAGCGTGGCGTTCGATATCGGCACGGGCACCGGCGTGCTGGCGGCCGTGATTGCACGCCGAGGCGGCAAGCGCGTCATCGCCACCGACCAGGACCCGCGCGCGTTGGCGTGCGCCCGCGAAAACCTGGAACGACTGGGCCTGGACAAACAGGTCGACGTGGTTGACGCCGACCTGTTCCCCGAAGGCCGGGTGTCGCTGGTGGTCTGCAACCCGCCGTGGTTGCCCGCGCGCCCCAGCTCGCCGGTGGAGCAAGCCGTGTACGACCCCGACAGCCGCATGCTGCGCGGCTTTTTGAACGGGCTGCCGGCGCATCTGACGCCCAACGGCGAAGGCTGGCTGATCCTGTCTGACCTGGCCGAGCACCTGGGCCTGCGCACGCGCGAACAGCTGCTTGAAATGATCGCCACGGCCGGCCTGCGCGTCATCGAACGCCTGGACACCCGCCCCACGCACGCCCGCGCCAAAGACCCCAGCGACCCGCTGTACGCCGCGCGCTCAAAGGAAGTCACCTCGCTGTGGAGATTGGGCGCCGCCGCCTGATCGCGAAGGCCCCGACGCCTGCGGCGCGGGCCGCCCCAAGGCGGGAGACGCCCCCTCAGGGGGCAGCAAGCACGCCTAGCGTGCGCCGCGTGGGGGCATTCCCTCCCGCCGCCGGGCCGCCCCAAGGCGGGAGGCGCCCCCTCGGGGGGCAGCAAGCGCGCGTAGCGTGCGCCGCGTGGGGGCATTCCCTCTCCGCTTTCGCTATGCTTTTCCCGCCGCCACGTTCACGCTGATTGCGATGATGAACACGTTGAAGAAGAACGCGATCACGCTGTGCATCAACGCCATGCGGCGCACGCGGCGGTTGACGATCTGCACGTCTGACACCTGGAACGTCATGCCCAGCACCAACGCAAAATACGCAAAGTCCCAGTAGTCCGGTTCCTGCGTGCCGGGAAAATCCAGGCCCTTGTGCGCGCCGGTCCGATGGCCGTAGTAGCCATGCGCATAGTGCAGCGCAAAAATCATGTTCATGTAGAGCCACGACAGCACGATGGTCGCGCCCGCCGCCAGGATATCCAGTGCGCCGCCCGAGCTGCTTTCGCCGTGCAGTTCGACCCACAGCGCCATCAACACCATGCAGGACAAGGCCACGCTGCTCCAGAGCACGCCGAAACGGCCCACGTCCTGCTGCCGGGCCTGCACGCGCATTGAGGCGGGGCTGGCCTTGCCGAACACCCGCGCCGTCAGCACCAGGAACACCAGCGCGGCGGCATCGAAGCCCAGCAACAGCGCCAGGCTGACTGAACGCCCCCACGCGTACGCGCCGCCGCCCACCGCGAGGAACAGCATGCCGCACAACATCAGGCGTCGATGCGCGTGAAAAAAGGGAAGGCGCTCAACTGAGGCGCCGTGGCCGTCGTTCGGCTTGGCGTGGCCGGGCTTGGCGTGGTCGGGCTCGGCTTCGCCCGGCTCTGCGTCGTCCGGCTCACCGTTGTCCCGATCGGTATCGCCCCGATCCGCTTCGTCGGGCTGCGCCGTCCGAACCTTTTGTTCGCCGTCCTTTGGTTCTTCAACCCGAGGTTTGGTCGTACTCGGTTGGGTCATGGGGGCTCCTGCGCTAGGCAAGCGCCTACGCTAACCGATCGCCAACAAACCCACCAGCGCGCCGCCAAACAACAGCCATAGCGGGTGAACGCGCGTGGTGCTGCCCAGTACCGCCACGACGGTGGTGATCGCGGCCAGCAGCCACGAGTGCACGGACGCCTCGGTGATCAGCGCCGCACTGGCCGCGACCAACCCCACCGTCATGGGAAAAATACCCGCCTGGATCACGCCCCGCCATGGGCGGTCCTTGAAGCGTTCCCACAAGCCCAGCGCCACGATGGTGATCAGCGACGACGGGCCGAACTTGGCGATGGTGGTGACCAACATGCCCCACCAACCGGCCACATGCCAGCCCACCAGCGTGACCACCATCAGGTTCGGCCCCGGCGCGGCCTGCCCCAGCGCGAACAGCGCCGAAAAGTCGGCCGCCGTCATCCAGCCGTGCACGTCCACGACCTGGCGCTGCATCTCGGGCAGGATCGTGTTGCCGCCGCCGAACGCCAGCACCGATAGCTGGGAAAAGATCAGGGCCAGGGCAATCAGTGTGTGGATCATCGACGTTGCCTCCAGACCAGCAGAATGCTCAACGGCGTCAGCACCGCCATGGTGGGCAACAGCGGAATGCGCAGCACCGCCACGGCCACGAAGCACAGCGTTGCCACCACGCCCGCCAGCCAGTCGCGGCGCTTGATGACCGGCACGCCGATCTTGACCGCCATCGAAATCAGCAGCCCCGCCGCCGCCGCAGCCAGGCCGGCGAACAGGTGCTGGATATGCGGATCGTTCTGAAAGCGGTCGTACACCATGCCCAGCAAAATGACGATGGCCGACGGTGCAAGAATCAGCCCCATCAAGGCGGCGAACGCGCCACGCGGCCCGCGAAACTTCATGCCCAGCGCCACCGACAGGTTGATGATGTTGCCGCCGGGCAGAAACTGGCACAGCCCCAGCAGGTCGGTGAATTCGGGGCCGCTCAACCAGCCGTGCTTTTCAACGACCATGCGGCGCGCCAGGGGCAACGCGCCGCCGAAAGCGGTCAGGCCAAGCATCAGGAAACCGGTGAACAATTGCCCGCAAGTGGGCGGCGGCCGCGTGGCGGCGTCGGGGGTCAAGGCTGCTGCATTCATAGGGTCGTAGGCCGGGGCAAGGCCGGCGGGGCAAGGGCTGGCGCGTCGTTCTCACCACGCGAAACGCGCGCGGCGACAGCGGAAAATCAAGGCTCGCAGCCTACTCTTCGGCTTGGATAATGTCTAATATATGACCACGCAACCAATCATATTCACTGCATATGGCATCTGTAGACCTGCGCCTGCTGCGCTACTTCCTGGCCGTCGCCGAGGAAGCTCACCTGACCAAGGCCGCGGCACGGCTTGGCATCCGCCAGCCCCCGCTGAGCCAACAGATACGCGTGTTGGAACAGGAGCTTGGCGTGACCCTGTTTCATCGCCTGCCGCGCGGCATGGAGCTCACCGAAAGCGGCCGTGCCTTGAAGGAAGACGCGCGCAGCATTCTTGCGCTGGTCGATCAGGCGGTGGACGGCGTGCGCCGGGTCTCGCAGGGCGAAGCCGGCCGGCTGACGGTGGGGTTTACCGGGTCGGCGGCGTTCCATCCCTTCGTGCCGTCGGTCATCCGCCGTTTTCGGGAAAGCGCGCCCAATGTGCGGCTGGTGCTGGAAGAAAGCAGCTCGGGCGAACTGCGCGACGCGGTCAGTGAAGGCCGGGTCGACGTGGCCTTCATTCGCGGCGCGTATGCCAGCACGCCGGGCGTGGCCGAGGAAACGGTGCTGGAAGAAACCATGCTGGCCGCTTTTCCCGCCGACCATCCCGCCGTCAAGGGGCGCGCGCGACAGCAGATCGCGCTGTCCGAGCTGGCCGAGGAATCCCTGATTCTGTATCGGCGGCACAGCGGCCCGGGCCTGTACGACGCCATCATCACGGCATGCAGCGCGTCGGGCTTCAGCCCACGCGTGGTGCAGGAAGCGCCGCGCATGCTGTCCACCTTGAGCCTGGTGGCGGCGGGGCTGGGCGTGTCGCTTGTGCCCGCGTCATTGCGGCGCGTGAACATCGAAGGCGTGGTGTACGTCAACGTGACCGGCCCGGTGGCGCTGCGCGCCGCGCTGAAGCTGATCTGGCGCGATGCGCCGCTGTCGGGCGCGACCCGCAAGCTGATCGACGAAGTGCGCCGGCATCGCGCGGACGGCGTCGGCGCGGGCGAAGGCGGGTTCGAAGGCGCGGAGTCGGGTTCGGGTTCAGCGCCAGCTCCGGGTTCGGGCTCGGGTTCGGGTTCGGGCTCGGGTTCGGGCTCGGGTTCGGGCTCGGGTTCGGGTTTGGGCACAGGATCGGCTTCAGGTCTGGGATCGGGTACAGGTCCAGGATCGGACTCGGACTAGGGGCCGGACGACGGGCCGGACCACGGCCCGGACGCCCTGCTCGCAGCGCTACACTGCGCGGCACGTGTCTTTCCTTTTTGCGTTGCCACCATGTCTTGTGATTCCCTCATCGGCGTATACGATTCCGGCGTTGGCGGCCTGAGCGTGTTGCGCGCCATTCGTGACGCCCTGCCCGATGAATCCTTGCTGTACGTGGCCGACTCGGCCCACGTGCCGTATGGCGACAAAACCCAGGACTTCGTGTTGCAGCGCGCCTACGCCATGGCGGACTATTTTGTCTCGCGGCAGGCCAAGGCCATGGTCGTGGCATGCAACACCGCCACCGCCGCCGCCATCGCGCCGCTGCGCGCGCGATACCCCGACCTGATCATCATCGGCGTAGAGCCCGCCATCAAGCCGGCCGCGCATCTCACGCATAGCGGCGTGGTCGGCGTGTTCGCCACGACCGGCACGTTGGCCAGCCCCAAGTTCGCCACGCTGGTCCAGCGCGAGGCGCCGGAGGTGCGCATCGTATTGCGGCCCTGCCCCGAATGGGTGGCGCTGGTGGAACAAGGCAAATTGTCAGGCCCCGAGGTGGACGCGGCGGTGCGCGCGCCCGTCGAGGAACTGCGCGCGGCCGGGGCCGACGTGCTGGTGCTGGGCTGCACCCACTTTCCGTTTTTGCGCGACGCAATCCAGGCGTCGGCCGGCCCTGGCGTGCCGTTGCTGGAAACGGGCGCGCCCGTCGCCCGCTGGCTCAAGCACCAGTTGCAGCAACGCCGGCTGTTGCGCTCTGGCGCCGCTGGCACAGCCGACCCGGGCAAGACCGTCCCGGACCAAGGCGGCTCGGACCAAGGCGGATCAGACAAAGGCGGCTCGGACAAAGACCGCTCGAACCAAGGCGGCTCGGACAACGACGACTCGGACCAAGGCACCTCGGACAAAGGCACCTTGGACAAAGGCACCTCGGACCAAAGCCGCTCGGACCGTGGCGACCCCGCCACCGACCACCACCCCCACGCCATCTGCCAACTGGAGACGACCGGCCATGCGCCGGCCGTGGCCGCCCTGGCGGACCGGCTTTGGGCGCCGGGCGTGGCAGTCGCTCAAACTCCCGCGCGCTGGCGGTAGCGGCGGCCCTCGGTCGACATTGCAGGCGAAAAATCGGGGTGAAAAAACCCCAAGTATCCCGCACCGCGGCAAACTCCCTGTCTGCGCCCCGCTTGATCCAGCGCATCTTCCCCGGCCCGAAACCGGCGAATAATTCGAATACAGTAGAAAAATCCGCCTGCCCAGGCTCGCACCCAAGGAGACGCGCATGAAACGCATCCTGATACCCGTCGACGGCTCGCCGCCCGCGCTGCACGCCGTCCAAGCCTTGCTGGCGGCACGTGCTTACGATCCCGTCGCGCACGTCGAGTTGCTGACGGTGCAGATTCCGCTCAAGTCGGGCAAGATCGGACGCGGTCTGGCGCAAGCCGACATTGATGCGTACCACCGGGATGAAGCCCGCGCCGCGCTTCGGGCCAGCAGCGACCTGCTCACCAAAGCCGGCGTGCCGTTCGACGTGCGCATCGAAGTCGGCGAACCCGCCGACACCATCATCCGCGTGGCGGCGGAATCCGATGCGGACGAAATCTACATGGGCTCGCGCGGCCTGGGCTCGGTATCGTCTCTGTTCATGGGGTCCATCGCCACGCGCGTTGTGCACCTGACGGACCTGCCCGTCACGTTGGTCAAGTAACGCACACAGGAGCAACCATGTTGAACATCCTTGTCCCGGTCGACGGCTCCGACAATGCCAACCGCGCAGTGCTCTATGCCCGTCAGTTGGCCGAAGGCGCGGCGTCCGCGCGCATCCACCTGATCAACGTCCAGACACCCACGCATGGCCGCGCCGGCGTGTCGCGCCTGATCACGCAAGACATGATCGACCAGTTCTACGCCCGCGAGGGCCAGGAGGCCACGCAAGATGCGCGGCAGCTGCTGGGCGCGACGGGCACCGACCACACCAGCCAGGTGCTGTTTGGCCACCCCGCCACCGAGATCGCCGGATACGCCCGCGACCAGCACTGCGCTCGCATCGTGATGGGCACTCGCGGTCACGGTACGCTGGTCAACATCCTGATGGGGTCCGTCGCCAACCAGGTGCTGCAACTTGCCGAGGTACCGGTCACGCTGGTGAAGTGAATGGCTACGCGGACCCGGCCGCGATCCCTCGTGGCAGCGGCAATCCGAGGCCCCGCCCGGGCCGAACCGATGCCCGGCGCACCCAGCTAGGTATGATGATGCGAATCCACAGCCTGGAGTCGCATCATGCCCACCCCGCGTACCGCGCGCCCCCTGGCGAAGGCCGGCCTGACGATCGGCGCGATGGCCGCCCTGGCCACGCTTGCCGCCTGCGGTGAAATCGCCACCCTGCCCGTGGAATCCGGCATGGGTCCGAACCCGACGCTGCCCGCGCCCAACTCCACGCTGATCCCCACCGTCAACACCGCAAAGGCCGTCGGCTGGTCCGACGGCGCACAGCCCGTGGCCGCCGCCGGCCTGGCCGTTAACGCGTACGCCGGCGGCCTGGACCATCCGCGCTGGCTTTACGTACTGCCCAACGGCGATGTGCTGGTCGCGGAAACCAACGCGCCGCCCAAGCCCGAAGGCGCGGGCGGCGGCATCAAGGAATGGGCGGCGGGCATCGTCATGAAGCGCGCCGGCGCCAAGACGCCCAGCGCCAATCGCATCACCCTGCTGCGCGATGCCGACCACGACGGCGTGGCGGAAACGCGCAGCGTGCTGCTGCAAAACCTGAACTCGCCTTTCGGCATGGCGCTGGTCGGCAACCAGCTTTACGTGGCCAACGCCGACGCCGTGCTGCGCTTTCCGTACCAGCCCGGCCAGACGCAGATTCAGGCCCCCGGCGTGCACGTCACCGACCTGCCCGCCGGCATCAACCACCACTGGACCAAGAACCTGATCGCCAACGCGGACGGCAGCAAGCTGTACGTGTCGGTCGGGTCCAACAGCAATGTGGCGGAAAACGGCATGGACATCGAAGAGGGGCGCGCCGCCATCTGGGAAATCGATGTGGCCACCGGCACCAAGCGGCTCTACGCCACGGGCCTGCGCAACCCGGTCGGCATGGCTTGGGCGCCCGACGGCAAGACACTGTGGACGGCCGTGAACGAGCGTGACGAGCTGGGCAGCGACCTGGTTCCCGATTACATGACGTCGGTAAAAGACGGCGGCTTCTACGGATGGCCCTACAGCTATTACGGGCAGCACGTGGACACCCGGGTCACGCCGCCGCGCCCGGACCTGGTGGCGCGCGCCATCGTGCCCGACTATGCGTTGGGTCCGCACACCGCCTCGCTGGGGCTGGCCTGGTCCGGCGCCGCGCGGTTGCCCGCGCCCTACGCCGGCGGCATGTTTGTCGGCCAGCACGGTTCCTGGAATCGCGACCCGCGCAGTGGCTACAAAGTCATCTTCGTACCCTTTGAAAATAACGCGCCCAATGGCCCGGCACGCGATGTGCTGACCGGGTTTCTGAACAAGGACGGCCAGGCGCAGGGGCGCCCGGTAGGGGTCGCCATTGATGGCCAAGGCGACTTGCTGGTGGCCGATGACGTCGGCAACGTGATCTGGCGCGTCAGCCCCAAGCCCTGACCGGCCACGCTTTCACGCAACTCAATCGTCTTGGCTTGCGCTGCATCAAGCCCGCTTGCGCGGGTGTTGGCATTCTGGCCGGTAGCGGAGTCAGAATGTCGTGAAACCGGTCACGGCGCGCAAGCGCAGGCCGGAAATCCGCTTGTAGTGAAACGTTGGAGGCAAGAAATGATGTTCAAGAAACTTTGCGTGGCCGCGATCCTGGCTGCCGCATCCGCCCCGGTCCTGGCTGCCGAATGCTCGGTGGATATCGCCGGCAATGACCAGATGCAGTTCGACAAGAAGGAAATCACGGTCAGCAAAAGCTGCAAGCAGTTCACCGTGAACCTCAAGCACCCGGGCAACCTGGCCAAGAACGTCATGGGCCACAACTGGGTGCTGACCACCTCCGCCGACATGCAGGGCGCCGTCAACGACGGCATGGCCGCCGGCCTGGACAACGACTACGTCAAAAAGGGCGACGCGCGCGTCATCGCGCACACCAAGGTGATCGGCGGCGGGCAGTCCGACTCCGTCACCTTCGATGTCAGCAAGCTGGCCGCCGGCACCGACTACACCTACTTCTGCTCGTTCCCCGGCCACTTCGCGCTGATGAAAGGCAGCCTGAAGCTGGTCGACTGACCCGCCTGACGCCGCGGCCGACACGGGCTGTCGCCCCCGATTCTTTCGGGGCGACAGCCCGTTTCCATTGGGTGCGTTCCCCCTACAATGGCCGCTTTCTCGTACACACCGACAGGGAGCAGGCATGAGCACGGAAAAAGTAGCGATCGTGACGGCGGGCGGCAGTGGCATGGGCGCTGCGGCGGCGCGCAAATTGGCGGCCGACGGCTACCGCGTCGCGATCTTGTCGTCGTCCGGCAAGGGCGAATCCCTGGCGGGTGAATTGGGCGGGCTGGGCGTGACCGGCTCGAACCGCTCGCCCGAAGACCTGGCCCGGCTGGTGGAAACCACGTTGCAAAAGTGGGGCCGAGTCGATGCGGTGGTCAACAGCGCGGGCCACGGTCCCAAGGGCCCGCTTCTGTCCATCAGCGACGAAGACTGGCACCTGGGCATGGAGTACTACCTGCTGAACGTCGTGCGCATCGCGCGCCTGGTGGCGCCGGTGATGAAGCAGCAACAGTCCGGCGCCATCGTCAATATCTCCACGTACGCCACCTTTGAACCTGAAGCGCTGTTCCCCACCTCCGGCGTGTTCCGCGCCGGCCTGGCCGCCTTCACCAAAGTGTTTTCCGACGAATACGCCGAACACAATGTGCGCATGAACAACGTGCTGCCTGGCTTTATCGACAGCCTGCCCGAAAAGGAAGACCGCCGCGCGCGCATCCCCATGGGCCGATACGGCACCGCCGAAGAAGTGGCGGACCTGATCGCCTTCCTGGCGTCCGACGCGTCGTCCTACATCACCGGCCAGAACATCCGTATCGACGGCGGCATCACGCGCTCGGTCTGAGCCCCGGCCCGGGCCTCATGCTTAAGGATTAATCCTCTCGTCCGAATGACGGTATTGAAGCGCGCCGCGCGGTTCAGTACCGTAGTTTTTCGCATTCGATGAGAGGCTTGCGATGACAGTTACCCCCGGCCAGGCCTCGCGCTTTCTGGCGCAGGCCACGTTCGGGCCCACCCCCGCCCTGATCGACGCCGTGGTGCGCGACGGCTACGCTGCGTGGCTGGACGCGCAGTTGGCGATGCCGCCATCCCAAACGCATTTCGACTGGCTGCTACAGCAGAAGAAAAACACCGAGGCATTCAAGGGCAACGGCATCAACGCGCCGCTGGAATCCACGCTGTGGCGCAAGTTCATCAGCGCCGAAGACCAGGTGCGCACGCGCATGGCCTTCGCGTTGTCGGAAATATTCGTGGTGGGCGTGCAGTCCATCACCGCCTCGTGGCCGCTGTTCGGCGCGGCCGGCTTCATGGACCTGCTGGCCGAGCACGCGCTGGGCAGCTACCAGGCGCTGCTGACCGCCGTGACCAAGAACCTGTCGATGGGCTGCATGCTGACCTATCGCGGCAACCGCAAGGAAGACCCCAAGACCGGCCGCCATCCCGACGAGAACTACGCGCGCGAGGTCATGCAGCTGTTCAGCATCGGGCTGCTGGAACTGGAGCCCGATGGTACCGTCAGGAAGGTCAACGGCGCGCCGGTCGAAACCTATACCAACGCCGATGTGCAGGGGCTGGCGCGCGTGTTCACCGGCTGGGACATCAACGGCCCCGAGACCGACGTGCAATTTCATCGCCGCCCCATGGCGCTGAACAACGCGCAGCACTCCATGGCGGAAAAGCGCTTCCTGGGCACGGTGATTCCCGCGGGCACCGATGGGCATCTGTCGCTCAAGCGCGCCATGGACGTCATTTGCGCGCATCCGAACGTGGGCCCTTTCATCGGCATGCAACTGATACAGCGGCTGGTCACCAGCAACCCCAGCCCGGCGTATGTGCGGCGCGTATCGGCCGTGTTTGACGACGACGGCAGCGGCGCGCGCGGCAACCTCAAGGCGGTGCTGCGCGCCATCTTGCTGGACCCGGAGGCGCGCAACCCCGATCTGGCGAACCCCGGCTGGGGCAAGGTGCGCGAACCCATCCTGCGCTTTTCGGGATGGGCGCGCGCGTTCGGCGCCACGTCGACCAATGGCGCGTGGGCGATGCCGGACACCACCGACAACACGATACGGCTGGCGCAAAGCCCGATGCGGTCGGCCACTGTGTTCAACTTTTTTCGGCCGCGCTATACGCCACCCGTCACCGAGTTGGCCCGTCGGCATCTGGTCGCGCCCGAACTACAGATCACGGATGAGACCAGCATTGCCGGCTACCTGAATTTTCTGGCGGTCTACGCCGATCGCGGCTGGGAAGATTTGCAGACATCGTATGCGCCCGAAATTGCCTTGGCGCGCGACCCCGACGCGCTGGTGGCGCGCGTGGTGCTGTTGCTGGCGGGCGATGCCTTCAGCGCAACAACCGCCAGCGCCATCGCGCAAGCGGTGGCTACCCTGCCCGCCCACCGGCCGCGCGACCGCGTGCGCGCCGCGATCATGCTGGTGGCCGCCAGCCCCGAATACCTGGTGCAAAAATGAAACGAAGCCACGACGCCGACCGCCGCGCCTTCCTGCTTCGCGCCTGCGCGCTGGGGGCGACGGGTGCGGCCGCGCCGCTGGCGCTGAACCTGGCGGCCCTGGGTGCCGCGGCCGCGCAATCCCTGCCGGAGCCATCGGCATCGGGGTCGGGGTCGCCATCTTCCTACAAGGCGCTGGTATGCGTCTTCCTGTATGGCGGCAACGACCCCTACAACACGATCGTTCCCTTTGACTCGCCCGCCTATCGCGCCTACGCCGCCGCGCGCGGCGACATCGCCCTGCCACGCGACGCGTTGCAAGCCACCGTCTTGCGCGGCAAGGCACCCGCCGCAGGCGGTGCGCAATTTGCGCTGGCGCCCGCGCTGGCCCCCTTGGCCCCGCTGTACGAAAGCGGACGCCTGGCCGTGTTACTGAACGTGGGGCCGCTGGTGGCGCCCACGACCAAGGCCGAATACATCAGCGCGCGCGTGCCCTTGCCGCCCAAGCTGTTTTCGCATAACGACCAGCAGGCCTACTGGCAGGCCCTCGCGCCCGAGGGGGCATCGTCGGGCTGGGGCGGCCGGCTGACCGACCTGTTTGCTAGCGCCAACGCCCAGCGCACGTTCACCGGCATCACGGCGGGCGGCAGCACGGTGCTGTTGGCCGGGCGCAAGGTCGCGGGCTATCGGGTCGGCATCAACGGGTCCACGTCCATTGATCTGCTGCACCGCGATATGTACGGGTCCAGCGCGTGCACGGCGCTGCTGCGCCAACTGATCACGCAGCCGCGCGAGCATCTGATGGAACGCGAGCTATCGCGCATCGCCGCGCAGTCCATCGATGCCGACACGCAGCTGCGCGCGGCGTTGGCCGACGTCGCGGTGCCGGGTGATTTCGCGTCGCCGCTGGCGCAGCAATTGAAGATCGTGGCGCGCATCATCGGCGCGAGGCAGGCGCTGGGCGCGCGGCGCCAGGTGTTCTTTGTGTCGCAGAACGGCTATGACAATCACACCGGCTTGAATGACACCCACCCCGCGCTGTTGCGCGAGCTGGGCCAGGCCATGGCCACGTTCCAGCAGGCCTTGGCGTCGATGGGCGTGGCCGAAAGCGTCACCACTTTCACGGCGTCGGAGTTTGGCCGCACACTGGGGTCCAACGGCAATGGTTCCGACCACGGCTGGGGCGCGCATCATCTGGTCATGGGCGGGGCGGTCAATGGCGGGCGCTTTTACGGTACGCACCCCGAGATCGCCCTGGACGGCCCCGGCTTTGTGGACAACGGCCGCTTGCTGCCCACGTTGGCGGTGGACCAACTGGGCGCCTCGCTGGGCGCATGGTTTGGCGCCGGCCGCGACGACCTGGGTCTGGTGTTCCCGAACTTGAAGAACTTCGACGCGGACCGGCTGATGCTGATGCAGGCGTAACGGCCGTCAGCCCGAAGCCAGCTTGCGCTTGCCCAGCAACTGCTTCCAACGCAGTGCCTCGCTCTCCACGAACGCCCCCAATTCGGCCGGCGTACTCTGGCGCACCTCGGCGCCTTGCTCCGCGATTTTCTGCGCCACCGCCGGGTCCGCCAAGGCCTGGTTCAGCGCCTTGTTCAGCGTCACCACCACCGACGGCGCCGCCTTGGCGGGCGCAAAGATGGCGTACCACTGCGGCACGTCCACGCCCTTGACGCCCGCTTCGGCCAGCGTGGGCAAGTCCGGCAACGCCGCCGAGCGCGTCGACCCGGCCACCGCCAGGGCCTGGATCATGCCCGACTTCAGGTGCGGGTACACGCTGAACAGGCTGGGAAACATGACCTGCGTGACGCCCCCCAAGGTGTCGGTCAGCGCCGGCGCCGAGCCTTTGTACGGCACGTCCAGCATGGTGGTGCCGGTAGCTTGATTGAACAGTTCGCCGGCCACCGACGGCGCGGTGCCCGGGCCTGCCGATGCATAGTTCAAGCCATCCGGATGCTCATGGCCGTACTTCACCAGCGCCGCCACGTCTTTGACCGGGATGCGCGTGGACACGACCATGATGGTGGGCGAATCGGCCACCATGCCGATTGGCGTGAAGTCCTTGACGGGGTCGTAGTTCAGTTTCTGCATGGCGGGATTGATGCCGTGCGTGCCGATGTAGCCCAGCATCAGCGTGTAGCCGTCAGCCGGCTGACGCGCCACGTAGTCGGACGCAATGGCCCCTTGCGCGCCGGGCTTGTTCACCACGATGACGGTCTGGCCCAGCAGCTCGCCGATCTTCTGCCCCACCACGCGCGCCAGCACGTCGTTGCCGCCCCCCGCCGCGGTGGGGACGACCAGCGTGATGGCACGCTCGGGAAATTCGGCGTGCGCATACGCACTGAACGCAAACAGCATGGCGGCCGCGCAGGCGGTCTTGACGTGAGGGTGCTTCATGGTTGTCTCCTGATTCAGGGGTCGTCGCGCGGCACTTCTGTGTCATAGCCACGGGTCGCTTCGACGGTAGGGAAAGATCAAGGGTCCGGGGCGGTTTTGCCCTTTTTGTCGGACCGGATTACCCGTTGACTGGTATCAACGGGCTAAGCCATTGCGTGGGATTCCTCCACGCAGACGGGGGCATCGGTGTACTGGCCGGGCACGTACAACTGCCCTTTCATGATCTTGCGCGCGGTGCGCACCAGGCCCGCCCTGCGCACCACGCCGCTGACCGGGTCCAGGTCGACATCGATGCTCATCGCGCCCGATGGGTGTTCGATACGCACGCTGCGATACCCCGCCTGTATCGGCGGCCCGCCACAATCGTGGGCCACCGTGCCGGGCATGAGGAAGGCGCTGGCGACGCCCACCGCGCCCGTGGCGGCATGCGCCCGATGACAGGCGCGCGGCGTGAAATAACGCGATTGCAATGCCAGCCCATCTTGGGTTGCGGACGGCGCCACCAGCACCGGTTTCGGAATGACGCTGTTCGAGACGTCCCCCAGGCCCATGAGCAGGCCGGCTTGCAGCCGGATGCGCTCGATGCGCGGGAGCAGGTCGGCGTTGCCGTCCAGCTGCGCGGCGCTTTCACTGCCCGACAGGCCAAAGTCGGCGGCCTGCATCAGCACCATCGGCATGGCCGCATCGATCAAGGTGACCGCCACGCCATCCACGGTGTCCTGCCGCCGGCCCGTGGGAAACAAGCGGCCGGTGACCGCGCCCCAGGCGTCCAGGAAGTTCAGCCGCACGGGCGCCGCCGACCCGGCCACGCCGTCAATGCGCGCATCGCCTTCGTAAGTCAGGTGGCCGCCCGGGGTTTGCACCACGGCTTCGATGACGGCGCCGGTATTGACGTTGTGCACCCGCACCGAGGTGACGCCGTCCTGCGCCTGGACCAGGCCTTCCTCGATGGCGAACGGCGCCGCGCCCGACAGCATGTTGCCGCAATTGGGGCGGGTGTCCACGCTGGCCTTCTCCACCGACACCTGCGCGAACAGGTAGTCGATATCGCAGTCGGGCCGGGTCGAACGCGACACGATGGCCACCTTGCTGGTCAGCGAGTTGCCGCCGCCCAGGCCGTCGATCTGTAGCGCGTGGGGCGAGCCCATGGCCATCAACAGCAGGCGGTCGCGTTGCACGGGGTCAGCCGGCAACCAGTCGCTCAGGAAGAAGGGGCCGCGCGACGTGCCGCCGCGCATCAGGACGCAAGGGATGATGGTTTCCATGCAAGCCATTCTGCGCGGGCCTGGCTATGATGTGAATTGCAACTTACGGATGGATTAATGCATGGCACGCATCAATTTCGATTTACAGGAATTACAGGCGTTCGTGGCCGTGGCCGAGCGCGCCAGCTTCCGCGCGGCGGCCGATGACCTGCACCTGTCGCAGCCGGCGCTTAGCCGCCGCATCGACAAGCTGGAAAGCATCCTGGGCGCGCGCCTGCTGGAACGCACCACGCGCCGCGTATCGCTGACCCAGGTGGGCCGCATCTTCCTGGAGCGCGCCCGCAGCGCCATCGATGAACTGGAAAGCGCCGTGCTCAGCATCGGCGACCTGGCCGCGCAGCGCGGCGGCCTGGTCACCGTGGCCTGCGTGCCTTCCGTGGCGTATTACTTCCTGCCCTCGGTCATTCGCGACTACACCGAACGCTTCCCGCGCATCCGCGTGCGCATCATCGACGAAACCGCCAACACCGTGCTCAACAGCGTGGTGACGGGCCGCGCCGATTTCGGCATCAGCTTTTTCGGCACGCAGGAACCCGATGTGGATTTCAAGGCGGTGCTGCGCGAAGACTTCGTGCTGGCGGTGCGGCGCGACCATCCGCTGGCGACTCGCCGCAGCGTGTCGTGGGAAGACCTGTCGCAAGAACGCTTCATGACCGTCGCCAAGGAAAGCGGCAACCGCCTGCTGATCGACGATGCGCTGGCCAAAAGCGGCAAGCGCACCGTCAGCGCGTTCGAAGTCAGTCACGTGATGACCCTGCTGGGCCTGGTGGAAGCCGGGCTGGGCGTGGCGGCGGTGCCGGAGCTGGCGATGCCGCTGGCCGGCCACGCCACGCTGACCAGCGTCAAGCTGGAGCATCCACGCGTCACGCGCACGCTGGGCCTGATCGCGCGGCGCGGCCGGCCGCTGGCGCCGGCGGCCCAACAGCTCTATAACCTGATTCATCAGACCGGCAAGCTGGCCAAACGCAAAACCCCCACCCCGCCCTGAAATCACCCCGAAGCCCCATGAAGTCGTCCCAAGCGCCCCGCGCCCCCGATCATTCCCTGGCCTTGCAGCCCGCCACCGAAGAAGACGTGCCTTTTCTGCTGGCGTTGCGCAAGGCCACCATGCAGGAACACCTGGAACGCGCCGGCGCGCCGACGGCCGACGCCGACCACCTGGCCCGCATCCAGTACCACTTCGACGACGCGCACATCGTCTGGGTGGACGGCCGCCCCGCCGGCCTGTTCAAGCACTACCGCGACCCTGACGGCTGGCACATCGTGCAGATCCAGATCGCGCCGGACTTCCAGGGCCGTGGCCTGGGCCGGCGCCTGCTGGAAAGCATCCTGGATCAGGCCGATGCGCAAGGCGCGCCCGTGACGCTGAACGTACTCAAAAGCAACCCCGCCCAGCGGCTGTACGCCGCTTTGGGCTTCACCCGCGTCAAGGAGACCGACCTGGAATATGAAATGCGTTACGAACCCGGCGCGGTCCGGCCGGCCGGCTGACCCTTGCAGCAACGACCGATGCAATTTCTTTTTGCCCGCCTGGAATAAAGCCCCGACGGCAGGCGTCTGTAGTGGGCAGTCACCCCTTCCCCCACATCGTACGAGGCTCAACATGCGTAAACATATCGCCGCCGCCCTGGTTCTTGGATCCGCCGCCCTGTTCACGGCCGGCGCCCACGCCCAAGCCGTCAAGACGCAAGACGGCATGCTGGTCAACAGCGCGGGCATGACGCTCTACACCTTCGACAAAGACAGCGGGGGCAAAAGCGCCTGCAACGACCAGTGCGCCAAGATCTGGCCGCCCGTCGCCGCGCCCGCCGACGCCAAGCCCATGGGCGATCTGACCGTCATCACCCGCGACGACGGCTCCAAGCAATGGGCGTACAAGGGCAAGCCCGTCTACCTGTACGCCAAGGACACCAAGCCGGGCGACAAGACCGGCGACAACTTCAAGGACGTCTGGCACGTCATCAAGCCCTGACCCGCGCCTGACGCCGCCCCAGCTTGACCATGCGCGCCGACGACGAGGCCCTGATCCTGGCCTGCATCCCCAGCCTGCGGCGTTACGCCCGCGGGCTGACGGGCGACCCGCACCGGGCCGATGACCTGGTGCAGGACACGTTGGAGCGCGCATGGAGCCGCTTTTCCCGCTGGCAAAAACGCGGCGAGCTACGCGCCTGGATGTTCGGCATCATGCACAACCACTTCATCGACGGCGTGCGCGCCACCAACCGGCGGGCCGACCAGACCGCGCCGGGCGACTTGCCCGACGCGCCGGTGCGCGCCACGCAGACCGACCATCTGGAGGTACGTGATCTGGACCGCTGCCTGCAAGCCTTGCCCCCCGAGCAGCGCGAAGTGCTGTTGCTGATTTGCGTGGAAGACCTGTCCTACCAGGACACGGCCCAGGTGCTGGACGTGCCCCTGGGCACCGTCATGTCGCGCCTGTCACGCGCCCGTGAAAAGCTGGGCGCGTTGATGCAGGGTCGCGACACGGTCAACCGGCTGCATCGCGTGAAATGACATGAACGACAAATCCCTTCATCCGGTTCCGAACACCGGCAGCCCCATCACCGAAGCCGATCTGCATGCCTATGCGGATGGCCAGCTGCCGCCCGCGCGGCATGCCGAAGTGGACGCTTTCCTGGCCACGCATCCGCAAGACCAGACCCGCGTGTCCGACTGGCAGGCGCAGCGCCGCGCGCTGCACGCGCTGCTGGACCCGGTGCTGGATGAACCCCTGCCCTTGCGGCTGCCCTTGAAAGCGCCTGCGCGGCAGTTCCCATGGCGCGCGCTGGCCGCCAGCGTGTTGATCGCCACCGTGAGCGCCGGCGCGGCCTGGACGGCGCGCGGCGCGATGGACGCGCAGCGCATGCAAACGGTATTGGCCACCGCCAGCCCGGAACGCGCGGCGGGCGGCTATGCCCAACGCGCCGCCATCGCGCACGCGGTGTACGCGCCGGACATGGGCCGCCCGGTTGAAGTGGGCGCCGACAACGAAAAAGGCCTGGTCACGTGGTTGACCAAGCGCATGGGCGCGCCGGTGCGCGCGCCGTCCTTATCGCAGGCGGGTTATGAACTGGTGGGCGGCCGCTTGCTGCCCGGCGGCTCAGGCCCCGTGGCGCAATTCATGTACGGCGCGGCCGATGGGCAACGCCTGACGCTGTACGTTACGCGCGAAGCCGCGGGCGGGCAGACCGCCTTCCAGTTCACGCAGGAAGGGCCGGTCCGGGTGTTTTATTGGGTGGAAGGCCAGTTTGGCTATGCGCTGTCCGGCGCGGTCAGCCGCGACGAACTGCAACGCGTATCGCAAGAGGTCTACCGGCAGTTGCAGGGCTAGCCCCCGCCCTGGCGCGCTTCATGCAGCATGTGCAGCGTGATCTTGCGCACTTCCGCCTTGCTCATTTCGATATGCGAACGCAGCATGCGCGCGGCCTCGTCGCCGCGCCTTGCCAGCACCGCGCGCAGGATCGCCGCGTGTTCGTCGTAGGTGGCATCCACCCGAAAATCCTTGGTGAAATCCAGCCGCCGCACGATGCGGATCTTCTCGGTGACGTCGCGGTGTATCTGCGCCATCTCGGGGTTGCCGGCGGCGGCTACCAGCGAGCAATGAAACGCCTCGTCCAGCTGCGCCACCAAGCGGCCATCCAGAATGCGCTGCGGCGGCGGCACCAGCCACACGTCTTTCAGCGCGCCCAGGATGCCGGAGTCGTCCATCGGCTCGCGCGTGCATAGCTTGTCCACCGCTGCCTGCTCCAGCACCACGCGCACGTCGTACAGCGCCTCGAAGCGTTCGAAATCAAACGGCCGCACCTGCCAGCCGCTGCGCGGGCGCGCCAGCACGAAGCCTTCGCGCTCCAGGCGCGCCAGACCCAGCCGCACCGGCGTGCGGCTGACGCCCAGCCGCGTCACCAGATCGGCCTCGGTAAAGCGTTCGCCCGGCAGCATGCGAAAGTCGAACAGGTCGTCCTTGATGCGCTGGTACACCTGGTCGGCCAGCGATCCGGCCAGCGCCGGCGCGGGCCGGATCGCCGGGCTGACCTGAACGGATTCCAGCCGCATCATCCCGCCACGGTGCAAGTGGCGTCTTCGGCCAGCACCACCAGCGGGTCGCCCGCGTTGACGGGCTTGCCCGGCACGCAGCGTATCGCCGTGACCGTGCCCGCTGCGGGCGCGATGACCGACAGCTCCATCTTCATGGCTTCGACGACCACCAGCGTGTCGCCGGCCGATACGCTCTGCCCTACCTGAACGGGTATCTTCCAGATGTTGCCGCACATGTCGGCGCTGACCAGGCGTTCGCCCTCCCGCAGCGCGGTGTCGGCCTCGGGCTCGGGCGCCGCGGCAGGTTGCTCGGCCGCCACGTCTTCCGTTTTCCACAAGGCCACTTCGGCATCGAACGCACTTTTCTGACGCGTCTGGAACAAGGCGATGCTGTCGGCCTGCTCGGCCAGGAAGCGCTGGTGCGCGGCGAAGTCAAAGACTTCCTCTTCGATGCGCACCGTGGCGCGCCCTTCGCGGAAGTCTTCGCGCAACACGTCCAGCTCTGCCTCGGTCACCGGGTAGAAACGCACCTGATCGAAAAAGCGCAGCAGCCACGGCTTGCCGTCCTGGAACACGGGGTTTTTCAGGAACTTGTTCCAGATCGGCAAGGTGCGGCCAACCAGCTGATAGCCGCCCGGCGAATCCATGCCGTAGATGCACATGTAGACGCCGCCGATGCCCACCGTGCCCTCGGCCGTATGGGTGCGCGCGGGGTTGTACTTGGACGTCAGCAGGCGGTGTCGCGGGTCGATCGGCACGGCGCACGGCGCGCCCAGGTACACGTCGCCCAAGCCCATGATGAGGTAGCTGGCGTCGAACACGATGTCGCGCACATCGTTGCGGCTGGCCAGCCCGTTGATGCGCTGGATGAAGTCCACATTGTTCGGCAGCCACGGCGCGTTGGCGCGCACGGTTTCCTGGTAGCGCTGCACGGCGCCCAGCGTGGCCGTATCCTCGAACGCCATCGGCAGGTAGACCACGCGCGTGGGCACTTTCAGCGTGGCCACGTCGGCCAGCCCCGCTTCGATCTTCAGCAGTCGCTCGATCAGCGCGCCCTGCAAAATCTGACGGCTGTCATAACGGATCTGCAACGAGCGCACGCCCGGCGACAGCTCTTCCACCCCGTGAATCGGATCGGCGTTCAGCGCTTCCATCAACAGGTGGATGCGCATGCGCAGCGCCAGGTCCAGCACGTTCTCGCCGTATTCCAGCAGCAGATAGCCGTCGCCCGCCTGGCGGTACGACACTGACGGGCGCGCGCTCTCGGCGGGCAGCGCCGCCACGATGGTCTCGGACACGGTGGCCGGCACGGGGCTGGGCTGGGTCGCGGCGGGCGCCACGCCCGACAGCGCAGCCACGCTTTGGTCCTGCGCCGCTTGCAGCGCCACCGCACGCGGATAGTCCATGCGCACGAAGCGGATGCGGTCGCCGGGCTTGACCTGCCCCACCTTCCACAGCTCGGCGCTGGCGATGGTCACGGGGCACACGAAGCCGCCCAGGCTGGGGCCGTCGCGCGTCAGGATGACGGGGCTGTCGCCCGTGAAGTTGATGCTGCCGATGGCGTATTCGCAATCGTGGATGTTGGACGGGTGCAAGCCCGCCTCGCCGCCGTTCTCGCGCGCCCAGGTGGGCTTGGGGCCGATCAGGCGCACGCCCAGGCGGTTCGAGTTGTAGTGCACTTCCCAATCCGCCGCGAAGAACGTGTCCATCGCTTCGGGCTGGAAGAAATCCGGCGCGCCATGCGGGCCGTACAACACGCCGATTTCCCAGGTATTGCCATACGCGGGGATCAAGTCGGCCGGCGCGGCCATGGGGTCGGCCAGCGGCGCAGTGGCCGTCGCATCCAGCTCGGGACGCACGATGGCCAGCATGTCGCCCACACGCAGCGTGCGGCCAGCGTGGCCGCCGAACTGACCCAGCGCAAAGGTCGAGCGGCTGCCCAGGTAGACGGGCACGTCCAGGCCGTTGCGCACGGCCAGATAGCTGCGGCAACCGGACAGCGCGCGGCCGGTGGCCAGCACCTGGCCCGAACGCACGGCAATGGGTTGCCACATTGGCACCGGTTCGCCGTCCAGCGTGGCCGCGCACTCGGCGCCCGTCAACGCCACGATGGTGTCGCCATGAAAGCGCAGCGTCGGGCCGACCAGCGTGGCCTCGATGCCCGCCGCGTCCGGCGCGTTGCCGACGATGCGGTTGGCCAGCCGGAACGCGTAGTCGTCCATCGGGCCGGACGGCGGCACGCCGATGTCCCAGTAGCCCGTGCGGCCCGGATAATCCTGCACGCTGGTGTAAGTGCCCGCTTCCAGCACTTCGATGGCGGCGGGCCGATACGCAAAGCTCTCCAGGAAACGCGTAGACAGCTTGCCCGCGCGGAAACGTTCGTCGGCCACGATCTGGCGCAGGTAGTCCAGGTTGGTGGCGATGCCGTGCAGACGCGTGCGCCCCAGCGCGTCGGCCAGCTTGTCCAAGGCCGCTTCGCGCGTGTCCGCATGCACAATTAGCTTGGCCAGCATCGGATCGTAGAACGCGGGCACCTCGGTGCCGGTCGCCACCCAGCCATCGACGCGCACGCCCTCGGGAAAGAACACTTCGGTCAATACGCCCGGCGACGGTTGGAATTGGCGCAACGGGTCTTCGGCATACAGGCGCACCTCGATGGACGCCCCTTGCGGCGCGCGCGACATCGCGGCGATGTCCAGCGCTTCGCCTGCCGCCACGCGCAGCATGCATTCCACCAGGTCCAGCCCCGTGACGGCTTCCGTGACGGGGTGTTCGACTTGCAGACGCGTGTTCACTTCCAGGAAATAAAAACTGTCGCGCGCCGGGTCGTAGATGAATTCAACCGTGCCGGCGGACCGGTAGTTCACCGACTCGCCCAGCTGTACGGCGGCGGCCAGCAGCGCCGCGCGCGTTGCGGCCGGCAGCAGCGGCGCGGGCGTTTCTTCGATCACTTTCTGATTGCGCCGCTGCACCGAGCAATCGCGTTCGCCCAGCGCCAGCACGCGGCCCGCGCCGTCGCCGAAGATCTGCACTTCCACGTGCCGCGCGTTATCCACATAGCGTTCGATGAACGCGCCGCCATCGCGGAAAAAATGTTCGCCCATGCGCTGCACGCTGTCGAACGCCACGGTCAGTTCCGCTTCGTTCTCGCAGCGCGACAAGCCAATGCCGCCACCGCCCGCCGTGCTCTTGAGCATGACGGGGTAGCCGATGCGCTCGGCCTGCGACAAGGCTTCGCCCAAGCTGGCCAGCAAGCCCGTGCCCGGCGTCATCGGCACGCCCGCTTCGGCGGCCAGTTCGCGCGAGCGGTGCTTCAAGCCGAACTCGCGAATCTGCAAGGGCGTGGGGCCCACGAACGCGATGCCGGCCGCCTCGCACGCCTCAGCGAATTCAGCGCTTTCCGACAAGAAGCCATAGCCGGGGTAGATGGCTTGTGCGCCGTGCTCGCGCGCGGCGGCCAGCAGCAGGTCCATGCGCAGGTAGCTGTCGGCGGCTTTCTCCCCACCCAGGGCCACGGCCACGTCGGCTTCGCGCACGTGCGCGGCGTTGCGGTCAGGGTCGGAATACACGGCCACGCTGCGGATGCCCAGGCGCTTCAGGGTGCGGATGGCGCGGACGGCGATTTCGCCTCGGTTGGCAATCAGAACGGTATCGAACACGGTTCGGCTCCCAGTGGCTTGATGGGGTTAGCGGGGGGTGGCGGCGTTGGCGGACAGGCTGGCCAGATACGCGCGCCAACCGCCAAACGCGGTGATGTCACGCGCGCCGTCCAGGCCGCGCGGTTCGCAGATAAAGCCCTTGACCAGCCGGCCGTCTTCCAGCTCCAGCGTGCCGATGCCCAGGGGCGCGGGGATCTCGGCCACGAAGGCGCCGAACGCCGTCACCGGCACGTCCCACAGTTCCACCTCGATGGGGGCACCGGACTCGGACTTCACCAACCCGGGCTTGGGCGGCGTGGTGTTGGCCAGTGCATACAAGCGGTAGTCGCTTGCGGTGCGCGTCTTTTCCACCAGCACCGCGTGGCGCGAGGTCAGTTGATGGTTCAGCGGCATGCCGGTCAGGTGTGCGCCCACGACCGCCACGCGCACCGTATCGGCGGGCGCGCGCGCGGCGTCGATGCCGGCGGGCAGCGGTGCACCGGTAGCGCCCAGGGGCAGCCCGCGTTGCGCTTGCCACAAGCGGCCAAACTGCGCCAGCGCGCGGTCCTGCCAGGCCAGGCCGATCACGGTAATGCCCGACGGCAAGCCGTCGGCGCGCATGCCGGCGGGCAAGGCCAGCGCCGACAGGTCGGCCAGGTTGGCAAAGTTGGTGTACACGCCCAGACGCGAATTCAGCGTGACGGGGTCGGCCTGCAACTGGGCAATGGTGTAGATCGACGGCGAGGTCGGCACGACCAGCGCGTCGAACCCGGCCAGTGCCTGATGAATCTGCCGCGTCAATTCCGCGCGGCGGTATTCCGCCTTGAACGCATCCAGCGCGGTGTAGTTCGCGGCCTGCTCGACAATGCCGCGCACGACGGGGTTGATCGCGTCGGGCTGCGTTTGCCACAAGTCTTCCACGGCCGCGAAACGTTCCGCCACCCACGGCCCTTGATACAGCAGCGCGGCCAGCTCATTGAAGGGGGCAAAGTCAATGGCCTGCACTTGCGCGCCCGTGTCCTTCAAGGCGCGTACGGCGTCCTCGAACACGGCGGCGGCCTGCGCATCGCCAAAGAACTCCAAGGTGGCGGGCACCGCCAGCTTGGGCGCGCGCGGCCACGGCAGCGAGGCGCCGGCCGGCATCTGGCGCGAATACGGATCCCGTTCGTCGTAGCCGCCCGCAACCTCAGCAACAAGTTCGGCGTCGGCCACGGTCAGTGCAAAGATCGACACGCAATCCAGCGTGCGGCACGCCGGCACCACGCCCGCCGTGCTGAGCCAGCCCTTGGTGGGCTTGAGGCCCACGATGTTGTTGAACCCGGCCGGCACGCGGCCCGAGCCGGCGGTGTCGGTGCCCAGCGAAAACGCGGCAATGCCGCGCGCCACCACCGAGGCGGACCCCGAGCTGGAACCGCCGCTGACATAGTCGGGGTTGAACGTGTTGGCCACCGCGCCATGCGGCGAGCGCGTGCCCACCAGGCCGGTGGCGAACTGATCCAGGTTGGTCTTGCCGATCAGGATGGCGCCGGCCGCGCGCAGGCGCTGCACCACGGTCGCGTCTTCCTGTGCGGTGTAGGCGAACTCCGGGCAGGCCGCCGTCGTGGGCCAACCCGCCGCATCGATGTTGTCCTTGATGGCGAATGGCACACCGTACAGCGGCAGGCGCGTCATGTCGCCGCCCACGGCGGCCAGCATCAGGCGCAGGCCATCCAGCTGCTCATCCAGCGTGGCGCGGTCCACGCGGCAGATCCAGGCATTGTCCACAGGCCCGTCTTGCGGCGCGGCGTAATCGGCCAGCAGCACGTCGGGCTGCGCGCCGGTGTCGCGGTAGGCGGCCTGCCATTGCGCGATGGTCCAACCAATGGGGCTCGTCTGGGTTGCTGCGGCATTCATGCTGGAATCCTTTCTTGTATACAAGTACGGATTCCCAAGCAATAGCCGTGCCATGTTGGCGGACTGGCGGCGTTTCCCTCTGGCGCGCGGCGCATGGCCCCATGCAATGGCCGTCGCGCGCCCACCGCGCTCGCATCACGCGCACCGCAAGCGGGCAGGACACGCACCTGTTTTGTGCACGCGGCACTGTTTTGATCCGGCCACGACCGCCGAGCCACGCACGCCGGCGTTCGCGTAAACACCCCCTCTTCATACAGCGGCCCGACGCGCGCCACGCACTTGGCATGCCTTTTGCTTTGAGGTTCTTGTTGTCAGGTGTTGTTAGAGATCGTTCCTGCCGGTGCGTCCGGCACATTCCATCCAGGAGTCACCATGAAACGCAGACTAGCCTTGAAGCAACTGACCGCCATGAGCCTGTTGGCCATGTCCGGTTGGATGCCGCAGGTATTCGCCGCCGAAGACACCATCAAGGTCGGCATCTTGCATTCCCTGTCGGGCACCATGGCCATCTCGGAGACGTCGCTCAAAGACGTCGCGCTGATGACCATCGACGAAATCAATGCCAACGGCGGCGTGATGGGAAAGAAGCTGGAAGCCGTGGTGGTGGACCCCGCGTCGAACTGGCCGCTGTTCGCCGAGAAGTCGCGCCAACTGCTGTCGCAGGACAAGGTGGCAGTGGTGTTTGGCTGCTGGACGTCGGTGTCGCGCAAGTCGGTGCTGCCGGTCTTCAAGGAATTGAACGGCCTGTTGTTCTACCCGGTGCAGTACGAAGGCGAAGAGCTTGAGAAGAACGTGTTCTACACCGGCGCCGCGCCCAACCAGCAAGCGATTCCGGCCGTGGAATACCTGATGAGCGAAGACGGCGGCGGCGCCAAGCGCTTCGTGCTGCTGGGCACCGACTACGTCTATCCGCGCACCACCAACAAAATCCTGCGCGCCTTCCTGCATTCCAAGGGCGTCAAGGACAGCGACATCGACGAGGTCTACACGCCGTTCGGCCATTCCGACTACCAGACCATCGTGGCCAACATCAAGAAGTTCGCCACCGGCGGCAAGACGGCCGTCATCTCGACCATCAACGGCGATTCCAACGTGCCCTTCTACAAGGAGCTTGGCAACGCCGGCCTGAAGGCTACCGACGTGCCGGTCGTGGCGTTCTCGGTGGGTGAAGAAGAACTGCGCGGCGTGGACACCAAGCCGCTGGTCGGCCACCTGGCCGCGTGGAACTACTTCCAATCGGTGAAGAACCCGGTCAACGAAGAGTTCATCAAGAAGTGGAAGGCCTACGCCAAGGCCAAGAACCTGCCCAACGCCAGCACGGTCGTGACCAATGACCCGATGGAAGCCACCTACGTCGGCATCCACATGTGGAAGCAGGCCGTGGAACAGGCCAAGACCACCGATGTGGACAAGGTGATTGCGGCAATGGGCGGCCAGAAGTTCAACGCGCCCGACGGCTACACCATCGAAATGGACAAGACCAACCACCACCTGCACAAGCCCGTCTACATCGGCGAGATCAAGGCGGACGGCCAGTTCAACGTGGTGTGGAAGAGCAAGGGTCCGATCCGCGCTCAACCCTGGAGCCCGTACATCCCGGGTAACGAAGGCAGGCAAGGCCTCTAAGGGAAACAGCAGCCATGCACATCGCGGCAATCGCACACGTTTTGCGTCGTCTTCTTCTTGCGTGGCTGCTTGCCATGCCGCTGCTGGCCGCCCCCGCGGCGGCAGCGGGCGTGGACCCGGCCCTGCTTGCGCCGCTGGCCGGCGACGACACGGACGCCAAGCTGCAAGCGATTGCCGCGCTGGGCCAGCTGCCCGAACCCGGCGCCGCGGCCGTCTTGCAGGCGCTGGGCAATGACCAGCTTTATGCCACGCCGGATGGACGCGTGCTGATCGGCATCGACAGCGCGCGCGCCACCGATCCGACAACCGGCGCGGCCGTGGACCTGCCTTCGGGTTCCGGCACCGTCAGCATCAACAACCGCCTGCGCCGCGCCATCGAGGCCGCGCTGGCGGGTTCCCGCTTGTTTTCGGACAAGCCCGATGAACGGCTGGACGCCGCGCGCCGCTTGCAGCAGACCGGCGACCCCGCCCGCCTGCCCATGCTTGAAAAGGCGCTGGCCTCCGAAAAGAACGACGCCGTGCGCGACGCGCTGCTGATCGCGCAGGCCAACCTGGAATTAAAAAGCGCCGACCCGGCCAAGCGCCGCCATGCCGTGGAACTGCTGGGCAACACGCGCAACGCCGCGTTCCGCCCGACGCTTGCCGCGCTGACGCAAGAGCGCGACGGCGCATACACCGAACCGGATGCCGGCGTGCGCGAGGCCGCAGCCACCGCGCTTAAACAGATCGACCGCCACCTGGCCACGATTGAATGGGCCGGCAACCTGTTCTACGGCATCAGCCTGGGCAGCGTGTTGCTGCTGGCGGCGCTGGGGCTTGCCATCACCTTCGGTTTGATGGGCGTCATCAACATGGCGCACGGCGAATTGCTGATGATCGGCGCGTATGTGACCTACGTGGTGCAGTCGCTGTTTCGCGCCTGGTTGCCAGGCTGGCTGGACTGGTACGTGGTGGCGGCGCTGCCGCTGGCTTTCGTCGTGACGGCGCTGGTCGGGATGGCGCTGGAACGCACCGTGATCCGCTGGCTGTACGGCCGGCCGCTGGAAACGCTGCTGGCCACGTGGGGCATCAGCCTGATGCTGATGCAAGGCGTGCGCACGTTGTTCGGCGCGCAGAACGTGGAAGTGGGCAACCCCAGCTGGATGTCCGGCGGCATCACGGTGCTGGGCGGCCTGGTGCTGACCTACAACCGGCTGGTCATCATCGGCTTTGCCTTCTTTGTGGTGTTCCTGGTGTGGGTGCTGCTGAACCACACGCGCCTGGGGCTGTTCGTGCGCGCCATCACGCAGAACCGGCGCATGGCCGATTGCGTGGGCGTGCCGACCGGACGCGTGGACATGCTGGCCTTCGGCCTGGGCTCGGGCATTGCGGGCCTTGCCGGCGTAGCCTTGTCGCAGCTGGGCAACGTGGGGCCCGACCTGGGGCGCGGCTACATCGTCGACTCTTTCATGGTGGTGGTGCTGGGCGGCGTGGGCCAGTTGGCCGGCACCGTCATCGCGGCCATGGGGCTGGGCGGCGTCAACAAATTCCTGGAGCCCTATGCGGGCGCCGTCATGGCCAAGATCACCATCCTGGTGCTCATCGTGCTGTTTGTCCAAAAGCGGCCGCAAGGCCTGTTCGCCCCTCGCGGCCGGAGCGTTGAATGAAACAGACCGCGCTGACCGATCTGACCCTGCTGACCCGCCGCCCCCTGTTCTCGGGCCGCGCGTGGACGGCCCTGGCCGTGGCGGCCGCACTGCTGGCGCTGCTGCCGCTGCTGAACCTGGTGTTTCCGCCCGGCCATGCGCTGCACGTGTCCGCGTATGCCGTGGCGCTGCTGGGCAAGTTCATGTGCTACGCGATGGCGGCGCTGGCGCTGGACCTGGTGTGGGGCTACGCCGGCATCCTGTCGCTGGGCCACGGCCTGTTCTTTGCACTGGGCGGCTACGCGCACGGCATGTATTTGATGCGCGCCATCGGCCGCGACGGCGTCTACCAAAGCAACCTGCCCGACTTCATGGTGTTCCTGGATTGGAAGAGCTACCCCTGGTACTGGTCCTTCACCGAGCACTTCTGGTACGCGATGCTGCTGGTGGTGCTGGTGCCCGGCGTGCTGGCCTTTGTGTTCGGCTACTTCGCCTTCCGCTCACGCATCAAGGGCGTGTACTTTTCCATCATCACGCAGGCGCTGACGTTCGCCGCCATGCTGCTGTTCTTTCGCAACGACACGGGCTTTGGCGGCAATAACGGCTTTACCGATTTCAAGCGCATCCTGGGTTTTGACATCACCGCGCCGGGCACGCGCGCCGCGCTGTACTGGATCACGCTGGCCGCGTTGGCGGGCGCGTTGATCCTGGCGCGCGTGGTCACGCAATCCAAGCTGGGCCGCGTGCTGACCGCCGTGCGCGATGCCGAAAGCCGGCTGCGTTTTATCGGCTACGACCCCTTGGGATTCAAGCTGTTCGTGTGGACCTTGTCGGCCGTGTTGTGCGGCATAGCCGGCGCGCTGTACGTGCCGCAGGTGGGCATCATCAACCCCAGCGAAATGTCGACCGAGACCTCGATTGAAATGGTGATCTGGGTGGCCACCGGCGGGCGCGGCACCTTGATCGGCCCCATCATCGGCGCGGGTGCGGTCAATGGCTTGAAGACCTGGTTCACCAGCGTGCTGCCGGAATTCTGGCTGTATGCGCTGGGCCTGATCTTCGTGCTGGTGACGCTGTTCCTGCCCACCGGCATCGTGGGCCTGGCCCGCCGCATCATGGCACGCTTGCAGGAGAAGAAGGCATGACCAGCACGCACACCGAACAGGCCATGCTGGACGGCGGCCCCAGCGGCGATGCCGGCTACGGCCGCGTCAGCCCCAAGGGCCTGGACACCAGCCACGGCGCCATCCTGTACCTGGAAGGCATCACCGTCAGTTTCGACGGTTTCAAGGCGCTGAACGACCTGACGCTGGACATCGGCGTGGGCGAACTGCGCTGCATCATCGGCCCCAACGGCGCGGGCAAGACCACGATGATGGACGTCATCACCGGCAAGACGCGGCCCACGGCGGGCACCGCGTTTTTTGGCCAGAGCATAGACCTGACAACCTTGAACGAAGCGCAGATTGCGCACGCGGGCATCGGCCGCAAGTTCCAGCGCCCCACGGTCTTCGAGCAGCACAGCGTGTTTGAAAACCTGGAGCTGGCGATGAAGACGGACAAGCGCGTGCGGCCCACGCTGTTCTCGCGCCTGAGCAGCGAGCAGGCCGACAAGATCGGCGAAACGCTGGACCTGATCCGCCTGCGCACGGAAGTGCGGCGCCCGGCCGGCCTGCTGTCGCACGGGCAGAAGCAGTGGCTGGAAATCGGCATGCTGCTGATGCAAGAGCCGCAGCTGCTGTTGCTGGATGAACCCGTGGCGGGCATGACCGATGCCGAAACCGAACGCACCGGCGAACTGCTGAACGAGCTGCGGGGCCGCCATTCATTGATGGTGGTGGAACACGACATGGACTTCGTCAACCAGATCGCGGGCACGGGCAAGGTGACGGTGCTGCACGAAGGCTCGGTGCTGGCCGAAGGGCCGATGAGCAAGGTGCAGGCCGACCCGCGCGTGATCGAAGTCTACCTGGGGCGCTAAAGATGCTGGACGTAAGCACGATCAACCAATACTACGGCGGCAGCCACACGCTGCGCGGCGTATCGATGTCGGTGCGCCAGGGCGAATGCCTGGCCCTGCTGGGCCGCAACGGCGTGGGCAAGACCACCTTGCTGAAATGCGTGATGGGCGTGTTGCCCGTGGCCAGCGGCAACATCGCTTTCGACGGTGCGGACATCACACGGCTGGCGCCGCACCAGCGCGCCGCGCGCGGCATGGCCTATGTGCCGCAGGGCCGCGACATCTTTGCGCGGCTGACGGTGGAAGAGAACATCCTGATGGGCATGGCCACCAAGCCCGCCGCGCGCGCGCGTCGCATCAAGGAAGAGGTGTTTGAACTTTTTCCCGTGCTCAAAAGCATGCTGTCGCGGCGCGGAGGCGACCTGTCGGGCGGCCAGCAGCAACAGCTGGCCATTGCGCGCGCGCTGGTGGCCGAGCCCAAGCTCATCATTCTGGACGAGCCCACCGAAGGCATCCAGCCGTCCATCATCAAGGACATCGCGCGGGTGATCCACATGCTGCGCCAGCGCGGCGACATCGCCATCCTGCTATGCGAGCAGTACTTCGATTTCGCGCGCGAGCTGGCGGATCAGTTCGTGGTGCTGTCGCGCGGCGAAGTGGTGGCCAGCGGCGACCGTAGCGCCATCGACGGCGAGGACGTGCGGCGGCATCTGTCGGTTTGAACCGGCCCCGCGCCGGGCCATGCAGCGGGCCATCCTCCGGGCCATGCACCTGGCCGCGCCGCAGGCAAAGCGCCGGAGCAAAGCGCGTTGAGATTCTTTTGATTTTGCGCGCGCATCGGAAAACTGCTCCGATATAATCCGGCTCCATGTGCTTCGCTACTTTCCTGACCCGCCCCACCGTGTGGATCGCGCTTGCCGCGATCCTGTGGGCGTCGTTGGCGCCGTCGCTAGCCCATGCCCTGAGCCTGTCTCCCGACGGCCATCACATCCATCGCATCCAGGTCGATGTCTGCGCCGCTGGCGCGGATGACAGCGCCACGATGACGCTGGACGTCGTGCACGATGGCCCGCACGACGCCTCGCAAGACGGTCATGCCGGCGACGGCCATGGTGACAACCACCATTGTCCGCTGTGCCGTAACCCCCATGCCGACGTCGGCATCCTGCCCACGCCCGTGCCGGTGCTGCCCGTTCCCGTGCGCCGCGCCACGACCTACCCGCCGCTGTTCTTCCTGGCGGCAAACCCCCTTCATGCCTGGAGCGCGGTTCAGCCGCGCGCACCGCCCGCCAACTAAGCTGGCGCTGAGTCAACCGCCCACACGTTCGCGGCTTCCTTGGTGGTCCCTTCTTGGCCCCTTGGTGTCCCGTCGTGGCCCCTCGTGGCCCGCTGTGTGCGCAGCACGACCTATCGCCCAGCTTGCCGTCTTTAGCCGACCCACCGTCTTCGCGCCTTGATGCGCGAGGCATGGCGACGTCGTCATCCAGACCTTGAGCCTTCCCCGCGCACCGCCTGCATTCCGGCGGCGTGCCGGACGCGCTCGCCCGTTTGCAGGCATGCTTCATGAAACACACTTCTCTGTACACCTTGCTGCTGGGCGTCATGGCCAGCGCTCCCGCCCTGTCCCTGGCCGCCGAACCCGCCGTCACGACCCTGGCGCCCACCACCATTTACGGCGCCGGCCATGTTGAGCCGGCGCCCAACGGCCCCATCGACCTGGACATCAAGGACAGCACCGGCAGCCGCCTGGGGCTGACCCTGCGCGAAACGCCGGCCAGCGTCACCGTCATCACGCGCGAGCAGATCGAAGCGCGTGGCTCGCTCAACACGCAGGACATCGCGCGCGGCATTCCGGGCGTGGACAACGCCTCGCCCCCCGGCAATGCCGGCGCGGTCAGCTATCGCGGCTTCGCCGGTGGCCAGGTATCGCAATTGTTCAACGGCATCTCGGTGCAGTACGACGCCATTGCCGGGCGCCCGGTGGACAGCTGGATCTACGATCGCGTCGAAGCCATCGGCGGCCCGTCCACGTTTCTGTTCGGCGCGGGCGCGGTCGGCGGCGCCATCAACGTTGTCACCAAGCTGCCCGAACGCGACACCTTCTACGACAGCCAATTCCGCCTGGGCTCGTTCGACAGCCGCCAATATTCCATCGGCCTGAACCAGCAATTGGCGGGTGACGCCGGCGGCCAGGGCCACTACCTGCGTATCGACGCCAACACCGGCTCCAGCCACGGTTGGGTGGACGGCAACCATAGCCGCGCCACGCAAGTGGCGGCATCGCTGCTGTCGGACCTGGGCGCGGACCTGACCCAGACCTTCGCCTTTGAATACCAGCGCGAACAGGTCGACCGCCCCTACTGGGGCACGCCGCTAAAAACCAACGCCAACGGCGTGGTGCAAGGCGAAGGCCAGATCATGGATGGCACGCGTTTCAAGAACTACAACGTCAACGACGGCCTGTACGAGCAATCCATTCTGTGGGCGCGGTCGATCACCGAATGGCGCGCGGGCTCGAACCTGACGCTGAAGAACACGCTGTACCACTATCGTGCTGAACGCGATTTTCGTAACCTGGAAAGCTATCGCTTCAATGCCGGCAACAGCCTGGTGCTGCGCTCGGGCGCGTTGCTGCAACGGCACGAGCAGACGCTGACCGGCAACCGCATCGAAGGGCTGTACCGCTCGACGCTTGCCGGGCTGCCCAGCGACTGGTCGTTTGGCGCCGACATCAGCCAGAACAAGGTCACGCGCTTTCCAACCAGCATCAACGGCCAGGTCGACGCCGTGGACCCGTACGACTTTTCGCCTGGCGACTTCTACGATATTCCCGGCATGACGCGCGGCCACAAGCCCGATCGCGAGAACCGCATCCGCACCTTTGCCCTGACGGTGGAAAACCGCACGCAGGTGCTGCCCGGCGTGGCCATTGTGTCGGCGCTGCGCAAGGACTTTATCGACCTGGACCTGACCAACCGCCGCGCGGTGACCGCCACGTCGCCCGCCAGCGCGCAGCGCAGCTATTCGCCCTTGACCGGGCGCTTGGGCGTGAACTGGGAAGTCAGCCCCGAAGCCGCGTTGTACGCGCAGTACGCGACGGCGGCGGACCCCCCTTCCGGCTTGCTGGCCACCGCATCCTTCGCCGACGTGCTGAACAACGACAAGCTCACCACCGGCACGCAGGCCGAAGTGGGCGGCAAGTTCAACTTCTGGGACGGGCGCGGCGCGGCCACCGTGGCGGTCTACGAGATCAAGCGCAAGAACATGGCCACGTCCGACCCCGACAACCCCGGCGTCAGCGTGCCGGTGGGCGCGCAGTCCGCGCGCGGCGTGGAACTGGCGGGCGGCCTGCAACTGACGCCCAAGCTGTCCCTGCAAGGCAACGTGGCCTTTGTCGACCCGCGTTACGACGACTTCTCGCAATCCGTGGGTGGCGTGCCGGTATCGCGCAATGGCAACGTGCCGACCAACACGCCACGCCGGTTGGCCAACGTATGGATCGATTACGCCTTCGTGCCCGACTGGAATGCCAGCGTCGCCGCGCGCTACGTGGGCCGTTCCTACGCGGACGCGGCCAACACCGTGTGGGCGCCGTCCTACACCGTGTTCGATGCGGCCCTGTCGCACCGGATCAACCGCAACGTGAACGCCACCGTGCGCGTGCGTAACCTGACCGACAAGGTCTACGCCGCCAACGCCAGCCCGACCATGTTCTACCTGGGCGCGCCGCGTTCGGTGGAACTGACGCTGCAAATGCGGTTCTGACGAACGCGCGACCAAGGGGGATGCCATGAGCACCACATCCAGCCGCGCGCCCGCGCGCCACGCCGGGCCGCCACTGTCCACGCGCGCCAAGCGTTGGCTGTACCTGATCCATCGCTGGGCCGGCATTGTGCTGTGCCTGTTCTTCGCCATGTGGTTTATTTCCGGCGTGGTGATGATGTACGTGGGCTACCCCAAGCTGACGCCGCACGAGCGGCTGACGCATCTGGCGCCGCTGGACGCGGCCACGCTTGCCGTCACGCCCGCCCAGGCGCTGGCGGCGGCCGGGGCAAGCGATTCCATCGGCCTGAGCCTGGCCGCCACGCGCGCCGGCGCGCCGGTCTATCTGGTGCCCGGCGCGCCGCGCAAGCCGCCCAAGGTGGTGGATGCGGCCACCGGCGCCCTGCTGCCGCCCGCCGATGCGTCGGTGGCGAAGGCATCGGCGCAGGCATGGTTCGGCGGGCAGTACGCCGCGCGCCATCAGGAAACCGTGGACGAAGACGTCTACACGCATTCGGGTTCGCTGGACGTGCACCGTCCGCTGCATCGGGTGGACATGGACGACCCGGCGCGCACGCGCTTGTACGTGTCGTCGGCCACGGGCGCGGTGGTGCTGGACGCCACGCGCAACGAGCGCGCCTGGAACTACGCGGGCGCGTGGATCCACTGGCTGTATCCGCTGCGCGGCAACGTGCTGGACCGCTGGTGGCATGACGTGGTGGTGTGGCTGTCGGTGGCGGGTGTGCTGGTGGCGCTGACGGGCACGGTGGTGGGCATCCTGCGCTGGCGCTTTTCGCGCCCGTACGCCACGGGCAGCCGTTCGCCCTACCGCGAACGCATGATGCGATGGCATCACATCAGCGGGCTGCTGTTTGCCGCCATCACCATCACATGGATCTTCAGCGGCCTGATGTCGATGAACCCGTGGAAGTTGTTTACCAGCACGGCCGCGCCGCTGGCGCACAGCGCGTACGCCGGCCCCGCCGCCGAGACGCCGCTGGCCTCGCCGCGTGAACTGATTGCCGCGCTGCCTGCCGCCCCGCGCGAACTGACCTGGACGCGCGCCGCCGGCCAGGACGTGGCGTTGGCCCGCAGCAGCGTCGGCGCGCCGCGCGTGCTGTCGGCCACGGCCGCCACGCCCACCGCGTTTGCCGAAGCAGACTTGCGCGAGTCGGCCGCGCGCCTGCTGCCCGACGCGGCGATACGCGAGGTTCAGGTTCTGCACGACTACGATTTCTACTACTACGCGCGAGACGCGCACGCGATGCTGGGCCACGTCGAAAAGCCGCTGCCGATGTGGCGCGTCGTCTACGACAACCCGCAGGCGACCTGGGTGTATCTGGACCCGGCCACCAGCCAGATCGTGGGCCGGCAAGACCGCAGCAATCGCGTCAGCCGCTGGCTGTTCGCCTTCTTGCATAGCTGGGACTGGACCGGCCTGTTGTCGCGCCGGCCGGTGTGGGACGTGCTGCTGATTGTGTTGAGCCTGGGCGGCGCGGCGTTGAGCCTGACCGGCGTGGTAATCGGTTGGCGGCGCTTGGGCAAGAAGCTGAAAGGATGAGGTTTGGCCGAATCAGGCTGCGGCCGGCCTCGCGTGTCCAGAAGTAAAACCCAGCACGGCGCCGCACTTTGTAAGCGGACTGACGGGAAACCCCATTACCATCGCGGCTATTGTTTATTACGCTGCGATGACGTGTCATGGATTTCCTGGACAGCCTGAACCATTCCCTGTTTCTTTCGATCAACGCCGACCCGGCTTCGCCCGCCTGGCGCATCCACGCCGCCATGCTGATCGCCAACCGGCTGATCCTGCTGGTGCCCGGCGCGCTGGCCGCGCTGTGGTTGTGGGGCGGGCAGCCGCAACGCAGCCTGGCGCTGAAGGTGCTGGCCAGCATCGGCGCCGCGCTGTTCATCAGCTATCTGTGCGGGGCGCTGTGGCCGCAGCCGCGTCCGTTCGTGCTGGGGCTGGGCCATGCGTTCTTTCCGCACAAGGCGACCTCTTCCTTCCCCAGCAACCACACCATCATCATTGCCACCTTTGCGTTCGCGCTGATCCTGGACCGGCGCTGGACGGCCTGGGGCTGGCTTGCGTTGCTGGGCGCCGCCGTCGTCGGTACGGCGCGCGTCTATCTGGGCGTGCATTTCCCCTTGGACATCGCGGGCGGCCTGGTGCTGGCGCCCATCGCCGCGGCGATTACCGCGGCGGTGTGGAATCGCGTCGGCGCACCGCTGACGCTGGCCACGCAAGGCATTTACCGCAAACTGCTGGCCTTGCCGATTGCACGCGGCTGGTTCCGCGCGTAGACGGTCGGCGGATCAACCCGGCGCAGCGCGCTTGCGGGGTCCGCTTCCCCTGGCGCCCGCGCAAGGCGGATCGCTCAGTTGATCGCAACGTTCGCGTCTTTGACCAGCTTGGCGTAGTTGGTGGTGTCCGCGCCGATACGGGCGCGCATCTGCTCGGGCGTATCGCCGATCGGCACCGCCCCGATCTCGGCCATCCGGCGCGAGAAGTCGGGCGAATGGATGATCTTCACCATCTCGGCGTTCAGCCGCGTCACCACCTCGGCGGGCGCGGCGGCCGGCGCCAACACGCCAAACCACGTCCCCATGTTGAAGGGCTTGATGCCCGCCTCTTGCATCGTCGGCACATTGGGCAACGCGGCCGAACGCTGATCGGTGGTGACGGCCAGCGCGCGCAGCTTGCCGCTTTGGATGTGCGCCAGCACGGGCGTGATGGTGTCGAACGACATATCGATCTGGCCGCCCAGCAAATCGGTGGTCAACGGCCCGCTGCCCTTGTACGGCACGTGCAGCAGCTTGACGTGGCCCTGCTGCTCGAACTGCGCACCGATCAGGTGTTGCCCCGTGCCCATGCCGTTGGACCCATACGTCAGCTTGCCCGGCGCAGCCTGCGCCAGCTTGAGCAGGCCTTGCACGGTGGTGGCGTCCAGCTTGGGGTTGACGACCAGCACGTTGGGCACCAGCGCCACCGTCGTCACCGGCGCGAAGTCCTTCTGAAAGTCGTAGTGCAGGCTCTTGTAGACGCTGGTGGCGATGGTGTGATGCACCGCGCCCATCAGCAGCGTGTAGCCGTCGGGCGCTGCCTTGGCCACGTAGTCGGCGCCCAGCGTCGAGCCCGCGCCCGGCTTGTTTTCCACCACCACCGGCTGGCCCAGGCTCTTGGACAGTTCCTGCCCCAAGGCCCGCGCCAACACGTCGGTGGTGCCGCCCGCCGGAAACGGCACCACCAGGCTGATCGGCCGGGCCGGATACGTCTGCGCCATGGCGGCCCCGCCCATCAAGGGCTGGCCCATCGCGCAGGCGAGCGCCAACGCGCGCACGCGGAATCGTTGCTTGAACATGCTTGTCTCCTTGGAATACGAATGGACTTCGCTTCTTGTTGTATTGCCGGCCACCGCGTGAAGCTTGCTGCCTCGGGGTCTTGCGCCCTGTCGCGGTGTCCGGGTATCGCCGCGGGCGGCGCGTGCCGCTACGCCGCCTTGACCTGCCTGCCCTGCGCCAGCTGCGCGCAGACGGCCTCGGTAACGTCATCGGTACGCGCCTGCCCGCCCAGGTCGCGAGTATGCAGCGCCGGGGTGGCCGTGACGCGTTCGATGGCTTGCATCAAACGCGCCGCCGCGTCCGTCTCGCCCAGGTGTTCCAGCAGCATGACCACCGACCAGAACGTGCCCACCGGGTTGGCCAGGCCTTGCCCCATGATGTCGAAGGCCGAACCGTGGATGGGTTCGAACATGGAGGGGTAGCGGCGTTCCGGGTCGATGTTGCCGGTGGGCGCGATGCCCAGGCTGCCGGCCAGCGCGGCGGCCAGGTCGCTGAGGATGTCGGCGTGCAGGTTGGTGGCCACGATGGTGTCCAGCGACGCGGGCCGGTTGACCATGCGCGCGGTGGCGGCGTCGACCAGTTCCTTGTCCCACGTGACGTCGGGAAATTCGCGGCTGACTTGCAGCGCGATCTCGTCCCACATGACCATGGCGTGGCGCTGCGCGTTGGATTTGGTGATGACGGTCAACAGCTTGCGCGGGCGCGATTGCGCCAGCTTGAAGGCAAAGCGCAGGATGCGTTCAACGCCGGCCCGCGTCATGATGGACACGTCGGTAGCGGCCTCGATCGGATGGCCCTGATGCACGCGGCCCCCCACGCCGGAATATTCGCCTTCGGAATTTTCGCGCACGATGACCCAGTTCAGTTGCTCGGGCGTGCAGCGCTTTAGCGGCGCGTCGATGCCGGGCAGGATGCGCGTGGGACGCACGTTGGCGTACTGGTCAAAGCCCTGGCAGATCTTCAGGCGCAGGCCCCACAGGGTGATGTGGTCGGCAATGTCGGGGTCACCGGCCGAGCCGAACAGGATGGCGTCCTTGTCGCGCAAGGCGTCCAGGCCATCGGCGGGCATCATCACGCCGTGCTGGCGGTAATAGTCGCCGCCCCAATCGAAGTTCTGAAATTCGAATTGCAGGCCGCCTTCGCCGGCAATGGCCTGCATGACGCGCTGGCCGGCCGGAATCACTTCCTTGCCGATGCCGTCGCCGGGGATGGTTGCGATGCGGTAGGTCTTCATAAGCCGACAGGCTCCTTGCGGGTAAGGGTCTGTCGGCAATGTACCGAGCGCTGCGCGCCGTGCGCGCAGCGCCGTTCACAACATCTTCAACCTGAAGTTGAAGATGGCGCGGCGGTGATCCGCAGCGATGATCAGCAGCGGTTGACGTTCAGGTTGTTGATCAGGTTGTTGAACGTCTGGCGCAGGCTGTAGGCGTCGTCCACGATGGTGGGGCGCATCATCTTGAAGGCGCCGGTGCGTTCGGCGTCCTGCTTGTAGCGGCCGCTGTCCGTGTTTTCCAGCACCTTGCGGCCGGCGGCCAGGAAGGCGTTGGCCTGCATCATCGTGCTGGCGCAGCCCTTGGGATCGGCCTCGCGGGTCTTCTTGTCAAAGCCCAGCGTCATCTCGTTCAGCTTGTCCAGCTGCTGCTTGAACGCGTCCTTCTTGTCGCCCAGGCCGGTACCTTCGAAAATGCCGGTGGCCTGGTCCAGCGTGGACTTGCCGTAATAGACCATGCCCGCGCGGTAGTAGGCCACGGTGTCCTTCTTGGCCTTCTCGAACGCTTCCTTGGTGTTGGCCGTGTCCTTCACGGAAATGCCATGGTAGAAGGCGCTTTCGGCCTTGGCCACTTCGGTCAGCGCGGCCACGTAGGCCGGGCTTTTCTCGCGTGCCAGCGCGCCGTTGTCCGACAGGAAGGTCTTGGCGGCAGCGTAGTTTTGCAGCTCGGTGGACAGCGGGGCCAGCTTGCCCAGCGCGTCGGCAAAGTTCTTGGCGGGCGCGTCGATCTCGGGGATGGCCGGCTTCATGGCCAGGGCCTTTTCCAGCTTTTCCTTGGTGCGCAGCACCATGATGTCGTTGCCGATGACGTAGTCCTTCACGGGCTTCTTGTCGGCCATCTTGGGCACCATGTACTTGTTGTACTGGTCCAGCGTTTCATCAAACGACTGGCTGATGCTGTTGGCCGCGTCAACGTACTGGTTGTACTTGACGATCTCGGCCTGGGCGGTGCTGGCTTCAGCGGCTTTTGCTTGCGGCTTGGCGTTGTCGTCACCGCACGCGGCGAGCATCAACGTGGCGGCCAAAATAGCGGACATGCACAAGGGGCGCGACATAAAAATCTGTTCTCCGAAAAAGGGAACGCATCATATGCCGCCGTGTTGCTTAACACGCTACAAAGTCATTCAGAGCTGTCACAAGGGTTTGCAAAGCGCGACGACTTCTTTACATGCGCGCTCATGCCCGCGCTTTTGGCCAAGCGCAGGCGTGCCGCGCGGTGGATGTGCCGGCGGTTTTCGGACAGCAATATCATCGGCACAACACTGTCCGAAAACCGCTAGATGCCCGCCTGCCGGCGGCGCTAGCATGGCGGCATGAACCTGGATCACGACGCCTGCTACCGCGCCATCAGCGTGCGCGACGCCCGTTACGACGGGCGCTTCTTCACAGCGGTGAAGACCACGCGCATTTATTGCCGCCCGGTGTGCCCGGCGCGCACGCCGCTATCTCGCAACGTCACGTTTTTTGGCAGTGCCGCCGCCGCGCAAGAAGCGGGGTTTCACCCTTGCCTGCGCTGCCGCCCGGAAACCGCGCCCGACCTTGGCCCCCCGCGTGAACTACCGGACAGCGTGGCGCGCGCGCTGGCGCTGATCGAGGCGGGCGCCTTGGACGATGCCGGCGTGGACGCGATGGCCGCCAGGCTGGGCGTGGGCGACCGGCAACTACGCCGGCTGTTTCGCCAGCATCTGGGTGCGTCGGCGGTGGCCGTGGCGCAAACCCGGCGTGTGCTGCTGGCCAAGCAACTGATCCACGAAACCCAGCTGCCCATGGCCGACATTGCCTTCGCTTCCGGCTTTGGCAGCATTCGCCGCTTTAACGAAACCTTCCTGGCGCTGTTCGGGCGCGCGCCCGGCGCGCTGCGGCGTTCGGCCCGGCCCGATGTGCCCTACGCCGCGCAAGGCGAAATCAAGCTGTTGCTGCGCTACCGGCCGCCTTACGACTGGGCGGCCATGCTGGATTTTCTGCGGATGCGGGCCATACCCGGCATGGAGCGCGTGGATGGCGATGGCTATGCGCGCACGGTCAGCGTGGATGGCATGCAGGGCACGATCAGCGTGCGGCCGGGCACGGGCAACGCGTTGCAGGCCACGGTGCGCGTGGCGCGCGTGAATGCCTTGCCGACGATCATTGCGCGGATCCGGCGGCTGTTCGACCTGGGCAGCGACCCCGTTGCGCTGGCGGCGCAGTTCGCGCATGACCCGGTGATGGCGGCGTTGATCGCGGCGCGCCCTGGCTTGCGCGTGCCGGGCGCCTGGGACGGTTTTGAATTGGCGATGCGCGCGGTGCTGGGCCAGCAGATCACCGTGTCGGCGGCTATCCGGCTGGCGGGCAAGCTGGTGGCCGCGCATGGCGCATGGCTGACGCAGCCCGAGGACGGCCTGACCCACTGTTTTCCCGAGCCGCCTGCGTTGGCCCACGCGGAGCTTGCCGGTCTGGGCATGCCGCGCAGCCGCGCGGCCACGCTGTCGGCGGTGGCGGCTGCGGCGGTGGCGGACCCACGTTTGTTCGATCCGGGCAGCAGTCTGGAAGACGCGGTCAAGCGGCTGCGCGCAATACGCGGCATCGGAGAGTGGACGGCGCAGTACATTGCGTTGCGCCAGTTGCGCGAACCGGATGCGTTTCCCAGCGCGGACATCGGCTTGATCCGTGCGTTGGAGAAATTGGAAGCGCGGCCCTACACGCCCGCGCAGTTGCTGGCGCGGTCCGACTCATGGCGGCCATGGCGCGCGTATGCCGCGCAGCATCTGTGGTCGGCGGGTTGAGCGCGGCGGATTGAGGACGGGGCGGCCTGCTGTCTGGTGTCTGCTGTCTGCTGTCTGCTGCCGGCTGTCTGCTGCGTGCTGCGTGCTGTCTGCTGCGTGCTGCGTGCTGTCGGTCCAGTCTGCCGCTTGCCACTCACCTGGCGGCTTCTGCGCAGGGCCGCGCATCCTTCCCTACCAGGCTGCCTGTTTATCGCGCTGAAAATAGCCCACCAAAAAATCCACGAAGACGCGGACCTTGGCGGACAGGTGGTGGCGTTCGGGGAACACGGCGTAGATGTCGGCTTGCGGCAGCGCGTAGTCTTCCAGCACGTGCACCAGCCGGCCGCTGCGCAGGTAGCGCGCCAGATCCCATTCGGCGCGCTGCAAGATGCCCAGGCCGGCAAGCCCCCAGGTCAGCGTGACTTCCCCATCGTTGCTGCTTAACGTGCCCCGCACCTTCACGGTTTCGCTGCGCCGGCCCTTGGTGAAGCGCCACAGGCTGTAGGCGTCTTCGTTCTGGCGCAGCACGATGCACTGGTGCCGCGTCAGGTCGTGCGGGGTCAGCGGCACGCCATGCGCTTTCAGGTAAGCCGGCGATGCGCACACCAGCCGGCGGTTGGGCGCGATCTTGCGGGCGATCAAGCGCGTGTCGGGCAGGTCGCCAAAGCGCACCGCCACGTCGAACGCATCCTGCACGAAGTCGGCGGGGCTGTCGGTCAGCTGCAATTGCAACATCACGTCGGGATACTGCCTGGAAAATTCCGCGATGGCCGGCGCGATGTAGCTGCGGCCAAAACCCAGCGGCGCGTTGACTTTCAAACGGCCGCGCGGGGTGTCCTGGCGGCTGGCGATCAGCGCGTCCAGGTCTTCGATGTCGCCCAGGATGCGGCGGGCGCTTTCCAGGTAGACCTCGCCTTCGGCGGTCAGGCTCAGGCGCCGCGTGCTGCGGTTGAACAGGCGCACGCCCAGCCGCGCTTCGATCTGCGCCAGCCGTTTGCTGACAGCAGCCGGCGTCACATCCAGTTGGCGGGCAGCCGCCGACATGCCGCCGGCACGGGCCAGCTCAACCACCAATTGCAGTTCGCTGGAATGCCCCATGGCGGCGGGCCGGGGCGCTTAGTCGCGGAAGTTTTCGAACTGCAAGGGCAGGTCGACGTCGGTCTTTTTCAACAGTGCGATGGCCGATTGCAGGTCGTCGCGCTTTTTACCGGTGATACGCAGCTTGTCCCCGTTGATCTGCGATTCCACCTTGAGCTTGGCGTTCTTGATGGCGGCGATCAGCTTCTTGGCCACGGGCTGTTCGATACCCTGCTTGATGGTGACCTTCTGGCGGGCGCCGCCCAGGTTTTCCAGCGGGTCGGCCACGTCCAGGCAGCGCACGTCGATGCCACGCGCCGACAGGCGGCCGCGCAAGATGTCGAGCATTTGCTTGAGCTGGAACGCGCTGGAGGCCACCTGGGTGACGACAAAGCCTTCCAGTTCGAACTTGGCGTCGCTACCCTTGAAGTCGAAGCGGGTGGACAGTTCGCGGTTGGCCTGATCGATGGCGTTGGTGAGTTCGTGTTTGTCGACTTCGGAGACGACGTCAAAAGTAGGCATGACACGGGTCCTGTTGGATGATGAAAAATAGGGATGAACGTCAGAGCCGCCTGCGTCAGGCGGCGCTTTGGTTAACGCTGGGTATGACTGCCGCGCACGACTGCCGCGTGCGACTGCCGCGTGCGACGGCCGCTTACCACTGCCGCTTACCACTGCCGCGTACGACGGCCGCTTATCACTGCTGTCTACGCCCGCAGTGTATGACGCGGTGTACCTCGGCCGCCATTTTACCGGCCCCGCGCCGCCGCGCGCCACCGCACCGAACGGCGCGCGCCGCCCTGCCCGCTACCTCGTCAGGACCAGCAGTCGGTCAGGCTGCAACGGGTGGGCGATCACCTGGGCGTCGATGCCGTAGGCCAGGTGCAGGTTGGCCGCCGTCAACACCTGGGCGGGGGTGCCTTGCGCGATGGCACGGCCGGCGTTAAGCAGCAACAGGCGGTCGCACCAGCGCGCGGCCAGATTCATGTCGTGCAGAATCACCAGGACGCCTGTATTGCCCTCATGCGCCAGTTCCCAGGCGCGGCGCAGCAGGTCGCCCTGGTGCTTCGGGTCCAGGCTGGCGGTGGGTTCGTCCAGCAACAGGTAACGCGATTCGCCGGGTGCGCGGGCGGCGTGGCACTGCACCAGCACACGCGCGAATTGCACGCGCTGCTGTTCACCGCCCGACAGTTCCGGATAGCGGCGGCCGGCCAGATGCGCCACATCGGCAAGGCCCAGCGCGTGGGCCACCAGCGCATCGACCTGTGCAGGCGCCAGTTCAGCGAACGGGTAGGCGCCCATTGCCACCACCTCACGCACGCCCAGGTCGAAGGTCAGGCCGGGCTTTTGCGGCAGCACCGCGCGGCGTCGCGACTGCTGGCGCAGCGCCATGCCGGCAAGCGGCGCGCCGTCCAGCGTTATCTGGCCGACATCGGCCGATAGCTCGGCCGCCAGCGCACCCAGCAAGGTGGATTTGCCCGCGCCGTTGGCACCCAGCAAGCCCACGACCTCGCCGGGGCGCACCTCCAGTGACACGTCGGTCAGGATGCGCGCACCGCCGCGAGACAAGCTCAGCGTGTGGGCGGCCAGGGCTTGTCCGCCCGCGGCGTGCCCGGCCGTGCGGGGGACGGGTTGCGTCTGTGCAGCCTTCGTCTGTGCAGCCTGCGTCTGTGCAGCCTGCGCCTTTGCAGCCCGCGCCTTTGCAGCCTGCGCCTGTGTGGTCTGCATCGGTTCCGCCTGCGTCTGTGCGAGCGGCGTCTGTGCAGCCTGCGCCTGTGCGAGCGGCGCCTGGGCGAGTGGCGTCGGCGTGGCCTGCGCCTGTCCGACCAGAACCTGCGTGCGCGATGTCATGCCAGCCTCCGGCCGCGCGCCAGCAGCCACAGGAAGAACGGGCCGCCGACCAGGCCCGTGACCAGGCCGATCGGCAGTTCGGCCGGCACGACGACGGTGCGCGCCATCCAGTCGGCCAGCACCAGGGCCAGGCCACCGGCCAGCACGGTGGCCGGCAGCAGCCAGCGGTGATTGGCGCCCAGCGTCATGCGCACCAGATGCGGCACCACCAGCCCGACGAAGACGATGGTGCCGGTAGCCGCCACCAGCGGACCGACGATCAGCGCGCTGGCCAGCACCAGTTGCGCGCGCACCCGCTTGAGCGCGTAGCCCAGATGCTGGGCCTCGCGCTCGCCCAGCAGCAAGGCGTTCATCACGCGCCACTGGCAAATCAACCACGCGCTCATCAGCAGCACCCACGGCGCCAGGAAGGCCAGCACGTGCCAGTTGGCGCCGCCCAGGCTGCCCATGTTCCAGAAGGTCAAGTCGCGCAGCTGCGCGTCGGTGGCCACAAAGGTGAACAGGCCGATCACACTGAACGACATCGCCGTGATGGCCACGCCGGCCAGCAGCAGGCCCGCCACGCCGGGCACGCGCCGGCCAACGGCATACGCGCACATCGTCGCCAGCAGGCTGCCCACGAAGGCGGACGGCGCGGTGACCCAGAACCCGCCCGAGGTCAGCACGATGGCGGCAACGGCGCCTAGCGCGCCGCCCGCCGAAATACCGATCAGGCCCGGTTCCGCCAAGGGGTTGCGAAACAAGGCCTGCATGGCCGCACCCGCTATCGCCAGCCCCGCCCCCGTCACCACCGCGAACAGCACGCGCGGCAAGCGGATGTCGATCAGCACATTGCGCCACAGGGCATTCTCGGGCGTGGGCGTGCCCCACAGCAGCGCGGGCAATTCGCGTAGCGGGATCGTCACGGCCCCGTGCGCCGTCGCGCCCAGCACGGCCAGCAGCAAGGCCAGGGCCAGCAGCGCCAAGGCCGTCGGCGCGCTAACGCGCCATGACATCGGCCACCTCTTGTTTAAGCTGGGTCAGCGCCAGCGGCAGGCGTGGCCCCATGCCCAGGATCAGCAGGTCGTCCATGACCACCACGCGACGCTTGGCGGCCGCCGGCGAGCCGGCAACGCCCGGCTGCGCCAGGAACTTGTCCATGCCGCCGGTGGCCTCCAGCGACGCTTGCGTCACCACGATGAGGTCAGGCGCCAACGCGCCGATGGCCTCGGCCGACAGGGGCTTGTAGCCCTGCTGGTCATGCAGCACATTGGTCAGGCCGGCCAGCTGCATGACTTCATTGGCAGCGGTGTCGCGGCCCGCGCCCTGCGGCGTGCCCGTGCGGTTCATCAGCAACAGCGCGCGCGCCCGCGTGGGGGCAATGGCCTGGGCACGCGCGAGTTCCTGCGTGACCTTGTCCACCATGCGTTCGCCGGCCGGCGCCACGCCCAGCGCGTCGGCCACGGCGCGGATGCGCGCCTTCAGTGAATCCACCGAGGGCGCATCCGGCACCGTAACGACGCGCACCCCCACGCCCGCCAGACGCTTGAGCGCGTCGGGCGGCCCGGCCTGTTCCGAGGCCAGCACCAGGTCGGGTTTGAGCGACAGCACGCCTTCCACCGGCACGGCGCGGTAATAGCCCACGCGCGGCAGGCGCGTGGCGGCTTCGGGGTACAGGCTGGACAGGTCGTCCCCCACCAGCCGGTCGCCCTCGCCCAGGCCATAGACGATTTCGGTGACGCTGCCGCCCAGGCTTATCACGCGGCTGGGTTCAGCGGCGTGCACGCCGGCCGCTGCGCCGCAGCCCAATGCCATCGCCACCGCCACCGCCTTTGCCAATGCCTTTGCTTTTGCCAATGCCTTTGCTTTTGCCAATGCCCTTGCCATTGCCTTTGGCATGGCGATTGCCGACCATTTTTTCATCGCACGTCCTCAGACTGCCAGCGGCGCATCGCACAGGCCAACCAGCAACTCGCGCCAGCCGGCCAGCTCCGGCTTGCCGGGCTTGCGTTCACCGAAGAACTGCACGATCAGGTCGCCCGTGTCGGCATAGACCTCCAGCGACGTGACCCACCCATCGGAGGTCGGCTTGTTCACCACCCATGCCGAGGCGATGGCGGTGGTGTCCAGGTGCAGGTTGAACTTCGGGTCCAGCACGTTGTACCAAGGGCCCGTGCGGCGCAATTCCCGCACCGGGCCGGTATGGATCTGGATCATGCCGCGGTTGCCCACAAAGCACATGATGGGCAGCGCCGACTCCGCCGCCGACTGCAACATGCGTTCCACGGATTCGGCCGGCACGGGCTGCGCCAGGTCTTCACCCACCGCCGCCAACGCCGCCAGCCGCGTCACCTTGTACTTGCGCAGCAAGGGGAAGAATTCGTGCGTGTCCTGCATGGCCAGCCAGGCTTGCCGGAAGGCGGCCGGGTCGTCGACCTGAGCGGCGTCGGTGGCGGGCGCATAGGCTTGCGTGTCGGGCCATTGCGCCTGGCCCGCGAACTTGGCGACCAGCGCGTCATAGGCGGCGACGTTGGTGGCGTCGGTGCGATACACCTTGTGCACCGCCACGCCAGCGCCGTCGAAGAATTGCAGGCTGTGGCGGCCATCCTGCTGAACGGCCCAGGCCGATTTCCAGGCGGTAAAGAACACGCGCAAGTCGATGTCGGGCCCCAACACCAGACCCACCGGGCCGTCGGCCTGAATGTCCCGATATTCGCCGTGGCGTTCGTGCACGCACCAGTCGTTGCGCGTCAATGCCATCACTTCGCCCAGCGTGCCCAGTTCGCGAAAGATCTCTTGCGGCGAACCATGCAGCGCGGCGGATTGAACGCCGCCACAGCCGGCGGCAATCCATTCGGCCTCGGACACATTCAGCGCCTGTGCCAGATTGCGCGCGCGCAGCTTCGGTTGCGTGGCGGACAGGGCTTCGTTGCGGGCGCGCAGTTCGTTGGCGCGGGTCGTGAAATCTTGATTCGTCATCGTAGGCCTCCAGCCCAAGGGTTCCGTTTAGCGCCGCCGCCCGGCGGATGCCCGGTGGCGACGCGTGATCAATATCAATACTGGTACGTCAGGGACACGCGCACGCTGCGTCCGGGTTCGGTGTACCAGTCCACCGTGCGCGGCAAGGCCAGCGACCCGGCGGTCGGCACGTTGATGGCTTCCCAGTACTTCTTGTCGAACAGGTTGAACACGCCAGCCTGCACCTGCAATCCCTTCACGGCGGTGGGCCGCCAGTAACCCATCAAGTCCACCACACCATAGCCCGGCGCCTGGAAGTCGGCGTTGGGGGTGGTGGCCGATGCCTCGGGGTATTCGACCTTGTCGCGCTTGAGCGCGGTAGTCAGCATGGCGTCCACGCCCCATACGTCGCCTCCGTAGCCCACACCCAGAATGGCCTTTAACGGCGCGACGGAGTTCAGGTACTGGCCCGTGCCTTCGTCCTTGCCCACGGCCCAGGCCAGCGAGCCCCAGGTGCGCCAGCCCGGCGAAAACTTCCAGTGCGCGCTGGCTTCGGCGCCATAGATGCGCACCTTGCCCCGGTTGACGTTGCCGGTCACGCCCAGCGGATACTGCCCTGCCCAACCGGTTTGCCATTGCGGCGAGCTGGCGTCCAGCGGCTGATTGGTATCGATGAAGTTCTGATAACGATTATCAAAGAACGATACCGCACCGCCCAGGTCGTCGGAACCGATCTTGGCGCCCAGTTCCCAGCCCTTGCTGGTTTCGGGTTTCAGGTACGGATTGCCCACGCGCAAGTAGGTGCCGGGGCCGCCGTAGTTGGTATAGAGCTGGCTGGCGCTGGGCGCCTTGAAGCCGTAGGCGTACTGCGCGTACAGGCTCAGGTCGTCCCCGGCCTTCCATGTGCCCAGCAGCTTGGGCGAGAAGCGGCTGCCGCTGTTGGACGGCGGCAGCGCGGCCGCGTTCGGGTTGCTGGCGTAGCTGTCGGTGGATTGCGGCTTTTGTTCGTAGTGGTCGTAGCGCAGGGCCGGCATGACGGTGTAGCGGCCGTCGGCAAAGCTGAATTCGTCCTGCACCCACAGCGCCCATTGGTTGCCCTTGGACTGCGGCACGTCGGCCTGGTTGGTGTGCAGCATGTCGCACGAACGCGGGCCGAACGGCGCGGGCAGCCCGGGGCGTATGGCCGGGCAATTGTCGTAGCCGCTGGAATTCTGCTCGGTCTTGTTGCCGTACCACTCGCCGCCCAGGGTCCATAGCTGCGACACGGACGTGCCGGCCAGCCGCTTGGTCAATTCGCCGTTCACGCCAAAGAGCGTCTGCTGGATGGAATTGCTGCGCCCGTATGGGCCGCTGGGAAAGCCGTAACGGAACGGGTCGCCCGGGATGATGCGCGCGCGGGAATCCACGCTGCGCATGCCGTCCAGCGAATTGTCCAGCCGCACGCGCTGCCAGTAGACGACGGCGGTGGCCGAATCGATCAGGCCACCGGCGCCGGGCGCCTGGTACGAATAGTCGAACGACACGCGCTCGCGCTCGGTCTCTTTCTTTGTGCTGTTCTCGCCGTACAGATAGCTGGTGCCCGCCCCCTGTTCGAACATGTTGTCGATGTCGGCCTTGCGCTTGAAGGTTTCGCCGGTCAGGCCGAAGCGGTGGCCGCCTTCGACGCGTTGTTGCAGCTTCAAAAGGAAGCTGCGCTGGTCGTAGTCTTCAGGGCTCGGTTCGCTGCGCTTGGGGCCGTAGCCGCCCACGTCGCCCCGGTTGTCCAAGGCATGGCCGTTGCGCACGCCGGCCTGCACCAGCCAGAACGTGTTGCTGTGGATCTGGCCGGCCAGCGCGGCGTTGGCGCCCCAGCTGGAATCGGCGGAGTCGTAGTCGGTCTTGGCCAGTGCGCCAAAGGTCTTGCCGTCCGTCAACAGGTCGGAGGGGTCCAGCGTGCGCAGGTCGGCAATGCCCGAGATGGCGCCGGAGCCGCCCGCGCTGGCGTCCGCGCCGCGCACGATGTCCAGGCGCGACAGGCTGTTGAAGTCCACCGCTTCCAGCCCGCCCTTCACGCCGCGCGCACCGTCGTCCAGCCAGGGCAGCCGGATGCCGTCCACGCGGGTCAGCACGCGGTCTTGATCCAGGCCGCGAATGTTGATGCTGTTGTTGGACCGGTTAAAGCTCACGCCCGGTTCGGCGCGTTTGCCCAGGTCGCTCCAGTTTTTGATTTGCAGCTCGTCCATGCGCTTGCGGTCGGTGCTGGTTTCCCAGGCGGGCGTGGCGACCGCGCCCTCGCCTTCTACCTTGACGGGCGCCAGCTGTGTGATGCCGGGCATGGCCGCTTGCAGCACGAACACGTTGCGGCTGCGTTCCTGTACGGCCAGGCCGCTGCCGTCCAGCAGGCGCGCAAAGCCGTCCGCCACGGTGTAGGTCCCCGTCAGCCCGGGCGTGCGGCGTTGTCCCACCAGCGCGGCATCGAACAGCACCGTCACACCCGCGCTGTCGGCAAAGCGCGGCAGCGCGTCGGCCAGCGTGCCGGCGGCGATGCGATAGGCGCGTGCATCGCGTGCGGCGGCGGCCGTGGGCGCGCTGGCCGACGCGGCAAGACCCTGCGCGGCGGCCTGGGGCGGCAGCGCGGCGGCAGCGGCGGCCAGCGCCAGCGCGGCGCGCACGGCGTGGCGCAGGCGCGTCTGTCGCATCTGGCGCGGCGGCGCGGCCGCTAAGGTTCGGGAGCCGCTTGCGCGGCCGGCGGGAAGATAAGCCATGGTCGTCCTTTCGATCCAACGGGTATCGGCATTCGTTTGCCTATACAGACCATGACCCGCGTGATCGGCGAACCGGACAGCGCATCCGCGGGTAATTTGTAACGGCGGCGATCATGCCGCCGAATCGCGCGGCCCGATGGTCACCCAATAGGGCGTGCGGTAGCGCACTTGCACCGGCAAGGTAGCGGGCAAGGCGGCCAGCACGGCGTCGGTATCGGCCAGTTGGAACGCGCCGGAGATGCGCAAATGGGCCACGTCCGGGTCGCAGCGCAACACGCCCTGCCGATAGCGGCCCAGCTCGCGCGCGAAGGCGTCCAGGCGCATCTGGCCGGCATGCAGCACGCCGCGGGTCCAGTCGCCGGCATGCGGATCGGCGGGCGCGGGGCCAAGCGCGCCGGTCGGGGTCAGGGTGCCCTGCTGGCCCGCTGCGATATCGACCATGCGGCCGGCCCGGCCCACACGTACCCGGCCTTCCTGCACGCTGATCTGGCATTGCACGCCATCCTGGCGGACGCAAAAGCGCGACGGCTGCGCTTCGATATCGCCCAGCGCCGTGCGCACGACGAACGGGCGCGCGCCGGGCTGCGCATCGGCCACCGCGTGCACGGCCATTTCACCCGCTCGCAATCTCACCAAGCGGGTGGAGGCATCGAAAGCCACGTCCACCGCGCTGGCCGTATTCAGTTGCAGCGTGGACCCATCGGCCAGCGTGATGTCGCGCCGCTGCCCCGCGCCGCTGCGGTAGTCGGCCGTCCAGTCCAGCGGGTCGGCGCGCCATGCGGCCCAACCCACCGGGCCAGCCACGATCAACGCCACCAGCGTTTTCAGTGCCGCGCGGCGCGGCTTGAGCTCGGGTCGATTCAGGGTGGCCATGCCCAACGCGGACGGGATCAGGCCAAAACGTTCGTTGACGCGCTGTGCGCGCTGCCAGGCGTGTTCGTGTTCCGCCTTGCTGGCGCGCCATTGATCGCAGGCGCGCACGTCGGCGTCGGTGGCGCGGCCCGAGCCCAGGCGCAGCAGCCAGCGCGCGGCCTCGCGCGCCACCTGGCGTTCGACGGCGGGCAGCTCGCCGCCCGCGCTGTTCAACTGACCGCCATGATGCATTGCTCGAACCCCCGGGCGATATAGCGGTGCACCGATCGCAGCGACACATTCAGGCGCTGCGCGATGTCGGCATGGCTAAGTTCTTCCAGCTGCGCCATCAGAAAAGCCTGCCGCGCGCGCAGCGGCAGGCCGGCCAGCATTTCGTCGATGTCTTGCAGGGTTTCCAGGATGATCAGGCGCTGTTCGGCCGGCGGCGCCAGCCGTTCGGGCATCAACGCCAGCGCTTCCAGGTAGGCGGCTTCGATGCAACGGCGCCGATGGTGATTCAGCATCAGGCGCTTGGCGATGGTCGTCAGATACGCACGCGGTTCACGCAGCGCGTCCAGTTCGTGGCGGTGGCGCAGCACGCGGACAAACGTGTCCTGCGCCAGGTCGGCCGCGTCGAAGGCGTTGCCCAGCTTCGCGCGCAGCCAATTTTGCAGCCACCCATGGTGGCTGCGGTACAAGCATTGGACGGTGTCGCCAGAGGCGAGCACGGGGTTAGGCACGAGGGGCTCCCAGAAAGCTAAATTACAAATACAAATCAATCTCATTCTAATTGCAAAGACTGCGTTTCCGTCAAGTAGGGTGAAACGCGGGCGGGGAGATATCATCGGCACACATCTGCCGCGCCCCGCGGCCGCATAACGACTCGGGCTGACTCCATGTTCTATAGCGTCTTGACATTCATCCACGTGATGGCCGTGATCCTGTGGGTAGGCGGCATGTTGTTCGCACACTGTTTTCTGCGGCCGGCGGCCGCGAAGTGGGAACCCAACGCGCGCCTGCCGCTGATGGCCTCGGTGCTGGGACCGTTCCTGAATACCGTGCTGGTGGCCATCGTGTTGATCTTGCTGACCGGGATGTCGATGATCGGGCAGGCGGCCAGCCAGGCCGCCCAGACCGGCGGCAAGTTCTTCATGCCGCTGAACTGGACGCTGATGGCAACCGGTGGCCTGGTGATGATGGCCATCTTCGGCCACATCCGCTTTGTGCTGTACAAGCGGCTGGCCGGCGCCGTGGCCGCGTCCGACTGGCCGCGCGGCGGCCAGGCCATGGCCGCCATCCGCCGCTGGGTGGGCGTGAACCTGGTGCTGGGCATCGTTGTGGTGGGCACCGCTTTCCTGGCTTGATAAGCGGGCAACTCGAACCTATCGAAACGACCGCGCCCGCTATCGGGATTCTTTCGCTTGGTGCAATACCCCGTACATCACCGAGGGCCACACTGCCGGAAGACTCTCGCGGGTCACGTCAACAACGATAGGGAAACCCCATGATCAAACGTGCATTGCACCTGGCCGCCGCCGGCCTGTTCGCCACCTCGCTGGCCGCCGCCTTTTCCGCGCATGCCGCCGACACCATCGACAACAGCGCGCTGGACAAGCCGGAATTTCGCGACCACAAGGCCACCTACGGCGTGGTCTACCGCCTGCCGCAAGCGGTCAACGCCGTGCTGGACGCCAAGGTCAATGGCGTGCTCAAGCAAGATCTGCTGGCGCTGGGCCTGAAGACCGAGGCCGACACGCCCAACCTGCCGCACGTGACGGTTGTGCACATCCATAGTGCCGACCCGGCCACCCCGGCCCGCATGCTCAAAGCCTTGCCCAAGCCGCCCGCGCCGCTGGCCGTGACGTTGAAAACGTTCTACCCGACCGAAGCCGCCAAAGGCGCCGGGCATCCGTGGTGGCTGGACCTGGGCGTGGTCAAAAGCGGCCAGGGTTTTGAAGACATGATGCGCTACAACACCGTGGCCACCGCCGCCCTGGCCCCGCTGCGCGACGGCCCGCTGCCGCGCGTGACCGGCCCCGTCTACGCCAAGATGAGCGAGGCCGGCCGCGAGCTGGTCAAGACGCTGGGCGTCAGCGGCGTCAACAGCATGCAGGACGGCAAGGAAGTGCGCGCTCACAACCCGCACACCACGCTGGTCTACAGCATGGCGCGCTACGACACCCGTCTGCAAGACGCCATGAAGCAGGAATCGGACAAGTTCAACGCCGTGCTGCCCGACGGCATCGCCACCACGTTCAAGGACGTGTCGATCGTGGAAATCGGCTTCGCCGGCAACGTGGTGCGCGAGATCTATCGCGTCAGCCTGGAAGACGGTTCGGTCATCGACGTAGCCACCGGCAAGAAGATCGGCAACTGATCGCCGGCTGATCCCGCGCGGGCGGGCGCGGACCGGCGCCGACCGGTGCGGGCGGCGCGGGCAACATGCGCCCGCCGCTGCCATTTCATGGCAGCATTACGCCGTTACCGCCACGCGCCCTTTTCATGTCCCGCACCGAACGCCTTCTGGACCTGCTTCAGACCCTGCGCCGCCACCGCCTGCCGGTCAGCGGCCAACGCCTGGCCAGCGAAATGGGCATCAGCCTGCGCACGCTGTATCGCGACATTGCCACGCTGCAATGCCAGGGCGCGGAAATTGAAGGCGAGCCCGGCGTGGGCTATGTGCTGCGGCCCGGCTTCATGCTGCCGCCGCTGATGTTCAGCACCGAAGAAATCGAAGCACTGGTGCTGGGCACGCGCTGGGTGGCGGGCCGATCCGACGAACGGCTGGTCTTGGCGGCGCGCAACGCGCTGGCCAAGATCGGCGCCGTGCTGCCGCAGGAACTGCGTGACGAACTCGATGCCATTCCGCTCTTGGTCGGCCCCAGCGCCGCTACGGTGGTCGACCGGGTCGACGTGGCGCTGATCCGTCAGGCGATACGCGCCGAACACCGGCTGCACATCACCTATCGCGACGACAAGGGCCTGGATTCCGCGCGGGTGATCTGGCCATTCGCGCTGGGGTTTTTCGATAGCGTGCGCATCGTCATGGCCTGGTGCGAACTGCGCCAGGACTTCCGCCATTTCCGCACCGACCGCATCGCCACGCTGACCCCGGGCGAACGCTATCCGCGTCGTCGCCACGTCCTGTTGAAAGAGTGGCGCGCAATTGCGCACGGGTCACAAGACTGCTGATGCACACTACTGCCAAAATCTGACAGTACCCCTGCCTACCATGAGCGCATCAACCCCAAGGAGCGCCTCATGACCGACAGCAACTACGTCCTTTTCTACGTCGAAAAACCCCAGGCCAGCGCCGCGTTCTACAGCGCGCTGCTGCAACGCCAGCCCGTCGAAAATTCGCCCACCTTTGCCCTGTTCGTGCTGGACTCCGGCTTGAAGCTGGGCCTGTGGTCGCGCTACACCGTCGAGCCCGCCGCCGCCGGACGCGGCGGCGCGTCTGAACTGGCTTTTTGCGTGGCCGACGCCGACGCGCTTAACCAGCGCCATCGTGAATGGAGCCTGCGCGGCCTGCCCATTCTGCAAGCGCCCACCGACATGGATTTTGGCCGCACCTTCGTGGCGCTGGACCCCGACGGCCACCGCCTGCGCGTGTTTTCACCCTTGGCGCAAACGGCGGCCCCGGCGGAAGCCGCGCAGGTGGCCGAGGCCCCCACCGGCGGCTGAACCCGCAAGGCCGGCTGCCGGGCCGGCCCGGGTTCAGCCGCGCTGCTCGCCAGCTTGAAGCGCGACCGATTCGGCGCGCTTCTTGAACAGCACCCCGTACAACACCGCCAGGATCACCAGGAACGGCACGCCGAACACCAGCGTCATCTTGAAGACGTTGGTGTAGTAGGTGGTGACCAGGATGGCCAGCATCGCCACCGCGCCCAACAACGTCAGCACTGGAAAGCCGGGCATGCGGAACGACAGCGCGCCACCCCCTTCCCTTGCCCAGCGGCGGCGAAAGAAGTAGTGCGTGATGAAGATCATCATCCAGGTGAACAGCGCGCCGAACATCGAAATGGCCATCATCAAGGTAAAGGCCGTGTCGGGCACCATGACCTTGAGCACCACGGCAATGGCGATGCCGCTGGTGGACAGCAGCAGCGCGTTCAGCGGCGTGCCGCTACGCGTAAGCCGGCCGAACAACGACGGCGCGTGACCGGCGCGCGACAGGCTGAACATCATGCGCGTGGTGATGTACAGCTGGCTGTTCATGGCCGATAACGCCGCCACCAGCACGATGAAGTTGATGACGCCCGCGGCGCCGGGGATGTCCAGCGCCAGCATCACCTTCACAAACGGGCTGCCTGCCTTGCCGGCTTCGTTCCAGGGCACGATGGCCAGGATCAGCGCCAGCGTCAGCAGGTAGAACACCACCAGCCGCACGATAGTGGCGCGAAACGCCTTCTTCACGGCGCGCTCGGGGTCTTCGGCCTCGCCGGCCGCCACGGCGATCATTTCGACGCTCAGGTAGCTGAAGATCGAAATCACCACCGCGACCCACATGCCCCACAGCCCGTTGGGAAAGAAGCCGCCGTGCGCCGTGTATTGCGCCACGCCGTACTGCGGGTTGCCCCACACCACGTACGCGCCCAGGATGATGAAGGCCACGATGGCCGTGATCTTGATGGTGGAAAACCAATATTCAATGGTGCCGAACGCCTTGACGCTCATGGCGTTGACCAGGATCAGCGCCCCGGAAAACACGCACACCCACAGCCACCCGGGCACATCGGGAAACCAGAAGTGCATGTATTCGGCCACCGCCGTGACCTCGGTGCCCACCGCCAGCACGACGCAGGACCAGTACGCGTAGCGCACCAGGAAGCCGGCCAACGGGCCGATGTAGTGCTCGGCGTAGGCGCCGAACGACCCCGAGGTGGAATGCGCCACCGTCATTTCGGCCAGGCAACCCATCAGCAGCAACGTGATCAGCCCGCCGATGGCGTAGCTGATGATGACGCTGGGCCCGGCGAAACCAATGGCGAATTTACTGCCCAGAAACAGGCCCGTGCCCACGGCCCCACCGATGGCGATCATGCTCATCTGGCCCGAGGTCAAGCGCCGCTTGAGGCCTTGTTCGCGTTCGGCGATCTGGCCGAATCCTTGTGGTTTTTTCATTGTCTCCTGCCTTGTTGTCTTGTCCGTTGCCGCCTTGCTTTATCGGCGGGGCCGGCGTTGGGCCGGCCCCGCAAGGTCGGGCACGCTCTATGGCGTTCAGGTCACGGTCGAACGTTGCTGGTATTCCGGCTTGTCCCAGGCGCGGGTGTCGAGCACGTCTTTCAGGATGTCCACCGCGTCCCACACGTCGGCATAGCCGAAGTACAGCGGCGTCAGGCCGAAACGCAGGACCTCGGGTTCGCGGTAATCGCCGATCAGGCCGCGCGCGATCAGCGCCTGCATGACTTCGTAGCCATTGGGATGCAGGAAGCTGACGTGGCTGCCGCGCAGCGCGTGATCGCGCGGGGTGACGAGCTTGAGCGGATGGGCGGCGCAGCGTTCTTCGACCAGCTTGATGAACAGGTCGCCCAATGCCAGCGACTTTTCGCGCACCTGCGCCATGTCGGCCGCCTTGGCCACGTCCAGGCCGCATTCCACCAGGGACAGCGACACGATGGGCTGCGTGCCGCACAGGTAGCGGCGGATGCCGCCGGCCGGTTCGTAGGCCACGGCCATGTCGAACGGGCGCGTGTGGCCCCACCAGCCGGACAGCGGCTGCCAGAAGTCCTGGGTGTGGCGCGGCGCCACCCAGATGAAGGCCGGAGAACCCGGGCCGCCGTTCAGGTACTTATAGGTGCAGCCAACGGCAAAGTCGGCATTGGCGCCGTTCAGGTCCACCGGCACCGCGCCCGCGGCATGGGCCAGGTCCCAGATGGTCAGCGCGCCGCGCTGGTGCGCCAGCGCGGTCACGCTGGCCATGTCGTGCATCTGGCCGCTGCGGTAGTTCACGTGCGACAGCAGCATCACGGCAACCGAGTCGTCCAGCGCCTTGTCCAGCGGCAGGTCGGCGTCGATCAGGCGCATTTCATAGCCCTGCTCAAGCAGGTCGATCATGCCCTGGATCATGTACAGGTCGGTGGGGAAATTGTCGCGCTCGGACAGGATGACGCGGCGCGACGGCTGCTTTTGCTGCTGGATGCGCAGCGCGGCGGCCAGCGCCTTGAAGATGTTCAGCGAGGTGGTGTCGGTAACGACCAGTTCGCCTTCGCGCGCGCCCAGCAGGCTGCCCAGCTTGTCGCCCAGGCGCACGGGCAGTTCAAACCAGCCGGCGGTGTTCCAGCTGCGGATCAGGTCTTTGCCCCATTCCTGGGTGATGACGCCGGCGGCGCGGGCGGCAGCGCCCTTGGGCATGACGCCCAGCGAGTTGCCGTCCATATAGAGCACACCGGGCGGCAGCTCGAAGCGGTCTTTCAGGGGGGCCAGGGGGTCTTTCCGGTCTGCGGCGACGCAGTCTTCGCGAGTCGTCATGCGATGCTCCTTCGGGCAATATGCTGGGAACAGGATAGCAGCGCGGTGGTGCCGAAAAATTGCAAACCCGGGCGTGGCTTACCCTAGAATTCCGCATTAAATTGCACGCATAGCCCGTTTTTAGAATTGGATTGCACCATGCACCTAGACGCGATTGACCAGCGCATCCTGTACCGTTTGCAAGAGAACGGCCAGCTCAGCAACCAGGACCTGGCCGAGCAGGTGGCGCTGTCGCCGTCGGCCTGCCTGCGCCGCGTGCGCGCGCTAGAAGAAGGCGGTTTCATCCGCAACTACCGCGCGGTGCTGGATGCCGACAAGCTGGGGTTCGAGCTTGAAGCCATTGTCCATGTGTCGCTGGACCAGTCGCGCCCCGGGTGGCACGAGGCCTTTCTGGCCGGCATCGCGGCGCATGACGAGATCACGGAAGCCAGCATCGTGACAGGCGCGTCCAACTACATCTTGTTGGTGCGCACGCGCAATCTGGCGGCGTTTTCGCAGTTTGTGGAAGACAAGCTGAGCAAGATCGCGGGGGTGCGCGACCTGTGTTCGCATATCGTCATGCGCAAGGTCAAAGACCGGGGCGGCATGCTGCCGCTGGCGGCGTGGCGCTAGGCCGCACCAAACTTCAGAAAGCCGAATACCGTAACGAAATGGCAGGCCGAGCCGCCCATGACGAACAAGTGCCAGATGCCGTGGGCATGGCGCCAGCGCTTGTCATTGACGTAGAACAGCGTACCGACGGTGTAAGCAGCCGCCCCCGCGAGCAGCCAGGCGAGGCCCGCTGACGACAAGGCGCCCGCGATGGGCGCGGCAAACATCACGCCCAGCCAGCCCATGGCCAGGTATAGCGGCAAGGCCGGCGCCGCCGCGCGCGCCCACCATAGCTCGCGGCTGATGCCCACGGCGGCCAGCAGCCAGATCGCCACGCCCATGGCCGCGCCCCAGGCATGCTGCACCGGCCCGAACGCCAGCGGCGTGTAAGTGCCGGCAATCAACAGATAGATGGCGCAATGATCGGCCTTGGCCCAGCGCGCCTTGTAGCGGCCGCGCGTGCAGTGATACAGCACCGACGACGCATAGACCGCGATCATCGACGCCGCGAATACCGCGCTGCTGATGACCTGCCGCGCGTCCACCTTCAATTCGGTGGCGCGCGAAATCAGCGCGCCGGATGCCGCCACCGCCAGCGCCAGGCCCGCCAGATGCGTGGCGCCATTGAATCGTTCGCCTTTGTACATGGGTGTCCTCTCGCAACGCCGAAGCCGCATCGGCGCCCCGCCATGATCGGCCCGCGATGTGACAGATTGACGTCACCGGGGTCGGGCAGGGGACAGCAAGCAGCAGGCCACGGACAGCGAACAGCGGACAGCGGCCGGGCCGGCCACGCCGGCCCGCGCCATGCGGGCAACCATCAAGCGACGAAGTCCACGGCGGCGGGAAACCCTTCAACGGCACGCGCCGCCAGGATGGCGCGCTGCACGGCGATGGCCATGGCCTCGGCAGCCATGACGCCCAGCAGCATCACGTTGCCGTGCTTGCCGGACGTGCCGGTGCCCAGTGCGAAGATCGTGTCGCCATCCAGCATGGTGTGGATCGGGTTGATGCTGCGGGCCAGGCCGTCGTGCGCCATGCCCGCGATTTTCTGCGCCTGCGCCTTGGTCAGCGTGGCGTCGGTGGCCACCACGCCGATGGTGGTGGCCGTGCCGGGGCGCATGGATCGCGGCAATTCGCCGGCCAGGATGGCCGCCCGCGTATCCAGCAGCTGTTTGCCGTCGGCCGTGCGCGCACCCGCCAGGATGCGGCCGGTGGCCGGGTCCAGCACGTCGCCCACCGCATTGACCGCCACGATGGCGCCCACGGTCACGCCCGCTACTGTCAGCGACGCGCTGCCCAGCCCGCCCTTCATGGCGCGCTGCGGCCCGTACAACTTGCCGACGGTGGCGCCCGCGCCCGCGCCGACATTGCCTTCTTCGGTCGCCTCGGTGGACGCCGATTTGCACGCCTGGTAGCCCGCCGCCGCATCCGGCCGTATCGAGGCGTCGCCCACGCCCAGGTCAAACAGAATGGCCGACGGCACAATCGGCACATGGGCCACGCCCACGTCGAAGCCGATCTTCTTTTCTTCCAGATAGCGCATCACGCCGGAGGCCGCATCCAGGCCGAAGGCGCTGCCGCCGGACAGCACGATGGCATGTACTTTTTCCACCATGTTGACGGGATTGAGCAGGTCGGTTTCGCGAGTACCCGGCGCGGCGCCCCGCACATCGACTCCGCCCGTGGCGCCCGCCTCGGCAATGATGACCGTGCAGCCGGTGGGGCGGCGCGTGTCGGTGTAGTGACCCACGCGCAGGCCCGTGACGTCGGTGATGCTGCCCGACCCGGGCATCCGCGCCGAAGTCTTCGCGCCCTGCGCCTGCACGCCCCCGGCAAATGCCGCCGCGCCCGCGGCCGCCGCCATGAATGCCCGCCTGTTCCATCGCTGTTGCACGCCGATCTCCGTTCAGATACCGATAGCTGGAAAAATGCCGACCGCTGACGGGCGATCGGACACCTGTTAATGACTCGTGGCTATATTTTTACTATTCCTTATGCTTTGTGGAAAAATAGACGCGTTGCTAGAGTGCGGCTACGACGGAGGGCATACAACTTGCGGTGCCCTCCCCAATGACACCGATCTTCCGGAGCATTGCCATGAAACTCTTCCGCTCACTGTTCATCGCCGGCCTTATCCAGGCCGCCGCCTTGGCCCCCGCCCACGCCCAATCCGGCCTGGACCAGATCAAGTCCGCGGGCACCTTCAAGATTGGCACCGAAGGCACCTACGCCCCGTTCACCTTCCACGATGCATCGGGGCAGCTTACCGGTTTTGACGTGGACATTGGGCGCGCCATCGCCGAACGCCTGGGCGTGAAGGCGCAGTTTGTGGAAGGCAAATGGGACGGCCTGATCGCGGGCCTGGACGCCAAGCGCTATGACGCGGTGATCAACCAGGTGGGCATCACCGATGCGCGCAAAGCAAAATACGACTTTTCCGATCCGTACATCTCGTCGGCCGCCGTGCTGATCGTGCGCGACGACAACACCACCATCAAGTCGTTCGACGACCTGAAGGGCAAGAAGTCCGCCAACACGCTGACCAGCAATTTCGGCAAACTGGCGCAAAGCCATGGCGCGCAAGTGGTGGCGGTGCAAGGCTTTAACGAAGCCATCGACCTGTTGACCTCGGGCCGCGTGGAAGCCACCGTTAACGACAACCTGTCGTTCCTGGACTTCAAGAAGCAAAAGCCGAACGCCAAGGTCAAGATCGCGGCCACCGACAAGACCGCCGAATTCAGCAATTCAGGCGTGCTGATCCGCAAGGGCAACCCCGAGCTGCAAGCCGCCATCAACAAGGCGCTGGCGGACATCAAGGCCGACGGCACCTACAAGACCATTTCGGTCAAATACTTCGGCACGGACCTGTCGGCGCAGTAAGCCGCGCGCACGCTCATGACGCTACCTACCTGGCTACAGGCGGTGATGCCGGATTGGCTGCTGGCGCAGATCGGATCCTGGACCGTGCCCGCCTGGGTGCAGCTGATGGCCGATTCGTTCTGGCCGTTGCTGCATGCCGGGCTGGTGTTCACCGTTCCGCTGACCTTGATGTCGTTCGCGCTGGGCCTGGCGCTGGCCTTCGTGGTGGCGTTGATCCGCCTGTTCGGGCCCGCGCCGCTGGTGGCGCTGGTGCGCTTTTATGTCTGGCTGATCCGGGGCACGCCGCTGTTGGTGCAGTTGTTCGTCATCTTCTACGGCCTGCCCAGCGTGGGCATCGTGCTGGACCCCTTGCCCGCCGCGCTGATCGGCTTCACGCTGAACGTGGGCGCGTACAACTCCGAAGTGATACGCGGCGCCATTGAATCCATCACCAAGGGCCAATGGGAAGCCGCGTATTCGCTAAGCATGACGCGCGGCCAGGCGCTGCGCCGCACGATCCTGCCACAGGCCGCGCGCGTGGCGGTGCCGCCGCTGTCGAACTCGTTCATTGCGCTGGTCAAGGACACGTCGCTGGCGGCGGTGCTGACCGTGCCCGAGATTTTTCAGGCAGCGCAGCGCATCGCGGCGGTCACCTATGAACCGTTGATCCTGTACACCGAAGCCGCGCTGATCTACCTGGTGTTCAGTTCCGTGTTGTCTGCCGCGCAGGTTCGGCTGGAGCGGCGCTTCGGCCAGCATGCGGTGTTTTCCGAGAAGACGCGATGATACGGCTGCAAAAGATCGAAAAAGCATTTGGCGGCAATCCGGTGCTCAAAGCGGTGGACGTGTCCATCGCCGAAGGCAGCGTGACCGCGCTGATCGGCCCGTCCGGCAGCGGCAAGAGCACGCTGCTGCGCTGCGTGAATCTGCTGGAAGTGCCGGACCGGGGCACGCTCACCCTGGGGCCGGAAACGGTGCAGTTCGAGCCGGGCGTGAAGCTGGCGCGCGACCAGGTGCAACGCGTGCGCAAGCAGACCGGCATGGTGTTCCAGAACTTTCAGCTGTTTCCGCACCAGACGGTGATCGGCAATGTGATGGAAGGTCTGCTGACAGTACAGAAGTGGCCGCTGGACAAGGCCCGCGCCCGCGCCGAAGAATTGCTGAAAAAAGTGGGCATGGCCGAAAAGGCCGACGCGTGGCCGGCCAATTTATCGGGTGGGCAACAGCAGCGCGTGGCGATTGCACGCGCCCTGGCGCCCGCGCCGCGCGTGTTGCTGTGCGACGAGCCCACATCCGCGCTGGACCCGGGCCTGGCGGCCGAAGTCGTGGACGTGTTGCGGCAGCTGGCTGCCGAGGGCATGACGATGTTGATGGCCACGCACGACCTGCGCCTGGCGGCCAGCGTATCGCGCGAGGTGGTGTTTCTGCTGGATGGCGTGGTGGTTGAAGCAGGCGAATCCCGCACGATCTTCTCGCGCCCCGAAGACCCGCGCACCGCCACGTTCATTTCCACGCTGACACAGGACGCCGGCGCGTAGAAGGCGGCGCGCGGCTAGCGGCGCGCGGCTAGCGATGCGCGGCCAGCGGCGCGCGGCTAGCGATGCGCGGCCAGCGGCGCGCGGCTAGCGGCGGACGGCTAGCAGGTGCACGGCTGGCAGAGTTGCGGCGATCAGACGCAAGGCCGCCCGAAATACGGGCGGTTCGCGCCCTTCGCCGTCGCCCTGATCCACTATCGCGGAGGCAGATTCCCCGCCGGGTCCACCGCCTGGCCGTCGTAGCGCAGTTCAAAGTACAGCCCGACCTGCTTGCTGTCGCTATTGCCCATTTCGGCAATCTTCTGCCCCTGCTTCACGCTTTGCCCTTCCTTGACCAGCAGCTTGCTGTTGTGCGCGTAGATACTCAGGAAGCTGGCGTTGTGCTTGACGATCACCAGATGCCCGTAGCCCCGCAAGCCGCTGCCCGAATACGCAACGGTGCCACCCGCCGCCGCCACCACCGGCGTACCCGAGGAATTTGAAATCACGATGCCGTTCGAGCCGCCGCCGTCATAGCCGCGCGTGACCTTGCCCTGCGCCGGCCACACCAGCGAAATTGCCCCCGGTGGCGCCGTGCGGCGTTTGCCGCCCGATGGGGAAGACCGCGACGTGGACGCCGGCTTCGATGCCGACTTGCTGGGCGTGGACGTGCGCGCCTGCCCGGCCGGAGGCTCGACGCGCAGCACTTGTCCGACTTCGATGTTGTTGGAATTGGACAGGCTGTTCCAGCGCACCAGATTGCTGACCGAGGTGCCCTGCTTGCGCGCGATCTGCGTCAGCGTGTCGCCCGATTGCACGCGGTAGTAGCCCGGCTGGACTTTGGTGGTGCCGCAGGCCGACAACAGCGCAGCCAGCAGCACAACACACAGGCCCATCCATATACGATTGCGCGACCACGTTCGCGGGGCGCGCGCAGAAGGCGGCGAGGCGGTCGCAAGAACGGGCACGGACAGAGTCGGGGCGGACAAGGAAAGCACTGAAACCTGGGGCACTGAGGTAGGGGTTCAACAGGGTTTGAGGGTCGGGATGGCGCAACTGCGTTCAAGGGTACCAAGATTTTTAAACGGCCGGTGGCGGCGCGATGGTGCAGGGGCGCGCCGTGGTCGCAAGCGGGCACATGCCCATGCCCTGGCGCGCTCGGCCACGCCCCCGCCACGCCCGATGGTCCGCGCAGCCATCGACTAGAATGCCCGCTATGTCCGAAATGTCCCGCCTCTTACGCTTCTCGGGCGCCACGCGCGCCCGGGTTGTGTTGTGGCTGGCGCTTTTGGCGCTGACGCTGCGCGCGTTGGTGCCCACCGGGTACATGCCGGACACGCGCGCCTTGCACGAAGGCCGCTTCGAAGTCACGTTCTGCTCCGCAGCAGGCGAGCTGTCCACGCTGGACCTCAAACTGGAATCGCCCCGCAACGACGGCTCGGCGCGGCACGACGCCACTGAGACCGGCGCGCAATGTCCCTTCGGCCTGCTGGCGCACGTGGCGCCCGCGCCCACGCCCACCGTATCCCCAATCGTCGTGCCCACGGGCCGCCCGGCCCCGCCCGCGATTGCGTACCGGGCGCTGCCCCCGCTGGCCGCGCACGGCCCGCCGCTAGGGTCGCGCGCCCCACCCTCGCTGGTCTGATCCCGCCTGGTTCGCGCGGCTAATTGCCGCGCGCCCCGCCGACACGACCATCTTCGAGGTTTACATGCGTTTCCCCTTCTCGCGCGCGCCCCATGGCGCGGCGCCTTCTGTTGCGCTCTCCGTTGCATCTCCCGGCACATCCGGCCTCGCGGCCGCCGACGCGTCCTCTCGCCACCTCGGCCTGGCCCCCGACTCCCGCCGTCGCCTGCTGCTGTCTTGCCTGCCCCTTGCGGCCTTGACCTTGGCCGGCTGCGGGCCGGACGCCCCCAAGCTGCTGGGCATGGACCTGTCCGGCATGCCCACGGGCGACTTCCAATTGCAGGACGTCAACGGCCAATCGCGCACCCTGGCCGACTACCGCGGCCACCCCATCCTGCTGTTCTTCGGCTTTACCCAATGCCCCGACATCTGCCCCACGGCGCTGACCCGCGCCCTGGAGATCAAGGATCTGCTGGGCGCCGACGCCGACAAGCTGCGCGTGCTGTTCATCACCGTGGACCCGGAACGCGACACGCCAGAAATCCTGGGCGCATACACCAGCGCCTTCGACCCCGGCTTTGTGGGCCTGCGCGGCACCGCCGAACAGACGCGCGCCGCCGCCCAGTCCTTCAAGGTGTTCTATCAGAAGGTGCCGACCGGCTCGTCCTACACCATGGACCACACCGCGCTGACCTATGTGATTGACGCCAAGGGCAAGCTGCGTATCGCCCTGCGCCATGCGCAGTCCGCCGCCGAATGCGTGCAAGACCTGCGCACGGTGTTGTAAGGCCGCGCTTTGCAAGACGACCCCGGTTGGAAGGCCGGGAAATCTATATAAATTCTTAAAAGAAGAGACCCCATCATGAAGAACTTTTCGCTTCGCACGTTTGCCACCGCCCTGTCCCTGTCCGTGCTGGCCGGCGTTGCCGCCACCGCCCATGCCGCCGACGCCAGCAAGGCGACCGGCGCCACCAATGCCACCAACGCGACAAGCAACGCCACCAACGCGACAAGCAACGCCACCGTGAAAGTCGAAGACGCCTGGGTGCGCGCCACCGTGCCCAACCAGCACGCCACGGGCGTCTTCATGCGCCTGACCTCGCCCGAGGCCGGCCGCCTGATCGCCGTGGAGTCGGACGCCGCCAAGCACGTGGAAGTGCACGAAATGGCAATGCAGGACGACGTCATGAAAATGCGCCAGGTCCCCGCCATCGCCTTGCCCGCCGGCCAGCCGGTGGACCTGAAGCCCGGCGGCTATCACGTCATGCTCATCGACCTGGCCCGCCAGATCACCCCCGGCGACCACATCGACGTGACCCTGATCGTGGAAGACGCCAAGCAGCAACAACACCGCGTGCCGGTGTCGGTTGAAGCCCGCGCGCTGAACGCGAAGGCCGGCGAGGCGCCCGCCAAGCACGGCCACTGAGGCGCGATGCACGGCGATTGACGCTCTATATATAGCGGTACGGACGACGCCCGGCTTTATTGGGGACGCACATGTCACCCCGCCGTCAGCGTCGGCCGCTGAATCGCCATACAATGCCAGCACATCCACCGTCGGCGCCTGTCTCCAGGGCCGGCGGCAGCCGGCTTTCTACGCCGCGCGCCGGATGCCTGCGTTCCGCGCCGCCGGGCGCTTGACCCGCCGGCGGGCCCGCCGGCAACTCTGTGTCTGGATATGCCCGGTAGTTCCGCCTTTTCATTCCTGCGTACCCTTTGCAGCCTGCGCTGGCTCGCCATCGCCGGCCAAGCCGCCACCATCCTGCTGGCCAGCAGCGTGCTGGGCCTTGCCCTGCCGCTGGAGCCCCTGTGGATCGGCGTCGGTGTCCTGATCGGCTTTAACGCCTACGCCAGCCTGCGGCTGCGCCATCCCCGCGACCTGTCCCACGCCACGGCGTTCGGCCATTTGCTGGTGGACATGGCCGCGCTGTCCTGGATGATCGGCTGGAGCGGCGGCATCAGCAATCCGTTCGGCATGATGTTCCTGATCCTGACCGCGCTGGCCGCCCTGGCGCTGCCGCGCAACTGGGCATTGGCCGCGGCGCTGGCGGGTATTTCAGGCTATGCGGCGGCGGCCATCTTCGGCCAGCCCCTGCGCGGCGACGTCGATACGCACACCCTGCTGCTGTGGGGCCTGGGCGCCAACTTCCTGATTTCGGTGGTGGTCGTGCTGGTGTTTTCCACCCGCCTGGCTTCCGACCTGCGCGCCCGCGAGCGCGAGCTGGCCCGCCTGCGCGAACGCTTCACGCGCAACGAAGGCATCGTGGCCCTGGCCACCCACGCCGCCGCCATGGCCCACGAACTGAACACCCCGCTGGCCACCATGACCCTGCTGGCCGACGAAATCGCCGCCGAGGTCAAAGACGACGACCTGCGCGAAGACGTGTCCACCCTGAGTCAATTACTGGCCCTTTGCCGGGAACGCATCCGCAATCTGGCTGTCCCAACCGCCGTGGACCTGGTGCGCGTGGTGGGTCAATGGCGGCTGATCCGCCCGACGATCGACCTGAACCGTTCGGGCTCGTTGCCCCCCAGCCTGCGGGTGGACCCGGCGATTGCGCACCTGTTGCAGGCGCTGTTGAACAACGCGGCGGACGCCGGCGAGGCGGCCGACACGCCGCGCGTGGATTTGCATCTGGAATATGGCTATGGCGCCCTGCGTGGCGAAGTGCGGGATTACGGCCGGGGCTTCGACCCCGACCAGACCCTGCTGCCCGCAACCAGCCTGTTCAACAGCGGCAAGCCGGGAGGGTTGGGCGTCGGCCTGGCCCTGTCGCATGCCACCGTGGAACAGCTGGGTGGCGAAATGACCATGACCGCCGCCGTTGGGGGAGGCACCCGCATCCGCTTTTACCTGCCCCTGGGCAACCCCGGAACTTGAAGTGATGAACCCTACCGACCTTGGCCTTCTGATCGACGACGACGAGTTGTACGTGCGCACCTTGCAGCGCAGCCTGTCGCGTCGCGGCCTGGAAACCCGAACCGCCACCGGCATCGCCGAGGCCCTGCGCGTGGCCGAGGAAATCCGCCCGGCCTTCGCGCTGGTGGACCTGCGCCTGGGCGAGGACTCCGGCCTGACGCTGATCCGCCCCTTGCGCGCGCTGCGGCCCGACATGCGCATCCTGCTGGTCACCGGTTACGCCAGCGTGGCCACCGCCGTCGAGGCCATCAAGCGCGGCGCGGACGACTACCTGCCCAAGCCCGCCACCGCGCCGATGATCCTGCGCACGCTGGGTTTGGTGAAGCCAGAATCCGTTACGATCGAAACGACCATGACACCGTTGCACCGCCTAGAATGGGAGCACATCCATCAGGCCCTGCACGAAACCGGCGGTAATGTTTCGGCGGCGGCGCGCCTCTTGGGCATGCACCGCCGGTCGCTCCAGCGCAAGCTGGCAAAAAAACCGGGGCCGGAACGCAAAGTCCTCGTCGACTGATTTGTGCGGGTGCGACACATCTTTACAACACCTCATGTGCGGGTGCGACATATCGTCGCACCCCCTGCATCTCCTCCGGGACGACTGCGCCCCTAGGAAAACCCTGAATCTGGCCCCTTCGGGACAGATTCCTCCCAGGCAATGCGACCATGTGTCGCATGCTTGATGGATATCAAGCCGATAGGATGGACGTTGCTGCTTGGCAGCATTCCAGTCTGCTGCTTTGCAGCATTTCCCACCTTCCATCCAAGGCTGTACGTGAAACACCCCCTCCTTGCGACCCTTACGCGCATTTTTGGCGTCGGCGCGGTCATGCTGCTTGGCGGCTGCAACATGGAAATCCTCTCCCCCAAGGGAGATATTGGCGCCCAAGAAAAGACTTTGCTGTTCACGGCGACCGGGCTCATGCTCATCGTTGTGATTCCAGTACTGTTCATGATTGTGGCTTTTGCCTGGAAATACCGCGCATCCAATACCAAAGCCGACTACCAGCCCAAGTGGGCCCATTCCACGGCGATTGAAGTCGTAGTCTGGACCGTTCCTTGTATCATCGTGGCGATTCTTGCCGTGATCACCTGGCGCTCCACGCACGCGCTGGACCCTTACAAGCCGCTCGTATCCGAACACAAGCCCGTCACCATCGAGGTGGTGTCGCTGGATTGGAAGTGGCTGTTCATCTACCCCGACTACGACATCGCCACGGTCAACGAGATCGCGTTCCCCGTGGACGTTCCGGTTAACTTCCGCATCACGTCGGCCTCGGTGATGAATTCGTTCTTCATTCCCCAACTGGGTAGCCAGATCTACTCGATGGCCGGCATGGAAACGAAGTTGCACCTGAATGCGCGCGAAGCCGGTACGTACGCCGGCATCTCGGCCAACTACAGCGGCGCCGGTTTCTCCGGCATGCGCTTCAAGGCCATCGCCACGTCGCAAGAAGGGTTCGACAACTGGGTCAAGGAAGCCAAGGCTTCGCCCACGGCCCTGACCCCCGAGGTCTACGCAGAGCTGACCAAGCGCAGCGAACGCAACCCGGTGGTCAAGTATTCGTCGGCGCCTCCCGCCATGTTTGATTTCGTCTTGGGCAGCACGATGTCCAAGATGGCCGGTGTGGACTCCGCCACGTGCACGTCCACGTCGAACAATCTGATCGCAGGAATTAACTAACAATGCTCGGGAAACTCACCCTCGAGGCCATTCCGTACCATGAACCTATCGTCATGGTTACGCTGGCCGCCGTGTGCCTGGGAGGCCTAGCGGTCTTCGGCGCCATCACTTACTTCGGCAAGTGGAAGTACCTCTGGACGGAATGGTTGACCTCCGTCGACCACAAGCGCATCGGCGTGATGTACATCATCGTCGCGCTGATCATGTTGTTGCGCGGCTTTGCCGACGCCATCATGATGCGTACGCAGCTGGCGGTAGCCTCCGCCGACTCGGCCGGCTTCCTGCCACCGCACCACTACGACCAGATTTTCACCGCCCACGGCGTCATCATGATTTTCTTCATGGCGATGCCCTTCATTACCGGGCTGATGAACATCGTGGTGCCGTTGCAGATCGGCGCCCGCGACGTGGCTTACCCGTTCCTGAACTCGCTGAGCTTCTGGCTGTTCGGCGCCGGCGTCGCGCTGATGATGATCTCGCTGTTCGTGGGCGAATTCGCCGCGACCGGCTGGCTTGCCTATCCGCCGCTGTCAGGGCTGGATTACAGCCCAAGCGTCGGGGTGGACTACTACATCTGGGCGCTCCAGATATCCGGGTTGGGCACAACGCTTAGCGGTATTAACTTCATCGTGACCATCCTGCGCATGCGCGCACCGGGCATGAGCCTGATGAAGATGCCGATTTTCACGTGGACCTCGCTGGTCACCAACGTGCTGATCGTCGCCGCCTTCCCCGTCCTGGCCGCCACGCTGGCGCTCTTGACGATGGACCGCTACCTGGGCACGCACTTCTTCACGAACGACATGGGCGGCAACGTCATGATGTACGTGAACCTGATCTGGATCTGGGGTCACCCCGAGGTCTACATCCTGGTGCTGCCGGCGTTTGGCGTGTATTCGGAAGTGGTTGCCACCTTTGCCCGCAAGACGCTGTTCGGCTACAAGTCCATGGTCTACGCCACGGCCGCCATCGGCGTGCTGTCGTTCCTGGTCTGGCTGCACCACTTCTTCACCATGGGTGCGGGGGCCAACGTCAATGCCTTCTTCGGCATTGCGACAATGATTATCTCGATCCCGACGGGCGCGAAGATTTTCAACTGGCTGTTCACCATCTACCGCGGCCGCCTGCGCATCACGACGCCGGTGCTGTGGACGCTGGGCTTCATGATCGTCTTCGTCATCGGCGGCATGACCGGCGTGATGCTGGCCATCCCCGGCGTGTCCTTCGTGCTGCACAACAGCTTGTTCCTGATCGCCCACTTCCACAACACCATCATCGGTGGCGTGGTGTTCGGTTGTATCGCGGGCATGACCTACTGGTTCCCGAAGGCGTTCGGCTTCACGCTGAACGAGCGCCTGGGCCGCTACTCGTTCTACTGCTGGTTCGTCGGTTTCTTCATGGCCTTCATGCCCCTGTACATCCTGGGCTTCAAGGGCATGACGCGTCGCCTAAACCACTACGACAACCCGGAATGGCAGCCGTACCTGCTGGTCGCGCTGGCTGGCGCCGCGCTGATCATGCTGGGCATCTGGTTCCTGTTGCAGCAAGTGTTCGTGTCGGTACGCCAACGCAAGCAAAACCAGGACGTCACTGGCGATCCCTGGGATGGCCGCACCCTGGAATGGTCGATTTCGTCGCCCGCTCCTTTCTACAACTTTGCCCACGTTCCTCACGTTGATGAGCTGGACCAGTTCTGGGAAGACAAGCAAAGCGGCAAGGCCTACAAGCGCCCGGCCAAGTACGAAGACATCCACATGCCGAAGAACACCGGCGCTGGCGTCTACATCGGCTTGTTCGGCCTGGTCATGTGCTTTGCGCTGATCTGGCACATCTGGTGGCTCGCCGCCGCTGGTTTCGTCGGCATGATCGGTTCGTTCATCGCCCGTGCCTACGACCGCGACGTCGATTACTGGGTCCCGGCCGCGGAAGTCGAACGCATCGAAAACGCTCACTTTGACAAAATGCAAAAGGCCGCCTGAGCCATGATTCAAGCCGTAGCCACTCACCCCCACGCGGGTCACGACGATCACGCGCATCATGACGATGGATCCAAGACCGTTTTCGGTTTCTGGGTCTATCTGATGAGCGACTTGCTGATCTTTTCGGTGCTGTTCGCCACGTTCGCGGTGTTGTCCAACGCCACCGCGGGCGGCCCCACGGGCAAGGAATTGTTCGACCTGAAGTTCGTGCTGGTCGAAACGCTGTTGCTGTTGTTCTCCAGCTTCACCTTCGGCATGGCCAACCTGAACGTGCACGCCAACAACAAGTCCCGCGCAATGGGCTGGTTGATGGTCACGTTCCTGTTCGGCGCGGGCTTTATCGCGATGGAAGTCTGGGAATTCCATCACCTGATCACGGAAGGCGCCGGCCCGGGCCGCAGCGCTTACCTGTCGGCGTTCTTCACGCTGATCGGTACGCACGGCCTGCACGTCACCTTCGGCCTGATCTGGATCATCGTCCTGCTGGACATGATCCGCCGCCATGGCCTGGACTCGATCAACAAGCGTCGTCTGGCGTGCCTGAGCTTGTTCTGGCACTTCCTGGACATCGTCTGGATCTGCGTCTTCACCTTCGTCTATCTCATGGGAGCCATCTGATGTCGCACTCCGCTGCGGCCGCACACGGCCACGACGATCACGCCGCCGACCACGGCAGCCTGAAGTCCTACATCATCGGTTTCGTGCTTTCGTTGCTGCTCACCTTCGGCTCGTTCGGCCTGGTGATGCACGGCGCGCTGTCGCACACCATCACCATCGTCGGCGTCGTTGCCCTGTGCGTGCTCCAGTTGCTGGTGCAACTGGTGTACTTCCTGCACATGGGCGCGTCGAAGTCGGCACGCGACAACCTGGCCGCGTTCGTCTTCACCGTGATGATCATCGCCATCATCGTCGGCGGGTCGGCATGGGTGCTGTACAACATGAACGTCAACATGGGCCACGCCATGTAAGAACGGTTTGCCGATGACGCTGCCCGTCAGCGTTCACGCAAAAAAACAGGCGCCTTCGGGCGCCTGTTTTGTTTTGAAAGTGCGGCGTGGAAAATGCAGACCGGCGGCGGCAGCGCCCTGGCTACCGAGGCTCGGGCGCCCTGGCTACCGGGGTTGGGGCGCCTTTACCGCCAGCGTCACGTTGGCGCGCGCGGCCAGGTCGCGGGCGCTGATTCCCACGAACGGCTGTACGCGCGACGTCTGGTTCAAGTCGCAACTGGCCGCGCCTTGCGCCCCTTCCAAGACCTGCCGCACCGCGCGTGCGCCCGTCGGGCTGATCGGGCCGCTATTGCCCAGCTGCCACGCCAGCACATCGGCTACCGCCATGCCGCAGCGCCACTGGGTGCGATACAGGCCGGCGTCGTGGTCTATCAGCATCCTGGCCTTGGCCTCGTTGCCCGCGCGCAGCATGATCACCAGCGGCAGCGCATCGGCATCCGCAACGCCATCGATGCGCGTGTTCGGGTCGCTTCTGTCCGACGCGTTGGCGCCCTTTTCCAGCCATTGTTGATACAGGTCGTCAGGCAGCCAGGGCAGCCCAAGCGGCGCGATGTTGTTGTTGGCGATGCCCGTGGCGTCGTCCGGGCGCGTCAACGGCACGCCGGCGGCCAGCAAGCGGTCGGCGGTGGCGCGCAGCTTGGCGCGCTGGCCGTCCCAGTCGGGGCTGTTCTGCTTGATGGCCGCGCGGATCTCCAGTTGATTCCACACGCCCAACAGGCGCGACAGCGGCTCCGGCGTCAGTGCTTGATACGGCGGCTTGGCCGCTTGTGCCAGCAGGTCGACCAGCGTCGGCTGCATCGTGCGCGCGGCCAGCGCCAGCGCCTCGTCCATGCCGTTGCGATCCGGCGTCTTGTTCGCGCTGTAGCCGCCCACGGCCGGGTCCGCCCCGTGCGCCAGCGCAAAGCGCAACCGTTCAGGAATCGGATACACCACCGTCGGGGTGAACTCGCCGCTGATAGCGTCGCGCAGCGCTTCCAGCAAGGGCGTTTCCCACATACCGCGATTGCCGTAGTACATGCGCACATAGGCCGCGTTGATGTCGGCGCCCTTGGCCAGCAGCGCCTCCGCAAACCACAAGGTCTTGGGGCTTTGCATCGCGGCGTGCAGCACCGACCGGCCGCTTTTGTCGTGCGCGTTCGGGTTGGCGCCCTTGGCCAGCAGGTAGCTAAGCGTTTCCTTGTCTTCGCTGGAATACGACACGCGGCGCATCAGCAATGGCATGCCGCTGGAGTCCGGCACATCCAGCGGCGCGCCCGCCGCGATCAGCGCGTCGGCCAGCGCATAGCGCTGCTCGGCCGGGCGGGTGTCGCGGGCGTCGGGCAACGCGGACGCCAGCAGCACATAGCCATTGTTTGGCCCATCGGCACGCGCCCCCGCCGCCAACAGCGCCCGCACAATGTCCAGCTGCTTTTGCGAGACGGCCACCGCCAGCGCGGACCGGCCGTGTTCGTTCTCGCCGTTCGGGTTCTGGCCGGCCGCCAATTCGGCGCGCACCGCGTCCAGATCTTCGGCCTGGATCGCCTTGAAGATCGCCAGGCGGGGCCGGCAGCTCTTTGCGTCAAGCGGCGCCGTTTCCTTCAGCGCCGCGCTGATGCGGGCGGCGATGTTGGCGGGAATGGCGTCGTTGGCCGCCAGCCGGCGCGAGCAATACAGGCGGTAGTCCTCGCGCGCAAGCGCTTCGAAATAGTCGCGCCGGTCGCGCGCTTTGGTGCTTTGTCTCCAGCGCGCATCGGCACGGTTCAGATAGGCTGCCGTGCGCGCCGGATCACGCCGCAAGACCTCGGACAAAATGCGATCGGCCTGTTCGGTGTCGCCGGATTCGGCCAGCCAGAACCCGTAGTCGTTCAGCGCCGTCAGCATCTCGGCGTCTTCATTGTTGGGGTCAATTTCGCGGGGGTCCTGTTCCATGACAAAACGGCGCAGGTCGGCCAACGCGCGGTTGAACTCCGCCGTCTTGGCGCGCGGGATGGCGCGCGCCACTTGATGCAGCGTGCGGAAGGTAGCGGTCACGTCCACCGGCGCGCGGTATTCAAACCGCAGGTCGGCCGGAAACGCCTTCATGCGTACGGGATAGTCGGTCAGGGCGGGCCGCAGCGTGGCCAGGGCCTGCGCGCGGCGTTCATCTGTCCAGGGGCGGTCGGCCGTTACCACGGCCAGCCTGGCATCGGCCAGCACCGACGCGGCCACGCCGCTTGCGTCGACCAGGAAGCCCTGGGCTTGCGAGTCGTCATCACCGTTATAGGACACGCCTACCCAGTACAGGGTTTCCCCGTTGCGCGGTGACCGGACCACCACGTTTTCCTGTCGAGATGCGCTCCATCTGGAAGAATCGATCACCAGCGGCTGGGACCGAAATTCCAGGCTGAATGTCTTGGCGTCCGGCCGCAAATACCGATACAGATAGAGCCGGTTTTCCATCTGCCCGACCAGTACCGCGTCCTTTACGTTTTCTGCTCCCCAGACGCGGCGTTCCGGGTCGCGCAGCGGATAGCGCGACAGGCGCACGGCGTCGATGACCGCACCGATGTCGTAGGCGGCGGCCGGTGGCGGCGCTGCCGACAGGCCCGCCAGCGCGATCAGGACGGCGCCAAACAATCGGGAAACAGCGGGACGGAAGCGGCTCGGCATGCTAGGGGAAACCCGGAAAGTGCAAGGACGCCGATGATACTCGCGAGCGCCACTTTGCCTCTGGGCAAGTGCGTCTTATTGATCACTTGGCGTCTGCACCGTTCGGGTATGTCCTGAGACCATTTTGTCCACAATATCGCCGGCCTGTCATGGCTTTCGATATATATTTCGCAACATAACGACTTCATTAACATCAGAATTACTTTAGCGATTACCGCTACCCCCGCCATGGACGCTGTGCTGACTTCTTCCCCCGCCCAGGCCGACATTTCCGTGTCGGTGCAGCGGTTCGCGCGCGCCCTCTTGCACCACGCGCCACCCGGCCATCCCGACGCCGGCTTTTTCGCCACCGTCATCGGTACCAGCCTGGCGCACCACGATCTGGCGCGCAGCGGCCTGAGCCCGGACGAGATCGCGGACCTGACGGACCATCTTTTTCCGGGCGCGCTGCAATCCGAAGACGCCCGGCTGGCCGCGTTTGTCGAGCAATACGCCGTGTACGCGGTCCACGGCCGGGGCGATCCGCAACCCGGCTTCACCTTGCTGATGCGCGTGTTGCTTGAGGCCTATCGCGCCCCCGACCTGGGCACCACGGCCTGGGTCACCGGCGTGCTGGCGCACGCCTGCCTGCGGCCCGACCACCTGTGGCGCGACCTGGGTCTGGCCGGCCGCGAAGATGTCACCTTTCTGCTGGCGCGCCATTACCCGGGCCTGGTGATGCGCAATACGCGCAACCTGCGCTGGAAAAAATTCCTGGCCTATTCGGCCTGCGAGCATGCTGGCCTGCCGCCGTCGGCCGCGCCCGGATGCCCGCAATGTGAAGACCACGGCATCTGCTATTCAAGCGCGCCTGACTGACGCCGCGCCACGGCTGCGCGGCATCGTCAGAAGCGATACGTTGCGCCGAGCCCCATGCCCACGCTGCGCCCGGCGGCCGGCTCGTAATAGCGGCCGTTGCTTTCGTTGACGATCACCGACCCGACGTACTTTTTGTCGAACAGGTTGTCCACACGCGCGTAGGCATTCAGTTCCCAGGCGTTGATTTTCTTCACGTAGCCCGCGCTGATGGCGGCAACGAAATAGCCTGGCGCGTCCTGATCATTGGCGTCGTTCACGTAGATCTTGCTTAACACGCGCCCTTCCACCGACGCCTGCCAGCCTTGCGGCGGCGCCCACGCCAAGGACGCAAACAAGGCTTGCCGCGCGATGCCCGGTATCTTGTTGCCCGCGCGGATGCCGCCCGTGCCGTCGTCGGCGTAACGCGCGTTCAGCCAGGTATAGGCCAGCTGCGTGCGCCAGTGCGGCGCATGTTCGCCGGACCAACCCAGTTCCACGCCGTCGCGCCGTGTGCGGCCCGCATTCTGATAGCTGGTGCGCCCGCCGCTGCTGCCAGCCGACACGATCTCGTCTTCCGTGCCCGTGTGAAACACCGCGGCGGTCGCCAGGCCGCCTGCCACGCGCGCCTTCACGCCCGCCTCCAGGTTGGTGCTAAGCGACGGCGCCAAGCCGAAGTTCAAGCCGGGCTGGCCACCGGGGCGGTACGAGATTTCGTTCAGCGTGGGCGTTTCAAATCCGCGCCCGTAAGACGCGTACAGGCTGACATCGTCACTGGCTGCATAACGCACCGCCGCCATGGGCAGGGCCTTGCGATAGCGCGCGTCGCCGCTGTCGTCGCCATTGCCGGCAGCAAGGTAGTGGTCGTTGGAATCGAAGCTGACCGTGCTGTAGCGCAGGCCCGCGTCCAGGGTCCAGCGCGGCGCCACCTTCCACGACGCCTGCACATAGGGGTCGGCGTTGTACACGGTGTTGGTTTCGTTGCGCCGCAACGCGCCTTGCACGCCCAGGGTCGGGTTGGCTACCGAGCCGGTGAAGTTCTGATAGCCCTTGCGGTCTTCCTGCATGGCATCGTAGGCAAAGCCGCCAACCAAGGTCAGCGCCCGGCCGCCGACATCAAGCTCGGACGTCCAGCGCACGTCCGCGCCGCCGTATTCGCGAGCCAGGTCGATGACGCCGCCCGCCTGCGTGGGCGCCAGTTGTACGGCGGGGGGAATTGACTGGTACTGCCTCGTGTCGCGTTGGCCGTAATACGCCATCACGCGCAACGTATTGCGTCCGTCCACCTGCCGCTCGTAGACCACGCCGCCCTGGGTCTGGCGCACCGTTTTCCGGGTGTCGTACTGCTCGGCCAAGGGCGCGGCGCGGGGGTCATCCTGAAACTGCTGCCAGGTCAGGCCCAAGGGGTCCTGTGCTTTCAGGTCGACGCTGTTCAGCACGATGGTCAGCCGGCTGGCGTCGTCCAGCTGCAAGCCCAGCTTGGCGTTGGCCAGGTTTTTCCGCGCCGCGCTGTGGTCGCGATAGCCATCGGTGGTGAAGCGGCTGACGCTCACCACGTAGTCCAGGGCGCCCACGCCGTCGCCCTCGCCCTCGCCCCCGCCAGTGACCCCGCTGGCCAATGCGCCATAACGCCATGTGCCAAAGCTGGCCCCCCACCCATTGGCCGACAGGGACGGCGGCGCCGCGCCATCTTCGGTGTACGCCTGGATCACCCCGCCCGACGAATTGCCGTACAACGCCGAGAACGGCCCGCGCATGACTTCAACACGGGCCAGCGACGCGATGTCGATGTTGGACGTCTGCCCTTGGCCATCGGGCATCGTGGCCGGGATCCCGTCTACGTAAAGGCGCACGCCGCGCACGCCAAACGTGGACCGCGCGCCGAAGCCTCGACTGGATATCTGCAAGTCCTGGGCATAATTCTGGCGGTTCTGGATTTGCAGACCGGGCACGCCCGCCAGCCCTTCCGACAGGTTGATGCCGGGTTGGCGCTGGCGCATCACCGCGCCGTCGACCACATCCACCGACGCCGGCGTGTCCAGCACGGACGTGCCCAGGCGTGTGCCTGTCACGACCACCGGCGCCAGGGTCACGTCCACCGTCTGTCCCCAGGCGGTGTTGACCATGCCCGCCACCAGCGAGCCCTGCATCAGCCACTGCAAGCCCCGCCGCAGCCCGCGCTGCCCGTGCCCGCGCGTAGCGCCTTTTGCTTGCCGCCATGTGCAACGCCCCGCCTGGTCCGTCACCGATGTCTCCCTGTATAAAAGCCTGAAAGATCCCGTGTTCCGTTGGAAATCCGCGGCAGGAAAGGGTCTAATAGCCGCCATGGAACCCATGCAAGACATAGAACGCCGCCTGCAAGAGCTGGAAATCAAGTCCAGCTTTGCGGATGATCTGTTGGAACAACTGAACCAGATTATCGTCCGCCAACAACAGCAAATAGAGCGCCTGCAGCGCGAGGTGGCCGACCTGCGCCAACAAGCCCCTGAAGGCGCCGCGCCCTTTCGCAGCCTGCGCGACGAACTACCGCCGCACTACTGACCGGTACTGCTGGACGCCTTTGCGCGCCTTCGCGCCCCTGCACGCCCTGCACGCCCTGCACGCCCCTGCTCGCCTCAGTAACCGTAACGCAGCAACCTGCCCAGCTTGCGCAGCAGCGGCACACGCCGCATCAGCCACACGCCCACGCGTGCAGGCCCGCTGAACCGCGCCCATTGCGCGCCGGCCTCTTCGTACACCCACTGTTCGGTGCGCAATCGCAGACCCGGCACCTGCGCTTCGAGCACCTGCGCGTCCTCCAAGTTCCACCGCATCGGCGCGCCGGTCGCGCGGAACATGGGGTTGCGCGAGGCCAGCGCCAGCCCCAGCCGTGAGTAGGCGTCGAACACGATCTCGCCCGAGGGAAACTGCGTGGTGATCACCCGCAGCAAGTTCAGTACCTGCGCTTCGTGCAAATACAGCAGCAGCCCTTCGGCCACCACCAGCGTCGGCTTGTCCGTGGGAATGCGCGCCAGCCAATCCAGTTCGGCCAACGACGTACCCAGCAATTCGCAGCCTGGCCGGTCGGGATAGACGGCGCGCCGCAGCGCGATCACATCGGGGTAATCCACATCGAACCACCCTACGCCGGGTGACGGGTCCACCCGAAATACCCGGCTGTCCAGCCCGCATCCCAGATGCAGCACCGTGGCGTCCGGGTGTGCGGCCAGGAATTCCCGCACCCAGGCATCCAGCGTGTACGCGCGCATGGACAGCCCGATCATGGCGTCGCGGCTCATGCGCAGCGCGGCGAAATCATGGTCGATACGCGCCACGGCCTCGGCCGCGTACCGGTCCTGCAACAACGATCCAGGCAGGCGGCTTTCCGCTGCCTTGGCGTACAGCGTGATCAAGAGCGTGGCTCGTACACCGGTAAGCCGGACCTGTTCCATGCGGGCTCCTCTAAGACGCCTGGGGGGACGCTATGGCTTCCATAAATGGAATAAATCGGAAAATCGAACGATATTCTTCCATTGATGGAAATATCTTTTACGGATATCCGGGTTTATCCCTACCCGGGATCGGCGCAGAATTCAGTCATCGGGAAACAGCAACGAACCACGACGGATAGGCCGCCTGATTCGCACCCAAGGCTCTTGAAATCGGAGATTTACCATGAAGAAGACCCTAGCTACCGCATTGATGTTGTCCTTTGCCGCCCTGAGCGCCGGCGCCTACGCATCGCAAAACATCGAACCCAACAACGTGCCGTTCCAAGGCGTTTACGGCACGCAGTACGAAGGCCCGACCCGCGCGCAAGTGCAGGCCGAACTGGCCGCCGCCAAATCCGCTGGCCTGGTGACCAACGTGGAACCGAACAACGTGCCCTTCCAGGGCGTTTACGGTGCCCCGCAATCGGGCAAGACCCGCGCCGACGTCCAAGCCGAACTGGCTACCGCCAAGGCTGCCGGCCTGGTCTCCAACGTTGAGCCCAACGACATGCCCTTCGCCGGCGTCTACCACGGCAACTGATCTGGCTGACAACGCCTGACCACGCCTGACCACGATTACCCCCTCCCTGTTGTACCTTGGCCGCCTTGAACCAGGCGGCCTTTTTTTGCGCGGCAACGTGCGTGGCAAACGCAACGCGTTCGCGTACTATCGGCTCCAGTGCCAGCAAGAAAATCTGACTCATCAGACAGGGAGCCTATCTTGAGATACACCCGCGTTCTCGCCGCCTTGCTCATCGCAAGCGGCATGTCGGCAGCCGCCGTCGCCGCACCGCCGGTGATGCTGAATAATTCTCTCATCACGCAGATTCCCAACGGCGACCGCACCTCGTTCCACGAAGCCGTCGCCCAGGCGCTGAACCAATCGGCCGACGGCCAGCGCACCGAATGGACCAGCAAGACCCAGCCCAAGCGCGCCGCGCCAATCACCGTACAACTGACGCCCACGCAAACCAGCAAGATCAAGGACGACCGCGTCTGCCGCTTCCTGGTCGCCGACTTCGCCCGCAGCAGCACCACCGAGAAATGGCAATTCTGGTTCTGCAAGCAACCGGACGGCACCTGGAAGGCCAGCAGTACTTGATGCGGAGTTGATGCGAGCGCTTGCCCAAGAAAATGGCCCCACCGGGGCCATTTTCATTCGTGCCACGCTGAGGAGCACGCGACGTGAGTGCGCGTTACCTCACTCCCGCACCCCACACCATTGCGCAATGAACAGCGCGATGGTCTTGGTGATAAGGCGTACCGATTCCAGGTGCACGCGTTCGTCGAAGCCGTGGATGTCCAGGGACTTGGGGCCGTAGACCAGGGTGGGCATGTCGCCGTAGATGACGAAAACGCGGGCGTCCAGGTAGCCGGGCGTGGTGAAGCTTTGCAGCTCGCTTTGGAAGGCCTGGCGGTGGCATTCGCGCAGGGTGTTTTCCGCGTCGGAGCCTTCTTCCAGCACGTAGCCTTCGGCGTAGAAGCCGGTGTAGGTGACGGCTGGCGGTGTTCCGCCCAGGCGGGGGTCGGACACGGCGTCGCGCAGGCAGGCGTCGATTTCGGCGCGGGCTTCGTCCGCCGTCGTGCCGGGGTAGATGGCGGCGCGCACGTCGAATTCGCACCAGGGCGGCACGGTGGATGGCCAGTCGCCGCCTTCGATCTTGCCGATGTTGAAGTTGATGGGGTGGTCCAGGTGTTCAAAATGGCGGTGGCAATGATGCTGCCCGTTCCACTTGGTTTCCAGCTTGCGCAGCGCTTCGATAGTGGCGTAGGCGGCGTCGATGGCGTTGAAGCCGTTGGCCATTTCGCGCGTATGGGTGGGGTGGCCTTGCACGCGGACCTTGAACCACAACACGCCCACGTTGGCGCGCACCAGCATGTTTTCTTCGGGCTCGGGGATGATGACGGCGTCGGCCTTGTAGCCGCGCAATAACGCAGCCAGCGCGCCGTTGCCCGTGCATTCCTCTTCCACCACGGACTGGAAGTAGATCGGCGCCGCGGGTGCGTAGCCGGCCGCGCGCAGGGCGTCGTAGGCGAACAGGTTGGCGGCCAGGCCGGCCTTCATGTCGGCGGCGCCGCGTCCGTACATCCAGCCGTCGATGATGGCCGGGTCCCAAGGGGATCGGCTCCACATGTCCTGCGGGCCCGTGGGCACCACGTCCACGTGGCCGTTCAAGATCAGCGAGCGGCCCGTCTGCACGTCGGGCCGGTAGGTGCCGACCACGTTGAAGGCGTTTTCGTACGAGACGGTGACGGGCCCGAAGCCCGGATGCGATTCGATGTCCTTGACGTCGATCTTCCAGCGGTCCATCGCAAAGCCGCGTTGGCGCATCGCCTCGTACAGGAAGTCCTGTGCCGTGTGCTCTTGCTCGCGCAAGGACGGAAAGCGCACCAGCTCCTGCGTGAAGGCCAGTTGCGCATCAAAGCGGTCATCGACCGCCTGCAGAATGCGGCGCGTCTGTTCGGCCGTCAACGCGGCGGGGGCTTGGGTGGTGTCCATGAAGTCTCCTTGAAGAGGAATGTTGAGCGCCCGGCCTACGCGGCCGGCGTGACGGTGCGAGCGCTGGCCGCGCGGCGCGGCTGGTGGTTGGCCAAGCCCCAAATCGACACGAGCGTAATGGCCGACAGCGCGGAATAGAACAGCGCCAGCGGCAGCCACTGGCCGGGATATTGGTGCGACAGCCAGGTGCCGATCAACGGCGTGAACCCGCCGGCAACGGCCCCGCACAATTGGTACGACAGCGAGATTCCCGAATAACGCACATGGGTCTCGAAGGCCGCGCTGATGAAGCCGGCCATTGCCGAATAGATGGTTGCCATGAACACCAGCACGATGGCGATGCCGGCCACGATGCTGAGCGGCGTGGCCTGGCTGACCAGCATGAACATCGGGTACGGCGCCAACACCGAACACGCCGCCGCGATCATCAGCACGCGCGACGTGCCCAGCGATTCGGCGAACCAGGCGGCCAGCGGCTGCACGATCAGCTGGATGATGGCGACGGCGAACAGGCAGTCCAGGATCATCGCGCGGTCCAGGCCCAGCGTTTGCGTGGTGTAGGCCAGCATGAACGTGTTGGTGAAATAGATGCCGCCGATGGCGACGGTGCACACGCCCATGCACAGCAGCACGGTGCGCCACGCAGTGCGCAGCACTTCGCGCGCGGGCACTTCGGACGTTTCCTGCTTCGCCAGCACCTTGGCGAAGTCGGGCGATTCGCTGACCCCGATACGGATGAAGTAACCCACTACCAGCAGCACGGCGCTGACCAGGAACGGGATGCGCCAGCCCCAGGCCAGGAAGTCGGCCTCGTCCAGCGTCGTGATCAGGCGGAACGCCACCAGCGACAGGATCAAGCCTGCCGGGCTACCCAGCTGCGCGAAGGATGCCGCGAAGGTGCGCCGCCGTTGCGAGGCGTGTTCGCCTGCCATCAACACCGCGCCGCCCCACTCGCCGCCCACCGCCAGGCCCTGCGCCAGGCGCAACACCAACAGCAGCGCGGGCGCGAGCATGCCGGCCTGCGTGTAGCTGGGCAGCAGGCCGATGCCCACGGTTGCCACGCCCATGATGACCAGCGTGGCCATCAGCGCGTTCTTGCGGCCGACGCGGTCGCCCAGGTGGCCGAACACCAGCCCGCCCAGCGGCCGCGCCAGAAAGCCCGCCGCGAAGGTGCCAAAGGACGCCATCGTGCTGACGAACGGGTCGGCGGTGGGAAAGAACACCTTGCCGAACACCAGCGCGGCGGCGGTGGCGTAGATGTAGAAGTCGTACCACTCGATGGTGGTGCCGATGAAAGCCGCGGCGGCGGCGCGCACCGGTTGCCTGGCGGCGGATGGATGGGCGGGGGCCGACATGATTTCTCCTTGGGATTTTTTGGATTTGATGGCGGCTTTATCGCCCGCGCCCGTGGGAGCGGTCAATTTCTGATTTCTTATCATTGACTTAAGCAGGATTAATGTTCGGATATCATGTCCGGGCATTGCGCCTTCGCCTCCACCGCGCCCCACCAAATCGTTACCGATCAATGTGTTATGAAAGATAAATCGATTCTTCCCACGACGATTACGCGCGTGGGCGATCGCCTGGACTGGAACCTGCTGCGGACTTTTCTGGTCATCGCGCAAGAGCGCAGCATTAGCGGTGCTGCTATCAAACTGCACCTGACGCAGTCAGCGGTCAGCCAGGCGTTGCGCCGGCTGGAACAGCAGCTGGATCGCCGCCTGATCGAACGGCATCACTCCAAATTTGCCATCACGCGGGCCGGCGAAGAGGTGCGCCAAGCTGCGCTGGCCATTCACGGCAACGTGTCGCAACTGGTCAGCGACGTGGCGCAGGCCGAGGAACAAACCGTGGGCCGCATCCATCTGCTGGTGGCCAGCCGCATTCATTCGGCGGTGTATGACGATTTCTGGGTGCGCTTTCATCGGGCGCACCCGCGCATAGAAGTTCAGCTGGACGTGTTGCCCAGCAGCGAAATCGTGAACGTGTTGCAGCAGCGGGGCGCGACGGCGGGCATCGCGCTATGCCGACAGATTCCCAAGCGGCTGGACCACAAACTGTTCCTGCAACAGCGCTACGCGATGTTCTGCGGCAAACACCATCCGCTGTTCGGGCGCGCGGACATCCGCATGGAAGATCTGCTGAACGAGAATTTTGTCTCGTTCGCCAGCGACGCCCTGGGCGACAGCCTGTCTCCGCTGACGATCTTTCGTGACCAGCGCGGGTTCTCGGGCAGCATCATTGCAACGTCGTCACAGCATGACGAGGTCAAGCGTCTGCTGGTGGCGGGCTTTGGCATTGGCTGCCTGCCGGAACACAGCGTGCAGGCCGATCTTGCCGAGGGCCGCTTGTGGCGGCTGCCGCCGGGCGAAGGCGTGTGCGCGGCGGACCTGCATCTGCTTTGGCACGGGGACGCGCACCGCAGCGCGGCCGAAGACCTGTTCATTGCGGCGTTCCGCGACCATATCGACAACTATTCGCTGCCGCAGCGGCTGCTGCCACATCTGCCTTGAGCCTTGGCGTGGGGGTAGCGCGGGGTAGCGTTGGGGGTGGCGGCCAGCTTGCCTTCGGGGTGACGTCCGGCAGGTGCCGGCGCGCCGTTGAAGGCATGAAAAAAAACGCCCCGAGCCGCCGCGCGTAAGGCGGGGGGTCGGGGCGTCGGTTGCTGGCATTGGTTGCTGGCGTTGGTTGCTGGCGTTGGTTGCCGGCAATGGTCGCTAGCGTTGATTGACGGCGTTGACGATGGCGTTGATTGCAGCCACGCGCGAAACGCCTGCGCCTCAGGCCGACGTTTCGACGCGGTTGGCGTCCAGCACGGTCATTGCCGTCATGTTGATGATGCGGCGCACCGTGGAGCTGGACGTCAGGATGTGCACCGGAGCGTTCGCGCCCAACAGGATCGGGCCGACCGCCACGTTGCCGCCCGCGGCCGTCTTGAGCAGGTTGTAGGCGATGTTGCCGGAATCCACGTTCGGGCACACCAGCAGGTTGGCTTCACCTTTCAGCGTGGACGACGGCAGGATGCGCATGCGCAGCGCTTCGTCCAGCGCGCAATCGCCGTGCATTTCGCCGTCGATTTCGATCTCGGGCGCGGCGTCGCGCACCAGCTCCAGCGCGCGGCGCATCTTGGCGCCCGACGCGGAACTGCCCGTGCCGAAATTCGACCGCGACAGCAGCGCCACCTTGGGCGCCAGATTCATGCGGGCCATTTCCTGCGCCGCCATCACCGTGAACTCGGCGATCTGCTCGGCCGTGGGCTCATCGTTGACATGCGTGTCCACCAACACCACCGTGCGCTCGTTGAGCAGCAGGATGTTCATCGCGGCATACACGTTGGCGCCCGGACGGCGGCCGATCACTTCGTCCACAAAACGCAGGTGGTCGTGGTAGGCGCCCACCGTGCCGCAGACCATGCCGTCGGCATCGCCCAGGTGCACCATCATTGCGCCGATCAAGGTCAGGCGGCGGCGCATTTCCACGCGCGCCATTTCCTTGGTGATACCGCGCCGGCACATCAGTTCCCAGTACGTCGTCCAGTACTGATGGAAGCGTTCGTCGTATTCAGGGTTGGTCACTTCAACGTCTTCGCCCAGGCGCAGGCGCAGGCCGAATTTCTCGATGCGCGACAGCAGCACGGCGGGGCGGCCCACCAGAATCGGACGGGCCAGGCCTTCGTCAACCACGACCTGCACCGCGCGCAGCACGCGTTCGTCTTCACCTTCGGTGAACACGATGCGCGCCTTGCCGCCGCCGCGCACGATGCGCTTGGCGGCCGAGAACAGCGGCTTCATGAACGCGCCCGAGTGGTACACGAACTGCTGCAACTGTTCTTCGTAGGCTTCCAGGTCGGCCAGCGGACGCGTGGCAACGCCGCCGTCCATCGCTGCCTTGGCCACGGCCGGCGCGATGCGCACGATCAAACGCGGGTCGAACGGCTTGGGGATCAGGTATTCCGGGCCGAACGAGATGTCGTAGGTGCCATAGGCGGCCGCAACGACTTCGTTCTGCTCTTCTTCCGCCAACTGGGCAATGGCGTACACGGCGGCCATTTCCATTTCACGGGTAATGGTGGTGGCGCCCACGTCCAGCGCGCCCCGGAAAATGTACGGGAAGCACAGGACGTTGTTGACCTGGTTCGGGTAGTCGGAACGGCCGGTGGCCATGACCACGTCGTCACGCACACCATGCGCCACTTCCGGCAGGATTTCCGGCGTGGGGTTGGCCAGCGCCAGGATCAGCGGGCGCGTGCCCATGGCCGCAACCATTTCGGGCTTGAGCACGCCGCCGGCGGACAGGCCCAGGAACACGTCGGCGTCCTGAATCACTTCAGCCAGCTTGCGGGCATCGGTCTTTTGCGCGAAACGCGCCTTGTCCGGGTCCATGAGTTCGACACGGCCTTCGTAGACCACGCCTTCAATGTCGGTGACCCAGATATTTTCCAGCGGCAGGCCCAGGTCCACCATCAAATCCAGGCACGCCAGGGCAGCAGCGCCCGCGCCCGAGGTCACGACCTTGACCTTCTTGATGTCCTTGCCCACGACCTTCAAGCCGTTGATGAACGCGGCCGATACCGTGATGGCGGTGCCGTGCTGGTCGTCGTGGAACACGGGAATCTTCATGCGCTCGCGCAGCTTGCGCTCGACGGTGAAGCATTCCGGCGCCTTGATGTCTTCCAGGTTGATGCCGCCGAAAGTGGCCTCCAGCCCGGCAATGATCTCGACCAGCTTGTCCGGATCGGTTTCATTGATTTCGATGTCGAACACATCCAGGCCGGCAAACTTCTTGAACAGCACCGCCTTGCCTTCCATGACGGGCTTGGAGGCCAGCGCGCCGATGTTGCCCAGGCCCAGCACGGCTGTGCCGTTGGTGATCACGCCCACCAGGTTGCCGCGCGCGGTGTAGCGGTAGACGTTGGCCGGGTCGGCCACGATTTCTTCACAGGCAGAGGCAACGCCCGGCGAGTACGCCAACGCCAGATCGCGTTGGTTGACGAGCGGCTTGGACGCCACCACTGAAATCTTTCCCGGGGTGGGAAACTCGTGATAGTCCAATGCTGCCTGGCGGTCGGAGGGCGAATTCATGCGGCGGTAGCCTCGTGTGGCGAAATAAAAGGGTGACGTGAATATGGGAAAAATTCTAGGCGCGCAGACATAAGGTGTTGATTCGGATTTAATATCGTCCCATTATCTTTACCTTATGACGTGTCTATGACGGCCTTTGACCCGGATGCGGTAATCCGGAAACTGACCTCGCGGCTGAAGATGCGCCACCTGATGCTGCTGTTACAGATCGAGCAGCACGGATCGCTGACCCGCGTGGCCGAACACATGGCCACCAGCCAGCCCGCCGTGACCAACGCGCTGGCTGAACTGGAAAGCATGTTCGACGTGCCGCTGTTCGACCGCTCGGTGCGCGGCATGACGCCCACGCCGCTGGGCGCCGTGGTGCTGGCGCGGGCGCGTGGGCTGGTTCACGACCTGGGCCATCTGGTGCAGGAAATGGAAGCGGTGGCGGCGGGCCATGCCGCCCATCTGCACATCGGCGTCATTCCGTTTGTGTCGGGCCAGATGCTGTCGGCGGCCATTGGCCGCACCTTGCCGCAAGGCCGGCGCATTACCGCAACCATCCACGAAGGCCAGGGCCCCGCGCTGCTGCGCCAGCTGCGCGACCACACGCTGGATGTGGTGGTGGGCTGGGCCACGCCGTCGGTCGACCTGAGCAATATCGATTTTGAAGTGCTGTACCACCAGCAGCCCCGCCTGATCGCCAGCCGGCGCCTGGCGGCGCGGCTGGGGCGGTCGCGGCTGGAATGGGAGCGGTTGGCCGACCTGGACTGGATTCTGGGCACGCCGGGCAGCCCCATCCGGGACCAGGTGGCGGAGATTTTCCTGCGTGCGGGGGTGGCGCCGCCGCCGCCATCGGTGCAAAGCGATTCGTCCAAGCTGATCGGCGAAATGATTGTGGCCAGCGACCGCGCCGTGTCGATCCTGCCGGCCGATATCGCCGACGAATTGGTGCGGATCGCGGGCGCGGCCATCGTGCCGTATTCGTTTGACTGGACGCTGCCGCCGATCTCGCTGTTCACGCGGGCCGATGGCCTGCGGCGCAACGTGGACGCGCTGTTCGCATCAAAGCTGCGCGAGGTCTACACCAAGGGCGCGCGGCCGGGGAATTGACGGGAGGCCTTGAAGCGGGCGTTTGTCGACAAAATTGTCAACCAATGCAAACGTTGGCCCGTGCGCGGCCACCCCGATCCTATACTTGCGGCGCCAAGATTCATGCAGGAGGCCGCCGCTTGTTCCCCACCCCGCCCTCACACGCGCCGCGCCGCGCGTTTGCCCTTGCCTTGATTGGCCTTGCCGCATCCGCCGCGCTGTCCGGCTGCAATTCGATGCTTAACGAAGGCACCGGCGCGGCCGCCGGTATCGCGGGCACGGCCATTGCCAACAAAGTTACCGACAACGCCACCGTGGCCACCGGCATCGGCCTGGGCGTACAGGCCGGGGCGAAAGCGGCCCTGGCCTACGCGCAGCGCAAGACGCGCGGCGAAGAGCAAGACGCCATCGCCACAGCGGCCGGCGCGCTGGATGTAGGCGCCGTGGGCCCGTGGCGCGTCAAGCACCAGATCCCCATCGAAAGCGACGCGCAGGGGCAGGTTGCCGTCAGCCGCTTGATCGGCGGCGTCGGGCTGCAGTGCAAGGAAGTCGTGTTTTCTATCGACACGCCAGCCGATAAGCCTGCCGATAAATCCCCCGACCAATCCGCCGATAAGGCCACCAACAAGGCCGCCAACAAGGCCACCCACAAGCCCTCCAACAAGGCCGAGGACGAACTCGCGCGCGAGTTCTACGTCACCACCATCTGCCGCGACGGCGCGCAGTGGCGCTGGGCCAGCGCCGAGCCGGCCACGGCGCGTTGGGGGTCGTTGCAGTGATCCGGCGTGTTTGTGTGTTGGCGCTGATGGCCGGCGCCCTGTTGTCCGGCTGCCAGAGCTCGTCAATCGGCGGGGCCACGGGCGCCGTGGTCGGCACAGTCAGCGGCGCGGCCACGGCCAACCCGGTTGCGGGCTACGCCATCGGCGTAACCGTGCAGGCCGCCGTGGACGCCACGGTGAAATACGTGCTGCGCGAATGGAAGAACGATCAACAGAACGTGATGGCCAACGCGGCGGGCGACCTGCCGATCGGCCAGATCCGCCACTGGCAGATCCGGCATGCGCTGCCCGTGGGAAACGAGAACGGCGGCATCCAGGTGGTGCGCGATATCGCCACGCCACTGACCCGCTGCCGCGAAGTGCTGTTCACGGTCGAGCAGGAAGACGCGCCCGCCCCCGCCTACACCAGCCTGATCTGCCGCCAGCAAAACGGCCAGTGGAAATGGGCGGCGGCCGAGCCGTCGGTGGCGCGCTGGAACGGCTTGCAATAGGCTTGATCGCGTCGGGATCGGCAAGCGATACTGGGCCACCGCCACGCGCCCAGCCCCGCCCTATCCGTCCATGCCTTCCGGTCAATTCCAGATGCAGCGCAGCGTGCTTGCCGGCGTGCAGGCCGTTGCCGCGCGCAGCCGCCATGCGTTCGCGCGGCATACGCATGATCAGTTCGGTATCGGCGTGATGCGCCAGGGCGCGCAGGTGTCCCACAGCGGCCGGGGCCAAGTCACGGCCGGCCCGGGCCACGTCATTACCGTCAACCCCGGCGAAGTGCACGACGGCGCGCCCATCGGAGACACGCCGCGCGCCTGGCAGATGCTGTACCTGGACCCGGACGTGGTGATGGACGCCGCCGGCCAGCTTGCCGAAGCCGGCGGCTTGGCCGCCGCGTACGAATTCGTCTACCCGGCACGCGACCAGCCCCACCTTGCCCGCGACGTGTTGCGCTTGTACGCGCACGCCATCGGCAGCCCTGCCCCGCTGGCTAGCGACGCGTTATTGCTGCGCATCCTGATGCAGGCGCACGGCGAGCGCGCGCCCGATTTGGCGCCGGATGCGCGCGCGGGTGTTCCCGCTTGCATCCGCCATGCGCAGGGCCTGATCGACGACACCCCCGCCGCCGTGCTGTCGTTGGCCGACCTTGCCGCCGCCAGCGGACTCAGCCGCTATCAAGCGCTGCGCGCCTTCACACGCGCCACCGGCATGACGCCGCACGCCTATCAGATACAACGTCGGCTGCTGTTGGCGCGGCAGCTGATCCGGCGCGGCATGACGCTGGCCGACGTCGCCGCCGCCAGCGGCTTTGCCGATCAAAGCCACATGACGCGGCTGTTCGCGCGCGCCTACGGCGTGTCGCCCGGCCATTACGCATCAGCGGCCCGCGCCGCCTGAGGCGGCAGTGGCGTTTCATTCAATGAAATTGGATTCAAGGGCGGCCACTGCCGCGCGAGGCGGCGGCGCAATCTTGCTCAGGGCGGCCCCTGCCGCGCGATGCGGTGGCGCAATCCTGCTCGGGGCGGGGCACTGCTGCCCGATGCGGCAATGCACGCTCGTTCAAAGCAGACCTCTGCCGCCGATACCGCCCTCCTACTGACCCAGCCCTGCAATTTCGTTCAAGACCGCCTGCGCGCGTCGGCCCATGCTGCGGTTTTCTTCAGCAAGGACGGGGCAATGAACGCAAGGGACAGGTTCCAAGGCTATGGCTTTCTGGCGGCGGCCATGGTGCTGGTGGGCAGCACGGTTGTGGCCAGCAAGATCATCGGCGCCGGCATGCCGCCTTTTACCGCCACCGCCTTGCGCTTTGCCCTGGCGCTGCCGTGCTTTGCGGTGTTGATGGCCGGCACCGGCGCCCGCGTGCCGCGCCTGGGCCGACGCGACTGGATGCTGCTGGCCGCACAAGCCATTGCCGGCAGCGTGGGCTACACGACATTGCTGATCGCCGGCTTGCAGCGCGCGTCGGCGGTGGACGGCGGCATCATCCTGGGCACGCTGCCGCTGGTGTCCGCGGGCATCGCGATGCTGCTGCTGGGCGAGCGGCCGGGCAAGGCAACATTGGGCGCGATTGCCGTGGCCGCTGCGGGCGTCGCGCTGATGGCGCGGGGCGGTGGTAGCGCGGACACGCCCGCGTCATGGACCGGCAACGCCCTGATTCTGGGCGCGGTCGTGTGCGAAGGGCTGTTCATCCTGCTGAACAAACGCTTGCACGTGCCCGTGCCGCCGCTGGCGCTGTCGACGGTGATGGCCGGGTTTGGACTGGCGTTTTCGGCGCTGGCCAGCGTGACCGAAGCCCCGTGGTCGCTTACCTTTTCAAGCAGCGCGATGATGGCCGTGGGCTACTACGCGCTGGTCCCCACGGTGGGCGGCTTCCTGCTTTGGTATGCGGGCGCGGCGCGCGTGCGCGGCGCGGAAGCGGCGTTGTTCACTGCGTTGGCGCCGACGTGCGCCGTGCTGCTGGCGGCAACGGTACTGGGCGAAACGGTGACGGCGGCGCAAGCGTTGGGCATGGGCTGTGTGCTGGCCGGCGTGCTGTGGCAGGCGGTGGCCGCGCGCGCTAGCCCCGGCTGAAGGCCAGGGCGAAGTCCTCGGAAAAAATATCCGCCAAGGCATGCCGCAATGCGGCCGCGCGTTCGGTGCCGTAGGCCGCTTCAAAACGGCGCTGCGCATCCTTCCACAAGCGTTTGGATTCCGCCAGCTTGGCCCGGCCCGCGTCGGTCAGCGCCACCCGGCGGCTGCGGCCATCGCGTTCGTCGCGCGAGGTTTCCACATAGCCGTCGCGCTCCAGCGGTTTCAGGTTGTGCGCCAGCGCGGACCGGTCCAGCACCAGCGCGCGCGCCAGGTCGGTCATGGACGGGGTGCCGGCACGGGCGATGTGCACCAGGATGGAATGCTGCGACACCTTCAAACCGCAAGGCGCCAGCACCGTGTCATACAGCTGCGAGACGCGCCGGGTCGCCTTGCGCAAGGCGGCGCCGTTGCAGACGAGCGGGTCGGGGATCGGGCCGGAGGTCTGGCCGGGGGTCTGGCCGGGGGTCTGGCCCGGGGCAGCGCCGGGGGTCGGGCCGGAGGTTGGGCCGGACGTGGCGGGTTCAGCGTCGGACATGTGCGTGGCAAACGGGCAGGCAAAGTGGATCGGGCAAGCTCAATACGCTACTGCCGGGAACGGCCGGCGTCCAGCGCATTGTTGACAGATATTGGCATATGCACGTAAATTTTATCCCACCTCGTGACACGCCGAGGCAGCGCCTTTGCCGTGTCTTCGTAGCGCCTTTGGCGTGTCTTTCGTAGTGCCTTTGCCGTGTCTTCGTAGCGCCTTTGGCGTGTCTTTCGTAGTGCCTTTGCCGTGCCTTTCGTAGTGCCTTTGCCGTGCCTTTCGTAGCGCCTTTTACCGTGTCCTCCGTCGTGCCTTTGCAGCGCCCCCTTTCGCCCCTTTCGCCCCCTACTCCGCCCTAGCCATCGCCCCCCTTCCAGCCGCCAACCATGTCAGCGACTCCCCCGCCACGCCCTGCCAACGCGCGCTTGCAAGCGATGCTTCATGCGCCCATTGCCCCCACGCTGGCCCGCCTGGCCTGGCCGAATATCCTGATGATGTCGGCCCAGTCCGCCACCGGCCTGATCGAAACCTGGTTCCTGGCGCGGCTGGGCACATCGGTGCTGGCGGGCGTGGCGCTGGTCGTGCCGGTGCTGTTCCTGATGGGCAACATGTCGCAAGGCGCGATGGGCGGCGGCATCTCGGCCGCCGTGGCGCGCGCGCTGGGCGCAGGGCGCCAGGAAGAGGCCAACCAGTTGGTGCTGCACGCCGTCGTGCTGAACGCGTTGCTGGGTCTGCTGTTCTGTGTACTGCTGTTGGTCTTCGGCCCGCAACTGTATCGCGCACTGGGCGCGCAGGGCGAAGCGCTGGACGCGGCGCTGGCGTACTCCAATGTCATCTTTGGCGGCATCATCCTGATGTGGTTGATGAACGCCTTTGCCAGCGTCATACGCGGCACCGGCAACATGCTGGTGCCCGGCGCGGTGATCTGCGGCGGCGCGCTGTTGCTGGTGCCCTTGTCGCCCTGCCTGATCTTCGGCTGGGGGCCGTTTCCCGCGCTGGGCGTGGCGGGTGGCGGCTGGGCGCTGGTCATCTACTACGGCGTGGGCGCGCTGATCCTGGGCGTCTACTGCGCCAGCGGCCGCAACCCCGCGCGGCTGGTCATCAGCCGACTGCACCTGTCCCTGATGCGCAGCATTCTTAACGTGGGCGCACTGGCCACGTTGAATCCGCTGCTGACAAACGCCCAGGTAGCGCTGATTGCCGCGTTGGTCGGCGCCTATGCCGGCACGGCGGCGGTGGCCGGCTACGGCATTGCCGTGCGGCTGGAATACCTGCTGATGCCCATCGCGTTCGGGCTGGGCGCGCCCATGGTGGCGATGGTGGCCTCCAACATCGGCGCGGGGCAGCCCGAGCGCGCCGTGCGCATCGCGTTGACGGGCGGCGCGATGGCTTTCGTGCTGGCCGAATCCATCGGCCTGGCAGCGGCGTTTTTCCCGGAAGCCTGGCTGCGATTGTTCGGCGCCGAAGACCACATGCTGCAAGCCGGCGCCCTTTACCTGCAAACGGTCGGGCCGGTGTATGGATTCTTTGCGTTGGGGTTTTCGATGTACTTTGCCTCGCAGGGCGCGGGCCGGTTGAAGTGGCCGCTGTTGGCCGGTTGCCTGCGCCTGGTCACCGCCGTGGGCGCGGGCGGCATCGCCCTGCACCTGACGGGGTCACTGACGGTTTTCTTCCTGGTGGCGGCCGTGGCAATGTGCCTGTACGGGCTGATCATCCTGGTCGCGATCGCGTCAGGCTCGTGGTTTCAGCGCGGCCATCTGCCAAAGGCTCGCCCGCTGGCGGGGTCTTGACGGGCGCGTTGCGCAACGCGTAGGACACCAGCGCATCCGCGTATGCCGGCAGGGTGTCGCGCACGCACAGCACCAGATCGCGCGTGGCCCAGTCGTCCGCCAGCGCCACGCGTTGCACGCCGGCCGTCCTGCCCAGGCGCACGGCGGCGGCCCGCGGCACGATGGCAATGCCCACGCCCCGCCCCACCATCTTGCACACGTCGTCAACGCCGCGCAGGCGCACGCGGTACGACAGCATCTTGCCGCCACGGCGCGCGTGATGCGCCAAATGTTCTTGCAGCGCGCTGCCTTCAATCAGCCCCACGAAATCCGCGTCAGCCACCTCGGCCAGCGTGACCGAACGCCGGTTCGCCAGCGCATGGCCGCGCGGCACCACCAGGGTCAGCGGATCGTGGCGGAAGACGCGCGTGTGCAGGCCCTGCAAGTCAGCCGAATCGGCCAGCACGCCGATGTCGCAAGCGCCCGCGCGCAGCGCATCGGCAATTTCCACGCTGGTGCGTTCTTGCAGGTCCACCGAGACACGCGGATGGTCGCGCAGAAAATCGCCCAGTACCGGCGGCAGGTGCTCGGTAAGCGCCGTGGTGTTGCACAGCACGCGCACGTGCCCTTTCAGGCCCTGGCCGTAGTGGTCAAGTTCGCCCCGCATGCGGTCGATTTGCCCCAGCACGACACGCGCGTGATGCGCCAGCGTGCGTCCGGCGGGCGTGGACTCGACCCCGCGATGCGCGCGCAGCAACAGGGCGACGCCCAACGTGCCTTCCATGCCACGAATGCGCTCGCTGGCCGACGCCAGCGTCATATGCGTACGCTGCGCGCCGGCGGTAATGGAGCCGGTTTCGTATACGTTCAGGAATAGACGAAGGTCGGTCAGGTCGAATCGCATTCGGGCAGCGTAGCACGCACTGCCTATGGTGCAGCCATAGGAAGGCTATGCAATTTCCCGATCGCGTGGCGGTACGTGGCGGCGCAAAATCGAAGCCTGCTTACCTGCGCCACTTACGCTGCCTTCGACTCCAATGCCGACCGTTACACCATGACTTCCCGCCTTATCAATCGCCTCGTTCCAGCGTCCCCGCCCGCGCGTCTTTTTTCGGCTGATCGGAGGCTGGGCATCAGGGCCAGCCATGGCCATGGCCATGGCCATAGCCATAGCCACAGTCATAGCCACAGTCATAGCCATAGCCATAGCCACAGGCATAGGACCAGCCATAGCCTGGACGCCAACGGAGTAACGCCATGACCCCCGCCGATCTGGTGCCCGGCGGCACCCCGGCGATGCTGACCGCCGTCATCGCGGTGTTCGTCCTGGCCGGCGTGGTGAAGGGCGTCGTGGGCTTGGGCCTGCCCACCATTTCGATGGCGATGCTGGCATTGGTGATGGCGCCCGCGCAGGCGGCCGCCTTGCTGATCGTGCCGTCGCTGGTCACCAATCTCTGGCAAGCGCGCCCCTGGCCCACACTGCCGCACAGCTTGCGCCGCATCGGCGCCATGCAGGTCGGCATCTGCGTGGGTACAGTGGCCGGCTCGCTGTGGCTGGGCGCGCCCACCGGGCAGTGGGCCGGCGTCGCCCTGGGACTGGCGCTGATCGCCTATGCCGCGTGGGGCCTGTTCGGCACGCCGCCCAGCGTGCCACGCCGCCACGAGCACGCGCTGGGCGCGTTGGTGGGCGCGGTGACCGGCGTCATCACGGCGGCTACCGGCGTGTTCGTCATCCCGGCCGTGCCGTTCCTGCAAGCGTTGAACCTGGGCAAGGACGGGCTGATCCAGGCCATGGGCATCTCTTTCACGGTGTCCACCGTGGCGTTGGCGCTTGGCCTGTGGATCAACGGCGGCTACAGCCCGAACGCGGCCGGGTCGTCGGTAATGATGCTGTTGCCCGCGCTGGCGGGCATGGCGCTGGGGCAGTGGCTGCGCAACAAGCTGTCGGCGCGGATGTTCAAGCTGTGCTTCATGATCAGCCTTGCCGTGCTGGGCGCCTGGCAGGTTGCGCGCGGCTGGGGCGGATGACGGGTACGCGAACGGGCGGGCAATCAAATCCGCCTTGCCGCCGCAGCGCTCATGCGGCCAGACGCCGTTCGTCGACAAAGCCGATGGACACCGACATCTCGCGCCATCGCGCCAATTCCTGCTGCACCGACTGGATCTTGCCGCGCGCCTGATCGAAGGCGTCGCGGCCCAGGAACAGGTGCAGCGGCGCGTATTGCGCGTGCGCCGCCTGGATCAGCGCCTGCGCGGCCTTGGCCACGTCGCCACCCTCTTGCGCGTGCGCCCCACGCGCGGCACGTTCCGGCGAACCGCCGCCGTCTTGCGGCGAGCCCGCCCGCATCGCGCCCGGGTACACCAGCGACACGCGCACGCCCCACGCGGCAGCCTCGGCGGCCAGCGCCTCGGTCAGGCCACATACCGCGAACTTCGCCGCGCTGTATGCGCCCCATTCGGCATGGCCACCATCAAAGCCCAGAATCGACGACACGTTGATAATGTGGCCGCCTGCCTGCGCCCGCATGCGCGGCAGCACGGCGCGTATCACGTTCAGCGTGCCGAAGACGTTGATGTCGAAGGCGGCCCGCACCTGCGCATCGGACAGCTCGGCCAACGACCCCGGGCAGGCCGCCCGCGCATTGTTCACCACCACATCAACGCGGCCAAACGCGGCCACCGTCGCGTCCACCGCGCGGCGCACATTGCGATCGTTGGCCAGATCCACGGTCAACGGCAGGAACTGGCCCTCAAGCTTGGCCCCGACCGCATCCAACAACGCATCGCCATCGCGCGACGTTGCCGCCACCTTGTGACCTTGGCCCAGCAGCATCTTCACCAACACCAGGCCCAAGCCCGTGGATGCGCCCGTCACCAGCCAGATTTTTTCGGAGTTCATGCGATTTTCTTCCCTTGCTTGCGTGCTTGCTTGCGTGCTTGCGGCCCCCGGCAAGATGCCTGGCGGCCGGCTCCGAGCGCCGCGCTTTCCGTGAAAAGCACCGCCCCTGAGCCTGAAGAGAATGTTAGAAATCGAGCGCCCGTGCGTACAGGCTCGTTCTTGCGTGAAACCTGCCTATTTCTACGTTGATGACCTGTCCGGCCGCATCGGGCGGCCTGCGCCCTGTGACATCGCCTTCCGCTCGCCGCGCCCGGCTCGCTGCGCTTGCAGCAGCCCCAGGAAGGCCCGGTCTGGGCATCCCGACGCGGAATGTCGGATAATTCGGGTGTTTCCCGCCGCTGCATGCGGCGGATTTTTGTGGGCGCGCGTCGCCCGCCAGCATTCGGAGTCAACTATGCATCGCGGTATTCAGGCGATTGAACAATTCATGGAATCCATCGGCCTGACCTGGCGCCCCGGCTCGACAGAAAGCGCCGAGCTGCGCGTCAGCTACCGCATTGGCAACACGCGTCCGCTGGGCATCGACCGCACGCTGGTTGAATTCCACTGCGACGCCAAGCGCCCCAAAGTCTGGGTGCCCGAGTTCTCGCGCACCAGCTTTCACCAATGGTTTGAAGTGCCGTTTCAGGAATTCGAGTTCACCCCCGGTGGCTCGATGCTGAAGATCAAAGCCCCCGCCCGCGGCAACGCGCCCCCGTACAGCGTGGGTATCAAGCCGCTGGCTTGATGGCATAACGTCCCTGCCTGCGGTAAGCGGCCAGGCTAGCGGGCCAGATTTGACTCGACCGGGTCAAATCTGGCCCGTTTTTATTGTGGACCTTCTTGCGTTTCTAACGCGATTGGGCTGACAGGTACCGCAGCGACCTTGCCAGCCCAAAAGGGAAGCGGTGGGCGCCATTGTGAGCGCCCGCAAAAATCCTCTGGTCGGTCTTGATAGGGATCCCGGAAAGCCTCGCCGAATTCATCGAATACAACGTGCCCTACACCTCGTTCCCCAAAGAGATCGACGAACTCTGCGGCTTTGCCGAGCCCGTCAAACCCGCTTGTACATGATCGTTGTCGCGTCCAGCTTGCCCGGATCGTGCGGGTCGCGGCTGAAGCCGGGGATCTGGCCTACCGTGGCGTAGCCTAGCGATGTGTATAGCGGTTCGGCGTTGTCGCCGCTGCGGGTGTCCAGGGTAAGCAGGGTGCGGCCCAGGTGGATGGCGTGGGCTTCCGCGGCTCGCATCAGGTCGCGGGCGATGCCGCGGCGGCGGAAGTCGGGGTGGACCAGCAGTTTGCGGATCTCGGCGCGGTGCGGTTGGTTGGGCGGGGTGTCGGTATCCAGTTGCACCGATCCGGCGATGCGGCCGTTCTGGCGGGCGACCCACAGCGACAGACGGCCGCCTTCTACCGCCGGCAGCACCTTGTTGCGCCAGAATGCTTGGGCGTCGTCGGTGGAATACGGCAGGACGAAGCTGACGCTGGCGCCGCCGTGCACGCAGGCATGCAGCACGTCGCCCAGCTCGTTCAGGCAGGCGCGGGCGGCGTCAGCCGTCAACAGGGTTACGTCGGTATTGGCGCGGTCTAGTGTCATGGGTGGCATGGGTGTCATGGGTGGCATGGACTTCATGGTGGGCTCAGACGATGAACAACAGGTAGCGGGCACCGCGTTGCGGCGGGGTCACGAACAGGCTGGCGCCGAACAGTTGGTAGCGCAGGCAGTCGCCCGGCGCCAACGTGTACGTTTGCCCGTCGACGGTGATGGCCAGTTCGCCCTCCAGCATCAACAGGTGGTGCTCCAGACCTGGCCGGGGCGATTGGTCGTAGGCGATGCGGGCGCCGGGCGCCAGTTCGCAGGCCAGCACTTCGCCGGCCAGTTGCTGCGCGGGCGGGGACACCGAGCGCCGGCGAAATCCCGCGCTGTCGTCCACCCACACCGCCTGGGCGCTTTCTGGGACGAGCGGCGCGAAGTCGTCTTCCACCATCATCATCAGGCGCGACATGGTCATGCCGTGCGCGGCGCACAGCTTGCCCAGCACAGACGCCGTGGGGCTGACCTCGGCGTTTTCCAGGCGTGAGAGCGTGGCGCGGCTGACGCCCGCCAGGCCGGCAAGCTCGTCCAGCGACCAGCCGCGTTCCTGCCTCAGTGCGCGCAGCCGGTGGGCGATGCGGCGGTCCAAATCAAGATCGTTGCTTGCATTTTCCATATCCGGGAATTTATCCCAGATACGGAAACACCACAAGGCGCCGAGCGCGTGAGGAAATTCGGCACAATACGGCATGCTTTTGGCCCGAACCCTACTCATGCCCCTCCTTTGCCTATCGTTTCTGGGTGGTTGCAGCCTGCCCCCGCTGGACAAGCGTCACGAATCACAGGCGCTGACGCCCGAGGACGCAGCGGCCACCGCGCTGGGCCGTGGCATCACGCCGCTGGCCGCCGCGCACCCCGGCAAGTCGGGCATCCACCCCTTGGGCGATGCGCATGACGCTTTCGCCGCCCGGATGATGCTGGCCCGCGCCGCCGAGCGCAGCCTGGATGTGCAGTACTACATCTGGCACAACGACATGACGGGCACCATGCTGCTGGAAGCGCTGCACGCCGCGGCAGACCGGGGCGTACGCGTGCGCCTGCTGCTGGACGACAACGGCACGGCCGGGCTGGACAAAGTGTTGGCCGCGCTGGACGCCCACCCAATGATCGAGGTGCGGCTGTACAACCCGTTTGTGTTGCGCTGGCCCAAGCCATTGGGCTACGTCACGGATTTCAGCCGCCTGAACCGGCGCATGCACAACAAGTCGTTCACCGCCGACAACCAGGCCACCATCATCGGCGGCCGCAACATCGGCGACGAGTACTTTGGGGCCACCAGCGGCGTGCTGTTCACCGACCTGGACGTGTTGGCAATCGGCGCGGCGGTGAACGACGTGTCCAAGGATTTTGACCGCTACTGGAGCAGCGATTCGGCTTACCCGGTCGACCGGATACTGAAACCGGCCGGCCCCGGCGAGCTGGACGCGCTGGAAGAGCAGGCCAGCAAAGTCGAGGGCTCGCCCGAGGCCGCGGCGTACGCGCGTGCCATGAAGCGGCTGCCTTTCATCCGGCAGTTGCTGGCCGGCGATCTGACGCTGGAATGGGCCGATACCCGGATGGTCAGCGACGACCCGCGCAAGACACTGGGCACCGCGCCACCCGAAGCCATGCTGCCGCATCAGTTGCACGACATCATCGGCGCGCCCACGCAGGATCTGTACTTGGTGTCGCCCTACTTCGTGCCCACCGCCCGTGGCACCGAGGCATTCGGAAAGCTGGCGCAAAGCGGGGTCAAGGTGCAGGTGCTGACCAACGCGCTGGAAGCGACCGACGTGGCGGTGGTGCATTCCGGTTATGCCCGGCGCCGCAAGGACTTGCTGGCCAGTGGCGTGGAACTGTTCGAGATGAAGCGGCAGGCGCGCGGCGCGGATCGCAACAAAAGCATGGGGCCCTTTGGCAGCTCGGGCTCCAGCTTGCATGCCAAGACCTTTGCCGTGGATGGCCGGCGCGTGTTCGTCGGATCGTTCAACTTTGATCCGCGATCCGCCACCCTGAATACCGAGCTGGGCTTTGTCATCGACAGCCCCACGCTCGCGGCCGGCATCGCCAACGCCTTCCAGCAAGAGTTGCCCAAGCTGGCCTACCGCGTATGCCTGAACGAGCAGGGCGACGTGATCTGGGAGGAGCAACGCGATGGCAAGAGGGTGCGCCACGATACCGAGCCCGGCACGTCGGCGTGGAAGCGGTTCTCGGTATGGTTCGTTTCCCTGCTGCCATTGGAATCGCTGCTGTGACGGGTGACTTGCGGCGGCGATTCGTGGCTGTGGCCCCGCGCCCTGGCACGCTGGCCTGGCACGCTGCCTTTGCACGCTGCCTTTGCACGCTGCCTTTGCACGCTGCCTTTGCCCACTGCCTTTGCCCCCGCCCCCGGCCCACTCCCGTGGCACGCGGCTGTGGCAGGTCTTGAGACGCGCTGCTATAACGTTCGTAATGTCCCATTTGCCGGGCTTATCGCCATCGCAACAAGCGGAGTTCGCCGCCACCCCTGCCGGACGTAGATTCACGGTTTTGTTTCACCGCACTTGCCGATCGCCATGGATGCCCCGCCCTGCCCCGCTTTTCCCGACCTGGACTGGACCGCCATCACGCACTCGTTGGACGCGCACGGCAATGCCATCGTGCCCGGCCTGTTGACGCCCGCGCAATGCGACGACTTCGCAAATCGGTACGACGAACCCGACCGCTACCGCAGCCGCATCGTGATGGCGCGGCATGGCTTCGGGCGGGGCGAATACAAGTATTTTTCCTACCCTTTGCCGCCCTTGCTGCACGAGCTGCGTACCGCGCTGTATCCGCGCCTGGCTCCCATTGCCAACCGCTGGAACCGGCAGTTGGGCATTGCGGTGCAATACCCTGACAACCACGCCGCCTTCCTGCAACGTTGCCACGACGCCGGCCAGCGCCGCCCCACGCCCTTGATCCTGCAATACGGCCCGGGCGACTACAACTGCCTGCATCAGGACTTGTATGGCGAACACGTGTTCCCGCTGCAAGTGGCCATCCTGTTGTCGCGCCCCGGCCACGATTTCACGGGCGGAGAATTCGTCATGCAGGAGACCAGCAGCCGCGAGCAACGCATCGACGTGCTGCCCTTGCAACAGGGCGACGCGCTGATCTTCACCGTGAACCTGCGTCCCGTGCCGGGCGTGCGCGGCTGGCGCAAGACGGCAATGCGGCACGGCGTCAGCGCGCTGCACACGGGCCGACGCCACACGCTGGGGCTGATCTTTCATGACGCACAATAGGCCGCCGCACGATAGGCCGCCGCACCATGGGTCGCCGCACAACAGGCCGCCGCACCATTGGCCACCGCACAATAGGCCACCGCACAATAGGCCGCAACACAATAGGCCCACCGCGAATTAGGCCCGCCACACGATAGGCCCCGCCATGACCCTGAACCTGTTCGACGACGAAGACACCGCGCAGCACGGCCGGGACCAGATCGGCCCTCAGTCTTATGCGCTTCGCGGCTTTGCGCTGGCGCACGCCGACGCGCTGCTGCAAGGCGTGGACACCGTGACCGCGCAGTCGCCCTTTCGCCACATGCGCACGCCGGGCGGCTACACCATGTCGGTAGCGCTGACCAATTGCGGCGAATGGGGGTGGACGACGGACGCGCACGGGTACCGCTATACGCGCATTGATCCCCTGTCCGGCCAACCCTGGCCGGCGCTGCCCGCCGCGTTTTTGCAACTGGCGCAAGCCGCCGCGCTGGAAGCCGGCTTTCCCGGCTTTACGCCCGACGCCTGCCTGGTAAACCGCTACGAACCGGGGTCTCGCTTGTCCTTGCATCAGGACAAGAATGAACGAGATTTCGACGCGCCGATCGTGTCGGTGTCGCTGGGCATGCCCGCGCTGTTCCTCTTCGGCGGCGACGACCGCGCCGACAAGGCGGCGCGCGTGCCCTTGTTTCATGGCGACGTGGTGGTCTGGGGCGGCGTGGACCGCCTGCGCTATCACGGCGTGATGCCGATGAAGGAAGCCCCGCACCCCCGGCTGGGCAGCCGACGCATCAACTTCACGCTGCGCAAGGCGGGCTGACAGCGCTAGCCGACAGCCGGGGGCCGACACTAGGGTTGACCGCGTCTGGCCGTGCCCGAACGGCCGCCCTACACTTTCGCACCCCTGCCCGCGCCCCCGTCGGGCGCACTTCGCCCCCGCCCTATTGCGCCCCTTGCGCCTTCTTGCGCCTATGCCGCCGACAATCATGCGTACCCGCCTTCGCCCGCTACTTGCCCGCCTGCTGTCACCCCGCCTGCTGTCACCCCGCCTGTTGTCACCCCGCCTGCCCGTTGCCGTCCTGTGCCTGGCCGGCGCGGCGCTGTCCTTGCCCGCAGCGGCGGCCGAGCCGCCCGCGCTGCTCGTCAATTCGCTGGACATGACATTCGTGGCCATACCCGCCGGCACGTTCCAGATGGGCAGCGACGAATCGGCCGAGACGCTCGCCCGTGACTACCCCCAATATCCCAAGGACCGTTTCACCCAGCTGTTCGATGAAGCGCCCGTGCACACGGTGCGCATCACCCGGCCCTTCTACCTGGAACGCACCGAGGTCACGGTCGGGCAGTTCAAACGTTTTATCGAGGCATCCGGCTACGTGCCCGAGTCCGAGGCGGACGGCACGGGAGGCTACGGCTACAACGCCGCGTATGATCCCGACAAATCCGAACGCGGCGACGCCTTTGAAGGCCGCGACCGCCGCTATTCCTGGCGCAACCCCGGCTTTGCGCAGACCGACGACCACCCGGTGGTGAACATCAGCTGGAACGACGCCACCGCCCTGGCGCGCTGGCTTACCCAGCAAGAAGGCCACGTCTACCGCCTGCCCACCGAAGCGGAATGGGAATACGCCTGCCGCGCCGGCACCCGCACGCGCTATCAGAATGGCGACGACCCGGCCGGCATGGCGGACGTGGGCAACGGCTTTGACGCCGACACCGCGCCCCTGTGGCCAAAATGGCACGCCTTTGCCAACCCACGCCACGACGGCAACACCTTTACCGCGCCGGTGGCCAGCTATGCGCCCAACGCCTTCGGCTTGTATGACATGCACGGCAACGCCTGGGAATGGGTGTCGGACTGGTATGGCGAAGACTATTACGCGCAGTCGCCCACCGACGACCCCACCGGCCCGGCCAGCGGCAACGTACGCGTGCGCCGGGGCGGGTCCTGGCATACCTGGGCGCTGTACACGCGTTCGTCGTATCGCAACTGGAATACGCAGGAAACGCGCTACCCCCTGGTCGGCCTGCGGCTCGTGCGCGAGGCCGATTAAACAAAAAAGGGGCCTGGGCGGGTTAGCATAGCCGCACGCTTAACCTCAAAGAGAGTCCTGACATGCATTCGCTGGGCCGTCTCGTCCTTCTCGTGAACGACTACGACACCGCCATTTCCTTCTATCAAGACAAGCTGGGCATGGAGGTATTCGCAGATATGCCCGTGGGCCAGCAGCGCTACGTGCACCTGCGCCTGCCCGCCCAACCGGCGGTGGGTGTCTGGCTGCTGCAAGCGCTGACGCAGGCGCAACGCGACCGCGTCGGCGACCAGACCGGCGGCCAGCCGGTGGGCGTGTTCTACACCGACGACGTCATGCGCGACCACGGCAGCTTTGTCGCGCGCGGCGTGCGCTTCACCAAAGAACCCGTCCATGACGACAGCACCGTCTACGCCCACTTCATCGACCTGTACGGCAACGAGTTCGTACTGGTGCAGGTGAAGGCGTAACCCCCCTGACCTAGCCATTACGCTAGCCCAGCCTTAACCCCAAGGCAGGCCGCCATGACCCGCGCCACACCGACTCAGGACTGGATCCTTCGCGCCGCCGACACCGGCCACGTGGAGCGCATCGAAGCCTACTTCGGGGGTCATGGTTACGACATGCACCGCCACGACACCTACGCCATCGGCCGTACGCTGGCGGGCGTGCAGAGCTTTCACTACCGCCGCGCCGTTCGGCACAGCCTGCCCGGCGGCACCATCGTGCTGCACCCCGACGAAGCGCATGACGGCCAAGCGGGCACCGAGGCCGGCTTTCATTACCGCATGCTTTATGTCGAGCCCGCGCTGATCCAGCAGATTCTGGGCGGGCGGCCCTTGCCGTTCATCCCTGGCGGCATCTCGGCCGACGCCCGGCTGTACGCCGCCAGCGGCGCGCTGCTGCAAGACACGCACGCGGCGCTTGACCCCTTGCAGGAAGACGACGCGCTATACGACCTGGCGCATGCACTGTGCGCCGCCGCGGGCAGGCCGCGCGGCCGCCGCTGCGCCGACTACGTCGCCACCGAGCGCGCGCGCCAGTACATCCACGCGTCGCTGGACACCACGATCACGCTGGACGCGCTAGCCCAGGCCGCGGGCAAAGACCGCTGGAGCCTGTCGCGCGATTTTCGGGCCCTGTTCGGCACCAGCCCCTACCGCTACGTCATGCTGCGCCGGCTGGACTTGGCGCGCCGCCTGATCGCGGCCGGTGCGTCGTTGGCCGACGCCTCGGCCGGCGCCGGCTTTACCGACCAAAGCCACCTGACACGCCGCCATGCGCAGACCTACGGCATGACGCCCGACCGTTGGCGCCGCATGCTGCACCGCTAGTGCGCGCGGCGGCCAAAGAAAATTACAACAGCCGGCAACGGCCCCGGAACCCTCCCACCCACCTGCAAAACCTGCAAGAACGTACAAGACGCCAAGCCGGCCCAAGCCCTAAGCTTGCGAGGTCATCATTCATCCTGGCTTTCAAAATGCCCCCCATTCCCGCCATCAACATTGCCGGCAAGCTGGCCCTGTTCAACGAACACTGGCGCCCCAAGGTCATCGCGCAGATGAACGACTACCAGTTCAAGGTGGTCAAGGTGCAAGGCGAATTCGTCTGGCACAGCCATGCCGACACCGACGAAACCTTCATCGTGATCAGCGGCCGCCTGCGCATCGACCTGCGTGATGGGCAGACCGACCTGGGCCACATCGACCTGGGTCCGGGCGACATGACCGTCATCCCCAAAGGCGTGGAGCACAAACCCTGCGCCACCGAAGAGGCCCACCTGATGCTGGTGGAACCCTGTGGCGTACCCAATACCGGCGACCACGGCGGCGAGCGCAGCGCGCCCAACGACGTCTGGATTTGACGCCCCCGGTTCTGCTACCGTGAATCGCATCCAGGAGAACACCATGCCGAAAGTCATACTCGTTACCGGCGGCAGCCGGGGTATCGGCGCCGCCGTCGCCAAGCTGGCCGCGCGCCGGGGCTACGCGGTAGGCATCAATTACCGCACCCATTCCGACGCCGCCGACGCCGTGGTGGCCGACATCCAGCAAGATGGCGGCACCGCGCTGGCCATCCAGGCCGACGTGTCGCAAGAGGATGACGTGCTGCACATGTTCCGCACGCTGGACGAGCGCCTGGGCCGCATCGATGCGCTGGTCAACAACGCGGGCATTCTGGAAACGCAGATGCGGCTGGACGAAATGGAAGCCGACCGCCTGCTGCGCGTGCTGTCCACGAACGTCATCGGCGCTTTTCTGTGCGCGCGCGAAGCCGTGCGCAGGATGTCGACGCGGCACGGCGGCCAGGGCGGCGCCATCGTCAACGTGTCCTCGGCCGCCGCGCGCCTGGGCTCGCCCAACGAATACGTGGACTATGCGGCATCCAAGGGCGCGCTGGACACGATGACCATCGGCCTGTCCAAGGAAGTGGCGCCCGAAGGCATCCGCGTCAATGGCGTGCGCCCGGGCACCATCTACACCGACATGCACGCCAGCGGCGGCGAACCCGGCCGCGTCGACCGCCTGAAAAGCGTCATCCCGTTACGGCGCGGCGGCTCGGTCGAGGAAGTAGCCGGCGCCGTCATGTGGCTGTGTTCCGAAGAAGCCGGCTACACCAGCGGCTCGTTCATCGACGTGTCCGGCGGCAGCTGAACGCCGTTGTTCAACCGTTGTTCAAACGTTACGCGCCGGCTTGTCGTCGGTGGCGATCACGCTATTTTTGTCCTTGCGTTCCCAGATGCGGGCCTCGACGCGGCGCAGCACGGCCAGGACGAACAGCGCCAGCAAGGTGCTGACCAGCGCCGTGGCCTCGCGTCCCATCCCCGCCGCCACGCCGATCGCCGCCGTCATCCAGATGCTGGCCGAGGTGGTCAGCCCATGGATTTCTCGTTCATCGCTGAGCTTGATGATGGCGCCCGCCCCCAAAAAGCCAATGCCGGCGATCACCCCTTGCAGCACCCGGCTGATGTCGCCCACTTCCATGCCGCCTTGCAGGGGCACCAGCACGAAGATTGCCGCGCCCAGCGCCACCAGCATGTGCGTGCGCAGGCCCGCGGCCTTTCCGCTGCGCTCACGTTCATAGCCCAGCAGCCCGCCCAGGAACACCGCCATCCCCAAGCGCAGCACAATGCGCGTGGCTTCGCCGACGTCGGGGATATCCGCGAACTCGCTGCGTACCGTGGACCAGATTTCCAGCCAGACTTGCGCCATCTTTCGCTTCCTGCAAGACAAGGGTGAAGCAGCATAGCAGGCGCGCCGGTGCCCGCGCCATGCTGCGTTTTCTTACTGGTTTGGCCCACGCAACTGGTTTACAACCATGGCTTGCGCCGCGTGTGCGGGCGCGAATTCACAGGAGGCAGACATGGACTTGCAGCTGGCCGGAAAACGCGTGCTGATCACGGGCGCGTCAAAGGGTATCGGCCTGGCGTGCGCCGTGGCGTTCGCGCGCGAAGGCGCGGACCCCATCCTGGTGGCACGCGACGATGCGGCGCTGCATGCGGCCACCGCGTCCATCCGCGAGCAGACCGGGCGCGCGGCCCAGGCCGTGACGCTGGACCTGGCACAGCCCGGCGCGGCGCAACGGCTGGCGCAAGACACCGGCCCCATCGACATCCTGGTGAACAACGCGGGCGCGGTGCCCGGCGGCGCGCTGGACCAGGTGCAGGACGAACGCTGGCGCGCGGGCTGGGAATTGAAGGTGCATGGCTACATCAGCCTGGCGCGCTGCTATTACCCGCACATGCGCGAGGCGGGCGCGGGGGTCATCGCCAACATCATCGGCATGGCGGGCGCCGCGCCGCGTGCCGACTACATCTGCGGCGCGGCGGCCAATGCGTCGCTGATCGCCTTTACCCGCGCGCTGGGCGGTGACGCGCCGCGCCACGGGGTGCGAGTCTTTGGCGTGAACCCGTCGCGCACGCGGACCGACCGCGTGCTGACCCTGGCGCGGCAACGCGCGCAGGCCCGCTGGGGCGACGAAGCGCGGTGGCAGGAAACGCTATCGGACCTGCCGTTCAATCGGCTGATGGAGCCGGCCGAAGTGGCCGACATGATCGTGTTCGGCGCATCGCCGCGCGCGGGCTACCTGAGCGGCACCGTCATCGACCTGGACGGCGGCGAGCAGTACGCGAATTACGGGAAATAGCCGGCGCAGGCAGGACTGCGGCAAGGCCGGTCAGCGTGCCCCGGCCTGCCAGCCCGCCAGCAGCGCGGGCAACTGGTTCATGTCGGTGAACACGTGGGCCACGCCCACATTGCGCAAGGCCTCGGCGCCGCTGTGGCCGTTGGCGTCGGGGCTGTAGCCGAACACCGTGGCGCCCGCGGCCACGCCTGCCGTGGCGCCGGTGACCGTGTCTTCCACGATGGCGCAACGCTTGGGGTCCACGCCCAGCGCCTGCGCGGCGGCCAGATAGACGTCGGGAAACGGCTTGCTGCGCGGCATTTCGTGGCCACTGAAAACGCGTCCATCAAAGCAGTCCGCAATGCCGACCTTGACCAGTTGCAGTTCGACCTTGCGGCGGTCGGCACCGGACGCCACGGCGATGCGGCCGTCCAGCGTGCGGTGCAGGGCGCGCACGGCGTCGGGCGCGCCGGGAATTTCAAGCAGGTCGCGGTCCAGGGCGGCGTTGCGACGCTGGCGGAATTCGTCAAACCATTGCGGCCCCAGCTTGGCGCCGGTGCGCGCTTCGATCAACGGCAGCTCGTCCCGCACGGCCTTGCCGGTGAAGATGCGCATGGCTTCTTCGTGGGTGATGTCCCAGCCCAGCTCGTTCAACATCTGGGTCAGCACGTGGCTGGTGATGGGTTCGGAATCGACCAGCACGCCGTCACAGTCGAACAACACGGCGTCAAAGGGAAAATCAGTCATTGCGGGCGGGATGGGGGCGGTTCATGAAACGGGTAAGCATACTGCATGGCCGCAAAGCAAACTTCGGCAGCAAACGTCGATAGCAAACTTCGATAGCAAACTTCGGAGTGACGCCGGCCGGCGCGCGAGCCTATGCTGAGCCACGCACAAAACACCCGCCACGCCACGATGCCCGACCCGACACCGCCAGAACGCTTCACCGACACCCGACCTGATAGCCGGCAAGCCCTGCACCGCCCCCTGGACCACACGGACTGGGCACAGGTATTCCGGGACCTTGACGCGCAAGGCTGGGCGCTGTTGCCCGGCTTGTTCGCGCCGGACGCCGCGCGTCGGCTGGTCGGCGCCACAGTGCCCCCCGCGCTGGCTGCCATGCGGCCGGTTCTGTACCGGCATCTGCTGCCCATCGCGCGCGCGTGGTCAGCCGCCTTGCAGTTGCCCGCTGCCGACCCCAACGTCCAACCCGACGCCTACCCCGACGACTTCACGGCATGGACCCAGCGCAACCGCGACGCGGGCCAGACGCGGCCGCTGTCCGCCGTGCGCACGCTGACGCAGGGCGACTATCAAGCGTTGACGCATCACGACAACGGGAAAGCCGTGTTCGGGCTGCAACTGGTCGCGCTATTGTCCGAGCCCGACGTGGATTTCACGGGTGGGGAATTCGTGATGACCGAGCAGCGCCCGCGCATGCAGTCCCGCCCCATGGTGCTGCCCTTGAAGTTGGGCGACGCGGCGGTGATCGCGGTGTCGCACCGGCCGGTACAAGGCGCACAAGGGATCTACCGCGTGACCGCCCGGCACGCCATCAGCCGGGTGCGGTCGGGACAGCGCGTGGGCTTGGAACTGCTGCTGCACGACGCGAGCCAGGGCTAGTTGTCCGCCGTGATATTTCCGTCGGCCACCACCTTGGCGAACACCGCTGTCTGCGCCTTGATGAAGGCGCGGAATTCGTCCTGGCTCATCGGCTGCACCTCGCCGCCCAGGTCGCGGATGCTGGCCACGAATTTTTCGTCACGCAGGCTGCGGTCGATGGCGGCGGCCAACTTCTGCTGCACGGCTGGCGGGGTGCCGGCCGCCACGAACACGCCGAACCAGTTTTCCAGCGCATAGTCCTTCAGGGATGGCGTTTCAGCCACGGCCGGAATGTCGGGCGCGAACGAGGCCCGCTTGGCCGACGTGACGGCCAGCGGCTTGACCTTGCCGCTCTTGATGAAAGGCAAGGCGCCCGCCAGGCTGACAAACGTCAGGTCGACGCTGCCGGCCGCCACGTCCACCAACTGTGCCGACGCGCCCTTGTACGGCACGTGCACCATCTTGATTCCGGCCAGCGATTGCAGCAGCTCACCGTTCAGGTGCTGCGGATTGCCCACGCCGCTGGTGGCGTACGTCAGCTTGTCGGGATGCGCACGGCCATACGCGACCAGCTGCTCCACATTACTGACGGGCAGCTTGGGGTTGGCCACCAGCACATTGGGCACCCGCGCGATCAGCGCGATCGGCACCAGGTCCTTTTCCGGCTGATATTGCATCTTGCTCTTGAACACCAGCGGGTTGATGGCGGTTTCGCCCGCCGACCCCAGCAGCAAGGTGGTGCCGTCCGGGGCGGAACGCACCACCGTCTGCGCGCCCAGCATGCCGCTGGCGCCGGGCTTGTTTTCCACCACGACGCCCTGCGGCATTTCGCTGCGCAGGCGTTCGGCCAGCAAGCGGCCCATGCCGTCGACGCCGCCCCCTGCCGCAAACGGCACGATCAGGCTGATGGGCCGGCCGGTATCGGCCGCCACGGCCGAGGCGGCGGGCAGGACGGCGGCGCCCAGGCAGAAGGCCAGGGGCAGCAAGAGCGCCGGCCGCAAAGCCGTCCGTAAAGCTGCCCGTAAAGCCGTCCGCAAAGTCAGCGGCAAAGTCAGCCTCAAAGGCAGACGCAATGGCAGACGCAAAGGCAGACGCAAAGGCAGCCGCAATGGCAGGGCGCGCGCCGTCGCGGCGGCGGGCAGTCGGATCGGGGGCATGGCAAGTCTCCTGTTTGGCCTTCCGCTTGCTGGGCGTTCGGCCGTTTCGGCCTGTTCGAAACGACGGCCGGGTTTTTACTTAATTGCATTTTATATGTGCAATATGCAAAACTTGCAGCTATGGAAAACACCAATGCCTTGCCGCCGCGCCACGTTCGCTTCACGCTGAACGGCGTCGCGCACACCTGCCTGGACCTGCCCGCGATGGTCGGCGCGGACTACTGGCGCTTGCCCGTGGTGCTGCGCCTGCTGCTGGAAAACGCGCTGCGCAACATGCAGGGCAACGAACGCGACGCCGCCGTGTCCGCCCTGCTGCGCTGGCTGGACCAGGGCACCAGCGATGCCGAGATTGCCTTTCAGCCCGGCCGCGTACTGATGCACGACACCACCAGCACCCCCGCGCTGGTCGACATCGCGGCCATGCGCGACGCCTTGGCCGAAGCCGGCACCGACCCCGCCGTGCTCAACCCCGTGTTGCCCGTGGACGTGTCGGTGGACCATTCGCTGGCCGTCGAGGCCTATGCGCGGGCGGACGCCGCCGCGCTGAACCTGGACCTGGAATTGCGCCGCAACGCCGAGCGCTACCGCTTCCTGCGCTGGGCGTCCAAGGCCTTGTCCAACGTGCGCATCCACCCGCCGGGCACCGGCATCATGCACACCATCAACCTGGAACAGCTGGCCACCGTGGTCTGCCAGGGCGATGACGGCCTGCTGTTTCCGGACATGATGATCGGCACCGACAGCCACACGCCCATGATCAACGGCATCGGCGTGCTGGGCTGGGGCGTGGGCGGGCTGGAGGCGCAGACGGTGATGTTCGGCATGCCGACATTGCTGCGCATTCCCGATGTGATCGGCGTGCGCCTGACCGGCGCGCTGGCCCCCGGCGTTACCGCCACCGATCTGGCCCTGACCGTAACGCAACGGCTGCGCGCTATCGAGGTGTCGGGCGAATTCGTGGAGTTCTTCGGCCCGGGCGTCAGCAGCCTGTCGGCGGGCAGCCGTTGCGTGGTGGCCAACATGGCGCCCGAATACGGCGCCACCACCGGCTACTTTCCCATCGATGCCGCCACGCTGGACTACCTGCGCCAGACCGGCCGCACCGAGGCGCACATCGCGCGCGTGGCCGCCTACGCCGAACACGCCGGCATCGCGCTGGACCCGCACGCCAGCCCGCGCTACACGCGCGTGATCGAGATCGCGCTGGACCAGGTCGGCATGCACGTGGCCGGCCCGAAGCGGCCGCAGGACCTGCACCCTTACGGCCACACCAAGCCCATCCTGGCCGCGCTGAATTTCCAACCCGCGGCGCCCGCCGTGGGCGGCTTGCCGCGCTACCCGGTCGCCATCGCGGCCATCACCAGTTGCACCAACACGTCCGACCCGCGCCTGTTGATGGCGGCCGGCCTGCTGGCCCGCAAGGCGCGCCAGGCCGGCCTGCGCGTGCCGGCCTGGGTGAAGACGTCGCTGGGCCCGGGCTCGCCCGCCGCCGCCGACTACCTGGCGCGCGCCGGCCTGCTGGACGATCTGGCGGCGGTGGGTTTTGACATCGTGGGGTATGGCTGCACCACCTGCATCGGCAATTCCGGGTCGCTGCCCGGCCCGGTGCGCGACGCCATGGCCGTCGGCGCGGTCCACCCCGTTGCCGTGCTGTCGGGCAATCGCAACTTCACCGGCCGCATCCATCCGGATCTGGACCTGGGCTTCCTGATGTCGCCACCGCTGGTCATTGCCTTTGCGCTGGCCGGCGATGCCGAACGCGACCTGTCGCAAGAGCCCGTACAGACCGCAGCGGACGGGCGCCCCGTGCCCTTGCACGAGCTGTGGCCCAGCGATGCCGACATCGATGCCGCGATGGCGCGCGGTTTGCAGCCGGACGACTACCGCGCCGCCTTCAAGATCGCCAGCGCCAACCCGGCGTGGCAGGCGCTGCAATCGCCGGACACGGCGCGTTTTCCGTGGGACCCCGCGTCGACCGCGCTGCGCCGCCCGCCCTTTGCCGCAACCGAACAGGCTGGGCAGTTGGGCCACTACGTCGCCCACCCGCTGCTGGTGCTGGGCGACGACATCACCACCGACCACCTGTCGCCCGCCAGTGCCATCCCGCCCGACAGCCTGGTGGCCGACTTCCTGGTGGCGCGCGGCGACGACCGCCACGACCTGAACGTGTTCGCCTCGCGCCGGGGCAATTGGGAAGTGATGATGCGCGCGGCGTTCTACAGCAAAAGCCTGGTCAACCGGCTATGCCCGGATGCCCCCGTCGGCCACACGCGCCACGCGCCCAGCGGGCGCGTCGAACCCATCTGGGAAGCGGCCGAACACTACCGCCAGGAGGGGGAGCCCGTGGTGCTGTTGGCCGGCGCGCGCTTTGGCACGGGCTCATCGCGCGACTGGGCCGCCAAGGGCCAGCGGCTGCTGGGCATCCGCGCCGTGCTGGCCGTGAGTTTTGAACGCATCCACCGGTCCAACCTGATCGGCATGGGCATCCTGCCGCTGCGGCTGCCGGACGGGGTGACGCCGGACACGCTGGCCATGCAGTCCGGCGACCAGATCGAGATCGATGCGCCGGCCGCCAGCCTGGCCCCGCGCCTGTCGGTGCCGGTGCGCATCTTGCGCGCCAACGGCGCGGTGCACGCGTTGCACGCCACGGCGGCCGTCGAGACCCAGTTGGACGTGCGTTTGTTGCGGATGGGCGGCGTCATTCCCGCTATCCTAGCGGACACACTCCGACCCGCCACGACCCCATGAGCGCGCAAACCAATACCGTCACCAAAATTCTTGAAGTCATCCGGCAAGACCGCCTGCCGGGCGGCGCGCACCTGACCGCGCAAAAGCTGGCTGACCGGCTGCGCCTGTCGCGTTCGCCCGTCAACGACGCGCTGGGCGTGCTGGAGCGCCACGGCATCGTGGCGCGCAAACCCAACCGTGGCTACTTCTTGCAGCAGGACTTCGACGCCCTGCCCGACGACCCGGACCATCTGGCCGAACTGGCGCCGCCCTCGGCTAACGACATCGTCACGCAAAGCTATTTCAAGCTGGCCGATGACCTGTTGCGTGGCCAGTTGCCCATGCAATGCAGCGAAGCGCAGTTGCGGGTGCGCTATGCGCTGACCAACGCGCAAACGCAGGCGTTGCTGGCGCGCGTGTCGCAAGAAGGCTGGGCGCAGCGCCGGCCCGGCTATGGCTGGGAATTCTCGTCCATGATGACCACGCCGGACAGCCTGTTGCAGTCGTACCGGCTGCGTCTTGCGCTGGAACCGGCCGCGTTGCTGGAGCCCACGTTCCGCATCGAAAAAAGTGTCCTCGAACGCTGCCGCGCCGCCGAGAAACACCTGCTGGACGGCGGCATCGCCACCGACACGGCCGACCAGCTGCACGAGCGCGGCGTGCGCTTTCATGAATCGCTGGTTGAAGCGTCGGGCAACCCATTTTTCATCGACACCATCAAGCGCGTGAACCGCGTGCGCCGCTTGCTGTCGTACCGGTCCATGCAGGACCGCAGCCGCTACCAACAGCACTGCGATCAGCACCTGGCCATACTTGATTTGCTGGAACGCGAGCGCAACGATGAAGCCGCCGCCGCGCTGTCCAGCCACCTGCGCAGCACGCTGGACAACCTGTCGCGCATCAGCGGCATCCTGACTTCCCCGGCCTGACGCGCAATGACGTGCCCGGCCGCCTGTTGTTTTGTAAAGAAGGCAAGCCCATGCACGTCTATATCGGCTCGCGCACCACGCGCGAACGCAATGCCCGCGGCGATGGCATCAGCGTCTTTGACTACGCCCCCGACACCGGCGCCTTGACGTTGACACAGGTAGTGGGGGGCCTGCTGAACCCCTCTTATCTGCTGCCGCATCCCGCGCTGCCCGTGCTCTACACCGTGCACGGCGACAGCCACGAAGTCAGCGCGCTGCATCGCGACCCGCATCAAGGCGCGCTGACCCCGTGGCACCAGCAGGACTGCCAGGGCCGCAACCCCGTGCACCTGGCGCTGGCGCCGTCGGGCCGCTTCCTGATGGTGTCCAACCACCTGAGCGGCACGCTGGCCGTGCTGCCCGTGGCGGATGACGGCGCCCTGGGTCCGGTGGCGCAACGCATCGCCATGCCCGGCCAGCCCGGCCCGCACCGCAAAGAGCAGCCCTTTGCCAAGCCGCACTACAACGTGGTCGATCCGTCGGGACACTTCGTGGCCGTGCCCGACAAGGGGCTGGATCGCGTGTTCGTCTTCGCGCTGGACCAACACGGCACGGGCGATGCGCCCCACAGCGTGGCCGATACGCGCGAAGGCGCCGGCCCGCGGCATGCCGCGTTTCATCCCACCGGCCGCTGGCTGTATGTGGTGAACGAGCTGGACAACACCGTGGCGGCCTACACGGTCACGGCAGGCGCGTTGCAGCCCTTCCAGGTGCTGCCATCATTGCCGGACACCTGTACCGGCAACAGCCGCGCCGCCGGCATTGCCGTGGACGCCCACGGCCGCCACCTGTACGTGTCCAACCGGGGCGACGACAGCATCGCCGTGTTTCGGGTGGACCCGTCCAGTGGCCGCCTGACGCCCGTGCAGCACGTGCCGTCCGGCGGCAAGACGCCCCGCTTCTTTACGCTATCGCCCGACGGCCGCTTCTGCTTCGTGCTGAACGAAGACAGCGACACGCTGGTGCGCATGCGCGTCAACGCGCATGACGGCACGCTGGCGCACGACGGCTACGAGGTGCGCGTGGGCAGCCCGGTGTGCATGGTGTTCGCGCGCCGCCGGGCTTGATGCTTGAGGTCAGCAGAACCCGGCATGCACGGGCAGGAACGTGCCTGCTCCGCGCATGGGCCTTACTGTGGGCCCGCCGATCTGTGGACACGCCGATCAAAAATCCATCGACGCCGACAGCATCAGCGTGCGCGGCACGCCTTGCGAAATCGTGCCGTAGGACGCCACGCCGGACCAGTACGCGCGGTTGGTCACGTTGACCACATTGGCGCGCAACGTCACGTCCTTGCCCTGCACGCGCATCGCATAACGCGCGCCCACGTCGAACGTGGTCCACGACGGCACCGACTGCGTGTTGGCCTGATTGATGTATTCGCGCCCGGTATAGACCATGCCGCCGGTCAGCGTCAGCCCGGCGACCCACGGCGTGTCCCATTCCGCGCCCAGGTTGGCCGAGAATGTCGGCACGCCCACCGGCCGGTTGCCGACCGTGGCGGCGCTGTTGGTGCGCGTCAGCTCGGCGTCCAGCCAGGTCACCCCGCCCAACAGGCGCAAGCCGCGCAGCGGTTCGCCGGACAGGCCCAGCTCCAGTCCGCGATTGCGTTGTTCGCTGTCCGCGCCGTACACGCCGTTGGTCAACTGGCCGCTGGGCTTGGTGATTTCAAACGCGCTCAAGGTCAGCATCGCGTTGTCCAGCTCCACCTTTACGCCCACTTCCTTTTGCTTGGCCTTGTAGGGCTTGAACACCTGCCCGGCGTTGGACGCAGTGGCCGGCGCCACGTCGCCTTTGCTCAAGCCTTCGATGTAGTTGGCATACAGCGACACGTTGCTCCACGGTTTCACGACCAGGCCCGCCAGCGGCGTGGTGGCGCTTTCGTCATAGCTCACCGTGCGCACGCCGGTCGTGGCGTTGAAGTTGCGCGATTCGATGCGCTGCTGGCGCACGCCCAGCGTCAACTGCGCGCGCTCGTCCAGGATGCTCATCGTGTCGGCCAGAGCCAGCCCGGTCAGGTCGGACGAAGACACCTTGGGCACGTTGCGCGGCGCGGGTATGTTCTGCTCGGGGCGCTTGATGGGGTGATAGATGTTGGACGTCAGCGGGGTGCCCGACACGCTGGCCTGAAGGTTGCGGTCGCTGTACAGGCTGCCCATGAAACTGATGGCGTGGCGCACCGGCCCGGTGTCCAGCTTGGCGCGCAGGCCGGCGTTGTAGGTGCTGCGCTCGACCTTGAAGCGGAAGTTGTTGGGCGTGACCAGCGTGTCGCCCGCGCTGTTGACGATGGTGGGCGTCTGGTCGGACAGGCGCGACACGTCGGTGTCCGATCCCCCCGCATCGGCGAACACGGTCAGGCGGTCGCTGATGTCGTATTCCACTCGCAGCAGCGCGGATTGGCCGTCGGACTTCCACCAGCCCCAGGGCTGCGTGGCGTTGCGGCGGCCATCGGCGGCATGCGGCACGTCGATGCCGGAAGCCACCAGGAACGGGCGCGTGGGCGCGTCGACTTTTTCATGTTGGGTCAACAGGTCCAGCGAGGCGCGCAGGCGTTCGCCCTGATAGTCCAGCGACAAGGCGCCGATGTCGGTGCGCGATGACAGGTTGTCCAGCGGCGTGTCGCCCTGGCGATGCATGCCGTTGACACGCACGCCCCATTCGCCGTCATTGCCGAAGCGGCGGCTCAGGTCCACGCGGCCGCCAAACTGCGAATCGCCAACGTAGTCGGCCGACAGGCGCGTCAGGTCTTGCGGCAGCGAGCGCTTGGGCACCATGTTGATCACGCCCCCCACGCCGCTATTGGGCGACATGCCGTACAGCAACGCGGCCGGGCCTTTCAACACTTCGACGCGTTCGATGTAGTCGGTGAAGACGTGATAGTTGGGGGCCACGCCGTACACGCCGTCGAACGCGATTTCGCCCAGGTTGCCTTCGCCGATGGGAAAGCCGCGGATATAAAAAGAATCGGTCACGCCGCCGATCTGCCCGGTAAAGCGTACCGAGGGCTCTGCGTTCAGCGCGTCGGCCAGCGTGACGGACTGGCGGTTGGTCAACATTTCAGAGGTGTAGCTGGTGACGTTGAACGGCGTATCCATAACGTCGCGATTGCCCAGCAGGCCCATGCGCGCGCCACGTGCCACCTGGCCGCCCGCGAACTCGGGCGGCAGGGCCGACGGGGTCACGCCCGATCCGGCCACGGTGATGCTGGGCAGCAGCGTGGCCGCGCCGGCGTCGCCGCCCGGCAGCTTGCGCAGCGAATAGGCGCCCGCGCCCTGCTCGGCCACGGTATAGCCGGACCCGTCCAGCAAGCGCGCAAAGCCTTCGCGCACGGTGTAGGCGCCCACGATGCCGCGGCTTTGCTGTCCGGCCAGCAAGGTCGAGTCAAACGACAGCGGCACCCCCGCCGCCGCCGCGTACTGCGCCAGCACGTCGCCCAGCGGACCGGCGCCTATGGCGTAAGACTGGCGCAGCGCCGGAGCGGCTGCGGAAGGCGCGACGGCGCCCGACGCAACGGCGCCCGACGCAGCGGCGCTTGCCTCCGGCGCTGCCGTGGCGGCCACTGGCGCGCCCGCCACGGCCAGCAGCATCAGGCCCGTACCGGTGGTTTGCCTCATCGTCGCCCAGGACGACGGGGTGGCGATGCCACGGGGCAGGCGCGGCGTACGGGTATTTCGGAAAACCATGAAACGATCCTTCGTAAGGGACGGGGTGGCGCTCGCGTGTCGCGACGATTCACCCGGTACACCGGACGAAGCGAAAAAAAGGCTCAGCCAAAACGCAATTAGTTTGTAACGTCGGGGCGGCCGGCCACCGTGATCCAGAACGGCGTGACGCGGCTGATGCGCACCGGCAGGGTTTTTTCCAGCAGGCGCAGGCTGCCGTCGGTATCGGCCAAGGGAAAGGCGCCCGATACCCGCAGCCCCGCCACGGCCGGATCGCAACGCAACACGCCGCGCCGGTACCGGCCCAGTTCGTCCACCAGATCGGCCAGGCGCCAGTCGCGCACGGTCAACATGCCCCGTTCCCAAGAGGCGGACGCGGTATCGGCGGCGGACGCGGGCGCCACGTCGTCGGCGGTGAACACGGTTTGCTGCCCCGCGTGCAGAAGCATCGAAGCCGGCTCCGAATGCCCGCCGCGACCTTGCGGCTGTATCCGCACCGAGCCATCGAACACCGCCACGCGTATGCCCGCGCCGTCATCGCGCACCATGAAGCGCGTGCCCAGCGCGCGTATCGTCCCCTGCGCCGTGCGCACGATAAAAGGGCGGTACACGGGCGACGGATCGCGCCCGGTGGTCAGCAGGATTTCGCCGGCGCGCAGCCACAGCACGCGCTCATCGGCCGTGTACTGGATGTCGACGGCGGTGGCCGTGTTCAACACCAGTTGCGTCCCGTCGGCCAGGTCCAGCCGGCGGCGTTCGCCCGTGGCGGTGCGCGCATCGGCCACCCATTCGCGCCAGGACAGGCCGCGCCAGGGCAGGCCGCGCCAACCGGCCACGGCAGCCGGGCCCAGCACCAGCAGCGCGCCCAGCGCGCGTATCGCCTGGCGTCGGCCGGGGCGGTCCAGTCGCCGCAGGGTGTGGCTGGCAATGGCGGGCGGCACCTGGCCGAAACCGCGCAACATGTCCTCCACCCGCGCCCACGCCGCGCGATGCGACGCGCTGCGGTCGCGCCACCGATCAAAGGCGGCGCGGTCAGCGGCGGACAGGGTTTCGGACTGCAAGCGCACCAGCCAGCCCGCGGCCTCTTGCAGGATGGCGGGATCGATGGCGCCGCCCGTGTTCCCGCCCGTGTTGCCTCCCGTGTTGCCGCCCGTGTTGCCTCCCGCGTTGCCGCCCGAGTTGCTTCCCGTGTTGCCGCCCACGACGCCGCTCATGGCGCGTGCCCGGCAAAGGCGATCAGGCAGGCCGTCAGCGCGCGCTGCATGTGGCGTTTGACGGTGGCCAGCGACACGCGCTCGCGCGTGGCGATGTCTGCATACGTCATGCCATCGAATTGCGACAACAAAAAAACCTCGCGGGTCTTGGCCGGCAAGGTGCGTAGCGTGGTGTCGATGGCGTGCAGCGTTTCAAGGATCTGCGCGCTCTGCTCCGGCGATGGCGCCTCGCGCGGGGGCAGTTGCGCCACCACGGCCAGGTAGGCGTCCTCGATCGCGCGGCGGCGCCAGTGGTCCACGACCAGGCCCTTGGCAATGTGCGTCAACAGCGCGCGCGGCTCGGGACCGGCGCCGTCATGGCGGCGCCCCGACATCAAGCGCACAAAGGTGTCGTGCGCCAGATCGGCCGCGTCAAAGGAATTGCCGAGCTTTTTGCGCAGCCACATTGACAGCCAGCCGTGATGATCACGATAGAGCTTCGTGACGTTGTCAAAGGTGGATAAGTGGGAAGCAAGCAAGGCGCACCTGACGCGATATCGCAAATGGGAACGATTTTTATTTTATATCAATCGCCGTTGTACCGCGCACGCGACTACCGGAAATGGGGTGCGCGAACTTTGATATTGAGCAAGGCGCGCGGCTTAACTTCACCCATGCCGTCAGATAGAATCAAGCACCCGTTCTCTCGCCAATACCACCATGCAGAACCTTCCGACGTTCCCCTCTTTTCTTGCCGGCGGCGGCGAGATGGGCAGGAAGGTGGCTGACTTCGATTGGGCCGCCACGCCGCTGGGCTCCATCAGCGAATGGCCCACGGCGCTGCGCGTGGCGGCGGGCATGGTGCTGTCGTCCCGCTTTCCGTCTTGCCTGGTCTGGGGCCAGGAACTCATCACCATCTACAACGACGCGTTCCGGCCCATCCTGGGCGCCAAGCCCGAGGCGCTGGGCCGCTCGTTCAGCGATGTCTGGAGCGAAGCCTGGGCCATGATCGGCCCCATTGCCGACCGCGCCTTCGCCGGCGAAGCCACCTTTATCGAAGATTACCCGCTGGTCATCGAACGATTCGGCCAGGCCGAGGAAGCCGCCTTCACCTTCTGCTACAGCCCCGTTCGCGACGAAACCGGCGCGGTGGTCGGCATGATCGACACCGTGATCGAAACCACTTCGCGGGTACAGGCCGAACGCGCGCAGGCCGAAGCCCTGCGGCAAGCTGAAGACACCTTGCGCCAAAGCCAGAAGATGGAAGCCGTGGGCCAACTGGCCGGCGGACTGGCGCACGATTTCAACAATTTGCTGATGGGCATCGCGGGCAGCCTGGAGCTGATCAGCCTGCGGCTGGCGCAGCAACGGTTGGGCGAGCTTGAACGCCACATTGAAGTGGCGCAGCGTGGCACCGAACGGGCCGCCGCGCTAACGCACCGGCTGCTGGTGTTTTCGCGCAACCAGCCCCTGTCGCCGCAAGCGGTGGATGTGAACCACCTGGTGCGCGGCATGGAAGACCTGATCCGCCGCAGCGTGGGCCCCGGCATTGCGCTGGACCTGGCGTGCGAGCCCAAGCTGTGGGCGGCCTGGGTTGACCCGCACCAATTTGAAAACGCGCTGCTGAACCTGTGCCTGAACGCGCGCGACGCCATGGAAGGGCAAGGCCGGCTGGGCATCGAAACGGCCAAGGTCACGCTGACCGATCAGACCTCGCGCGAACGCGGGCTGCCCATGGGCGACTACCTGCGCCTGACGGTCACGGACACCGGCTGCGGCATGACGCCACAAACCATGCAGCGCATTTTTGAACCGTTCTACACCACCAAGTCGCCCGGCCAGGGCACGGGGCTGGGCCTGTCGATGCTGTATGGCTTCGTGCGGCAATCCGGCGGTCAGGTGCAGGTCAATTCGCGGCCGGGCCAAGGCACGGCCATGAGCCTGTACTTCCCGCGTTTTGACGGGGCGCTGGCGCCCGTCGAAATGTCCGCGCGCCTGGAACCGCCGCGCGCCTCCACCGGCGCGACCGTGCTGGTCGCCGAGGACGACGTCTCGGTGCGCGCCGTGGTCGTGGAAACGCTGTCCGAACTGGGCTACGCCGTGATCCAGGCCAACGACGGTTCCAGCGCGTTGCGCGCGCTGTCGGCGCCGGGCCAGATCGATCTGCTGATTTGCGACCTGGGCCTGCCCGGCCGCATGGACGGGCGCCAGGTGGTCGACGCCGGCCGGATGTTGCGGCCCGGCCTGAAGGTGCTTTTCATCACCGGTTCGGGTTCACAGACGCTGGCCGAATCCGGCGCTCCCACGCTGGCAAAACCTTTTGCGCTGGATGAGCTGGCGCGCAAGGTGCATGCATTGATGGGGGCCTAGCGCCGGCCGCCGGAGCGCCGGCCGCCGGAACGCCGGCCGCCGGATCGCCGGCCGCCAGTCCTGACCGGGTTCCCTTACAGCTTGGGCGCGTAGCGGAACGTCAGCATGACGTTGCGCGGCTGGCCGTAGTAGTTGTTGCTATTCAACGTGTTGTAGGACGGCACGTAGTATTTCTTGTCGAACACGTTATTGACGTTCAGGCCGATGCTCAGTTCCGGCGTGGCCTGATAACCCACGCGCGCATTCCAGATGGTGAAGCCGGCCAGCTTGAAGGCGCGGTCCGAACTGACGGTGTCGGTCTGCGTGTTGACGCCCGCGCCCACGCTCAGGCGGTTCATCATGCCTGGCAGCTTGTAGTTGGCCCACAGGCGCAGCATGTGCTTGGGCGTCCACGTGTTGAAGACCTGACCCTTGTTGTCGGGGTCTTCCAGGTACTTGGTGGTGTTGTAGGTGTACCCCGCATACAGCTCCAGCCCGCGCAGCACTTCACCCGACACCTCTGCTTCCACGCCCTGACTTCGCACCTTGCCCGACGCGCGCGAGCAGTACCAGCCGTCGCACGCGAAGCCGGCAGCGTAATCGTTGACGGCGCGGTTCTTGTGGTCGTAGCGGAATAGCGCCAGCAGCGTGTTGATGCGGCCGTCCGCCAGTTCGCCCTTGATGCCGACTTCGTAGTTGTTGCCTTCGATGGGCTTGAGCAGGCTGCCTTCCTGCGTGCGCTGCGTCTGCGGTTCGAACACCGTGGTGTAGCTGGTGTAGGCGGACCAGTTATCCGTCAGCGAATAGACGATGCCGGCGTACGGGATGAATTTGCCGGATGTGCTGGATGTGGTGGTGCTGCCGCCGCCGCTGTAGGAATAGTCATACCAGCCGACGCGGCCGCCGCCGATCAGCGCCAGCGACTCGGTGGGCTTGACGCGCCAGGTGCCATAGATGCCCTTTTGGCGGATGTCGTAGCTGCTGCGCGAGTCATAGCCGCTGGCCGCCGCGATCGAATCGATGTCCTGCCAGGGGCGATGGTGGTCCAGGTCGAAGATATTGCCGTTCTCTTCCCACACCCGCGTGAAGCGGTCGTTCGTGGTCAGCTTGGAATAGTTGGCGCCCAGCACCACTTCCTGCTCCATGCCCAGCGCGTTGAAGCTGCCGCTGATGGACATGTCCGCCCCGCGCTGCTTGCTGTTGAAGTCCACGCCGAAATCGCCATACGACAAGCCACTGCCGTCGCGCTGCACGGCGTCGGCCACGCGCTGGTGCACCGTGGTGTTCTTTTCATTCATGGCCACGCCGGCAAGCTTGAATCGCCAGGCGTCGTTGAAGCGATGCGTGACGTCGGCGTTGAAGATCGTCTGGTCGTTCTTGGCGCGGTTCCAGGTGGACCCGGTAAACGTCGAACGCGGCAGATCGATGGCGCCGCCGTCCTGGTAGCGCGGGTAGCCCACAATCATCGGGCGCGAACGGCTGTAGCGGTTGCTGATGCCGATGCCGACCGTGGTGTCCTCGGTCACGTCGACGTCCAACGCGGCGTACAGGTTGCGCGTCTTGTCCCACACGTAGTCGATATACGAATGGCTTTGGTCTTCGTCCACCACCACGCGGCCGCGCAGCGTGCCCGCGGCGTTCAGCGGCCCGCCCGCATCCAGCGTCAGGCCGTAGTGGTCCCACGAGCCGGCCTTGCCGGACAGCACCACCGACGGCTCGGCGCCGCCGCGCTTGCGCACCAGGTTGATCGCCCCGCCCGGGCTGCCCGCGCCTTGCAGCAGGCCGGCCGCGCCGCGCAGGATCTCCACGCGGTCGTAGAACACCAGCGAGTCCTGCTCCCAGTTGCCCAGGCTGTAGCTGTTGCGCAGCAGGGACACACCGTCGTATTGCAGCAGGTCGACCGGAAAGCCCCGCGAATTGATCGCCACGCCCGCCCCCACGCCTTGCACGCCGACCATGCCGGCTGTGTTGTTGATGGCGTCCGGCAGGCTGGTCATCACCTGGTCGTCCATGCGCTGGCGGGTCAACACGGTGATGGACTGTGGAATGTCCTTGAGCGCCTGTGTGGTTTTGCCGATGGTGACGGCGGGCGTGGTGTACGACCCCGTGCCGTCCGTCGTGGGGTTGTAGCTGCCCGTCACCGTCACGGGCGCCAGCGTTGCCGCCTGCCCGGCGGCCGGCGCGGGTTGCAGACGGTAGCCGCCACCGGCGCGGCCCACGGCCTGCAAACCGGTGCCCGCCAGTAGTTCGGACAACGCCGTGTCCACGGCAAGCGTGCCAGACACGCCGCGTGTACGGGCGTTGGCGGTCAGCGCCGGGTCCGAGGCCACCATCACGCCCGCCTGCACGCCAAACGCGCCCAACGCCGTGCTTAACGGTCCGGCCGGTATGTTGAGGTTCACGGTGCGCGGCTTCGACGCCGACGCGTCCTGCGCGTCCTGCGCATACACCGCGGATGGCCACGGAGCCGCAAGCGCGATGGCGGGCAACGCCAGATGCAGGGCAACGCTGAGACGAGTGCGCGGCAAACGTTGGCGAGGCGGCGTGGACAAGCGGGCGGCGGTGGCCACGCGGGCAGGACGAGAAGACATGAAGGGGGATTCCTGGCTCATGAAGGACGGGCGCAGCGTGCCGCGCGAGAGCGCGATGGGGCTGCTTTCCTTACATGACGCGCGGGAGGATGCGTTACGCCGTTCCGGTTACAACTTTCTATGCCAAGCCCACCGACACCCAATAACGGGTATAGCGGCGCACGCGCACGGGCAGCACGTCTTGCAGCATGTCCAGCACGCGCTCGGTGTCGGCCAGCGGAAACGCGCCAACCACGCGCAGCGCGGCCGCCTCGGTCGAGCAGGCCAGCCGACCCGGGCGATAGCGGCCAAGCTCTTGCAGGAACTGCGCCAGCGGCAGTTCGTCGGCGATCAGCATGCCGTGGGTCCAGGCCGATGCCGCCGCTTCAAGCGGGCGCGGCGCATAGCCGCCCGCCGTTGAAAATTCTGCCTGGTTGCCCGCCTGCACGCGACGCGGCGCATCGGCGGCGTTCAGGCTGCGCACATCGACCGCGCCTTGCAGCACCGCCACGCGCAGCGCGCGGCCATCGTCCAGATCGCGCACGACAAAGCGTGTGCCGACCGGCGTGAGGATGCCGCTGCGCGTGCGCACCTGAAACGGCCGGCCCTTTGCGTCTTGCGCCGTCGTCACCAGGATTTCGCCTTCGTGCAGCACGACCTCGCGCAAGGTCGCGGTGTAGCGCAGGTCCACCGCGCTGGCCGTGTTCAGTTCCAGCCGCGTGCCGTCGGGCAAAGTCAGCGCGCGGCGTTCGCCGGTGCCGGTGGAAAGGTCGGCCGTTATCCGGCGCACCGTGCCGGCCTCGCCCATGGCCCACGCGCCCAGCCCCACCCCCGCCGCCGTCACCATCCAGCGAATGGCGTTGCGGCGCGACTGGATCAAGGGCGCCTGGCGCAGCGTGTGGGCGGCCACATCATGGCCGGCCTGCGCCACGCCCGAGGCCACATCGCGCGTCAACGCGGTCAAGCGTTGCCAGGCCAGTTCATGCGCGGGCTGCGCGCGCCGCCATTGTTCGAAGCGCGCGCGGTCGGCATCGCTGGCGTCTTCGCGCAACCGCGTCCACCAGTCGGCCGCTTGCCGCAAGACCTTGGGATCGACACGCCCGGCCTCGGGCGCGTGCGGGCGCAGCAGCTTGGCGCCGTCCATCACGCCTCGGCTCATCCGTAGACCGTCGTGTAGCAATGCACCAATGCGCGCGCCAGCGACTTTTGCACGGCATTGGGCGTCAGGCCCAATTGCTGCGCGATCTCGGCATACGACAAGCCATCCACCTGCGCCATCAGGAAGATGCGGCGGCTGTTCATGGGCAGCGTGTCCAGCAGTTCGCAGAGTTGTTCCAGCGCTTCCAGGATCAGCGCGCGATGCTCCACCGACGGTTCGACCGCCACGGGTTGCAGCGCCAGGGATTCGGCATAGGCGGCTTCGAGTGCGGCGCGGCGCGCACGCCCGATGACCAGGCGCGTGGCGATGGTGCGCAGATAGGCGCGCGGCTCGGACAAGGGTTCGCGCACATTGGCGCGGATCAGGCGTTCAAACGTATCGTGCGCCACATCCGCCGCGTCGCACGCATTGCCCAGCTTGCGCTGGAGCACATTGCGCAACCACTGGTGGTGAGCCTGGTAGACCGATTGCACTTCGGCGTGGGCCGCGAAGGAAGAGGATGGCATGGCGGAGCGCCCCGGCGTCGCCGCCAGATCCTAAACAAAATGAAAATGATTCGCAATTATAAATATCTTTGAATCGTTTTCAAGACGGGATTTGCCGGGGCCCCCGATCAGAACTTGGCGGTCAGGTTGACGAACACGCTGCGGGGTTCGCCGTAATACACCTGGCTGGCGACGCCGCCCATATAGTATTTTTTGTCGAACAGGTTGTTCACGTTCAACTGCGCCGACAAGGCCGAGCTGAAGTCGTAGCGCGCCATCAGGTTGTAGATGGCGTAGGCCTTCTGCTTGGCCGTCACGGTATCGTCGCCCGCGCTGACCTGGCTATAGGTCGAGATCTGCCAGTTGACGCCGCCGCCCACGGTCAGGCGGCTCCAGTCGCCCGGCAAGCGGTACGTGGTGAACAGCTTGGCCATGGCGCGTGGCCGTTCGGTGTTGACGGACACCCCTTCGGCATCGCGGCTGGTGTAGTACGTGCCGCCCGCGTAGGCGTTCCAGCCCGGCGCCAACTGGCCACTGACTTCCAGTTCCACGCCCTTGGTCGTGACGCCGTCGGCCGTGGTGTAGGCCTGGTCCATCGAGCCCGGCACCAGCGCGTCGCCATCCAGCACCGCCAACTTGCTTTGCTTGACCTTGAACAGCGCAATCGACGTGTTCAAGCGGCCGTCCAGGTATTCGCCCTTGACGCCCACTTCGTAGTTCTTGCCTTGCACCGGGTCCAGGTAATTGCCGTTGCGGTCGCGGTTATCCTGCGGCTGAAAGATGTCGGTGTAGCTGACGTAGGTGGAATACGTGTCGTTGATGTCGTAGACCACGCCCGCGTAGGGAATGAACTGCGAGTCCTTCTGGTCGCGCGTGTCGGACTTGGATTCCCACGTGGCGTAGCGGCCGCCCGTGATGGCGGTCAGGCGATCGGTCAGCGACCAGCGCGCCGCGGCGTACGCGCCCTGCTGATGCGTGACCGTGTCGCGCAACGTGGCGTCCGTCCAGGTCGGCTGCGCGAATGAACCGTCCCATTGATAGAAGTTGCCGGTGCTGGCCAGCGACGCGCTTTCAAATCCGTAGCGATAGAAGTCTTCGCCATAACGGCTGCGCATGGCGCCCACCACCACTTCGTGCTTGCGGCCCAGCAAGGTGAACGGCCCCTTGGCCTGCACATCCAGCGAGGTCTGGTCGGCGTACGAATTCCAGTAGCCCGGCAGCGCGCGCAGGCCCGTGCCGGTTTCGCGGTCCAGGTCGCCATACAGGTACAGCAGCTTGGCGTCGTACTTGCTCTTGCGATGGGACCAGTCGGCGCGCACTTCCCAGTCATTCTGGAACCGGTGCGACAGCGTGGCGAACATGGTTTCGTTGGTGGTGTGCCAATACGTCCAGTCGGCCGCCGTGGTCTTGGAGCGCCGCCAGTTCGTGTCCGTGCCGTCGCTGAACACCACGGGCAGGCTGCCCCAGGTGGAGCCGCGCGGACGCTTGTCCTGATAGTCGGCGCCGATACTCAAGGTGGTGTTGGGCGTGAGGTCGGCGTCGATCACGCCGTAGAACACCTTCTTGTTGGCGTGGTACAGGTCGATATAGGAATCGCGGCCCTGGTACACGGCGACCATGCGGGCGCGCACCGTGCCGGCTTCGTTTAGCGGCGTGGACATATCCAGCGTGCCGCGATACTGGTTCCACGAGCCAAAGCCCGCGCTGACAGAACCGGTAAAGGTCTTGCTGTTGGCGTGCTTGCGCACCAGGTTGATCGATGCGCCGGGGTTGCCCGCGCCCGTCATCAGGCCGGTGGCGCCGCGCACAACCTCAATGCGGTCATAGATGAAGGAATCGTTATCGGATTCGCCATACATGGACAGGCCGATGGTGGTGGGCACGCCGTCGTACTGCAGGCTGTCGATGTAGAAGCCGCGCGACCAGAAATCGGTGCGGTCCGAATCCTCGCTGACCACCTGCACACCCACCACGTTGCCCATCACTTCGTCCAGCGACCGCAGGTTCTGGTCGTCGATGCGCTGGCGCGTCACCACGCTGACGGACTGCGGCGTTTCGCGCAGCGACAGCGTCAGCCCGGTTGCCGCCGCGGATGCGGGCGTGGTGTAGGAGCCCGTGCCTTCGGTTACGGCCGGGTCCGAATTGCCCAGCACGGTCACGGGCGCCAGGCTGGCCACGCCGCCATCACGCGTCAGGATGATGCTGTCGCCCTGCCAGCGGTACACCACGCCCGTACCTTGCAGCAAACCGCGCAGCGCTTCTTCGGGTGTCATGCTGCCGGAGAAACCACGGGTGGACAGGCCGGCCACCACGTCGGGCGCGTAGAACACGCGCACCTTGGTCTGCGCCGCCCATTGCAGCAGCGCATCGCCCAGCGGCTGGGCGCCGATGTTGATGGACACGCCGGCGTTCTGGGCGCGCGCCGCGCCGGGCGCGGCGGCCAGACTCAAGGCCACACCCAGGGCCAGGCCCACGGCCAGCGTCAAGGAAGAAGGCGTGAAGCGCGGGGTGGCGCGGGCGCGGCGCGATGCCGGCAATGAATTTCGGTGTGCGAAGAAGGTCACGACTACCTGCTATTTCGGTTCGACGAGGGGGGTGGCAAGGGCCGGGCTATGAAGCTCGGCCCAACGCCTTCCTTCGTAGAACGTTTCAAACGCAGATAAACCTGAATCTCATTCCCATTTATTTTGTAACGGCGCCCGCCGCGTCCGCCCGCGTGTAGATGTCGATGGGGCCGCCGGGGCGTGGCGCAAGGCGCACCGGCGCAATGGCAGGCAAGGCATCGATCAAGGCTTCGGGGCGGTCAAGCGGGAACGACGCGGACACGCGCAAGCGCCCCACCTTGTCGTCGGCCAGGCGCAGCGGCGTGGCCAGATAGCGGTTCATGTCGCGCACGACGTCTGCCAGCGGCGCGTTCTTGAACACCACGCGCCCTTCCCGCCAGGCGGTCGCCCCCGACACGTCGGCGGGCGCGGGCACGCCGATGGCGCCGCTGCCGGGCACGCGGATGCCATGGCCCGCGCGCAGCACGGCGCGGCCCAGGTTCCACCAATGCCCGCCCGACACCTGCACCGTGCCGGACTCCACCAGCACGGTCACCTGGTCGGCGTCGCGGCGTACGTCGAACACCGTGCCCGTTACGCGCACCACGCCGCTGCCGGCGTCCACGGTGAACGGGCGTGTGGCATCCGCCGCCACGGTAAAGGTGATTTCGCCGCTGTCCAACGCCACGTCACGGCGTTCGGCATACAGCTTGACCGTGGCGCGCGTGCCGCCGTTGATCTCAAGCACGGAACCGTCGGGCAGGCTCAGTTGGCGGCGTTCGCCGCGTTCGGTGCTGACCGTGGTGGTGAAGGACGGCGCGGGCACCGGCAGGTTCCACCACACGCCCAGCGCGACAACCACCGCGGCCGCACAGGCCAGCGCGACTCGCAGGGTCAAGAAGCGGTCAGGCCGTGGGAGGCGGGGCCGCGCCGGCACCGGGCCGCCCAACAGGGCATGCACCTGATCGCGCGGCAAGCCCGCCGCCGCCGCGCCCAGCTGCTGCATGCGGTCGAACTGCCGGGCGCGCTCGGGGTGGTCGCGCCGCCAGCGCGCAAACGCGCGCCGGTCACGCCGCGTGAGGTCACCCGAATGCCAGCGCGCGAACCACCACGCCGCGGTGGCGGCGTCGCGCGGATCATCGCGCGGATCATCGTGATCAGGGGTAGGAGACATCGTCATGGAGTGTATTCGCGCAGGCGGTCGCGGGCATGCTCGATGGCGCGCATGACATAGCGTTCGATCATGTTCTTGGACAGACCCATGTGCTGGGCGACTTCCGCCTGGGTCCAGCCTTCGATGCGGTTCAGCACGAATGCCTGGCGGCACTTGGGCGGCAATTCCGCCAGCACTTTGGCCAGATCGTCGGCCAGGCGCGCGGCCCGCAACGGCGCATCGGGGTCTTGCACGATCAACTGATCGGCGTCGTTCAATTCGTCCAGCGGCACGTGTTCGGCGCGGTCCTGCCGCCGCCACCGATCGATCAAGCGATGGCTTGCCGCCTGGAACAGATACCCGCGCGCCTTCAGCGCCACGCTGGCGTCCGCCTTCAGCAAGCGTTCGACGGCGTCATGCGCCGCGTCTTCGGCGTCGTGCCGGTTGCCCGTGCGGCGGCTCCATACGCCCACCAGCTCGTCGTAATACGCGAGCCAGCCGGTGCGGGTCGGAGGTGAGCGGGACATGGGCCGAACGGATTACGCAGCGAAACAGGGTGGCGAATTTTACAAATAATTCTCATTATCGCAACTGCTGTTTTTAGCGCCCGGCCAGATGCGGCGCTTTTTGCCGCTAGTAATCCATGGGGATATGCGCCTGCGCCGCGCGCAGTTCCTGGATGTGGCGTTCGGCCTCTTGCCGTTCAGCCGCCGGCGGCAAGGGCCGCCAACCCACCATGTTGCCCGGCGTTTTCACGGGCATCCAACCCAGCACGCTGTATAGCGAAATGGCGGTATCGCCCGTGTCCAGGCGCGTTTCGTAATAGCCCTGCCGATCCGGCGCAGTGTCGCCGGACGTCCAATCCAACTGCGACATCCATGTCTCCTTGTGCAAGCCTCTTGGGCAAGCGCGCCGCCCGCGTGCGGCCTTCGCTTGCCTGATCGTAAAACGGGCGTTGTACGCCGGTGCGCCTACCTTGCGCCCGCTTTGCAATTCTTGACAGAGGGGAATCCCTAGGATGCCGAAGGCGCTGCGCGTTACTTGATGCCGATGAACGGCAGCGCGGCACCGGGTACCTGCGTGGCCGGCAGCACGCCGTCCCACTTTTCAACAGCGTTCAGGCTGACCAGGTTGGTGTTGGCGGCCAGCGCTTCGGCCTTGGCGCGGATGGACGCGGCTTCGGCGTCGCCGCGCATGCGGATGCCGTCGGCTTCAGCGGTGAACTGCTGGCGGCGTGCATCGGCTTCTGCCTTGGCCTTCACCACCTGGATCTCGGCGTTGATCATCGCCGTTTCCTTTTGCTGGCGCGTCGTTTCAATCTGCACCTGCGCCAACATGCGCTGTTCAATCGAATGCTCGTAGGCTTGCGAGAAACCCACTTCTTCGATCTGCACGCCCACCACTTGCACCGGCGCGCCTTCCATCGTCTTGAGCACCGCGTTGTTCACATCCAGGCCCAGCTTCTGGCGTTCCTGAATGGCGCGCACGGCGGTGTACTGGCCGAACACGTTCTTCACGGCGTCGGGCGTCTTGCGTTCCAGCACGCGCATCTGCAAATTGTTGATGGTGCCGTATTCCGAATACAGCTCGGCCACGTGCTCGGGCGGCACGCGGTACGTGACCGACACGCGCAAGTGCGCGGGCTGTTGGTCGTACGAATACGCTTCCAGCTTTTCAAACACGAACGTGTGGTCGCGCACCGACACGGTCATCACGTTGTCGATGAACGGCGTCTTGAAGTCCAGGCCCGGTTCCGACACGCGCACCAGCTTGCCGTTACGCAGCACCACGCCGCGCTCGCCCTGGTCCACCTGAAACCACGAACCGAACGCCAGGAACAGGATCAGGAAAAACAGAATCACGGCCCCTGCGGCGACCTTAATGTTGCGCGGTTTGACCGCGCCGATCGTCTTGACCATCTGGATATCCGTCGGCTTCACTTTGAGTCCCTGTCTGATTTTGTACGTTTACGGTCCGAGAACACGGCCGCGATGCCACGAGCGAGCAAATAGGCGACCACGGCCGCCCCCACCAAGATCAGGAAATAACGCATCGCGAGCCCCCCCCGGGAAAGAAGCACCGGATTCTATCCCGTGATCGGAACCGAATCCGCATTCAAAAGACCACCATTGTTGCCAGACATTTCCGAACGTTGCCAGGCATGCAAATGGGGCGGTTTTCAGACGCCGTAATGCCGTAAACCCAGCCGCGACAAGGCATCGGGATAGTCCCAGAACGCGTGGTCCAGGCTGTCCATTTCCTGCTGCTCGGCCTCGGTCATCGCGCCGTAGATGTCGTTCAATTCGATGACGTCGGGCGACGCCTCAAAGCGGTCGATCAGGCCGCGCATGCGCGACAGCACGGCCAGCATGTGCGTGGCGCCCAGCTTCTTTAACGCCTGCAACGCCAGCTGGCACGTGGGGTCGCCCCAGTTGCACAGAAATTGCATGAAGCCGCCATTGTTGATGTCGGCCTCCATGCGCCACAGCGCCACCAGTTCCTGTTCGATCAGCGGCAAGCGCTCAAGCGTCCAGTCGGCCGCCTGCAACGCGGCCAGCGCTTTTTCATAGCGCTGGTCCCACAGGATGTCGTACACATTCAGCATGCCTCGCGGCGCGGGTTCCCACAGCCGCGGCCACACCAGGCCGTGGCCGTCGTCGACCAATTGCCATTGCAGGCGTTCGTCTGGCGTCGCCTTCTCAAGACGGATGTAGCGCTTGATGGGTTCAGACAGCGTCTGGCCATTAGCCAGCGTCAATTGCAGATGTGTGGGCGTGAAGGCAAGGGCCGCGATGCGGTAGTCGGGCATTGGCGAATCGGGCATTGGCGAATCGGGCATTGGCGAATCGGGCACTGGCGAATCGGGCGTCGGCAAATCAGAAGTCGGCATGGCGGCATGTGGCGGGGGAAAACGACAGGCAAATTACTGGAACGCCGTGGCGCTGTCGAGGCACGCGCTTTCCCGTCGCATCAGGCGGCAGATTGTTACGCCATCGGTCATCGGGCATCTGCTACCGTGGCATTTCGCCCCGCCGGCATTGCGCCCGGCGCTGAAAGACGGAGACCCGAATGCCACGTCCTTCCGAGTCCACCCCCTTGATCGGCGTGATCCCCCCGTATGTGCTGGACCGCCTGGCGCAGCATACCGACGCCCGCGTCAGCATGCCCGCCGTCAAGACGTTGATCATCGACCAGCAGCAGCGCAGCCTGCGCGACATGGCTACGCAACCGCCCCGCGCCACGCTTGCGCCAAACGCGCCGCCCTCTCGCCCAGGCGCGCCGCAGCGCGCCATTCACGATGCGCACAACGACACCACGCTACCGGGCACGCTGGTGCGCACCGAAGGCCGGCCCGCCAGCGGCGACGTGGCGGTGGACGAAGCCTATGCGCATCTGGGCGCCACCTACAAACTGTTCTGGGACGTCTACAAACGCCACTCCATCGACGGCCACGGCCTGCCGCTGGTGGGCACCGTGCATTACGGCGAAGACTACGACAACGCCTTCTGGAACGGCGCGCAGATGGTGTTTGGCGATGGCGACGGCGAAGTCTTCAACCGCTTCACCGTCGCCGTCGACATCATCGGGCACGAGCTGGCGCACGGCGTCATCGATTCCGAGGCCGCCCTGCTCTATCAAGGCCAGTCCGGCGCGCTGAACGAATCGTTGTGCGACGTCTTTGGCGCGCTGGTCAAGCAATACGCGCTGGGGCAAACGGCGCGGCAGGCCGATTGGCTGGTGGGCGCCGGGCTCTTCACCGAAAAGATCAACGCCCGCGCGCTGCGTTCAATGTCGGAACCGGGCAGCGCGTACGACGACCCGGCGCTGGGCCGCGACCCGCAACCCGCGCACATGCGCGACTACGTCGATACGCCGCGCGACAACGGCGGCGTCCACATCAATTCCGGCATACCCAACCGCGCGTTCTTCCTGGCGGCCACCGCGCTGGATGGCCCCGCGTGGAAAGGCGCGGGCGGCGTCTGGTACGACACCTTGTGCGACAAGCGGCTGCGCCACGACGCCGACTTCAAAACCTTTGCCGCGTTGACGGTGACGGTCGCTGCCGAACGCTTTGACGCCGCCGTGCAGCGCGCCGTGGCGCAAGCCTGGGCGACCGTAGGAGTCCTGACATGATCGAACTGCCTTCCTTGGACCTGGCGCTGCTGGTGCGGCTGACGCGTGAAGGCGGCGTGGCCTACCTGCCCGCGCTGACGCAGCCGCGCAGTATCAACCTGGCCACCTGCCCGCCCGGCGTGCGCCAGGAAGTGTGCGACACCTTGCAACGCGCGGCGCCGCTGGCCGTGCCCGAATACGGGCAGGCTGGCGGCGACCAGCGCTACTTTCATATCGAAATCGTGCTGGACCGCGACGAAGACTCGGCGGTGACGTTCGATGTGCCGGAAGCCCAGGCGCCCGACACGCTAGTGCAACTATGGAAGACGCACGCCCAGCCGCTTGACTGACGCGCCAGCGCCATCACGCATCACGGCGCCGGCTGGGACCGGGGCATGCCGGCGCGGTAGCCGCCGATCTGAATGGCGCGGCCCGCGTACGTGCCGATGATGGCCATGGCCACGCACAGCGCCGCGCAAACGCCCAACGCCACGCCCCAGCCGCCCAGGCGGTCGTGCGTGGCGCCCACCAGCGCGGGGCCGGTGGCCGCGAACAGATAGCCGACGCATTGCGCCATGCCCGACAAGGCAGCCGCCTGCTGCGCATGACTGGCGCGCAGGCCCACGAAGGCCAGGCCCAGAATGATGCCGCCGCCCGTACCCAGGCCCAGCAACACGATCCACAACGTGGCCCAGTGCGGCGCGGCGATCAGCCCGGCGAACGCCACGAACGATGCGGCAGCCGAGCAGAACGCGGCCGCGCGCTGATCCTTCATGCGCCGCACGACGGGCGCCAGGAACAGGGCCGGACCCGCCGACATCAGTTGCAGCAGCCCATGCAATGACCCCGCGCGTTCGGCGGAATAGCCCGCGTCGCGCAAGATGGCGGGCAGCCAGCTTACGCCCACATAGAACACGAAAGAATTGATGCCCAGATACAGCGTGACCTGCCACGCCAGCGGCGAATGCCACAGCCGCCCACCGTGCGGGGCGTGCGCGGTGGTGGACGCGGGCGCGGTATGCCCGCCCAATTGCGGCAACCACAACAGCAAGCCCAGCAGCGGCACCACCAACAGGCACAGCGTTGAAAAGCGCCAGCCATCGGCCGACAGATTGGCCAGGGGAATGGCGACGGCCGACGCCGCGCCCGCCGCGATGCTCATCGTCAACACATAGGCCGACGTCAGGCCCGCCACGCGTTGCGGGAAGTCGCGCTTGACCAGGCTGGGCAGCAGTACATTGCCAATGGCGATGCCCGCGCCGATGATGGCCGTGCCCGCATACAGGCCCCAGGCCGCGCCATACGGACGCACCAGGATGCCGGCGCAAATCAGCAACAGCGCGCCGAACAGCGTGCGCTCCAGTCCGAAGCGGCGGGCCAGCGCCGCCGAGAACAGCGACACCACGGCGAACGCCAGCAGCGGCAAGGTGATCAACATGCCGGCAGCCGTGGACGACAGGCCCAACTGTTCGCGGATCATGCCAATCAGCGGCGGAACACCGGTAATGGGCGCGCGCAGCGCCATGGCAATGCAGAGGATGCCCAGGATGAGCCAGGCCGCGCGGCGGCCGGCGTGGGGAAATGCAGAGGGAATTTTCATCATGCCGACAGCTTATCCACACGCAAGCCTGCCGAATTTCGAGACAATGACAAGCTATCCTTCATTCCTGCCAAAGCGATCCGGGCGGTGTGGTCCGGGCGGTGTGGTCCGGCCAAGCCAGGTTTATCGACCCCTGTCACCCCGACCGCGCGGCCTGCCATGCGACTGAACCTGCCAGCCCCCTTCGACCTCGACTCGCCCACCCAGTGCACCTTCGCCATGCCGGTGGACCCGGCGGACCGGGACGACGAATCCCCCACCCATCGCCACCCCATGGGCCAGTTGGTGCTGGCGCTGCGAGGCGGCGTCACGTGTTCCGTGCCGCAAGGGCTGTGGATGGTGCCTCCACAGTGCGCCGTGTGGATACCGGGCGGCATGTCGCATAGCAATCGCGTCACGGCCAACGGGCTTGTGTACTTTCTGTTTGTGCCGGCCGATGTTGCCGGCCTGCCGACCAACTGCTGCACCCTGACGATCACGCCGCTGCTGCGCGAGCTGATCGTGCACCTGTCCGCGCAACCCGCCGCCGATCTGGACGCGCCCGTCAACCGCCAGCTGTCGGACGTGCTGATCGAGCAGTTGCGGCGCATGCCGGCCGAGCATCTGCACTTGCCGCTATCCGACCACCCTCGCCTGCGCGACATCGCCAGCGCGCTGAACGCCGACCCGTCCGACCGCAGCACCGTCGCGCAGTGGGGCAAGCGCGTCGCCATGAGCGAACGCACGCTGGCGCGGCTGGTGCAGCAGGAAGTCGGCATGAGTTTTGGGCGCTGGCGCCGGCAGCTGCACATCATCCTGGCGCTGCAACGCCTGTCGGCGGGCGTGTCGGTGCAGCGCACCGCCGATGACCTGGGCTACGAATCGGTCAGCGCCTTCATCACGATGTTCAAGAAAACGCTGGGCAAGACGCCCGCGCGCTACTTCGCGGACAAGTCGGCGGGTCCGGCGGCGGGGTGACGATGCGCCGCTGTTACCTCGGCTTGGGACCTGCCACGATGAACAGGCGCGGAAACGGCAGCAGCACGGTGCCATCGGCCAGCGCGGGGTAAGCCTCGGCAATCAAGGCCTGATAGCGCGCCAGGAAGCTGGCCTGTTCCGCAGCGTCCAGCTTGTCCAGGTACGGACGCAGCGCGGTGCCCTTGAACCATTCCACCACCGCCGCCGCGCCTGCCAGCGGATGGTGATAAGTGGTGCGCCACACATCCAGCACGCCGCAATGCGGTTTCAGCAATTCGTAGTACCAGGCGGCGCTGTGGCGCGGCGGGTGCTTCACGTTGCCCGTCTTCGCCGCCCACGGCGCTTCGCCCGCCACCTGGCGCGCGAGGCGATGTGCGGGTTCTTCCATGTTGTCAGGCGTTTGCACGGCCAGCAGGCCGCCCGGCGCCAGCTTGCCCACCAGACGCGGATACAGCGTGGCGTGGTCGGGCACCCACTGCAGCGCGGCGTTCGCCAGGATGACGTCGTATTGCTCGGGCGGATTCCAGGTGGCGATGTCAGCCAGGTCGAATTGCAGGGCGGGCAAGCGCTTGCGCGCGGCATCCACCATGTCTTGCGAGCTGTCCATGCCGGTGACCACGGCGTCGGGGTAGCGCTGGGCCAGCACCTCGGTGGAATTGCCAGGGCCGCAGCCCAGGTCCACCGCCCGTTGCACCGCCTGGTCAGGCAGGGCGGCGACCAGATCGCGCACGGGGCGGGTGCGTTCGTTTTCAAACGCGGAATATTGCTTGGCGGACCAACTGTTGTTGCTCATGGCGGCTCCTGGTTGCGGCATAACGGCGCATAACGCGTCCATAACGTTCACATACGGCCGACTCTACGCCCGGGAACGCCATATTACAAATAGGGAAATTTGCAGTTTTTCATATCGACGACGTATCGCAACGACGAAAAAAACCCGCCGGGGTAACCGGCGGGTTGTTGCTGGACGGTTCGATTACTGCGTCGACATCGTGTCCGAGCGGGTTTTCCACAAGGAGAACAGCACGCCGCCCAGGATCAGGCTGAACGTCACGCCCAGCGATACTGCCGCAGGCACCTTGCCGATGAAGCCGACCAGGAAAATCTTCGTGCCGATAAACACCAGAACCAGGGCCAACGCGTACTTCAGGTAGTGGAAGCGATGGATCATGGCGGCCAGGGCAAAGTACAGCGCACGCAAGCCCAGGATGGCGAAAATGTTGCTGGTGTAGACAATGAACGGGTCGGTCGTGATGGCGAAGATGGCAGGCACCGAATCCACCGCGAACACCAGGTCAACGAACTCGATCAGGACCAGGGCCAAGAGCAGCGGCGTGGCATAACGCACCTTCTTGGACGTGGCCGGATCCGTCTCGGTCACCATGAACGCATTGCCGCGCAGGCCTTCCGTGACACGCATGTGGCGCTTCAGGAACTTCAGGATCGGGTTGGTGGCGATGTCCGGCGTCTGGTCGGCAATCATCCACATCTTGATGCCCGTGAACACCAGGAACGCGCCGAACAAATACAGCAGCCAACCAAAATTACTGACCAGCGCGGCGCCCAGGCCAATCATGATGGCGCGCAACACGATCACGCCCAGGATGCCCCAGAACAACACGCGATGCTGGTACTGGCGCGGAATCGCGAAGAAGCTGAAGATCAGCGCAATCACGAACACGTTATCCATGGACAACGATTTTTCGATCATGAAGCCCGTGTAATAGGCCATGCCGCTGGTCGCGCCCATTTGCCACCACACCCAGCCGCCGAAGAGCAGCGCCGCGGTGATGTAGCCGGCCGACAACAGCAGGCTTTCACGCACACCGATCTCGCGGTCTTCCTTGTGCAGCACGCCCAGGTCAAAGGCCAGCAGGCTGACGACGATGCCCACGAACAGCAACCAGCTCCAGGTCGGTGTCCCTAAAAAATCGTTGGTGAAGAATGTGATCAAAGTGTCCATGATTGCCCCGCTGTGTTCGAAGGTGCCCATCATCCGGATATGAGACCAACCGAGAAATCAGCCTGAAAGTGAGTTAAGGTTCGAAAAAACCGAAGAGTCCAAGCGCATGCTGAATTACCGTCACCTGTATTACTTCTGGATGGTCGCCAAGGAAGGCGGCTTTTCGCGCGCCGCCGAACGGCTCGACATGGCCATCCAGACCATCAGCGCGCAGGTGCGCGAACTGGAAAAAAACCTGGGCCACCAACTGCTCAAACCGGCCGGCCGGGGGGTGGCGCTGACGGACGCCGGCAAGGCCGCCTTCGCGCGCGCCGAAGAAATCTTCCAGATCGGCCATACCTTGCCGCAGGAAGTGCGCGCGGCCGCCACCAAGCCGGTCATCCGGCTGTCGGTCGGCCTGTCGGATGGCATTTCCAAGCTTGCCGCGCACGCGCTGCTGGGCCCCGTGCTGGAAACGCCCGACCTGCGGCTGACCTGCCACGAAGGCGAAGTTCAAGAGCTGCTGGGCGAACTGGCCCAACACCATCTGGACCTGGTGCTGGCCGGCCAGGGCGCACCCGCCAACCCCAACCTGCGCCTGACCAGCGACCGGCTGGTGTCTTCGCCCGTGGACTGGTACGGCCCGGCCCGCCTGGTGCGCAAGGCCGACACGCTGGACTTTCCGCGCTGCCTGGCGCGGCTGCCCGTGCTGCTGCCCACCGGCCATTCCGTGCTGCGCCAGACGCTGGACCGCTGGTTCAGCGAACAGGGCGTGCTGCCCAACGTCGTCGGCGAATTCGAAGACAGCGCGCTGATGTCGGTGTTTGCCGCGCGCGGCCTGGGCGTGTTCCCGCTAAGCCGCCTGGGCGGCGATGACATCGGCCTGCTGCGCGGACTGCGTCCGCTGGCCCGCTGCGACGATGTCCATGAAGAAATCCACGCCATCCGCAATCGGCGCGGCCAGCATCATCCGCTGGTCCAGGCGGTGCTGGCGCACGCCAAGACTTCGGTTTTTTCGTAATGTTTGTCACACGCACTCTGGTTTTTTAGAAATAGAATCCGCTTTATCGTGGACCCTCTTTTGAATCGGAGTACCACTGCAATGAAGAAAATCATCTGGCTCACCTTCGCCGTCCTGGCCGCGCTTTGGACGGGGCTGGTGGCGCTGACCCTGCAACTGACCGACTGGGTGTTGGCCACCATCGCCACCGCCCAGGTGCCGGGCACGGCGCTGGACACGTCCCAATGGGTCGCACCGGCGTGGGCGGCGGGCTGGCTGGACCCGGCCTGGTTGCAGACGCTGCAAGGCGGTCTGGTGTGGGCCGCGCAGGGCCTGAACCAGGTCTTGCCCGTGGCGGGCAGCCTGGGCACGCTGATCGCGGTGGTCGGCTGGATCTTCTGGGGCTTCATCATCGCCGGCCTGCTGGTGTTGGCGTTGATCCTGCACTGGCTCGCGGGCAAGCGTCAGCAAGCCAATGCGGCCCAAAGCCGTCAAGTGGTGTAATAAGCGCGGCGACGCGCCGCCCGGCACGCTGCCTTTCATGAGGAGCGTGCCGTGCCCACCCGATCGGTCCCACCCGTCTCACCCTCGAACAAGCCAGGCCTGCCTGGCTTGTCCGCCTGGTTGGCCGTGGTTTGCCTGCTGCCAGCCGTGGCGCTGGCCGACGCTGCCGCGCCGCCCAAGCCGAACCCGCTGGGCGTGGACGTCTGCATCACCACCGGCACCTCGGGCCAATACAGCGTGCGCGTGCGCAATGTGGGCGATGCGCCGCTGGTGCGCGTGGATGTCTCCGGCGTGCGCCTGGACGCGGCGGGCCACGCGACCGAGCCGCTCAATCTCAGCCTGGCCGACATCGCGCCCGGCAAATACAAAACCGCCATCCTGGCGCGGCACGACGAATCGGCCGCGCTGGACCGCATCGTCACCTACACCCTGGTCGACGGCAAACCCAAGCCGCAGCATGAGCTGTTCGCGGGCAAGGTGGCCCACGTATCGCCGGGCTCGGCCCTGCAATACACCTTGGCGCCACTGGCCGTGCGCGGTTGGACGGTGGCATATGGGTCGCCCGCCTCGGCGCGGCTGGAAGCCGGCAGCGCGGTGATCCTGGGCTATCCGGTCAGGCAAAGCGGCAAGCCGGCCACGCGCCCCGAAGCGGGCCGCTCTCCGTCGGCGGTGGTACCGCTGGCGCCGTGCAAGGCGTCGTGATCAGGCGTGGTGATCAGGCGTCTTGATCAGGTGCCGCTGAGCAGGTCGCGCTCGTTCAGCAACGCGTAGACAATTTCAGGTTTGTTGTCGAAGCCGCGTCGGATGGCGGCGGGCAGCGCGGTGCGCGTCTTGCGGCACAGCCCGGGCGCCTCTTGCAGCTGGATAGAGATCCCGCGTGACGTACGCACCTCGTTATCGCTGGGCGTGATGACGATCACGATGCCCAGCTGCGCCTGGATACGTCCCTGCATGGCACGCAGGTCTTCCAGGCTGGTGATGTTTTCCAGGCGCGCGACCAGGCGTTTTTCTTCTTCCTTGGTCAGCCGCAGGATGCGGATATCGGCCGCCGGATCCGCCAACAGCGCGTCGCGGTCGCACATACAGGCGCCCGGCGGACATTCTTGGCGGATGGGAAAGGCAACGTTCATGGCGGACAGGCACGCGTGGGCCGATAAGACCGGCAGCAACTCCAGACGGTCAATTCTACTCAAGATGGCAAGCCGGCTTGCGCCGCGCGGTGATCGTTTTCCCGCACGGCGCTGCGGTATATTCCCCCCCTTGTTCCAGGTGGGGAGAGGCGCGTGAAACGGATTTTGCTGGCGGCCTCACTGGCCACGATGGCGGTACAGCCGCAGGCCGGGGCTTGGGCACAGACCCAGGTTCAGGACCAAACGCGTACCCAGCTGCAGATTCTTGCCCAGGCCGCGTCCGGGACTGCTTCCCCGGCCGCCCGGCAAAACTATCCCATTGTCATCCAGCCCGGGCTGGCGGCCGTGATCACCCTGGGCAATGGCGATACGCAGCAAGCGAGCGTACGCGTGGGCGACGGCCCCCTCCAGCCGCTGGCCACCTTCGATGACGACACCGTGGACCAGGTGCAGGCCGTGGACATCAACCACGACGGCTACCGCGACCTGATCCTGGGGCAAAGCGGCGGCAGCACGCAGCTTTTCGCCCGCCTGTTCCTGTACCAGCCGGATCGCCGCGGCTACCAGGAAATTGCCCACCCCGACAACGCCAGCCCCTGCAAAGGCTTCGTCAACCCGGTCATTGACGACAAGCAGCCTGTGATTCACGTGGCCTGCCGCTACGGCGCCGCCAGCAATGGCTTTGAAGACTACGTGCTGCGCCCCGACGGCACCGTGCGCGCCACATCGTGGGGCACCCAGGCGCTGTTCGCGCTGGAGAGCGAGGCTGCCGAACTGACCTACCGTTTTCGCGAAGACGGCGCCATCGACCGCATCGACATCGAGGGCGAAGGATCGCCGCTGGAGGGCGGCACGGTGCCGGTCAGCCGGCTGGACCTGTACGACGCGCCGGACGTCAACGCCCGGCCCGGCACGACCGCCGCTGAAGGCGAGCACCTGGACGTCGTCGCGCTGCGCCCGCCCAACTGGCTGCAAGTGCGCTACGCCGACAAGACGGCGGGCACGGTGCTGAAATGGGTGCGCTACGGCGATCTGCGCGTCGACAAGCATCGGCTGGCAACGCCGTCGCCGAAAGACAGGCTGACGCTTGAGCTTGCCGACACGCTGGCCGATTGGAATGGCGAAGACGGCGGGCAGTTCATGGTCAGCGTGGCCAACCATGGCGACGGGCCTGTGGCCCTGAACGCGCCGCGCGTGTGGCTGCTGTTGACCAACGCGCAGGGCGAGCGCATCGTGCACCCGCTGTACCAGCGTGAGGGCGACACGCTGCACCCCGCCAACCCGCTGGGCTTGGCGCGCGACCCGGTTGTGTGGGCCGCTGGTGAAGATGGAAAACCGGCTTACCTGCTGAACGACAACGGCTATAGCAGCGTGCCGTTCCTGCCCGCGCTTGCGCCCGGCAAGTACCGCGCCGCCGCCGTCCTGACCGACCCGGGCAATCTTGCCGCGCCCATCGTGTCCAACGACGTCCGCTTTGATTACCCCCTGCCGAAACGGCCGCCCGCCGCGCGGTAGCCGCGCGTTCATCATCCACCACACAGCGTCCCGACTCGTGACCTTTCCTCGCGCTGATCGCGGCCATTCGGGCGATAAGCCGGCCGCGGCTTCGGACCGGGCTTCGAAGCCGGCAATGCGCCGCCGCGCCGGCCGCGTGGCCGCCTTATTGCTTGCCGTCGTTCTGCTTGCCACCGTTCTGCTGGCCGCCGCCCTGGCCGCAACCGGCCTGCTTACTGGCCTGCTTACTGGCCTGTCCACCCAAGCCCGCCCCGCCGACGTCGCCATCGTGCTGGGCAACACCGTGCTGCCCAACGGCCAGCCCTCGCCACGGCTTGCGGCCCGACTGGATCGCGCTTATGACTGCTACGCGGCCGAGCAATGCCACACCCTGTTCGTCAGCGGCGGCATAGACCCGGCCGGGGCCGACGAGGCCGCCGTGATGCGCGGCTACCTGTTGGCACGCGGCGTGCCCAGCGACCGCATCGTGACGGACAGCGCGGGCGACAATTCCTGGGCCACCGCGCGCCATGCCGGCGCCTATATGCGCGAACACGGCTATACCCGCGCGCTGGTCGTGACGCAGTATTTCCACGTCCCCCGCACCATGCTGGCCTTGCGCCGCCATGGCGTGGCGGACGTCAGCGGCGGCTATCCGCGCTTCTTCGAATGGCGCGATATTTATTCCCTATTTCGAGAACTGCCGGCCGTGGCGTGGTATGCGCTGCGCCCGCTATAGTGACAACCGCCACCTGTCATTGCCCGCCATTCAAGGACCGACCCCGTGCTGATTTTCCACAACCCCGTCCATGACCAACACGCCGGTCGCCACGAAATGTTCCGGGGCAAGCTGGTGCCCTGCCACGAAACGCCGGCCCGGCTGACCTTTGTGCTGGACGCGCTGCGCCAGCGTGGCATCGGCGAACTGCGTGCGCCGTCCGCGCCCGACATGGACCTGATCAAGCGCGTGCACACGCCGCGCTACGTGGATTTTCTAGCCCGAGCCTGGCAAGACTGGGTGGCGCTGGATCCGGCCAACGCGGACATCGACATCCTGCCTTCCGTCTGGCCGGTGCGCGGCTTTCGCCACGACATCGAACCGACCAATTTCGCCGCCCGCGTCGGGCTGTTTTCGTTTGACAGCGGCTGTCCGTTGACGGCCGGCACCTGGGTGGCGGCCACCGCCGGCGCGGCTTGCGCCATCGACGCCGCGCGCGCCGTCACCCCCGCTGGCGGCCCGCGTGCCGCCATGGCCTTGACGCGCCCGCCCGGCCACCATGCCGGCGCTGATTTCTTCGGCGGTTACTGCTTCCTGAACAACGCCGCACTGGCCGCGCAAGCCCTGCGCGAAGCCGGCGCCGCCCGCGTGGCGATTCTGGATGTGGACTACCACCACGGCAACGGCACGCAAAGCATCTTCTACGAACGCGGCGACGTGTTGACGGTGTCGATCCATGGCGACCCAACCACCGAATACCCCTTCTTTCTGGGCTATGCCGACGAAGCAGGCGAAGGCACGGGCTTTGGGGCCAACCTGAATTTGCCGCTGCCCGCCGGCACCGACTTCGCCACCTGGATGCAAGCGCTGCAACAAGGGCTGGCCGCCGTGCAAGCGTTCAAGGCCGACGCGGTCGTGGTCGCGCTAGGCGTGGACACCTACGAAGGTGATCCGATCTCGACATTCAAGCTGAAAAGCGCGGACTATCTGGCCGTCGGCCAGGCGCTGGCCAGCCTGGGCCTGCCAACCGTTTTCACGATGGAAGGCGGCTATGCCGTGGCCGACGTAGGCATCAACGTGGCGAACGTGCTGGAAGGATTCGGGGGCTGAAAAAAGCCCCCGGCCGAAGGATCAATCCCGCGTTTCCAGCACCTTGTTGATGCGCAATGCCAGCAAGGTGCATGCCGCGCCCGACAACAGGTAGACGCTGACGGCCACCAGGCCGAAGCGGGCCGACAAGCCCAGCGCAACCACCGGCGCGAATGCCGCGCCGACCAGCCACGCCATGTCCGACGTAAGCGCGGCGCCCGTGTAGCGGAAGCGGCGCGTGAAGTTGGCCGTGACGGTGCCGGACGCCTGTCCATACGACAAGCCCAGCAACGCGAAGCCGATCAGGATGAAGGCGTCCTGCCCCACCGGCCCGCCGCCCAGCAGCCACGGTGCGAACAGCGCAAAGATGCCGATCGCCACCGCCAGCATGCCCAGCGTGGTGCGCCGGCCGATGCGGTCGGCCAACCAGCCGGAAGCCACCGTGCCCAGGATGCCCAGCACCGCGCCAAAGATCTGGACAATCAGCACGTCGGTAATCTGTTGCGTGGCACTGATCGCAATCCACGACAGCGGGAACACGGTGACAAGGTGGAACAGCGCATAGCTGGCCAGCGCCGCGAACGCGCCGATGAACAGGTTGTAGCCTTGTGAACGCAGCATCTCGGTAATGCTGATGGGTTCCAGTTCGCCTTCTTCAAGCAGCTGCGTGTATTCCTCGGTGACGACCAGGCGCAGCCGCGCGAACAGCGCCACCACGTTGATGGCGAACGCCACGAAGAACGGATAGCGCCAGCCCCATTCGATGAAGTCGGCCTGCGTCAGCGTGACGTGCAAATACAGGAACAACGCGCTGGCGACCAGGAAGCCGACCGGTGCGCCCAACTGCCCCATCATCGAATACCAGCCACGCCGATTGGGCGGCGCGTTCAACGCCAGCAACGACGGCAACCCATCCCACGAGCCACCGAAGGCCAACCCTTGCAGGCAGCGAAATACGGCAAGCAAGGTGATGGCGTGCGCGCCGATGGTTTCGTAGCTGGGCAGAAACGCCATGCCTACCGTGGCCGTGCCCAACACAAACAGCGCAACCGTCAATTTTGTGGCGCGGCCCCAACGCCGCTGCACCGCCATCGACAGCGCCGTGCCGATGGGCCGCATGATGAACGCAAACGAGAAGATCACGAAGGACCACAGCGTGCCTTCAAGCGGTGCTTCAAACGGGAAGAAGACTCGGGGAAAGACCAGCACGCAAGCGATGCCGAACACGAAAAAATCGAAGTATTCGGATGCGCGCCCCACCACCACGCCGACGGCGATTTCGCCAGGAGCCACCTTGGCATGGCTGGCCCCGCCGGACGGTGCCCCCGGGCCGGGAACGGAAGGGGCATGACCGGGATACTGCGTGGAGGTCGACATGGATGTGCTCACTGTAGGAAGTTCGAAACCGCCTTGTCTACGATCTTGCAACATGCCAGTGCAACGCAACGTTGCTGCCCGCCAAGCCGCGCCCGCATTGGGATAGCGCCCTGCCGCGCACGCCTTGCCGCGCACACTTTTGTTCTTTTTACCCTAGATTTTTCGCGGCTTCCAGCGTAGTGTTGCGTTTACCTCCCACGGTTACGTTTCGAGGTATGGCTATGTTGTCCATCACCAGGCTCCGCGGATTGATCCTGATTACCGCCCTGCCATTGCTCGCTGGATGCAATGCAGTGCTGCTGTCGCCCTCGGGCGATGTCGCGCTTCAACAGCGTAATCTGATCATCATTTCAACCGGCTTGATGCTGCTGATCATCGTGCCGGTGATCTTCCTGACCTTTCTGTTTGCGTGGCGCTATCGGGCCAGCAACAAAGAGGCTCACTACGATCCGGAATGGAACCACTCCACCATGCTGGAGCTTCTGATCTGGGCGGCGCCGCTGCTCATCATCATCGCGCTGGGCGCGTTGACCTGGGTCAGTACCCACCAGCTGGATCCCTACCGCCCGCTTGCCCGCCTGTCCGAAGGCCGCGAGGTGCCCACGGGCACCAAGCCGCTGGTGGTCGAAGTGGTGGCGCTGGACTGGAAGTGGCTGTTCCTGTACCCCGAACAAGGCATCGCCGCCGTCAACGAAATGGCGGCGCCCGTTGACCGCCCCATCCAGTTCAAGATCACCTCGTCGTCGGTGATGAATTCATTCTTCGTGCCCGCGCTGGCCGGCCAGATCTACGCCATGCCCGGCATGCAGACGACCTTGCACGCGGTCATCAACCACCCCGGCGAATACGAAGGGCTGTCGGCCAACTACAGCGGCTCGGGCTTCTCGGGCATGCGCTTCAAGTTCCATGGGCTGGACCAGCAGGGCTTTGACAAGTGGGTGGCCGACACGCGCGCCTCTACCCAGCGGCTGACGCGCGATGCCTACCTGAAGCTTGAGCAGCCCAGCGAACGCAACCCCATCCAACACTACGCCTCGGTCGCACCCGGCCTGTTCGACGCCATTGTGAACCGCTGCGTCGAAGGCAACCGCATGTGCATGAAAGACGCCATGGCCATCGACGCGCAAGGCGGCATGGGCATACCGGGCGCGCTCAACGTCACCACGCTGGACGCGCAAACGCGCGAACGGCTGGGCCTGACCGACACCAAGCCGCGCAAGTATGTGGGCGCCATGTGCACGTCCACCGAAGGGCTGGTGTTGTAGCGGCATGCGCGCGGTCCGCGCCGTCCGCACCGCACATCGGATGACGCAGGGTTTCATGAAATCGTGGTTTTTACGCTGGAATCAAGATGCCTGATCAACCAGACCTCACCAAGCTGATCTTCGGTCGCCTGACCTGGGACGCCATCCCCTACCACGAGCCCATCCTGATCGCCACGTTCTTCATGGTGGCCATCGTGGGCATCGTGGTGCTTGGGTCCATCACCTACTACAAGAAGTGGGGCTACCTGTGGCATGAATGGTTCACCAGCATCGACCACAAGAAAATCGGGATCATGTATGTGATCCTGGGCATCGTCATGCTGCTGCGCGGCTTTGCCGACGCCATCATGATGCGCTTGCAGCAGGCTGTGGCGTTCGGCGATTCCACCGGTTATCTGCCGCCGCACCACTACGACCAGATCTTTACCGCGCACGGCGTGATCATGATTTTCTTCGTGGCCATGCCGCTGGTCACGGGCCTGATGAACTACATCGTGCCGCTACAGATCGGCGCGCGCGACGTGGCTTTTCCGTTCTTGAACAACTTTAGTTTCTGGATGACGACGGGCGGCGTGATCCTGGTGATGATGTCGCTGTTCGTGGGGGAATTCGCGCGCACCGGCTGGCTGGCGTATCCCCCGCTGTCCGGCATCCTGCACAGTCCGGATGTCGGGGTCGATTACTACATATGGGCGTTGCAGATTGCCGGGGTGGGAACCCTGCTATCCGGCGTGAACCTGCTGGTCACCATCGTGAAAATGCGCGCGCCCGGCATGAAGATGATGCGCATGCCCATCTTCACGTGGACCGCGCTGTGCACCAACGTGCTGATCGTGGCGGCCTTCCCCGTGCTGACGGCGGTGCTGGCGCTGCTGTCCATGGACCGCTACGTGGGCACCAACTTTTTCACGGCGGACTTCGGCGGCAACGCCATGATGTACGTGAACCTGATCTGGATCTGGGGCCACCCCGAGGTCTACATCCTGATCCTGCCGGCCTTCGGCATCTTCTCTGAAGTGGTGGCCACGTTCTGCCGCAAGCGCCTGTTCGGCTATGCGTCCATGGTGTACGCCACCGTCGTGATCACGGTGCTGTCGTACCTGGTTTGGCTGCACCACTTCTTCACCATGGGGTCCGGGGCCAGCGTGAATTCGTTCTTCGGGATCACCACCATGATCATCTCGATCCCGACCGGGGCCAAGATCTTCAACTGGCTGTTCACCATGTATCGCGGCCGCATCCGCTTCGAAGTCCCCATGCTGTGGACGCTGGGCTTCATGGTCACCTTCGTGATCGGCGGCATGACGGGCGTGCTGCTGGCGGTGCCGCCCGCCGACTTCGCCCTGCACAACAGCCTGTTCCTGATCGCGCACTTTCATAACGTGATCATCGGCGGCGTGCTGTTCGGCTTGATGGCCGGCATCACCTACTGGTTCCCGAAAGCCTTCGGCTACAAGCTGGACCCGTTCTGGGGCAAGTGCTCGTTCTGGTTCTGGCTGGTGGGCTTCTACGTAGCCTTCATGCCGCTGTATGTGCTGGGCCTGATGGGGGTGACGCGCCGCGTGAATCACTTTGAAGACATGTCGCTGCAAATCTGGTTTCAGATCGCGGCGGTCGGCGCCTTGCTGATTGCCTGCGGCATCGCCAGCTTCATCATCCAGCTGATCGTCAGCTATCGCCGCCGCGACCAGCTGCGCGACTTCACCGGCGACCCCTGGGACGGCCGCACGCTGGAATGGTCCACGTCGTCGCCGCCGCCGCAATACAACTTTGCCTTCACACCGCGCGTGCATGACCTGGACGCCTGGTGGCAGATGAAACAGCACGGCTACGAACGGCCGCAGCAAGGCTTCATCCCCATCCACATGCCCAAGAACACCTGGGCCGGCATCGTGCTGGCGGGCATCAGCGTGGTGATGGGCTTTGCGCTGATCTGGCACATGTGGCCGCTGGCCGTGCTGTCTTTCGTGGCGCTGATCCTGGTGTCCATCATTCATACCTTCAACTACAAGCGCGACTACTACGTGCCGGCCGATGAGGTCGTGCGCGAAGAGGCCGCCCGCACGAGGTTGTTAGCGAATCATGTCTGATACCTTGGCCCCCACCCTGCCAGGCGGCGCCGCGCCGCCGCAAGAGCCCGTGTTCTACGTGCCGGGCGAACATCATCCCAAGAACGGCACGCTGCTTGGGTTCTGGGTCTACCTGATGAGCGATTGCCTCATCTTCGCGTGCCTGTTCGCCACGTACGGCGTGCTGGGGCGCAGCTACGCGGCGGGGCCATCCGGCGCCGACCTGTTCGACCTGCCGCTGGTGGCGGTGAACACCTCGCTGCTGCTGTTGTCGTCCATTACCTACGGCTTTGCCATGCTGGAGATGCGGCGCAACCGCATCGGCGCCACGCAGCTGTGGCTGGCGGTGACGGGCCTGCTTGGGCTGGGCTTTCTGTCGCTGGAAATCTACGAATTCGCGCACCTGATCCACCAGGGCGCGGGGCCGCAGCGCAGCGCCTTCCTGTCGGCGTTCTTCACGCTGGTGGGCACGCACGGGCTGCACGTCACGTTCGGCATCGTGTGGCTGGTGACGATGATGATCCAGGTGCGGATGCATGGCCTGATCCCCGAGAACCGCCGCCGCCTGATGTGCCTGTCGATGTTCTGGCACTTCCTGGACCTGATCTGGGTGGGCGTGTTCACCTTCGTGTACCTGATGGGAGTGCTGCCATGACGACGTCGCACATGGACAACCTGGCTGATCGTGGGCTGCATGGCCACGGCGGCGGCCATGACCACCACGACGACGATGACGGCGCCGGCCATGGCACGCTGAAAAGCTATGTCACCGGCTTCATCCTGGCGGCCATCCTGACCGCCATTCCGTTCTGGCTGGTCATGAACCGCGTGTTTCCCAGTTCGCGCACGACGGCGCTGGTGATCCTGGCGTTTGCCGTGGTGCAGATCGTGGTCCACATCATCTACTTCCTGCACATGGACACCAAGTCCGAAAGCGGCTGGAACATGTTGGCGTTAATATTCACGCTGGTGCTGGTCGTAATCACGCTCAGCGGATCAATCTGGATCATGTATCACTTGAACTCCAATATGATGCCCATGTCCACACACGACATGCGGAATATGCCCTGATGGCAGCAGTAAAAGACACCACTATCCGCGACACCCCCCGTAAACCGCGCAGCAAAACCACCCTGGTCATCCTGGGCGTGGTTGCTGCCGGCCTGTTCGCCGGCCTTTGCGCGCTGGGCACCTGGCAGGTGCACCGGCTGGCCTGGAAACAAGCGCTGATCTCGCAGGTGAAGCAGCGCGCGCACGCGCCCACCGCCCCCGCGCCGGGCAAGCAGGAATGGCGCGGCCTGACGTCAAGCAATGCCGAATACCGCCACGTCACCGCCACCGGCACGTATCAGTACGACCGCCAGACGCTGGTGCAGGCCGCCACCGAACTGGGCAGCGGCTACTGGGTCATGACGCCCTTGCAAATGGCCGATGGCGGCACGGTGCTGGTCAATCGCGGGTTTGTGCTGCCGCAATGGCGCAAGACAGAAGGCGCCAACCCGCCGCCGCCCGCCGAAGGCCGCGTGACGGGCCTGCTGCGCATGGGCGAACCCGGCAGCGGCTTTTTGCGCAACAACGATCCGGCCGCCAACCTCTGGTATTCGCGTGACCTGCCCGCCATTGCCGCCGCGCGCGGCCTGACGGATGTGGCGCCCTACTTCATCGATGCCGACGCAGCGTCCAGCCCGGGGCGCGATCCGGCCAAGGCCCCCGTCGGCGGGCTGACCGTGCTGGAATTTCCGAACAACCATCTCGTCTATGCCATTACCTGGTACGCGCTGGCGCTGATGATCATCGTGGGCGTGGTGATTTTCGTGCGTGAAGACAAGCGCGCGCGGGCCAAGGCCTGACGAACGACTCTTCAGGCAATAAAAAAGCCGCACTGCCCGAATCGGGCGTGCGGCTTTTTTCATGGGCGACGCTATCGGATCAGCGCGAGGCCCACGCAATGCTGCCGGCTTCCGGGCATACCCACGACGTTTGCAGCCGCTGCCGGATCTGGGCCAGGTCCTGTTCCACCAGCAGCTGGCCGTCGCGAAACACCGGCACCAGCGCACCGCCCGCCGCTTGTTCAGGCGTCTGCTGGTCGTGCAGTTCATAACCCGTGGCGGTCTCGTCCACGCGCAGCAGGCCCTTGGCCGAACGCTTCACGCCGGAATCCGTGACCGGGTCCTTGACCAGTTCCTCGGGTTCGCCGTTCACTTCGGCGTACGTGGCTTTCAGTGCCCAGCCGAAGGTGTCGCGCGTCAGGTACTGGTACGTGTACGAGCCGATGCCCAGCACCACGTTGCCGGAGGCGTAGCCCTTCTTTTCCAGGCGCACAAGAATGTCGCGGCCGCGTGCCAGCGTGATCGAGTCGCCGTAGATCAGGCCAACGTGTGGGTCCAGCAGCTTGTAGCCACGGTCCGTCACCACACCACCGAAAATGTCCCACAGGCACTGCACCGCGCCCTTGACCTCGGCTTCGCGCAGCGGCTGGACGGCGCGGGCGTCATCGTCCAGCAGCCAGTACTTGCCGGTGGCGGCGTCGCGCACCGCCTCGAAGCCTTCGCGCCGCGCGGCGGCCAGCGCCGTCGCATCCTGGACGGCCGGCACGTCGGTGCAGAAATAGCCCGTCAGGATCTTCACCGGGTCGCCGGAATCCGGGCGGAACACCACCTTGGCATTGCCGTACGGGTCGGGCGTGCGCGCCAGGATTTCCGACTTGAGCGCAGCGGCGAAATCGGTCACCACCTGCCAGAAGTCCCAGGTGTCGGACACCACCGACACGATGCCGCCGGGATACACCTGGGTGACCAGGCGGCGGATGGTTTCGATCTCGCCTTCCTTGCTGCCCAGGCACATCACCGAGTGTTCCGTCGCCGGCACCGACCCACCGACCAGTTCCCGATCGGAATCCGCGCCGTAGATGTCTTCCAGGTAGTCGATGGCGGGAATCGTGTCCGTGCCGGTGAACGACAGCAAGTGGCCCGCGCCGCTCTTGCGTGCGTCGTACAAGCCGGACATGCCGCGCATGGAAAAGTCGTGCCCCTGCCAGTTCACGAAGTCCATGGGGCTGCCCGTGGTGCGCGCGAAATAGGTCAGCAGCTTGCGGTATTCAAAGGCAATGGTGGCCACCGTGGACGGCTTCCACGATTCGCAGCTGAACAGGGTTTCGATGTAGGTGACCAGCCACGCAAAGTCGGGGTGCGTGTTGATGAAGGTAACGGGCGGCACGCGGATGTCGACGCGGGCGCCTTCGGGCACCGAGCGGATCTCCAGCGGCAGGTAGCCCAGTTCATACAGCGCTTGCAGGTGGTCGACGGTGACGGCGCCCTTGCCCAGCGCATTGTCCACGCGGCGTTGGTATTGGCGCACCGCGCTGCCGGCCGGCTTGCCGAAGAATTCGCGGTTGAACAGGTCGATCAAGATTTCCTTGATAAAGCCTTGCAGGCCGAACCAGACGATCTTGTCGTCGAACAATTCGGGCAGCACCGGCGCCAGCCGCGCCGAGCGTGGCGTGAAGTTGGCCAGGATCTTGTTGGTGCCCTTGGGGTACTGGAAGGGGTGGCCAGTCTTGTAGAAATCCGCTTGCAGGAAGGGGTTGATGCCGTTCTTGGCGATCAGGGTGTCGGGAGCATTCATGGCAGTTTCCTACTTAGTTCACAAGCGCGGGGATGGCGCACGCCTGGGGGTTGGGCGCCAAAGACGGCGATGCAGGCGTTGGGCGGTCCGGGCCTACGCAGACCGGGGCGCCGTCGCCATCGGTCAACGTCCAGTCGTAGGCGGTGAACACGCCGGCATAGCGTTCATTCAAAGCCGTCAAGCCATGGCTGAAGATGCCATGCGTGACGTACAGGTAAAGCGGCTGGCGCGTCTTGTCGGCAAGCGCCAACGCCAGTTCCAGAAAGGTGCGGCCGCCGTCGCAGATGTCGTCCACCACCAGGATGGGCTGGTCGGGAACGTCGTCGGGCACGCGGGTTTCGGTGATGCGGCCCGTTTGCGGGTCGCGCACCTTTTCGGCGTAGCGCACGTCGGCCACGCCCAGCTTCTTGGCCAGGGCCTGCACCCGCTTGCGGGCGCCGGCGTCGGGCGCCATCAACGTCACGCCCTTGGCAAAGGCCGGTGCCGCCAGCGTCCGGCCGACAAACGCGGCGGCGTCCACCACGCGCACCCGCTGCAACAGCGCGGGGGTAACGTCGCTGTGCGGTTCGGTGATGGTGACGGTGGCGTATTGCTGGTCGTTGATCAGCTTGCAGAAGACGGCCGCGCCCAGGGCCTCGCCCGGATTGCACACCCGGTCTTGCCGGGCATAGGGCACGTAAGGCATGTCCAGATGCACCGGCACGGCGGGATTCAGGCGGCGCAAGGCGTCGGTCAGCATCAGCAGCTGCATGACGTCATTGGCGGACTTGAGCAGCGCGTGGATACGGAACTCGGTGGCGGCCTCGGCCGCCGCGCGCAAGCCGGCGGGCACCGTGACCTGGCTTTCGCCGCCGGGAAACACGAACGCGGTCGGCGTTTCGGTTTGGCGTTGTCCTTCTACTACGGCAGTGATGGTGAACATGATCGGCCCTTAGTGGCGTTTCAAAACTAAGTGAGGCAAGTATATGCGCGCTTATTGTTATCTTGCAACTATGTCGTTGAAAGTCCGCGTTGTGTGGCGGGTGTTGGCGTGCAGGGTCATCCGACTGTGCGGTCGAACAGGGCGAAGTCTTTCAGGCGGTACAGGCGCGCGGGGCGCTGCGCCCCGGTGACGAAATCGCCCGTGGGTTCCAGTACACCCCAGGCGTCCATCTTCCTGCGGAAGTTCGATTTTTCCAGCCGGGTCTGCAAGATGGCTTCGTAGGTGTGCTGGAGTTCGGTCAGGGTGAAGCGTTCCGGCAGCAGGAAGAACGGCAAGGTCGAGTAGCTGGATTTGCCGCGCAGGCGGGCCACGGCGGCGGCCACGATGGCGGCGTGGTCGAACGCCAGCGAGGGCAACGCGTCCACGCTGACAAAGCGCAGGCCCTGCCCCGCCGCCGCTTCCAGTTCGGCCACCGGCACCAAGGCCACGTATGACACGGACAAGGACCACTGGCGGGGGTCACGCTGGGGGCCTGAGAACACCTGTAGCTGTTCCAGGTAACGCGGTTCAAAGCCGGTTTTTTCGCGCAGGACCCGGCGGATGCTCGCTTCGGTGCTGTCGTCTTCGTCCGCATGCACCACGCCGCCCGGCAGCGCCATGGCGCCCTTGAAGGGCGCGCGGTCGCGCTGGTGCAGGGCAATTTCAAGGCCGCCGGCCCGCAAGGTCAGCAGGACGGCGTCAACGGTCACAAGGGGCTGTGGATAGTCCACGGGGCAGTTTCCAGATCAAGGCTTCGGGGCAAGATGCCACTATGACGGCGCGCGGTCAATCGGCGGGCGACATAGGCGCCAGCATCAGGCCGCAGTATGAGCCGCCAGCAGGGCCGCCCGATTAGACGAAATAGCCGGAACATCCCAGGCAATCAAAGGTAAATAGCGTAAATGTTCTACACTTGCGCCCGGGAACACCGCTGGGTTTGATGCCTGGCGTGGTGTTCCCTTTGTTTTTTCCCCTCAAAAATCCCAGGAGATTCCCGGATGAAAAAGACGCTGCTCGCCGCTGCGATGCTGACCGCTTTCACAGGCATTGCACAGGCAGAACCGTCAGTCACCCTCTATGGTGTCATCGACACCGGCATTGGCTACAACAAGATCAAGGGCGACGGCTACAGCGGTAGCAAGCTTGGCATGATCAACGGCATCCAGGCCGGCTCCCGTTGGGGCGTGCGCGGATCCGAAGATCTGGGCGACGGCCTGCGCGCCGTGTTCAAGCTGGAAAGCGGCTTTGATTCCGCCAATGGCCAACGCGGTCAGTCCGGCCGCCTGTTCGGCCGCCAAGCCACCATCGGCCTGGCCAACGACGCCTGGGGCCAGCTGGACTTCGGCCGCCAAGCCACGATCGGCTCGAACTACCTGGCCGACATCGACCCCTTCTACACCAGCTACACCCAGTCGAACCTGGGCCTGGGTTTCAGCGCGGCCAACACCATGCGCTGGGACAACATGGTCATGTACCGCACCCCGTCGGTGAACGGCTTTGAATTCGGCATCGGCTATTCGTTCAACGCTGACGACACCACCGCCGACCAGACCGGTTTCCGCACCGCCGACAACACGCGCGGCATCACGGCCGGCCTGCGCTACGTGCAGGGCCCGCTGAACGTGGCGCTGACGTACGACCAGTTGAACGGCTCGAACCGTGGCAACATCGACAGCAACGCCACGCCGCGCCAATACGCGTTGGGCGTGTCGTACGACCTGGAAGTGGTGAAGCTGGCCGCCGCCTATGGCCGCACCACCGACGGCTGGTTCGTCGGCCAGGACCTGCCGGCCGACACCCCGTTCAGCGATGAATTCGGCACCAACCGCTTCGTCAACGGCTTCAAGGCCAACGCCTACATGCTGGGCGCGACCGTGCCGGTGGGCGGCGCCAGCAGCGTGTTTGCCTCGTGGCAGCACGTGGCCCCGTCCAACGACAAGCTGACCGGCGGCGACGCCAACATGAACGTGTACAGCGTGGGCTACACCTACGACCTGTCCAAGC